>WRBC01000001.1 GCA_009779855.1 Coriobacteriia bacterium
AGTGTGTTTCTATAGCCTGTGAGCTGGGCAAACCTTAATCACAGAGCTTCAAATATGTAGGGGGAGGTGGGTACTGGGTACATCGCGTTTTCATAAATTGCGCTACAGGTCTGTTTATCGCCCATTTTACCTTCGCAAACTAGGGTAAATATGCGGGGTGGCACACTTGCTTCAGCAGCCAAAACAGCACACCGATTCTCAGAAATAGCAGAAAATATCTCACGGCACGTTCCGTACCCCCTGATGTCCATATCTAACATATACCCTCCCCCCGCCCCACATCTAAATAGAGCGCACCAAGCCACACTAATCGCAGCAGTTAGTCCACTGTAGACATGACATGCCTAGGATGTCAGTTGATGTCATTAGTAAGCACATCCGAGCTATGTAGAACTGGCTGGCTCGATATACCTGTAGCCCACATCCACGCACCAAAGAGTTAACACTTGTGAGCCTTTGAAGCAAGGAAGCAGAGGAAGCAATATTGGGTGTAGTCATGTAGTAAATATGATACAAACCATGTACACCTATGTAACAAGTCATGTAAATAGAAGCACTTGCTCACTAGGTACACCAAGAGCAAAGGGCATGAAAACTGATAAACTTGTGGAGACAGAAAGAGGATACATAATGAACAGAATTGAACAAGCAAAGTATTTAGGCGTTCAACCAACGTCAAAGTATCTCGACTACACCGAACAGCGCATTGATGATGTAAAAAAGATACTTGATGAGCCTATAGGGATTAACGAAGTGGCAGCCAAGCATTGGGGAATTAGCGAGACGCATGTTGTAAGCCACTTCGAAAGCGGAGGTGTCTCTGGTGCCTATGAGGACAACAACGGTCACTGGATGATAACTCGAAGGGATATAGATAACTACTTGGAGAACTCAAGAGCTGACTAGCTGTTTACATCCTTTGGAATAGCTTCAGGTCATCCCATCGCATCCGACCTATGGACAGCTGCAAGCACGGCATTGTGTAAGGATGCCTAACACTTACACCTGCCCACAGACGGATGCTACGTTGCGCTATGTTGACAGCTCGTGTGCGCAAGGTCATGCACCGATAAATTGTAGCCAAATGCTGCTACAATAACATTCGTGAAAAATCAGACTGGACAAATCATTATCCCTAGCGGAGTAAATGTTTGGGCGCATGAGCTAAAGACTGCTCAAGCCTTAGCTGACGCAGGTTTTACTGTTGAGTTTATACGCAAGAGTGAAGGCGACAGAGAGCGCAGTGCTGATGCTTATATCTCTCAAGTCAAGTGGGAGTTCAAAGCACCCAACGGCAGCAAACTCTCATTGGTTGAGAAGAACCTACGTCGCGGATTAAAGCAATGCGATAAGATAGCCTTTGATTCTCACCGTGTTAAACGCATTCCAGATGATGCCATTGAGCGAGAACTAATGAAGTGGTCGATGGAGATAAAAGGTCTCAGCAAGCTCATGTTCATAAATCGTCATAGGAAAATCATAGATATTAAGTAGTGAACCTGCTATACTAAATGTGCAGAAACCCCCGAAAGGTGCGTAAGTACCTCCTCCGGGGTTTCCTTACTTTTCAGTCAATTTTTTGTGATTGGAGAGGGTAGAAGCCGCCCCAATGTTGAGCATCAAGACGGCTTTCATTGGCATTATTTGTTTACTATCACCTACTATCACAGAACTATCACAGTGCGAACGAACGCCAACAATTGCGGACAACTGTGGACAAACGTCTGACCTGCGATTATGTGATGTAAACAGACTTGTGTGAATGTGGACAGATGCTTAATTTCGAGCTTCTAATCCGTAGGCCCGGGGTTCGAATCCCTGTGGGCGCACCATTTTCTGATCTGACCCACTACCTTTCATAAATTCTTTAGAATCTTTGTAATTATGAAGTGAGGCACGATGATAAGAAGCTGTGAGCACAATCAATTCTGCCGCGTCTACGCTGACTTGAAACTTTCGCTGGTTTCGTTCTCTGTTGAGGAATAAAGCTTGTGTACTTCATCCAATTTATCGAGATGGGTGCGTAGCGGAGCAGGGACTGTGCACTCAAGTGCTGCGTACACATACTCAGTTGCGTTCACTAGCAGGCCTGCTGATGAGCCAAGGTAAGCGAGCAAATCAGCCTCGCTTACAGGCTTGTTGTACACAACTCGGAAATTTTCTTCATCCAACGGCTCAAGGTGGCGAGATATGAGCGCGGACTCACTGTTGTGCGTATCAAAACATAGCTTCCTGTAGACTCCATCGTACACCTCCTCTACATTTGCGCGTTTGAATTTTTCGATAACGCTAAGAGGCTTGACTCCCTTTTCGGTCAATACGCTCAGTTGTTGAATCGTGGAATCTTGGATATCTGTGAAGTCTGGTGACTTAGCTATTTCGCAGATGAAAGTGTTTCCTGCAGCCGCCTTCGAGTATATTCTCTTTTGTCGGTCTAGGTTCGCTGCTCTAATGTATTCTAGATAGGAGGGATCTTCAGCCAAGTTAGCGAGGTCAATGTAGGCTTCAAGCTGAACTCGCAGTACGGCACCGAGTCCTGCATTGCCATTATTTTTCGCCAAGATCAGTATGCATCCTGTGAGTTCAAGGATTGAACCGTACAGGGCCACCAAGAAGAAGTGCCATGGATGAGTCTTGTTAAATTGAAGTTCGGATGCGCTGCTATGGCATTCAGCGTGAAGCACACTCAAGTAATCATCTATCTGCATTAGCTGATGTCCTCCTTGTGTAGTCCCAGCATCACTTCTGTCGATAGGATAGAGTATATCGAATCTCCAGCGAAGAATTCTGAAAGAGGTCTAGTTGCTGCAATCGCGTCGTGCAAAGTTGGGATTGTTGTAGTGCTGTTGGTCGCGGGGGGCGGATTTGAACCACCGACCTTCGGGTTATGAGGAATAGTGAAATATTTTAATTGGCATGAATTTTGTACATTTTTCTGTATTGACATTTGTATGTTATTTCGCAACAATTAGAGTACATAACACTAGGAGGAACTAAGGATGACTACACATACACTTCCAAAAATTAGACCACTTTCTGACCTAAGAACAAGCATTGGTGAAATAACTGCGTTTGTTGATGAGAAGCAAGCACCAGTAGTTCTTACTAAGCACGGTCGTGGCAGATACGTATTACTAGGTGTTGAAGAATATGACGAGTTAATCACTCATCAAAACCCTGCTTCAGACCACAGCTTCCCAGATAGTTTTCCGCGCTTTACTTCTATGGATGCTTTGAGAGAAAAGCTAGAAGTAGGACTTCAAGACATTGCAGAAGGGTGCACAATTCCTCTTGGTGAAGCAATGCAAGAAATAAGAGACAAACATGGCTTATGAGGTTATTCTCTCTACCTCTGCTCAAGCTGATGTAGATGCCATTGCAGAGTACATTTCAGTTAACTTAGATAACCCTCAAGCAGCTGGTCAGTTACTCGACCGAATACAATACGTCTTAGAGCTAGTAAGTGATAGCCCTGAAATGTTTTCGTATGCCAAAGAGCCTGCGCTTGCAAAGATGGGCTGTCGTTCATTTAATGTCGGCAACTATCTCGTGTTCTACAGGATAAGAGCAAAGGAAGAAGTTATTGATGTTGTTGGTGTCATCTATGGCAAGAGGGACTTTGAAAACTGGGAACTGCAATCATGAAAGCAAGCATTACTTCATATGACACATCCGAGTACCTCAAAGATGATAAGGATATAGCAGGATACCTTGAGGCAATCATGAGAGAAAACCCTGCTTTGTTCCATGTAGCCCTTGGTGATGTTGCTCGTGCACTTGGTATGGCAGAGCTTGCTGAAAGGACAGGGCTATCTCGTGAGACTTTGTACCACTCTTTGTCAAAGGATGATGACCTACGCTACTCAACGGTATGCAAGATACTTTCTGCCTGTGGTGTAAACCATATCAAGTTTGGAAGCAGTGTACCTTCTGACAATACAGAAGCTGTAGTAGTCTAGCCTATCCCGCCGCATCCGACCTATATAAGTCCGTGATATGCTTGAAGGAAGAAGAGGTAAGCAGCATTAACATTAACTGTAGAAGATGAGATTGCAGATTGTCTTTAAGAAAAATCAAGCATCCAGAACTTTTTCAAGACTTGCATGGTAGTAACTACTTTGAAGGATGGTACTTCAAATTCCAGGATGCCAGCGGTGAGATTCTTGCTGTGATTCCAGGGATATCAAGGACAAAAGATAAAGAGTTTGCTTTCATCCAGGTTCTCAGCAGTCACCTAAGTATTGCTACGTATACAAAGTATGATATTGAGGACTTCCATTACGATGAGGATCCTTGGAGTATTCGCATTGCTGATAATTACTTTGGCCTTGACCGTATTGAGCTACATATTTTGGCAGATGACATTGAGTTAATTGGTAAGTTTAATCTTGCAAATATTATCCCCTTAAGAACAAGTTTTTATGCTCCCAGCATCATGGGTCCCTTCGCTTACCTGAATTCTATGGAATGCTACCATGCTGTGCTGAGTATGCACCATGAGATAAGTGGGCAGGCAAGGTTAAATGGACAACTTCTTGACTTTGACGATAGCTGTGGTTACCTCGAAAAGGATTGGGGAAGATCCTTTCCTAAAGAGTATATCTGGATTCATGGGCAAGACGTGCTTTCTCACGATACGTTATTCTTTTCGCTGGCACGCATTCCTCTTGCGGGGCGTAGCTTTGATGGCTTGATTGCTGTTTTCTATGTGGATGGTGTTCAGCACAGGTTTGCTACTTATAATCTTGCTCATGTTAAAACTTTTACTAAGAATGGAGACAGTTACCTGCTTGAGGTTAAGCAGGGTGAACATACATTAAGGTTAAGACTTCAGATGCGTGATGCCCATCCACTATTGTCTCCGCAGCTGGGGGAAATGAGCGGCACTATTAAAGAAAGTCTTACAAGCACCTGTGAAGTCCAGTTGTTGCGGAATTCACAAATCTTGGCGCAAAGAACCTTTAAGCCGGCATTGGCAGAGGTAGAGTGGAAGAGCTTTGACTGCGTGGAGAGGTCATTGACCGTTCTGGAATAGCTTGGCAAGTCATGACTAGGCATCCATAAAATTTTGCAGATGACGATCAAGAAACTGATCAACTCTTGCTTCTTCTCGTTTTGTGAATGTGAATTAGTCCAAGCATCTGAATGGTTATCAGTGGCGTTAAAGCGACCATAGCTATGAGCCCAAAAGCATCCGCTGCTACGTTTCCCTCCAAAGCTATTGATGCCCCTATTGCAAAAGGCAAGAGAAAGGCAGACGTCAAAGGACCACTTGCTACACCTCCTGCATCAAAGGCGATCGAGGTAAATTTCTTAGGAACAAAGAAACTTAATCCCAAAGCAAGAGCATATCCAGGCACTAGTATCCACATGATAGGCAAGTGAGTCAGTACGCGCATCATTGATAAGCCAACGGCTGTGGCAACACCTATGGCGAGTGACCATCTCATCGCTTTTTGAGAGATTGCGCCACTAGTAATTTCAGTCACTTGTTTGTTCAAGACACGAACTGCTGGCTCTGCTGTTATTACAAGAAAACCTAAGACCGTGCCTATAGGCACTAACAGCCATCTGTGACTTAACGATGCCAAACTTTCTCCCAGCAAGTTTCCTGCAAGCAAGAAACCTACGTTTGCACCGGTGAGGAACAGGACAAGTCCACCAAAGGTAAACAATGCACCTATGATAATCTTTGCAATCTGCCTTGCTTCAACTTGCCATGATTGTATGGCAAAAACTTTAAGTTTCACTGCAAGTATTTTGGCTACAGCAAAAAGTAAGACAATGGGGATAAGGGAAAGGCTTACTTCCCATATGTACGTAGAAATCATCGCAAAGAATTCAGCCAGCAGCATATTCGTATATCCGTATGAAGGAACGTGCATTGCAGGTAAGACACTAGTACCCTCTGGGGAGTATATTAAACTTAAGATCAGAACAGCAATAATTGGACCGATTGAACAGATCGCAATAAGACCAAAGCTATTGGATCTTCCACCCCCACTGCTTCGTGCAACTGCCACTCCTAGAGCCAAGATGAAAGGTACAGTCATAGCTCCTGTGGTGGCTCCACCCGCATCAAAGGCTAGAGGTAAAAAATCCCCTGAAGCAAAGCAAGCTAAGGCAAATAGTACTCCGTAGGACACAAGGAGGATTGGTCGTGAATGAAGGTTTAGTGCTGTACGGACAAGCCCAATCGCCAGAAAAATTCCGACCCCTATGGCTACAGCGATTATAAGAATAAGTGCAGGGATATTAGGTGTTTGTTCTGCCAGGACTATGGGTCCTGGTTCTGCTATGGTGATGATAAATCCTGAGATCAGCCCTAAAAATACTAAAAGAACCAGGTTTCTTTTCTTGGTAGCAAGGGTACCCAGAGCATCGCCCATTGGTGTCATAGCCAAGTCTGCTCCAAGGGTAAAGACTGCCAATCCGACAATGATGAAGCCTGCCCCTACGATGAACAGTAGGGCCACATCTACAGGTTTTGGCACAATAGTAAATCCTAGAATCAGTACAAAAATAGCTATAGGGATAACGGCAGAGGCAGCACCCCTCATGCTTTTTTGCAGTGCCTTAATTATCGACATAAACGACCAATCAATTTTTGAATTTCGGAGACAGCCATGAGCAGAGCAGTTATTCCTGCAAGTGCTAGCCAGTGCATTCCCGTAAGGGGAACTGCTTCAAATATGCGTGCTACTGGTGGTATTGTTGCAACAAGTACAGTGATGCTCATTGACCCGAGGACAGCCAGAATCATCCCTTTGTTTTGACGCCATATTTCTGGCCTAAAAAGAGAGTCTTCGCTGCGAATATTGAGTACATTTATAGCAGACATCCATGCTAGAGCAATGAATGCCATTGTTATGCCTGTACGCATAGGATCATAGCCTTCTACTGGTGCAAGAGCCCAGCTGCCAAGAGCAAATGCCCCCAGTGTTAATGCCGTAAATGTAGCAGCCCTTAGAGCAATCTTTGCTCCGAGGCCACTAGCAAAAACGCCTGCAGCCTTAGGCAGTGGCGGACGTTTCATGATGTTTCTTTCTGCTTTCTCAAAGCTAAGGAATAGCCCAGGAATACCATCGGAAATCACGTTGATAAGCAGAATTTGAAGTGGCATAATAATAGGTAGTGGCCAACCCCATTGGCTAGGTAACAGTGCTGAAATCAGCATAATGAATATCTGCGAAAAGTTAACAGCAAGTAGGAAGTAGACCGTTTTACGAATATT
The DNA here is from genome assembly GCA_009779855.1 of Coriobacteriia bacterium. Classification (GTDB taxonomy): domain Bacteria; phylum Actinomycetota; class Coriobacteriia; order WRKU01; family WQUG01; genus WRBW01. The sequence goes on from WRBC01000001.1 coordinate 7,235, forward strand.
GTCATACGCCGTTCGCCCTGCAGCAATTGCGTCAACGATGGTTGCAAAATTATCATCTGCAATAACCATGTCAGCAGCACTTTTTGTAACCTCCGTTCCTGTGATGCCCATGGCGACGCCAATATCAGCCTGCTTTAGGGCGGGTGCATCATTTACTCCGTCACCTGTCATGGCAACTACTTCGCCCTGCTTGCTCCACGCCTGCACAATGCGTAGTTTGTCCTCGGGACTTACGCGTGCATAGACTGAGACAGATCGTACTTTTTCAAATAATTCATCATCGGTCATGTTGTCTAGATCAAGCCCAGTCAAGGCAAGGTCGCTCTCTTGATAAATACCAATATCGCGTGCAATAGCCTTTGCGGTCTCTACATGGTCACCAGTCACCATAACTGTTTTGATGCCTGCCTCTTTGGCACAGGCAACTGCCTGCTTGCTTTCTGGACGTGGTGGATCAATCATGCCAACAAGACCAACAAGTGTCTGATCACGCTCTAGGCTTTCTTCGTCCATAATGTCAGGCAAATAATCGTACTTCTTTAGTCCAAGCGCGATTACGCGCAGCGCATCTTTGGCAAGGTAGTCGTGAATTGTGCTTGCTTCTTTTTTCAGATTACTTGTCCAGGTGACAGGAATGCGATCAAAGGCTCCTTTTGTAATGACCCAATATTGATCACCAACATGATGTACTGTTGTCATGCGTTTGCGTGACGAATCAAAAGGAATTTCATGTATGCGAGGAAATTTTTGGTTTAGTTCTGCGCGGGTTAAACCTTTTTGCTTAAGTAGGCGAATAATGGCCAATTCAGTCGGATCACCAATAGCTTTTTCGCTACCTTCGTAAACCTCAATGCTTGCATTTGAGCAGGCTGCCATAAGTTCAATCAGATAACGTTCATCACTGTCGAATTCATCACCGGCTGACTTTACCTCATGATCAATACTCCAGACTTTTTGAATAGCCATCTTGTTTTGTGTCAACGTACCTGTTTTATCTGAGCAAATTACTGAAGTATTGCCTACTGTTTCAACCGCAGGAATCTTGCGGATAATGGTGTTTCTTTTAACCATTTTCCATACACCATATGACAGTGTCATCGTTACAATGATGGGCATTGTTTCTGGCACAGCGGCAACACCAAGTGATACGGCGGCAAGAAGCAGATCGGGGATCGGATACCCGTCACGAAAATACCCAACAGCGAACATAATGGCACCACCAGTGAGTGCCGCTGCACAGAGTCGTGAGGCAATCTGACCCACGCGTCGCTGTAGGGGGGTCTTTTGTTTTTTCGTTGTGTTGAGCAGATTGGCGATCTTGCCCATCTCCGTATTCATGCCCGTCTCAACAACGACGGCAAGCCCACGACCGTTTGTCACAAGGCAACCAGAGTAAACCATATTTACCCTGTCACCTAGCGGAACAGATTCTTCAATAACTGCGCTTGGATCCTTTTCGACAGGTACAGACTCGCCTGTTAACGCAGCTTCTTCGACTGTTAGCCCATGCACTTCAATAAGTCGTGCATCGGCAGTGATTACGTCTCCAGCAGTAAGCTCAACAATGTCTCCTGGGACAACCTCCCGTGCATCTACTTTTAGCTTTATGCCATCTCTAAGAACAGTAGTAGTAAAACTGTTCATCTTTTTGAGGGCATCCAAGGCTGCCTCAGCTTTGCTTTCCTGATAGATGCCTAGAGCAGTGTTTATCACTACAATTGACATAATGACCCAGACCTTTGCCCAGCCTTCACCCGACGTAATCGCCATGTATGCAGCGATAGCGGCGGCACCTAGCAGAATAATAGCGGTGATCTCAGTTAGATGCTGCAGAACTTTTTGCAGGATTGTTTCTTTTTTAGCTTCATCAAATTCGTTGTAGCCAAACTTTTCGCGCCTGGAGTTCACTTCCTCAGAAGATAACCCTGTCTGCGTGCTTGTAGTTTGCTGCTTTAGTACCTCTTCAATTGTTTCTTCTATCCACTGCATCTAAATAATCATTCCCTTTACTTAATTGTGTGTTGACAAACAAAAAGCGGGAGCCTTCTCACTAAGAGAAGACTCCCGCCCTAAAGTCTAAGCCTTGAAACAACCTTGCAGGTTGCCAACCGGATATTCAATTTGCATGCTACATCATAGTATGGATATCTTGCGAGTGTCAATATAGCTTTTATTGGGGAAGCCCTGGGTCTTTTTGGTTTACGTTGCTTCTGCCTTCTCACCCTCCCTACAATAGAGATTCACATATTCCCTACGTGCCACTTTCTTCCGTTTTGCAGTACTTGCGGTATCATGAATATGTTATTACCAACAATCGAGAGGAGAAAACGTACATGAATTTGCACTCACCCGATGTTCAAGTAACTGACAGCAATGAGGCGCTAACCTATCTTAAGGAAGGTAATGCTCGCTTTGTAAGCGACAACCTTATGCCCAGAAATACTAATAAGAAAGATCTTGAGCTAACAAAAGATGCTCAAAAACCTTTTGCAGCGATTGTGACTTGTGCCGATTCGCGCACAACCCCAGAAATCTTCTTTGATCAGAAGATCGGTGACCTGTTTGTACTGAGAAATGCTGGTAATATAGCAGATAAATCAGTACTCGGTTCACTGGAATTCGGTGTTAAGCACCTAGGTGTAGCTGTAGTTGTAGTAGTAGGACACACCATGTGTGGCGCTGTTCATACTTCACACGCTGGTGCTACAGGTCTTTCAGAGAATCTGCAAGCAGTACTTGATGACATCAGGCCTCACATCTCGCATGAAGGAGACAAAGAGGATGCTGCTGTTGCTAACGTTAAGCGTCAAGTTGAGGTTCTGAACAAGAACAAGGAAATTGGGGCTGTTCCAGTCCTTGGAGCAATGTATGACATTGCAACTGGCGAGGTAACCTGGATTTAATTGTCTGAATTCCACTAAAGATTATCTGCCGACTGCAGGTAATCGGCTAGTAGCCTTTGCCGCCTTCTTTGTAAGAGAGGGCGGCATCTTTATTTTTGGTGTTGAGTTTCTGCGTTCAGAATTATCTGATTGCCCTTCTATTTTTCTGTCAAGTTCTTCTGGCTTATTTCTCATTTGCTGTTGACATATGTTTCCGCGCATTGTTTAATAGCTAGGTCGTAATTTGAAATCGAATAGGAAACTTGTTAGGTGAGGCTCCTAAAAGAACACAGGCTACTGCCCTGAACTGTCGAGAGACGCTAAAGGGTAGAACAGGCATCGTCGGATTAAGGCGTGCTTAAGGTAGCTGCTTGAAGGCTTTGTGTAGGTTGATCTGCACAGAACCTTCAGGACTACGTCTTTTAGTGCTAAAGCTCAGACGAGGAGGGACTGATTATCATGCATTTTGATGTACTGGCAAATGAAATTGTGGGCTGTATCGGCCTGAGAGACATGCAAGCTCTCAAAAATCTCTTACAAAAATCCGATGAAATGGAAATCCTGCAGGCGTTTCACCATTTATCGCCTGAAGATCAAGTGGTGGTATTCCGCCTGCTGTCAAAAGATGTTGCTTTATCAGTTTTCGAGGGCTTAGACACTGATCAGCAGCAGAATTTATTAGGTACGTTTTCTGATGAGCGCACCATCAAGTACATGAACGAGCTTCCCCCGGATGACCGTGTAAGGTTGCTCGATGAACTTCCTGCAATGGTAGCAAAAAGGCTCATTAGTTCACTTGATCCAGAAGAGCGTGAAAGCACCAACATTCTGCTGGGTTACCAACCTGAAACTGCGGGTCGTGTTATGACCACCGAATTCATATCTCTACGCGGAGACATGACAGCAGAGCAAGCCTTGATAAAGGCACGCAGTCTTGCGGCAGATAAAGAAACTATCTATACGCTTTATGTCACCAACAATCAAAAGAAGCTTAAAGGTGTGCTTTCGCTGCGTGGTTTACTTACCGCAGAAAACGACACGCTTATTGAAGATATCATGTCTAAAAACGTAGTTAGTGTGTCAACAAGCACTGATCAAGAAGAGGTTGCACGTACATTAAAAGAGCTCGATCTACTTGCTATTCCTGTGGTGGACGCAGAGGATCGTCTTGTGGGTATCGTTACCATTGATGACGCGATTGATATCCTTGAAGAAGAAATGACTGAAGATCTTTTGATCCAGTCGGGTCTCGCAAGTGTTGCAGGAAAAGAGTCAAATCGGAGTGAGCTTCTGATACGTGGCAGCCTGTGGAGTATTCTGAAGGTTAGATTACCTTTCCTGCTGATTATCCTTGGTGCTGGCTTTGCTGCGGCTATGCTTGTAGAAGGATTTGAAGAGATACTGGAAGCAGTAGTAGCCATTGCATTTTTCCTCCCCCTTATTATGGACATGGGTGGAAGTGTCGGCACGCAATCCTCCACAACCTTTGCACGTGGAGTGGCACTGGGACATATTCAGGTGAAGGATTTTTTCAAGCATTTCATGAAAGAGTTAGGGGTAGGCCTAAATTTAGGTCTTGCCGCAGGCCTTATGAGTGGAGGGCTCATTGCACTAGGTTCATTTTGGTTTGATTATCCTATAACGCTTGCACTGGCTGTGGGACTTACTCTGGTTGTGACTATGACCTTAGCAGCGTCATTGGGCTTCTTGGTTCCTTACGTTTTGATTAAGCTTAATGTTGATCAAGCAGCAGGATCTGCACCCATTATTACGTCTATCAAAGACATTGCAGGGATTTTGATTTACTTTGCCTTTGCAAGTTTATTCCTAAGTCATCTGCTTTACTAGTCAAGATTAGAAAAGCCCGTGTGGACAGTTTGCCCACACGGGTTTGTTGAGCCTACTCTAGAGATTCTGGGTCACGCGCGAAATCACAAATTCGGGAATGTACTTTGCAAACTTTTTACCGCTCTTTGAGGTCATGAAGGGATAAAACTTCAGACGACGAGCAATATCTTTCTTTAGGCGTATGGTCTGCTGCCTGTAAGTGTCAAGCATCATTTGCGGATTATCGTGTGCAGCTATAATCTGACCTACCGTTTTGCCTGTATCAAGTGCCCAGCTAATTCCCTCACCACTAGTGGGAGAGATAAAGCCACCAGCTTCACCTGCTAGTAAGATAGCCCCCTTGCCTTCGACTTTGCCCCAGCCCACATCATCTGCAGTTTTGTGACGTGGCGCGATCCAACCCTCACGCTTTATACTTTCGCCAATAGGCAGACGTTCACGTAGCCTGGTTAAAATTTTATCTTGAGACTCATGGGCGCGTCTTGTATTGGGAAAGTATATGCATCCCACTAGTACGCGGTCATCCTTTGGAATAATGTATCCTGCTGCAAATCCGCGGATGCCTGCGAAATAGAAACAATCGAAAAAGGGTTCGATATCTCCTTCGCGCTTGCAGTAGTCTTGCACCGTAATGTAGCGATTGTATGCAGGAAGGTCAATGCTTTTGCGCACTGTACTTCTGGGGCCATCTGCTCCTACAATATGGTCACTGACGACATGGGCAGTTTCTCCTCCATGTTTGCGTAGTGTTGATTGTAGGCGTCCGTCTTCTAGCACCTCATGTTTTACAAAAGAGGTCGCATCCATGACTTCGACGTTGTCTGGCAGCAGTCCCATCATCCACTCATCAAAGGGGATGCGGTCAACATTCAAAAAGTGCAGGTCAACATTTTTAATAATCTGCCTATCCCAATCATTAAAGCGGAACTGTACTGTTGGCGGATCAAGCAAAAGCGATTCGGGGACAGGCTCAATTTGATCCAGAATATTTATTGACAAGGGGTGGATCATTCCTCCGCAACTTTTGTCACGAGGCAGAGTAAAAGTATCAATCATAAGCACGGGACCTTTGGCGGCGGCATAGTATGCAGCCATGACACCTGCAGGGCCTGTTCCTACAACTAGGGTAGTTATCTCTTTTGGATGGGTCACGTTAAAGTACTCCTTTTTATCACTTGTGCGCAGGGTAATGTACTTAGTTCGGGCGCATTACGCGCCAACAAGCAATTGTAACAGTGCAAACACGACAACCCCAGCTAAGGTTCCTCCGATAAAACTCTTTGTATAACGATAGGTCACCATGGCAGCAATGACCCCAAGAATACCTGGCAAAGGCATAAAGAATATTGGATACGGAACGGGTGTGGTGCTCCCACATTCTGCATAAGGAAGGGCTTCCTGATAGATTCGGACTTCATTAAAAAACGTATCTAGTGCGGGCAACAGAACCTCAGTTGCAATAAGTGCGCCCATAACAGCAATAGGCATGTAAGATAGCCAGCGCATTAATGGCTCAGGAATCGAGATTCGCGATAACACAGCTAGGGGTATAAAGCGCAGGGCAAAGTTTAAAACTAGCATCCCCGCGATAAGTCCCCATATGGCAAACTGTGAAGTAAGTTCCATTACTGAACGTCATCTTCCACTGTGCTCTTCGCGACCTTACCACACACATCATTCCCTGGAGTATCCGTGCCCTTCTTAGCATTCTTTTCTTTGGGAAATATCCAAACTGCAAGGCTGGCAGCAACGATTGCAGTGATAACGGTGAACCAGTAGGTTTCAAGTCCTAATCCTAAAAGATTCAATCCGTAAAGTATAAGTACGATGATACCTGCGCCTATTCCGCAGTATATTTGCTTGCGGTTGCTGGCAAGGGCAATAAAGAGTGCTGCGTACATGGCAGGCATTGCAAAGTAAATACCAAAGGCTGAGAGGTCTCCCAAAAACTGCGCGCCAATAGTTCCCCCAGTGGTGCCTAATACCCACCCTAGCCAGCCAACGGTACCCACCCCTATTATGCTGGACGGACTTGCGCGAAGTTCACGAATCTCAGCACTATTGATAGCGAAAGATTCGTCAGTAGTGGTAAAGCCAATCCAGGCAAGAGTGCGATATTTAAGTCCCTGCAAGTGCGGGGATAGGCTTGCACTGAATAAGATGTAGCGCAAGTTAACAATGGTAGAAGCCAGAACACTTGCAACAATGGACTCGCTTAACACAAGTGTAGTCAACGCGACAAATTGTCCGACTCCTGAAAGGGCAAAGGCTGATGCAAGGATTGCCTGTAGCGGAGTAAATCCATAGTCACAAGCAAGGATTCCAAAGGCAAGACCTACGGGTAAATAACCTAAGAATATAGGAAACCCAGAGCGAAGCCCAGCAGTAAACTGCTTCAGTTCTATATTTTGAGAGATTTCCACGCATTGATAGTAGCATGTAGAAATTGAAAAGCGGTATCTGTGGCATTTCTGCATGCATTATGGGCACAAAATAGCAAATAGGACCATGTGACTTATATGACAAAATATTGCTGATTTGTTTGACTCATTTTCCCCGCTGTAGCAGACGCAGGGCTATAATGTAAAACGGTGTTACATATTACTTTGACAACACCGCTTTGGTAAAAATCGACATAGGAGGTAAGTATGGCTTTCAATGACTTGTTCCTGCGAGCCGCTCGTTTGGAGCAGACCGAGGCCACCCCGGTGTGGATGATGCGTCAGGCCGGGCGCTATATGAGCGAGTACCGTGAGATTCGCGCAAATAAGACATTCCTTGAAATGTGCTACGACCCCGACCTTGCTGTAGAAGTAACCTTGCAGCCAGTCGACCTAATTGGTGTGGATGCTGCAATTTTGTTTAGCGACATCCTTGTACTATTCCCCGGCATGGGGCTTGACTTAGAGTTCCAATCAGGAATTGGACCACTTATTAATAATCCCATCCGCTCAAAGGCAGACGCAGAAGCACTTAAATTTGGTGACCCGCTGCGTGATACTCCCTATGTAATGGAGTCAATCAAAATTGCTCGCCATGAACTAAAGGATAAGGTGCCGCTCATTGGCTTTAGTGGCGCACCCTTTACTTTGGCTAGTTATGCTATTGAAGGTCGCGGAACACGCGAGTTCATTAACTGTAAGTCGTTCATGTGGAATGAGCCAGAGGGCTGGGATATTCTCATGACTAAGTTTACTCAGTCAATTATTGACTATATGTGCGCGCAGATTGATGCAGGCGTACAGGCGATCCAGCTCTTTGATAGTTGGGTTGGTTTTGTTTCACCCATCGATTACGAAAAACGCATCCTGCCTTATTCAAAGCAAGTACTTGATGCTGTGACGGCTTATGCAAAGGGTAAGGGCGAGGACGGAAAAGATGTTCCTGTTATTCACTTTGCAAACGGCGCGACTTCAATGATGGATCTTGTCCAAAAGGCGGGTGGAAATATCCTAGGCTTGGACTGGCGTCTTGATATGAAGAATGCTGTCAAGATGATTGATCCAAAATTTGGACTACAGGGCAACATCGATCCGATTACTCTGTATGCTAGTGATGAAATAATCAAGGATGCTGTTGTTGATATTCTTGAGGCCGTGGGCAAGCGTCCAGGTCATATCTTCAACCTAGGTCATGGCATCAACAAGAATACTGACCCAGATAAAGCGAGATTCTTCATTAAGACCGTGCAAGAAGAGTCAAGAAGAATTCGTGCGTAAAACCGGAATCATATTCATGGGATTTGGCGGACCTCGTTCTTTGGACGAGGTCGCTCCTATGTTAGAGCGTATTATGGCTATGGGCGAGGGGATGGTGCCTCCTGCTCAAATGGAGCGCATTGTGCAAACTGCCCGTGCAAAATATGAGCTTATTGGGGGGAAGTCTCCTAATGCAGATATTGCTGATGCTATTTGCGCCCAACTAAAGACGGCACTCAAAGACGGTATAGCGGGAAAGTACATCCAAGACATTGAAGTAGGCATGATGTTTACGGAGCCTCTGTTAGAGGATACTCTGGCACGTTTAGCAGGCGCAGGCTGTGAACGCATAATTTATCTGTCGATAACGGCATATGATTCATTTGCTGCCTGGGAGGGTCCTTATCTGCGCACGGTAAAAGAAGCGGCAAAACTGGGTATTACTGACGTTGTTCGCGCGCCGACTTTTGGAACGAGTTCAGCGTATGTGCAGGCACATACAGATATGCTGTGTAGGGCTGTTGGTCAGCTAGGCTATACCGATGGGGTACATCACACCTTTGTTGCGCACTCATTGCCTATCGATGATCCGCATGAGATGGCGGAACGCTACAATCAGCAACTGCTTGATACTATCAAAGGTATTGATGCAAAACTTGCAGAGCAGTGTGGTTCAGAAATAGAGGCAGGCACGCTAAGCTACGTTTCTATAGGTGCACGTGGGGGAAGATGGCTCAAACCCACCCTTGAGTACGTAATGGAAGAAGCAGTCACAAAAGGGGCTAAGACTATGATTGTTTCCCCTCTTGGTTTTTCTACAGACCACATGGAAGTCCTTTATGATCTTGATATTGATGCTGCGAAGCAGGCCGAGGCTTTAGGATTACAATTTGTACGTACGCCTACGCTTGCCACTAGTGAAGCCGTGAATCCTGCCTTGATTGCTGCGCTTACAGATTCTCTTCAGAAAGCACTTAGATGAGCTCAGGAAAAAAACCTTTGCATGTTGCTGTGATTGGTGCAGGTATTGCAGGCCTTGGGGCTGCCTATCAGCTGAAGCGAGCAGCAGATGCAGGGCACGACATTACCTATACTGTTTATGAGTCAGATGCGCGTATAGGTGGTCAACTGTGGACAGATCGTCCTGTCTTGCCCTGTGGCGGCATTGCTATTGCAGATGGTGGTAGTGATTCATACTTAAGCAGGAAAGCTGCTTCTATGATGCGCGTTGCGCGTTACATGGGCACTGAAAGCGAATTAATTGGAACAGACGAGTCAAAGAAGCAGACTTTCATCGTAAAAGACGGTAAGCTCGTCCCCTTGCCTGATGGCATTATGATGTTTGCCCCAACAAAGATTTTACCCATGGCAACGACTAAGCTCTATTCGTGGCCGGCAAAGTTTCGTATGGCACTAGACATAATTATGCCACGCAGGAAGCGTGCTCCAGAAGAAGATGAGAGTATTGGGTCACTTGTGCGCCGCCGTTTAGGCAATGAGTGCTATGAGCGTCTTGCCGAACCCCTTACGGGGGGCATAAACGGCTCAGATCCAGACACCATGTCAACGTTGGGTACCTATCCTATGCTACTCGAGATGGAGGAAAAGTATGGCTCCCTCATTTTGGGTTTTCTTGCTCAGCGCAAAATGATAGAAGGCATGAAAAAGAGGCACGTGCAACAGTCGGACACATCAGGAAAACCAAAAAGGCCTGCCCCGACCTTCTTTAGTTCAAGCAAGCAGGGGTTAGATGACTATACAAGCTCTATGGCAAAGGCCATAGGAAAGAAAAATCTTAAACTTAATACACCAGTAACAGCTATGCGCCACACATCAGATGGTCGTTATGAGCTTACGATAAGTGAAGAAGCAGATGTCGACATCGTACGTTATTCTGGTCTTCGCTACGACAAGGCAGGTAATCCCTTGCATAGCGCAGAAGACGCAGGCACCACAAGTGGAGTAACCACAGGGCACCCTTCGCCTTCTTCCGGAAAAGCGGTAATTGCAGATGCGGTGGTAATAGCAGCTCCTGCCTGGGTAGCAGGTGAACTTTTGGAAGACCTTACTCCAGAAGCTGCAGAAATATTGTCCAATATTCCTCATTCATCCTGCGCGACCATCATTACGGCCTGGAGTGAAAACGACGCGCCCTTCGATAAGAATTGGCACGGTATCCTGGCCCCTGGTGTCGAGAAGCAAGCAGTCACAGGCATATCGCTTATGTCTTCAAAGTGGGCAGGCCGTGCGCCAGATGGATCAATTCTTATTCGCGGATTTGTAGGTGGTGCACGTGATGATAGTACGCACAATTTGCCTGATGATGAGCTAATTGAACTTTGCCGCAAGACCTATGTTGATCTGCTGGGGATGAAAGCAGAGGCAAAGCCAACTTACGCAAAGGTCTTTCGTTTTCCGCGCGCGATGCCCCAGTACATTGTAGGACACAATGATCGCATGGAAGCGCTTAATAACTACATGAAAGATTTGCCAGGGGTAAGCCTCGGTGGAGCTGCATACACAGGGGTTGGTGTGCCCAATTGCATGGAGAGTGGTGAAGAAGCAGCACGAAAAATCATGCGTGAAGTAGGTATAGACTATACGGACCCTGTTGAAAAGCATCGTGGTCCAGGAAGACCGGGGTCATGAGCAAAGCTAAGCATATTGTTATTGTGGGTGCAGGCGCTACAGGGCTTGCTGCTGCCTATTATCTAGAGCGCGCCAAGCAGGCGGGACTTGATATAACCTATACTCTGCTAGAACGTGATGAGCGTGTTGGGGGTAAGGTTGCAGGGGAAGTTGTCCTTGATCCCGAAACAGGCGAACCTTATATCATTGATGGTGGCCCAGATTGCTTCAGTGCTTTCAAGCCAGGAGGTCGCCGTATGACGACTTTGCTTGGCTGTGAAAATGACTGGCTTCCAAGCAATGATCCTAAGAAAAAAGTATATATTTACCGCGATGAAAAAATGCATGAATTGCCTGAAGGTTTTGTCATGTTTGTTCCCACAGACTTAGGTCCTTTATTCGAAACAGATCTCTTATCTGAAGAAGGTAAGATGGACATGATTCGTGAGATGACTACTCCGCCCCGTGACTGGTCAAAAACAGGACAGTCTAAGTGTGGAAAGGGCAAGGCTCGTCGTGATGAGGCAATGGGTTCCTTTATCGAGCGTCGTTTTGGAAAAGAGGTTCTGGACTATATTGCAGAACCCTTCTTAGGTGGTGTTCATGCATCAGAGCCTGCTGATATGTCACTAGAGGCTCATTTTCCCATGTACTTTGATCTTGAGGAGAAGTACGGTAGTGTCATTCGCGGAACTGTCATGGGTAAGGAAGCGCGTAAACGCAGGGCAAAAGCCGCAGAGGCCGCTGCAGAAAAATCTGGTTCAAAGAAAAAAGATATCTGGGGAAATACCGTTTTTGCTAGCTACAAATTAGGTATGCACGAATTGACAGATGCTATGGCTCAGCACACTGCCCATAATATCCGTACAGGAGTGAAGGTTGAAAGCATTACACGTGAAGCAGATGGCAGCTATCATGTAGCGCTCTGTCCAACTTCAGTGACAAGTCCTTACCATACTGTCGGATGCATTGGTGCACTGCCCTCTGGCAAGGAAGAGTTCGACAATAGCAGCGCGCAATGCGCATGCGCAGCTCAAGATAGTTCGCAACCAGTGTTCTGCGGTGTTATTGATGAGGACAAAATTGCTGCAGAAAAATTGGCGGAGTCTGCCCAGACCACTCAATCATTTATGACTGATACTATTCAGGCCGATGCAGTTATCATTGCAACTGAATCTTTTGCAGGTGCTGCGATTACCCAGAGTCTTGACCCTGTCCTTGCAGATGCCTATAAGGGTATACCTAACGTAAGTTCGTCCACAATATCTTTTGCATTTCGTGAAGAGGATCTGGGCGACAACCGCAGTGACGGGTTTGGTGTCTTAGTTCCTGCTGTTGAGAACCGTGACTTATTAGCTGCGTCATGGTCTTCCACCAAGTGGCCTGGCCGTGCCCCCGAAGGACGTGTGCTTATTCGTGGCTTTGCAGGCACCCCAAAAAATCAGGCTGTCATGGATTTGCCTGATGAGGAATTAATTCAAGTTGTACTAGATGAGCTTCGTCACGTTATGGGACTTCCTGAAAATGTTCAGCCGCTTTTTGCACGGTTATATCGCTGGACGCTGGGGATGTCGCAGTATAAAATAGGACACCTTGATCGTGTCGAGACTATTGAGGAGCGCACAGCTGCAACCTCTGGACTTGCCTGCGCTGGCGGCTGTTTTCGCGGTGTAGGTATTCCTAATTGTATTGATGGGGGAGAAGAGGCCGCACGAAAAGTCCTGGCGGACTTCGATTTAGAATATAGCGGAGAATAATATGCTCGCAGAACGCATGTTACGTGTAGGTACACGCCTACTTAACAGTAATTATCTGAATGGCGACACGGTGGCTACCGCAGACACCTTGCCAAAAGCCAATCCTGAGACAACTTATATGCTGTATATGCACATCCCTTTTTGTAAGCAGCTGTGCACATATTGCTCATTTAATCGCTTCTACTATAAAGAGGATCGCACGCGCGAATACTTCAAGTCGCTGCGCCGTGAGCTAGAAATGGTAAAAGAACTAGGATATCGTTTTGACGCGACCTATATTGGTGGTGGAACCCCTACAGTACTTCTTGATGAGCTTGCAGGCATCATAGATTACGCTAAAGAACTTTTTCCTGACATTAAGGATGTTTCTTCTGAGACTAACCCAACCGACCTGGGTGATGAGCTTTTTGATGCACTTTCTTCCCGTGTTGATCGCCTGTCTGTAGGAGTCCAGAGCTTTGACGATGACTTACTTCAGTATATGAGTCGTTACAAGACAACGGGTAGCGCGGAAGAGACTCTTGCAGCAGTTCAAAGCACACAGGGTAAGTTCGCATCCTTTAACGTGGATATGATTTTCAATTTTCCTACACAGAGCTTTGAGAGCCTGCAGCGTGACCTAGACTTAGTTAAACAAACAGGCTGTAATCAGACGACATTCTATCCTTTGCTTGCAAGTCCACTACGTCGTAAGCAAATGGCAAAAGATATCGGAAAAGTAGATTTTAAGCGTGAGTACGAGATGTATAAGATCGTCTGTGACGAGCTCTATGGTGCAGGCTTTGTAGGGTCAAGTGCTTGGACTTTCAGTGCTGAAAAAGACATGATTATTGACGAATATATTGTTGATTATCCAGAATATGTGGGTATTGGATCAGGTGCAATGTCGTATCTGGGTGGCCAAAACTACACAAACACCTTTAGCCTGCGCGAGTATCATGAGCGTATCGCGCAAGGCAAGATGCCCATTGCCAGTACGACGCAAGGTACAAAAAGTAAAATCGTTGACATGCGCTACTATTTTGCTACAAAGCTTTTTGGCCTACGTTTAGATAAGCAGGAGTTCCGCAATCGTTTTGGGGTAGATATTGCAAGGGGTCTACCCATGGAGATGACCTTTATGCGATTGGCAGGAGCGTTTGCCACAGATAACGATGAAGAACTAACCTTGACTGACAAAGGTCGCTATCTGACAGTAGTCATGATGCGTGAGACCTTAGCGGGTTCCAACGACTATCGTGACCAAATGCGTGAGGCTTTGCCGCGAGATGAGTACCGCGAATTGCTTGAGCCTAGTTAGGTTTATGAGTAGATTGTGTGGAAAATTAATGGAAAATTTCACCGCTAGCTGAAAAGTTCTACGCATAAGATACAGGGTTCATTCATAACCTTGCTTTAGTGCTAAAATCAAAAAAAGACACAACTGTTGTAATCTTGCATGGGTATGCGTGCAAAGAATGCAGTATTTCATACTTTTGGTGAGGAGTAGCATGAAAAAACGAATACAAAGACAGGAAGTCATTCGCGATATTGTGCGTAGAGAGCGCATAAGAACGCAGCATGAAATCGTTGAATTTCTGCAGGAACATGGATTTAAGTGTACTCAGGCGACTATCTCTCGTGACATTGAAGAGTTAAAACTTACTAAGTCAACAGGTGGTCATTATGTGCTTGCAGAGGATCAGCACTTGCAGCGAATGGTTCACGATTTGGTAGAAAAGGTTGATAGGGCAGGAAATATGGTCGTGGTGCATGCTCAGGGAGGAACAGCTGCTGGTGTTGCAGCAGCAATTGATCAGGCTAACCTCAATGGTATACTGGGTACTGTCTCTGGGGATACAACATTACTTTGTGTATGCTCAGACGAAGAGAAGGCCATTATGGTCGAAGAAGAATTGCTCTACTTTATGGGAAGTATCCGGAAGTCATAGAGAGGTCATGATTTTTAGCTTTGAGGGCATAGTATCACTTAATTGGACACAGGCACCTAGCGTAGATTGTGCTGAATGTGTTCCATTCACTGTTTTTTCACGACGAATTTAGCAAGGGCTTGTCGACTGTATCGGCGGCTCTTGCCCCTAAAGTAGCAACCCTTTCTGGGTTGCGTTTTGTCATTTCATAATGACTGATTATCGCCATTTAATCATTATTACTTAAGGAGTCGTGAACATGTCTAAAGAAATCTGCATATTGGCTTATTCAGGAGGCCTTGATACCTCTGTCTGCATTAGATGGATTATCGAGAACTATAATCTAGATGTTATTGCCTGTTTAGTAGATGTTGGTCAAGAACAAGATGAAACTGTTGAGGAACTTGTCGAAAAGGCGCTTCACATAGGTGCTATTGAATCTTTTGCCTTGGATGTTAAGGATGAATTTGCCCATGAATATGTTGCCTTGGCTTGTATGGCAAACGGAATGTATGAGAATAAATATCCGCTGGTTTCTGCCCTATCGAGGCCATTGATTTCAAAGGCCTTGGTGAAAGCTGCTAAGGAAAAAGGGGCAAGTTATGTTGCTCATGGCTGCACAGGCAAGGGCAATGATCAGGTTCGTTTCGAGACTTCAATAGCTGCGCTTGATCCTAATATAACCATTTTAGGTCCCGTGCGTGAATGGGACTTGACTTCACGTGAGGCAGCGATGGATTACGCAGAGAAGTTTAATATTCCTGTGCCAACGACAAAGTGTACCCCTTATTCCATTGATGACAACATGGTGGGCCGTGCTATCGAATGCGGAATTCTGGAAGACCCTAATAGTGCGCCACCAGAAGATGTTTTTACGTTAACACAGGACCCCAAAAGGGATGGGGCACCTGATGAAGAAATTATTACCTTAAAGTTTGAAGGAGGCTTGCCGACTGCCCTCAACGGGAAAGACATGAAGCTTGCAGACCTTCTTACTGAGCTCAATTTGATAGCGGGATCTCACGGTATTGGACGTATTGATATGGTTGAGAACCGTCTTGTTGGGGTAAAGTCTCGTGAGGTCTATGAGGCTCCTGGCATGATGACTTTAATCACTGCACATAAGGCACTAGAAGAGTTAACTTTAGAACGTGACCTTTCGCATTACAAGCTAACATTAGAGCAAGAATGGTCCCGTCTGGTGTATTCAGGCATGTGGTTTAGTCCGCTTAAATTAGCGATTGATGCCTTTGTGGCAAATACGCAGACTTATGTAACGGGCGAGGTTCGCTTATCACTCTACCGGGGGAATTGCGCGGTAGTAGGAAGGACAAGTCCCTACTCGCTTTATTGCTATGGATTGGCAACTTACGATTGCTCGGACCAATTCAATCACAAGGCGGCAAAGGGCTTTATGGAGCTCTACAGTCTACCGGTCAAAGTATGGTCGAAAGTTCAAGTAGGTCATGAATCATAAAAAGCCTGCCTGGAGCGGACGTTTCTCAGATATACCCAGCGAAGAGCTGTTAGCTTTTGGTGCCTCATTGCCTATTGATAAGCGAATGTGGCGCCAAGACATAGCAGGGTCTATTGCTCATGCCAAAATGCTTGCACGCCAAGGTGTTTTGACTCAGCATGAGGCTGATGCCATCACATCGGGCTTGAGTCAGATTGCCCAACAGATAGAAGTGGGCGAGTTTGAATGGTCTTTGGATGACGAGGATGTCCATATGGCTATTGAACGTGCTCTTACTAGTCTGATCGGAGAAGATGGCGCGCGGTTACATACGGGGCGTAGCAGGAACGATCAAGTTGCAACTGATACGCGACTCTATATGAAGGAGCGCACGCTCTCTATTGCTCGTGCTCTTAACGCTTTGCGCCTTACCCTAGTCGAACTTGCAGAGCGCAGCATAGAGATAACTGTGCCGGGGTATACGCATTTGCAAAAAGCTCAGCCCATTAGCTTAGCGCATTACTATCTAGCCTACAGTCAGATGTTTGCACGTGACTTTAAGCGCTTTTTGACAGCATATGAAGCAGCCGATTATAGTCCGCTGGGAAGTGCTGCACTGGCGGGTACTAGTTACCCCTTGGACCGGGACTTTACTGCGCGCGAGTTAGGTTTTTCAAAAGTGACAATAAATGCTCTTGATGCTGTGAGTGATCGTGATTTTTTGCTTGATGCAGTTTATGCGGCTTCTGTGTGTCAGGTTCACCTTTCACGCCTATCAGAAGAGCTTATTCTTTGGACAACAGAAGAGTTTGGATTTTTGCAATTGCCTGATCGCTATTCAACGGGATCATCTATTATGCCGCAAAAGAAAAACGCTGATTTTGCAGAGCTTATTCGGGGTAAGACTGGCCGTGTAGTGGGGGACCTTAATGCGCTATTGGTTACGTTAAAGGGATTACCTTTGGCGTACAACAAGGACATGCAGGAGGATAAAGAACCTGCCTTTGATGCAATGGACACTATTGAGCAGTGCGTTAAGGTGATGACAGGAATGATCGCAGGCCTTACCCCCAATGAAGAGCGTATGGAAAAGGCATCTACAGGCGGATTTATGGCAGCAACAGATCTTGCAGATTACCTGGTTGAGAAGTGTCACCTTCCCTTTAGGCAAGCTTATGAAATCGTGGGAAGTGTTGTATTATCCTGCGAACGCCAAGGGCGCACACTGCAAGATTTGAGTATCGATGAATTGCAAGGCTTCTTTGCGGGCTTTGGGCGTGATGTAGAGACGGCGCTGCGTATTGATAAGGTAGTTGAAGCACGCTCAACAGAAGGCGGGACTTCCCCTAAGGCTATTGCAGTTCAACTGGAGAAGACTAAGCAAGTCTACAGCCTGGACGAACAAAGACTAGCCCTACTCTAGATCCTCTCAGCTCAGACGCTCCGTTTTCGCATAGTAAGCCTTCTCTTCTATACGACAAAAAGAAAGCCGCTGGGAAAATCCCAGCGGCTTTTGCTATGGTGTCGGAGAGGTCGGAGTTGACGTATCCGGCGGTGGAGCCGGTGGCGGAGTGGTTGTTGGTGGTGGGGTAGTTGCACCTGGCGGTGGCGCTGCTGGTGCGTCCGCGTTGTTGTCTGAACCACCTGGACGGGGGCCTCTAGATATGGTGATTGTTACACTTGACCCACTAAAGCTTGCACTAATGATTCTTCCCGCTGGGACTGTATCAGAGTATGCCTCTGTTGTAGAGACATCGAAGCCTGAGAGCATTGCACGGGCTTGCGCAAGCGTAAGACCCGCAAGGCTTGGATTGCTGTCTGAGTCGTCATCGGACGCACTGCTTGTAGTAGGTAGGTTAAACTGCGCATTATTAAAAGGTGGAGGCGCAGCTGTAGCGAAGCGTCTAGGTTCATATTCTTGTAAAGCAACCTGCATGAAGTCACGCCAGATAGGAGCAGATATGGTGCCCCCAAAGCCGCGACTTCCATTTAAAAAGATGGTTTTTTCCTCTTTGTGTCCTACCCAAACGGCAGTTGATAATACTGGGGTATAGCCCATAAACCAAACATCACGGTTTTGCTGACTTGTCCCTGTCTTTCCAGCAACTTGCCAGCCGGATACGCGCGCACGCGAGCCTGTTCCGCCTGTAATTGTTCCCATAAGTACCTGTGTAGATGCCCAGGATACCTCTGGGGTCAAGGCTTCAGAGGTGGTGTCTTCCCATTCAAAAATGGTTTCACCATTGCGGTCAATGACCTCAGTGATAGAAACAGGGTCTCGCTGGGTGCCTCCCGCTGCAAGAGTAGACCCTGCAGTCGCCATCTCATATACGGTGACCCCTTGTGCACCTAATACGATTGAAGGGAAGGGTTGTAGCTCTGTAGTGATACCCATTCGGTTAGCAACATCCACAATAGAGTCCGCACCAATCTCATAAGCAAGACGTGCCATTCCTGTATTAATAGATGCAGCCATTGTAGAGCTGAGCGACATCATGCCGCGACCACGTCCCTCGGCGTTGTTAACAATCCAGCGATTGCCCCCTGAGCCGATAGTGGCAGGTGATGATGAGTCAAGCCTAAAAGATGGCGACATACCTTTTTCAATGGCTGCAATCATACCGAAGGTCTTGAAGGTACTACCAGGTTGACGTCTAGCCTGCGTTGCCAGGTTGAAGTTATCTGCTGCAAAGTCACGTCCACCAACCATGGCGATAACATGTCCTGTGTCTACCTCAATTGAGACAAGAGCTCCTTCAGGGTTGCTGGGGTCACTCCCAATCATGTCCCAGACGGCAGTTTCTGCTACTCGCTGCATTCTTGTGTCAAGTGTTGTGTGGACCTCAAGCCCTCCACCAAAAACGTCAGCCTCAGAGAAGTTATTTTGCAATTCGCGACGAATGTGGGTGACAAAATAGCCTGCATCATAAATGCCATGCTCAGGACTGTCAATGCGGTCCAAATCTAAAGGAGCCTCTTCAGCTTCGTGACGCTGTTCATAGGTAATCTTTTCATTTTCATACATACGGTGCAGTACATGTGCACGTCTTTGTAGGGTAAGTTCAGGATTATTATAAGGATTAAGTGCGTTAGGGCGCTGAGGGATTCCAGCAAGTGCTGCAGCTTGTGCTAGATTTAGGTCGCTTGCAGGAATACCGAAGTATGTGTAGCTGGCAATTTGAATCCCGTGGGCTCCTGCCCCAAAAAACACTGTGTTTAAGTACATCTCGAGGATTTCTTCTTTACTGAAGTGATTTTCAACTTCTATAGCAAGGTAAGCTTCGCGCAATTTGCGGCGCAGTGACATATCGGTTGCCTCATCGCGCAGCACTGTTTGGCGGACATATTGCTGTGTAATGGTCGAGCCACCCTCACGTGAGCCTAGCGCAGTCATTACTGTTGCGCGCGCAATACCCTGCATGTCAACACCTTCATGCTCGAAGAAGCGTTCATCTTCTACGGCTACAATGGCCTCCAGAATGTAGGGCGACATATCATCAATGGAAATAGGTTCACGATTTTCTAGGAAAAAGCGCGCCAATAGAACTCCATCAGCGGAATAGACACGTGTGGGCTGTGAAGTATCAAAAGATGTTGGATTGGTATAGTCAGGTAGGTCTTCGAGCCAGCTCAAGGCAACCAGAGCTACCGATCCCATTGCAGCAGCAGTACTAAGTATCATGCCTAAAATAAGGGAAACAATGACAAGGACAATCTTATTAATTCGAGACGAACGGCGGCGATTGCGCGCACGGCTTCTACGAGCATTAGATGACATCGTGTTGCATTGCTCCTTAACTGGTAAATAAACACACTAACTCTCGAATTATACCGACCAGTTCTGATATTCGCACCTGACTGGCAACCATTGTGTTCTATCCGTCATTTTCAAGCCTTGCAAAGCGCAGAACGTAGTATCATGAGACCTGCTGTCACGGTATTTGGATGGCAGCCAGGCGCTAACGCCTAACGCAGAAAGAATAGAAGGATTCACATGGAACTATTAGCACCAGCTGGAAATAAAGATGCTTTTTACGCAGCTCTTGGTAGTGGAGCAGATGCCATTTTTCTAGGAACCGACATGCTTAATGCTCGTCGGCTGGCTCAGAATATCAAGCAGTCAGAATTGGCTGATCTTGTACGTCTTGCACATCTTTTTGATGCAAAGGTTTATTTAACCTTAAACACAGTGATTCTGGGGGCAGAGTTTGACCAAGCCATAGAGCTTGCTGCCAGCGCCTGGAAAGATGGAGTCGATGCAATTATTGTGCAGGATTTTGGGCTAATTGCCCGTCTGCGCGAGTGTATGCCTCAGGTACGCATCCACGCTTCAACCCAGATGAATATTCACAGTCAGGATAGTTTACGTGCACTAGCGAAGTTAGGTGTTGCGCGTGTAACTTTAAGCCGTGAAATGTCACTTTCAGACATTGAGGTACTTGCTGCCGTTGGGCGTGAAGTTGGCATCGAGGTAGAGGTCTTTGGTCACGGGGCATTATGCGTGTCTTATTCGGGGCAATGCCTGTTTTCGTCGCTTGTGGGCCGCCGTAGTGCAAATAGAGGCATGTGTGCTCAGCCCTGTAGACTACCTTATGAACTTATTGACCATCGTAGTGATGTGCATGAGGTGAAGGGCCCCTATTTGCTGTCCCCAAAAGATATAAGCAGCATTGATTACGTTCACCGCCTTAAGGCAGTGGGGGTTGCATCTTTAAAAATTGAAGGCAGAATGAAAAAGCCAGCCTATGTAGCTGCAGTCGTAGGCGCATACAGAACTGCCCTGGATGAGGCGCGCGGCAAAGACAGGGAAGAAGCTAGCCACGATGACTTAGGCAATCCTTACGATTCAAGGCAGGTACTAACAGATGCCTTTAACAGAGCCTTAACTTCTGGTTATCTGACTAATCAGCACGGTGAAGAATTGATAGATTACCACCGTGTCAAAAACGAGTCCACTGCTCAGGCTCAGTCAGCTCTCAATATTCAAGCCAAGAAGTTCGTTGAAAAGATAGAGAGTTTCCAGCAGGGACTAGATTTTGAAGCCATAATCGAGGCAGGACAGGTGCTTGTTGTTGAAGTGAGTGATGAAAAAGGCAACAAAGGTCGCTTTGAAGGGAGTCCTGTAGAAGTGGCTCGCACTAAGCCATTGGAAGAAGAGGACGTAAAGACACACCTTAACAGATTGGGCAATACTCCCTATGTAATGAACTCGCTTGAGCTTAAGTTGGATTCTGGGGCAGGAATGGGCTTCTCTACCCTTCACAAAGCGCGTCGAGAGGCTATTTCAGACTATGAAACACATCGCTTCTTCGCGAGTATTCCCCGTGTGGAAGCCTCTATTAACGTGGCGCGTAACAAGGCATTGCGTGACAGTCTTCCTAAGCGCAAGTTGAAGCGCAGTCTTAGTCCAGAAATCGTTGCAGTTGTGGGTTCATTAAGTGCAGCGCGTGCTGTTCTCAATGCCGGTGCAAACGAAGCGCATGTTAATGCTTGGTTATTAGGGGAAGCAGAAGGCGACTCTTCAGAGATTTCAGGTATTGTGCCTGTCTTGCCCCGTGTTGCTAAAGACAGTGAGCTTGATACTTATTACGGTATTGCAGAGCGCTTCGGAAGTGCTGTGTGTTCGACCTTGGGGCAATTGGAGACCTGCTTACAACGTGGCATTCCCGCGCAGGCACATTGGTCACTCAATGTGACTAATACCTACACAGTTTTTGCCTTGCAAAGCAATTACGTTCCAACAAGGATTTGGTTGTCACCAGAACTTTCCGGACGTCAAATTGCAATGATTTCTCAGCAGAGTACTGTTCCCTTGGGGACAGCTCTCTTTGGTCAGCAAGAGGTAATGATTACTGAGGCCTGCATACTGGAGGGGTTAACTGATTCGGATAACCCCTGCACTCAAAGCTGTCTTGATTGCAATAGGCGCAAGCGCCATTATGCCTTGCGAGATAAAAAGGGATATTGTTTTCCCATAAGTACTGATCCTTTTGGGCGTAGCCATATATATAATTCGGTGCCACTAGACCTTTCAGCTGCAATGGATGAGCTTCTTGACTCAGGGGTAGCAGCATTGCGCCTGGATGTAGAGAATGCCCTCAACACACAAGCAGCAAAGGAAGTGGCTCGCGCCCGCAGGAACCTTATAGCCATGGCAGGGGAAGGGGAGGCAGAATTACCCAGGCGTCCTGACACGGTGACTAAAGGACACTTCTTCAGGGGAGTCGTCTAAGTTCTTTGCGTATAAAATAAAGGGCAAAAATTGCAATAATAGTTATCATTGCTTTGAAATTATTGTTGGCGTTAGCTATAATAAATGGCGGACAGTTAACGAAGCATGGTAATCTCGTCTGATGCCGTGCAGTATCAGGAGGTTCTAATCCTTATGAAAAAAATTCTATCGTCGTCAAAATTACTTATTTTAGCTGTACTTATGCTAACTGTTGCAGTCTTTGCCTTTGGCTGTGGGAGTGACGGACTCTCAGTGGGCGAGGTGCAGCACGATCCTTTCGCTTTTGCGGGAGAGGTCACTATCAACGGAACTGTTACAAGCTTTTCACCAGAAAATCCCAATCTTTTTGGTGTCATGGATACTGATGAACTTCTAATCTGTGGCCGTATGGATGGCTCTTGTGGCGCTTGGATTATGCCTACTCTCTATGCGGGAGCTCAACTTCCTGCAATTACCCCAGGGGATAATGTTGTACTTACGGGAGAATTCGTCAATATGGGGGACATGGTAACCTTCCAAGTTACTGATCTTGATGTTGGCAATAACATCTTGAACCAGCTCCCGCAGTAGCTAATCTTTTATTTGACTGATCTCTTAGGTTTGAGTGTGGCAAATAATGAACTTACTAGGGCATCTGCTTATCTGCTTTACTCGGTACATTAGAAATTCAAAAGGACTAATATGAATACTTTTAAGCTAGTTGTGCGTAATATTACGCGCAGAAAAGGACGCTTTATATTTACTTTGCTCGGTATTGCTATTGGCATGGCAGCTTTTGTAGCTCTGCTTGCACTAGGTGGCGGTATGCGTGCAGAGATTCGCAATCAGGCACACGCAATGGGTTCAAACTTAATTGTTACCCCAACTGATTGGTGCACCTTTGATCAGATTTCAATCTTTACGGGGGAGCCCCTGCCTGCATCGCTTTCGATCTCTGTTCTTGACGAGATTCGTTCTATTGACGGCATCCTCGCTGCCCCTTATTTAACGCAGGCTTCAGCGATTGACATGACTCCAGTCGCCGTAATTGGTGTTGAAGTTGGAACCATGCAGGAGTTTAGTAACTGGGAAATGGCTGACGGTCAGTACTTCAGCACCGACACAGATAGATCCGTTGTTTTAGGTTCTGATATTGCTGACCAATTTGACTTAGGGGTTGGACAGGAAGTAACTATCCGCGGTGAAGGCTTTCCTGTTATTGGTGTTCTTGAACCTGTGGGCAATTTGGATGACTTAGGTGTGTATCTTCCTATTCCTGTGGTGCAAGAAGCCTTTGAAGTTGATGACAATATCTCTTACATTGGAGTTCAGGTAGAAAATGTAGAAGAGATAGAAAGTTATACAGCAGCAATCCTTGACCGTGTAAATGTTGCAGTGAGTTCTGATGAACAATTGCTAGAGTCGGTACTTGCAATTTTAGGTTCTGTTGAAGTAACCCTGCAGGCAGTTGCAGCGATATCATTGATTGCCGCATCTTTCGGAATCATTAACACCATGATGACAGCCATCTATGAGCGTCGTCGAGAAATTGGTATTTTGCGCTCTATTGGTAGCAAGAGGATTGATATTTTCAAAATATTTATGCTTGAGTCTGCCATTTACGGTTTGCTGGGCGGCGTACTGGGATCAATCATTGGTGCCCTTGTTTCACTGTTCGCTGCACCAACTATCATGGCAGGATTTGATCAAATCATGAAGGGTGCTTCGCTGGAGGCAAACATTGAGCCTATGACTATTGTAATAGCCATTGGACTGTCGGTAGCAATCGCCGTTGTTGCAGGTCTCTATCCTGCATGGAAAGCATCAAACCTAACCCCTGTGGAGGCGATTAGTTATGAATAGCAGCATAAGTAACGATACAAGCAAGAACGTGAAGGGCAGCGAAAACGAAGCGATTATTAAGACTCATGACTTAGTTAAGACCTATACAAAGGGAAAGATTGAAACATATGCACTTCGCGGGGTTAGCATGGAAATTCCCAGAGGTTCTTTTTCCTGCATCATTGGACCTTCAGGTCATGGGAAATCTACCCTAATGCATCTGATTGGAGGACTGGACCGTGCCAGCTCTGGTGATGTAGTCATAGACGGGATAAAAATTGCTGACCTTAACGATAATGAGCTTTCAGAACTTCGTGCAAGTAAGATAGGCTTTGTCTTTCAGTTCTTTAATCTGCTGCAAAATCTTACTGCAGTCGAAAACATCGAAACCGCTATGATGTTTAGCAAAAATGCACCAGGCAATAGCAAGGAACAGCGTGTAAAAGCGTTGGAATTGTTGCGGTTAGTAGGTCTTGAAGATAAGGCACATGCGAAACCAAATGAACTTTCTGGTGGGCAACAGCAAAGAGTGTCCATTGCAAGATCACTGGCAAACGATCCAGAAATCTTGCTTATGGATGAGCCTACTGGTAACCTAGACTCAAAGTCAGAAGAAGAAGTATTGGATCAGTTGCTGAAGATTCATGCGACAGGTAAGACCGTTGTGATTGTTACTCATAACACAGAAGTGTCTGATAGGGCTGAGATTCTTTATGAAGTTCGTGACGGTAAGCTTAATAGCGTCACTAAAAGATAGTAGTACGTGAAGGCCGATAGGTAAGACTTATCAATAATGAAGAGTTAAGTAAGAGAGGTATTTGCAGATGAAGAATGATAAAAAACTTGCTTTTATTGTGGCGGCTTTGGCACTAATCATCGCGCTTTCTGTGGCCACAGTTGCTGTTGCGCAGGGCCAGATTCAGCAGCGTGAATGTTATGCTGCAGGTTGTCGTGCATGGGAGAGTTGTGACCAGGGACCTGGATGCCCTCGCTTTTTGCCAGAGCCCGGACAGGGATCGGCATGTTCTTGTTGCTAGAGTGTAATATTGGACAAGTTTATAGTATGAGCTAGTAACGACCCTCTGCGATTCAGCAGAGGGTCGTTTTGCATAACTGCGAAGCAAATTGAGTTAACAGAATGACCATAAGAATTCTCTTATATATAGCAAAGGTTATACTGGTAAGCAGAAAGAGAGGGGATACCATTGAAGCACCCTATTAGTGTTTATTCCGAAATTGGTAAACTCGAATCAGTACTGGTAAAGCGTCCAGGGCGCGAGTTGGAGAATTTGACGCCTGAACACATGGCGCGCTTGCTCTTCGACGACATTCCAGCGCTGCCTGTGGCTCAGCAGGAACATGATGAATTTGCGCAAGTATTGCGCAATCACGGCGCAGAAGTTTTGTATCTAGAACAATTGAGTGCTGAAGCCCTTGATGCAGATTCAATGGCTCGCGACGAGTTTGTTACTGATATTCTGGAGGAGTCTGGACATACCGTAGGTGGTTATGAAGACTTCATCAGAGAGTATCTTCTGTCATTACCTTCGTCAAAGCTTATCGATGAAGTCATGTGTGGTATTCGTAAATGTGAACTAGATGCCCCTGGGGTTAAAGGCTTGCAAGATCTTATGGATAGACGCTACCCTTTCTATCTAGATCCTATGCCAAACCTGTACTTTACACGCGATCCTGCAGCAAGTATTGGAAACGGAATGACTCTGAACCGCATGTACGCGCAGGCGCGTCGTCGTGAATCGCTGTTCATGAAGTACGTACTGAAATATCATCCAAAGTTTGCTCCGCACGATGTACCTGTATGGCTAGATCGTAATCAGCACTATTGGATAGAGGGCGGGGATGAGCTTGTCCTGACCACCGATACTGTTGCGATTGGCGTTTCGCAACGTACGTCTGCACCTGCAATCGAAAACTTGGCACGCAATCTTTTCGCAAGCCAAAAGCACATCAAGCGTGTTCTGGCGCTAGAAATTCCAGAGACGCGTGCATTTATGCACTTAGATACTGTTTTCACCATGGTTAACTACAACCAGTTCACTATCCATCCTGCCATCCAAAATGATGATGGAGGACTAAACATTTATACCCTAGAGGCAGATCCGGACTCACCACGCGGACTACGTTTCACGCACAATGATGACTTGCGGGGAACGCTCATGGCGGTCTTAGGGGTAGACGAACTTGACTTGATCCCTTGTGGCGGCGGTGATCCTTTGGTGGCTGCTCGCGAACAATGGAATGATGGTTCAAATACCTTAGCTATTGCCCCGGGTGTAGTGGTAACGTACTCGCGCAACTATGTATCAAACGAATTAATGCGCCAGCATGGCTTAGAAGTAATTGAAATCACGGGGTCAGAACTGTCACGTGGCAGAGGCGGCCCCAGATGCATGAGTCAGCCTTTTCGTAGGCAGTGTATTGAAACCCCGAAGCACCTGCCAGCATTGACCCCCATGAAAGCCCCTAATCCCTGCGGCAGTATTCTGTAGGAATTTATAAGAGAATATTTGACTGTATGAACTTAAGGCAGACTACTACTGCAAGGCTTTTGGCAACCTTCCTCGTTGCGCTACTTCTGTCTATGCCTGCTCTAGGCGCGTCAGAAGCTATAGCTGCAGGGACACGTATAAGGGGGATTCTGCTTGTAAATAAGCATCATCCCTTGCCTAGAAATTATGCTCCTGGGAATAATTCAAGGGCACTTTCGCAGGTGAATCAATTAATACGGGAGGCCAAGTCTCAAGGTCTTAATGTTAACACTGCTACAAGCGGCTTCAGAAGCTGGGAAAGACAGCAGACTTTATTTAATAATCAAGTACGTCGCGTGGGTGTCAGAGAGGCCGAGCGCTGGGTGGCAAGGCCAGGTCATTCAGAACATCAGTCTGGGCTGGCTTTTGATTTGCTGCACACCAATGGTCAGCTACTAACAGGGGCCAGAGAAACGCGCTGGGTTGCCAATAATGCTCACAGGTTTGGTTTTATTGTTAGATATCCAGCTGGCAGGGAGCACATTACAGGATTTGCACATGAGCCTTGGCACTTGCGTTATGTTGGTATTCAGAATGCAGCTGAAATCAGGCGTAGGGGAGTAACCTTAGAGGAATTCTTGGGGGCAGGTCCTGCCCCAACCTATATGAATCATGCAAGGATAAGCAATACTGCGCATAATCAATTGCGTAACCTTCGAGTACTCACTAATGGGGCTGGCTTTACGCAAAGCTTTGCACCTACACGTTGTGGGTATGTCGTCAATGTGCGTGAAAATATGGGACGTGTCGTAATTCAGCCGACACGCGGGAACAATCAGCAGGTTATTCGTCACCGTGCAGAAAATAGGCAAGCTAACCTGAATTGGACCAATGGAGGCTGGTCTGGTTGGCGCAGTGGCAATGCTGCTAATAATCGTATTACGATAAATATTAACCAAGGTCAAGAACGTAGACTGCGCTTTCAGGTGCGTGATCGCAATAACAACATTCGAGAATACGTGGTGCATTTAAGACGTGCGTCTCCTAATACCTTTGCATCTGGTTTGCGAGCAAGCTCTGGAACTTGGACTCACAGAACCTTTAACAGGTCTGTTCAACAGTACACTTTGAACTTGAATCAGAATCAAACAAACGCAAATATCAGCATGAGTAGAGCGCATGTGAATACTCAAATGCGCGTACGTGTCTTTAACGGAACATCGTGGGAAGGGTGGTCAAACTTTTCACGGGCCAACCTGAACCGGACCCTTAGTGTTCCCCATGGCGGAGAGCGAAGAGTACAGTTCCAATTCAGAGGGGCGTTTAGTGACGTAGCAGCTTCACCTACAAGGATACGCACCTACACGATTACAGTAAGACGCGCCGCACAACAGCATACAGTCAGTTTCAATAGTCATGGGGGAACTCACGTCGCCAATAGGACTGTTCAAAATGGACGAACAATAGGTGCCCTTCCTACTCCGACCAGAACAGGATATACGTTCCAGGGGTGGTTCAGTGCAGCGAGCGGCGGCACACAGGTGCATGCAAATACGGTGGTGACTTCAAATAGGACACTTCATGCTAGGTGGAGTGCTAATCCTGTCATACATACGATAACTTTTGACTCGATGGGTGTTGGTTCAGTTGGGCCTATAGAAGTCACCCATGGGGCAGCCATGCCTGCTGTAGTTCCACCACCTAAAGATGGCCACTCTTTCGTGGGATGGTTTACTGCCGCAGCAGGTGGAGTAGAGGTCTCTGTGGGCACCCCGATTGCAGCAAATATGCACTTATTTGCCAGATGGGAACCTGTAGGCGCTTCTGGGGTGAGTGAAGCCTTTGATATGAATGAGCATGCTAATGATAATGTTAGCGAGAGTCTTGAGCCATAAATAGGGATAACCGATAGCTTATTGAAAGGGGTCTATCATGGTTGATGTACGTAAGGATTTTAAAGGACGCAGCTTTTTAGCAGAGAAGGACTTCTCTAAAGAGGAGCTTCTTGCACTGATAGACTTCTCTGCAGAACTTAAGACAATGAAGAAAGAGGGTGTGCCTCATCACTACTGCAAGGGCATGAATGTAGCACTGCTTTTCGAAAAATCTTCAACGCGTACACGCTGTGCTTTTGTGGTGGCTACCATTGATTTGGGAGGTCACGCTGAATTTTTGGGCGCAGCAGATGTGCAATTAGGTAAAAAAGAGTCTATTGAAGATACTGCGAAGGTACTTGGACGCATGTTTGATGGCATACAGTTCCGCGGTTTTAAGCAAAGCGACGCAGAAGAACTTGCACAACATGCAGGTGTACCCGTGTGGAATGGCTTAACTGACCAGTGGCATCCGACACAGATGCTTGCAGACTTCCTTACGGTTAAAGAGCGCTTTGGTCGTTTGGAAGATATTACCTTTACCTATTGTGGTGATGGACGTAATAACATGGCGAATTCACTTCTGGTCACAGGGGCAAAATTGGGATTGAATATTCGTATCTGCGCTCCAGATAGCCTACATCCAGAACCCTGGGTTATAAGCCTAGCGGAAGAAATCGCTGCTACAGAGGGTGGTGGCTCAGTGCTTGTCACTTCAGATGTTGACCTTGCAGTAAAAGATGCCGATGTTCTTTATACTGACGTGTGGGTATCCATGGGGGAAGAGGATCAGTTCGCTAGCCGTATTGAACTGTTAAAACCCTACCAGGTAAACGCTGAAATGATGGCAAAGACAGGTAAGGACACAACTATCTTCTTGCACTGTTTACCTGCTTTCCATGATACTCAGACTCAGTACGGCAGAATGATTGAAGAACAGTTTGGACTTACGGCAATGGAAGTAAGCGATGAGGTGTTCCGTAGTCCGCAGTCACTGGTATTTGATCAAGCGGAAAATCGCTTGCATACGATTAAAGCAGTAATCGCAGCAACCATGGGTAAATTCTAACTAACCCAGGCGCAAGTCCTGTTTATAGAATATTCGCTAGACTAGCCGTAGAAGCTAGTCATGCCGTATGGATGGTAATTTGAACTGTCAACTCAATTGACAGTTGTGTTTTCGTGGACTTCTGTTGCAAATGATACTAAAATACTGTATATTTGAATAGTGTGAATACGATACATTTTTTATGACGTATTCAGTGTGGTGCACAATATATAATTTCAATCAGTGGGGTGTTTTATCATGATCAAGAGGCCTTTTCCTTCTCAGAAAGTGAAGAAGGGGACGCTTTCTGCGCGTAAGAAAACTCTTATAGTTTTTGCGGCAATCCTTCTATTGGCTCTGCCTGTCTTTGCAGTAGCTAGTCCAGATGCAGTTCGGTCATTTGTCGCCCAGATTCAACAATCACTTACAGGCGAAGACCAAGCAACTGTTCAACCTCTTTTCATTGAGGAGGGCTCGGCGGCTCTTAATGCTGATGAGCAAAGAGTAATTCAGGCTGCATCAGGACGTTGGCACAATTTGGCACTTAGAGACGATGGAACACTTTGGTCGTGGGGTCGTAATCCTTTAGGGCAACTTGGTCTTGGGGACACTATTGATCGCAACGTTCCTTCACAAATAAAAGTTCCTGATGTGACGTCATGGAGCTATGTAGCTGCAGGAACGTATGCCTCATTTGCGATTGCAACTGACGGAACCCTCTGGTCATGGGGGAGTGGCCCCTTAGCTCTTGGGACATGGGAAAGACAAACTATCCCTCAACAAATAACAGGGGGAGCTGATTCTTGGCAATCGCTCTCTACGGGAGGGAATCATGTTTTAGCGATTGCAACTGACGGAACCCTTTGGTCGTGGGGCAGCAATGCCCGCGGAGAAGCTGGGCAAGGAACGAATGGTCTCGTATCTCAAACCCCTACCCAGATAACTGCAGGCGCTGCTCAGTGGAAAGCAGCTTCTGCTGGAGTGAATCATTCACTTGCAATTGATATAGACGGTAACCTCTGGTCGTGGGGTGGCAATGGGCGCAATGACAACGCACTTGGCGTTCAAGGGCAATTAGGACTTGGTTTGACCTCCGCGGTTAGTCGCAATACTCCCCAGCGAATAACGACAGGGGCATCGTCTTGGCTGTCAGTTGCTGCAAATGATCATGCATCTTATGCAGTGGGGACTGACGGAACTTTGTGGGCATGGGGGAATAATGCAGGCGGAAGACTTGGCATAGGGACTGGGCCCAATCAGATTTCCCCCGTTCAGATTACTGAAGGTGCTGCTCTGTGGCAGTCAGTCTTTGCATCAAGTAATCCTGGGGCAGCAAATCATGTGCTAGCAATTGATGCGAACGGTAATCTTTGGTCCTGGGGATCCAATACTCGAGGCCAACTTGGTCTAGGTAGTACTGTTCCTAGCAGTCACTCTACCCCTCAACAAATAACAACAGGGGCGACTGCTTGGCTATCAGCGTCTCTTATTGAGCAGGGTTCACTCGCGGTAGATACTAATGGGGCAGCATGGACCTGGGGAACAACTCCATGGAGGATAGCAGCCTCCGCAGCTCCCGCTAACGCAAGCACCCGGAACCCTTCCAATGACGCGACAGCGCCTAATAATAATGCAGTAAATGTATCTCTTGATACAGAAACCATTACAATTCGCTTTGATAGAGAAATGAGGACAGATGTTGCGTCCTTAGGTGCTATAACTTTAGATAACGGAGCCACTGTAGATGTGTCAGCGGGCGTATGGTCTGGAGGAACGCATCCAGGAGCATTGCCTGAGGGTACTGAAATTCCAAACTCAGTCTTTACAGCACCATTTAACTTAACTGCCTTTGATACATTGCATACAGCAACAGTAGAAGGCTTCATTGATGCGCAGTTTGGTGTGCGAGGAACTAATGAGATGTATCCACACACCTGGAGCTTTACGACAGCACCAGCCCCTCTCTCGGTTGTGTCAGTAGCGCCAGCGGGTAACAGGGTCCCCGTGGACACTGGACTCATAACAATTACTTTCAGTGAACCGGTTGCTTCAGGGAACGGAAGAACTATCCACATGACAGGAGAAGGCCTTTCCTGGACCTTTGACTATCCGTCCGTGGGTGTTTGGAACGACAGCAGAACAGTGCTTACTTTGCCCATGCCTACAGAACACATAGAGCATTCAACAACTTACACTATAGCAATCTCTGGCTTTGTTGCGGTGACAGGTGGAGCCATGACAGGATCCTATGCGCACATCTTCAGAACAGCACCCATGGCTCAAAGTGGGCTGTTCACAAAAACTCTAGAAGTGCCAGAAGGAACGACAATACCCAGCCCTAGCTTTGATTTTAACTTTGTTCCAAGGCAAGTAGCGTTAGACGATAATCCTACTGTAGAGTCTAGACCAACCTCAGAATTCGAAAATCTTATAGCAGGTCCGCAGACCATAGGACTTGATGCAAGTGAAGCAACGACAGCGTCAGGAACAATCACCCTTGTAGGTGAACTAGATCTCTGGGCGCTTCTTGACAATCTGTCTTTCCCTAGTGCAGGAGTATTCGTGTGGGACGTGTATGAGGTAGCAGGGTCATCCGGGACTGCTTCACCCTCTTATATGACCTATGACAGCACACGCTTTCAAATAAGAGCATGGGTAACATATGACGGTCTAGAATTCATTGCTATACATGAGCTGAGCTACGCAGAAGGTAGCTGGACAGCGGGGGAGAAAATAGATGATGGTATTGACTTTCTCAATTCATATAGAAGGATTGTGGGAAGTACCGTTGATCCTAACAACAATGCCCTTGAAGTGAGTAAGAGCACGCTAGGAGAATTCGCTGATCTTTCAACACTCTTCGAGTTCACCCTTACGCTAAGA
This sequence comes from Coriobacteriia bacterium, assembly GCA_009779855.1. Classification (GTDB taxonomy): domain Bacteria; phylum Actinomycetota; class Coriobacteriia; order WRKU01; family WQUG01; genus WRBW01. The sequence continues at coordinate 39,761 of WRBC01000001.1, forward strand.
GCGCACGTCTTAGCTCCAATCACAGATACTGCCCTTGGCGGGGAAAGTGGTGACCCTGCAGGTGTGCCTCCCCATCTTTTTGTTCCCCGTATTGTAGATCACGCAGGTAATCCAGTAAGTAGAACAGTTGCTATTGTGGGGGATGGTAGCGCATTCACCCTCAGCTTCCAGTTGGCACATGGTGAGAAGCTGGTAATCCCAACACTTCCTGCAGGCACTACCTTTAATGTAGTAGAAGCGGCACATGCAGACTTTGCACCTTCAGTGAATGTCTATGCGGGGGGAAGTAGGATACATTCTGTCGTGGGCACACCAGGAACTTCGCTTGGTAGTGAAGACAGGACGCTGACAGATGCTGGCAGAAATGCTGCTGACTTTACTAACACTCATCAATTTTCACCACCTGCTGGGCTTGTCATAGCTAACGGGTACTTCTTTATCCTGGCTTTGGTCGCTCTGTTGATTGTGGCACTTCTGATGGCTCGCAGGCGTAAAACGATTGAGCAGATGCCCCTTAATTAGTCTAGCTAGTGTGCTAAAATTTTCTAAGCTCTTTGGGTCTAAGGTGTCAGTCAACAGCATCATCCAGTAGGGCAAGAAAGGGGCTTCAGCATGCGCTTATTGATTATTGGAGCAGGCGGTCACGGTCGTGTCGTCGCCAGTGCTGCAGATGCAGCAGGAATAGATATTTTTGCTTTTGTGGATAGTAATCCGCCCGATGAGTCTATCAATGATATTCCTGTCTACAATTCACTTGAAAAGGCACTTGCGGGTAACGATTTCGAAGAGCCACACTTCATTATCGCGATTGGGGACAACACGATTCGGGCAGCGGAGTATTCCCATGCTATAGCAGCAGGACTTACGCCTGCGAGTGTAATTCACCCAACAGCGATTGTTAGTGAATCAGCCTATATAGCACCTGGCAGTTTTATCGCTGCGCAGGTGGTGGTGAATTCTGATGCCTCTGTGGGAGAGAACGTCATCGTTAATACGGCAGCAATAGTTGAGCATGACTGTGTGATAGGTTCCCACGCCTTTATTGCTCCAGCAGCAGTTCTTTGCGGAAATGTCCGTGTGGGAGCACACTCTTTCGTGAGTGCCAACGCCACGCTGATCCCTAACGTTAAAGTGGGGGAGCATGTCCTGATTGCCGCAGGAGCGGTAGTTACCAAAGGCTATCCTGATGAGGTGCGTCTGACAGGAATACCCGCAAGAAGCACCCCTTTGCCTGCGAACGAATCCGTGACAGGTCTTATTCCGGATATAAGTTAGTTTAAAAAGGATTTAAAAAGGAGCACCGTTTTAATGTTAAGAAAAGTCATCCAAATAGATGAGGCAAAGTGTACAGGTTGCGGACAATGTGTTTTAGCTTGCCGTGAGAGTGCCATTGGCTTTGAAAATGGAAAAGCAAAACTTATGCGTGAAGACCATTGTGATGGTCTAGGCCTTTGTATGCCTGTTTGTCTGGCAGATGCGATTACCTTTATTGAAAAGGATGTTTCCCCTGCGGGTAATACTGCGCATTATGCAGATAAGGAAGCTGCAGGGAGTAGCCTGGAATCAAGTCCAGTGGGAGGGTGCCCTGGTGTCATAGGTGGCAACACAGTAATGCAGTGGCCGCTGCAAATAAAACTTGTACCCATCGTGGCAGACTATTTCGATGGTGCAGATTTGCTTATAGCAGCAGACTGCAGTGCTTACACGTACCCAAAATTTCAACAGGAGTATGCAGAGGGAAAGACGCGTATTATAGGTTGCCCTAAACTAGATGAAGGTGACTATACTGAAAAGCTGTCAGAGATTTTTGCGAACAATAATCTTGCCTCTATCACCGTAACCCGTATAGAAGTCCCTTGCTGTGACGGGATAGAGCGTGCCGTAAGGCGAGCAGTGAAGATGAGCGGAAAAGACATACCTGTGAGATCTGTGATGTTTTCCATAGAAGGAACTATTTTGTACGACGGGGAATAAGTTTGTAGGAGACCAATTCTTGTGAAGGTTACTTTAGGTCTCTGGGGATGAAAAGTGGAGCCGATGACCGGACTCGAACCGGTAACCTATTGATTACAAATCAATTGCGCTGCCAATTGCGCCACATCGGCTCTTGTGAGAAACGCTCAAAAAACAAGAGCAGTGAAGTAGTATAGCTGAAATGGCGACTAATGTGTAGGGGGTAAGGATAATGAATTTGCGACTTGCAGGCATCAAGTCTTACTTTAATACACGATTAGGCCCTTTTCTTACGGTTGTGGTAATCACAGTAGGCCAAGTATTCATTGCTAATGCCGTTGGTTTTATTGGGGGAGGCTTTGTGTGGCTTCTACCATTAATCACAGCAGTACTTCTACTTCTTTCGATTTTTGCCTACCCTGAAGCTCATGATGCATTGACAAAAGGTGCACGAGTTCTTTCGATTACAGGGATTGCTTGGCTTTCACTGGTAAACGTCGCCTGCATGGCATGGTTCATCTCTGACATGCTCAATCCTCAAACAGTTACAGTGGCGCATGAACTATTGATGGCAGGTGCAGCCCTGTGGATAGTAAACGTGGGAATTTTTGCCTTAGCTTACTGGGAGCTCGATGCAGGGGGTCCAGAAATGCGCTCTCTGGGCAGGCCCAGTATTTTTAAAGGTGGCGAAAAAGAAACTTATCCTGACTTTGTCTTCCCTCAGCAAGAGGACTCAGATGGGCATCTTGCTCCCAAGGATTGGATTCCAGGTTTTACCGATTATCTGTATACTTCGATATCTACCGCAACTTCTTTTGCACCTGCAGCGGCTACACCTTATTCGCGCATGTCTAAAATCATGGTTGGGCTAGAGACTTTGATTAGTTTTGTCACTATCGGTCTAATCATTGCCCGTGCAATTTCCCTTTGATTGTTTTGGGTGTCTATGCCTTGCGTTTAATCTAGATACGCGCGGTGGCGTGTCCGCAGGTTGACATGTGTTAAGTTTCCCTCTAAACTCGTTATGCTCGTACCGAAATAGGTACTAGTTTTCCGCGCGCGTCATGCGGGCGAAAGTACTCTGAAGCTTGACAGTTGTATAGCAAGATTATGCAAGATACGTGGTGGCTTGCCCGAGTGGCTAAAGGGGATGGGCTGTAAACCCATTGGCTATGCCTACGTTGGTTCAAATCCAACAGCCACCACCATGCCTGTATAGCTCAGGGGCAGAGCACTTCCTTGGTAAGGAAGAGGTCACGAGTTCAAATCTCGTTACAGGCTCCACACAAGGCGGTGTAGCTCAGTTGGTGAGAGCGCACGGTTCATACCCGTGAGGTCACTGGTTCAAATCCTGTCACCGCTACCATTACTTATTTGTTAAGGCAAAGCGCCTTAATGGGCACCATATATACAAGAACTGACAACACGTCAAAGCTTGTATGTTGGGCACTATATAAGAAAAGTATGTTTGATTGAAGGTAAGTAGTTATCGGAGGAGTTAGTCCATTAATTTAAAGGAGCCCATTGAAGGTTCTGGACATACTCGTCCACCAAGATCCCAAAAGGAGGGACAAAGCAATGGCAAAAGAGAAGTTTGAGCGTACTAAGCCGCATGTTAACGTAGGTACTATCGGTCACGTAGACCATGGTAAGACTACGCTAACCGCTGCAATCACAAAGCGTCAGGCTGACAAGGGACTTGCAGACTTTACTGCTTTTGAGGATATCGATAAGGCTCCTGAAGAGCGTGAGCGTGGTATCACTATCGCGATTTCACACGTAGAGTATGAAACTCCAACACGTCACTATGCACATGTTGACTGCCCAGGACACGCCGACTACGTAAAGAACATGATTACGGGTGCTGCTCAGATGGACGGTGCGATTCTTGTAATCGCAGCAACTGATGGTCCTATGGCGCAAACTCGTGAGCACATTCTACTTGCTCGCCAGGTAGGTGTACCATACATCGTTGTATTCCTAAACAAGTGCGACATGGTTGACGACGAAGAACTTATCGAGCTAGTTGAAATGGAAGTTCGTGAGCTACTAAGCGACAACGAATTCCCAGGAGACGACACACCAATCGTTAAGGGTTCAGCACTGAAGTCACTTGAAGCTGATGGTGACAATGAGTGGACCGCAAAGATTGACGAACTAATGGATCAGGTTGACAGCTATATCCCACTGCCAGAGCGTGAAACAGATAAGCCATTCCTTATGGCTATCGAAGACGTATTCACCATCACTGGTCGCGGTACTGTAGTAACTGGTCGTGTTGAGCGCGGTGTTGTTGAAACTGGCGACGAAGTAGAAATCGTTGGTATTCGCCCGACTGCAAAAACTACCGTTACTGGTGTAGAAATGTTCCGCAAGATTCTAGACCGTGCAGAAGCTGGTGAGAACGTAGGTGTACTACTACGTGGAACAAAGCGTGAAGAAGTAGAGCGTGGCCAGGTTCTTTGTAAGCCAGGTACCGTTACTCCTCACACAGAATTCGAAGGTCAAGTTTACGTACTGACCAAAGAAGAAGGTGGACGTCATACTCCATTCTTCGATGGTTACCGTCCACAGTTCTACTTCCGTACAACTGATGTGACAGGTATTGCTCACCTTCCAGAAGGTGTAGAGATGGTTATGCCAGGGGACAACGTTGTTGTTCGCGGTGAACTGATCTCACCAATCGCTATGGAAGAAGGACTACGCTTCGCTATCCGTGAGGGTGGACGTACCGTAGGTTCAGGGCGTGTAACAAAGATCATCAAGTAAGTTTGCTTGTTACTGATTAAGCAGAGCTGTTCCCACTTCAGTTTTGGGGTGGGAACAGCTTCGGCTTTACCTGAAAGGCTATATAATGAGAACATTGGTAACGCTGGCGTGTACGGAATGTAAGCGCCGCAACTATACAACTAAAAAGAGCAAGCAGAATAACCCAGAGCGTATTGAATTTAAGAAATACTGCAAGTGGGATAGGAAGCATACGCTACACAAGGAAACTCGCTAGAATAGACTAGCGAGTTGTTCCGTGTGTTCCGTAACACCTGTAGTAGCAACAGCATGTTAGGCATAGGCCAGTAGCTCCAATTGGCTAGAGCGCCGGTCTCCAAAACCGGATGATGGGGGTTCGAGTCCCTCCTGGCCTGCCAGTATTCAATCTGCTGTTGTTTTTGACTTTGCATATTACTCGATGTACTTCGAGAAGGAATATAAGCGAGGGATAGTTAGGGTAGTTTGACTGTCTTAAGCGCAAGACAACGCCAAGGCAAGACTATAAACAAGGAAGCAATTATGGCAAAAGACAAGAAAAAGAATGATACTGCAAAAAAGACTGCCCCTAAGAAGGACCAGTCAAAGAAGCAGAACATCAAGGCCGGCAAAGATGCTGATAAAAAGGCCGATAAGGGCGCAAAAAAGGGTGGCCCTGTCACCGAAAAGAAGCCGAATATCTTTAGTAAGCTTTTCACCTATTTGGTAGAGGTGCGTGCGGAATTAAAGCGCGTAACTTGGCCGACGCGTGAAAAGGTAGTTTACTTGGTGGGTGTTGTTGTCGTGACGCTACTCTTTTTCGCAGTCTTTACAGCTACCGTTGACTGGGGATCAAGTGAAGGAATCATTGCTCTTAATAATCTTACTGAAACTGAGAGAGAGCCCATCAACAACGAGATTCCTGTCGAGATTGATCTAGATTCGCTTGGTTTAGGCGAAGGAGACGCAACTGAAGAAGGCATCGTTACTGGTGACGGTGGAGCAGAGATTGAGCTCGAAACCGATTTAACTGACCAAGATAATCCTGATGATGCTGACGGGGCGGAAGAATAACATGTCTAAAAAGTGGTATGTCGTTCATAGCTATTCCGGTCACGAAGCTAAGGTAAAGGCAGCGATTGAGCATCGTGTCTCGACTATGGGACTCGAGGATCAGATTTTTGCCGTAGAGATTCCTACTGAGGTTGTAATTAACCGCGAAACAGGTAAAGAGGAAGAGAAAAAACTCTATCCTGGTTATCTTCTTGTTCGCATGATTCTTAATGATGAAACCTGGTATGTGATTCGTAACACCCCAGGTGTTACAGGCTTCATCGGCTCACAAAATAACCCAACAGCCCTGTCACGTGAAGAGTATAGCAATATGATGGGCAAGACAAAGAAAAAGGTTCCTCAGGCTGTTACCAACTATGCTGTTGGGCAAACAGTGCGCATTAAGGATGGTGCCTTTACTGACTTTGATGCAACGATTACTGATATCAATGTCGATAAGGGAACTATGCGTGTAACAGTAACACTCTTTGGACGCGAGACTCCTATTGAACTAGAGTTTGCTTCCGTAGAAACAATATAGGAGCACTCCTTAACAGGTAGGGTATTATAAATGCTAGGTGCGCTGTAGGATGCAGCAAGCTTCTCATCTAGGATTTAGGACAGAGTAAAGGTTTTAATAATGGCGAAAAAAGTAGTTGGATTTATTAAGTTGCAGATTCCTGGTGGACAGGCTAATCCTGCCCCTCCGGTAGGACCGGCACTAGGTGCACAGCAAGTAAACATCATGCAGTTCTGCCAAGCGTTTAATGCTGATACTGCTGACAGGCAGGGCACTATTCTGCCAGTAGAGATTACGGTATACGAAGACCGTTCTTTTACTTACATCATCAAGACTCCACCAGCTGCGGTTCAATTGAAAAAAGCTGCTGGCATCGAAAAGGGGTCAGGAGTACCGCATACTGACAAGGTTGCAACAGTGACCTGGGATCAGGTGCGTGAAATTGCAGAGAACAAAATGGAAGACCTGAACGCAAATGATATCGATGCTGCTGCAAAGATTATTGCAGGAACAGCACGTTCGATGGGAATTGTCGTAGAGTAAGGCTAGTGTTAAGAAGCTGGGAGATAGACCACATACGGTGAGTCTATCGTAAGTACCACGAAAGGAAGTACGATTATGGCAGGAAAGAAATTTATCGCCGCAAAGGCAAAAGTGGATGAGGACAAGCTGTATCACCCAAAAGAGGCGACAGCCCTTGTAAAAGAGACTGCAACTGCAAAGTTTGATGAAACTATCGAAGCTCATTTTCGCCTGAGTATTGATACCCGTCAGGCTGATCAGCAGGTTAGAGGCTCGATTTCACTACCTCACGGAACAGGGAAAACCGTTCGTGTGGTCGTCTTTGCAGAAGGCGATGCTGCGAAAGAAGCAGAGGCTGCGGGTGCTGATGTCGTAGGCAGTGATGACCTTGTAACTAAGATTCAAGGTGGCTGGTTTGACTTTGATGCAGCGGTAGCTACTCCTGATCAGATGGCAAAGGTGGGTCGTCTAGGTAAGCAGCTAGGACCTCGCAATCTTATGCCTAATCCGAAGCTGGGCACGGTTACTAACGATGTAGCCCGCATTGTTGAAGAGCTCAAGGCTGGTCGCGTAGAATATCGTGCAGACAAATTTGGTATTGCACATGTGCCGATTGGCCGCGCGTCCTTTACAGAGCAGCAGTTACTAGATAACTATATGGCGCTTCTGACAGAAATCTTGCGCGTAAAGCCTTCATCGGCAAAGGGTAAGTACATTAAGTCGATTTCGCTTTCAGCTACTATGGGCCCAGGGGTAAAGGTTGACTCAGCAATTACTAAGGCTGATGACTAAGGTCATTCAATGTGATTGCCAGTTTTCTTGTTGCATGTTAGAATACTGCCATGTAGGAAAATGAGGAGGATATCATGGAGAATATTCAGAATCGATAATATAAAGTAGGTAAATGCCACCCAAATGGGTGGCATTTTTTGTGTACAGGGAGAGATTATGTTTTATAGAGTATTGCAGGATTATATTGATACATTGAATGCACTAAGTGAATTTTTACGCGAAAATCATTCGAAGCTCGTTTCAGAGTCAAAAACTGCTAGGGAAACTGCACGAATTCACGAGGCTACGAAATTATTGATTGCTGCGAAAATAGACATCGAATTTAAAGAGTATATAAATGCGCATCATAAATCACTCCCTTCAGAAATTACAAATTTAATTAATGATGATTCTGTGCAGGTTATATCAGAAGAACTTCCTGGCAATCAGCTGAGATACATTATCAAAGGTGAAGATACACATGGAGTTGTTGAGGAAAGTATAGATCTTCCCGTATCATTTGCGGGAAGGAAGATAATTGAGGACCTTATAAATGGACGACCTTACACAAAGCAAATGTACATCAACTTTTTATCACAATCAGTCCTTCAGAATGTGTTTAACGCTACCGAGGATTATATTTATCAGGTATTAAGGGTTCTTTTCAATTATGACCCTTCGCTTCTTGACGGAGAAAGCATACCATTTGCCCAGATTCGAAATATTGAATGTAGTGATGGGGTCTTGGATATTGCAATTGAAAATAAACTTCAGGACCTTTTAAGAGGAAGTCTTGACGACTGGAGAAATTGTCTGTCGACATTCACGAAAAATACCTGCTTAAGAGCATCCTTTGACCGTTATTGGTATAAAGCAATCGAGATTAAGTTAAGAAGAAATCTATACACTCATAATGGAGGTCGATCCAATTCAATCTATGTGAGCAGTCTCCCAGAATCGATTTCTTCAGAAGTTGATCTTGGAGTGCGACTTCCTCTTGATCCAGAATATTTAATGGAAGCTATTGAAATCTATAAAATAGGACTAGTTTGCTTCACCTTAAATGCATGGAAAAAGATAGAGCCTGAAAGCGAGAAGAGAATTCGTTTCCAGGAAGATGCTGTATATCACGAAGGTTTAATGAAGGAGCGATGGAGCTTCGCTGAAGCAATTGCTGAAGTTGCGTTGAATGATAGGGCGATTGTGGGTGAATCAAAGCGAATATTGCAGGTGAATTATTACCTTGCAAAGAAAAATTTGGGAACACTTACCGAGGCTGACAAAGAGTCAATCAAAAATAAGAGAGACAGTGGGTTAAATCATGTGTATGAAATGGTTTATTGCTGTTTGAGTGACGACTTTGACGGTGTGGGCGATAGAATTGATTTAGCCTTAGAGTATCGAGATTCCGAAGGGAATCAGTTATTTGATTATGAGGGACTTTGTCAGTGGCCTATGCTTGCTGACTTTAGAAGGTCAGAACAATTTGAGAACTATCTTTCCGTAAATAGGCAAAGGGTCCAGGCTGGAGTTTTTCCAGCAATATATGAAACTATGGTTGAGGCAGTGAGATCAGAAGGACATTAGCGGGAGAGGTTAAGGCCTCCCCTCTCGCTTCCCATGCAAAATAACTGACAAGGGCTTATAAAGAAGATAAACCACTACTGCGTTCACAACACCCTTTATTAGGCTGAAGGGTAATGCGGTAGCAAAGGCAAGATTTGCAGGCAATCCAAAGGCGGGATAGGCCCAGAAAAAATTCATTGCAACAGATACGATAGTCATGGCGATAGTTCCCCCTAGTAAAGCAAGAACAGCTCCTACCCGTGTGCGCTTAAAGTGATAAATTGCTCCCGCGACTACCGCTAAGACAACGGAAGAAGAGGCGTCCATTATGAAACCAATGTAGCCCCCAGAGCCAACAGCAAAGTTGGTAATTCCTGCGCGGAAAATAGCGATAATTCCCCCAAAGACAGGTCCTAAGGCAAAAGATCCTAGCAGGGTGGGAATATCGGCAGGGTTAAACTGTAGCCAGGGCGCTCCGAACATCCAGCCAACGGTTAGGAAGGGACTAAAGGGGGGAATTTCCCACAGTAAAGTCAGTACGACACCAACAGCAATCAATAATGCAGCAGTAACGAGGGCACGTGTCTTCAATAGGAATCCTTTCTTAGGAAGTAAAAGTTAAGGCACCTATTGTACCTTAAAGGTGGTTATGAAAAGAGTAGAGCAATTTGGTCTCCTCTATGCTAGGATGGGTAAATAGTTGGTCTGCGCATTGTGTGCGTGCGAGGTGTCATATGATGACCCATATTGAGATGTGTGAAGTCGGCGTGTTTAGCGTTGCAGTGTGAAGCGTGAGGTGTGTAGTGTGAAGATTGTAATCGAAGAACCCCAAGACGGGGAAGAAGAACAAATTATAGTTAAGTGTCACGAATTGAGTCCTGAGTTGTTAAACGTTCTAAATTCGCTTAAAACGGTTGATAGTAAATTGATAGGAACGATTGACAATAAGATATTTAGAGTAGATCCTTCGGATATTTACTATATTGAATCTGTAGACAATAAGACCTTTCTCTATGGTCAAAGTAATGTGTATGAGTCAAAGCAGAAATTGTATGAGCTAGAAGAAGCATTGGCAGCGAAAAGTTTCTTACGCGTGTCAAAATCGCTCATAATTAACTTGAAAAAGGTAGAGTCGCTTGCTCCTGCATTGTCAGGAAGGCTGGAGGCTGGGCTTGCAAATGGTGAGAAGGTAACCATTTCAAGAACCTATGTAAACAAGCTTAAAGATGCCCTGGGTGTCGGGGGGGGGGGTAAGGTCAATGCAAACTAGACTCCTAGCGAGACATTCCACGGGGGGGGGGGAAATTTATGAGTTTTAAGGAAATTGTAGGCAAGATGCTCTATTCCTTTCCAATTATCTTTACGTACTCTATTCTCGGGGCGTGGACAGCGACTTGGGTTTTAACGGGCAGATTGCCCTATCCTTCACTGGTGTGGGAGATATTTATTACAACTATTCCAATTGTACTTGCTCGTCTTGTATTTTATGCAAAAAAGGAATTAGGCATGTATCAAATGGTGTTACGTCATGGGATATACTTTCTTATAATTGTCACTATCTTGCTGAGCGCATCATACTTCTGGGAGTGGCATCTTCATGGGAGCCAGCTTGTCCAGTCGATAGTGCTTGTTGTGCTTGTGGCAATAATTTATGCGATTGTACTAGAAATGGATTTTCTTCGGTCGAAAAGATTGGCAAGCACACTCATGGAAAGAATAGAAGAGCAGCGATAGTTTCGCTTGCATAATGTGCTAATAATTTGAATATTTCATTGATATTCACGCAGTTTAAAATGTGTGAATTAAAGTCACCTTAATCCAGATGCATCTTACCGCCCAAATTCTGCAGGTCACTATTTTACTATTGAGTCTTAAACAGTATCTCTTTATTCTATAAACCGTGAACTCGTCTAAGCAATTTCAGGCTGAATCGATGTGTTTTCTGCTATATCCTCACAACTCGTAGCAGATCCTCACACTCACATTTAACACTTTTTGATTTAGTTCTGAAATTGCCTAGGCGCGTCGTGTGTATATTTGATTAAAGTGAGGTTGTGTATTCGTGCGTACAGTATTTAGTGGTATTTTACTGGGCTCTCAGAGCAACAGTAAGACAAAGAGAAGAGACCTTTTTCAGCTCTTCGCAATTTCTTTTTTGGTACTTTTACTTTCTAGCCTTTTCATTTTTGGCACAGTTTTCTGGGCTCGAGGGTCAACCTTTAATGGGCAACCCGTAGCTGGCTCGGTGACTCGTGACAGTGAGGGGGCTGTAGATGTATCAGCGTCATCAGAGGAAGTCAACTGCGAAAGCGCTGAGCTTAGTGCGCACCTTGCAGACCTTCTAGCAAGCAATAGATTTGTAGTTGCAAACGCAGAAGATGAAGCATTCCTTAGCGGAGAGGCCACCGTTACAGTGGATACTGGCACTGAAGGTGTTGTATCTGCAGATCAGGTGGCTATGTCTCTTGAGGAGGGTGTTGCCCATTTGTCGGCTTCTGGCTTTGGAGTTATAGATGCCTCCGCTGGAGGATCTCATTCTCTGGCCGTGTTAAGTGACGGCACTCTGTGGGCTTGGGGTAATGGGCAATGGGGTCGCTTAGGAGTGGGCGAAGATGATACGCGCTTTAGGACTGTTCCTACCCGGGTAGGAACAGGCACTAACTGGGAGTCTGTTGCAGCTGGACATATGCATTCGCTAGCAATTCAAAGTGACGGCACTCTGTGGGCTTGGGGTAATAACGCCAGTGGTGCGCTAGGACTTGGTATTCCTGGTGGCTCGGCAGGTCTTCTTTTTGCAACTGTTCCTACTCAAGTGGCTGGCACTAATTGGGAGCGTGCTACTGCAGGTGAGCAGAGTTCACTAGCTATTAGGAGTGACGGTACTCTTTGGTCGTGGGGCTGGGGAGGTAGAGGACTGCTAGGTCATGGCTATTCTAATCAGCTTAATCCACTTTTTGCCCCCAGTCTTGACGAGCCTACTCAGATAGGAACTGACGCTGACTGGAGTCATGTGTCGGTATCGACTAGGGGACATAGCATGAGTTCTCCTGCCGTGTTGGCCCTTAAGGATGATGGCACCTTATGGGGCTGGGGGGCGGGTGCCCCAGTTAACATTCCTCCGCACAATAGTAATCGCTCTGGCAGCTGGTACTTAGGTTTCCCAAATCAAGTTGGCAGTGATACGTGGAAATCAATATCCACTGGGTATGGCACTGGTCGTACTCATGCCATTAGAAGTGACGGTACTTGGTGGGACTTAAGATTCAATTTTACTCAGCAGCAATATGATAATCGTCAGATAGGCACGTCAAATGACTGGAAAGCAGTTTCTTTAGGAGCACACTTCGCTATCGCCCTTAAGAATGATGGTACTTTATGGCAAAGAGGGGGAATGGCGGGGTCTCCTGCAATCGGTACTCCTTATGGTCAAGTAGGAGCAGATGATGATTGGGCATTTATTGCAAGAGAGTCGGGAGATGATCACACTCTAGCTGTTCGTGATGATGGTACCCTTTGGGACTTTGGTCACAATTTCTTTGGTCAACTAGGACAGAGGAATTCAACTGGAGCAATGCATAGCAGTCCAGTCTTTATCATGCCTGAGATCCTTGAGGTAGATGAAGTGGCTCCGATAGGTGAAGGGGTACCTGTTAACACAGGATACATAAGAGTCATGTTTAATACTGCCGTAAATACCGAAACAGGTATTGGGACAGTAACCTTGCAGGGTGTAGAGCTTGATCCTTCGACATTCATATGGAGTGAGGCAGATTGGCATTTAGCTGATACAGTACTACTTATACCTATTCCAGACTTGCCCATGCCTTACGATACTCTGCACACTGTAGTGATATCAGGCTTTATGTCAGCAACGGGTGGGACAATGCTGGAAGATTACACTCACACCTTTACGACTGGTCCAGAGATTGGTCTCACGAAAACCTTGCAGACACCAGTAGGTACAGCGCTGCCAACAAATGCATCGTTCGTCTTCGAGTTTGAGCGTGTACAGGCTTCTTTGTGCGAATTCACTTACTCGAGACCTGTTGCTCATATGCCGGTAATAAACAATCAAACAGTAACGATTGACTCATCAACAACTACAACAACTGCAGGAGTAACAACCGCCACAGGAACTCTAAACTTAGGAAATCTTATACATAATCTAGAGTTTCCTATCTTTAACGGTAGTAGGGCAGGGATGTTTGTTTGGAACCTGACAGAGCAGGCTGACTCATCGAACACAGCCTATCCTTCAAGTATGAGTTACGACGATACTCGCTTTCAAATAAGGGCGGTTGTAGACTTTGAGGGCGATGTTGAACAGGTGGATGTCTATTCGTTTGTCTATAATCCCCATGAGAGCGAATGGGTAATAGGACCAAAGCTCGATAGTGGGCCAAGCTTTACCAATACTTATATTAGGTATACATCCGACATTGATAATAATCACTTAGAGATTACAAAGGATGTTGAAGGAGAGTTTGCGGAAACAGATACGCTTTTTGACTTCGCGCTAGCATTCTCGCTTAACGATTTAGCTCCTATAGATTTCCCTCTGACAGCAACAATTATTGGTGCTGACGGGAACCCCGTAGAGGGAACAAGGAATCCAGTGATCATTGCAGCAGGGTCAGGTACTTTCCAGTTGGCTCACGACGAACGTCTAGTTCTGCCGGCACTTCCCCTGGGTACAACTTTTGAGGTCTCTGAGCTTGCTCATGCAGAATTTGCTCCAGAGGTAGAAGTAATAATGGGAGGACAGTCGGTACACACCGGTAGTGGCAGTGTATACACAACACTTTCTACAGGTCTTCACGTGCTGAGCTCTGGAGGCAGGAATGCAGCAGACTTTACTAACGTTCATCAGTTTACGCCCTCTACAGGACTGACTGTTAGCAGTGGCGTAAACGCGCTTGTAGTACTAGGCGTACTGGCCGTTATGGTGCCTGCCATGCTTTTCGCTGCGAATGCGTATAGTCGCCGAGGATCCAGAGGTCTTTTGAGTGCCTTTGGCGGAAATGCCTCTGTGACGGCTACAGCCGTTGACGGCTCTTTTGCTGACTTTCTTGTAAAGTCGGTACAGCTAGGGGATCAGATGTATAGATCAACACATAAATCATTGACTGAAGCTAAAAAGGCCTTTAGGGCAGTTTTGCTGAAGGTCATGAAATAGGTACAAGACATTAAGATTAAGTGAGGAGAATAATGTTTAGCAAGATATTATCAAATGGATGGGCACAAGGCCTATCAACAGGAAAAGGAAAGAAAATAGCTATAGCCTTGTTGGCTGGTCTTCTTCTAGCGCTACCGCTTTCCTTTGCTGTTGCGAATCCGTGGGCAATGCAGTCTGCCACAAGCCGGGTTCAAGGAGTTTTCTCTGGTGGTCAGGGGTCTAGTGGTCAAGTGGCAAATCAGGTCTCTGCCAACCAGGCAGTAGACCAAGCATCTGCCAGTCAAGCAGTAATGTCACACGAAGAAGGTATTGCGCATCTGACTTGCTCTGACTTGAGAGTCGTAGATGCTGCAGGAGGTACCACATACTCTTTGGCAGTGCTTAGCGACGGTACCTTATGGGCCTGGGGTTGGGCGCAAGGTGGCAGGCTTGGAAATGGTCAAGGCGGCACGAATGATTGGGTTACCGTTCCTACTCAGGTAGGAACTGACACTGACTGGAGGGCTGTTGCAGCGGGAACAGGGGGTCTTGCGCCTACTATCCCTATTGCTTCTTTCGGTATAAAGACAGATGGCACTTTGTGGTCATGGGGAAATAACAGGTCTATGGCAGGACAAGGAGGCGGCGCTGGCGCTTTGCTCACTCCTACCCAGGTAGGCACTGATACGGACTGGGAATATGTCACCAGCGGTCAATATCAAGCACTTGCCCTTCGAAGCAATGATACTTTATGGTCATGGGGCCTAGGAAGAGTAGGTTCTCTGGGGCATGGAAACCTGACAGATGTGCACGCGCCTACTCAGGTAGGAACTTCTACGTGGAGATCAATCTCGGCAGGAGAATACCTTTCGGTAGGTGTGCAAAGTGACGGTACTCTATGGTCATGGGGAGCCACTGGTGTATCTGCAGTAGGAACTTCGATACTTGGTCGCACTGTTGATGCAGGTAATCCTGCTACTGCGCCTGGACAGGTAGGTACCTTAACTACGTGGGATTCTGCTAGTGCGGGCTATGTTCACTCGTTGGCTATCCAAGACAACGGAACACTTTGGAGCTGGGGAAGATCTCATGGTCTTGGTGGACAATTTGCGGAAAGCTTTACTCCTGCTCAAGTAGGAACTTCAGATGAATGGAAGTCAGTTTCTGCCTCTTTTCATTGGTCACTCGGCCTTAAGGAAGACGGTTCCTTGTGGTCTTGGGGTAATAATGGTAATGGTCAAACAGGACTTGGAATTATTTCAGGGACCACCTCTAGTCCAACACAGGTAGACGCCCTGAACACTTGGGAATTCATTTGTGCAGGTAATGGCAATACAGCACTTGCTATTCGAAGTGATGGTACCCTTTGGGGTTGGGGTGCCGGAATGTTTGGAAACTTGGGTCAGAGTCCTGTTATAGCTGAAGTGACACGACCCGTTTTCATCATGCCCGTAGAGCTTGAAGTAACTTCAGTAACACCCGCAGGGAACCGCGTGTCAATAAATGCATCAGAAATAGTAATTACCTTCAGTCATCCAGTTAGCTTGACTGCAGGCACAAGAACAGTAACTTTGCAGGGTGATGAGCTAGATACGTCAGCAGGAACGTGGAGTGTAAACAACACGGTGCTTACTTTGCCTATTCCAGATTTACCCATGCCGTATGAAACAGTACATACGGTAATCGTTTCAGGATTTATGGCAGCACGCGGTGGAGTTATGTGTGCAGATTACGTTCATAACTTTATAACCGAAGCTCCAGATCCTGTGATTAATCTGACAAAGATCCTACAGACACCTGCAGGCACAACTTTGCCAACAAGCACATCCTTTGTCTTTGAATTTGAAGGCGTCCAGGTTCGCTTAAGCGAGACTCCAGCTATAGATTCAAGACCTATTGCAGAGGTTCCTGCCATAAGCAACCAGACGATTGCTATTGATTCAACCACTGCGATTACAACTGCAGGAGTAACGACAGCGACAGGATCCCTAGATCTGTGGCCAATCATAAGCAACCTGGATTTCCCAGGGGCTGGATACTTTGTATGGGATGTGACAGAGCAAGCTAACACAACTGGCACGACAGCACCGTCAAGCATGAGCTATGATGATGCTCGCTTCCAGGTAAGAGCGCTAGTAGATAGATATGGTGATCTTTACAGGCTGGATATTCACTCATTCACTCATGATGAGGGAACTTGGACTATTGGACCAAAGCTTGATAGTGGCCCGACCTTCACCAATGCCTATACAAGGCTAACGTCAGATCCAGATAGCAATCACTTGGTGGTCACTAAGGACGTTACGGGAGAGTTCGCTAATCTGTCGACACTCTTTAACTTTACGCTGGTGCTAGCCCCGCATGCACTTGCGCCTATAGAGTTTCCGCTAACAGCAACGATAATTGGCGCTGACAATAATCCTGTGGCTGGAGCTAGAAACCCAGTGAATATTACAGGTGCAACCACCACCTTCCAGTTAGCTCACGGTGAAAGGCTGCAGCTGCCAGAGCTGCCCGTTGGTACAACTTTTACGGTCACAGAGGCTGCGCATACACAGTTTGCGCCTGAAGTAGAGGTAATCATAGCGGGAGCTTCAGTGCATACTGATAGCGAAGACGCAAATACAGCACTCTCTACTGGCCCTCATGTAATAGGGGGTGCAGGCAGAAATGCTGCTGACTTCACCAATGATCATCAGTTCTCGCCTCCTACAGGGCTCAATATGAGTAGTGTGCCCGTAGCGCTGGTAATCTTGGCCGCTGTAGTATTTGCAACTTATCTTGCAGTAAGGTCAAGAAGAAGAATAGAGCAGTTACCTATTGTCTAACTAAGTGAAGTAGGCATTCCCAACTAGGTCTCTTAAGGCAGTAAAGTACCCGTAAGTTATCCTCATATGCTTGCGGGTACTTTCGTGTGAGAAAGACCTGTTTTCTTTTGCATTAGTTGATGTTGGATTGATTTGACTCAAGACACGGCATGCCGCATAATAGTGCGTAACAGTTTGAACTCTGCCCAAATCGGGCATATTCTTCACTAAGTTTTTTGAAAGGCCATTGTGTGCCAATGTGCGCATACATACCTCACATATCGTCTTTGGAAGGACGGGTTATGAAATTCTTTTTGGATACAGCTGACTTAAATGAAATTGAAGAAGCATGTAGTTGGGGGGTTGTTGCAGGCGTTACTACTAATCCTACACTTTATGCAAAAATTGGTGGTAAGTTGGCAGACTTCAATGCTCATATTCAGCGTATTTGTGAACTAACAGATGGACCTGTGTCAGCTGAAGCTGTGGGTACTACTCGTGATGAGATTATTCGCGAAGGGGAAGAACTTGCAACCCTTGCCCCTAACGTTGTTGTGAAAATTCCTACAATGATTGAGGGTCTTGCAGCTACTAAAGCACTTGCAGCGAAGAATATTCCTGTAAATATGACACTGTGCTTCAGTGTTCCCCAGGCAATCATGGCAGCACGTGCGGGTGCAGCCTATATTTCACCTTTTGTGGGTCGTTTTGACGATATTAGTGAGGACGGTCTTGCGCAGCTAGAGGATGTTGTGGCAGCTGTCGCTAATTATGATTTTGATCATTCCGTAGAGATTATTGCCGCTTCTATTAGAAGTGCGCATCATGTAACGCAGTCAGCCCTTATGGGTGCCGACATTGCGACAGTACCCTTTGGTGTACTGAAGAAGCTTGTAGAGCATCCCTTGACTGATAGGGGACTGGCATCTTTTGAAGCAGATTGGAAGAAGGTAATTCAGGCATGAACCAACGTCCTCGAAAACGAAACAGACGTAGTAGCGGTATGAACGATGCTGGTAACCAGGGAAAAAACTCTAGCAAACCAGCAAAAGGCGGTAAACAAAATCACAGGCAAGGTGGTCATCGCAATAGACAGCATGGCGGACAAAGAGACAAATCACAAAAAGTCCAACAGGTAGTTCAGTCAAAGATTGACCTACCTCCTATTCCTGAAAAGGAAGAACTCACGAAAAGCAAGGTTGCGGAACTGCGCGAATTCGCCGCAGAGCTGGGTCTTGAGTTAAAGAAATCAACTATCCCCAAAGCTGAATTGGTTGAACTTGTGCATGCTGGCTATGTTGCCCGTGCTGAGGCTGCACGCGCAGAAGCTGAAAAGGCTGCAGTAGAGGCTGCGGAAGCTGCAGCTGCTGCTGAGGCTGCTCGCAGGGAAGCAGAGATGCAACCTGTTGAAGGAGTACTGGATACACTTCCTGAAGGGTATGGGTTCCTGCGCACTACGGGCTATCTAGCAGGACAAAGCGATGTATATGTGTCAGCATCACTTATTAGGCGTAACCGCTTGCGTCGTGGCGACTTTATTGTTGGAAGGCAGGGTCGTCCGCCCCGTGAAAATGAAAAGTTTGCTGCACTTAAGGAAATTACAAGCGTTAATGGGGTTGCTTTAGAAGACTTGGGTGACCGTGCACGTTTTAGTTCGTTGACTCCTGTTTACCCCGATGAACGCCTGGTTATGGAGCGTGGTGGTAAGGACTTCTCTGCGCGCACTATTGATCTGGTTGCGCCTATTGGAAAGGGTCAGCGTGGCATGATTGTCTCGCCTCCTAAAGCAGGTAAGACTGAAATTCTCAAGGATATTGCAGCTTCAATTCATGCCAATAATCCAGAAGTGCACTTGATGTGTCTGCTGGTTGATGAGCGCCCAGAAGAAGTAACAGACATGCAGCGCTCGATTCATGGCGAAGTTATTTCCAGTACCTTTGACATGCCTTCAGAAAATCACATTGCAGTGACGGAGCTTGTACTAGAACGCGCAAAGCGTCTTGTAGAGACTGGTCGCGACGTTGTGATCTTGCTGGACTCTATTACAAGGCTTGCTCGTGCCTATAATCTGGCTGCCCCTGCTTCAGGTCGCATTCTTTCAGGTGGCGTTGATTCTGCTGCTCTGTATCCACCAAAGAAATTCTTTGGTGCTGCGCGCAATATTGAAGGTGGTGGGTCTCTTACGATTCTTGCCACGGCTCTTATCGAGACAGGCTCAAAGATGGACGAAGTCATCTTTGAAGAATTCAAAGGTACGGGTAACATGGAACTACGCCTTGATCGTGGTTTAGCAGATCGCCGCATCTTCCCAGCGATTGATATTGTTGCTTCAGGTACCCGTAAAGAAGAGTTGCTACTTTCACCACACGAGGCTCCTTTGGTTTGGGGTGTTCGTCGCATCTTACACAATGTTGACCCTGATCGCTCTATGCAGCAACTTATTAATGGATATAAACAAACAGAGACCAATATGGACTTACTGACAAAGATGGCACGCAAGGCAGCCCAGGCGGGTACGGATGTCTGCTAGGGTGAAAACACCCATAATTTCACCCTCGCTATTATCGGCAGATTTTGCTGACTTAAATGCTGCCCTTAGGACGGTGGAAAATGCTGGAGCACCGTGGATTCATCTTGATGTAATGGACGGGCACTTTGTGCCCAACCTTACCTTTGGACCTCCTCTTATTGCTTCTTTGCGCTCGCGCTCTGACCTTGTTTTTGATGTACATCTTATGATTGACAATCCTGACGAGACCATTCAGTGGTATCTTGACGCGGGATGTGACTACATTACTGTGCATTTAGAATCATCTAAAGATGTGATAAAAATGGCAGAACTTGTTCGTGCTCAAGGTAAAAGATTTGGCCTTTCCATTAAGCCAGATGCTTCTGTCACGTCTCTTGAGAAGTTTTTACCCTACCTAGATATGGTGCTTATCATGTCGGTATTTCCTGGGTTTTCTGGACAGTCATTTATCCCAGAGACATTAACGCGTTTGGCGCAGCTTAAAACCCTTTGTGAAAAATCAGGATACTATCCGTTGGTTCAGGTTGATGGAGGCATTAATCCAGAAACTGCAGCACAGTGTGCATCCGTTGGGGCTCAGGTATTTGTGGCAGGAAATGCCTTTTTTAAGACAGATGATCCCAGCGCTGCTCATGCAGAGATAATTAATTCCGTCTGTTAAAATCACTATATGTGCAGATTTTGAGCCAAGCAATTAGGATTTAACTGGGCAGTCATAGATAGATGGTCGTAAATAAGAGGAGGATTTAGGTGCCAGACATTCTTGCTGATGTTCAATTTTTGAATCATTTTTGGTTGACGCTACTTCTCTTAGTGCCCCTTGTGCTTGTAGCAAGAACCCTTGTTGCAGGAACCAGGTATTCCGCGATTCTTCTTGTGGTAATTTTCGGCTTAGGTATGGGTTATATTCTTGTAGCCACTGATGTCGCTTTACCAGGACTTCCTGAATTTGTGATGGTTGACCTTGTTAGCCGAACTACCATAATCGCACTTATTGCGACCTTTTTTGTGGGTGGTCAGGAGCTTCGCAAAATATTTAATAAAAAGGTAGTTGGTCCAGACAGGTCAATAGTCTTATCAGAGAAAGAGGTTGTTGTAGGCACTACTAGTGGACAACTTTTCTTCATTATTCGCACCTTCTTTCTGTTGCTAGGAATTGAGTCAATCTTTAGGCTTATTGTAGGAAGTAATGGAAGTGCATTAAGTCAGTACTATCCCTTGATGGCCTTTGTGGGACTGACTCTTTCGGTGATACTTATTGATCATAGAACAACTTTTGAAAATAGAAAGCTCTATGTTAGGAAAGGCATACTTGAAACGGTTGTAATCTGTGTAATATTGATTGCAAGTTTCTATGCTGCGTTTTTTATAGCCCCTGTTATTGCGTTACCGCAGATATTCTTTGCCATGGTGATTACAGCAAGCTTAGGGGCAGTTTTCTATAAGTGGTCTTTTGGATCCACTATTAGGTCTTTGCTTTTTGCGGGTCTGCCGATTGTACTTGCAGCTAACTTTATGATTGGTGGGTCTCGTATCATGGAGGCCTTTGGCGCACCTGAAATGAGCGCAGTTCTCGTCTTTGGTTTCTTTGGACAGCTGGTATGGATGTTTGGTGGTATCGCATTGCTCATACTACTTGCAAAGACGGTAGATATTCGAAACTTGGCCCCTGGTCTTGCAGGTGGCCTGTCTCATGCGGGGCTTACGGGTGCTTGTACGGCAGGCGACCTTGGGGAAAAGGCAGCAAATAGAACTCCTATTATGATTAATATGCCTTTCATCGCTCACATTTTTGTCTTTTCTGTACTTGCCCTCAGTGCAGCCCAGGGCAGCTTAATGCTTATTCCAGCAATTGCAGTGCTTGCAGTGGGCATGGTACTAACAGGGCTATCCTTCATGTCTTTAAGAAAAGCTAAAGGAGACAACAATAAAGAAATCACAAGTCTCATGCAGTTCTCTCTGGGCTGGCAGCTCACAGCAATGTTTGGTGGTTTTGTTCTGCTAAGTATTGCTGGAATGGATCTGGACTATGCGGCGGCTGCGGTAACATCATCACTTTCACACTTTGGCCTCTTTGCTGCGACACAGGACGGGATGTTTGGTGTAGAAATCGCAAGTCTGCTACCCTTCATCTTTGCCATGCCCTTCCTAGTGCATCCTTTTGTTTTCTTCCTATTCGGGCGCGCTATGGATAAAGGGGGCAAGATGCCTAAGGTTCCTGTGTTTGCCTTGGCCGCAATTGGGGTAGTGGGAGTAATCGTTTCCCTCTTTCTGATTTGATGTTAGTTTATCTTCGATTGAAGAAGACTCGTTTATTCTTGATGAAATTCGCAAAGCAGAGGCGTACATATACATTATTGACTACGGGTGTGCTGCTGGCGGGGCTAATAGCAAGCACCCTGATACTTTCTGGTTGCTATGTAAGTACTATGCGCTACGATTTGACGCGACCAGTGACCACACAGGATTGGCTCATGATTTGGGAAGATTCTGCAGATGTTACCGCAGGAGCCCTGCAAAACCCAGATTATCGCATCCTGGCGGGGCAGCCGATTTTTAACCTGCAGGCACCTCTGGATAACTATCTTGAAGTTTTCCCTTTGGGGACTGATAGCGCAGATGATACAGATGGATCAAGCATAAAGGATTGGATAGATCCTGTGGCACCTGTCATGTATTTTCTGCCCCTATATGACGATGCAGGGGGTTGGGTGCGCACGCTGTTGGTATGGCGTGAGCAGCATGCAGCTATGATTGCACATAGCTTTGATGAGGGTTACCAGCAGTATCTTGCAGTTAAAGATGAGCTTAACGATTATTTGATTAGTAATCATGACGCTGCGTATAAACACTCAGACTATCGCGTCTATTGGTCCTGGATAGGTGCTTTTGTTGTAGCAGAAAATGAGCAGGGTTCTTACGGGCAATTCTTTAGCGACTTCGCTGTAGCAGAAGACCAAGTTCTGCCTTATACATTTGAGGAACTTGAAGGCCGAGTCATGAGCGAGGCAGAGATTATTCAGGTTCTAGAAGCATTGCACGAAGCGGTCTCAGAGACAGAAGAATGAGTACTTTGCAAGCAAACCTCGCTTAAAATCGGATAATTTTAAGCAGCCAGGCTTGAATACTAATCGGTAACGAATCATGCCATTAGGCATAGCTGTCCCTTAAGTGCTACAGTGCTATGCGAAAATAGCAATGCTTGCGTGCAACTGCGCGTGTTCTGTCGTGCATTATTGATGAGGAGAATTTTATGACCTATACACCACGCTTTGGTCGTTTGCTGACAGCAATGGTGACACCTTTCAAGGAAGATGGTTCGCTTGACCTGCCTCGCGCTGGTGAGCTAGCTAAAAACCTCATCGATCAGGGCAATGATGGTCTTATAGTGAACGGAACAACGGGGGAGAGCCCGACCATCAGCCGCGATGAACGTTGCCAACTTTTCGAGGCAGTCATTGATGCTGTGGGGCCAGATGTTCCCCTTGTGGCCAATGTTGGTGACAACTGTACCGAAGATAGCGTCCTGTTTGCTCGCCGTGTCTGCGCACTGAAGGGTGGTCGCATCAATGGGGTTATGGTGGTTACTCCTTATTACAATAAGCCACCACAGGAAGGTATCTATCAGCATATGCGCCACGTAGCTGAAGCGGTGGATGTACCCGTTGTTGTATATAATATTCCAGGACGTAGTGTGGTAAATATTGACCCTGAAGTTATCATTCGCCTAGCGAATGATGTACCCAATATTCTTGCACTAAAGCAGGCAAATGAGGATATGACACAGCTAGAGACTATCGTAGAAAATACCTCAGAAAATTTTGAAGTATTTGCGGGTGACGATTGTCTAACTTTGTCTAATCTAGAGCGTGGTGGGGTAGGTGTTATTTCCACTATTGGGAATATTGCAGCCCCTGCAATGGCCGCCATGATTAAGGCCTTCGTAGAGGGTCGACATGAGGAAGCAAGGAACATTGACCAGGTGTTGCGTCCTTTGCAAAATCAGCTTTTCGCTACCTCGAACCCGATTTTAGTCAAGCGTGCGTTAGCATTGCTTGATTTTCCGGTAGGCGGCGTACGTCTACCTTTGGTAAATGCAACTGATCAGCAGTCAGAAGAGCTGTTGACCGTGATGAGTAATACTTTTAGGAGGCTCGATGAGCTCTAAGCCATCAAAAAAACCTACACAATCAACGAATACTGATTCTAAGAAAAGTGCTGGTAAGTCACTGGCAAAGCAGGGGACGCGAAACATTAAAAAGACATCCCCAAAGCCTTTGGCGAAGTCTGGCGATAAGCGACTTGTGAAGGCTGCTGATAAAACGCTAACAAAATCTGGTAGCAAGGCAGATAATGCCAAAGCAGACAGTGTCAAGTCGGGACAAAAGCGTAAGTCGAGAACTAGTGGCCCTAAGTCCGGTAGCGCTAAACCCAGCAATATTAGAGCGAAGAAAAGCACTTCAAAAGGCAAGAGAAGTGATCAAGAGAACCGCTTGCGTGTAATCCCCCTTGGCGGTCTTGATGCCATTGGTAAGAACATGACAGTCTTTGAATATGGCGATGACATGATCGTCGTAGATGCAGGATTGATGTTCCCTGATGAAAATCAGCTAGGTATTGATCTTATTTTGCCTGATTATTCCTATGTTGTTGAAAATGAGCATAAATTGCGTGGGATTGTTATTACGCATGGACATGAAGATCATACAGGTGCTTTGCCCTGGCTACTTAAAGACCTGAGTCGTCGTACTGTTCCAATTATTGCTACAAAGCTTACTTGCGGTCTTATTAAGGGTAAGTTTGAAGAGCACGGCATTAAGAATGCGAAGTTTACTGAGGTCACTAGTGATAGCAGTTTTGACTGTGGGATCTTTGGTCTGAATTTCATTGATGTTAATCATTCAATTCCTGATGCAGTTGCAGTACTTATCAAGACTCCTGTAGGAAATGTACTACACACAGGTGACTTTAAATTTGATCAGACTCCGATTAATGGCAAGGTTGCAGATTACAGCGCTCTTGCAAAGGCAGGGGACGATGGCGTAATGTTGCTGCTGTCAGACTCTACCTGTGCTGAGCGTCCAGGAATTACTCCTAGCGAGGCCGAAGTAGGTCGCTCACTGCGCTCCATCATGGCGCAGGCTACTCAGCGCATTATTATTGCATCTTTTTCTAGTCACATTCATCGTTTGCAGCAAATCTGCGACGCAGCCATAGCGTCAGGTAGAAAGGTTGCTGTAACAGGTCGAAGTATGCTGCGAAATACCGAAATTGCGCGCAAGCTAGGCTATCTGACTATTCCAGATGACATGCTTATCGATGCCTTCAATTTGCGTGATCACGCGCCGGAAGACATCGTAGTTCTTTGCACGGGAAGCCAGGGCGAGCCGCTATCCGCACTTTCCCGTATGGCGATTGGCGAACACAGAAGTATTCGTGTTATGCCAGGTGACACGGTAATATTTTCCGCCACACCTGTTCCGGGGAATGAACAGGCGGTAAATACAGTGATTAATCAGCTGGTAAAGTGCGGTGCAGATGTTCATGAAGGACGCGATGCTCGCGTGCACGTCAGTGGGCATGCCGCATCTGAAGAGCTAAAGTTGCTACTGAACCTTATTAAGCCAGAGTATTTCTTGCCTGTTCATGGTGAGACTAGGCATTTACATGCCCATAGAGAACTTGCCCTGCAAGTAGGCATTCCAGACGACTATATCTTCGTACTGGAAAATGGGGATGTATTGGAATTTGATGAAGATGGTGCTTACCAAAAAGATCCTGTACAAAATGGTGTTATCTATGTAGACGGTCTAAACGTTGGTGACTTTGATAGCGCCATATTACGCGATAGGCAACACTTAAGTCAGGATGGTATTGTGACCATTGTTGCGAATGTTAATCGCAGTCGCAAGCAGGCAATGGGTACCGTAGAGGTGATTTTCCGCGGGGTAAGCGTATCTGACCCACAGTTTTTCCAGGCAGAGATTGCGGAAAGAGCCACAAAGACTCTCGAAAGGAATCTGCGTGAAAAGGCGACTATGAATAATGCACGCAGGTCGGTAAAGGATGCTGTCTCACAAATGGTGTGGGAGCAAACCAAGACACGTCCCATAGTGATTCCTGTCATTATGGAAATATAAGAGACACGGAAAGAGATTCCAGTAATGTTCGCATTTGCTACTATTGCCGAATGGACCTATGCCATCATAATGGCGGTCGTGCAGGGACTAACAGAGTTTATTCCTATCTCTAGTTCAGGGCAGCTATCTATATTGAATATGTTTTTTGACGGTGACCCACAAGCTGCCGTGGATTTCTATTTTTTTCTGCATATTCCAACTACGATTGCAGCCATCGTTTACTTTCGTAAAGATATCAAAGAGTTTATCATCTCGTGGCTACCAAAAAATAAAGAAACTATGCCGGCCCAACGTCGCACTACCGTTTTTCTAATTATCAGCATGTTTGTTACGGGGACAATAGGTTTAGTAGCTGCAGGTCACCTAGCAGAATTTTCTAGTAACCTGCTTATACTGGGTATTGCCTTCCTTATAACTGCGGGCATGCTTGTTTCGTCAGAATATGTCTTACAGAAATCGAAGCTGCACCGAACAATGGATAAGCTTACTCCTGCACGTGCAGCCCTTATTGGCTTGGTTCAGGGACTGGCGATAGTCCCAGGGATTTCACGTAGTGGTGCGACCATTGCAGGAGGACTTTGGTTAGGACTTTCGCGGGTTCAGGCGACGCGCTATAGTTTTCTGCTGCTTATTCCTATTGTTATCGCGGGTTCGTTGCGCGATATTGTGCGTATGGCGCAGGGTACGCTTATTCTGCCTAGCTTTTGGATATCTGTGATTAGTTTCATACTTGCTGGTGTGGTTGGTTATCTAACTATCGCTGGGATGATTAAGCTTGTTCAGAAGACGAGCCTTAATTGGTTTGCTGTATACGCTGTCTTTCTGGGTGTTGTGTTGATTGTACTTTATTTCGTTTAGGATTTAGATAGGTAACGGGGACAGAGTCACATGTCATCAAAAAAGACAAAAAGGGGAAGTGGTTCCCGTAATGGCAGTCGCTCTTCTTCTGCGAAGAGCCGCGGAAAAAGCACAGACAAAAGCAAGAGTAAGTCTACTGCAAAGTCTGGATCTCGTAACGGATTACGGACTGCCCCTGGTCGCAATTCCCGCAATGTAGAGCGTGACCCCATTATTGATGAACGTGCAGCTTCTGATATTTGGGGTATTGTACTGTTGGCGCTGGGTGTTGCCCTGGGACTTGCAGTAGTGCTAACACAGACAGGTGTCGTTGCGGAATTTATTGCTATGGGTCTTGGGCTTATTGTAGGCATTGGACGCTTCTTTTTGCCCTTCGCGCTTATCATTATGGGTCTCACCTTTTTTATTCCGGCGCTGCGTTTTACAGAGGCACGTTTTGCTATTGGATTAAGCTGTCTGATGGTGGCGATTGTAGGAATTGTTGGACTTTCAGCTGTTGGTGTGCCTTCTGCTACCCCTTTTGAGGCAACTACACTGCAAGCACATGGAGGATATCTGGGGAATGCCCTAGCCTGGAGTCTGTACACTTTGTTAGGTGCTGCTATTTCGTATGTAATCCTCATTGCACTTGCGGTTATCGGATTAGTGATAACAGGAATCTCACTTTCAGGCATCTTTGAGTGGTTGTCGGAATTCCAGGCAGACAGGGCAGAGGAGCGTGCTCATAGAGAGGCAGAAAAAGCAGCTCTTACCCCTCGTACTGAAAAAATAGCCAAAGTTGCTTCCGGTAATATTTCTGCTGCAAGAGGTGGCAAGCGCAAGAATCCAGCACCAAACACCTTGGATGAGCAGCCGACAGAGGTACTTTCTCAGAGTAACTTCGATGATGAATTAACGCAGGTCATAGAAGACAAGAAAGCTGCCCGTTTAGCTGCTGCAGCTGAAAAGGCCAGAGCCACAAAGGGCAAGGCAGTAGACGACAGCGGTGACACGCAAGTTATTGACACTGACACTTCACAGCTTAATCAGAATACAACGGCTCCCCGTGCGTTGGATGGCTTTGTCCTGCCTTCAATCGATTTACTTAGCAAGAGTAGCCCAGATAACAGTGCAGATTCGCCAGAGGCAGAGGCGATGCAGCAAAAAACTGCTGATGCGCTGGTGGACACACTCCGCGTTTTTGATGTTGATTCACGCGTAGTTGATTGGATTGTTGGGCCCACTGTCACGCTATACAAAGTTGAGATTGCAAAGGGTATTCGCCTTAATAAGGTAACAGCGCTTGCTAATGATTTGTCACTAGCTTTGGCAGCCCCAACCTTGCGTATACTGGCTCCGATACCAGGGGAGAGTCTTGTAGGTGTTGAGGTGCCAAATCTTGATCGCTCATCAGTGACCTTGGGTGACATTATTACTCCTGCTGACAGCGCTGATGGTCCACTAACTCTATTTATGGGTCGTGACATTACAGGTGCAAGTATTGCGCGCAATTTAGCAGGAATGCCTCACCTGTTAATTGGTGGTTCGACAGGGTCAGGTAAATCTGTTGCGATTAATACCATGATTATGTCGATTTTGATGCGTGCAACACCTGCAGAGGTGCGCATGGTACTTATTGACCCAAAGCGCGTGGAGCTATCCATGTTTAATGGTCTGCCGCACCTTTATGTGCCTGTAGTAACTACACCTAAAGAAGCAGCATCTGCGCTTGCATGGGCAGTTAACGAGATGGATAGACGTCTGAAAGTACTTGAAAAAGCGCGCGTTCGCAATATTGGGGAATATAATCAAAGTTTGCAAGATGGCAAACTGGATGAAGGCGTAGAAGAGATGCCTTATCTGGTTATTGTAATTGATGAACTAGCAGACCTTATGATGGTCTCTGCAAAGGAAGTAGAGTCATCCATTGTGCGAATCGCACAGCTGGCGCGTGCAGCCGGTATCCATCTGATAGTTGCTACGCAGCGTCCCGACGCAAATGTGGTGACGCCTCTAATTAAGGCTAATATAACTAACCGTGTTGCTTTTAGAACGGCAACTGCTATTGATTCGCGTGTAGTACTAGATCAGTCAGGCGCTGAACAATTAACAGGGCTTGGAGACATGTTGTTTTCTATTCCTGCGTGGCCTCACCCGAAACGTGTTCAGGGCTGTTATGTATCGGAGCAAGAAATCGAAGCAGTTGTAGAAAGTATCAAAGAGCAGTCTGGCGAGGTAGAGTACCAAGAAGACATTCTTGCCACTCTAAACCCTAGCGCCACAGGGGGAAGTGATAGTGCAGTAGAAGACGACCCTTTACTGTGGGAGGCTGCCGAAATGGTTGTTGCTGCAGGCTTTGGATCGACTTCTGGTATACAAAGACGTTTTAAAGTTGGCTATTCGCGTGCAGGACGTATCATGGATATGTTACAGTCAAGAGGGGTTGTGGGGCCACCAGATGGATCGAAACCACGCGAAGTGCTTATTGACGTGGAAGCTTTAGCGCAAATGATGGCACCTGACGGGGAGGAAGACACATAGGATGACCACCTTGGGCGACATGCTCATTGAAGCCAGGAAAAAGTCTGGACTGTCTGCCCATGACATGGCACAGCGTACTCATATTATGCTTGCCGCCATCTATAGCCTTGAGGATGACAATCATTCTGCCTTGCCCGCTGCAGGATATGTGAGAGGCTATATCCTTAGCTACTGCAAGGTTTGTGACGTAGATCCCACTCCTTTCTTAGAACAATACGAGGTCCAATCAGGAAATAGCAGGCGTGATGCTATTAGTAGACCTAGCTACAGTTATGCTACCAACGCTGCGCCACGAAAAATAGAACATGAGATGAATTGGAGGGTCGTTGCGATTGCTGCTGTCGTGATAGTTGTAATTGCAGGTGCGATTCTTCTACTTACCAGAGACAACGATGGCCCTAGTTTAAATCCTCTACCAGCGGGGGTAGAGACAACAGTAACAGCTAACCCGTCTGAATATGTTCCTGAGGAGCAGCGCATACCCTTTTCTTTCACCATTGAGGCACGCGAAGGTCATGCAAGCGATGTCCGTGTTGTTATTGATGGTAATGTTGCTTTTGACGGGGCGCTTATAGACGGCAGTGAAGAAGCCTTTGATGGAGTGCTTGAAGCCGAAATTCAGATTGCACGACCAGAGAATGTCATAATTACTCAAGGTGAGGACAATGTTGTCATCCCGGATGACGGTGAACTGACCCTTATTGCCTTTGAAGAATAAAGGAGCAAACACTTGAATATCAAGCAAGCCTTCGCAAAGCTTAAGCCTGTGCGAAGCTATGAAGTTTTAGCCCACCCTGATCCAAGATTGTCTCAGAAGAGTATTGAAATTAACTTCAATTCTGAAGAGGAAAAAGCAGACCTTGATCAGCTAATCGTTGATTTGATTGAAACAATGCGCAAAGAGAAAGGTGCAGGACTTGCTGCCATTCAGGTAGGCATCCCGAAGCGTGTTTTTGTCTATGACGGTGGGGATGAAGAGGGCGAAAGTGCATTAATTAATCCGAGTATTACCTACCGTAGTGAAACTTTACTTGAGGATGAAGAGGGCTGCCTTTCTTTTCCTGCCCTATATGCGCCAGTTAATCGTGCGGAAAAGGTGATTGCAGAGGGTTATGACCGGTCGGGAAGGCCTGTTACCGTAGAGGCTGAAGGTTTCCTTGCGCGTGTTTTTCAGCATGAGATTGACCATCTTGATGGTGTAACTTTTGTAGAAAGACTGGATGAAGAGGACAAAAAGTTAGCCCTAAGAGAATATTTTGATTTACGTGCTAGCTAACAGTAAGGTGACGAGGTTTTCTAGATGAATGATTTGGGTGTTTACGGAGTAGGCTTGCTTAATACTCTAGGGCAACAGCTAGAGCATTCAGAACGTATAGAACGCCCTGCTTTTGTGATGCAAAAAACACGAATTGTTTTTATGGGGACCCCTAGCTTTGCTGCGCAGATTCTTGACCTCATGCTGGATTCTTGCGAGACATACCATGAAGTCGTGGCGGTGTACTCGAGGCCAGATGCTGCCTCTAAACGCGGAAAAGCTACAGTTCCTTCGGCTGTGAGCCAATTGGCGATCGAAAAAGAACTGCCCTTATTTCGCCCGCATAGCCTGCGTGATGAAGAAGTTCAAGAGCAATTACGTAGCCTGCGACCAGATATCATAATCGTTGCTGCTTACGGTATGATCTTGCCCCCAGAGGTACTAGATATTCCTACACATGGATGCATAAACGTGCATGCCTCACTATTGCCAAGATGGCGTGGAGCAGCCCCCATTGAGCGCGCAATACTTGCGGGAGATGCGCAAACGGGGGTAAGTATTATGCGAATGGAAGAAGGCTTGGATACGGGTCCTTACTGCGCCATAGAATCTATTGAAGTAGGAGAGAAGAGTTCCACACAGCTCCGCAAGGAACTTGCCGATTTGGGTGCGCGCTTACTTGTTAGCGTAATGCCAGCTTTGCTAGAGGGTAATGTCCAGTGGGTTACACAGGATAAGGGTAAGGTAACCTATGCAGATAAAATCGAAAAGTCAGATCTAAAGCTATCCGCGGATTTATCAGCGGTTGACTTTGTAAGGCGTGTGCGGGCTAGCAGTGAAAGTGCGCCTGCACGTCTAGAAGTAGAAGAAAAGGGGACAGCAGTACTTGCCGCGCGAACTTTTGACTTAGGGACGTTTGAAGAAGCGCCACAATCTGCAATAGCGATTCCCGCAGGGAAAGTTAAGCTGGTTAAACATCAGGGCACACGCTATATTCTGCTGGGCTGTGTAGATGGTGCTGTTGAGTTATTAGAAGTGAAACCTGACAATAAAAAGGTAATGTTAGCGGCAGACTGGTTTAATGGCTTTCCAAAGTCATCAGAGGGATTATCATGGGACTAAGTCCAGCAAGACGTCTTGCTCTTAAAGTAGTCAGGCGTGTCAGAGAGCGAGATTCGTTTGCCCCTGAAGCCATGCAAAGTGCTGTATCGCGGGCACAAGTATCTTCGCGTGACAAGGCATTTGCCACACGTTTAGCGTATGGAACAATCGCTACACGGGGAACGCTGAATGAACTGGTAGCCACGGAACTTAGTCGTCCAGATGATACTCCAGGTGATGTCAAGGACGCCCTTGCCATTGCTGCCTATGAGCTTTTCTTTGAAAACACAGAGCCCTATGTAGTGGTAAACCAGGGGGTAGAACTTGTACGCTTTGCAACACGATCAAAAACTTATAGTGGTCTTTCCAATGCAGTACTGCGTAGATTAAGTGAAAAACGTAATCAAATCTTTCCTGGAGGTGACCCGCTAAGCAATATTGCAGCGGCGGCAAGACTGCACGGACATCCCTTGTGGATCGCAGAGCTTCTTCAAGAAGAGTACGGAGCAGAAGCGGCAGGTAGAGTCATGGCAGTGAATAATGAGCCAGCCCCGCTTTATGTTGCGCAGCTACCCTTTTTACAGTCAGAAAAGCAGTCTATCATCGCTTTAGAAGCGGCAGGTATTGAATGGGAGTCCGCAGGTATTCAGGGCGCACTACTCATTAAAAACAGGGCGCAATTCTGGGCATTAAACCCTACTCAAAGAAAGTCTTTTGTAGCGATGGATTTGGCTGCTCAGCAGGTGGTTGCACTTTGTGGGGTGCGACCCGATCAGCGTATTCTAGAAGTTGGGAGCGGGCGCGGGATGAAGTCGCTCGCGCTTGCTGCTAGTGCCAGACGATTGGGGGGACCAGCTTCCCTTATAGGCCTTGATTTGCATGATTTCAAAACTAAAGTTGCACAGAGGGCAGCTGCCGAATACGGGGCGCAAGAGGTGTCTTTTGTGACTCTTGATGTTAGAAAAGCTTCAGCTAAAGAGTACCTAGAAAATCAGGCAGGACAATCTAAGTTTGATACGGTGCTTGTTGATGCACCTTGTTCGGGGTTGGGAACTTTGCGTCGTGCTGTTGATAAGCGATGGAAGCTTCAGCCAGAGGATGTGAATCAGTTAGCGCAGCTAGGTCTAAAGATGCTTAACTGGTCATCACAGTTTGTTGTCCCTGGGGGCAGTTTACTTTATGCTACATGTACAATTGCTGAAGAAGAAAACCAGAAGGTAGTTCATAAGTTCCTAGATTCGCCACAGGGCAAAGATTACGCTATTGAGCCACTTGGCAGTAATGAGCTTGCACCAAGTTTTTCCTCTGCAATAACGCCGGAAGGTTATTTAAACGCATTACCGCAGTCAGAAGGCCCTGATGGTCACTTTGCTGCACGACTGAAGAGAAAGAGGTAAGAAGGTATGGATCAGGTCAGAATCAACCAAATGCTTGCTGTAACAGAAGCAGCTGCTTTTGCGGCAGGTAAGTGGGTTGGCAGGGGAGAGAAAAAGATTGCCGATGGTGCGGCGGTAGAGGCTATGCGCGAAGCTTTGAATGAACTGCACATTTCTGGTCGAGTTGTTATTGGCGAAGGAGAGCGCGACGAAGCCCCTATGCTCTACATTGGTGAAGAGGTAGGTCTGGGCGGTGAAGAGATTGATATTGCTGTAGATCCTGTAGAAGGTACCAATATGTGTGCCTATTCTCAGCCGAATTCACTTGCTGTGTTGGCTTTTGCCCCCCGAGGAGCCTTACTTTATGCACCTGATACCTATATGGAAAAGATTGCTGTAGGGCCTAAAGCAGCAAATGCTATCGACATTGATGCAAGTCCTGAAGAGAATTGCAAAGCGGTTGCAGAGGCTCTAGGTAAGACAGTTGAAGAGCTCACGGTCTGCTTTCTTGATCGCGATCGCAATGCAGAGAAGATTGCTGCTGTTCGCAAAGCTGGTGCGCGTGTACGTCTAATAGGGGATGGTGACATTTTTGCGGCGATGGCAACAGCCATGGACAATACGGGCGTTGATTTGTACATGGGTAGCGGGGCTGCCCCTGAAGGGGTATTGGCGGCTACTGCCATGCGCTGCATGGACGGCGGCTTCCAGGGACGCTTTCTCTTTAGAAATGAGGAAGAGCGCGCCCGTGCTATCAAGACTGCTGAACTGGATGTTGATGCCGTGCTACAACGCGATGACTTAGTTCGTAGTGACGATGCCGTTTTCTTAGCTACAGGAATCACCGATGGTGAACTTTTGGGAGGGGTTGGGGACGGAGACCGTGCCCATTCGGTCATTATGGACTGCAAGACAAAGAGTATTCGTTTCATTCAGAGCTTCTACCGTACAGATCAGGTTTCCCTTTAAGGAATTGGAAATAAGGACTTTAGAGTGACAGCGGAGAATCGTCGCACAGCGGACCTTCTGAGGGTGCCCGCCTTGGACCGCAAACGTCCGGAGCGCAGGCGCTTAATCAGCGCAGAAATTGCTGCAAGGGCTTCGCTGTGGACGCTTTCTGCGGCAATCGTGGTGTCCTACTTGATAGTTGCTACGTGGGCTTACGCACGTGTCGATGTTCCTGAGGTTACAGAGCTCGCGGAATCAGAGGCTTCTGTATTGCTTACGGAAAATGGTCTGGAGCTAGGTGCCATTACTTTGCAGATATCTGATATTCCAGAGGGCGAGGTCATTGGTCAAAGCCCTGCCCCAGGAAAGATTGCTCAGCGTGGTGACAGTGTTGACCTGCTTGTGTCGGCAGGTCTTGGCGGGTTTAGCCTGCCCAATGTGATAGCGGAGGACATTGTTGACGCACGTACTAAGCTTGAGAGGCTAGGGCTTAATGTTACTGTCGAGTACATGCAATCAGAAGCACCGGCAGGATCTGTTTTGCTTACTGTTCCTCCCTCAGGAACACGATTTTATGAATCAGATGACCTAGAGAGTACGCGCATCATCATGTATGTTGCGACACCTATCATCAGCGCAGGACTTGTTGACTACCAACTTGACGGATTGCGTGTCGCAATCGAGCCGCACTTTACTTCCACCGCCGCAGGAGACGTTAGTTTTGACGTGGCACGTAGACTTTCCTCATTGTTCGAGGCTGCCGAGGCTGATGTCACGATTACGCGTACAAGCACTGAGCGTGATGTAGACGAGGACGAGTACAGGGCACGTGCTGCACGAACATCGCCAGAACTACACATTATCTTGACGGTCAGAGAAGAAGGGCCATCGGGAATTATCGTACGCTCTGCCCTGCAGGACGAAGAATCAACTGCCCGAGCAATCTATGAACGCATGATTGACAATCAGTTATCAGCTCACATTGTGCGTGCTAACCTTGCTGGGCAGGCAGGGGAGCGCAACACGATAGAGATAGTTTTGGGTAGCACGGCAAGTGCAGCAGATATAGAAAATTTTGACTCGGGCTTTTGGCGTGATCATGTAGCACGAGCAATATATATGGCAGCAAGCCCACAATTCTCTCTAGACTGGTAGCAGGGTTATTTGTTACAATATCTAGCTGCTGAAAGTGGCGGGTATAGCTCAGCTGGTTAGAGCGCCTGACTGTGGCTCAGGAGGCCGCGGGTTCAAATCCCGTTACTCGCCCCATCTTCAGTAAATACACATGCAAGTGGACTAGAGCTTCGGCGTGCCCAAAAGGGTGAAGTCTCTGGGAAGAAGCTTGCAGAGGAAACAACGAAAGGAATAGGTACTACTTATGGCTACTGTTACTATGAAAGGCCTGCTGGAAGCAGGCGTCCACTTTGGGCATCAGACCCGTCGTTGGAATCCGAAGATGAAGCCCTACATTTTTACTCAACGTGGCGGCATCTACATTCTTAATCTTCAAAAAACTATGGCAGAACTTGAGAAGGCGTATAAGTATTCTTATACTGTAGGTCAACGTGGCGGGGAAATCCTTTTCGTCGGTACGAAGAAGCAGGCTCAAGAACCGCTAGAGAAGGCTGCAAAGCAGGCTGGTATGCCCTACGTTACTAATCGCTGGCTGGGCGGCATGCTTACTAACTTTGAAACTGTTCGTTTGCGTGTGGCGCACATGGAGAAGCTTGAAGCCATGATTGAAGATGGCACTATGGCAACTCTGCCTAAGAAAGAGCAGATCCTTAAAGGTAAAGAACTTACAAAGCTGCGCAATAATCTAGAGGGTATCCGCAATATGCGTAGCCTACCAGCAGCACTTTTCATTGTGGACACTATGCGTGAAACTATTGCTGTTGCAGAGGCTCGCCGTCTAGGTATTCCAATCATCGCGATTCTTGATACTAACAGCGACCCAGATGAGGTTGATTTCCCCATTCCTGCAAATGACGATGCAATTCGCTCGATTTCGCTGATTACTAATGTAATCTCTGCTGCAGTACTAGAAGGTAATGGTGGGGTAACAGCCATGAAAGCTGCAGAAGCAGAGGCAGAGAAGGCTGCTGCTGCAGATGTTGCGTCCCCTGCGGCAACCCAACATCTAGAACACAGCCCTGTTCGCCCAGAAGAAAATCCTGATGATACAGCCCCTGATGCAGAAGAACTTGCAGAAGCAGAGGCAGAGGCGGCCGCAGAAACAGGCACAACACCTGCATAACCATCCACTTTGAGAGGAGTAGATCATGTCAAATGTTAGTGCAAAGCTAGTAAAAGAACTTCGTGAGAAGACTGGAGCTGGCATGATGGAGTGCAAGGAAGCGCTTCAAGAAGTAGACGGTGATATTGAGAAAGCTATTGATTTTCTGCGCACTCGAGGACTTGCAACCGCTGCTAAGAAGGCTGGGCGCGCGACCAACGAGGGCGCAATTGCAGAATATATAAGCGTAGACTCAAAAACAGGCGTGCTTATCGAGGTTAATTGTGAAACTGACTTCGTGGCAATGAATGAAAATTTCACGAGTTTTGTAAAGCTACTTGCAGAGGTTGTGGCGAAAGATAATCCAGTTGACGCTGCGGAACTTATGACTCTTAGTGTTCCTAATCGTGACATCACTATCGAAGAACTTTTTGGTGAGACTGTTGGTAAGCTGGGTGAAAACATCCAGGTTGCCCGCTTTGAGCGCGCTGAACTGGAGAGCACAGGTGCCCTGTCTGCCTATATTCATGGCGGAGCAAAAATTGGCATCATGGTTATGTTTAAGCTGGGTAATCAGGTTACAGCAGATGCAGAAGTCTTTAAGATTTTTGCGCGTGACGTGGCGATGCAGGTTGCGGCTGCGAATCCAATTGCAGTTCGTCGTGAAGGCTTTGACTCTGCAGTAATCGAGCGCGAGAAAGAAATCTATAAGACGCAGGCTGCAGAAAGTGGCAAGCCAGAGCAGATTCAAGAAAAGATGGCAGAAGGTCGCCTGAATAAGTTCTTTAAAGAACAAGCACTAGTTGAACAAGCTTATGTCAAGGATATGGATATCAGCATTGACGAGTACACGAAGCGCGTCGCTAAGCAGCTAGACGATACTATTGAAATTGAAGCCTTTACACGCTATGACCTAGGAGCCAGCGCTTAAGTTTAAGTTGCTAGAAATTGCTAACTTAAAAGAGGGAGGGCATTGCTTAGTGTCGCCTCAAGTGCAGATGGATTCTGTATCGAAAACTTAGCTAATCGGAGTGCGCTCATCAGTGGGCGCACTCTTTCATTGGGTCACTTTTGTTATAATAGTTGGCTAACAATTACCTTAAGAAAGGGAGTTACATGACAGCTGAATTGACTGGCGGTGCAGTACACATTTCCATAGAAGTTTTAGGCGATCTGGCAGGTTACTCTGCTCTAGAAAGCTATGGTGTTGTAGGTATGGCAGCACCGACTGTTCGTGATGGATTGGTTCAACTTTTGCCGCAAAATAGGTTGCGCAAGGGTGTTAAGATCACCAATTCAGTAGACGCAGATGGACAGCCTATTCCTAATACTGTTGAGGTAGATTTATACGTTGTTATTGAGTACGGAACTCAACTTGCGGAAGTCTCGCGTAATCTGGCTGACCGTGTCCGTTATACACTAACCTCCATGACTGAAATTGAAGTCAATCGTGTTGATGTGCATGTCCTTGAAGTGAAAGTGCGCTAGGGGGCATACAATGAGTGACTCTAAACCTACTACGGCGGCTCCTGCAACTGCTATAATCGCAGGTGCTGCTGCAGCACTAAAATCACGTGTTGAAGAAGTGAATCGCCTGAATGTTTTTCCTGTCCCTGACGGGGATACAGGCACAAATATGTCATTGACACTAGAGTCAGTTATTGCTGATGTGTCGAAGTTGTCTGCAGATGCTAGTTTGGCTGAAATCTGCAAGTCTGCAACCCATGGTTCACTTATGGGTGCACGTGGGAACTCTGGTGTTATTCTTTCGCAGATTATCCGCGGATGCTGCGAAGGCCTTGTTGCCTCAGAAGGTTTTGAGGCGGCAGAGCGCCTTGCTACTTCGCTAGAGCGTGCGAAAGAGGTCGCCTGGCAGGCGGTACGTAAGCCTGTAGAGGGAACGATACTTACAGTAATCGCTGATATGGCAACTGCCGCACGCACGGCTGCTGATGCCGGACTTGACCTAGAGGCTGCCATGGATGGAGTTTCAGCTGCGGCTCATGAATCTGTGCGCCGAACACCAGATTTGCTTCCCGTTTTGAAAGAAGCAAATGTAGTAGATGCAGGTGGTTTTGGTCTAGCAATAGTCTTTGATGCCTTTTCTGCTTTGCTGCTAGGGCGTGAAGTTGCAGATATGCCTCAATTCGAACCTATGCGTAGTAACGAAATGGTTGTTGTCCCCGTTGATGACTGGAATGATGACGAGTTCCTTTACTGTACCGAATTCCTTTTCATGGGTGAAAATTACTGTAAGGACCTTGCTCTGGACTACCTAGGAACTATTGGTGGTAGTGAGCTTATTGTGGGAGATGCGGGACAGTACAAAGTTCACGTGCACACTGATAACCCAGCAGCAGTTTTGGCTTATCACTTAGAGCGCGGACAATTGGCAGAAGTGCATATTCATAATATGCGCCAGCAACAGGCTCAACAGGCCGCCGAGTCTGCACCGGTAGAGCATAAGCCCATTGCAACGATAGCCGTTGCTTCTGGTCCTGGCCTTGCTGATATTTTGACTTCGCTTGGTGTAGATTACGTTATAACGGGTGGACAAACCATGAATCCTTCCACACAGGACTTCATTGATGCTGCAGAGAAGCTTTCTGCAGACGGCTTTATACTATTGCCAAACAACAAGAACATTGTAATGGCTGCACAGGCAGCAGCGACTGCCTTGTCCGTGCCTGCAGCCGTAGTGCCAACCACTAATGTGCCAGCAGCTTTCTCTGCAATGCTTATGTTTGATCCTAGTTCTTCAGACCTAGATGCACTTGCAGAAGAAATGCTTGAAAGTGCAGAGGAGGTTCACTATGGCGAGGTAACCACGGCCATTAAGAACTCAAAAGCACCAGCAGTGGGTGATATCAAAGAGGGCGATATCATGGGTATCGTTAACTCGAAAGATATTGAAGTGACAGGAACGGATGTTGAAGCGGTTGCTTTAGAATTGCTATCAAAGCTTAATGCTTCCGCCTGTGAGAACATCACCATACTGGCAGGGGAAGACTTTAGCGATGAAGCCCTTGCGGCTTTGGTTGAGAAAGTCCAAGCAGCTTATCCGGATTTAGAGGTTGACGAGCAGCGTGGAGATCAGCCATTGTATCCTCTGCTGTTAGCCTGCGAGTAAGTCTAAGCAAAAAAGTCTGGCCGAAGTTAAAGTTCGTCTGGCTCTATCGTAGTGGTATGACGCAATACTGTAAGGAGCAGCAATGCCTGAAAACCAATCAAAAATCGCTATTATTACTGATGGTGGCTGTGATCTTACCAATAATGAGGTATTAGCTCGTGGCTACAGTCTTATTCCTGTGCCACTAGCTTTCCCCGATGGTAGCACTTCAGATTCTGATAGCTTTGCTGCGCGTGATTTTTGGGAAGCATTGCTTAGTGATTACGAAAGTTTGCCAAAAACTTCGCAACCTAACCGTCTAATTTACGATCAAAAAATTCAAGAGGCGGCCGATGCAGGCTATGAAGAGGTCATTATTATCACCATGTCCACAGGACTTTCATCTACGCATGATGTTGCCCTGATGGCAGCAGAAAACGCTGTTATTCCTACACGCGTTTTCGATTCACGCATTATTACTTGGGCTATGGTTGTGCTGTGCGACCAAGCGATTAAGGCGGTAAATGCAGGACTTAGCTCAGAACAAGCAATTGATTACTTGCAAGCTGTTCGTGATAGCATGAGCTTGCTTATCGTGTTTGACACGCTGGAATACCTTGTGCGCGGAGGACGTGCTGGGCGAACAGCAGGCCTGCTTGCATCAGCTCTTGATATTAAACCTATTTGCACCTTTGAAGATGATGGTGTTATTGATACGGTAAAAAAGACACGGGGGCGCAAGAAAGCCTTCCAGGCAATTCCGAAGATTCTTCACGAACGCTACGGGGATGCAGATACCGATAACCTAAGGTATCTACTGCTTCGCGCAGAGGTTGATGATGTTGCAAATGAATTGCATGACAAAATAAAAGAGACAGAGATGCCAGGCACCTTTACGGGTCTTGAACAAATCGGTATTATCGTAGGTATCTACGCAGGACCTGGTACCGCGGCTAGCTTACACTGGCGTGACCTTGACCCGCGTGACTTCGCAAAATAGTAATCCTGCCAGTCGCTTATTGGCATGGGGGCAAGCAGTTGTTCATGCCCGCTACGTCAATGAAAGTCGTGCAAAGCTATTAGAATCACTAGGGATTCAGCGTATTGGCGACTTGCTTCACCATGCCCCTTATCGTTATCTTGATTTAACCAGCACAGCCCAGTTAGGAGCTGTTCAGCCAGGGGAAGCCACAGTAGTTGGCTCTGTGTATGAAGTTGTTAAACGTACAACTAGAGGGCGTGGGGGTAGACGACTAACTATCACAGAGGTCACCCTGATTGACGGAACAGGAACCCTTATAGGGGTATGGTTCAATCAGCCCTGGGTTGAAGCTAGCTATAAACAGGGCCAGACTTTGGCTTTTTCTGGTGATGTTAAATATCGCAATGGGTTTAAGCAAATCATTCAACCCTTTGTCGAAAAAATCGCAGATTCCCCGCAAGAAAGCAGTGAGCCTGATGAGGGTAGACACATGGGCAAGGTTCTGCCTGTGCACAGTACGACGGAAGGTCTTTCTGTTGGTTGGTTACGACGCCTTATAGCCGCGGCAGTAGATGATTATGCTCAGGTTAGTGAATATTTACCTATTGATATTTTGCAGCGACGCGGACTTGTCTCATATGGCTGGGCACTGCGAAGGCTACATTTCCCTAAGCAGCTTGAAGAGGCTCAGACTGCACGTGAGCGTCTAGCCTACGGGGAGCTGCTTGACTTGCAGCTATTGATTGCAAGAAGGCGCTATCGCATGACAAGCGAGACCTCAGGCTACGTTCACATACCCTTTGGATTTCTGCATCAGGCTCTAACAGAAAAATTGCCTTTTGCTTTAACAGAGGATCAAGATCAGGCCGTTTCAGAGATTCTTGATGACATGGCATCTAAACATCCTATGCAGCGCCTGTTGCTGGGTGACGTAGGAACAGGAAAGACCGTTGTTGCGGCTTATGCTTTGGCAGTGGCTGCAGACTCTGGGGGACAAGCAACAATGATGGCACCGACTGAGGTGCTTGCACAACAATACGCCAATAAATTGGGGCCCCTTTTTGATGAGATTGGTTTGACCTGGGGACTTTTGACAGGTTCAACAACTGCAGCAGACAAAAAGATTCTGCTTCAACAGCTCACTTCAGGAGGGGTCAAGGTTTTATTTGGTACCCACGCGCTTCTTGAAGAGGACGTTCAGTTTCAACATATGACTTTGGCCATTGTTGACGAGCAGCACCGCTTTGGTGTGCAACAACGCAAGACACTTCATGCAAAAGGGGAGAGTGCAGACGTACTTGTTATGAGTGCTACACCTATCCCGCGCACTCTGACGCTAACTGCATTTGGGGATCTTGCCGCAAGCTATCTACGTGCACGGCCTATTGCGGGTGCTGGAATTACTACGAGGAAGATTAAATTTTCTAAGATTGCGTCTGCTTATGATGCTGTGCACGCAGCTATAAAAGAAGGGCGCCAGGCTTATATAGTCTGTGCTTTGGTAGACGAATCTTCAAAAATTGAGGCGCAGTCTGCTGTGCAAATGATGGAAGAATTGGCTGCGGGTGAGTTTAGTGACTGTAGGGTAGAGGTGCTTACAGGTAAAATGAAGCCTGTAGAAAAAGCATGCATCATGGATCAATTTCATGCTGGCAAGATTGATATATTGGTCTCAACTACAGTAATCGAGGTTGGGGTAGACGTTCATAACGCAACGACTATGTTGATACTTGATGCTGACCGTTATGGTCTTGCGCAGTTGCATCAACTGCGCGGACGTGTTGGCAGAGGGCAGCATGCAGGTGAGGTTTGGTTAGTCTCGGATTCTTTTTCTGAAGCAGCAAAAGAGCGATTCGAGGCTCTGCTTAGTACAGATGATGGCTTTCGTTTGGCGGAGCTAGATCTTAAGCAGCGCGGA
Source organism: Coriobacteriia bacterium (assembly GCA_009779855.1). Lineage (GTDB taxonomy): Bacteria > Actinomycetota > Coriobacteriia > WRKU01 > WQUG01 > WRBW01. The sequence goes on from WRBC01000001.1 coordinate 81,826, forward strand.
GCAGGGGAATTGTTAGGGACTCGACAAAGCGGTATTGCAAAGCTAAAGATTGCAGATCTTTCAAGGGATGATGAGCTCATAGAATTAGCCAGACAGGACGCTTTTGCGCTGATTGCAGAAGACTTCACCCTGTCCTCCCCAGAATTGGCCTTGCTGCGTACCCGTATTGATGCTTTAGAGGCTAAGTACGAGACATGGAAGGTCGCGGGCTAGAAAAGAAATACTTGTTTCAAGGTAACTTCCTCCTCTTTTATTAACGTTATTATAGAGGGCGTATGTAAATGTGTGAGTAAAAACGTGGCACAACTTACGTAGGTAGAGAGTGTGCGCGTGCAGCGATTGCTGTACTTAAAGTGTGCAAAAGGTAAAAAGTGGGTGAATTGTGTGAAGAGATTTTCTATAAGGGCGTGTGTAATTGCTTGTCTGATCTTCGCTGTGATGGCAGTAAGCTTGCTGCCCGTACTTGCAGGTGTGACACCTGTTGCCGCAGCCAGTCCAGCGGGCTTTCCCATGTATGCATGGGGATCAAATGGTGCAGGGCAACTAGGCCTTGGAGACCTTACTAATCGAACTACTCCGCATCGAGTAGGTACTGCCACTAATTGGGTGTCAGTGGCTACTGCTGCGGGCGGATCCTTTGCTATCAATGCTGATGGTGAGCTTTTTGGTTGGGGAGCTGCCTGGACTGCGCCTCAAATGGGGCAGGGTGGACCAGGTGCTGGTACGGGAAATATCACAACGCCTACTCAAATAAGAGCGGCCTCCAATTGGGTAGCGGTGTCTGCAAGAAGTAATAATGTTCTTGCGCTTAACTCGGCAGGCGAGATTTTTCGTTGGGGAGCTGCGAGCGTTCCTCTACCCGAACAAAATACTCCAACCCAGGTGGGAACGGGCACTAGTTGGGCATACATTGCAGCAGGAAATACCTCAGGATATGCCATCAATACTGACGGTGAACTTTTTAGCTGGGGCGCAAACGGCTCAGGTCAGCTAGGACAAGGTGACTCTACTTCTCGAAGTATTCCTACTCAGGTAGGCAGCAGAACAGATTGGGAAAGCGTCTCTGCTGGTGCAAATTTTGTTGTTGCTCGGACGGCAGCTGGCGAACTTTTTAGTTGGGGAACAGGTACTTCTGGGCAACTTGGACATGGCAATAGTAGCTCTCTAAACACGCCTACCCGAATAGGAACTGCAAATAACTGGGTGGATGCAAGAACAACAAATTCTGCGGCGTCAGCCATCAATGCCGATGGTGAACTTTTTACTTGGGGTGCTACTACTGGTGGACAGCTTGGACGTGCTGTTTCTGGGGCAAGTCCTGCAGACAGTCCCGGAAGGGCGGGAACTGCTTCAGACTGGGTAACGATAATGGGCGGCAATGGATTCTTTTTTGCTCTTAACGAGGACGGGAGTCTGTACGCATGGGGAGCAAACGGATCAGGACAATTGGGGCTTGGTGATACAGTAAGTAGATCTGTGCCTACTTTTATGCTGCAGACATCGGCTTTTAGTACGATTTCTCGCGGTGGTGGAGGTCAGGCTATTATGCTCATGAGAATAGTCCCCATCGAATATACTCTGCCTATGGAGAAGCTCCTTCAAAAGCCAGAGGGTACTGCTGTGCCCAGTAAATCTTTTACGTTTACCTTTGAAAGAATCAGCTTCAACGATAATACGGCAAATGCTGGGATGCTCCCTGTTATTCCTGATCGAACCATACAGATTAACTCTTCGGGCTTGTCTACCACGGCAGGAGGAGTTACCACCACTATAGGTGCGACAGATGCACTTGAGGATGTTGAATTTGACAGACCTGGAGTATTCTCTTTCTTTGTGCGAGAGGTAACAGGATCGTCGGGAACACTTGCTCCTTCAAGTATGGCGTACTCTCTTGCTGAATATGAGATGAGAGTTTATGTAGATGTGGATACGTCGGGAGCAGTAGACGAGCTCTATGTTTCTGAGATAAGAATTATCCCCCGCATTATTGATAATGACTCACAGGCAGTAGGTGTGGCAACTGATGATCTTGTCTTTACAAATGTGTATACTCCTGATCAAAGCAGCTCAACGTCAACCACAAGGACAGTCAGAGTAGACTTTTTTGAAGGAAGTGTTGCTACGCCACGGGTGACTCATAATTATATTCACGATTTAAGCGTGGGTACTACTATTACCCTTGATATGATTACTACACCAACGGGCTTCCCGCGTGTAAATTTCTACCCAGGTGTTCTTTACGATATTGATGTAGCAGTAACTGCTGAAGGTGAGACTGTCGTGCGTGTTGTATTCCACGAAAGAATCGTGCCACCCCCGCCACCACCACCGCCACCCCCGCCGACGCAGCCCCCAGCTGACGATGAGGTTTACGTTGCAGGTAACGCAGATGGTGAACAGGCGCAAGAGGAAGATGGGCCTACAAGCATTGAAGCAACCGCTGCTGGCGATGGTCCAAAAGCAGGACCGCAGACAGGCGATTGGTCAAATCCAGCCCTGCATTTGCTGCATATGATTGCGGCAATGGTGCTTGTTGCAGTTGTACTGTACAGGCTTACCTGTTCTAGTGAAATGATTGCTCGGCGCAGAACAGGATAGCCTATAGAAGCTCTTGGTAAGATAGTTACCATGAGAATTATTGCTGGAAAATGGGGTGGGCGTCGCCTTAAATCCCCAACGGGAATCGACACACGCCCAACAAGTGACCGAATGCGTGAATCACTTTTTTCGAGTCTACATTCGCGTATTGGGTCTTTTGAAGGCTTACGTGTTTTGGATGCTTTTGCAGGCAGTGGAGCACTGGGTTTAGAAGCACTGTCACGCGGGGCGGCTTTTTTGGTGATGGCAGAGCGTGACCAAAAGGCATGTCAGGTTATTGAAGAAAATCTTACAGGGCTACAAGGCACTAGCCAGAATCATAATGGAGCTCGCAGCGTTGTAAAAGACGACCACTTCCATCTGTATCGTGGTGATATCTTTAAAATTGTCCCGCATTTAGCAAATCTTAGAATAGACCTTGCTTTCTTTGATCCGCCTTATGCCCTTGAAAGCGAGAACATCCAAAGACTCTTGCTGCAATTGGCAGAGGCGAAGACGTTTTCTTGTGGGGCGCTTATTGTAGTCGAGCGCGCAAAGACGCTACAGGAAGAGAACCTTCTTCCTGATGGGTTTGTCCAGCTTGATGTGAAGACAAAAGGGGACACGACTCTTTATTTTGCAAGATATAACCTATAGCGTGTCTGCTAATCGCATTCCCAATCTGCAAGCGTCCTGTACGATACAATTGCTTTCTGGCAGTCGGGCTTTCTGAAAGGAGATTCATGGGGATACGTAAGGCAATTGTACCGGGAACGTTTGATCCTATTACAAGTGGACATCTTGAGATTATAGAACGTGCCCATGCATTGTTTGATGAGATTATTGTGGGAGTTGCAAGCTCATGGTCAAAGCGTGGCGCAGGAACACTTTTTACTTTAGAGGAGCGCTGTGAACTTGCCTGTGAGGCGACAGCACATTTGGAGGGTGTTCAGATTGCGTCCTTCGATGGCATGCTAATTGACTTTGTGCATAGACAAAATGCTCAGGCGATTGTTAAAGGTTTGCGAGCAATGACAGACTTTGAAAACGAATTTCAGATGGCAGCTATCAATTGGCGCCTTGACGCACAAATAGAGACAATCTTTATTATGGCGTCCCCTGATCATATGTATCTTTCTTCATCGGCCGTAAAAGAGATTGCTCATTTGCAAGGGCCACTTTTTGGGCTAGTGCCCGCCAATGTTGAAGAACCATTGCGTATGAAGTACAGTTAATAGCTGGAATTCCGTTTAGATTTTCGGAGGATGAAATGAAAAAGATACTTGGATTAATTGTTGTTATGAGCCTTTCAGTGGTACTGTTGGCTGCTTGCGGTGGGAATATAGATGATTCCAACAATGCAGAGCAGGAAACACCTATGAATGAAGATCAAGTAATGACAGAGATGCTGGAGTTTCCAGCAGAAGAACCAGCAGACCTATGGGAGGGTAACATGACAAAGGTAAAGATTGAATTTGAAGATCTTGGTGATGTGATTGTCGAGTTAAATCACGATGCAGCACCTGCGACCGTGGACAATTTCTTGAAGCTAGTTAACGACGGATTTTATGATGGTCTAGGGTTTCACCGCATCATTGAGACTTTCATGATCCAGGGTGGCGATCCAGATGGAACAGGTATGGGTGGCTCTGGCGAGAACATTGTAGGTGAGTTTACCGCAAATGGACACATGAACCCTATTCAACATGTTCGCGGTGCGGTTTCAATGGCGCGCTCGCAAGACTTCAATAGTGCCAGTTCTCAATTCTTTATCGTTCATCAGGACTCAAATTTTCTTGATGGTGAGTATGCAGCCTTTGGTCGTGTAGTAGAGGGCATGGATGTAGTAGATCAGATTGCAGAGAACACCCCGGTAACTGATGGCAATGGATCGGTTGATCCGGCAAATCATCCAAAGATGGCCAGGGTTTCAGTTGTAGAATAGCGTGACACCTTTAACCTATATGTTAAAGGTGTTTCTGTAACCTTTGCAAAGAGCTGCATCCGGTGATCTAGGATGCAGCTCTTTTTTGTTCAGTACGTCATTTGTTGACGTTTGTTGTAGAGAGTCTTATATCCGAAGTGTAGCGAACAAAATACTGCCAGGCTCGTGACTGCTGTAATCGCGATGATGATTGCGATTTGATACATGATAGAGGTCATAGGCATGACCCCTGACAAGATTTGTCCCGTCATCAGGCCTGGTAGTGATATTATGCCCATGCCAATCATGGCATGCAGGGTAGGCATGAGTGCAGTTTCAAGCGACTCATTAACAAGAGGAGTCAATGCCTTCGGCGGGCTTACACCAATGCTAAGCAGTGCTTCTGTCCGGTTGCGCTGTGCAGAAAGGTTTTCTCTAAAAGATCGTAGGCCTAGCCCTACACCTGTCATAGCATTACCAATAATCATGCCACTTAGGGGAATGGTGTACTGGGGATTAAACAAGCTGACTCCAACAACAGCCATGATAAAAAAGACAACGATGGAAAGCCCTGTCCCAGCCAGTGAGACGGCTACAATAACCTTGAAGCGCTTATTTATTTCCTTGTTGCGTGACAGTATCGTATATATAGCAAATGCTGTCATTGCTGCAAGGTAGAGAACCGTGAAAAGAGGATGCGGATTTTCGAAAATAAACGTCAAGATAAGCCCAGCGAGCACTAACTGAACGGTCATGCGCAGACTTGCAACAAAGAGCAATTTCGTCTGATTGATCTGGCACTTTTTCATGATTGCTAGTACGACAATTAGTAAAAGGTAGACAAGTGAGAATTGCCAGAGGTTCAATACGACAATTTCATTCATGGCTTATTGCCTTCCAGCCTTGCATGTGTGTCAGCATCTACAGAATAAGCAATGCTCTGATTGCTGCAGGATTTATTTTCTAGCCTAATCACTGCGTGAGCAAAAGTATCTGTAAGTGTAGTGTTGTGAGATACGACTATGAGGTCAATGCTGTGCTCTTCACAATGATGAATGATTCCCTTAAGCGCCTCATGTGCGGTGGCATCATCAAGCGCGCTTGTAGGTTCATCAAGTAAAAGAACCTTTGGCTGGAAAGACAGGCAAATCGCCAGATAGATGCGGTGACGTTCTCCACCAGACATAAGGTTACAGTCGGCATCTAAGTCAAATTCAATTGCGCAAATATCAAGGTAGTGACGTATCTCTTTCTTTGAGGGTGGAGGCAGTTCTCGGTAACGATAGAACTGGTTAAAGTTTTCGTATATCGTTCCTTCAAATAGGTAGGTAGCCTGTCTGCAAAAAAGTACTTCTTGACGCAATTGGACAGGGTTGTAGTTTTCGATTGAGTTGCCTAGGTAGAGTACTTTGCCAGAGTCGGCACTAATCATGTTGTTAAGCAGCTTCAGGAGGGTACTTTTTCCGTGCCCGCTCTTTCCGCAAATAAAGGTTACTTCACCCTTTTTGATTTCGAGCAGTGGAGGAAAAGTGACATCTTCGAAAGCCACCTCTTCTAAAGTGAATAGATTTTTCATACGCACCAGTGTAGCGCACTCAGTCTGTTAGAATTGTCCGCTATGAATGATAACAATGGACTAGAATATATTCGCAATTTCTCTATCATTGCACACATTGACCATGGCAAATCGACACTTGCTGACCGTATTTTGCAATCGACTGATACGGTGGCAGAGCGTGATATGCAGGCGCAGTTGCTAGACAGTATGGATATCGAACGTGAGCGCGGGATTACCATCAAGGCACAGGCCGTGCGTGTAATGTATACGGCAAATGATGGCAACGTCTATGCTCTGAATTTTATTGATACACCAGGACACGTAGATTTCACTTACGAGGTGTCTCGTGCGCTAGCGGCGTGTGAAGGCGTTATCTTAGTTGTGGATGCCTCACAGGGTGTTGAGGCTCAGACGGTGGCAAACGCAATGCTTGCGATGAATGCGAACCTTGAAATCATCCCAGTAATTAATAAAATCGATTTGCCTGCAGCTGATCCAGAGCGCGTTCGGGTAGATATCGAAGAATCCCTAGCAATTCCTGCAGAAGATGCAGTGCTGACCAGCGCAAAAACAGGGGAGGGCATCCCAGACTTGCTAGAGGCTATTGTTGCGCGCGTTCCAGCCCCAACAGGTACTCCCACGGCAGATGTGCCACTCCGTGCCCTGATTTTTGATTCGTGGTTCGATGAGTATCGTGGTGTTATTGCATTGGTGCGTGTTATGGACGGTGTTTTATCACAGGGCACGCAAGTACGCCTTATGGCAAATGGTGCAGAGGCTGATGTAGAAGAGGTAGGCGTAAAAGCGCCCCATGACATTGTGCTTCCTGCACTTGGTGCGGGCTCTGTGGGTTATCTTGTTACAGGACTGAAAGACCCTGCTTTGGTGACAGTAGGTGACACAGTAACAACGGTTGACAACCCAGCAGATAAAGCCCTGCCAGGGTACCGTGAAATCAAGCCTATGGTCTATGCGGGTCTTTATCCTTTAGACGGTGATCAGTTTACTGACCTGCGTGATGCGCTAGATAAGCTGAAGCTAAATGACCCTGCTTTGGAGTACGCCCCAGAGACCAGCCATGCACTGGGCTTTGGTTTTCGCGTAGGCTTCCTAGGGCTATTGCACATGGAAGTTATTCAAGAGCGCCTTGAGCGTGAATTTGATATCGGACTACTAGCAACAGCACCCAGTGTTTCTTATCATGTCTACTTGAGTGATGGCGAGATACTTGATATCCACTCCCCTCAAGACTTTCCTGATGCAAGCAAGATTGATCACATTGAAGAGCCCTATCTGAAAGCGACGGTTTTAGTACCGCCGGATTACGTAGGGGCTGTGATGGAGCTTGCACAAGGTAGACGTGCGCATTTCATTGATATGCAGTATCTTGGACCTAATACGGTTGAAATGCTTTATGAAATTCCCTTAGGGGAACTAATCTTAGACTTTTTTGACCAATTGAAGTCACGTACAAAAGGCTATGCTTCACTTGATTATGAATTTAGTGAATACAAAGCAAGTGAACTACAAAAGCTAGATATTTTGCTTGCTGGCAAGCCAGTGGACGCACTGTCCTTTATCGTTCATAAAGACAAAGCTTATGAGCGCGGGCTTGTGTTGACACGTAAGCTTAAAGATATTATTCCCCGTCAGATGTTCGAGGTCCCTATTCAGGCAGCCGTGGGAAGTAAGGTATTGTCGCGAACTAATGTAAAGGCAAAACGTAAGGATGTACTTTCGCGCTGTTATGGCGGTGACGTTTCACGTAAAAAGAAGCTACTTGAAAACCAGAAAAAAGGTAAGAAGCGCATGAAAAGCATAGGCTCAGTTGACGTGCCTCAGGAAGCATTCATGGCGATTTTGAAAGTAGATGATTAAGATGCAGCAGCAGTACTATCCACAAATGCAGCCAGTACCTGTGCCTCAGCAGCTCCCGCAGCCTACACTACCAAAGAATCCTGCACCTGGGTTAATTGATAAGTCACAGACGAAAATATTTTCAACCTTTGTTAAAGCCTTCTGTATGCTGGTTCTTTTGGCGGGATTTTTGCCCTTTGCAACGGTTTCTTGTGGTCCTGTTTTTCAGGAATCCATCAATGGTTATCAGTTAGCCTTTGGCGCTGCCGAAAGTCGCGCGGCAGAAATTTCACAGGGCAACATGGGTCTAGGAATGGGCATGGGTCCAGGTCAGCTAGCAGCATTGAATATGCTGGCAGGATCTAATGTCTTACTTATTGTCGCTTTTGCGGGCACGGCACTCTTATTGATTACATCCTTCGGCCTTAGCCGTTCTAGGGTAGAGCTCGCTCTTGCCTTGATTGTTCCCGCCTTTTCGCTTGCTGTCTATGTGCACTGGTTAGGCCTTTTTTCAGCTTTCACTGATATGTTTGACCGCGCATCAGAACAGGGCGGAGGCATGATGGCTGCTGGTCCCGATATTGGCCTCTATGCAGTCATTGCTTTTAGCGCACTGTTACTGTTAATCGGAACACTAGAAGCTCTTGGCAAGATGCCAAAGTTTCTGATAGCGGGGGAGTCAGACCAGGCAACTATATCTTCGGTGCCAGCTACTGCTTCGCCAGTACCACACATGGTAGGTCAGATGCCTGCTCCCCTATATCAACCTCAGATGCAGCAAGTAAGTCAGCAAATGCCAACCTACTATCAGCCTCAGCCTATGCATCCTGCACAGCAGACCACGAAGCAACAGTCCATAGGGGAAGGGGTGGCGCCTCAGCAACCTCACTATGTAGCGCCCCAGCCGCAGCTTCAATCCCAACCGCAGTCTGATCAGCCTGACGGTAATCAGCTAGTAGATAGTCAGCAACAGTCAGATAATTCCAGTGTATAAATGCGCTACCTAGAGGCGCTTGCTGAAAACCCTATACTGCAAGCCCCTATGGCGGGTGTTGCAGATGCGCCCTACCGCGCCATAAATAAGCGCTTTGGGTCGGGACTTAGCTTTTCTGAAATGGTCAGCGCGAAAGGTCTGCACTACGACAAGAAACGCAATAAATCACATCTGCTTTTGAAGCTTGCCCCTGAAGAGCAGGGTACAGCTCTTGTCCAATTGTTTGGATCTAATCCTAAGATGATGGCAGATCAAGCCCTTGTGGTTGCTGACCTGCTAGGGGGCGACATCGTTGGCATTGATATTAATATGGGCTGCCCTGTACCAAAGGTCGTTAACAAGGGCGACGGTAGTGCACTTATGAAGTCGCCTGAACTTGCTGCACGTATTATTGATGCCATTCGTAGAGCACTTGATGCTCATGGCTATGAAAGTCTTGCTGTTACGGCAAAGCATCGCAAAGGGTGGGAGCCAAGCAGTGTAAATGCTGTAGGGTTTGCTAAAGGCCTTGAAGATGCGGGTGCGACAGCTATCACAGTACACGGTCGTACACGGGACCAATTTTACCGCGGCCAGTCGGATCGTAACATCATTAAGGAAGTCAAGGATGCACTTCGGATTCCTGTCATAGCGTCAGGTGACGCTTTTACTGCAGAAGCCTGCTTGGACATTATTCAGGAAACAGGTGCAGATGCTGTCATGGTAGCGCGTGGCTCCTATGGAAATCCGTGGATATTTGAACAGTCTGCGGCATTGAGGAGCGGGCAGAACTTGCCGCCAGAACCTACGCTGGCTGATCGATTGGCTTTGCTGCGTCAGCACTCACTGGAGTCGATAGAGTGGTACGGAGACCCGCATTTAGTGCGCATGCGCAAACATGCAGCATGGTATGTTGCAGGGCAACCTGCGGCGGCAGTATTTCGTAGGCGCCTGCATAACTTGAGCACTGTGGAAGAACTGGATCTTTTGACAGAGGAGTATCTGGCGCATTATGGCTGATGATAACCTTATGCCAAACGATGACCTTGCGTTATATATTCACGTGCCCTTTTGCGCGCAGCGCTGTAATTACTGCGATTTTTGCTCATCAACTGATGTCTCGATGATTGAAGATTACTTCGAGGTACTTATCACACATATTAGCTCTGCAGCATGGCTAGAGGATAGGCATAGACTGCGTCCCGTGACGTCCATTTATTTTGGGGGAGGAACACCGTCTCTTTCACATATTCATTTAATTTCAGTACTAGAGGCGATCCGGAACACCTTCGAGCTGAGCGATGACTGCGAGATTACTCTAGAAGCTAATCCTGAAAGTTTTCGGGCAGAATCCGCGGCGGACTTAGCTGCAGCGGGCTTTACGCGTGTGTCGTTAGGTGTGCAAAGTCTTGAAGAAGATCAATTGGCGACACTCGGACGTATTCATAACGTGGATGAGGCTTTTCAAGCTTTGCATGTTGCTAATGGTGCAGGACTACGTGTGTCTGCAGACCTCATGTTGGGCTTGCCAAGTAGTGAAGAAAGTAATATTCAGGGTTCAGGCATCTTGACCGAACACCCTCTTTTTGATGAATTATTGAGTCTAGTTGGGCATGTCTCAGTGTATCCGCTGACAGTGGAAGAAGGCACTGTGTTACAAAAGATGGAGGACGCAGACAGAATTTCTTTACCCTGTGAAGACGAAGTGGCTGCTCAGGTAATTGATCTTGAACAGGTGCTTGCTCGGCGAGGATTTACACGGTATGAGATTTCAAGCTATGCACGACCTGGGCAAGAAAGTAGGCAAAATCTGCGCTATTGGCAGGGTGGCAACTATCTAGGCTTTGGGGTAAGTGCTGCCTCGATGACTACCGACTCTGCAGGTTGTCACAGGCGCTTTGTTATGTATGATGATGTTGAAACTTTTCTAGCAGACCCAAAAGGGAAGGGGTTGGCTCCAGCAGAGTTAGACGTCCTTACTTTTGCAGAGACCCAGCGCGAAAGTATTATGCTGGCACTGCGTACGCGTAAAGGAGTAAGCATTACGAGTGTCGAAGCTGCTGGCCTTGCAGGTATCTGCAGAGAGTTAGTTGAAAAGGGGCTTCTTGAAGTGGTGGATGGTTGTTATCGTTGTACCCAACAGGGTTGGCTGCTTGCAAATATAGTCTTTGCGGCTATTTGGGTGGGTAACACCTAAGTAACGCACGGTGGCACTTTGGTTACGCTGTAACACCCCACGCTGCGCTTATGGGTATGCTGTGTTTATGTCTATTCTTTCACATAAACACAGCGTGGTACTGCGATTATTAGCATTTTCCCTTATCGCAGCACTGATGTTCCCTTCCATTCTTATGGCTACGCCAGCTGAAGAGGATGACTCTTCGGCGGAACAGACAGAGTATGTCCAGGAACAGTCTAATGAGGCATCTGGCAATCAAGATGATGAAGGGTCTTCTGATGTAGAGGCACTGCGCGCGCAAGCAACACAGGCACGTATTCAACTTGATCAATTGGCACTAGAGACAGCAGTAGCCTCTGAAAATTATTTTGAGGCTCAAGATTTGCTCGAAACTACTCTTTCAGAAATTGAGATTACTGAAGAGCAGCTAAACCTTAATCAGGAGCAACTTGATCATGTAGGTGAAATGCTTGCAGATCGTGCTGTAGGCTCTTATCAAAATGGGGAACTTTCCTTTATAGCTTTTCTGTTTGGCTCTAGTGATATTACAGACTTCATTGCACGCATTAACATGCTTGTTACCATCATGGATAACGATGCAGAAATGATTCGTGAAGCACGCCAATTACGCTCCGAAATAGAAACTAATAGGGCTCAGCTTGAAGAGAAGCGTGAGACAGAACGCGCGGCAGCTGAGACCGCACAGGCAGAATTTGAAACAGTGCAGGATTCACTGGGTCGACAGGAGCGCCTACTTGCTTCGCTTGACTCTGAGGTTCATCGCCTGATTGAAGAAGAAAGAGCTGCCATTGAGGCTGAACAACTGAGGATTGCTCAGCTACAGCAGGCAGAGGAAGATAGCGAAAGGCTGGCAGCAGAAGAAGCTGGACAGAGCCAAGTAGCGCAGGACGCAATTGACGAAGAGGGCAATGCAGGCACAGCAGGTGCTGCCAACAACTCAAGTGCGACGAATACAGGCGGTGCAGCCAATAGTGGAGCAGGCGGCACTGGTGCAGGTGCAGGCAGTAATAGTAATGCCAATTCAGGCAACAATACTGCAAGTAATAATAACAACACAGGGAGCAACAACGCTGGCTCAGGAAGTAGTAACGCTGGTGGATCGGGCTCCACTGCAAGCCGACCACCGACAAGTCCTCCAACAAATCAGACCCCTTCTTTAGGTCGCGAGCGTCCAGGTGTAGTTCCTGCAGCACGTAGACATATAGGAGTCCCTTACTTGTGGGGGGGAACAACCCCTGCTGGCTTTGACTGTTCAGGGCTTGTAATGTTTGCATACCGGGAAGCTTACGGTATCAACTTGCCAAGAACTTCACGTCAACAATTCCATGCAGGAGTCCACATTCCGCCTAATCGTATGGATTTGATGCGCCCAGGGGACTTGGTGTTCTTTAGTAGTACGGGGCGTCCTCAAAACGTTCATCACGTGGGTATATTTATCGGAAACAACAGAATGATTCATGCTCCGCAGCCTGGAACTAGTGTTAGAGAGCAAGTAATTTGGAGGCATGATTTCATAGGTGCTGTCAGACCTTAATCGGTAGTGATGCTTGCTTCTTCCTCTAACCGTTTGGTTTGCAGTAGAATATGACGGTGCTAGAATCACCTAGGAGCAGAGGAATCATATTGTGAAAAGATTGAAGTTGTTTTTTGTGCCCGTATTTGCCATTGCAGCAGCTTTTGCATTGATGGGCTGTGCCTCTACCGAAGTCACAGGAACAGTATATTTTTCGTTAGAGGATGCCCCAGTAGAGGGAGCAATCATTAAAGTGGGAGATACAGAGGTTACCTCAGATGCCTATGGTCATTTCAGCCTGGGAAGTATGCCTCTCGAGATTATGGAGGGCCAGGTAGTCATTGAGGGTTTCCCTGACCATGACTTTTCTGTAGACCTAGAGGAAGCAGACATTGAGCATCATTTCACTGTCGAGATTCCCGCAACGCACACAGAGATTGTTTTTGTAGAAAACACTCACGATCAAGCAGAGATTTCTTTAGATGATGTCACTGTTTACTTTGATGGTGTGGAAGTTGATTCTAGATTACTTTCCCCTTTCCAGACAGGCGTTATAGCCCCGGGGAACTATGCAGTTAGCGTTGATTCAGAGATTTACTACCCCTTCACAGATGTGGTTGTTCTAGAGCAGGGCGAGCAGGAAATTAAGCTTGTTTTAGATATCACCCTTGAAGAAACCTATCGCAGATTCAACAGGACAAATGATTTACACAGGCATGCTGAGAGTTACAACTACCTGCATCCGGATGTGAGGGCTCTTATTTCCGAGGCAGACTGGGCAGGTATTCATGACACGGGCGTGAGTATTATTGATGCTGCCCCTAATGATGAGACCGAATATGAAGACTGGGTGTCACAGCTTACAAATCGAACTTATCCCGCAGTAGTATCTTTCGTTAGACCTTACATTACAGAGCAGGGCGGCGATAGAACGGCGCGTGAAGAAACTCAGTACTGGACAAATGCAGATGGTCGTTGGTACAGGATATTCTTAGAACGTTTTTGGTAGAATCACCTTTTGATACCATAAATAGGACGCACTTCTTGCGCCTGATTTGTCCACGATTCAACTAATTTCAAGGGGTTTCATGTCGATACAGAAGACAATTCTGCATAACGGGGTCACCGTTATTACTGAACAGATGGAAAGTGTGCGCTCTGTCGCACTGGGAATTTGGTTTAAGGTCGGTTCGCGTGATGAGCTTGCTCATGAGGCGGGACTCTCTCATTTTATTGAACATATGATGTTTAAGGGCACCCCAACCCATGATGCTCGTGGCTTGTCGGAAGCCTTTGATCGTCTGGGGGCGCAGCAAAACGCCTTCACGTCCAAAGAATCGACGTGTTACTTTGCTTCATTTATTGATGAGTCCTTACCAGAAGCATTCGCGCTACTCTCAGACATGGTGTGCAATGCTACGTTTGATGAGGACGCTTGTGCGCTAGAGCGTGAAGTTGTTATAGAGGAGATTGCTCGCAGTGAAGATGATCCAGAGGATCAAGTAGTTGAACTGTTTTATCGTAACCTGTGGCCTAGTCATACCATTGGCTTACCTATTGGAGGAACGCGAGACTCGGTGGCATCCTTTGATAGAGAGGCCTCTCTTGTCTTTCGCAATAAGCATTACACGGGAGGGAACTGTGTAGTAGCAGCTGCAGGCAATCTAGAGCATGAGCAATTAGTCGAGCTTGCCATAAAGCACCTGGAGGGACTCCCTGGCTCTGCTGGCAATGATGAGCGTATTGCCCCGCAGGTCATAGAGGGAAATAGGCAAACAGTCCACTATAAAGATACAGAGCAAGCTCACTTGATGATGGGTACTACCACGTTTTCTAGCAATGATGACCGTCGCTTTACGCTATCGCTACTAAACACCGCCTTTGGGGGCACAATGTCCTCACGTCTTTTTCAAGAGATTCGCGAGAAGCAGGGCCTTGTGTACGCTGTGTACTCACGCCCGCATCTTTATCAGGGTCGTAGTGCTTACACTATCTATGCTGGAACCCGCCCCGATAATGCTAACAAGGTCATAAAACTTATTGAATCTGAGTTAAGCAAGATTGCACAGTCAAGTATTACGACTGGAGAGCTTGACCTTGCTCGTCAGGCAACAAAGGGTGGACTAGCCCTTTCACTAGAGTCGACATCGAAGCGGATGCTCCGCCTGGGTGATTCCGTGCTTAATGATCTAGAACCTTTGACTTTTGATGTGGCGCTTCAGCGCTTGGATGAAGTAACTGTTAAGGATGTAGCGACACTGTCAGCAGAGCTTGCAGGCAGTCCTCTGCTAACAGCTGTAGTCGGCCCCTTCAAAGACAGCGATAAAAGTGATGAAAGCGAAGAATTGGAGCTCGTATGACGACTAGCGCAAACGTAGAAGTAGGTACAAATCCACATTCGGGCTCGGACTTGGGCTTAGACAGAACCAATACGTCCACGATTCCCGTAGTTATCATAGGTGCCTTGGGTCAAATGGGGCTTGAAACTGTCAAGGCGGTACAGGAGGCTCCTACGTTAGAACTTGCTGCACGCATTGATCCCCAGCTTGCAGACTGTTCGGATTCGGATGCTTTTGCAAGCCTGGATGATCTTATGACGGCAGGCATTGTTGATCCTAAAATAACTCGTACTGTGGTGATCGATTTCACACGTCCTGACGTAGTAGAGGCTAACTTGAAGCAAATGCTGCCTTTAGGTTTTGATTGTGTTGTAGGAACAACGGGTCTTTCCGATACCCAATTGTCAGCACTGGAGCAACTCATTTACGAGGACCGCTGCCTCTTTATCGCGCCGAACTTTGCTATTGGTGCGGTGCTCATGATGGAACTTGCCCAGAAAGTGATTCCTTATATGCCTCAGGTAGAGGTAATCGAATACCACCATGATAATAAGCTTGATGCCCCCTCTGGTACAGCAAAACGCACTGCAGAATTGCTAGCAGAAGTTCGTGCAAAGGCACTGCCAGACTTCAAGCCTACAGCACCTGGCGCAGAGACAGAGCTTCCTGGCTGTGAAGGATCAAGAGGCGGCCTTGTAGAAGAAGTTCCTGTGCATTCGGTACGTTTGCCGGGTTATGTTGCTCATCAAGAGGTTATTTTTGGAGGGCTTGGACAAACGCTTACCATTAGGCATGACTCCATCCATCGCAATTCCTTTATGCCTGGTGTTCTTCTTTCTTGCGAGCAAGTTGTAAAGCATAGCGGGCTTATTATTGGACTCGAAAACTTCATGGATTCGGGGGAATAGATGAGCAATTTCGTTGTTTGCAAGTTCGGAGGGACCTCAGTAGCAACACCCGAAGGTCGCAAGGCCTTAGCTCGTAAAGTTCAAGAGCATTTGGATGCAGGTGCCAGCCCCGTACTAGTGGTTTCTGCAATGGGTCGCATGGGAGAACCCTATGCTACCGATACCCTGATTAATACTGTCGCAGGTTTACCGACGAACGAACGTGAATATGATCTGCTTAGTTCTGTGGGTGAGGTTATTTCAGCGGTAAAGATTGCTCATGAGTTACGCGGTACAGGCATTGATGCCCGGGCATTCACGGGTGCGGAAGCTGGTATTGTGACTGACGACACCGCTAAAGATGCACGAATTCTGTCAGTGTGTCCTGCAGCACTTATTGAGACTGCGAAGCAAGGTGTCGTCCCCGTGGTTTGTGGATTTCAAGGTATAAGCACTAGCGGACACCTAACAACCTTGGGGCGTGGTGGCAGTGATACAACAGCCTGTGCTCTTGGTGTAGCGCTTGATGCCGACAGAGTCGAAATTTACTCTGATGTAGACGGGGTTATGACCGCTGACCCACGCGAGGTAGATTCGGTACAGGTCATTGATGTGCTAGAACCTGACGAGTTGTACCAGCTTGTGCGTATGGGTTCACGCATCGTGCATACTCCTGCGGCGGAGCTTGCCCAGAAAAGCGGTGTAAATTTATTAGTTAGGAACACTTACAGTAATCATCCTGGCACGGCTGTACGTAACATGGATGTTCATAGGAGCGGCGATACGGCTACAGCGATTGTAGGAAAGTTAGGGATAACGCGCTTTATTGTTGATTTAGGTCGTGAAGAAGGCTGCTGCGCGCATATTGAAGCGCAGGCACATATCTACAAGGCAATCGCAGATGCAGGGGTGTCACTGGATATGTTTACTCCTGCAGGGCGCAACCTATATTTCACCGTGGATTCAGGTGATGCGGACGAAACTGTCAAGGTTCTGCGCGAATTAGACGTTAAGGCTCAGTGTATGGAGGGACTTGCAAAGGTGACTGTTATAGGTGCGGCCATGCACGGTATTCCTGGGGTTATGTCTCGCATTGCAGCTCCGTTGGCACAAGCAGGTATAGATGTCTGGCAGACGGCTGATTCCCATGCAACGATTTCAGTATTAGTGCGTGAAACTGAGGCTCAGCAGGCCCAGATAGTTCTTCATACAGCCCTTGGGCTAGATAACTTGGAGGCCAGTAATGCGTAAGTCCGTTTACTATTTCACGATGTCACTTGACGGCTATATCGCTGATAAGAATGGCTCAATCGACTGGATGTCGGGTGCACCTAATGTTGATTATGGGTTCAAGGAATTCTACGATGAGGTTGGAACGGTCATGTTGGGTGCACGCACCTATGAGCATATGTTAAAAATGGGAGACTTTTTTCCGTATCCTGATCGCGATGTTATTGTTTGTAGTTCTAATGATAAGTTAAAAATTGCGGCAGAGAACGTCCAGCTTTCCAGCGAAGACCCTGCAAAAACACTTGCGCGTTTGCAGTTGGGGACAGAAGATGAAGGTCATATCTGGGTTGGCGGCGGCGGCACCCTTGCAGGTACTCTTTTTGAAGCAGGTCTTATTGATGAACTGCGCGTATTTGTCCAGCCAGTTATCTTGGGAGACGGCACGAAAGCACTAGTCAGCAGTAAAGCTTTTGCACGCGCCCTAGAATTCCAGTCCAGTAAGGATTGGCCAATGGGAATTATTGAGCTACGTTACAACGTTCCAAAACGTTGGCGCAGTGACATTTAAATCAGCGTTATTTTGATGCAGGGGCAGATGCAGTAATCCAGGAAGTGAGAGATCTGCAGGAACTAATCTAGAAATCTTCAGAAAGAAACTATATCCAACTTACTGCACGAAGATAGTTTTCTTGATAGGCTTGTAGGGTTATGGAACTTATTACACTATGTGTTGATGTATAAGGAAGGCACCTTGCATGACCTATCGTCTAGGTATAGATATTGGCTCGACCACAATAAAAGTAGTAGTAACCGACGACAACTATAACATTTTGTACAGTGACTATCAGCGACATTTTTCTGATATTCAAAATACTTTGCTCAGGATGATGCTTGCGGTAAAAGATCAGCTAGGAAATGTTGAAGTTCATGCCATGATTACCGGTTCTGGTGGTATGACTCTGGCCAATTGGATAGGCGTAGAGTTTATCCAAGAGGTTGTATCAGCTTCAAATAGCGTGAATGCTTTTGCGCCAGAAACTGATGTCGCAATTGAAATTGGTGGGGAAGACGCAAAGATTATTTACTTCACTGGTGGATTAGAGCAGCGCATGAATGGCATCTGTGCTGGCGGAACAGGATCTTTTATTGATCAGATGGCGGCTCTTTTGCAGACAGATGCTCCAGGACTTAATGAGCTTGCGAAAGAGCATACCGTGATTTACCCCATTGCTGCGCGCTGTGGTGTATTTGCAAAGAGCGATTTGCAGCCACTTATTAATGAAGGCACAGCAAAGACTGATCTTGCTGCTTCGATTTATCAGGCAATCGTAAGTCAGACCATTAGTGGATTGGCTTGCGGCCGTCCTATTCGTGGCAAGGTTGCTTTATTGGGCGGACCGTTGCACTACTCTTCAGAATTGCGTGCGCGCTTTAAAGATGTGTTGGAGTTGGGTGATGAAGACGTCATCCTTCCTGAAAACGCTCACCTTTTTGTGGCGTTAGGTGCAGCAATTGGTGCTGCACCGACAGTGGAGAGTAGGGGTGTTACTGGGGCAGAATCAAAGAAGCAAACCAGCCTCGATGAACTTATAGGGAACCTTGAAGCCCAGCAAGAATCAGAGGTCGAGATTGATAGGCTTGATCCACTGTTCCAGAGTGACGCAGAATATCAAAAGTTTAAGAACCGCCACTCGCAGCACAAAATAGCGAGACGCTCCCTTGCGGATTACGATGGTGAGATTTTCTTAGGGATTGATGCAGGTTCAACAACGACAAAGCTTGTGCTTATTAGCAATGAGGGTGAGCTACTTCATTCATACTATGCAGGCAATGAAGGAAATCCCCTACAAACTGTCAAGCAGGCACTTTTAGAGATATACGATATTTTACCCAGTGGGTCATCTATCACAGGCTCTTGCGTGACGGGATACGGTGAAGGTCTAATAAAAGCAGCGCTGTGTGTTGATCATGGGGAAGTTGAAACTATGGCGCATTACAAGGCAGCAGCCTTCTTTGTGCCCGATGTAGACTTTATTCTAGATATTGGCGGCCAGGACATGAAGTGTCTGCGCCTGCGTAATGGTGCTATTGACTCAATGTTGCTTAATGAGGCTTGTAGCGCAGGCTGTGGATCCTTTATCGAGGCCTTTGCGAAGTCCCTCAATATGGAGATCAGTGACTTTGCTACACGTGCCCTTGAATCCAAAGAGCCCGTGGATTTAGGATCGCGCTGCACCGTATTTATGAACAGCCGCGTGAAGCAGGCACAAAAAGAGGGAGCCAACGTATCTGATATCTCGGCAGGTTTAGCCTATTCAGTTATTAAAAATGCGTTGCAAAAGGTTATCAAAATTACTGATCCTTCCCAATTGGGGACTTCAATCGTGGTTCAAGGGGGCACCTTCTATAACGAAGCCGTACTGCGCGCCTTTGAGCTGGTTGGCGAGCGTGAAGCAGTTCGCCCTGACATTGCGGGTATTATGGGTGCCTTTGGTGCAGCACTTATTGCAAAAGAGAAGTATGTAGTTCAGGGCGATCCTGATGAGCAAGGATATGAACATTCTGCTCTGCTTACTAAAGAAGCTTTGTTGGCACAAAATATCGACGTTACCCATACACGCTGTAGGGCCTGTAGTAATTTTTGCCTCCTTACCATTAGTAAGTTCTCTGACACACGTCGCTTTGTATCAGGGAATCGCTGTGAGCGCGGGGTAGGCAAGAAGTCTATTACCACAAGTGTTCCCAACCTCTACCAGCAAAAGTACGACCGACTCTTTAGCTACACCTCGCGCGAACTAGAGGATGCTCCTAGAGGTGTGGTCGGTTTGCCGCGTGTGCTGAATATGTATGAAAATTATCCCCTATGGTTTACCTTCTTTGACCAGCTGGGCTATCGCGTACATTTATCCCCGCGATCATCTCGGGAATTGTATGAGAAAGGCATGGACTCCATACCTAGTGAGTCTCAGTGTTATCCGGCGAAGAAAGTCCACGGACATGTTGAAGCATTGGTGGAAGAGGGCATCGACTACATCTTCTATCCCTGTGTCATGTTTGAGCGCAATGTTATCGAAGGTGCTGATAATTGCTTCAACTGCCCCATTGTCACCTCTTACCCAGAGAATGTAAAAAACAACGTTGAATCTTTGCGCGAAAATAATGTTAAATTCCACAATCCTTTCCTGACTCTAGACACCTTTGAAAAGATGTCTGACCAGCTAGTTAAGACCTTCCCTGATATTTCAGAGGCAGAGGTTCGTTCTGCTGCAAAGAAAGCCTGGAATGAACAGCAGGTCTTTCGTGCTGATGTTCGCCGTATGGGCGAAGAGGCTTTGGCCTATATCGAGGATAAAGGTATTCGCGGTGTAGTATTATCAGGACGTCCGTATCACATTGATCCAGAGTTACACCATGGTATTCCTGACCTGGTTGCCTCCTACGGGGTTGCAGTTTTAACTGAAGACAGTGTTTCTCATCTTGAGCCTGTTGAGCGTCCCCTAACGGTTCGTGATCAGTGGTCATACCATTCTCGCCTCTATGCAGCGACAGCTTTTGTGTGTACGCGGGATGATATTGAACTGATTCAGCTTAATAGTTTTGGCTGTGGTCTTGACGCTATTGCAGCTGATGAAGTTCAAGAGAACCTTGACCGTTCGAATAAGCTCTTTACAATATTGAAGATTGATGAGATCAAGAACCTTGGGGCTGCCCGTATCCGCATTAGAAGTTTGCTGGCAACCCTTAAGGAGCGCGAAGCGCGTAGTATTGGACGCATGGCCCCAGCCCCTCGTCCGGAGCGTGCAGTATTTACAAAGGAAATGAAGAAGAAGCATACCATTCTGAGTCCGCAGATGTCGCCGATTCACTTTGACATCATCAAGGAGGCATTTACAGTTAACGGCTATAATTTGGTCGTATTGCCTGACCGTGAAAGAGAGGCCGTCGAAACAGGCCTGAAGTACGTGAACAATGATGCCTGTTTTCCTGTGTTGATTATTGTCGGTCAGATCATTAATGCCCTGCAGTCAGGTGAATATGACTTAGACAACGTATCGGTATTTATGAGCCAAACAGGTGGGGGATGTCGCGCCAGTAACTATATCTACCTTATTCGTCGCGCTTTGCGTAACGCTGGTATGGAGCACATTCCTGTTATCAGTATTAGTGCCCTAGGTTTAGAAAGGAATCCAGGGATGAAGTTTACGACATCCCTGCTTAAGAGGGCGCTGCAGGGTATGCTGTATGGTGATCTGCTTTCACGTGTACTGCTTTTCACGCGCGCCTATGAACTGGAGCCGGGTTCTGCTCAGGCCCTTTATAAAAAGTGGAACAAGGTTTGTCAGCAAGCTACACGTAGAGGTAAGTATGGCGAATTCAAGAAAAATGTAAGAAGTATCGTGGCAGAATTCGATCGTTTACCTTTGCGCGATGAGCGCAAGCCGCGTGTTGCAATTGTGGGAGAAATTCTTATCAAGTTGCATCCCACGGCAAATAATGAGCTTATCAAGATGCTCGAAGACGAAGGGGTAGAGGTTGTTCTTACAGACTTTGCAGATTTCTTTTTGTATAACGCACACTGCGCTCGCTACAATGAGAAACATCTGGGCGGGCCGCGTCAAACGCGTGTAATTGGTGATTTCTTTGTGGCCTACATCGAACGCTATCGTAAGCACATCAGACATGCTTTACTTGAAAGCGAACGCTTTGATGCAACGCCCTCTATCGAGAAGCTGGCAGAGTTAGCAGAGCCCATTGTATCCATAGGGAATCAAACAGGGGAAGGCTGGCTTGTTACGGGTGAAATGGTAGAACTTGTCCACGAGGGCGTTCCCAATATTGTTTGTGTGCAGCCCTTTGCTTGTCTGCCAAGTCATGTAACAGCCAAAGGTGCAATCAAGGAAATGAAACGTCTTTATCCTCAATCAAATGTGGTAGCGATTGATTATGATGCGGGTGCTAGTGAGGTAAATCAACTTAACAGAATTAAATTAATGCTTAGCACGGCGAAGAATAACTTTTATTCGTCGTCAGAGAATAAGCAATAAAAGAGCAAGCAATAAAAAGGAGAAGAATGTGCTTAACCCTGTAATATTCATTTCACGGGCAATATTAGTGGCAATCGCTGCTACTTTTTTAGTAGTTGTTGTAAAGGCAGCTGCAGATTTACTAGGCATAAATCATGTCGTTAATGAAGTCGTGATTGGATTACTTTTTGCTGCAGGTATGGCATTTGCAGGCGCACGTTATGGTCATCAGCACGCAAAGAAGAGTACGACACCGCGAATTTTGGAAATTCGTCTTTTCCTGATTCAGTTTGCATTGTTTCTGTTCATGTTATCGGCGCTGCAATTTAGCGTGGGTGAGGTAATGATCCTTAATCAGCCGATGTCTATCGCTGGTGTTGTAGTTCCTGTCCTAGTGATAGCGTGGCTTGTGTATTGGTGCGGGAAGAATGTATTAAGCATTAGCGAGAAACAGGCTAATATGGTGGGCACTAAACGTTCTGAGTTATTAACTTTATGCGCAGGCTTGCTTTTAGCGCCTTTTCTCTTACTGATTCCTGGTTTTGCTTTAGCGGAAGTTTTTGGTTTTGACCCGATGATTATCCTGTCAGTATTCCAGTTTGCACCTATCATGTCGGCTACGTTGCCCACTGCCTTTAGTATTCGCAGAATGATTGGACGAAGCGACTAAATTAGGGCTCTGATTCTGATACTATGACTGTAGCTATTCGTAGCATGCCAACAATTTAGAATAATCCAGGATGGAAGGTAAGTAATGTCGCATACGCGAGAGTTTTCCCCGTCAGTAGACTTTGATCCGCAGTTTGTCTCAAGCCAGGCAACACAAATGCGTATTGATATTGTAAAAATGCTTAGCTATGCAGGCTCCGGACATCCTGGAGGTTCACTTTCCGCTGCAGATATCGTTGCAACACTTTACTTTGGTGGAGTTATGAACTACGACCCGCAGGCTGAACTGCAGGGTAGCAGAGCGCCCTGGCGCGATCGCTTTATTCTGTCAAAGGGACATGCAGCACCTGTACAGTATGCGGCACTTGCCCGTGCAGGCTACTTTGACGCACAGGAATTCAAGACTTTACGTCATTTGGGAGCAATGCTGCAGGGTCATCCTGATGCCAGCAAATGCCCTGGTGTAGAAGTCTCTACAGGATCCTTAGGTCAGGGCCTCTCTATTGCAGCTGGATTGGCACAGGGGCTTATGCTAAAAGGACAGATGGATAAAGATGGCCAGGCCCCTCCGCGGGTATACGTATTGCTGGGGGACGGGGAACTGCAGGAAGGTCAAAATTGGGAAGCAGCTCTATATGCTGCCCATTACGGACTGGATAATGTTGTTGCAATTGTTGATCGCAATATGCTGCAAATCGATGGTAACACTGAAGACGTAATGACTTTGGGTGACGTGGCTGCAAAATTTGAGGCCTTTGGTTGGGAGGCGACCACGATTGATGGCCACGATATCCCTGCGGTCCATCAGGCATTAACGCGTGTGCGCACGACAGGTAAGCCTTATGTAATCGTTGCAGACACGGTGAAGGGGAAGGGCGTCTCTTTCATGGAGGATGTTGCGGGATGGCACGGGGTGGCACCCTGCGCAGAGCAGTGTGCAACTGCTTGTGCGGAACTAGAGCCGCAACTAAGCTGTATCGCAAGTGCAGGGATTATTGCCGCAAAGGCAGATACTGTATCTGCGAAGGGGGGTGGCGCCAATGGGTAAAGCGACACGTGCCGCTTTTGGGGAAACTTTGCTCGAATTGATTAGCGAAGGTCATGATGTTGTTGCTGTGGAAGCTGACCTAGCAGGCTCTACTACGACAGGCAAGGTGGAAGAGCACTACCCAGAGCGCTTCTTTAACGCCGGAATTGCAGAAGCAAATATGGTTGGTGCGGCGGCTGGTCTTGCGCTGGCAGGACAAGTTGCTTTTACAGGCTCATTTGCTGTGTTTGGTACAGGACGTGTCTACGACCAAATTCGTAACACGGTCTGTTACAACAACTTGGACGTGAAGATTGCGCCTACACATAGTGGGGTAACTGTAGGCCCTGATGGCGGCAGTCATCAAATGCTTGAAGATATTGCGCTTATGCGCGTGCTACCTAACATGCGCGTACTGGTGCCAGCTGATTACGTGGCTGCAAAGGCGGCAGTGCGCTATGCTGCGACAACTCCAGGACCTTTCTATATAAGGCTGGGTCGTGCGAATGTGCCCAGTGTATATGGATCTGACAGTATCACGGGTATAGACGTTCCTGATGTGACAAAGGCACACGTTATTCGCACAGGTAAGGATGTCACGATTGCTGCTTGCGGGATTGAGGTCGCACAGGCAATTGGGGCAGCTGAACTACTTGCGCTTGAGGGAATAGAGGCTGAAGTTATAGATGTCATGTGTGTGAAGCCTCTTGATATTGAAACCTTAGTGGGGAGTGTGTCCAAAACGGGAAGACTGGTAACCGCAGAAGAGCACAGCGTGCTTGGAGGTATGGGGTCTGCAGTTTCGGAAGTGCTGTCAGAAGTACTACCTACGCCGACCCGTCGTATAGGAGTTGTGGACCAGTTCGGGACGAGTGGTAATCCAGATGAACTGATTGAGTATTTCAGTCTAGATGCCGCATCTATAGCTGCTGCAGCAAAGGAATTGCTTGTGTAGCATGAGTCTGCTGGCTACCTAAAACTAAGTCGCACTTTGGTAACAGCTCTATCTAGCTACAGTTAGCTTTGTTAAACTAATCCGCGTTGATGCAGTGTATGTGTCTACATGTGTAATTTGAACTGACCAAGACAATCGTGACCGTAAAAGGGAGGATCGCGTGAGCGACCTAGAGTCAAGACTCGATCAGATTGTGCCGGAACCACAGTTCTCGCCTCGTGCGAATCGTGGTCCGCTCATGATATCAATGAAAAATGTTTCAAAGCGCTACGTTGCTAATAAGGCTGCGCTTGAGAATGTTAATGTGGAAGTTGCTGCAGGTGAGTTTGTCTTTATTGTAGGACATTCAGGGTCGGGTAAATCAACCTTTATCCGCATGTTGCTGCGCGAAGTCCAGCCTTCTTCTGGGCAGATTATTGTTGCTGGGCATGACTTGAGTAGATTAAAGAACTCCAAGGTTCCTTACTTGCGCAGAAATATTGGCTGTGTATTTCAAGACTTCAAGCTTTTGCCTAATAAGACTGCTTTTGAGAATGTTGCTTTTGCCCTGCAAGTAATCGGCAAATCAAAGCATGTTATCAACACGCAGGTACCAGAGGTTTTACGTCTAGTTGGTCTTGAGGGAAAGATTCACAACTATCCTCATGAACTTTCTGGTGGAGAACAGCAGCGTGTGTCAGTAGCGCGCGCTTTTGTAAATCGTCCACCATTGCTTCTTTGCGATGAGCCTACGGGTAATCTTGACCCGCAAACTTCGCTGGGTATTATGAAACTACTTGAGCGTATTAATCGTACGGGTACTACGACGCTCATTGCGACGCATGACCAGGAAATGGTTAATTATATGCGTCAGCGCGTGATTGCGTTAGATGAGGGCCAACTTGTTCGCGATCAGGACAGGGGGGTGTACGGAAATGTCGATTAATTTGGGCTATTTTATATCAGAAGCGGCGATTAGCTTTAAGCGCAATTGGGTGATGACCTTTGGGGGTATTGCCACGATTTTTCTCTCTCTATTATTGATGGGTAGTGCGCTACTTATGAATAGTCTTGTAAATGATATGGTGGGGGACATCGAAAGTCGTATTAATATCCAAGTTTGGATTCATGATGATGCCGAATACGTGGATATCGAGGGCTTGCAGGTTGCTTTAGAGGGACATGAGAATGTGGCAACTGTTCACCTAGTTGATAAGGATGAGGCGCTGGAGCGCTTTACCTACATGACGCAGGAATCACCTCAGATTGTTGAGCAATTGCAGGATAATCCGTTACCACGATCGCTTGAAATAGAGCTCATTGACACACAAGAGATTGATGGAGTGCTTAGCCTTATTAGGGGAAGCGAGGAATTCCCTCTGATTGCAGATCCCCCTAGTGACCCAGAGCGTGCTCTAGCCTATGGTCAAGGAATTGTAGAAACTTTGCTTGGTGCAACTCAGACAGCGCGCTATGCTGGCATTGCACTTGTGGGAATTCTTGCAGTAGTTAGTTTGATCTTTATCAACAACACTATTCGCCTTGCGATTTATGCGCGAAGAAATGAACTTTCCATTATGCGCCTTGTAGGCGCGAGTAATGGCTTTATTCGTGCGCCCTTTATTCTAGAGGGAATATTGCAGGCACTGGTGGGAGCAATCCTTGCAATATTGGTCTTGCTAGCGATTAAATCGTTCGTATTCCCTGGACTGCAAGAAACTCTTGCTTTTATTACCTTTAACTTTACCAATGCCTTGATGACAGAAATAGCTCTAATATTGTTAGCTTCAGGTGTTGTGATTGGTACGCTAGGTGCGATAATTGCGATGAGAAGGTATCTAAAAATATAGAACCCGCAACCCGCAGGTTTTCCAGCACCTAGAACCTTATAAAATGCTATATTCGATGCGGGCACTTTTGCCCGCATCGTCCATATGAAAGGAATAACATGAATCGCACAACAAGGATAGTTGCCCTTACCCTGGGGGCTATGGTGCTTGCCCTATCAGCATTTGTAGGTGGCTTCGCTGTCTCACAGATTGTTTTTGTCGTAGATAGTGCGCGCACAGCTCAGAATGCTCAGCTAACAAGTGAAGTTTCAGATCTTTTTAACCTGATGCAGCGTGAAGCACTTGACCCTCCTAGTGAAACAACAGCTACGGTAGGTGCACTTAATGGGCTTTTACGCAGCAATGATGATCACTACGCACGCTTCTTGCCCGAAGAAGAACTTCAGCGTTATGAAGAGAGTATGGCAGGTGCCTTTGGTGGTATCGGTGTTCTTTTGGGTGAAGACGAGGGAACTACTTTTGTGGTGCAAGTTTATGAAGACACCCCAGCAGAGCACGCAGGTATTCAAGAAGGAGACTTCTTCTACGGTGTTGATGGGGAAACGCGCAATGATTGGACAATCTCAGAGCTTTCTTCCCGCGTCCGGGGTGAAGTAGGGACTGACGTTGAGATAATTATGGTTCGTCCCTGGGATGAAGACACTATGCCTACAAACATGGACCATCACTTAGGTGACCCTTTTACCGTAAGTGTCACGCGGGACATCATTCAAGCACCTGTTACTGAGGTGAAAACCTTTGATGATAACGTCGGCTATGTACGCTTGTTTGACTTTAATTTGCGCGCAACAGAAGAGCTCTATGCAGACATTGAAGGCCTCATTGAAGAAGGAGCAGAGTCGCTAATTCTTGACCTGCGCAGTAATCCTGGTGGCGATCTTAATCAAGCGATTTCTGTGGCGTCGCTTTTTATTGAATCGGGACCTATTGTTCAGATAGAAGAAGCTGGTCAACCTGAACCTGTTGTCCTTAGCGTGCGTGGCGATCAGATATCCCAGCAGCTTCCCCTTGTCGTGTTGGTAAATGGCAACAGTGCTTCTGCCTCTGAAATTGTTGCAGCAGCTATTCAGGACCACGACCGCGGTACTGTCGTAGGAGTTGAGACCTTTGGCAAAGGAAGCGTACAGACACAGATTCCCTTCCGTAATGGCGCAGCCTTTATGACGACGGCACAATACCTCTCTGCGCACGGAAGAGTGATTGAGGGTGAAGGTGTAGCGCCTGATGTCGAAGCAGAAATGAGTATTGCAGATGCTGCAGAAGAAGAGACTGATACGCAATTGCACGCTGCTATTGAAGAAGCAAGCGCTAAGCAAAGGTAAGTCTTTTGTCAGGCAGAATTGCAGGTAATAAGAAAGCCTACCACGATTACTTTATCGACGAGACCTTTGAGGCCGGCATAGCACTGACCGGTACAGAGGTCAAGTCGATTCGTGACTACGGCCTGTCGCTGAAAGAAAGTTATGCGCATGTTCGTGATGGGGAAGCCTGGCTTTTGGGGGTACATATTAAACCCTATACTCAGGGTTCATATAATAATGTAGACCCTGACCGTCCTCGCAAGTTACTGCTGCACAAAAAGCAGATACGCTACTTGGATGAGCGCACTAGTGAAAAAGGGCAGACTATCGTTCCCACGAAAATCTATTTTTCGCGCGATAATAAGGTCAAGGTAGAAATTGGCCTGGCGCGAGGAAAGAAGAACTATGATAAGCGTGCAACTATAGCAAAAAAGGATGCGCAGCGAGACATAGAAAGAGCGCTAAAAACTCGTAGTCAGTAGCATTTTGTTCTGTTAGTCAGAGGACCTCTTTCCTCGTGCAAAGAAAAAGAATATTCCTGCTACTAATGCTACCGAAATCGCTACGATGATAATGATTGTTGTAGCGTTTGCTGCAGGCTCTGCTGCCCCTTCGCCTACATAGAAGCCATCTATTGTGGTTGTGATTGTTTGTCTGGTACTGACATCCTCAAAGGTACGTGCGTAGGTTTGCTCGTCATTTGGACCTGCCCCTCTAAAGGTCAAATCATCATCGGTTGCCACAAATCCTGCGGGGAAGGCTGCTGTCATCATGAGCTCTTCCACGGCCTGAATAGGAGTATAGGATAGATTCATGCTTATGGCACCCTCGACACTTTCATTTAGAGGGTTCCCTTCATACCTGAACTCGAGCTGCATATGGTGGTAGCTTGTCATAACGGCGGAGTAAACATCTATACCATTTTCGGTACGTATCTGGTAAGGCTCTGGAAATTGTATTGCGCCATCAAAGATTTCACGATCAGGAAGCTGTCCAAACCAGCCCACCAATGTTCCTTCGGGAACTCCGATCTCAATGCGGACTGGCAATGCTGTTTCTGCTGGCAGGCTGCCAATAAGCAGCCCTGCCCAGAAGTCCTCCATGCCTAGAGCTTCTCCGTCCACATGAAGAAGCTGATAGCTAAGAGAGTAAAAAGGAGTGACTTCCTCTGGGGAAGTTAAGGGAGTCTGCTCGACCTCGCTTTCCTCTGAAGCGATTGCCCTTGGTACTCCTAGGGCAAATAGTGCAGTAACCAACATAATCAGTACAAGCCATTTTCGTGAATTGCGCATTGTGAATCTCCTAGGATAATGGACGATTTTCTTCCTATACTATGCTACAGATTTCGCTCAGAGACTTCCAGTAGCTCATTGCTGCGCCTAGCCAATACGAAAGCAAGTGAGGAGAGGCGATTAAAGAAAGGGAGCGCATCCATAGAGGCGAATTCGTCCGTTTCAATACCTGCAAATGCAACACCTGCAGATGTATCTATAAGGTGACAATAGCTGCGCTCTAATTCACGAATGGCCACTCGTGCGAGCTCAATTCGCGCTGCTAATTCCGACCCTCCTGGCAGTACAAAGGCTTTCAAAGGTTCTTTTGGCGCAAACAGCTCACAAAATCTTTCCACTTCATGAAGTTGCGCTTCCCATGACCACGCTGCGCGTGACTTTGTGTCGTAAGCATCCATGATAGTGACTCCGGCTTGAAATAGTGCGCGCTGCATCCACACAAGACATTCATTTATTTCGTGTGTCACAGGATGTTTGGCTGCCTCAGCTGCAGCAAAACCCAATGCAGCTTGAGCCTTGTCAAGGTTCCCTACAAATTCTATGCTTATGTCAGCCTTTGACAATATGCGACTGCGTCCGAAGCTTGTCATTCCCTTATCTCCATTGCTGCTGTAATAACGCATCTAAGACTCCTGTCTTTGCCTATGCGAGGAGAGCATATTTTCTATCTGCAGCCTTTCTTGCTATGCTAGATATTTGAATACTTACCGGGCACTATACAATGCTACCTCTATGATTTTATAGGAGATTTAGGACTTGAGCGAAAATGGTCAAAACATGCACTTCGATTGTCTTATCATCGATGATGAAGCAGAGATTGCTTCCAGCGTTTGTGAATACTTCAATTTATTCGGAGTAAACTCTCATTATGTTCTTAACGCAGATGATGCCCTTTCGTTTTTGCAAGAAAATACGGTAAGTTTAATCTTGCTTGATATTAACTTAGGGGAAGATTCGGGCTTTGCTCTTTGCAAGACACTTAGGGAGACTCTTGATATTCCTATCCTTTTCATTAGTGCGCGCACCAGTAGCGAAGATATGCTTCTTGCCTTAAATATTGGCGGAGACGATTATATCCAGAAACCCTTTGCTCTTTCTGTGCTTCTGGCAAAGGTCAATGTGGTGCTAAGGCGCTATGGACCGAAAAAAGAGGAAGAAGAAACTAGGTTGCGCATTGATCCCGTAACAGAGCGAATTTACCTTGACGATACAATTCTTGAGTTAAAAAATATGGAATACAGGCTGCTTAAATATCTCTACGACAACAAAGGTCGAATTGTCGAGAAAAGTGAGCTGTTTAAAGAGGTCTGGGGTGACACCTTTGTGAGTGATGGCACTTTGAATGTGCATGTTCGTCGCTTAAGAGAAAAGATTGAAGCAGATCCTAATGATCCCTTGCTTATCAAGACTGTCTGGGGTGTTGGGTATGTGTATGATGAAGCCTTTGTGCAGGCTTCGCAGCCCGTACAGAGAGCATAGTATGAAGAGTGGCATGAAATGGTTTTCGCTGCTGCTTGCAGTGGTCGTTGCAGCTAGTGGAATTCTTATAGTACAGATTACCAGCATTGATTACGACTTAGACCGAGTAGAGATTAATAGAGTCGCTAGAGCTATAGAGGCGAGTTGGCCTGATGCTCTTTATGGACGACTTCCTGAGAGTAGTGTTAGCTACTTTTTTGTTGAAAGTGGGCAGGCTCTTCATGCATATAGGGCAGGTCAAGATGTTCTTGTGGATGTTTCAATTGACAGTGAGATAGTAGGTACTGTTGTAGTCTCAAATGAGGCTGCTGAGCGATTAGAAGCAATGAGGTCACAGCTCATCATCTTCTTTTCTGTCCTGCTTATATTAATTGTTGTGTGCTCAGGTCTGTTTGCACTTTACTTGCACCGCTCGATCCTTCATCCATTTCACAAATTGGAATCCTTTGCTACAAGGGTTGCACAGGGGGATTTGGATATTCCTCTAGAGATGGATAAAGAAAATCGCTTTGGGGCCTTTTCGGAAAGCTTTGACCTTATGCGAGAACAGCTTGCATTAGCACGGGAAAATGAGCGTCTTGCAAATATCAGCAAGAAAGAACTTGTAGCTTCACTGAGTCATGACATAAAGACACCTGTAGCCTCTATTAAGGCAATTACTGAATTGCACCAGGTTAAGCATGGAGCGACATCTGAAATGAAATCCATTGCAGAGAGAGCAGAATCCATAGACATACTGATAACCAATATGTTTACCTCTGCTTTAGAAGAGCTAGAACAACTTGAAGTGCACGTTGGTGAAGTTACCTCCGTTGACTTAGGAGAATACATTCGAGCATCTGATTATCAGAATCGCATTCGTCCGTTTATCTTGCCTGAATGTGTCATTGCGGCAGATAACCTTAGATTGCAGCAAGTCATTGATAATGTAGTTGG
Source organism: Coriobacteriia bacterium (assembly GCA_009779855.1). Classification (GTDB taxonomy): domain Bacteria; phylum Actinomycetota; class Coriobacteriia; order WRKU01; family WQUG01; genus WRBW01. The sequence continues at coordinate 113,396 of WRBC01000001.1, forward strand.
AAATTCCTATAAATACGCAGATACACCCATTGAAGTATCGGGTGATTTTGAGGGGCCTGTCTTTGTGTTAACGGTACGTGACTTTGGTCCCGGTGTTTCTTCAGAAGAGCTTCCACTGTTGCGAGAAAAGTATTACCGAGCCAGCAATTCAGAAGGGAAGGATGGGGCTGGCTTAGGACTTTATTTGGCCCATTATTTCCTAAGTGAGATGGGCGGGTCGCTTGCTGTGGAAAATGATGACGGTTTGGTTGTGACGCTGCGACTTAAGGTTTAAGAATCTGTTAAGGAATCGGTAAAGACTGTTAAGGACCGTGCTTGTTAGGATAAGTTCATAGGCAATTTCTCCCACCAAAACTTAGTAAGAGAAAGAGAAAAACATGACACTTATCAAGACAAGCAAGTTAAGCAAATCCTTTTCGTCAGGGGGAGCCCAGCAGCACATACTCAAAAATCTTGACCTAGAGATTTACGAGGGTGATTTCACCGTTATTATGGGACCTTCAGGCGCGGGAAAGTCTACACTGCTCTATGCACTATCAGGAATGGATAAGCCAACCCTTGGCTCTATTCAATTTCTGGGACAGGAAATCTCTAAGTTAAGCAATGATAAGCTTGCTGTGTTCCGTCGCGAGCACTGCGGGTTTGTCTTTCAGCAGATGTTCCTTTTAGACAATATGAGCATTATTGACAATGTGCTTGCAGCCGGATACTTAGTGTCGGCGGACAGGAAAGCTATTGTTGACCGTGCTAAAAAACTTCTTACACAGGTCGGATTAAGCGAGCAAGAATGGCGCAAGTTCCCAACACAACTTTCAGGCGGAGAAGCACAGCGCGCTGCTATTGTTCGTGCACTTATCAATCATCCTAAAGTTGTCTTTGCTGATGAACCAACAGGTGCCCTGAATTTGGCATCAGGTAAGGCAGTTCTTGACATTTTGACACAAACCAATCAAAACGGACAGAGCGTAATAATGGTGACTCATGATTTGAGGAGTGCCAGACGGGGGAACCGTATTCTCTATATTAGCGACGGAGTTATCCGTGGCACCTGTGACCTAGGGCACTATGTAAGTGGCAGTAAAGAGCGCCATGACAAACTCATCACCTTCCTAGAAGAGATGGGGTGGTAGTCGTGAAAAAGCTTGTTCTGCTTGCAAAAGCAAACGTTCGCAAGGCTAAAGGGCAAACTGCAATCCTAGTGATGTTGTTCCTTATAGCGTCAATGATGCTTAATATAGGAATAATTACCCTGGCAGGATTTGGTAGTTTCTTTGAAAGAACTACTGAAGAGCTAAACACCTCTGATGTCTACTTTATTGTTCCTGAAGCCTTGTTCAACCCTGATATAGAGCAATACTTCCAGAACCATAGTGAAGTGACGGAATTTCAGATAAATGAGGGCCTTCAAGTGGCCGCAACATTTGATTGGAGAGACGACTCTCTGACTAATGGGATGTCTATCCAAAACAAAGATGAGGTGCGTAATCTTTCTCAGTGGATGTATGTCGGTGAAAGATTATCTGATGTTCCAGATAATGCGATTTATCTACCCTATACTTTTGACCTTGTAGGCGGCCACGAATTGGGGGATGAGTTAACACTTACAATAGACGATGAAGATTTTGTTTTTACTGTTGCAGGTTTCACAGAGAATATCTACCAAGACCGTATGTTGCTGGGTGACACAGTCTTTGTCCCTGCTCAAGGCTTTCAAGAATTATCAGATGAGTTAGCTGAGTATCGTACATCTCTTATATTTGCAAATGGACTTGAAAACTATGCAAAAGCGGTGACGGAGCTAATGGAGCTGGCGGACAGCCCTTCAGCTGACAGTCCTGAAGGTTTGATGAGTACTATCCGTGCTACAGACCTCAATGCCTCGACGGAAGCAAGAACAGGTATGCCCGTGATGACATCTACCATGGTAATAATATTTACCGTTGTTATCGTGGCTGTCTGTTTGCTGGTTATTCGTTTTCGCATCGCTAACAGCATTGAAGAGGATGTGCAAAAGATTGGGTCGCTGCAGTCTGTTGGTTATACAAGTAGGCAGATTACCCTTTCCTTTGTTGCTCAGTACGGTCTAATAGCGCTGCTTGCCGGTCTCGCAGGAATTCTGCCAGCATATCTGATGCTTCCCTCCTTAAGTGACGTATTAGCACAGCAGAGTGGACTGTCGTGGAGACCTGACCTTGAGCCTGTCATTAACCTTGTTATTTTGGCTGCGCTAGTTTTTGTGGTAATCGCAGCCACCTTTCTTACAGCGTGGAAGGTTCGTAAGGTGAGCCCTGTGCAGGCTTTACGCGGAGGACTTACAACTCACAGCTTTAAGAGGAACTATGTTCCCTTAGAGCGCTCTCGTCTTCCTTTGACCTTGGCGCTATCCAGTAAGTCAGTTCTTCAGAAAATGCGCCAAAGTGTGATGCTGTTGATTATTTTGGCAGCGACTTCTTTTACGGCAGTTTTTGCAGTGATTCTGTTCTATAACTCTGCAGTTGATTTAAGTGCCTTTGAGCAGGTCCCTGGCATCGAGAGGTCAAACGCATTGATTGTCTTTGACCCTGCAGAAGACACAGACCGACTGATGTCTGAAGTTGCCGCCCATGAGGACGTGTGGATGGCGCAGTATATGGACATTGAGTGGGTCCACGTTGAGGACATTGGTACGGTAGGTGCTATTACCATGACTGATTTCTCGACAAAGGTGACAAATAACATTTATGAGGGGGTTCCTCCTCGCTATGACAACGAAGTCGCCATCGCTGGAGCAATCTCAAATATGGTTGATCTTGGCATAGGTGATGAGATAAGAATCGGCTCAGATGAAGAGCCCTTCCTTATTACTGGCCTGTCACAAGGTATGCAGGCAGGAGTACTGTCTGTGAGCCTTACTCAAGACGGTGCGCGAAGAATAAGCCCTGACTTCACACAGTCTCAGTTGATGGTTTACTTAAATGATGGAATAGATGCGGCAGAGTTTGTTCTAGAGATGGAAGAAGTTTATTACGACGAAGCTTTTATTGTCGGTGATATGGATGAGGCTTTTGCAGAAGGGGTGAGTGGATTTGCTTCTATCTTCTCAATGGTGGGAATAGCCATTGTTGCCATTGCCGGTTTCGTCATCGTACTCGTGCTGTACTTTGTGCTGGGTTCTACGGTTATTCGTCAAAGACGTGAGTTAGGTATCCAAAAAGCGATTGGGTACACGACAATGAGTCTTATGAATCAGATGTCTATTGGGTTTACACTTCCTATTATTCTGGGAACTGCAGCTGGATCTGTTTTAGCGGCGCTGAACTTTAATACGCTTATGGCAGCGGGAGGGGCAGCCACAGGTCTTATGAGATCGGAGATGCTGATAAATCCTGCACTAGTTGCCTTTACAGCTTTGGGTATGATTGTACTGTCCTACCTAATCAGCCTGCTTATTACCTGGCGTATCCGCAAAGTTTCAGCGTATGCACTGGTGACAGAGTAAGTACTAACTGTACGAAGAATTCCTTGGAATAACCTGTATATGATCTTTGTTAACGTGCAGAATGTATCAGTTTGATACATTCTGCACGTTTGTTTGGCTTTGCCTGATAACTGCACGCTTCGCCCCTGTTTGCAATTGGGCGAACAGTTGTTTATAATCTACTTGCTATAATAGTAGATTGAGTATTTTCGCATAACTGATGTTTGTGCAATCGCACTGCCCCCAACACTTCTGCAAGGAGACCTGAGCTTTGGCTTTAGAAAAAATTACCATTAAAGGTGCGAGAGAGCACAATCTTAAAAATATTGATGTCGAAATTCCTCGTGACAAACTAGTAGTAATTACGGGACTTTCAGGCAGTGGGAAATCTTCACTTGCCTTTGATACTATTTATGCTGAAGGTCAACGACGTTATGTAGAATCGCTCTCTGCGTATGCACGTCAGTTCTTAGGTCAAATGAGCAAGCCAGACATTGACCATATTGAAGGCCTGTCACCTGCAGTCTCCATTGATCAGAAAACAACAAGCAAGAATCCCCGTTCTACCGTAGGAACAGTAACGGAAATTTACGACTATCTACGCCTGCTTTTTGCGCGCGTGGGCATTCCTCACTGTCCTGAGTGTGGAATAGAAATTAGCCGTCAGACCCCAGATCAAATAGTCGACGTTATCATGCAGCTGCCTGAAGGTGAGCGCCTGCAGGTGCTGGCACCTGTTGTGCGTGGGCGCAAGGGCGAATACACAAAACTCTTTGAAGAGTTGCGCGCAGAGGGGTTTTCTCGTGTGCGTGTAGATGGGGAGGTGCGCTCTCTTGATGAAAAGATTGAGTTGGATAAAAAATTCAAACATGATATTGATGTTGTTATTGACCGTATCGTGCTTCGGGAAAGTTCCCGGTCACGCCTGACTGACAGTGTTGAAGTGGCTCTACGTATTGCGCAAGGCGTTGTGACTATCTTGCGTGATGCGACAACAAGTAACGATAAGGATTTGGCGAATGATTCGTCTAAGCTTGAGCAAACCTTTAGTCAGGCACTTGCTTGCCCAGAGCACGGAATATCGATTGGTGAACTTGCCCCTCGTGACTTTAGTTTTAATGCCCCTTATGGTGCTTGCCCAGACTGTAGTGGTCTTGGTTCAAGGCTAGAGGTTGATCCGTCACTTATTATTCCCGATGATGAGCTCTCCATAGCTGCAGGTGCGCTTGCCCCCTTTGGTACGGGCGGAAACTACTACCCTCAGCTCTTTGCTGCTATTGCCGACCACTTAGAGGTAGATGCTGATACGCCATGGCGTGACTTACCGGAATCTGCGCGTGAAAAGCTACTTGCGGGACTTGGGGATGAGCGCATCCAAGTGAACTATGTAACGCGTAGTGGTCGCCAAACCCATTGGTTTAGTAAATGGGAGGGTGCCATAGCAGAGGTTATGCGCAAGCACGCAGAATCTGAATCGGATATTGTGCGTACAAAAATGGAACGCTACATGGCAGTTATTCCCTGTAAGACCTGTGAGGGCGCACGGCTTAAACCAGAAATGCTCGCAGTGACCGTAGGAGATAAGAACATCTTCCAGGTAACATCGATGGCAGCAAAGGATTCATTGGCCTTCTTTGAAAATCTTAAGCTGAGCGAGCGTGATCTTGCTATTGCTGCTCGTGTTAACAAAGAAATTGTTGAGCGTCTCAATTTTCTTGTTGATGTGGGATTAGACTATCTGACACTGGAGCGAGGCACGGCGACTCTTAGTGGGGGAGAAGCCCAGCGTATTCGTCTTGCGACGCAAATAGGTGCGGGACTTATGGGGGTGCTCTATATTTTGGACGAGCCCAGCATCGGACTGCACCAACGGGATAACGCACGTCTTATAGCAACTCTTGAGAGGCTGCGTGACCTAGGTAACACCGTCATAGTGGTAGAGCATGACGAAGACACCATTCGTGCGGCAGACTTCGTGTTAGATATGGGTCCTGGAGCCGGAGAGCATGGTGGAGACATTGTCGCTAAGGGGACACCGAAGCAGGTGGCACGTAGCAGAAAATCACTTACAGCTGACTATCTAAGTGGACGTCGTGAAATTCCCGTGCCTGCAAAGCGCAGAGTCCCAGGGCGCGGAGAGATCAAGCTGCAAGGCGCCAGTGAAAACAATTTGCAAAATGTCGACATTACTATTCCAATTGGGGGGTTAACTGTTGTGACGGGAGTATCGGGTAGTGGCAAGTCCTCGCTTATCACTGACACGCTTGCGCCCTTGCTTGCCAATAGACTGCAGCGTGCACGTCGTCGTGTAGGCGCCTTTAAAGAGATTAGCGGCCTTGGTGCCTTGGATAAAGTTATCGACATTGACCAAAGTCCTATTGGGCGTACTCCCCGGTCTAATCCTGCCACCTATACGGGGGTATGGGATGATGTTCGTGGCCTTTTGTCATCTACCCCAGAAGCAAAGGCACGTGGTTATGCCCCTGGACGCTTTAGCTTCAACGTTGCAGGCGGTAGATGTGAGGCCTGTAAGGGTGACGGACAGATCAAGATTGAAATGCACTTTTTGCCAGACATTTATGTTCCCTGCGAAGTGTGTGGGGGTAAGCGCTATAACCGCGAAACTCTGCAGGTAACGTATCGCGGTAAAAATGTTAGCGACATTCTAGAGATGAGCGTTGAAGAGGCGCTAAGCTTCTTTGAAAATATTCCGCCGGTAAGGCGTAAATTGCAGACTTTATTTGATGTGGGATTAGGCTATATACGCTTAGGGCAGGCAGCGACTACCCTCAGTGGAGGAGAGGCCCAGCGTGTCAAGCTGGCAAGCGAATTGCAGCGCCGTAGTACAGGTAGAACCTTCTATATACTGGACGAACCCACAACAGGCCTGCACTTCGATGATGTGCGTCAGCTTCTCTTGGTGTTAGAGCGCCTTGTAGATAGTGGCAATACAGTGCTGATTGTAGAGCATAATCTTGATGTCATTAAGAGTGCTGATCACATCATTGATTTAGGCCCTGAAGGGGGAGAAGGCGGTGGTACGGTAGTTGCCAGCGGGACTCCTGAAGAGGTAGCAAAAGTAAAAGGGTCTTATACGGGCAAATATCTTAAAGGTATGCTGAATAAAGTTCATGATTAAGCGCTACTACATAGTAGGGGTAGTCGGTGCGGGTAAGTCGACTTTGAGGGAACAGCTTCGCGTGCGTTTACCCTTTTCAAGCACCTACGAAGAATGGCCTGAAGAAATGGCGGCAGAGGTTACCCATGCCATGGGGTCAATGTCGCGCTGCAGCGCTGAAGAGATTCAAGAGTGGATTTTTGGTCAATTGGCAGACAAGAATAGGCTGATACTAAATGACTCTTCAAGCCTGCAGATAATTGACCGTAGTCCTCTGGATACGTTTGTTTTTTATCCGCCGCAAGAATGGGGACAGCGCGCTAAGCAGATGCTTGAAGCATTGCGCATGAAGGACTCGACGCCACTAGCATCAGGTGAACTCCTTTTTCTTGAGGGAAGTCCAAGGGAGATCCATAAGCGCATGGACGAAAGCCGTGGTTACAGCGTTAATAAGATAGCCCAGCAGCAATCCGCATTTGAGGTGCTTATCGATTGGCTGGAGGAAAATTGCGGCTACAAGATCCTTCGCATCAATACGCGAGGGCTTCCACCGCAAGAGGTTGTGAATAAAGCTTGCGCTGCTATCAGTACCGTAGGTTATAGTCCCGTTGACATTCAAAGTAGAGTGGAAGAGTTAGCGAGTGGATACTCCTAAACTAAATCCTCAGATTAATGAGCAGCTAAAGCATGTTCCTGTGACGCCTGGAGTTTACTTGTGGAAGGGCGCAAACGATCATGTACTTTATGTGGGCAAGTCAAAAGAATTGCGCAAGCGTATGCGTCAGTATGTGACGGGCCATGACGGTCGCGAATGGATTGATCGCATGATGACAGAGGTTGTCAGTTTTGACTATGTAGTAACAAGCTCAGAAGTAGAGGCGTTGATGATGGAAATCACCCTTATCAAGCAGCTGTCTCCGCCCTACAATGTTGCTTTTCGTGACAATAAAAGCTATCCCTATATCGCGCTAACTATGGGGGATAAATATCCTTCCATCAAGTACACTCGTGAAAAGAAGCGTACAGGGACACGCTATTTCGGACCTTACACTGATGCACGTGGCGCACGCGAGACCGTTGACACTTTGCGCAGAGTTATTCCGTTATGTCGCAGCACCTGTCCCGAATATAGGCAAGTACAGAGAAGTGACTTCACTAAACCTGTGCCACGTCCTTGTTTTGACTCACAATTGGGTTATGGTCCAGGGGTGTGCAGTCTTAGTATTAGTCCAGAAGACTATGCCTTGCACGTCAAGGGAGCAATTTCACTACTTGAAGGGGATAGCCTTGCGCTAGAGCGTGACCTGCAGCAACAGATGGAATCAGCAGCTACTGATCTTAATTATGAGCTTGCAGCCCGTATGCGTAATCGCTTAGAAGGTCTGCAAAGTATTAAGAAGCGACAGGCGGTTGTTTCTGACAGCAATGCATCTTATGACGTCCTTGGTTTTGCACGAGAAGAAACCATTGCGGCAGCCTATGTTCTTATCGTGCGAGAAGGAAAAGTTCTTTACGGCAATGATTTCATTTTGGATAAAGGTTTTGATGTAAATTTTGAAAACTTAGCATCAAGTTTTATTGGTCGCTACTATAGTGACGCTGGCCAAATCCCCGCAGAGGTTATTTGCGAAATTGATTTGCGAGATAAGAAGGCCTTGGAGACTTTTTTGTCCCAACGTCGCCGTGAAGCAAGCGATAATCCGCATGCAGGCAAGGTGCGCCTTATGAGGCCTGAGCGGGGGACAAAGAAAAAACTGCTTGTTCTGGCGCAGCGTAATGCAAAGCATGCTTTACTGCGCTTTAAAGTGCGAACGCACTATGACACAGAAAGACTAAACTCTGCACTATTGCAGTTGGAATCGGCGTTATCATTAGAGAGTCCTCCTTTGCGCATAGAAAGCTTTGATATTTCTACACTGCAGGGCGCACACTCAGTGGGCTCTATGGTGGTATTTACTAATGGAAAAATTGACAAGGCTGCCTACAGAAGGTTCAAGATTAAAGGGGACTTTGATCAAGCGAATGATGTTGCCATGATGGGGGAGGTTCTTTCCAGGCGCTTCAGTCCTGAGCGCCGAAAGGATGAGCGTTTTGGACGGATTCCTGATTTACTCTTGATTGATGGAGGAAAACCTCAGCTTAATGCCGTGGCAGCTGTCCTGGATGAGTTAGGTGTAGAGGATGTTGCCTTAGCAGGACTCGCAAAGCGAGAAGAAGAACTTTGGACAACCTGGTCAGAAGATCCTATAGTACTAAGGGATGGATCTCCCTCGCTCTACCTTGTGAAGCGCATACGTGACGAGGCCCACCGTTTTGCCTTGGACTATCACCGCAAACTACGGGACAAGGCTATGACTGCAAGTATTTTAGACGAAGTTCCAGGTATTGGTCCAAAACGCCGGAAAGCCCTTATCAGGCACTTTGGAAGTTTCAAAAAGATCAAAGAAGCAAGTAGAGAAGAGTTGGAGACAGCACCAGGGATAACAGAGCAAGTCGCTCAAGATTTGTATGCAATGCTCCATGTTACGTTCAGCTAACACGCATGCGTACTAAAAACACCATCATACCTACAAGTAAGAATGCCCTTGTGGTGCTTTTGGCATGTGTGCTGCTCAATCTGTCAATACAGGTCTTGTACACTTGGAGTCTAGTTCGTGTAGAGTTACTTACTCAGTGGGGCTGGAGTCCCACTGAAGCAGGTCTTCCCTTTACCCTTATCTTGGTATTTTTTGCAGTTGGAGCACTTATTGGTGGCAGATTACAAGACCATTTTGGGCCTCGCTGGATTGCCGCAGTAGGGGGGCTGATGACTGGGTTAGGCCTGATACTCTCAGGCCTTGTTGGGGACAACCCCTTGGGTGTTGCTTTGAGTTTTGGAGCTCTAAGCGGCCTTGGCATTGGATTTTCCTATGGAAGTGCGCTCCCAGCTGCGATGAAGTGGTTTCACCCCAGTAAAAAGGGGCTTATTGGTGGGCTGGTCTTGGGTGGCTTTGCGCTTGCTTCTGTTATGTATGCACCTATTACTGAAGGATTGCTTCGTGGTACTACTATTGAAAATACCTTTCTTTATTTAGGTGCTGGGGGTGCTTTCGTTAGTTTTCTTATAGCTCAATTTATTAAAAACCCTCCAGAGGATTACGTTCCTGCAAAGCCAAAGAATCTGTCCCGTGCTGTTATTACTCAAGATTCTCCCGATCTTGATTATAGGCACATGCTTAAGACACCTGTTTTCTATTTAATGTTCGCTACCTTCGCGCTTACTGCCTCTGTCGGGCTTATGATGGTGGGCAATATCTCTAATATCATTAACCTGCAGCTTATTGGAGCAGAGCATGTCACTATCGCAGGCATTGGTATTGCTGTTTTTCTTATCAGCTTTGTAGCAGTTATTAACACGGTGGCAAGAATTGTTGGAGGAAGTCTCTCGGATAGAATTGGGCGCATCAACACCTTGCTTATTGCCATTATTTTACAGATGGTAAATATGACACTTTTCTCATTCTATAACACAGTATTTTTATTGATAGTCGGCTTTGCTTTAGTTGGACTTTGTTTGGGAATATTTCTGACTATGTTTTCAGCACTTACCAGCGATCAGTTCGGCCTTAAGAACTACGGACTTAATTACGGCATTGTGTATTTGTCCTGCGGTGTTGCAGGTCTTTTGGCACCATTGATTGCTGATAGGCTTTATGCCGTGCATAATGATTTTTCTATCACTTACTTAATTTCTGCAGCAATGATGATAATAGCCATTGGACTGACATTGTTGCTGAAGAGGGTACTTACCAAGCGCGCCAGTGAACTTGAGGAAATGTAACAAGATAAGAACTGGATGACACTCTGTATTCATGTAGTTATTATTGCGAAGAATTGCAGAAGTCTTTAACATAATATGTTGCAAATATGTAGACAACATGGCGTAATGATGATACTCTATTCATATCTCAGGAAGAGGGTGATCGCCATGACACGCCACGCGACGAGCAAATTTATTCTGGTTTTTTCGATACTTGTAGTAGGAATCCTTGCCATTATCACCATGGAATTGGCCTTCGAGGACTCTGCAGTTGCCGATCCACTATCTCCGGGCAGCCCCCCGATGGTAGAGCTTGCAGAATATGTTATCGAAGCTGACCCAGACGGATTCGAATTTAAAGCAGGCACTCTTCAGCAGCCTAGCCGTGACTTTCCCTTGGCGGGTGAGGTTTTTGTCGGAAAGGCTGTCGAGCACTTGGAGTATCAGGCAGGAGGCATCCAGGGTGCATGTAGAGTATGCCACCCAGCGCACCCCCTAGGAAAAACTGACAATTGCAGTCAGTGCCACTTTACTTCTGCAGAGACTACTTCTTCTGTGGAATCTACCTCTGTAGAGTCCACCTCTTCAGTAGAGGGTACTTCACATCCTGTGGTTAATCGTTACAACGGGCAAATTAGGGTCACGCTAAGTATCCACGGGGCAGACTTCATTAATCAGTCGGGTGACCCCACCAATCCGCTTGCTCCTCTTGATGATGAGGGGAACCCTGTTTATGTGGAAGTTAGGGATAATCTGGGAGCCTTTGTCCTTGCAGAAAATCCTGTTAGTGGAAGCGGTTATTCTTGGAGGATGGATGGCACTACCTTAGTTTGGGAAGTGACTGACCCTACTTTGGTTACAGGAGCAGAGCCTCTAACTATTAGCTATATTCTTGATCTTGATATTTCTAAGCCGAACGTTCCTCAAACTGACTTTTGGTACTCGACGGGACGAGCACAGGCGCGCTTTAAGCCTAATCCTAACAATTCAAAATATTGGCAAGTAGTTCAACACCAATATGACGAACTGAATGTATCGCTATCCTTTAGTACCAATAGCGGACAATTTGGACTTAACTCAGGCAGCATACTTGATACTGATGAAGGTTTTGACTTTTTCCTATCCTTTCCCTCTAATGCTGCTGCGGCGGGCCGCGGGCAACCAGCTTTCCTTGAGGACGGCATTACCCTGAACCCTGCTGCTAGCTGGAATTATCCCAACTATGCTCAGGCAAGTATCGGTCAGGCATGTGTCGTAAGAAAGGCAAGTGCAGGAACAACAAGCCCTATTCTTGCCAGATTGCCCTGGCACCTGTACTACGGCTACAATGGAACTTATGTCATTACCATTATGGACTTAATGGGTCCAGGCACTTTTGTTCAGTACGATACAGGCATCAGTGGTGGCGGTAACTCGACTGTAGCCCAGTATAGAACCTATATCGATCTTAATTACATTCAGGTTCAAGATGATGGTGAGTTAACGTATAACTGGCTTGATGACGTACTGATATCTGATATAGGTAAGTTGGGACGCATTAATCTACTGCTTAATCCAAACACAACACTCTTTGATATAGAAGTTCAGAAAAACTATGGTGGAGAAGAGTACGGCTGGGTTGATGACCTAGGATTTCATGCCCGTTGGGGACAGGACGATAATACTGTTCACAAAGTTAGATTTAAGGTTGATGGGGGTACTCCTCGCTATGCTAGTTTTGTGTTTGTTGAGGAGACTGCAGATAATTTCGTTTACCGGTATGAAGGCACTTCTGCTGAGGGTACCTATGTCGAGTTCAGCGTTAACAAGCCTGCTCTTTTGCAAAATATTCGCGCGGTTGATGATGAGGGGCATGCCCTAAATTATACTGCTGAAGAATACGATCCATGGGCAGAAAGCGCAAGAAGACCTGACATTGATGTTCTTTACTTCTTTGATGGAAGCACAGAGAGTACGGGTAGTAGCTTCACTGTTGGAATTGAGGATGAAGCTGCCCTTGATACAACACTGACCGTAAGTAACCAATTCAAGTCTGCAGCCTTTGGAGACTTGCAGATTATCAAGACATTGGCAGGCAGTTTCCCTAACTGGGGCGTCGGCTTTAACACACCATTTTCTGTAAGAATATGGGATGAAGATGGATGGAATGGCTCTGTTGAGGCAGGATTTGGTAATTATCTCCTCTTTAGACCAAGGATTGAAGATCCAAACAGGGACGATGTAAGTATTCCTTATGGCTATACTGAGGGCACTCTTTACTGTGCTGGAAACGCAGGTCTGGACACAACTCCAAGCCTCGAGAAGTATATGCAGCGCTACAATGACTTTCTTGATGGCGTAGGAGAATTCGATTCTGTCACGGGAACCAGCGAAGACTGGTTAGGCGGAGGAACTCATGAAGATTGGATTGGGCCAGATAGTCCCGATCTTTGGTTCTGGAGCGACCCTGTATGGCGAGATGAAGTTCTTCTTAATGGTGAGACGGTTCTTACTGCCCTTGATGTGAACGTTGCTGAAAACCTCGGTTCTCAGACAGTATCTAATCTGTGGCCAGGCAGATATCGCGTTGTCGAGATTGGACCAGATGGTGAACCAGGCTTAGATTATGGATTCTTGGACGGGGATAGCTCAATCTGGGAAACCAGTACCCTGTATGCTCAAAATTACGGTGGATATGTCGAGGCTCCTCTTGGGGTAGTTCCAGCAGAGGGTATCTTGCAGGCGAATGTCACTAATACTTACTTTGATGGTGAAGCAAACCTAGTTATAGAGAAGGTCTTGATTGGTCCTGCGCACCATTGGGGCATTGATTCAGAGACAGCCTTTGAGATTAGAATCTGGGACGAATCGGAGGAAAATTACCTTCTTCTTGTTCAGCAAGAAAACCCTAATGATCCAGGTCATCCGTACTATCGTTATGTAGGCATTAGTGACAAAGAGGGCAATTGGACCGTTGATGAAAGCTTGCTAGGAGAATATAAGCTTAGTGATGTTCTTGACCATGCTTATATTTACCCAGGACGCTTCACTGTTATTTTGGACCTATTCCATCACGATCACGAAGCCTTCTACATTGAAGAGATTGCCCCGTATGAAAATTACAGTGCACGCTTACTAGTGAATGGGGTCGACTACATTGATGATGGCACTCCAATTCGCGCAATGGTTGCACGTGAAGAAAATGAGCACTCTGTTCGTATCGGTAATGCTTATCTTAGTAGGCAGTTTGGCCGTATTGTAGTAACAAAGCAGCTAGCTGGCGACTATGAGGACTTTGATGTAAGCAGAGAAACTACTTTCAGCGCATCTGCAACAGTCATCAGGGACGATGACGAGGCTGGTATTAAGGCTGGCTGGCAGCTTATGTTCCACTTCGTTGAGGGTGGACATGTTACCCATCCTTTCTTTATTGACGGAAAACCAGGAACACACTGGCACTTCATGGGCGTATATGATGCTGAAAACGATGTATTCTATGAACTTCGGACAGACCGCGCCCCCGATGAAGGAACCGACGAAGATGAGCATGAGAAGACAGCCGTTTGGCATGATGATAATGAACCTTCTTGGGAATTTGTTGCCATGGGTTCATTAGAGGACTATACATTCCGGGATGTAGGTGGACCTAACGGAACTACAGTAACGTGGACTGGGGCAGACCTTACCCCTTACATCAACTTCACAGCTGATACGGCAGCACAAATCTGCAGATTTGTGCCCATGGATTACCTTCTTTCAGAAGGGCCTGCTCGTGAAGATGGATCAATCGATACTGATGCAGCGAAATACATCTCGAGTGCCCTTACTAGTGCAGCGTGGCTAGGAACAGAGAATTCTTTAATCCTTGCGCTGACCAATACGTATGACAGCACTATGCAATTCTTGGGTGAAGAGGTACTTCGGATAGATAAGTCTCTTGCAGGCGACACTGACTCTTGGGGCGTAAGTAATACAACTACCTTTACGGCAGAGGTAATAAATGCTGAAAGTGGCAATAGCCTTGCTTTTCTTAGTGTGCCAGAGGACTTTAGTCCTGTCAGCGGTAGCAGATACCTTTATTTTGGTGAACTTGCCAAGGATGGTCCGTATAGTGGACAGCTTGTAGATTCAAGAGGAAAGCCTATCAATGTGTCTGAGGCACTGAAAGGGTTGCCTGAATGGCTAGGGACCGACCGAGAGTTTACTCAAGATGAACTTGTGTACGATGTGATGATTAGTGACCTTTTTGGGTTAACTATCGAAAATATGCCACAAGGTATCTACAAGGTAGCGGAAGAAGAAAACGATGAGATTGGTCTGTATAGTGCCCAATATAGATATGGCTTCCTTGAAGAACTTGTAGCAGAAGCAGTGGCCCTTGACGGAACAGGAGTAAAGTTTGCCTTTATTATTAACACCTTTGCAGGTCCTGGAGACGTGCAGTTAAGTAAGGATGTTATCGGGTATCCTTCTGACTGGGGTGTAGATGGCACTACCGTCTTTAAGGTTCACATAATTAATGCAAACACAGGCAACATTCTTCTTTTTAGCCCTGACCTTGTATCAGGCATCCACCAGTATGTGGGTTACCAGGACAAGAACAATGGTGAGGCAGTAATCACCTTGCAGGGTTATGAAGGAGAAGCCACCACAGAGATTAGCCTTAGTGCTAATAACTCTGCGATAGCAAAGGGTCTTCCTGCAAAAGCGGGTAACGTATATGCAGTTCAGGAAGCGAGCACTACTGATGTCTACAGCGTACAGTTCTTCGAAGGTGAGGTAGACATAAGCGGGGATGGTGCAACAAGCAGAGCTTTCGAGCTTGAACATGATGCAGCTACCTATATCACGCTTCAAAACAGGTACCTGAAGAAAGACCCAGGAACAACGATTGTTCGCAAGAAGCTTGATGGTGATTTTGCAGACTTTGCTGCAGATGCAGAAACTACCTTTACTGCAGAAATCGTTAATCAAGCTACGGGCAGAATGCTGGTGTTCAAGCCAGGTGCTGACACCGTGAGCAACGAAGAAACAAGAAGCACTTACTCTTTCGTTGGTGAATATGATCCTTATAGCGGTGATGTGTACGAGCTAGGATGGGATAGTCAAACCCCTGTAAGCAGCGGAAGTGTTTATGCCCAGCCTACGTATACCTTAGTAAGTGTATTGAACTACGATCCCGCATGGACTATTCAGGTGGTTGTGAGTGAAAGTAAGCCAGCAGAGCTTCAAAGTATGATTGCAGGAGACTATGAAGTGTTCGAACAGGTACCTTTCGAGGCTCCCTTCGAATACATTGTGGAATATTCTGACGGCATGAGTAATCTGTCAAACGACACCACTATCACAGCAACCATTGTGAACTTCTATGATGGCAGCATGGAATTCCTAGGAGAAGGAACCATGTTCGTTATGAAGGGTCTTGCTGGCGAGTATGCATCTTGGGGCGTAGGAGAGTCCACAGGGTTTGAGACTCACGTCATCAATGCATCAAGTGGAAACACAGTTGCCTTGGTTCCTGGTGCCTTTAACCTTATGGGTCCTGAGTATATCTACTTTGGCGAGTATCAAAGCGGTGTGCTTGTTGATATGACAGGAAATCCGATTGACGTAAACCATGCGCTTGAAGTATTGAGTGAGCAACTCAGTCTAAGTGAGACTATGACGGCCAGTGATATCCTTACAAGTTTTGATATTGCAGATGGATCTGGTACGACCGTGAGTATCACAAACTTGCCTTATGGCGCATTCAAGGTAATAGAAAAGGTTGATACAAGTATCGGAAATTACAGCGTGAGCTATATCAGTAATGCTGATCCTTCTGATGGAACTATTGCGATTAACGACATTGGCCCAAGTAACAACCTTTGGGTAACCAACTCCTTTGTGAAGAAAGAGCAACGGGATCCAGATCCTCCTAAACCCCCAGATCCACCCAAGCCACCAAACCCACCCAAGCCTGCGCCACCAGCACCTAAACCTGTTGTGCCTAAACCAGCACCTAAGAAGGTTGTTGTACCAAAGGCAAAGCCTGCGCCTAAGCCAGCGCCACAGCCTGCACGCAACTTGCCAGCTACAGGTGATATGGCCTGCATAGGTTTCTGGGCGCTGCTAGCACTAGCAGCAGGAGCAGTCGCGATAGCAACGATGAAGAAGGCAAAGGAAGAAAAGCAAGATAAAGATAAGTCCAAGAAAGATCAGCAGGACAAGTAGCAACGTAAGCGACTTGTAAATAGTTAGATGACAGAGCGTTTTGTCCGAAGCGTGTAGCGTTAGTTATAGGCTCCTCGGTTGCGTATAGAGAGGGTGAGTATGATGACTAAGGTAGTGAGAATTGTGGCGATCATCATCGCCTTAGGCGTCATGACCTTCGCCGGTGTGCAGCTAGGAGCCTATTTCTATAACAGTATTGAGGAAAATGCTGTAAATGATGAATTGACTCAGATTGCAAACTCACCCATAGAGATAGATGAGGGTTACGTCTGGGAGGATATTGATGCAAAAAGCAAAGCGCAAAGCTACGCACAAAGACTTTTTGGTAAAGCGGCTCCTAATCAGATGCCCACTTCAGGAAAACAAACTAAAACATCAATTGCGAATGCCCAGAAGCGAAAGATTAATTTCCCTGCACTTAAACAAAAGAATAAAGATATTATTGCCTGGATATCTATTCCTAATACCCCGGTAGACTATGCAGTAGTAAAGGCAAAAGATAACAGCTACTACTTGAGCCGAAATGCCGTGAGGAAGCCCAGCAAATCCGGAGCAATATTTTTGGATTCAGCAGCAAAGTCTGACTTTAGCAATTCGGATTCTATTGTGTATGGGCATCACATGAAAGACCGTACAATGTTTGGCTCACTGGCTTCATATCGCTATAAGAAATATAAAAATGAATACCAGTACATATTTGTCTATACTCCGAAAGTTACCAAAAAATACCGTGTTGCACAGTGCTTCAAAACTGCACAAAAGAAGTTGGCTCCCGACCGTTCAAAAACACAAACTCTTACTTTGGTAACCTGCAATGATGCAAGAGGAAAGACTCATTATGTCGTACGGGCAAAGCTTGTATCAAGTAAAGCACCAGGCAAAAAGTAACCTACTATTCTCTGCTATACTCAATAGCGACTAATAGGAGGATTTTGTGGGACGAATACTTGACGTAAAGCGTGTTCTTTTGAAAGTTTCTGGCGAGGCCCTGATGGGCGATAGAGGCTACGGAATCGATCCAGCAGTTATTGCATCTCTTGCAGAACAATTGCGCAACATTGTTGGCAAGTATGAGCTAGCGATTGTCGTTGGTGGGGGCAATATCTTTCGCGGGCTTGCTGCTAGTGCTAATGGCATGGACAGAGCACCTGCAGACTACATGGGGATGCTTGCCACAGTCATGAATGCAGTTGCTTTGCACGATGGCTTAATGCGCGCAGGAATTGATGCCCGCGTGATGAGCGCGATTAACATTCAAGAAGTTGCAGAGCCCTATATACGTGGACGTGCTCAACGTCACCTCGAAAAAGGTCGTGTGGTTATCTTTGCTGCAGGAACAGGAAATCCTTATTTCACTACTGACACAACTGCTGCTTTGCGCGCGCTCGAAATCGAGGCTGACTGCGTGATGAAGGCCACTCGCGTAGATGGTATTTTCGACAAAGATCCCTTGAAGTATGAAGATGCTACAAAATATGACGAACTTAGCTATATTGATGTGCTTAATAAAGGCTTGCAGGTTATGGACTCTACTGCAATCTCTCTTTGTATGGATAATGACTTGCCTATACTTGTCTTTAATATGGAAACAAAGGGTAATATCGCTAAGGCACTTGAAGGTGATGATGTCGGCACGTTAGTGCGCGGCAGGTAATGCGTGAAAATAAGTATAATCTTAGAAGGGGATAGGCATGATAGCAGACATTCTTAATCACACAAAAGACCATATGGAAAAGACGCAGGCGGCCTTGCAGTCAGAATTTGCAGGTGTGCGCACAGGACGTGCCTCGGGAGCCATCTTTGACAAGCTTGTCGTAGATGCTTACGGGTCAGAAATGCCCCTAAACCAGTTGGCAAATGTGAAGACCCCTGATGCACAGACCCTTGTTATTGAGCCCTGGGATAAGTCAACATTGGGTGCCATTGAAAAGGCTATTCTTTCCTCTGATCTGGGACTTTCTCCTAACAATGATGGTATTTTGATTCGTATTCCCTTTCCGCCGCTTACTGAAGAGCGTCGTAAAGAGCTTTTCAAGGTATGCAAGGGGTATGCGGAAGAGGCAAAAATCGCTCTGCGCAATATTCGTCGCGATGCTAATCAGAAAATTGACCGTCTAAAAAGTGATAAAGAAATAGGCGAAGATGAAGCCTTTACCGCGCAAGATGAAGTGCAGAAAATTACTGATGCAGCTGTGAAAAAGATCGACGAAGCACTTACTGCAAAAGAAAAAGATATTATGGAGATATAGTCCAGGACACCCTAATTTTAGATGGATCCCAGCACAAGACAATTGGATTGGTTTGATAGTGAGCACGCCCGTAGCGCCCTTAGTGCGCTTGACGAAGGTGCCCTACCCAGACATATTGCTATCATTATGGATGGCAATGGACGCTGGGCAAAAAAACAGGGAAAACCTCGTATTTTTGGACATAAGGCAGGTGTTGTCAGTGTGCGTGAGATGATTGCGTCATGCGTTGAGTTAAAGATTCCCTACCTAACGATTTATTCTTTTTCTAGCGAGAATTGGACTCGTCCAGAAGACGAAGTCACGGGCATCATGAAGTTGTTTGTCGAAGTTTTATCTCGCGAAGTCATTAACCTAAATAAGCAAAATGTTCGCGTGAAGTTAATTGGCAATATAGCCGATTTGCCAGAGGTGACTAAAGCGGCTTTTGAGGAGTGTGTTCAGTCAACTGCCAACAACACAGGCTTAACGCTTGTTGTTGCGCTGAATTATGGTGCACGCCAAGACGTGGTGACTGCTCTGCGTACAATTTCTGATGAAGTCAGCGCGGGTGTACTTTGTTCTGACGACATTAACACAGAGCTCATATCGACAAAGCTTTCAACAGCAGGTATTCCTGACCCTGATTTTATGATTCGCACAAGCGGTGAGACTAGGCTATCGAATTTTTTACTGTATGAAACAGCCTACACGGAACTTTATTTCACTGAAATCTTATGGCCAGACTTTAAGCGTGATGCTCTGCTTGATGCTCTGCTTAGCTTTCAAGGACGCAACCGGCGCTACGGAGGGCTGTAAGGGTGAGAAATTTAAAAGAAGCTGCAGCATCAGCTAAAGGGCAACCGGCTGGGATTAAAAAGGCTTCATTAATTCAGCGCATTATCACAGGGGCAATCTTTGTAGTCATTGTTCTTGCTTGTATTATTGCAGGCAATACTTTCATGCTTTTGCCTATTCTTCTTATTGTTTTCGCAGTTTTTGGGACCAGTGAGTTCTACCGTATTGTTAGTCCTCAAATGCCTAAGGTTCCCCTCTATATTGGAATGATATTTGCAGCCTCTATGCCTATGGCACTATCTGTAGCAAGCACCTTAAGTTCTGACTTTGATCCTGTATTGGGCGCAGGGGGTCTGGGGGTTACCGTAGCCCTTTTCTATGTGACCATCTTTGCCCTGGCAGTCTATATGGTTTGGATAGCCTTGACCCCGCAGTCGAAAGCTAAGGATGCTGCCGTCAGCTTTTTTGGTGCACTCTATCTGGGAATTCCCTTATCAAGCCTCATGTTGATTCGTGAAATGAACGATGGAATGCTGCTTGCAGTTGCGATTGTTTTCAGCATATGGGCAACAGATTCTTTTGCTTATTTGGGCGGATCATTATTTGGACGTCATAAGTTGGCCCCTAAGATTTCTCCTAAAAAGTCTTGGGAAGGTCTTGTTGCAGGCACAATCGGGGCTGTTGTTTTTTGGTATATAGTGCCCTTTGTTTTTACGGGTAGTGCGTCATGGGTGGCAGCGGTGATTGTGGGTGTGATTGTTTCTGCTGCGGCTTTACTGGGTGACTTGTTTCAGTCTCGAATCAAGCGCGAAGCTGGGGTAAAGGACTCAGGCACATTACTGCCAGGTCATGGCGGCATATTAGACCGAATCGATTCACTGCTCTTGACGGCCCCCGTCATGTTCATTGTGCTTTCTGTCATGGGCGTCGCACTGGGACTGGTGGCTTATTAAGACTAATGGATCAATTCGCAGACGATTAGGATGCATGCAGAATGGATGATTCTGTGAAAAAGCGCGTATTAGTGCTGGGGTCAACAGGCTCTATTGGCAAGCAAGCCCTACAGGTTATCGACTTTCATAATGATCGTCTAGAGATCGCAGGCCTTGCGGCGCACTCTTCGGCAGAACTTTTGTCGCAGCAAGCACAACAATTCGGCCTAAGTGAGCATGCCTGCTGCCTAACGGCGCGGGATGGTATGGACGCGCTCCTTCAGCTAATTGATGCAACACAGCCTGACATTGTGCTGAACGCCTTAGTGGGATCTGCAGGACTTCGTGTGACAATGCACACGCTAGAGGCAGGTCTAACCTTGGCTCTTGCTAATAAGGAGTCATTGATTGTTGGCGGGGAGCTAGTAACCTCATGTGCAAAGTCAGGACAGATGTTACCCGTTGACTCAGAACATTCAGCGATCTTTCAGTGCCTGCAAGCTGGTAATGCATCAGCATTAAGGACAATCTGGTTGACGGCTTCGGGCGGCCCTTTTCGAGGGAAAACACGCAATGATTTGCGTGAAGTAAAAGCTGTCGACGCTTTGGCGCATCCTACCTGGAACATGGGTCCTAAGATTACGATTGATTCTGCGACACTTATGAATAAGGGTCTTGAAGTTATAGAGGCCCATCACTTGTTTGGTACTGACTATGATGATATTAAGGTACTTGTCCAGCCAAAAAGTCTCATACACTCGATGGTAGAGTTTGTTGATGGTTCAACAGTGGGACATTTAGGAATTGCTGATATGCGGGTACCTATTCAGTATGCCCTTTCTTATCCAGATAGATGGCCTTCAGTAGAGGACTTGAGTATAGACTATCGTCAAGCTACTGCTTTAGAGGTGGGCGAGCCTGACCTTGATACCTTTGGCTGCCTGCGCCTTGCTTATCAAGCAGGCAGAAGTGGTGGTTCAGCGCCCTGCATCCTGAATGCCGCTAATGAAGTTGCTGTGGCAGCATTCCTGAAAGGCCAGATTGGTTTTCTTGACATCGAAAGGCTAGTTGAGGGCGCACTGTCACACTTTGCAGGCGAGATCGCCCCGCTGGAAAGCATTGAACAAGTTGAAGATTTGGATACGCGTGTTAGGGACTATACTGCACAGTACTGCAATGCCGTATAATCGCTAACTATGTTTGGAGAAAATTTACCAGGATTCCTGCCGGTACTTTTTTGGGGAATCATCACCATATCGACCCTTGTCTTTATCCATGAAGCAGGACATTATCTTGCTGCGCGGATTCTTGGCTTGAAGGTTACAGAATTCTTTATTGGTCTGCCGGGACCAAGTATCTCTTTTAAGCGTGGAGATACGCGCTTTGGTATAACGGCAATTCCTTTAGGGGGTTATGTACGCATTCCCGCATTGGAAGGATCAGGTCCAGGTGCAGAACTTGGCACGATGACCGAAGAAGAACGCAAAGAGTACGAAAAGGTTCCCGCATGGAAGCGCGTGACAGTTTTACTGGCAGGCGTAGTTGCTAACCTGGTAGTGGCCATTGTAATTCTTACGGCACTCTTTACGTATACGGGAATACCTATAGATCGCGTGAGCCCTGTTCCAGGTGGTCCTGCTGCTACTGCAGGTCTTCCTGACGATTCGCGCATTGTAGATATTGATGGAAGAAGAATACATCACTTCGGACAGTTAACGAGGGTTGTTGCGGGGCACGAACCAGGAGACACGGTAAACATTATCTACATCTCTTCGGAGGGTGAGCGTAATAGCATTTCTGTTGTGCTAGAACAACGACCTGCCCTTGAAGATATGGTTGACCAGGACGGGCAGCCACTCTTTGAAGAAGGACAAGAGGTTCCCGTAGATGAATCGCGAGCTCCTTCAGCGCACATGGGGGTCATTCATCACGACATTGTACATGAACCCACAGGGGTCGCAGGTGCTTTTACCTATTCTTTCACCTATATTTTGTTAACAGCAGAGGGCATCAGTAGGTTCTTTTCTCCTCATACCTTCACGGAAGCGATTGGAGACGCTTCCAGTGTGGTTGGTATTTCAGTATTTGCTGCCCATACTGCACAGGCAGGCTTCATTACCTATATAAGCTTTATTGCTATGATTTCTATAGCACTCGGACTTATGAACCTTTTGCCTATTCCACCCTTGGACGGAGGGAAGGTTCTTTTCGAGATCATTCAAAAGGTGACGGGCAAACCTGTTCCGCAAGGACTGCAAGTAGGGATATCCCTGACAGGGTTTGCTTTACTGATAGTGCTCATGATTTATCTAGTCGGACAAGATCTTTTTCGAATATTTGGTTAAATTAAATAGTCCTTAAGAATTCTGAGGAGTCGTTTAGGAAGGGTGCAAGCGTGACAGCAGCAAAGACGCGACAAATTAGTGTAGGTGGTGTAAGCGTTGGGGGAGGCGCACCCATTCGTGTGCAGTCTATGCTTAGTACTCCCACAACTGATGTTCCCGCTAGCCTTAAGCAGATTAAGCAGCTAGTAGATGCGGGATGCGAAATTGTGCGTGCTGCCGTTCCTAGTGCAGATGCCCTAGATGGTTATCAGGCGTTGGTAGAGCAAAGCCCCATTCCTGTAGTTGCTGACATTCATTTTGATTACCGCCTGGCACTTGAGGCGGTTCGGCGTGGTGCCCCAAAATTGCGTATTAATCCTGGCAATATAGGTGATTGGGACCGCGTGGATGCCATTATAGACGCAGCGGGCGAAGCGGCTATCCCTATTCGTATTGGCGTGAATGCAGGTTCGTTGGCAAGAGACTTCCAGGCGCGCCAAGACCTGTCTCTTGCAGAAAAGCTTGTAGGGTCTGCTATGGAATATGTGGGACACTTTAATAAGCGTAATTTCTTTGACGTGGCACTGTCAGTCAAGGCTTCCAGTGTGCCTGTGACTATCGGTGCTTATCGCAGACTATCAAACCTTACAGACTGTCCTTTACATATCGGAGTAACAGAAGCAGGCACAGCTTTTAGCGGTAGCATCAAGTCGGCAGTAGGCTGCGGGACATTACTCGCAGATGACATCGGGGACACCTTGCGTGTGTCACTGACTGCAGACCCTACTGAAGAGGTTAAAGTTGCCTGGGAAATTTTAGCGGCATTAGATATACGTAGGCGAAATCCAGAACTGATTAGCTGCCCTACGTGTGGACGCACGCGGGTAGATTTGATTCCCATCGCGCAAGAGGTTGAAAAGAGACTTGCAGAACTTACAAAGCTGCAACCAGAAAAGTATAGACATCTGAAAATTGCAGTAATGGGGTGTGAGGTAAACGGTCCTGGTGAAGCCAGAGAGGCAGATTTCGGAATTGCCTGCGGAATGGGGTCGGGCTTAGTATTTGCTGCTGGACAACCTTTGGCTCAGTATAAGGAAGATAAACTGATAGATGCGCTTTTTGACTCTATAGAACGATGTTGATTTATGCGGAAAGAACGACACTTGAAAAATTACTACCAACGATTATTACAAGCGATTATCATAAATGATTAATGCAAGCATTAATCATAAAAAGGAGAAATAAGCCATGACAATACATCAAGATATCACTCAACTTATTGGACGTACCCCCTTACTTAGACTGAACTCTTACGCGAAAAGGCTAGACTTGCAGGGGAATATCATCGCGAAACTAGAATTCTTTAACCCGACAAGCAGTGTAAAAGATCGTGCAGCGTGGGCGATGATCCAGGATGCAGAGGAAAGAGGATTGCTGAACTCTGGCAGTGTGATTATCGAACCTACCAGTGGTAACACAGGAATTGGTCTTGCGGCACTTGCTGCTTCGCGTGGCTATCGTATTATTTTGACGATGCCAGAAACAATGAGCCTTGAGCGTCGTGCTTTGCTGAAATCGTTTGGTGCAGAGCTTGTACTGACCGAGGGCGCAAAGGGGATGCCAGGCGCTATTGAAGAGGCAGTTTCATTGGCAGAAGAAATACCCAATAGCTTTATTCCGGGGCAATTTGATAACTCAGCTAACGTAGAAGCACATTACCATACAACAGGGCCAGAGGTTTGGCATGATTCCGGGGAGCAGGTTGACTACTTTGTTGCAGGGGTCGGCACCGGCGGTACGATATCTGGTGCAGGAAGTTTTTTGAAAGAACAAAACCCGGATACTTTTATCATTGCTGTAGAACCGGCTGATTCCCCTGTGCTATCGCAGGGCTATAAAGGTCCACATGGAATTCAAGGGATAGGCGCAGGCTTTGTTCCCAATATCTTGAACACAGATATTTATGATGAGATTCTAACGGTGGACTTGGAAGATGCTTACCAGACGGCTCAGAATTTGCAGCGAAGTGAAGGCTTGATTGTTGGCATATCTAGTGGAGCAGCTTTATGGGCGGCTACTCAGATAGCGCAACGTCATGAGGCAGCAGGAAAGAATATCGTAGTTGTACTGCCCGACACTGGCGAGAGATATCTTTCTACGCCCTTATTCGAAAGCTAAGACTTTTGAAGCGAGCTCTCGTAGCGATGAGTGGGGGAGTAGACTCCTCCATGACTGCGCTGCTCATGCAAAAGGCGGGCTATGAATGCATTGGCGTTCATATGCAGCTTACATCTGAACCGGGTCCAGATGCAGCAGGCGCGCGCATTATTGCTGATCGCCTGGGGATACCCTTTCACATTTTTGATTTGTCTGAGCGCTTTCATGATGAGGTCATTCTTTCTTTTGTAGAAGGCTATGAATCAGGAGAAACCCCTAATCCCTGCATTGCCTGCAATCGTCATCTTAAGTTTGATGCTTTGCTGCAAATCGCTGATCAACTAGATTGTCAGCACCTGGCAACGGGGCATTACGCTCAAATCGAGCACGACGCTCTTTTAGGTAGGTGGGTCGTTCGTACAGCCGTTGATACGGGAAAAGATCAAAGCTACGTACTTTACACTTTGACGCAGAAGCAACTTGCGCGCGTTATTTTGCCTCTGGGTAGCTATTGTAAGTCTGACGTTCGTAAAATGGCTGCTGAAGCAGGCTTCCCTAATGCCGGCAAGACTGACAGTCAAGATATATGCTTTGTTCCTAATGGTGACTATGCTGGTTATATCGAGACTTACCGGGGTGAACCTTGTCAGTCAGGCGATATGCTTGATGGTGAAGGTAGGGTAGTAGGCAGACATAAGGGTCTGATTCACTACACAATAGGACAGCGCAAGGGTTTAGGTGCACATGGTAGGCCCGTATTTGTTCAGGCTATTAACGCAGAGGACAATACGCTAACGATAGGTGATGATGAGGGCGATCTACTTGCGCAGAACTTCTTGGTTCGTGACTATAATGGGGTCGCACTTTCAAAGGAGGAGCTAAGCTCTGCTCATCCCATATCTTGCAGCATAAAGGTTGGTTATAAGCATAGTCAGAAACCTGGCACAATCGAGGTAGTATCCCTTGATAATGTTCAGTATGTTCGTGTTACTTACGACCAGCCTCAGCGAGCCATTACACCAGGTCAATCAGCAGTGTTTTATAACGGTAATCATGATAAGGATGGAGACAAGGTACTGGGCGGAGGCATTATCACATGCCTGGAATAGGAATCCTTGTTAACATATCCGCCATTATTGTTGGTTCGCTTATTGGGCTTGCTGTTGGTCGTCTTATCAAAGAGCGTGTCCGTGCAGGTATCATCCAAGTGCAGGGACTTGCTGTCATTGGTATCATGGGTTCAATCTCTGCCCTGACCGAATTATCGCACTATCCAGGTATTCTAGGTCGCTTCTTCTTAGTGGTCTTCTGTCTTTGTCTAATCATAGGAACTTTGATTGGCGAGGCGCTTGCGCTGGAAACGCGACTTAAAGCTATGGGGAAGGCTCTGCAGAAGCGTGTTCAGAGAGGGCAAAATCGAAAACTTGCCGACTATGATCAAGGAAGCGAATCTCTTGATGCCAGCGTGCATAATGTTAAGACAAATAGTCGAAAAGAGGATCGCAAGTTTGTGCAGGGGTTTATTACTGCATCACTTGTGTATTGCGTAGGTGCTATGGCGATACTAGGATCCATTCAGGACGGACTAGGTAATCCTGACACGTTATTTGTAAAGGCATTACTGGACGGTACAATATCAATCTTTTTTGCGTCCACGCTAGGCATTGGAGTGCTTTTTTCGATTATTCCACTCTTTATTCTTCAGGGCTCTATTGCATCTATTACCTTTGTTGTTGGGGACGTAATCCCCCTGATTGCTATTACGGGTATTGAAGCCGTGGGCGGTATACTTATTGCAGGTATTGGCCTCAACTTGGCAACAGGGTTAAAATTGCGTATTGGCAATATGTTACCTTCGGTTTTTGTAGCGCTGGCTGTTGTATGGATCATGGCAGAGGTGTTGCCTTTTTAAGGGGGTGTTTCCATGCGGGCATTGTTTCGGTCAATCTTTGAGCGTAGACCGTTAGTAGATAGTGCAAATGTTGGCATGGATAGCAACGACAAGGTACGAGCACGTCTTATGGCGGCTGCTCTCTCGACGCAGGATAATCTTTTCGTTCAATATAATCCAGCAGCCTATGAGGGTCACAGCGAGGAGTCTGCCGAGCTTTCTCGTGAACGTTACGGCGAGAACAGTATCGCGCACTCTGAGAGGTTTTCTACGCTGAAACAACTGGTAGGTGCCTTTGTTAATCCCTTTACCGTAGTGCTTTTTGCCCTTGCAGTTGTTTCATTTTTTACAGATTTTCTTTTTGTAAGTGAGGGAAATAGAGACCTAACCGCCGTTATCATTATCTTGACGATGGTCACCATTAGTGGAGCTCTGCGCTTTGTGCAAGAGTCACGTAGTGGTAAAGCCGCAGAGGCTCTGGCAGAGATGGTAGAGACCAATGTTGACTGCATTAGAGATTCACAGGCAGTTGAAATCCCTGTTGATGAGGTTGTTGTGGGCGACATTGTGAAGCTTGCGGCAGGCGACATCATACCGGGGGACATGCGCATTCTTGATGCGAGGGACCTCTTTATCAGCGAATCGTCTTTAACAGGCGAATCTGAGCCTGTTGAAAAATTTAGTGATCCTTACGCGGGAAACAGTGGTAACCCCCTTGATAGTGACAATTTGGCCTTTATGGGATCGAGTGTTATATCGGGCTCAGCCTATGCCATTGTTCTTACCGTTGGCAAGGAAACGTACTTTGGACAGATCGCTACTGCTGTTGCAGGAAAGGAAAGTCAAACATCTTTTGAAAAGGGTGTAAACTCTGTTTCCTGGGTGTTGATTCGTTTCATGCTTATTATGGTTCCCATTGTTCTAGTATTGACAGGTTTCACGAAAGGGGACTGGACTAACGCAATCCTCTTTGCCCTTGCAGTTGCTGTGGGTTTAACGCCGGAAATGCTGCCCATGATTGTTTCTGCAAACCTATCAAAGGGTGCAGTTGCTATGTCAAAAAAGCGCGTCATTGTAAAGAACCTGAACTCAATTCAGAATTTTGGCAGCATGAATATTCTTTGTACTGACAAGACAGGCACTTTGACCGAGGATCGCATTGTCTTAGAGTATTCGCTCAATATAGCAGGGGAAGAAGATCAGCGTGTTTTAAAGCATGGTTTTCTTAATAGTTATTTTCAGACAGGTTTTCGAAATCTGCTTGACCGTGCCATCATAAAGCATGGTGATGGGCATAATCTTGCTGGCCTGCGTGAGCGATATCGCAAAGTTGACGAGATCCCCTTTGACTTTACGCGGCGTCGTATGAGTGTTGTTGTGGAAGACAGTGCTGGTAAGCGTCAGATGATTACCAAGGGCGCGATTGAAGAGATGCTGCTTGTGTCAAAGTACGTTGAGCACAAGGGAAGTGTTGAACTGCTTACTGATGAACTTGCGCAAACAATATTGGCTACAGCTAATCGGTATAACGCAGACGGTATGCGCGTATTGGGCATCTCTCAGCGTAGTCATAATCTGCCAGAAATCGGAGAATTTGGTGTTGCAACTGAATCCGACATGGTACTGATGGGATACCTTGCTTTTCTTGATCCGCCTAAAGAGAGCGCAAGAGCTGCTATCGAGGTGCTGCACAATTATGGTGTAGGGGTAAAGGTCTTGACGGGGGACAATGACGCGGTAACGCGCAAAGTTTGTCGTGACGTAGGTGTTAGAGTTGACAAAGCGGGTGGCGCATCAGGCATGTTACTAGGCTCCGATATTGAGGACATGACTGATGAGCAGCTTGATGCCGCTGTTGTAAGCGTTGATGTTTTTGCGAAGCTTTCGCCACAGCAAAAAGTGCGCATTGTTCAGTCTTTACGGCGCAACGGCAACACTGTTGGCTTCCTAGGTGATGGGATTAATGATGCCTCTGCTATGAAAGAGTCCGATGTAGGAATCTCTGTCGATACTGCTGTTGATATTGCAAAAGAGAGCGCCAACATTATCTTGCTTGAAAAAGACTTGATGGTTTTAGAAAAGGGTGTCAAAGAAGGCCGTAAGGTATATGGCAATACTATTAAGTATATTAAGATGACGGTAAGTTCAAATTTTGGCAATATGTTCAGTGTGCTTGCGGCAGCTGCCTTCTTGCCCTTCTTGCCCATGCTGCCACTCCAGATTCTTGTACTTAATCTAATCTACGATATTTCATGCACGGCAATGCCCTGGGATAATGTTGACGAAGAATTTTTAAGGAAGCCGCGCGGATGGGATGCAAGCTCTGTGCAGCGCTTTATGATATGGCTAGGTCCGACAAGTTCTGTTTTTGACATCGCAACCTTTCTTGTGATGTTTTTTGTTATTGGACCTGCTGTTTTTGGTGGCGCTTTCTTTTCCCTAGATCCAGCTGCACAAATAGGATTTATTGCCTTATTTCATGCGGCATGGTTTGTTGTGTCATTGTGGACACAGACTCTTGTCATTCATGCTTTGCGTACACCAAAGGTGCCCTTTATTCAGTCACGTGCTTCGTGGCCGGTTATTGCTATGACAACACTCGGTCTTATTATTGGTACGATTCTGCCCTTTACGGCACTAGGGCAGAGTATTGGGTTTGCACCATTACCTGTAAGTTTTTTCGTCTTCCTTGCAGTTGCTTGCCTGCTGTATTTCCTTCTTGTGACGGTAGTCAAAAAAGCTTTTGAACGCAAGTACGGTGAGCTTCTTTAGTGACCTTTGCTAAGCTTAGAAGCTTCGTTCTTTAGGTATCAATCTCTTGAAGTGTCAGGCTAGAAATAATACAATAAAACAAGCAATTAACTCTTGAGTTATTGCATGAGGCTGGTCGTTCAAAGTAGAGCGACTCATATTAATTCCAAATACAAAATATGTGCGGAGAAGGGCATGATGAATAACCATGGCTTTAAGACGCTCTGCAACATTTTTGACAGTTCTTGTTTTCTTGATAGCTTCGCTTTTGACAGCAGCACTTCCCGGTGAGGGAAGTGAAGTAACGTCTAATGATAACGTCGATATCTGGTATGACATTCCTCAGAATATAGTCACTTTGTCACCTACCCCGGCGGGTACGGCATATTCACGGCTGCTTGCCGCAATACAGGCAGCGCCTGCTAACCAGGTGACACATATCATGATTCCCTTTCATATCAATACGGGCGATTTTGGCACCAATGCAACCGTGGTCGGCACACGTCCAGGTGCAACTGTTGTCTTGGTCGGAAGTCATCCTTCTGCCCCAGGGGGACAATCGGTTATTAGTGATACGCATAGTGGTTCGGTACTTTCTCGCACCTTTCGTCTGCGGGGAAACGGTACGAAACAGAGTGCCCTTGTACTGCGTAATATTGTCTTGCAGAAATCGAGAGGCGCTGCAGCGTCTACTCCTGCAATACCACCAGCCCCTCTTGAGCTTGACCAGCAGACAGGTACTGCAAGAGGTGGCGGCGTTGCTATCGAGAACGGTAATGTCTCTGGCGTTACTTCTGGAGGAGGGGGTCACCTAATCCTTTGTGATGGCGCAATAATTAGAAATACAACAACTAACAATAACGGTCCTGTCGATATATAAACTAATGGTAGGCTTACCATGATGCCTGGGTCACTTATGCATACCAATGCTGCAGGCAATTCGGATGGTGCTGTGAGTGTTGGCACCAACGCAAACTTCACCTTGTACGGAGGACACATTCAAGACAATACGGCCACAAATGAAGGCAGCATTATCAATTCAGGTAGTGCCGTCAATGGCCTCAACGCAGCAAACGGCGGAGGCGTGTACCTAACAGGACCAAGCACACGGTTCATTATGCGGGGCGGAGCCATCAATGATAATCATGCAGTGGGAACTGTAGCCGCTCCTGTGGTGATATCAGGTAATGGCGGAGGAATACACGTCCATGATGCTCAGGTCTTCCTAGATGGCGGGGAGGTAACAGGCAATACTGCCGATGATGGAGGGGGCTTTTTGTGCCTCATCCAAACCTGAGCAATGTCACTATTGATCCCTCCGTAAGTTTTGCTAAGAACACTGCACATAACGGAATAAGAATTGATAATGCGCTAGCCGCAGTACAACGATCCCGCATAAATCCTGGAAAGGTAAGCCTCTTTTGGACAGAGGAAGTTCCTGCCGGCACAGGTATTTTTGTTCCTGCTGTTCTTCACGCCTTTACCAATTATGATATTAATTCTGATGGCAGCGATCCTTTTGTCCAGAACGCGCCAACTGTTACTTTGTTGATTTCAAACACCGTAACGGGAGAGATGGGTGAAATGAATAGAGAATTTCACTTTACTGTCTACTTTTATGACGAAGAGGGTAATCCTCTTCCCGCAGGTAGACAATTCCCTTACAGTGGCAGTGCTCAAGTAGCTGCAGAAATAATAACATCCCCAGATGGGCTTCTGACATTGGATGAACGTGGTAGTGCGTCCTTTACCTTGATACATGGACAAACTATAGGGATTACGTCGGTTCCTTCGACAGGAAGTATTCAAGTTGTCGAGGCTACGGAATTAGAATATCGAGTTTCCTTCACTCATGGTAAGCACAGTGAGGACATACTAGGAAGCGATACTGTTATCTCATATAAAGTTAAGCAGTGAGCGTACAAATTGTTCTAGCGGTATACTAGATAGGTTATGAACAATGATGCAGCTATTGGTATATTTGATTCTGGTCTGGGGGGACTAACGGTCGCGAAAGAGATTGCGCGCCTTATGCCTCATGAGTCACTTGTATATGTGGGAGACCAGGCTCGCTGTCCCTATGGATCACGCGAGCCATCAGAAATACAAGAATTCGTTTCGCAAATAACGAACTTTTTAGCGGGGCAACGGGTGAAGGCTATTGTTATCGCCTGCAATACTGCTACTTCTTGTGGACTTGAACTTGCGCAAAGCCTTGTCGATATTCCTGTCATTGGAGTCATTGAGTCTGGCGTCAGTGCTGCATTAGAGGCTACGCACAATGACTGTGTGGCAGTTATTGGTACACAGCATACGATTGATTCGGGAGCCTACTTAAGGACAATTCGCCAACAAAATAGCGATATTAAGGTCGTTGGTAGGGCTACTCCTGAATTTGCCACCATTGTTGAATCAGGCCTCGAGGATAAAATGCTGCAAAGCGTGCAAAATCAAGGGGAGTATTACCAACTTATTGAAGGGTATGTACGTCCTCTTCTTGAGCACAGTCCGGACACGCTACTTTTAGGCTGTACCCATTATCCTATTCTGGCAGAGGCACTACGAATCGTTGTCGGTCCAGAAGTTACTATCGTATCTTCTGCGGCAAAGGTAGCAGAAGAATTAAAGTATGTCTTAAGAGATTATTCCCAGTTAGCAGGGACAGAGGCTAAAGCATCGCACACTTTTTACACCACCGGTGGTAAGTTAGAGAACTTTACCCAGAGTGGCTTTCGTATTTTTGGTGCGGAATTAGATAGAGTACATCATTTAGATCTTGAGGAGTTAACACTATGATTAAAAGAGCCAACAATAGGGAAGCGTCTGACATTAGGCCGATTGAGGTCCAGCGTGGTTTCCTTAATCATGCCGCAGGATCTTGCATGATTACGGCAGGGGGGACTCAGGTTCTCTGCGCTGCCAGTATCGAAGAGAATGTTCCAGGCTGGCTGGTAGGTAAGGGCAAGGGTTGGGTAACAGCGGAATACTCTTTGCTGCCAGCAGCGACTCATAGTAGAAACCGTCGTGAACGTAGGGGCGCAAAAGGACGTACTTTAGAAATTGAGCGACTTATAGGTCGATCACTGCGTACAGTAGTAGATTTGGATACGTTGGGAGAGATCACCGTAACCCTAGATTGCGATGTAATTCAAGCAGATGGTTCAACGCGCTGCACGGCCATTACAGGTGCGTATGTGGCACTGGCAGATGCCTTAAGTCAATGGCGTGAAGCGGGCAAGCTGAAAAGTAACCCCCTTATGGGGCAGGTGGCTGCAGTAAGTGTTGGCATGGTTGATGGAGTTGTACTGTCAGACCTAGATTATAGTGAAGATGCTCGCGCAGAGGTTGATATGAACGTGGTAGGCGACGACAAAGAGCGTTTTATAGAGATTCAAGGAACAGGTGAGCAATTGGCTTTTACTCGCCATCAGTTAAACGGACTGCTTAACGTAGCCCAGGCAAGCCTAGAAGAACTTCTATCTATCCAGCGCGAAGTGCTTAAGGGATAGTTATGCCTTTCATGACCCCCACTATAGTAGTAGCCACGGGCAATAAGGGTAAGTTGGCAGAGATCCAGTCTGTAGCGCAAAGCGCTGGCCTTGACTATACCTTTCGTGCCATTTTCGACTTGTTGCCAGACTGGGAACCTCCTTTAGAGGACGGTGATACCTTCGAGGTAAATGCAGGCATCAAGGCCCGTGCTGGGTATACTGCATTGGGGTTGCCGACACTTGCAGATGACTCAGGTTTAGTGGTAGATGCTTTAGATGGCAGACCAGGAGTATATTCCTCTTCTTTTGGGGGAGTAGAGGGCGATGACGTGCGCAATAATACAAAGTTGCTAGAGGAGCTTTCGAAAATTGAGGATTTCTCTGCTCGTGGTGCCCGCTTTCTTTCAACTCTGGTATTGGTGGGTTTAGATAGCCTGCTTCCACATGCGCCAAACTACCTGGTTGCAGCAGGTTCCTGCGAGGGCACAATTGCCTACCATGCAGCAGGGGATAAAGGCTTTGGTTACGACCCTCTGTTTATGCCAGCGGCCACTTTGGGACGCACTATGGCGCAGTTAGATATGCAGGAAAAGAATGCGATAAGTCACAGAGGTCACGCTCTGGAAGATTTGATGACTCAACTAGGTAAACTCTAACGAAATGACAGATTAGCCCTAGGCTACTTCATCAGTAGTTCGATAGCCTTATTTAGCTCCTCGATGGTTTTCTTGTCACCCGTCTCAACTGCTTCAACAATGCAGTGATCTAAGTGGTCCTTTAGGATAACTTCACAGGTGCTATTAATTGCGCTACGCACAGCTGCAAGCTGAATTAGTACCTCAGCGCAACCACGCCCATCTTCGACCATGCCTCGCACGGCTGTTAGGTGACCAATAGCGCGTGATAGTCTGTTGAGGACTGCCTTTGTATGAGCATGTGAATGAGTATGACCACTTTCGTGACTGTGGTCATGTGCGTGTGTAGTGCTTTGCATGGAAATCCTTTAATGGGCCAGTAGTTCCGTAATCCCGCAGTTCCGTAATATTTCAATGGTATTAGTCTACAATAACAACCTTGCGGTTATTTACTTCGATGATACTTGATGCCACCCCATAGATATCAAAGATTGCCTCTTCGGTAATGGTGGAGTCATCGCCATAGCTGTAGACTGCACCGTCTTGCATCAAGAGAAACTTGTCACAATAGCGCAAGGCGTGGCTAATATCATGCAGAACAATCAGAACAGTAAGCTGGTGATGCTTCGCTATCGCTTGCACAAAGGACAGCACGTCATGTTGGTTTTTTGGATCAAGGTTACTTGTTGGTTCGTCTAGTAGTAGTACTCTTGGTTCCTGTGCTAAAGCGCGTGCCAGCATGACTTTCTGTAACTCCCCACCAGACAATTCATCAATAGAGCGGGTGCGGAAATCCTCAAGTTCCATGTGTTCAATTATTGCTGCACATTTCTCCACGTCCTCAGAACTAAGAGCCCAAGAGATGTAAGGCTTTCGCCCCAGAAGAACTGCGTCCATGACGGTCATCTGACTTACTTCGCTCTTTTGTGCAACGTAGGACATAGTGCGCGCGCGTTCATTGCGTGTCCTATCAAAGAAGCTTTGTCCGTCTACGTCTACTTCTCCCGATTTTGCATTCTTTATCTTACCAATGCAGGTAATCAGAGTACTCTTGCCAGCGCCATTGTTGCCTAGAATGGCTACGCATTCTCCCGCTTGAGCCTCAAAACTAATATCGCGCAGCACGACCTTGCCCCCATATGAATGCGATATTCCCCTGACTGAGATCATTGCCTATTGTCCTGTCGCTTGCATAGTATCTTTAAGCCGCCTTCTTGCCTTGTTTAATGATTAGGTATAAAAACAGTGGCGCACCCATGAAAGAGGTCAGTGCGCCAATAGGTAGTATTGCTGGTGACGCTATAGTGCGTGATGCAATGTCAGCCACTAAGATGATAATTGCGCCCATGAGTGCCGAACAGGGGATTAGGAAACGATAGTCGTTTCCGATAAGCCGCCGCACAATATGGGGAGCAATAAGTCCAATAAAGTTAATCGTTCCTACAAAGGCAATGGCTACTGCTGAGATAAGGGTACTTATTGTCATGCCTGCTAGTACCGTTCCGTCAACATTGACCCCAAGACTCTTCGCTGTGTCATTGCCAGCCTCAATCGCATTGTAGTTCCAGCGATTATAGATGAAATATATAAGGGCAACCGCGTTAAAGGCAAAGATGATGGCAATTTCATTCCAGCCAGCGCGCCCTAGATTACCAAAGGTCCAGTGCACGATGGATGCGATTCTGATGTCATCAGCAAAGTATTGAATCAGTGCAGTTCCTGCAGTAAACATCGCACTTAATGCCACGCCAGCAAGAATGAGGGAGGTGGGACTTACCCCGCTAACACGCGCCAGCAATAGAATCACTGCTGTTGTGGCTATGCCCCCTAAGAAAGCGAATATGACCACTAAATAGGGGCTGGTAATAGTGTGAGTAACTGCAGATGCTGCCCCTAGTTGGACTCCTGCTTGAAAGAACACTATGGCAACCGCTGCCCCGAAAGATGCCCCTTGAGCGATGCCAAGGGTTGATGCGGAGGCAAGCGGATTGCGTAGCACGTTTTGCATAATGCACCCCGCCATGGCAAGGGCAACACCTACGGCGATACCTGTAGCAATTTGAGGAATGCGCACATTCAAAACGATTGTTCTGCTGGCATCAGCTCCTGCACCAAAAAGCACACGAACAACTTCAAGTGGAGATATACCTGATGAACCAACAGACGCAGAGACTACTGCAGTAATCACCAGGATGACCGCAAGAGAAAAAAGGACTATCCATTTTGCACTAAGGTGTTTACGGTAATCGCTTAGATCTTCTGATTCGCTGTGATGATGGGCACGGTCAAGGTTAAGACCGTGCCTAGAGTCATCGTTTCTGTGGTTACGAGTCAAGTGCACAGTCTACGCTATTCTCCTAGGGTGATAGTTCCGTAGAAGAGGCCATCTTCGCGCATTGTTTTAAAGGTATTTTCTCCTAGAAGGGTTGTTAGGATCTCCCCAGCTTTATCTTCGATGTCAATGTCATCAAACTCTTCAGGAAAAAGAATCGTTCCTGCGTAATAAGCATTAATCAGCGCATAGGTAATGTTGGTGCCGGCAAAGTTAAAGGCGGGCATAGTGTAGATGCGGTCTTCTTGAACTGCTTGTAAAGAGTTAAAGTAGCTAGGGTTTGATCTGTATTCGTCGTTGACTAGATCCATGTTCCCAGGGTCAAGAAAAATCACATCAGGGTCCCAGACCAGAATGGATTCGAAGCTTGCTTCAAAAAAGCCGCCAATGTCTGAATCGTCAGCTACATTTAGGGCATTAACTGCAGTAAGTGGCCCAAAGTCTGAGTAGGTACCTCCAAAGCCCCTTCTTCCATTCCAGGTGACAGCACCGGCGTAGGCACTCAATTTGTCGGCATCTTCTATACTGGCGGTGCGCTGGTCAAGATCAGCTTTAGCCTCATCAATGAAGGTCAAAATTGTTTCTGCGCGCGACTCGGCTTCTAC
Organism: Coriobacteriia bacterium; assembly: GCA_009779855.1. Lineage (GTDB taxonomy): Bacteria > Actinomycetota > Coriobacteriia > WRKU01 > WQUG01 > WRBW01. The sequence goes on from WRBC01000001.1 coordinate 150,103, forward strand.
GACATCGGCAAACACCTGCAGTGCCGTACGAAAGCTTTCATGGGCAAGTCCTGTTTGATGGCGTACAGAAACTACAGGAATGTCGGTCTGTGCTTGCAGCTCGTCGGCAGCTTCCCAGTCAAATCCTGCAATAATGACATCGGGGGAGACCATGATGATTTCTTCAGGGAATCCGTTATTGTCACCACTTCCCCCGCCTGTACCTACAATGGGCAATTCACGGAAGGTTTCTATATGTACGGGATTATAATCGCGCAAGGCAACAACGTCTTGCGTGTCATATTCTTCCGCACCGACAAGTAGGTCAATGACGTCAAGGTAGGCTGCAAGACGTGGTGCCCCAGACCCTAGGGTAATGATACTTTCCACTTGGGCGGGTATTTCTACTTCTCTACCTAAGGCATCTGTGATGATACGTGTTTTGGACTCTTCAGCAGTAACTTCAGAAGGTGTTACCTCGGTAGAACTGGTACTAGTGGTGCAGCCAGTAAGTCCAAGAATCGCTACAAAAAGCACTGATAAGACAGCTACTGCAAATAGGGGAGTAGCTTTTTTAGATGGCACTTTTGGCAGCGGCATCTTAACGATTTCATTCAGGTTTTTCATAAAGGTTTGCTCCTGTATCGGTTGGCAGCCCATGTTTGGACACTTCAATGAAGTAAAGTGTATGGCTAGGACTTTGCGCCCGCAAGCCCCGCAGGGGGATAAATTTTAAGAATGAATTTACCAGACTATCTACCGCTATAAATATCTTCAGGGTAAGATGGCTTCAGGGTAAGACGGTCACACTTTATTTGAAGGGAACATGAATGAGCCTAATTCTAAGGGTTGCTTGGTCCGCCGCACTGATGGTAATCATTATAGCGATGGGGTGGTTTGTTCTTCATCCTGCAACAGCATTTTTAACGGACTTTGGAACAGAACAGCAAATAGGTATGCTTTTTGTCTTTATCTGGATGCCGTCCATGATGCTCTTGTTGGTTTCATCTGGGCAGCTGTTTAAGTCTTGGTATCAGAGTGCTGGGATGCGCCAGTACATTTGGATAGCAGCAAGCTGGATATATGCCATAGGACTCGTTATTGCACTCTATTTTCGATTTGTGGCAGGATAGGCTTTATGCTAGTATTGTAAGGCTTGTTTTATGCAAGAGTGTCCTTATTAACTTGTGTACGTTACTTAGGAAGTGGGTCTGTGACCCGCTTCTTTTCACTAGTAGCGTACTTTACGCATGTTTTATGCGTTTGTGTAGGGATGTCCGTGAACGAAGATAGCGAAGAAAGGGGCATGCGGTGGATAAGGTGGAACGTGCACAGATGCTCTTTGATGCGCTTGACGATAGAGCAACTACAGAGGGTTTGGAATTAATTGATGTTGAAGTCAAAGGACAGACTCACAGTCCCATAGTTGTGGTGTACCTGCATAAGGATGACGGCATAGGAATCGATGACTTGACTGTGGCCAACAAATGGATTGACACAGTACTGGACGAACTGATTACAACGCGCTACACACTGGAGGTCTCTTCTCCGGGTGGTCGCGCAAAGCGAAATACTACTGAAAACACAAACGAAGCGAATTAGCATCGCTTGCGCATGTTCTGGCGAGCGCAGTGCAGTGCAGGCGAAACCAACTAAATAGGCAGGAAAGGGTAGGATGATGGCAGATATTGGTTTGATGGCAGCGTTCAAAGAGATCGCGCAAACTCATGGAATTGATGAGTACGAACTGCTTGATAAGCTGGAGCAAAATTTGGCACCGGTGTATGAACGTGTACTAAAGTTAGAGAATGCTGCACGCGTGATTTTAGACCGCGAAACAGGTGCTATCTATGTATATGAACTTATCCCGGTAGGCGACTTTGATCCAGAGACTGAGCCTGAAGAGGGTGAAGTACGAGAATACGAAGAAAAGGATGTTACCCCACCAGAAGTGTCACGCATTGCCGCCCATCAAGCAAAGTCAGTCATTAGTGCTATGGTGCGTGATGCCCGCCGTGAACGTATTTTTGAAGACTTTGTAGGACGTATTGGCGAGATGGTCTCTGGTCCAGTTCAGCAGTCTAATCGCAAATTTACGATTATTAAGTTAGGTGATGACTTAGAAGCAGAGCTTCCTGCAAGTGAAGCCCCAGCTAGCGAGCACTATCGCTTTAATGAGCGCCTTAAGGTCTATATTGTGGACGTGCGTCGCGTGCAAAAAGCAAACGAGTCATCAATTATTGTTTCACGTAAGCATCCTGGTCTTATTAAGCGCTTGTTCGAGGTAGAGGTGCCTGAAGTATACGATGGCATTGTTGAATTCAAGAGCATTGTACGTGAAGCTGGAATTCGTTCAAAAGTTGCTGTTGCTAGTCGTGAGCCTAGCCTTGATCCTGTGGGTGCCTGTGTAGGGCCGGGTGGTAGTCGTGTACGCAATGTGGTGACTGACCTGCGCGGAGAGCGTATCGATATTATTGCATGGGATGAAAATCCTGAAGTCTTCGTGGCAAATGCACTGTCACCGGCAAAAGTTGACCGAGTGATGATTGACGAAGCAACACATACGGCCAACGTTATTGTTCCTAATGACCAGCTGTCGCTTGCAATTGGTAAAGAGGGTCAAAATGCTCGCCTAGCTGCACAGCTAACAGGTTGGCGCATTGACATAAAAAGTGTTGAAATGGCAGAAGCGGCGGGATTAGTCGCGCCAATCCCGCTTATGGAGAACCTTGATCAGGTTGACCCTATTTGCAGTGCTACTACAGCAGCGGGGATTAGGTGTCGCAATCATGCACGCCCAGGCTCAGCTTACTGTGGAGTGCACGCTGATCAAGAGGACGTAAGTTAGTCCTTGGCAGTGAAAGTGCCAAGCCACGGCCTGCGCACCTGCGTTGCTTGTCGTAAGATTGCCCCGCGCGAAGAGCTTTTGCGCTTCGTAGTAAACAGGAGTGAGGTAAGAGGCACTGAAGAAAGGGTACTCTTTGACAAGGGTAAGCGACGTCCTGGCAGAGGAGTATGGATCTGTTCAGATATGGACTGCTTTGAAAAAGCAGTCGAAAGAGGACAGATTGCCAGAGGGTTACGGGTTGCTAGAAGCGCACAGAGTAATGAAGTTATTACCGAATTACGTGCAAGCGTAGCACGATATTTAGATGTAGATTAGGGAGTGATTGCACTTGGCAGGCGTGAAAATATATGAGCTAGCCAAAGAATTTGGCATGCAAAGCAAGGAATTGCTTGAAGAAGTACAGAAGTTAGGTATTCCTGCCAAGACTCCTTCGTCGAGTCTTGTAGATGCTTACGTTGATATTGTACGTATGCAGTTGGCTCCGCTGATTGAGCAGCGCCAGGCAGAGGTAGCAGCAGAGCGCGCTGCAGCCGAAGCTGAAAAGGCAGAGCAACGTGCTGCAGAAGAGGCACGCGCAAAGGCTGAAGAGGAAGAGCGCCGAAAGCAGGAAGAAGAGGCGCGTATCAAGCGTGAAGAGGATCGTGCAGTGCGTGAAGTTGAGCGCGCGAAGCTTGAGGAAGAGGCGAAGCAACGTGCTGCAGAAGAGGCTGCTGCGTCAAAGGCTCCCTTGCCAGGTGCTGTAGCAACGGCAGTTGCTGCTGTTGCGGCTGCAAGTGGCGAAGATGGCGACAAGGACAATAAGACCGACGCCAAGGATGCAAAGGAATCACCTAAGGCTGAGGAAGTTAAGCCCGCCAAAGGTGACGAAAAGAAAACTACTCCAGCGAAGAAAAGTGACGCGAGGGTTGCTGCTCAAGATGAGAAGGCTCCTGCAAAGAAAAAAGCTTCCGAAGGAAAGGGCGTTAAGCAAAATCAGCGCAGTAATCTTGAGGCGGCCATTGCTGCAGAACACGAGCGTCTAGAGCGCGAAAAAGCAGCTCGCAAAGAAGCAGAGGAAGCCCAGCGCTACAAGGAGATGGCAATCCAGGCCGAAAAGCTGCAGAAAGAGAAAGTCCTTGCAGAAATGCGTGCCGAAGTCGAAGCTGCAAAGACTGATGGCGATTCACGTCGCGCAAAGAAAAAGAAGAAAAAGGGTAAGGGAGCTGTCGAGGACGAACTTATTAAAGATGCTCCTGACGATAGTACTGACCCTGCTATTCCGCACGGTGGTGCTGCAGTAACGGTTACTGAGGGTCTTACTCTGGGCGAATTTGCAGAGGCGCTTGACGTACCTGCAAATGATTTAATCAAGACGCTCTTTATGTTAGGTACGCCACTTTCTGTAAATGAGCCTATTAGTAATGAATTAATTGAGTTACTTGCCGATGACTTAGAGCGTAGTGTTACCGTCCAGCGTCCTGAAGATGAAATGACCTGGACCTTTGAAGAAGACAAGCCTGAAGACCTCGAATCACGTAGCCCTGTTGTTACCGTTATGGGTCATGTAGACCACGGTAAAACATCACTACTTGATGCTATTCGCGAGACAGGAATTGTCGACACTGAAGCAGGTGGGATTACTCAACACATTGGTGCTTCGGTAGTGCAGAAAAACGGTCGCAAGATAACCTTTATTGATACGCCTGGTCACGAGGCCTTTACGGCAATGCGTGCACGCGGTGCCAACATCACTGATATTGTTATCCTGGTTGTTGCCGCTGATGATGGTGTTATGCCTCAGACTATTGAGGCAATCAGCCACGCGAAGGCTGCGGGAGTTCCGATTGTAGTTGCGGTAAATAAGATAGATAAAGACGGGGCAAATCCTGACCGTGTACGTCAAATGCTTACAGAATATGAGGTTGTTCCAGAAGACTGGGGTGGCACCAATATCTTTGTCAACATAAGCGCCAAGAAGCGTCTAGGTATTGATGACTTGCTTGAGATGCTCTTAATCCAGGCAGATATGCTGGAGTTAAAAGCTAATCCAAATACACAGGCCTTTGGTACCGTAATCGAAGCAAAGCTCGATAAGGGTCGCGGACCCGTTGCAACTGTTCTTGTGCAGCGCGGAACTTTACGCGGAAGTGATGCCTTGGTAGCAGGGACAGCTTTTGGTCGTGTGCGTGCGTTGATGGCACCAGATGGCTGTAAGGTTAAGTCTGCTGGCCCCTCAGAGCCCGTTGAAATTTTAGGCTTGCAGGAGGTCCCTTCTGCAGGTGATGAGTTCCTTGTCTTCGAGGACGAACGCAGTGCACGCGCATTGGCCGAATCACGTGCAACAAAGATTCGTCTGCGCCAGCAAGAATCAGTGCATAAGCATGTATCGCTTGATGATCTCTTCTCTGCTATCGAAGCTGGGGAAATCAAGGACTTGAACCTGATTGTGAAAGCTGACGTACAGGGTTCGATTGAGGCATTGCGTGATGCCCTTGAAAAGATTGACCAGTCAGAAGTGCGCATCAATATTGTCCACTCTGCAGTCGGTGGTATTACAGAGACCGATATCCAATTGGCAACTGTATCAAACGCTATCGTAATCGGATTTAATGTACGCCCGACCCCTGGTGCAAAATCATTAGCTACTGAAGAGAAGATTGACGTACGCCTTTATCGCGTGATTTATCAAGCAATTGAAGAGATTAATGCAGCGCGTGTAGGTATGCTTGCACCCGAGTTCGTTGAAGAAGATACTGCTCGTGTCGAAGTGCGTGAGCTATTCCGCGTTCCAAAAATGGGAGTAATTGCTGGATCTTACGTACTAGAAGGTGAGATCAACCGCGATGACAAGGTTCGTATTGTTCGTGATTCAACCGTCATATTTGAAGGTACAATTGGTTCACTGCGTCGCTTCAAAGAAGACGTTAAGTCGGTGCGCTCTGGTTATGAATGCGGTGTAGGTATTGAGGGCTTCCAGGATCTAAAAATTGGTGACATTGTTGAAGGATATCGCATAAAAGAAGTTGCCCGAAAAGCTTAGGTAGATAAACTGCTTTGCGCAACAAGGAAGAGAGAGGAATTACTATGGCACGTCAAAACTTTAGCCGCAAAAATGACGAGGCAGCACGCGCTGCAGTTGCACTAATTATTGAACGTGAAATTAGCGATCCGCGTATTTTTATGACTACGGTCACAGGCGTAGAGGTAAGTCCTGATAAGTCAGTCGCACATGTATTTGTGAGCAATGATCCTTCACGCTATGAAGACATGATAGCTGGCCTAGAGTCTGCCAAAGGACGCATTCGTTCACTACTTGGCAAGGCTGTTGGATGGAGGTCTACTCCTGACTTGCAATTCCATATTGATGAGGCTTTGGATGAAGGTCAGCGCATTGCAGACATTTTGGCATCAGCGGACGAGCGCCGTGAACAGTTTGCCTCAGAAGATGATGCATAGTTCACTTATTACTAAAGAGCAATTAATGACGGCGCTTGCAGCAATTCCTGCAGGCGCTCACGTTTTTGTATGCGGACATGCGCGTGCTGACGGAGACTCGATAGGGTCTGTTCTTGCGTTGGTGCGTGCCTTTGAGCTACGTGGTATAGAAGCGATTCCGCTGCTTGCAGATAATGCCACTCCGCCTGCGCCCTATCTGTGGATGGCAGGCTGTGAAAAGTTCATACAGCCTGATGAGTTGCTTTCTGCCCCTAATCAAGAGAGCTCTAGTTCAGACGTCTTTATTGCAGTAGATACTCCGGATTTCGGACGTCTTAATGCGGCGGGAGAACTTCTGCGCCTAGCAAAGCAGTCAATCATTATTGACCATCACCCTCCACTTAAGGAGAGCTATGCTGACTTGCGCTATACGCAAGTCGAGGCTTCGGCCACGGGACAACTTATCTGGTCTTTGCTGGGTGACATGGGCTGGCAGCGTGATGAAATTGTTGCCACTGCTTGTTATGTTGCGGTTCTTAGTGATACGGGCGGCTTTCAGTTTTCGAACACCACCGAGGAAGCTTTTACGCACGCTAGTGAGATGATCGAGGCAGGCGCAAGCCCTGCACATATAGCTCAGCGTTTATATGGCCAGAAGCCTTTGGCGGCCCTGCATTTAGAAGGACGCATACTTTCGCGTGCAAAGCTGCTTAATGGCGGTGCCGTGATTCATTCTTATCTGTCAGAAACTGATTTGCAGGAATTGGGTGTTCCTGTTGATTACACAGAGAACCTTATAGATCTTATTCGCTGCGTGCGCGATACCGATGTGGCACTATTTATTACTCAATCCTCAAAGGGGCCGCGTTTGTCGTTGCGCAGTGATGGCAGATTTGATGTTTCGTCTGTAGCATCACGTTTTGGGGGCGGAGGACATAAGCCAGCAGCAGGGATTACTTGGCCAGATAAGGCAGCCAGTCTAGAGCAGATTTTGGATGAGTTATTGCCCTGTCTGCCAAAACGGGAAGAAGAAATTGAACTTGCACCCCTTCAGAAGGATCAGCAATTGATAAATCCATCTGAAACAAAGGATAATGCCCTTGAAATTTAAGCGGGGAGGCACTGCTCTTTCAGGAGTATTGCTTGTTGATAAGCCACTAGGGTGGACCAGTCATGACCTTGTACGTAAATTGCGTTTCCTTACAGGGGAAGGTCGCGTAGGTCACTGCGGAACCCTTGATCCTGACGCCTCAGGTCTCATGATTATGTTGATAGGTCATGCGACAACTTTATCTAATGAATTTATGCTGGACGATAAATCCTACCTTGCTCGAATTAGCTTTGGTATGTCTACTACTACTGATGATGCACAGGGCGATTTAGTTGAAAGTGCTGAAGTCTCTGAGGAGGTCTTCAGCCAAGAGAATGCACGTGGGATCCTTAAGAGTTTTCTAGGGGACTCAGAGCAGATTCCCCCTGATTTTTCTGCCTTAAAGGTAGAAGGAAAAAAATCTTACAAGGAAGCGCGTAAGGGTAGATCACTTCAATTAAAGGCGCGTCCTATTACAGTATTTACTGCAGAGTTACTTGAGGTAGACAAAGAGACTCAATCCTGGTTTGTTCATTTTAAAGTATCAAAGGGTAGTTATATCCGCGCGCTTGCACGTGATATAGGGTTGGCTGTTGGCAGCCGTGCCCATCTAAGCGAGCTTCGCCGTACCCAATCAGGAGACTTTAACCTTGAGGATGCCTATAGTGTCGATGAGCTAAGTAGTGCCTGTCAGGCGCGGCTTATAGAGGGTGACGAAACTACTAAAGAGCACTTTGAAAGTGATAATCCCTTAGGGATTGCAGATCTTTTCTTGCCGCGGGAGACACTGCTTAAGTCGACCACTACAAAAAAGTTAACTGCCGCATCCGTTTCGGGTGCACGTGTTGCACCTGCAGTAGCGACAATTGGTGTTTTTGATGGTGTGCATAGAGGCCATCAAGCTCTGCTAAAGAGGATTGTACAGCGGGCTAAAGGGGCAGGTTTATTGTCTGTGGTTATGACTTTTGACTCGCATCCGCAGGGGGTATTACGACCCCTTTCGTCTCCTGTGGCGCTTATGACCATAGAAGAAAAGATTGAAGCTATCAAGTCTTGTGGTATAGACGAAGTTGTAGTGCTACCCTTTAACCATAAAATGTCACAGGAGGATGCAGAAGATTTTCTACTGCAGACGATGCTTGCTATGGTTCAAGTTCAAGAGGTTATAGTGGGAAGCAATTTTAGATGTGGCAAGGGGGCTAGCTGTGGCCCAGATGAGATGAAGAAAATTTTAGACAGGGCGAATATTCCTGTCACGGTGATGGAATTGGAAGCGGATAAGCAGGGAATTCCGTACTCTTCGACTCGTCTTCGTCAGCGCATAGAGTAGTGGTCTACACATTTTTATCATATGTACAGGCTATAATGGTAGCTGGACAGTCAATACTTTAAACAAATTTTTTAAGTAAGGATATATACTATGCTTTTTGGACAAATAGGATTTCAATGTCCCTATGACGGACAGGTACAAACAGGCTTTGACTGCGTGGAAGATATGGTGGTTCATGAAGAGGGCAAGACAGAGATTTCTGTACGTTGTCCGAAGTGCGGAACTTTGGTGCGCATTACTTCACAAGCCCCCATTATTCCTCCCAATGTGATTGAACAGCTTGCCCAGGAGTTGAGTGTTTCAATGAAGGATGGCAAGCTCAATTTCGCAGACCTCATCAGTCAAGTTACTGGTGGCTCCGATCAACTTAGTTTCGAAGCAGAAGAAGAAAATTGCGGTGATTGCCATCAGAGTCTTGAAGATTTGGTAGACCGTGAGCTTACTCCTGGTGAAGGAAACCAAGTCGAATACTTCGCGCGTGAACTGGAGAAAATCAAATCAGTTGATGATTTTCTCATGCGTGTTAACGAAGAGACAAGATAAGGCAGCCTAAAACTATGGGAGAAATTCTCCAGACTATACAATCGATAGACCCAGTAGCTTTTTCGATAGGTCCTTTTGTTGCAAGGTGGTATGGACTTAGCTACTTAGTAGGCTTTGTCGCTGCTTCTGCGCTTACTTTCCACTTTGCAAGAAAGTGGAAAGTTGATTTTAGTTTTGATGATTTGCTAACGGTGCTTATCAGTATCTCACTGGGTGTCATTATTGGGTCACGAATTGGCTTTGTCCTGTTCTATCAGCCCAAATATTTTCTTGCGAACCCTCTGCAAATTGTGGCTTTCTGGGACGGCGGAATTGCGGGGATGTCTTTCCATGGTGGTCTGATTGGTGCAGTAGTTGGTGCAATAGTTGCGGCGCGCATTATCAAGATGCCCGCACTGCGCCTGGGTGACCTTGTGCTGATTGGTACTCCTATCGGTCTAGGTCTAGGGCGTATGGCGAACTATATCAATGGTGAGCTGTGGGGTAGGGTGACAGATGTGTCTTGGGGGGTTATATTCCCTGCTGCAGGTCCCCTCGCGCGCCATCCCTCACAAGTGTATGAAGCCTTACTGCAGGGTTTGCTCATACTTGTGGTGTTATTTATCATCGCTCAAATCGCGGCGAAAAAGGGACAGCCACCTGCACAGGGTAGTATTGTAGGCGCTTTCTTGGTGTTATACGGTATCGTTCGTATATTTGCAGAGTTCTTTAGAGAACCCGATAGTCAGCTGGGCTTTTTGGTCGGAAATTGGTTGACTATGGGTATGCTTTTATCGTTGCCTATGGTTATTGTGGGTATGTTTTTCCTTTGGCGCGCCTACGTATCTGGAAGCAAGGAAAAAAGTACTACGTAAATTATCTCAATACCTGTCTAAACTAATGTGACACTTTAGTAAATCTGCTGTTCTCTGCCTTATACTTGTATCTAATGTAAGTCTCTATGCTCAAGTTTCAAGGAGAACCAAATGAAAGACCAAGACTACAGTCAAGCACAGGGTGCCACGCAGCACCACAATTCGTCCGATGTGCCTACTGCTGATACAGCGCAGCAAGGCCAGAATCAACCAGTACCTCAAGAGTACTACTATCAGCAGCACCCTCAAGCATATCAGCATCCTCCTATGCAGGTGCCCGTTGCACCACCTATGGTTCAGCCACAACCCCCACAGCAGCACGTGCATTTTCCGCAGCCACAACAACCCCAGGTTCATAGCGGGGCAGGTGCTAGCAAGGCAAAGTCTAAAAGAAATCTATCTATTGCCATAGTGGCCTTATCTTTGCTTATAGTTTTAGGTGGTATAGGTGTACTCTTTGGCCTTCATGGCAATCTTTTTGGTGAGGTTCGCAGCCCCATTGCGGCGACTTCACCCGGTGAACAGTCAGGAGAATCTTCCCCAACTGCAGTGATTGAGCTACCTACAGACCTTGCTAACCCTTCAGAAGATGAGCTTTCTGTTCAGGTTGCACAAAGAGTTCTGCCTAGTGTCGTTAGTGTTTCTGGAAGCATGGCAGGTATGGGCGGAATGGGGATGAGCGGTGCTCAAAGTGCAGGTGCTGGCGTTATCCTGAGCTCTGAAGGTTATATTGTTACCAATAACCATGTGATTGAGCATCTTAGCAATATCACGGTAACTGCCGGTGCTCAGGTTTATCCAGCGGTGCTCGTGGGCGCAGATCCTTCAACTGATCTTGCCGTGCTTAAGATTGACTCTTCTGGCGATTTGCCTGCAATAGAATTGGGAACTTCAAGTAATCTACTTGAAGGTCAGTACGTTATGGCAGTAGGATCACCTTTCGGTCATGAGCAGTCGGTTTCCGCGGGAATTATTTCGGGGCTTGGTCGCAATAATGTTATTGCAACCCAAACGACGCTCACTGCCTATGTTGACCTTATTCAGACCGATGCTGCCATTAATCCCGGAAACTCTGGTGGGGCCTTGGTAGATAAGGCAGGACGTCTTATTGGCATCAATTCACTGATTAATACACTCTCTGGTGCTTCTGCTGGTGTAGGGTTTGCGATTCCTGTAGACACTGTAGTGAATGTATCTAATCAGCTTATCGAATCAGGTCATGCATCTCATGCTTTTCTAGGGGTTGGAACACAGACAATTACCCCTGAGATCGCTCAAGCCTATGGGTTACCTGTAGAGCGTGGCGCAGTAGTAAATACTGTTGCGGGAGGATCGCCAGCTGATAGGGCAGGCATCCAGGTAGGCGATTTCATTATTCGTATAGGTGACCGTGAGGTGAATAACTCAGAAGACGTATTTTCTGCGATACGATCAAATAGGGTCGGGGATCGTATAGAAGTTGAAATTTATCGCAGTGGGGAAAATGACGTTGTAGAGGCAACCCTTGCATCGGATGATTTCTTGAACAGGCCGCAGCAAGAACAGCAGCAACAGCAGTCGCCCAACTTACCGCCGGATCATCCCCCGACAGGGCCTTAGTGTGAAGATTGCAGTAATCGCCGTAGGCAAATTAAAGGAAAGGTACTGGAAAGAGGCGCTTGCAGAATATGTGCGACGCCTCTCTGCTTATGCAAGGATAGAGGTTATAGAGTTACCAGATCGCGGCTCCCAAACAGGCAGTCCAAAGCAGGTTGCAGATACAGAGGGTGAAGAGATTCTGAAGTGCTTGCAACAGTTGGGTACGCAAGGAGGAAACGTTTACGTTATTGCCCTGGACGGCAGGGGCAAGCAGCTTAGTAGTGAGGGTGTTTCCAGACGTATTGATGAACTGAAACTGCGGGGTAAATCAAGACTGGTTTTCATTGTGGGGGGATCTCATGGCCTGTCCTCTACGGTGCTATCGAATGCTGATGAGGCTCTTTCTTTCGGAGAGCAGACATGGCCTCATAATATGGCAAGGATTATGTTGGCAGAACAGCTGTACAGAGCCTTTGCTATCTCGAGCAATCATCCTTATCACAAGTAGACTAAATCAAATGTATCAAACTGATACATTTGATTTACACCGTACGCTTGTTCAGAATGCGTCAAACTGACGCATTCTGAACATTAGTGCGCCACTGAGCCAAAAGATTATGCAGACACCCTCACCTAAAGATTCAAGTGTGCTATCATAGCCACTTTCGCTAGATGAAGTGTCTGGCATGATTTATCGCAAAAGGAGTGATAACTATGAAGCAAGTACTCAAGAAAACACTGCTCATCTCAATGGTCGTAGGTGCTTTCTTTTTTGCTTTTGCACTCTTGGGCTGCGATACAGATACAGGACCGGGCACCAATGGGACAGGTGCCACAAACGGGGATGATGGGCAGGTATTCCGCATTGGAATCGTTCAGCCAATAGAGCATCCCGCACTTGATGAAGTATACCAAGGTCTTCTTGCCGAGCTAGCTGACCAGGGTTATATTGAGGGTGAAAATCTCGAGATTGACTTTCAAAATGCCCAGGGTGACAGTGCAACCCTATCAACGATAGCTGATAGGTTCGTCAGTCAAGATAAGGATCTTGTGGTCTCGATTGGAACGGGACCGACCCAAACCATGGCAGCCAAAACAACAGATATGCCTATTCTTGGTGCGGCAATCACAAGCTTTACTGGGGCAGACTTAGTTGATAGTAACGAAGCTCCCGGTGGCAATGTTACAGGGACAAGTGATATGGCACCTGTGTATAAACAATCTGACCTGCTAATGGATTTACTTCCAGATGCCCAGACAGTAGGTTTCATCTATAACTCAAGCGAAGCGAATTCAGTTGAGCAAATCGCTCTTATCAAAGATGAACTAGAAAGTCGTGGTCTTGACACGAGAGAAGTAGTGGTAACGAACACTAACGAGGTTCAGCAAGCTATGGCGTCTCTTACCCGCGAGGTAGATGTTATTTATACGCCAACCGACAATACTATCGCAAGCGCTATGGCGATGGTCGGTGAGATTTCTCTAGAGTCAGGTGTCCCTGTCATACCGGGTGCGTCTACTATGGTGGAAGAGGGCGGCCTTGCTACAGCAGGTGTTGATTACTATGAATTGGGTCGAGTGACAGCAGTTATGGCAATCGAATTGTTGCATGGCGCAGATCCTGCTACTATGCCTGTGCGCATCATGACTGATGAAAGCACTATTGTAATCAACGGCGAAGTAGCCGAAGCTCTAGGCATTGATGTCCCAGCAGAAATGCAGCAGTACATACTTGATCCAGCAGCCCAATAAGCAAAGGTAAGCATTCGAAGTTCCCTGAGGTATAGTAACTATACCTCAGGGAACTTTTTTCAATTTTACTCTTGCGTAGCACTTAAATTAAGCGTACCATTAGACGCAATTACATAGCCGTCGATGAAGAGGAGTACCTTTTTCAGCGCACAAAGAGAGTCAGTGATGGTGGGAATCTGGCAAAGCGGGAAATGAGGGAATGGACTTCTAAGGCATCGCTGCAACAGTTAGTAAGGCACTTCAAGTATACAGAGGCAACCTGGCTGACTTACTAGTGGCGACGGGGGTTCCCCCGAAAGTGGAACACGAATATGGAGGGCAGTTCGGTTTATATTGCTTGAGTATTCGAGAGTGGACAACTTAGGCATGGGGCCTGAATTGTCAACAAGGGTGGCACCGCGGGAAGGTACTTCTCGTCCCTTACAGAAGTAACTGTAGGGGATTTTTAAATTCTCCTCACAAGTTTGCTTCTGAAAAGAAGAGTTTTCGATGAAGGAGGAAACTGCCATGTCATGCACAGACGCACATAAGTCACGCTTTGTCCTGGAAGAGAAGGACATGCCCACAGCTTGGTACAACGTTCAGGCAGATATGCCTGACATGCCGCCCTATCTTGACGGCAATAATGAGCCTGCAAAGCCTGAGCAGCTGGCAGCAATTTTTCCACCTGCACTGATCGAGCAAGAGCTAACGAAGCAGCGTTACATTGACATGCCTGGCGCCGTTATCGATGTGCTGCGCACCTATCGTCCTGGACCGCTTACTCGTGCCCGCATGTTTGAAAAAGCGCTTGGCCTACCAGACAATGTGCGCATTTACTACAAGTACGAGGGCATCAATGCAAGCGGATCACACAAGGCAAATTCTGCAATTCCGCAAGCCTACTACAACAAGCAAGCAGGCATCTCAAAATTGACGACCGAAACGGGTGCAGGTCAATGGGGTAGTGCGCTTTCGATGGCGGGAAGCCAGCTGGGTATGGAAGTCGAAGTATTTATGGTGGGTGTCAGTTATGATCAAAAACCTTACCGTCGCTATTTCATGGAAAGCTACGGGGCACAAGTCCACCGTTCACCCACTAATTTGACTAATGTTGGGCGCGGTATATTAGAGACAGACCCAGATACCCCAGGTACTTTGGGTATTGCGATTTCTGAAGCGGTAGAAATTGCAGCTGCAAATCCTGACACTAACTACGCATTAGGTAGTGTGCTGAATCACGTTATCTTGCATCAAACTATTATCGGACTGGAAGCCATTAAGCAAATGGAGCTCGCCGAAGACGAGCCAGACGTAATAATTGGCTGTTGTGGCGGAGGGTCAAATTTTGCCGGCCTTGCTTTTCCCTACTACAAGCGTCGCCTAGAAGGTAAATCTAAAGCACGTCTGGTTGGGGCAGAACCCAAGTCTTGCCCAACACTTACCGCTGGTGAGTATCGCTATGACTATGGTGATGAGGCAAAGATGACACCACAAATGATGATGTATACCCTAGGGCACGATTTTGTCCCGCCGGGAATCCACGCAGGTGGCTTGCGCTATCACGGTGATTCCCCTCTGCTGTCTGCATTGGTTCACAGCGGAGAGATTGAGGCAACAGCAGTCTACCAGACAGACTGCTTTAAGTATGCGCTTATGTTTGGTCGCGCAGAGGCAATGTTACCTGCCCCCGAAAGCAGTCACGCAATTGCTGCAGCTGTAGCTGAAGCGCGTGATGCTGCTGAAAAAGGAGAGGAGCGCACAGTCCTCTTTGGCCTTTCAGGACATGGCTTCTTGGACCTGCCTGCCTATGATGCCTATAACCAGGGCAAGCTTCAGGATTATGATTTTGCTACGGGCACTATAAGGTAGGTTGTTTCCCTTCTTGCCATGTTAGACTGGTAAAGCTAATTTGAACGTATATTTGTACAAAAGTAAAGGGTGTTTATTCCTATGTTTGATAGCTTAGCTAATCGCTTACAAGAGGTTTTTACTAATCTGAATCGCAAGGGTGTTTTAAGCGAAGCAGATGTTGACGCAGCCATGCGTGAAATCCGCTTGGCGCTGCTTGAAGCTGACGTTAATTTTAAAGTAGTCAAAACCTTTATCGCACGTGTTCGTGAGCGTGCAGTGGGTGCAGATGTAATGAATTCGCTTACCCCAGGTCAACAGGTAGTCAAGATTGTACTGGATGAACTCACTAAGCTACTGGGGGAGAAGCCTACGCATATGGTACTGGGCAATCGTATGCCTAGCGTTATTATGATGGTAGGCCTGCAGGGTTCTGGTAAAACTACTGCAACTTCAAAGTTGGCGTGGAGACTACGTAAGCAAGGCAAGCGCCCCCTTATGGTTGCCTGTGACGTTCATAGGCCGGCAGCGATCGATCAGCTAGAGGCATTGGGGCGTGAATTACGGATACCTGTCTATCGCGGACAGGGGGCATCTGCGGGTGATGCTGTAGCTACTGCAGCTGATGGTGTTAGGCATGCTGTTGATAATATGCTTGATGTGGTCATTGTTGACACGGCAGGTCGCTTGCACGTGGATGAAGAAATGATGGCAGAAGCCACAGCGATTAAGCAGGCAGTAAAGCCAGATCAAATACTCATGGTAGTAGATGCCATGACAGGTCAGGATGCCGTTAATGTCACTGCAGAGTTTAGCAAGGTGCTCGACTTTGATGGTCTTATCATGTCAAAGCTTGACGGTGATGCTCGTGGTGGTGCAGCACTCTCAATTCGCGAGGTAACCGGCAAGCCAATTCTTTTTGCCTCAGAGGGGGAGAAGCCATCTAGTCTAGATGAGTTCCACCCAGACCGCATGGCAAAGCGTATTCTAGGTATGGGTGACGTTGTTAGCCTAATTGAAACGGCCATGGATGCAGACCTCACAGAAGAAATTAGTGAATGGGATGAGGAGCGTCTAAAAAAAGGACAGTTCACCTTTGATGATTTTTTGAAGAGCATCAAGCAAATGCGCAAGATGGGTGGCATAGGTGCCATTATGAAGATGCTTCCTGGTGGGGGAGCAGGCATTCCTGATGGGGCTGTTGACGATAAGCAAATAGCGCGCATGGAGGCAATCATTTTTTCTATGACGCCAAAAGAGCGCAGCAATCCAAAGCTACTGAATGGTTCACGTCGTGCCCGTATTGCTACGGGTTCAGGCACCACCGTTGTGGAAGTTAATCGTCTTATGAAGCAATTCAATGAGGCTCAAAAGATGATGAAACAGTTTAGCGGTGGTGGCGGCGGTAAAGGGAAAGGCAAGAAGGGCCGCAGGGGTCGCGGAGGTTTCCCAGGCGGGCTGCCTTTTTAACTTTAGTGTCTCCCCCAACCTTGTCTTACTTCCGTTTTAGATTGAGCAGTATTACAGCGCCTAGCACGTCGCGGAATTGCTTGCCTCGGTGCAGGAATCCGCGCAGGTTTCTACCTGTTGCCTTGTGTGCCATGGTAGTTTCAATTTCTTTTACGCGGTAGTCTGCGCGCAGGGCTCGCACGGTTAAGGTTACCTCTACTCCGTAGCCTTTCGCAAAAGGACGGATGTGTGTTAGACAGGCCTGGGTTACAGCACGTTGTCCCGATAAGGGGGCTTGGAAATCTTCATCTTTTCCTCCTGCTTTGCGGATCTCGAAACGGGCAAGGCTTTTCACTAGTCCAAAGCCAGCTTTAGTTACTGGCCTCGGGAAGCGTGCGATAGACATGTCGACTTCACCTTTTAGTACAGGAGCTAGGAGCAATTTCGCTTGACTAGCAGTGTCTGCTAAATCGGCATCCAGCAATAGGATAATGTCTGCGTCCTCATGTTGCTTTGCTGCATGCTCTAGGACAGGGCCCTTGCCTACATTGCGCGTTGATCTGATAACGCGCGCACCAGCATCAACAGCAAGCTGTGCTGTATCATCCTTGCTGCCATCATCAATGACAACAACACGACTTACTTCTGGGATACCCTTCACAGCATTAATGGTCGCAGTAATGCGTTCTTCTTCGTTAAAAGCGGGGATAAGGGCAACAACCTTGGGGTTTTCGGGCAGGACGGCACGTCCTTGTTCTAGTTGCTCAAAAGGACAGACTTGATTGTTAGACTCTGTGTTAGGTACTGATAGGTTAATCTTTTTTGTCATTAAGCTTTACTCCTGCTCAGTTTTCTCTTAATGGTCTTGCCGAAGTCGTTTATTTCCTGGATGCCCAGTATTCTTGCCATGACTACAGTAAGAATAAGGCCTAGAATTCCGATAATAATTACAACGATTAATCCTAGGATTCTGTCGTCAGGAATAAAGTTTCCTTGGGCAAGAACGTCAGCTAGGAACCTTGAACCGTAGTAGGAGAAGGCTCCAACCAATAGGGCAGCAACGGCCATTTTTGCAAAAACAACTACAAAGGATCTGATATCAAACGAACCAATCTTTCGGCGCAGCAGATAAAGAAGTGTTAAGAAAAGCAGCACAAAGAAGATACCATCAGAGATGGGAATGCCGACTACACCTAGAGCTACGTGTGAAACGATATTCCCTGTCAAAAAAAGATATCCGACAACCTGTATTATCGTTAACGCAAAATTTGCAAGGGCGGGCGTCCAGGTATCACTTAGCGAATAAAATGCACGCAGCAAGTACATGAGTCCTGCGAAAAAGACGAGGCTAACTGCCCAGGTTTGCAGCACTACTACGATGGGATAAGCGTCCGCTGCTTCCATACGCCCACCTACATAAAGTGATATAAGTGGACCAGCAAGACCAAACATGAGGGCAGATGCTGGCAGCATAAGAAGTGTTGTTGTGCGTAAACCAGATACAAGTGATGTCTTGAACTCTGTCATATTCTTATCAGTTGCAGCCTTTGATAACTCTGTAAAAAGCGCAGTCGCTACAGATACCGCAATAATGCCATAGGGCAAGTTATGCCAAATACTTGCGAAATGTATTACGGCCTGACTGCCTTCACCTGTGGTTGCTGCGGTGGCATTTCGTACTGAAACTGCAACTAGATTACAGCCGACGTAGAAAATCATGGGCAAGGCTAGTTTTAGCATTGTGCGAAGCTCAGGATCCTTCAAGTCAATGCCAATGTAGAGCTTAAAACCTGTTTTTCGAAGAGAAGGAATCATGACCAGGAACATTACCAATACCCCAAGTGAAGTACCCACAGCGATGAAAGTAAGGGTAGACATATTTTCTATGTACATTGTGCTGGCAACCAGCAGAAAGACTATGACAACCAGATTGTTAAAAACAGGTCCTAGTGATGCCCATAGGTATTTACGCTGAGCATTGAGTAGTGCCTGAATAATCATGCCAACGCCGTAGAATACTGCTTGAATGGCAAAGAACCTAAAGAAGAAACTTGCAAGCTCTAATAGTTCTGCTACATCCCCCGTGTCTCCTGCTAAGAAGTACTGTGTCCACATGATGGGCTTGGGAAATAATATGCCCAGTAGCGCAATGGCGCCCAGTACCACGGCAAAGAGTGTCATCAAGTTGCCTGCAAAACGCCAGGAAGCTTCGTCCCCGCGTTCTTTACGGATGCGCATAAAGGTAGGAATGAAGACCGAGAATAAAACGCCACCGGCGATAAGCTCGAAAATCATGTTAGACATGTTGTTGGACGCGGTATAAGCACTAGCTGCAGCTGAAGTTCCTAGCGCAAGTGCAAGTGCCCAGGCACGTACAAAACCAGTAATGCGAGATAAGGTAGTAGCAACCACCATGATTAAGGTTGACTTACCAACCTGCGCCTCTTCTAGGGCAGACTTTCCCTCTTCGTTTTCTAAGGAATTACCTTCAGGGGTGGAACTACTTCCATCCTTTGAAAGAGTCTGCTGGTCGTGCTTTTCGTTTTCCTCCATTTTTGACATGGCATCTATGATAGTTGACATGGATGCTCTGTGCGATAGAGTTACGGTCTTGAATCTTTCGCGGAAGGAAAGGAATAGATGGACTAATCCGTGCGATCGTAAGCCTGTAACCAGTTTCGTTTGATAAATCGTTGCTCTTCCATCCTTTATTGTGGGCTACAATAAAATACCGTATGAACAAATCACTAGGGTCATTAGATGGGCTGCAATAGCCCCATAAACATGAGAGGTTGATATCGTATGGGATTGAGCACGGACAGTAGCGGGACTGGGGCTGCGCTCAGCAACAGAAAAGCAAAGCATATCTTTGTGACAGGGGGCGTTGTTTCGTCACTTGGCAAGGGAATTACTGCTGCTTCTTTAGGGCTCTTGCTCAAATCGCGCGGCTATAAAGTCACGATGCAAAAACTTGATCCTTATCTAAACATTGATCCAGGCATGATGAGTCCCTATCAACATGGTGAAGTCTTCGTAACAGAAGATGGGGCAGAGACTGATCTTGACCTAGGGCACTACGAACGTTTTGTCGATGAAGCGATGACGCGTGATAGCAGTGTTACCTCAGGTTCAGTCTACTATGACCTTATTCAGCGTGAACGCACAGGAGACTTTTCTGGTGGCACCATTCAGGTGGTTCCTCACCTTACTAATGAGGTCAAAGATCGCATTAAGCGTCTTGCCTTAGATACAGACGCTGACTTTGTTATTACCGAGGTTGGCGGCACCGTGGGTGACATTGAGTCACTTCCTTTCGTAGAGGCAATTAGGCAGATGCGCCGTGATGTTGGGCGGGAAAATGTTTGCTATATTCACGTAACCCTTGTTCCCTGGTTAGAGGCTGCTCATGAGATGAAGACTAAGCCTACACAGCACAGTGTTCAGCAGTTGCGCAGTCAAGGCATCCATCCTAATTTTGTCGTTTGTCGCTGTGAGCGTGAGATCGAACAAGATTTGCTCGACAAGGTTGCACTATTTTGCGATATAGAGACAGAGCGTGTTCTTACCGCGCAGGATTCTGAATCATTATTGCTAGTTCCCCGTGAGCTACAGGCGCAGGGCTTCGACACTAAAATCTTAGAGCGCTTTGGCATGGCCTTGAACCAGTCTGACCTTAGCGACTGGTGTGGCTTCATTGAAAAGACTCGCAGCTTGCGTGAAAGTGTACGTATAGCACTTGTGGGAAAGTATGTACAACTTCCTGACGCTTACCTGTCAGTAACTGAGGCTCTTGATCATGCGGGCGTTTATCATGATCACCTAATCCAGCTTGAGTGGATTGATGCAGGAAATCTGAGCCCTGAAGAAGTCAAAGATGCCCTAAAAGGCTTCGACGGCATTTTGGTCCCCGGGGGCTTTGGGGAACGCGGTTCAGAAAGCAAAAAAGCTGCGGCGCAGTTTGCTCGCGAGAACAAGGTTCCTTTCCTGGGAATTTGCCTCGGAATGCAAATGGCGGTTGCAGAGTTTGCGCGCAATGTTGCAGATATGAAAGGGGCAGGTTCATATGAGTTTGATCCAAGCACATCCTACCCGGTAATTCATCTGCTTTCAGGAAAAGAGGGCTCTGACTTTACCGATGGTGCCATGAGGCTTGGGGCAAAGGATATCAAAATCACCCCTAATTCGATTGCCCATGAAATATACACTACCCTTGAGGCTAGCGAACGTCACCGCCACCGCCAAGGCATCAACAATGAGTATCGCAAGCACCTTGAAGACGCAGGACTTGTTGTCTCAGGCACTTCTACCTGTGGTGAGGTTATCGAAATGATAGAGCTCCCTCGAAGCATACACCCCTGGTTCGTTGGAACGCAGGGCCATCCAGAATTCAAAAGTCGCGCAACACGACCCTCTCCTGTTTTTGCAAGCTTTATAGGGGCGGCGATTACCCATAAGGAGCAAGCATCTTGAGGTTAGTATGGGGAACAGCCATAGAATTGCAAAATCAGCGCAAGGGCTATCAAGAATTGCTAGTAACAATAGAGGATCGTGACGATCAGGCAAAAGCCATTTGCTATCCAGAATTAAGTGGCACAGTTAAACTGGGTGACAGAGTCTTGCTTAATACCACTGCTGTTGATTTAGGTTTGGGTACGGGGGGTAAGCACTTTGTTGTTGCCCGCGGTGCTGGTGCAGAGGAAGACTCAGGTAAAGACAGCGTCCAATTTGAAGATGCGATGCAGCCAGAAGCTGGTCATTTGATGAAGTTACGCTATTCGCCCCATCAACATAATGTACTTAGTGTCGAGGCTCAGGAGTCTCCTTATCATGCAGTGATGGAAAGTCGCGACAGTCTAGAGGGTGTACCTGTAGTTTGCTGTGGACTACATAGCCAGGTACCTTTAGTTGCAGCAGCCATAAAGAAGGCCATGCCAACGCTGACAGTTGGTTATGTTATGGATGATGCGGCGGCTCTGGCTTTGAACCTTTCAAAAGTGCTAGCTGATTCGGTAGAGGCAGGCCTTATAGATGTCACCGTATCTACGGGTCAGGCATTCGGCGGACAAATTGAGGCTATTAACGTGCATTCTGGTCTTCTTGCCGCAGTGCATGTGGGTGGTTGTGATGTGGTTATTACGGGTATTGGTCCTGGCCTTGCTGGCACAGGTACTCCTTTTGGACATGGGGGAGTCGTCCAGGGGGAAGCCGTTAACGCAGTGGCATCCCTGGGTGGGGTTCCTGTTGTTTGCCTGCGCATGTCTCAGGCTGATACACGCGACAGACACCTGGGAATCAGCCATCATTCCTTGACAGCCTTATCTAGGGTGGCTCTGGCCCCAGCGACTATTGCGATACCTCATATGGATGAAGGTTGTCCTGTGCGCGAACGAGTTGATGAAGAACTGGACGAGTTACCCAATGCGGCAGGACATATGGCCTTCCAGCTAGAAGAATCTTTTTATGATGAAAAGACCTTGCGTGGAGTAAATGTCACTACAATGGGACGTGACTACTTTCAAGATCCTCTTTTCTATGAAGCAGCTAGCGCGGCAGGGGCAACTGCTGCCATGATGGCAGTTATGACCATTGAAGAAGAGGCGACCGCGGCAGTCAAAAAGGCAGAAGAGGCTGCTGCAGGTGCCGTGTTTGGTGGTTGTAGTGCGGCGTTAGACACAGATACAGGCTCAGCGAAGCTTGTCTGCGAAAGTACTTGCTCGCAGGCAGGTAGCTGTCCTTCAGCAAATAGTTGCGTATGACCATTGGGCGGACTTGTGTGCATTAATAAAGGCTAGACATAGATTGGGTCTAGTAAACTCGTCTCGTCTGAAAAAGAAGTGCTCTTAATGCGAGACACGAATGAAAGAAGGATGCAAATGATTATTGGTGTGCCAGCAGAAATCAAGAACAATGAGTATCGCATTGGTTTGACTCCTGGTGCTGCAGCTGACTATGTGGCTCATGGTCACTCAGTTCTCATTGAAAAGGATGCCGGTTTGGGTTCTTCTTTTCCTAATGAACAGTATGTCGCTGCAGGATGTACGATTGTTGACACTGCTTCAGAGGTGTTTGAACGCGCTGACATGATCATTAAAGTAAAAGAACCGCAAGCAAACGAAATCGAAATGCTGCGTGAGGGTCAGATTCTCTACACATACTTGCACCTTGCACCAGATCGTCCGCAGACCGAAGGCTTGATTAAATCAGGTGCTGTCTGTATTGCTTATGAAACAGTTGAACTTCCTGACGGCTCACTGCCCTTATTGGCTCCTATGTCAGAGGTTGCAGGGCGTATGGCGACCCAGGTTGGTGCGCATTTTCTAGAGAAGCCCTGCGGTGGTCGCGGTGTATTGATGGGTGGCGTTCCTGGTGTTGCCCCGGCAAACGTCATAGTTCTAGGTGGTGGTGTAGTGGGTACGAGTGCTGCCTACATTGCAAAAGGTATGGGTGCAAACGTCACCATTATGGATATCAACCTTGAGCGCCTGCGTTACCTAGACAATGTATGGGAAAACAAGGTGACGACACTGTTCTCATCGCGCGGTAACTTGTTAGAGGTTCTGCCGCAGGCTGACCTTGTGATTGGCGCAATTTATATTCCTGGGGCGCGTGCTCCGTGGCTTGTTACTCGTGATATGTTAAGCCTGATGAAGCCAGGTGCTGTAGCAGTAGATGTTGCCATTGACCAGGGCGGCTGTATCGAAACTTCAGTTCCTACTACGCATGCTGACCCTACCTTTTTTGTTGATGGTATTTTGCATTATGGTGTTGCTAACATGCCTGGTGCTGTACCCAATACTTCAACACGTGCGCTAAATAACGCGACACTACGTTATGGCTTGAATATCGCAAACAAGGGCTGGAAGCAGGCTTTGCGCGATGATGCTTCGTTGGCACGTGGGGCAAATGTTATTGAAGGTAAGGTAGTGTATGAATGTGTAGCAAAAGAACATAACCTAGAGTATGTCCCTCTAGAAAAGGTTCTTTAAATTGCTCTATGTCTGCTTTATTAGAAGATTTCTTAGCTTATCTAAGCATCGAGCGAGGGGCATCTCCTCATACGATTGAGGCTTATCGTCGTGATATCTCTGACTTTATTGACTGGGTTGACTCCCAGAAAAGACTAGAGCTTGAAACAGTTGCACGTGGTGATCTTGCAGACTACATTGCTGCGCTTAAAAAGGGAGAACATCCCTTATCGGCAAATTCGATTGAGCGCAGACTGTCTGCGATAAGTAGTTTCTGCAAATATTTGGCACGTGAAGGATTTTCGGTAAATTCTTCCGTGTCACAACTTGCTCGCAGAAAAAAGGATCAACGACTACCCGACTATCTTAGCGTCGCACAGATAGAGGCGCTTTTTGCAGCACTTAATCCTGACTTGGCAGTAAATTTTGCTCTAGGTTTGCGTGACCGCACCATGGTGGAGTTACTTTACTCAAGTGGACTACGCGTAAGTGAACTTTGTAGTTTGCGCATAGACCAAACAAACCTTGATGAGCAATTTATTCGTGTGATGGGAAAGGGCTCGAAAGAGCGCCTTGTTCCTTTGGGGGCTGTTGCCACACAGTGGTTAGATCGCTATCTGAAGCAAGAAAGGTCTGCGTTAAAGCCTAGACGTGGTTTACCTGCAACGACAGACAAAGTCTTCCTGACAACTAAGGGCAAGCCACTGTATAGGCAAGCAGTCTATGCTGTTGTGCGTGACGCTGGTGAGCGTGCTGGAATTAGCGGATTGCACCCCCATGTCCTGCGACATACCTTTGCGACTCACTTACTAGATGGTGGGGCAGACCTTCGTGCATTGCAAGAAATGTTGGGGCATAGTGACCTATCGACTACGCAAATATATACGCATCTAAGTAGGGAACATTTGCACGAAGAGTATGTCTCTTCGCACCCGCGTGCAGGCAAGAGACTTGACGCATAAAAACGTGAATTATAGTGCTTGTCCTACGCAAGTAGGTCTAGTAAACTTATTTGTGAATATTGTTTTGCCATGAAGGAAAAACGTACGATAATGGGGAAGATGCATATGAAGCTGGTTCGTGCAGTAATTGATGCGTTTAGAAATAGTCGAACAAGGGCAAGGGCCATTATCTGGCTTGGTACCGTTATGACTGCGCTCATGCTTGTTGTAGCTTTGGGCGTTAGTGTCACTACTACCTACTGGTTCTGCGCAGCAGTATGTCACTACCCGCAATGGGACACAGTGACTTCTTATGACAACTCTACGCATACAGGTGTTGCCTGTATTGCTTGTCATAAGCAGCCTGGTGGCGATCCTGTCTCTTTCCTTCTTTTTAAGGTTGAAGCACTTCTAAAGATGCCTCCATCAATCGCAAGAACAGCAGAAATACCGCTCAATCCCTTGAGCGATCTCGCCATGAATCCAGCAAAGCAGCCCAGTAAATATTGTACTCAATGCCATAATTTGGATAATCGTGGTGGTACAGGTACCGGCAATGTGGAGCCCAATACCAGTGAAGGCATTATCATGGATCACTGGGCACACACCGACCTTAATATTTCCTGTACGGCTTGCCATAATCGCGTAGGTCACTATCAGGGTGGCGATTGGGTGAACGTGCATGAGCCTACCCAATATGCTCCAGGTAGATATAATAGTCCCGTGCATGATGACTTCATGATGATGACAGCCTGCTATCGTTGTCACCGTTTTGAAGAGCATGATGGACAGCTTGTAAGTACTCCGTATCCCCTTAGTCAATTCCCCGGGGCCACAGGTGAGTGTTCGATTTGTCACACAGACTATTTTGACTTGATTCCAGACAACCATCGCGTCCCTCGCTTTATCGAGGACATCCATGGTCCGTGGGCGCTAGAAATTGAAGAAAATGTAAGAGACTTTATCGATGGCCCTCGCCCAACCTACAATGATCAGGTTAATAAAAATACAGACCCAGAGTCATTGGCTTTGCGCGGGGTACCTAGTGTTCGCGCCATTAACTATTGCTATACCTGTCACACTACAAGGTTCTGTGACGATTGTCACGGCGGGATTAGGATGCCGCACCCAGAGGGCTATCAGCTGCAACCACATATTGACGACGCAGCTAACTATCCAGACTCTTGCGCGATTTGCCATGTGACTTCGACAGTAAACGCCACAGCGGCAGCAACGGGCAATAGGGGAGAAATCACTGACGCAACAACCTGTAGTGCTTGTCACCATGGGTATCCCAACTTAGACTGGGACTTCAATACAGAGGTTAGCTGGGAATGGATTGATCATATCCCTGCAACGCAGCAGCTTGGTGCAACCGTCTGCTTTGACTGCCACTCGCCAACATCTTGTGCGTTGTGCCATGTGGGACTGAACCAAGATTAGTTTATTTTAATATCCACTGTAAGGGGGATAGGCACCTACAAAACGGGGACTCCCGCATGTAGGTGCCTTTTTATTTATACAAGGACTATCGCAAGGCGAAGTAAAAGATGGGCAAGCTCAGACGTAATTTGCTATACTTGAGCAGTTGAATTTAGCGTAAAGGGTGTGCTATCGATCCACATAATTGCATGCACTATGCGATTTGGTGCACCTAAGGACAGTAGATAGTTTGACAAGGAAGGATTAGTATTATGTCCGATGATCTTTTTTTTGAAGGCGAAGAGCCTGTAGAAGAATCAAAAAAGAAAGAACCTGCAAAAAAGAAGCCCGTAGCTAAAGGTGCAGGGGGCAAGACTTCCTCAAAGGGGTCAGGACCTGTGAAAAAGGCCTCTGCGAAGCAGATGCCTACTAAGAATAAGGACGCTGCCTTTGAGTTTACTCCAACTGTAGTAATACTTATTGCAGTTATTGCTTTGCTGGTTGGTTTTCTTGGCGGTCTGCTTGCAGCGAATGCTATTTTGCCGACTGCTAATCCCATCCCTCCAGCAAGCCAACAAATGCCTCCGCAAGGTGAAATGGGTGGCGGCGGAATGGGCGATGCTCCAATCCTTGATGATGATCAAATGATGGGCGAAATGCCTCCTGGTCATCCTCCGATTGATGACGATGGTAATGTTGTTATGCCAGGGGACGGGGCAGACATAGATGCTCCCGTAGACGCTAACGAAGAGTCAGAAGGATATTAAGAATTTATTATGGTTATGAAAGCGATTGATAAAGGTAATAGCCCTTTGTGGGTTCGTATTTTGGTATGGATTCTGGTTGCTGGTCTTTTGGCAGCAGGGGTATTTATGGCTGTTGGCGTATTCATGACATGGGACGACGAGCCAGCGCCCATGACGATTACTGCCGATGATTTGCCGCCAGAAGTTTTGGCAGACCTTGAGGCTCAAATGGCAGACCTTGAAGCAAATCAAGGCGAGGATGAGGAAATCCCTGAATACAGTGGGGATGAAGCTGGTAATGAAACAGAGGATGATGCTGGCGCGCAAAACGAATCCGAATAGGGATTTCGCAGGCACGCTGTAAGCATCTACAACAAGAATAGAGCAGGTAACAATGGGTGGTTGGGAGATAGCTTTAATCGCAGTCATTGTCCTGCTCTTTTTTGGGCCTGACAAGATTCCGCAGATTATTAAGACGGTGAAAAAAGGTATAGGCTTTTACACCGATGCGCGTGATCAGGTTCAAGAAGTAGTAAGTACTCAAATAATCTCACCCGAAGAACTTGATACCTTAAAGGACCCTTTAGGCCTAGGAGAGCTTGGCTTAGGGGGAGGCAAAACTACGCCTAAGTCTTTGCTAACCCCAGAAAGAAAAAGCCTCTACAGTCAAGCAGCCTCAACTTCTGCATCTGCGACCCCTGTTCAGGGAGGCGCTACTGCCGCTGCGGTGATTCCAGCTGCAGATGCGCCACCGGTATCAATTCCTGAACCTCAATCCAGTGCTGCACAATCTGCTGTAAAGCAGGCGGCTGCCCCGGCTGTGGCTGTTCCAACTGTACAAGAGGTATCGTCTGTTGCAAAACCTGCCTCAACTGCAGAAAGTATCTGGGCAAGCCTAGAGCAGGTAGCAGTTCCTTCAGACGAAGGCAAAGAGGGCTAGGGCTATGGCAGAAGGACAAGAAGACAAGGCACAAAGTGGCGGCATTTTGAATAATCCTAAAAGCCTGCCTTTTTTTGCACACTTTAATGAGCTTCGTAAAAGGCTAACCAGCTACATCATTGTTTTAGTAGCACTAAGCTTTCTTTTCTACTGGGAACCGATTCATCTAGCTATTATGAACATCTTCTTTAGGGATGTTATACCCCGCATTCCTGATGGACAGTTCGCCCTTATGGGAATGTTTGACGCGATGACGTTTCGCTTCACCGTAGGTGTTTACGGGGCACTGATTGTTACCAGCCCCTTTTTGCTTTATCAAATATTTGCCTTTTTTGCGCCTGCCATGAAGGGTAAAGAGCGCAAATGGGTTTTCCCTACAGTGCTTGCCGCAGGAGGCCTCTTTGTCACAGGGGTTCTGTTTGCGTACTTCCTTATAATGCCCATGACGATTGAATTTTTATTAGGTCAACACACTGCCTATACCTTTGAGGTACCCAGGGCACAGGACTGGCTTTCTGGCGTTGCCTTAGTACTTATTGCTTTTGGTATCAGTTTCGAACTTCCTCTGGTCATCTTTGCTCTTATAGGACTGGGGATTGTTGGATATCCTACAATCAGGGAATCGTGGCGCGTTGCCTATGTTTCTTTGTTTATCTTTGCAGCTATCATTACCCCAGACAGGGGGCCGGTTACAACGCTTGCCCTGGGACTTTCTTTGCTGATTCTGTATGAAAGCGGGCTTATTGCCTCGCGCTTTTTACTGGCAAATCGCGTGGATCAGCAGTACATTGAAGCTTATGAGCAGATGCTGCTTTATGATAACGCGCCTACTAATGATAAGGACAAGCTAGCGAAACGTGCGAAACTTAAGAAGCAGGCCGAGGCCGCGACAGCACGTATAAAGGCACGGGAAGCGCGCAAAGCGACAGAGGATTCTACAGAACAAGAATCCTCAGAGGGGGAGTAAGACCCATGCATGAGATGAGTATTATGCAGTCGGTACTTGATGCGGCATTTGAGGCTCTTAAGCAGTCAGGCGAGACACGCATTACTGAAATAAGCCTCACCATAGGTGAACAGACTGACATCCAGGAAATTCCTTTAAACTTTGCCTTTGACGCATTAAAGCAGAACACCCCAGCACGTAATGCGCGCCTTAGGGTAAAGATGTTTTCAACTAGATCACACTGCAATGATTGTGCTGCAGACTTTGACCACGATCGCTTTTCGATGCTCTGCCCGATATGTGGGTCAGTAGACATTGCATTACTTACAGGGCGCGAATTGCGAATAGATGGCATGGAAGCGGACAGTCAGCCTTTTGAAGGTGCAGATGAAAATGTCGATATCTTCGCAGACATAATTGAAGAGGCTCGTGCAGAGGCGGCACATACCCTAAAGGACTCATAATGACCCATATTGATATTAATAAGCCCATTCTTGACAAGAACGACAGACTGGCGCAGTCAAATAAGGAGCTGCTGCATAAAAAAGGGATATTTACCCTGGACCTGATGGCAAGTCCAGGAGCAGGTAAAACAACAGCGATTCTCGCTACGATTGAGGCGCTAAAAGATCGCTACAATATCGCTGTTATAGAGGGTGATATCGCGTCAAACGTGGACGCACTTAAAATTAAGGCCGCAGGAATTCCTGCTGTGCAAATTAACACAGGAGGAATCTGTCACCTAGAATCCGATATGATTCGCAGTGCTCTAGACCAACTGCCGCTGGATAATCTAGACTTCATCATAATAGAAAATGTAGGAAACTTAGTATGTACTACAGAGTTTTATCTGGGTGAAGACGCGAAGGTAATGATTCTTTCCGTCCCAGAGGGTGATGACAAGCCTCACAAATACCCTGGGATTTTTCAGACCTCAAAGGCAGTACTGGTAAGCAAGACAGATACTTTGCCGGTATTTGATTTCGATATGGACGACTTCAATAAAACGGTGGGTTCGCTTAATCCTAAAGCCCCTATTTTTCCTGTGTCAGCTAAGTCTGGGGAAGGGATGAGCGACTGGACAGAGTGGCTGGTTGCTCAAATTGAGGCCAAGCGCCTGAGTTGATATGAATTGCGTTAATTGGTAACTTTTTGTTTTAGCTGGTTTGCGCTTATCCTTCACTATTCTCTAATCTGCGATGTTACTTTCCTGTTGCAGAAAACTTGACAACATCACACTTAGATTATAATATGGTTGATGATAAAGTTTATCTGTGTGTAAAACCATGACAAAAATAAATATGGAATAAGAACAGAAAGGGAGTATTACTATGTCTAAAGTATTAGGAATCGATTTAGGTACTACCAATAGTGCAATGGCACTTATTGAAGGTGGCGAGCCTACTATTGTTATTAACGCAGAAGGGGACCGTACGACACCAAGTGTCGTAGCCTTCCGTAAAGAGGGTGACCGTCTTGTCGGTAAGCCTGCAAAGAATCAGGCAGTTACCAATCCTGTGAACACTATTGGTTCAATCAAGCGCTTTATTGGTCGCAAGTATTCCGAAGTAAGTGGCGAGCTAAAGACAGTTAGCTATAAGGTTGTTTCTGGTAAGGGTGGCCGTGTAGAAGTAGAGATTGACGGCAAAAACTACACACCAGAAGAGATCAGTGCTATGACTCTGCAGAAGCTAAAGACTGATGCTGAAAAATATCTAGGTGAAAAAATCACTGAAGCTGTTATTACGGTGCCAGCTTACTTTAACGATGCCCAGCGTCAAGCAACTAAGGACGCTGGCAAGATTGCTGGTCTTGATGTAAAGCGTATTGTAAACGAGCCCACTGCTGCTGCTCTTGCCTATGGTCTAGACAAGGCTGGAAAAGAGCAAAAGGTTCTCATTTTTGACCTTGGTGGCGGCACGTTTGATGTGTCAGTGCTCGAGCTAGGTGACAATGTTGTAGAGGTAATGGCTACAAGCGGTGATAACCAACTAGGTGGCGATGACTGGGATCAAAAGATTATTGACTGGATGGCAGATAAGTTCCAGGCTGACCAGGGGGTAGACTTGCGTGCGGACAAGATGGCACTGCAGCGTCTAAAGGAAGCAGCTGAGCGCGCAAAAATGGAGCTCTCAACAGCCCAGAGTGCACATATAAACCTACCTTTTATTACTGCTGATGCCAGTGGACCAAAGCACCTTGACTACACACTATCACGTGCAGACTTTGAGAAGCTAACCAGCGACTTGCTAGAACGCACTAAAAAGCCTGTTCAGCAGGCCATGAAGGATGCAGGCGTCAAGATGGGTGAAATCGATGAGGTCATCCTTGTCGGTGGATCTACCAGAATGCCAGCAGTTCAGGAAATGGTGAAGAAGCTCACAGGTAAAGATCCTCACATGGGGGTGAATCCTGACGAAGTGGTAGCACTGGGTGCTGCTGTTCAGGGTGGGGTGCTCTCGGGCGATTTTGGCAAGGGCGATATCTTATTGCTAGATGTTACCCCGCTATCTCTGGGTGTAGAGACCATGGGTGGCATTAGTACGAAAATGATTGAGCGCAATACCACTATTCCTACCCGTAAGACAGAGACTTATTCGACAGCCGCTGATGGACAAACCAGCGTAGAGATTCACGTCTTGCAGGGCGAGCGTGAGATGGCTGCAGCAAATAAGACGCTTGGACGTTTTACTTTGGCCAATATTCCGCCAGCGCCGCGCGGTGTGCCTCAGATTGAAGTGACTTTTGATATTGACGCGAATGGTATTGTGAACGTATCAGCAAAAGATCGCGGAACGGGGCAGGAGCAAAAAATTACTATCACAGGATCCACGGGTCTTTCTGATGAAGAAGTTGATTCAATGGTCTCAGATGCAGAAGCTCATGCTGACGAAGATGCAAAGCTGAAAGAAAGTGTTGAAGCGCGCAATACTGCTGATTCGCTTGTGTATCAAACAGAGAAGACTATCACTGATTTGGGTGATAAGGTTCCTGCAGATACGAAGGATGAAGTTGAAGCTGCTATTGCAGAGGTAAAGACTGCACTAGAGGGCGAAGATGTTGAAGACATCAAAGCAAAAACTGAAACTCTAACTACTGCAAGCTTCAAGCTGGCAGAGATTGCCTACCAGCAGGTGCAGGACGAAGCAGATGCAGAAAGTAGCGATGCTGATGCTGCAAATGAAGAAGGCGAAGAGGTTGTTGACGGAGACTTTGAAGTAGTTGAAGAAGATGACAAAAAATAAAGCGAACAAGAATAGTTCTGAAGCTGCTGCAGACAATGCGGCAGCTTCAGACGCAGAGGCGCAGGACACTCAGGCAGCTACGGCAAGCACTGATGACCAGTCAGAGGTTGAAATGCTGCTTGCACAAATGGAAGAGTTCCGCGATAAAGCCTTGCGTGCTCAGGCTGAATTTGAAAACAGTAAAAAGCGCTTGCAGGCGCAGCAAGCAACAGCACTGCTGCGTGCAAGTGAGCGTGTAGTTACTGCCCTCATTCCCGCAATGGATGACATAGAGTTTGCTGTGGCACATGCACAAGAATCCGAAAACGATATGTTAGCAGGACTGCAGGCAATTCAGTCAAAATTGACAGCGGTTCTTGGCTCAGAGCAAGTAGAAATCATTGATCCTGTGGGTCAGACTTTCGACCACAATACAGCACAGGCTGTTCAGATGATCGAGGATGCTACTGTGCCAGATCAGACTGTCGCGCAGGTGCTGCAAAAGGGTTATGTAATGGGCAAGGACAGCGATAATCCACGTATCTTGCGTCCGGCAATGGTAGTGGTGTCAACAAATCCCAATTCATGAAGATCGGAGGGTAGAGAGTCATGGCAGAAAAAAAGAATTATTACGACCTGCTAGGGGTCTCAAAAACCGCCGATGCTGATGAGATCAAGAAGGCGTTTCGAAAGAAGGCGCGTGAACATCATCCTGACACAGGTGGGGATGAGGAAGTCTTCAAGCAAGTCAACGAGGCCTACGAAATCCTCTCTGACAAAGAGAAGCGGTCTCAGTATGACCAGTTCGGTCAGTACTTCGGAGAGAACGGCCCAGGTCCAGGCTATGGTCCTGGCGGCAATCCTTTCGGTGGTGCTGCAGGTGGTTCTGGCGGCTATCAGCGTGTAGATTTTGACATGAGTGATATCTTTGGTTCGATGTTTGGTGGTGCTGCAGGTGGCAGTCCCTTTGGACGTCGCGGTCCCGTAAAAGGACAGGACTATCAGATGGATGTTACCGTTAGCTTTGACGAGTCTCTTGCAGGGACTACGCGCAAGGCCCATATTGCGGCATCTACTCCCACTGGATCAGGCAAAGATATGTCGGTGAACATTCCTGCTGGCGTGGTAGATGGTCAAAAGTTGAAGTTTCGCGGCAAGGGCGGTGTGAGCGAATCAGGTGGCCCTCGTGGTGATCTAACAATCGCTGTCAGTATTGCCCCTCACCCCTACTTCAAGCGGGATAAGGCTGATGTAGTACTTGATTTGCCTTTATCAGTAAGCGAAGCAGCTCTAGGAACAACGGTAACGGTGCCACTGCCCCTTCCCGGTGAAGGGGGAAGCAAGGCTAAGTTAAAGATTCCCGCAGGGACGCAGGCAGGAAAAGTATTTAGGATGAAGGGCAAGGGTGCCCCAAGACTTAAGGGTAAGGGTAACGGGGACCTGTTGGTGAAGGCTATGGTAGAGACGCCAAAGAAGCTCAATACTAAGCAGAAAAAACTACTGAAAGAATTGCAGGAGCTCGATGGTGACCTAAGAAAGCACTTTGGATAGGGGATGGGAAGTATGAGACGAGAAAAACACCGTCCCGTATACATGATTGGAATAGCAGCAGAGCTTGCGGGTGTACATCCGCAAACTCTGCGTATCTACGAGCGCAAGCAGCTTGTAGAACCAAAGCGCACTGGCGGAAACACTCGCCTTTATTCCGATGCTGACATAGAGCGTCTGAAACTCATCCAGGAATTGACCCAGGAAGAGGGCATTAATCTTGCAGGTGTAGTGCGCATTATAGAGCTGGAAGAAGAGCGCGATCGTCTTTTAGGTGAGGTCGAAGATTTAAGAGAAGAAATTCGTGAAATGAAGCGCGAAGCCATCAGGGCAGAGCTTCTGGCGGCTCGCAGCAAAGCTATCGTTCCTTTGGGTAATGTGTCAGTAGCTAGAATAGAGCACACCTAATACGCATACGAACTTTAGAAATCTTTACAACTTGACCTGAAATTTTTATGACCTGGCCCAAAAGAAGAATGTCCAAAATTTAGGGGTCATTTCATTAGATGGTGCCGGAGGAGGGATTTGAACCCTCACGAGGTTGCCCTCAATGGATTTTGAATCCACCGCGTCTGCCGTTCCGCCACTCCGGCAAAGAGAAGCATCAAAAACGCGTATAACAGTATAACGCAATTTTAAGGACGCATTTCAGGTAAATGTTTCCAGAGACGTTTTGGCATGAATGCCTGACGTCTTTTTTCGTTGATGCGCTCTGGTATGCAGACGGCATCATAAAATGATTTCCACAAATTTTGATATTCTTCATCGTCAGAACTGATTTTTGGAAGCTGTATATCCTCTGCACTGCTTAGAATCCACTGCCCATTTTCTGACAAGCCTGCAAGTTGGTGCACTTCGTCGTAAACAACAAAGGGTTGCACATTAAAACGGGCAGAGAAGTGATCCATAACTAAAGGCAAAACACTATGTTTTGGATTGATGGTGGCACAATAAATGCCCCTTGGGTCGCCTGATTCGATTTTCGCAAAGCGGGCAAACATTATCATGCGTTGCTGCTCCATTCCGACACTGCGGTAGAGCTCTTCAATGGGTAAAATGTCAGGGTGAGAAATATCGTCAAGGGCTACACGACCTCGCGCGAAGCCCTGTCGCAAGTAGCGATAGATAAGCATTTCCTTATCTGCATCCGTCGCACAGTAGCAAGCACGAATTTTTTGCCATGCTAGTCGACCCAATTTTTTATGGATTCCGTTGCGTACTCGTTGCCAGTGCTCATCAGTAGTAACTACAGGATAAAGTACTTGCTCTAACTGATATTGAAGACCCTGTTCGCAGGCGATGTTGTCGGGCTGCTCTTTGCGTGTGTAGGCTTCAAAAATGCAGCAGAGCAACCCTTCTAGACTGTTATCGTAAGTGTAGATTAACATGAAGCAGATACCCAATCTAAAAAAGCACGAGCTGCTTCGAGGCCTGTTCCAGTTTTCTGACTTCTCGAAAACTGCGTTTACGTGCTTCGTCACTTGTTAGGCCTTGGTAGATGGCCTGATGTTCAAACTTTAGTCCGTCACGGTACTTTCCTTTGGCGGTAATAAACCACTGCGCACGCTTCAGTACAATGCGCAGCGCAGCCAGGGCGTCAAAGTCTAATGCACCTGACCTACGCGCACGTACAATCTTTTGAGCACCAGTAGGACCAATTCCAGGCACACGAATTAACTCATCGGCGGAGGCCCGGTTTACTTCAAGGGGAAAACGGTCTAGGTTGCGTAAAGCCCAGAGGCACTTTGGATCAAGCAGAGGGTCAAGGTGTGGTGCTTCGGGGGAGAGCAATTCGTCAACAGAGAAGTTGTAGAAGCGCAACAGCCAGTCAGATTGATAAAGACGATGTTCACGAACTAAGGGCACGCTACCGTCGGATTCAGCAAGGCTGGAATTGCGCTGGATGATTTGATTGTCTCCTACAGGAACATAGGCAGAATAGAAAACACGTTTCATGTTGAATTGCGCATATAAGTTAGCAGAGGTCTTTAGAATCTGGTAATCATTTTCTGGGCTTGCCCCGATAATCATCTGTGTTGCTTGTCCAGCAGGAGCAAAGCGCGAAGGCCTACCCAATTTTCGCTGCGCTGGCATACAGTCGTCAAGTCCTGTACAGGTTCCTTGTACTTCGCAGGTGCTGCATCCTGCGGCAAGTTTTAGAGCAAGCGAGTCGTCTTTTCTGCTTAGGCTGAGAGAGTCTTTACGACTTTCTCTGCGATTTTTCCATTCCAGCAAATTCTGCCTACTCTCACCAATGGAATCGCGGATTTGGCTCATCGGGGCAAAGATTGATGACGGATTCTTATCGGGTGCTAATTGGTTCAGACTAGTAGAACTAGGTAGTTCAATATTGATGCTAAGGCGGTCAACCAAATGCCCCAATTGACTTACGATTTCAGGCGACGTTCCTGGAATCCCCTTGGCATGGATGTATCCATTGAAGCCATAATCGTTGCGCAGAATACTCAGCGCAGCAACCATGCGGGCAGTAGCATAGTCAGGGTTGACGACAACACCAGAAGAAAGAAAGAGTCCTTCAATGTAATTGCGACGATAGAACTCGATAACGAGGTCAGCTAGCTCTCGTGGTTCAAAGCTAGTTCGTGGTTGATCTTTACTAATGCGATTAGTGCAGTAAGCACAGTTGTAGGTACAGTCATTACTCATGAGCACTTTAAGCAAAGCAATGCAGCGCCCGTCGGCAGAGAAGCTATGGCAGATGCCTCCAGAGCAAGCATTTCCTAACAGTCCTGGCAAAGCACTACGATTCACTCCACTGCTGGTGCAGGCAGCATCGTACTTTGCTGCCCCAGTAAGTATCTCTAACTTTTGTTCGGTATTCATGCTTCCAGTATAAGCAAACAGATATTCACTGTCAAACAGACGTTTGTATCTACAGTGTTTATGATAGACTTGCTCTATCTAAGAACTCGGGAGCTGCCATGCACTAGATATAGGCGGCTGAGAGGCGGATACTACTGCACCTTTGCAGGGGCTTGATGTGTTGCATCATCAGGGCAGTAGCCGCGACCGAAAACACGGTGCCGGTAATGCGGCACACGGAGAAAGGAATAACTATGAGGGATAGTCGTATTCGGCTAATTGCTGAAATCGGTCTTGCAGTGGCCTTGTCAATTGCGCTTAACGCCGTATTTACCCTACTTGTGCCTATTGGTATGCCTTTTGGGGGCAGTCTATCACTAAACATGCTTCCCATTATTCTTCTTGCGCTTATGCGTGGTCCTTTTGTGGGTGTTATCACGGGGGTGCTCGTTGGTTTTTCGGACTTAATGTTTGACCCTTTTGTAATTTCTATTCCCCAGATGCTTCTAGACTATCCTGTTGCTTATGGTCTGGTTGGTCTAGCAGGCCTCTTTGCACTGCGTCCAGAAAGGGTGCAGCAGCTAGGTGAGGGGCATAGTCCAACCATAGCGAAGCTGATGACCTATGCTGTACTTGGTGTTCTTGTTGGGTCGTTGGCCCGCTTGGGCTCGCATGTTCTGTCGGGCGTAATTTTCTTTGGACAGTATGCCCCTGAAGCTCAAAATATCTGGCTGTATTCGCTTGTGTATAACCTTACCTTTATGGGTCCTAATATGATTCTTGCTGCCATACTGGCTGCAGTGACCTTTCCCGTTGTTTATCGTTTCGTAATAGCCTCAGATTAGCTAGCAAGGGTGGGGATTGCATATGTCAAAAAATGCCCTGATAGTATGTCCTCTGGTAAAGTCAGAGGATTGTAGTGAGGTTTACAGCTTAAGGACGTATGACCTCACCATAGCCGTCGATGCTGGTGCAGAGTGGTTCAGAGGCCTGGAGGTTACCCCAGATTTCGCTGTTGGAGACTTTGACTCAACAGATAGTAAAACGTTTACCTGGCTGGAAGAATCTGGTACTCAAATTAAGCAGGTGTCTCACGATAAAGAGTTTTCTGATCTAGAGCTTGCGCTTGCGCTATGCGAGCAGCAAGGAATTCGAACGGCAATAATTATTGGTGCCCTTGGCGGAAGGATTGACCATCAATTATGCGTATTGGGCGCACTTCAAAAAAGCACAATCCCTCAGCTCGTATTGAAGGGGAAGAATCAGACGGCCAGACTTCTTCGCACTGAAGAGGTACTTGTCCTAAACGGGCAGGACAACAGCGGCACCTTTAGTGTTATTGCCCTTGAGTCAGCGACTGTTAGTATCCAGGGGGCTCGTTGGAACCTTGACCGCAGACAACTTACGCCTTTTTCTTCAGTAGGCCTGTCTAACGAGTATGCAGCAGGTGACGTCTCCATCAGGGTTCATTTTGGCAGTGCGCTTATCATTTGCAATGACTTGCTATACTATGACTCATGGAATTTAAGGGAAAGTTAAAACTTGATCGGCGTACAAAGGATCTTGTCAAACGTCTAGAGCCTACCGATATTGCGCTGATTGATCACGTTGACATGGATCGCGTTGCGGCCGAGAGCCTCATTGCGTCTGGCGTGCAATTGGTTGTAAATGCGCAACCTTCAATCTCTGGGGAATACCCCAATGTGGGCCCGCTTCTTCTTATGCAGGCAGGTGTTACGCTGCTTGACGATATTGGACAGGAACCTTTTGAGAAACTCAAAGAAGGGCAGAAGGTATCGATTAGTGATCAGGGAAACCTTTTTAAGGGAAGTGAAGCTACCCGAAAAGGTTTCATTGCCTCAGGTACGTTCCAGACCCTTGAATCAATTGAGGCTTCTTATCGCGAGGCGCAGAAACAGGTTAGTGCTCGACTAGAAGAGTTCGCGCAAAATACCTTAAAGTATCTGTCAAAAGAGAAAAATATTATCTCTGATGATCAGTGGGTGCCTCCCATCACGACCCCTATAGAGGACCGTCATGTCTTAGTGGTTGTGCGTGGCTATCACTATAAAGAAGATTTGAAAGTGTTGCGCGCCTATATTCGGGAAATGAAGCCTGTACTTATTGGTGTTGATGGTGGTGCAGATGCTTTATTAGAGGCAGGATTTAAGCCCCATATAATAGTCGGAGACATGGACTCAGTGTCTCCTCAGGCCTTAAAGTCAGGGGCAGAACTGATTGTCCATGCTTACGCGGACGGACGCGCCCCTGGGCTGGAGCCCTTGCAGGAGCTTGGCTTGGCAGAAAGCGAAAAGACGTTTATTTGGCCGTTGACCGCTACCAGTGAGGATTTAGCCCTGATACTTGCATGGGAGAAAGGTGCAGACCTTATTGTGGCGGTAGGCACTCATAATAACTTAATAGAGTATTTGGATAAGGGACGTAAGGGTATGGCATCAACTTTCCTAGTGCGTCTTAAGACAGGGCCAAAATTGGTTGATGCAAAGGGTGTAAGTAGGCTTTATAGGTCGAGCGTTTCACCAGGAATGCTTTTTCCTTTGATTTTTGCTGGGTTGGTGGTTTTACTGACACTGTTTTATGTATCGCCGGACGCAAATAACATTGTCCGTTTGATTTTACTGCGCATAGGATTGTTGTTAGGGATATAAAAGTGAGAGGTTGTCTTTATGTATAACATGCGCTATCACTTAGCGTCGCTGATTGCGGTATTTCTTGCACTTTCTATAGGTTTGCTTTTGGGTGGGCTTATAGCAGAAAGTACCCCTGAAACAGTGCACAATGCCATAGTTGAAGATATCCAGCGAGACATTGCACAAACGCGAGAAACTAACGAGCGTTTACTGGCAGATAATGTTGTTGCCTTTGATTTTGCTGATATGTTGTTGGATGATTTTGTTACAGACAAACTAGAGGGCCATGAGGTTTTGATACTGGGTGAAGAGGGGCAAGAACTTCAGTTGGCGATTAGTGGTCTTGAAGCTGCAGGTGCCACTATTATTCACGCAACCCCAGAATTTGATGAAGTAAATAATGCGTGGGCGGTGCAATATGCTGATGGAGTTCAAGAAGCCAAATACGATGGTATTGTTAATGTGTTTCAGCCAGAAAGTGAAGCAAGCGAATTCCTCAGTGACTACTTTGTATTTTTGCGAGAAACTCAAAGCTATTATGAGGTTCCTCTGATATTTGCGACCGTTGATGACGCTGAGGGTGAGCTTATATCCTATGCATGGGAAGAAGGTTTTTCTGGTACAAACCAGCTAGGGAATCGCTATGGTACCTATACCTTAGTCGTCTTATTGGCCAGTATGACAGAGGGCAAGTATGGCACAACAGCAGACGCGATTGCTTTGTACCCTCCTGTTCCTGATAGCTTTGTATCCTCTGAAGACACACAGGTTGCTGGGCAAGAAGACGGAGCATTAGGTGCAACTGACCAGACAACAGAGGAGTAGCTGCGAAGGTAACCATTTCTTGTCTTGCCCCGCTTACTTGCGCGACGCACAAGTTCTATCGTATTATATTTGATTGCATGTTTTTTCAGTGGCTATTTTGGTTTCTCCGCACAAATAAGTGGGAAAGCATAGGCCACCTAACCCGGAGGTGAATTTTGTCAGTTAAGATTCGTTTAGCACGCCACGGTGCAAAGAAGGCACCTTATTTTCGTGTTGTAGTTGCTGATTCGCGTATGCCACGCAATGGTCGCTTTATTCAAATTGTTGGACGTTATAATCCACGTGTGAAGCCTTTGGATATCGAACTAGACACAGAAGCTGTAGATGAGTGGATTGCAAAGGGTGCCCAACCTACAGAAGCTGCTGCAAAAATCATTGCTATTGCAAAGGGCGAGAAAGAGATGGCTCCTCCGAAAGAAAAGCTCTCTAAGCGCGCTGTTGCAAAGAAGGAAGCTGAAGAGGCCGCTGCAAAAGAAGCAGCAGAAGCTGCAGCCGCAGAAAAAGCTGCTGCCGAAGAGGCTGCTAAAGCTGAAGCTGAAGCCGCAAAAGAAGAAGAGTCTGCTGAGGCTGAAGAGGGCGCTGAAGAGCCTAAAGAGGATTAGTACATGTCAACACAGGTTGATGAGGCACATATTAAGCGTGTCGAGGAGCTTGCTCGCTATGTAATAGATGGATTGGTAGACAATCCTGGTTCGGCGAGCATCGAGACTAGCCTAGAAGAAGGCTCTCTGCGTATAATTATAGAAGCTGATCCTGAGGATGTTGGAAAAATTATAGGACGTGGCGGGCGCACTATTAAGTCGATTCGCACGTTAGCACGCGCATCAGTTGCAACACCTTCGCTGCATGTAGACATTGATGTCGAAGGATAGTCAAAAAAGTGCACGTTTTGCGACCTTAGGTTGCATACACAGAACGCAAGGTAAAAACGGAGAGGTCTCAATGCGCTTAAGCAGTAATGCTTACGGCACAGATAAGCAGACCTCTTTTTCAATTGCGGGTACTCTTGAGAACGCTTTGGAGCAGGAGCAAGACTGTCCACTGCAGCTCTGTGCAGAGATTCTAGATCTAAGTTCTGTTTGGTTAATACCCCCACCATTAAATAATCGTCACCTTAAGACAGAGGCCGTCCGTATTGCCGCGGATAGATTGCTGCTTAACTTCGCAGGCGTAGATGATAGGATCTCTGCTCGTGATTTGGTAGGACGTGATGTACTTGTGCATCGCAGCGATGTGCCTGATAACCTTTTGGCGGCCCTAGATAAATGTCAGTCAGCCTCTTTCGATGAGGGAAGTTTTGGCTTGGGACTAGAGGTTCATAGTGACAGCCATGGGCACTTAGGTACCGTGACAGAAGTTATTGAGACAGGGGCTAACCTTGTGTGGGTAGTGACAGGAGATAACTATGGTGAAGTGCTTTTACCAGTAATCGATGATTGCATACTTGATATCGACGAAAATGCAGGGGCAGCGACCGTTGTCGTAATGAAGGGTCTCATTAATGAGGATTGATGTTCTCTCAATCTTTCCTGGGATGTTTGACGGGGTTATCAACGAATCTATCCTGAAGATTGCTCAGCGCGAAGAAGCTCTTGAATTTTATGCCCACGATTTGCGTGATTGGACGCACGATCTTCACCGTAGTGTGGACGACAGTCCGTATGGGGGAGGGGCAGGCATGGTCATGAAGGTTGAGCCTCTTGCAAATGCCATTGAAGCAATCACAGCACTAGATGTACGCAAGCCACATATCGTGTTTATGGCACCTGTTGGTAAACAGTTTTCACAGGGCGTAGCTGCAGAATATGCGGGGTATGACCGCCTTCTTTTAGTGTGCGGACGTTACGAAGGCTTTGATGAACGTGCCTTTGATTGGGCAGATGACTGTCTATCTATAGGGGACTACGTTCTTGCAGGAGGAGAGTTGCCGGCAATGGTGGTTATAGAGGCAGTAACAAGATTGCTGCCAAGTGTGCTGGGTAATTCTATGAGCATTATTGAAGAGTCTTTTTCTGCAGATAATGATGGCTTACTTGAACACCCTCAATATACACGGCCTGCGGACTTCCGTGGGAAGACAGTGCCTAAGGTATTGCTCTCAGGTAATCATGCAGAAATAGAAAAGTGGAGAAAAAAGCAGTCACTTATGCGTACGCAAGAACGCAGACCCGACCTTTTGTAGACTAAGGGCAGCCCTGCAGGATTAGCGGCAGTCCTGCAGATGACGGGTAAGCGATAAAGGGTAGACTTCGATAGTTCTTTTCTGGGTGACCCTTTAGCATCAAGGCTAATTTATGCGACTTTTGTTTGATAGAATGACCTGTCAATCACATGAACATTTGAGAGGATTCGTCCATGAACCCAGCAGATAATAGGTCAACTTACCCGCATGGTCAGCAAATTAGTCCCCCAGTGTCACATCAACAAGATTCCTTGCCTCAGGCACAAGAGACGAAACTTGACACGAGGGGGGTTACAGGCAGGTGGCTGGTAGAAACTGCCGCACTTGTTCTTTTGGCATTTGTGATTGCCATGGGCGTTAGGGCATTTATCGTTGAGCCCTATCGTATTCCAACAGGATCAATGCTTCCAACCATTCAGATTGATGACCACATCCTAATCTACCGACTAGGTACGCATTTGGGATCAACCCCAGACCAGCAAGACATCATCGTGTTTAATGATTTCGCAAGTGAATTCCCTAATTTGGTAAAGCGTGTTGTCGCCACAGAAGGGCAGGTAATAGACTTTACCCCTGAAGGGCAGGTTATTGTTGATGGTGTTATGCTGCAGGAACCTTATTTGCAAATCCCTTCCTCAACCTTTCCTCTACCGCCAGATTCCAGCTTAGGTGTTGCCCTTGAATACCCCTTTACGGTTCCTGAAGGGCATGTTTTTGTCTTGGGCGATAACCGGGAGCGAAGTTCCGACAGTAGAGCATTTGGACCAGTACCTCTAGCTGAAGTAAAAGGAGTGGCTTTTTTCACCTATTGGCCAATAAATCACTTTGCTACACTGGAATAGCCGAACATGTTTAGTGCTCACAGTGTCCAATGCTTGCATAAAAATCGGTGCAAGATAGAGGTCATAAGAGCACCTAAGAGAATTTAGTGATATACTTGCTAGCTGTTGACAACTGAATTGTGTGCTGCCATAGACAGTCGGTTCTCTGTGGGTTCTGCTCGTTTGCAGAATGAAGGAGAGTAATGAAGCCCTTTGC
Organism: Coriobacteriia bacterium; assembly: GCA_009779855.1. Taxonomy (GTDB): domain Bacteria; phylum Actinomycetota; class Coriobacteriia; order WRKU01; family WQUG01; genus WRBW01. The sequence continues at coordinate 193,021 of WRBC01000001.1, forward strand.
TGGTGCTTCGCCTACCGAGGTAGTCGTTTAGATACAGGAGACAGATTCATGCTGGACTGACTCCGCCTCTTTCGGCCCTCGTGACAAACTGTTTCGAGGGTTTTTTGTTGCCGTAGTCTACTTAGGGTTACGGCAACAAAGTGCAGCGACGTTCAGGAACAAGAACGAACTGCATTTGAAGGGAGGATATATGCCTGCAAAATCAAAATTAGCCGTTGTAGCAGAGATTAAGGAACGCTTTAATACCTGTCCAAATGTGCTTTTAGTTGACTACCGTGGACTGAATGTTCAGTCTGTGTCGCAGTTGCGTGGTGATTTGCGCGAAGCTGGTGGTGAGATGGTTGTCTACAAGAACACTTTGACACAGATTGCTATGCGTGAACTTGCTTTGCCCTCAATGGAAGATTTGCTTGAAGGTCCTAGCGCCTTCATTTTCTCTGGGGATGATCCCGTGCCTTGTGCAAAGATACTTGCAAACTTTGCGAAAGAAAATGAAGCACTAGAGCTCAAGGGTGGCTTGGTGCAAAGCCAAGTTATCGACGAATCAGGACTGAAAGCACTCGCAACTTTGCCTTCGCGCGAAGAATTGCTTGCAAAGCTTTTGGGAACCATCAGCAATCCAGCACGTGGTACAGTCACTGTACTTTCTGGACCAGCTCGTGGACTGGTTACGGCACTTTCTGCTCTACGCGATCAGAAGGAAGCTGCGTAACACGCAACAAGCTGTACGAAGAATCGTGCAGCGAACTGCTCTGTGCGTAAGCAGGGTAGTCGCATATTAGAAAAAGGAAAACATTACCGAAAGGATATTTAACAATGGCTGTAACACGTGATGAAATTATTGAAGCTTTAAAGGCAATGCCAGCTCTAGAACTGTCAGAGCTTGTGACAGAACTAGAAGAAGTATTTGGCGTTAGCGCTGCTGCACCTATGGCAGTTGTAGCTGGCGGTGCTGCTGCAGGTGGCGGCGATGCTGCTGCGGCAGAAGAGAAGAGCGAATTTGACGTAGTCCTAGAAGGATTCGGTGATAACAAGATCGCCGTAATCAAGGTAGTTCGCGGAATCACAGGCCTCGGTCTAAAAGAAGCGAAAGAAATGGTAGAGGGTGCTCCAAAGCCAGTCGCTGAAGGTGTAGCAAAAGATAAGGCTGAAGAAATGAAGAAAGAACTAGAAGAAGCAGGAGCTGCAGTAACTCTAAAGTAAGTTACTCGCTTGCATCTTTTTTAGAGACCATGCCAGTAAGGTGTGGTCTCTTTTTCTTGGCTATAATAGAAGCCATGGAATCACTCTATGCTCATGATAATGAACCCCTCATCAGTTTGCACGATGTAAATAAGGTGTATGAAACCGGTGGAGTTCACTTTTCGGCACTCAAGGATGTAAATCTTCAAGTATTTCCTAGCGAGTTTGTGGGACTTATTGGAAAATCAGGCAGTGGCAAGACGACGCTCATTAACATGATTACAGGAATCGATCATCTGACTTCGGGTGAAATCTGGATAGACGGAACCCCCGTGCATACCTTAAATGAGAACCGAATGGCTATTTGGCGCGGTCACACAATAGGTGTTGTATTTCAATTCTTTCAACTTTTGCCAACGTTGACAGCGATTGAGAACGTTATGCTGCCTATGGATTTTTGCGATGTTCATGCACGCAGCGATCGAAGTGAGGTTGCCCTGTACTACCTAGAACAGGTGGAAATGGCTGATCATGCGCATAAGCTGCCCACGGAATTGTCTGGCGGTCAACAGCAACGTGTAGCCATTGCGCGCGCACTTGCCAATGATCCGCCTCTTATTGTTGCAGATGAACCTACGGGGAACCTAGACAGTAAAACGGCTGACGCGGTCTTTGGCCTTTTTGAACGTCTGGTAGACAGCGGCAAGACAATTGTGATGGTAACGCATGACAATGACTTAGCGCAGCGTGTAACACGCAGCTTACTTGTAGCAGACGGTCAGATCACAGATGACATTAAAGCCCCTTAAACAGATTTCCCCGCGTCTTATAAAGGTGCTCCGTGACCTTACTGCCAACAAATCACGAACTCTCTTAGTTATCCTTTCTATAGCGGTAGGAATTTATGCGATTGCTGCAACATTGGGTGCGCGACAAGTGCTCATGCGTGAATTTGAAGAGGGTTTTGAAGAAAGTAAAAAGTTCTCTATTTCTTACACCCTAAACGAAGAGTCAACGCGTGTTGAGGGGGTTCTGCGTCAGATTGATTCGCGCGATGATGTCTTAGGTGTCAGCGGTAGACGTGTAGTTGCAGCAACATTTATACAGGTTCCAGCATACATGTCAGAGGCAGAGGCACTTTCGACACTTTCTGATTCGGATGAAGATAGAACTATTCTTAGCTTGCAGGCGGCTCCGGATAGTGAGTTTACCTCAGGTGCTGATGTCAATCATTTTTTCTCGCTAGAGCATCGTGTTTGGCCCCCAGGTCCGCAGGACATTATTATTGAGGCGAGTGCACTGCAGGTCTATGACCTCCGCATAGGGGACAGGCTATTCGTAGAGGTAGGTTCTGACAAGGCTATCTTTCGGATAGCTGGCTTTGCTCATGACATAAATGCTATCCCTACGATGTTTTTCAGTCAGGTCGAGGCTTTTGTTTCGATGAGCGCACTAGCGCAATTGAATTTGCCTGAAGAGCCTAATCGTGTGATGGTGCGGGTAGACCCCGAGCTCTCTCGAGTGGAAGTTGCAAGCATTGCAGAGAATATCCAGTCTCAGCATCTTGATTCTGCAGATATCATTGTTGATCGCATGGAAGTTCCTGAGCCAAATTTCCACTTTTTTGGTAGCTTGTTCGAGGCAGTAAGCGTGTTATTGCTCTTTATGGCTTTTATGGCACTTGCCCTGTCAGGATTTTTGGTCGTAACCACAACAAATGCAATCTTGATTCAGCAGACTAGACAGCTGGGGATTATGAAGGCTATCGGGGGTATGCGACGGCAAATCTCGACGCTCTATTTTGGCTTAGTGGCGGGCTATGGCATCCTTGCGCTTTTTATCGGCATTCCAACGGGTATTTTATTTGGTCATGCGTTCATTAATTATGCGGCAGGAGTTTTGAATTTCCATGTCACAAGCATGGCTTATCCTGCTTGGGTTATTGCACTTCTGGTCGCAGTTGGAATATTGCTTCCCGTCCTAGCTGCTTGGCTTCCGATTCAAAAAGGTGTACGAAGGCCCATTGTTGAAGTCCTTAGTTCTTATGCAAATACGGTAGGTTTTGGCAAGGGGTGGGTAGATCGTCTACTGGGAAAGGTCAGTTTTCTACCCAGGCCCACCGCACTTGCCCTCAGATCCACTTTTTCGCGCAAAGGGAGACTTGTTTTAACTCTAACAACCTTGTTGCTCGCTTCTGGTGTTGTAATGTCAGTCTTTTCTGCTCATGCCTCTTTAGGACATACGGTAGATATGATTGGTGGTTGGTGGAAGTATGACACGCAAGTTCGTTTTGCTGCACCTGTGAATAATGAAGACTTGAAGCGCGTAGCTTATGATAATGACGAGGTCATTTATGCGGAAACTTGGCTGGATACTCGTGCAACCATTGTGCGCCCAGATGGCACGAAAAACGACTCATTCTGGGCTCTGGGCGTTCCTCCTGAAACACGCATTCTAGACTTTGACTTTGAATACGGCAGGGCTCCAGAACCAGGGGAGCAAGGCATCATTATCGACACGGAACTTTTTGTAACAGAAGACTATCTAGAACCCCCTGCAACAGTGGAGTTAATTATTGGTGGACAAGAGGTCGAACGTCCTGTTGTAGGTGTCGTGACAGGATCCTTACAGGGGGCTCACCTATATATGGACCGGGATGACCTGGCAGATCTCATGGGTATCTCTGGTGCATCGACACGCGTGCTTGTTCAGGCACAAGGGGGACAGTATTCACAGCCCAACTTTCGTGCAGTGCAAGAACGTCTAGGTCTGCAGACAAGGCTTGCTGAATCACTGGATAGAAATTTTACCAATCAAAATCATAGAGTCATTTCAACGCAAACTGCCGCAGAACAACTGCAGACGCAACGTGAACAGCTAGACATTCTCTCGACTTTTCTTATTATCATGGCAAGCGCACTGGCGGTTGTAGGGGTTATTGGCTTATCAGGCTCTATGACATTAAGTGTTATCGAGTCAACGCGTGAAATTGGAATAATGCGCTCAGTTGGCGCAAGTCATCTATCGATATTCGGTATCTACATAACACAAGGTCTTGTGGTGGGGACTATATCATGGTTTTTCGGAGTCTTTTTGTCATGGCCGCTATCTTATGTGCTCATGATGGCATTAAGCATGACCTTAGAGATGCGCCTAGCTTATCTGTTTTCATTTGAAGGCGTAGTGATTTGGCTGGTATTTGTGTGGGTTATTTCCATCCTTGCAAGCCTATTACCAGCGTGGAGGGCTTCTCAAGTGTCTATTAGAGATGCCATTTCTCACGAGTAAAATGATACAATGATGTGCGGATTCTTTGAGGGGAGTACGTCCTTTGTCACCTGCTGAAATATACTTTGGGACTGATGGCTGGCGTGCTGTTGTTGGTTCTGGGTTTGACGATGAAAGCGTTTCCCGCGTAGCTCAAGCCACCGCCCTTACTTTTCTTGAAGGCGCAGTGCGGAATACCTCGCAGAGGCCTCGTGTCTACATTGGCTACGATACTCGTGAACATGCTGCCCATTTTGCTCGCCTAGCTGCTGAAGTGATGGTTCAGCAGGGCTTAGAGGTAGTACTCTCTGATAGTTACATTCCCACGCCAGCTCTTTGCTGGACGGTATCGCGCGATAAACAAGCCATTGGCGGAATCCAATTAACGGCAAGTCACAATCCAGCTGGATGGCTAGGATTCAAGGTGCGTATGAGCGATGGGGGAGCCTCGCCTGCGGAATTCACTCATAGGATAGAAGGCATCCTTGCTACAAAACCAGAGGCAGCTAATTCTGGTGATAGAAAGATCAGCGAAAGTAGCCTCTGCACTAGAGACCTTGTCTCGCCTTACCTGGATGCCCTTTGTCAATTTGTGGACACAGACGCTATCAAGAACGCACAGCTTAAAGTAGTCGTGGATCCACTTTTTGGTGCTTCTCGTATATATCTTGCAGATGTTTTTGAGCGACTTGGCGTAGAGGTTCTACGCCTGCATGATAATCAAGATTTCAGTTTTGGTGGACTGCATCCAGAACCAATCCCCCCTTGGACTGATGAGGCAGCGATTGCAGTGCGCAAGTCACAGGCTGTAGCAGGATTTGTTTTGGATGGTGACGCAGATCGCTTGGGGGCAATTGATGGAGGGGGCGACTTTGTGTCTCCTCACAAGATAATTGCCCTGATTGCAGAACACCTAATTAAAAACAGAGGGCAGTTAGGCAGAATTGTGAAGACTCTTTCGACTTCTCAGCTTGTGGATCGTCTTGCACGCAAGTTAGGCGTAGAGTCTACTACGACCCCAATTGGCTTTAAGTGGATTTATGAAGAAATGCTTAAAGGGGACGTCATGATTGGCGGTGAAGAGAGCGGGGGGATAGGCATTCCTGATCATGTGTGTGAGCGAGATGGCCTACTCATGAGTTTGCTACTTGTTGAAATGATGGCGATTACAGGGCTTAGTCTTAAGATGCTTGTTAGCCAACTGGAGGAACAGGTGGGTAGACTGTACTATCAGCGCAAGGACCTGTCCCTTGAGCCTGGTCATATGGATCGTTTCAGAAGGATACTGCCAGATTTGAAGCCTCTTCACATAGCAGATACAGCAGTGCTCGAGTACATCCATAGCGACGGTGCAAAATTCCTTTTACCGGATGATGAGTGGCTTTTGCTGCGTGCATCCGGCACGGAGCCCCTTGTGCGCATCTATGCTGAAGCAGCAAGTCCGTGTAGACTAGCAGTACTGCTAGAAGCGGGAAATCATTTAGTGCAGGAGGCAAAATAGTGCGCGTAGTCATGGTAAATAAATATTATCCATCTCATGTTGGTGGTATCGAATTTCACATGCGCGATTTAGCAGAAGGATTAGTTGCCTCAGGACATCAAGTTCGAGTCATTGTAAGCAACGACGAGCGCAGATACAGTGAAGAACTCATAAATGGCGTAGAGGTAGTGCGTCTACCTCGCCTCTTTGAAAGAGCATCTACCCCAGTCTGTCGTATGATTGGCCCTGTATTGAGCTTCGAATCAGAGCAAGCAGATATCCTGCACTTTCACACGCCTTACCCTTGGGGCGAATTTGAATGGGTAGGTCAGATGGCCTCAAAAAGAGTTCCTTACGTAGTTACCTATCATGCTGATATTGTCCGTCAAAGGCAGGCTTTAGCAGTTTACGGGCCTATTTTTAACAAGTTTCTCAATAGAGCCCAACTTATCATGGCCTCGTCTCCTCAACTTATTCAGTATTCACCTTGGCTTAATCCTCGTGCAGATAAGTGTAGGCAGGTTAACTTTGGATTGCCAGTAGAGAGCATTGCTCATAATGAGAAAGCTGTTGCCCGTGCAGCAGTTCTTCGCGAAGAACTGGCTGCTTCTGTAGATGGAGCTCATAAGCCAGTAGTTCTTTTCGTGGGCAGACTTATCTATTACAAAGGTATTGAAGTTCTTGCTCGCGCAATTCCCAAAGTAGATGCTCATTTCGTCATTATTGGCAGCGGCCCAGACCGTGCTGTCATAGATCATGTGCAAAGACATGAAGAGCTCGCAAAGCGCATTCACGTAATAGACTACGCCAGCGACGAGGATTTAGCCGCGTGGTATCATGCTGCAGACGTATTGACCTTGCCTAGCGTCGAGAACTCTGAAGCCTTTGGCTTAGTTCAAATTGAGGCACATGCTGCAGGGACTCCTGTTGTTTCTAGTAGGCTTAGAACTGGTGTACCCTATGCAAATCTTGATGGGGTAACAGGGTTAACCGTTCCTCCTCGTGACTCTGATGCGCTGGCAGGATCGCTTAATGCACTGCTTTCTGACGAAGGCACACGCCTGCGCTTAGGAAGGCAAGCGCAGGCGCGCGCCCTTGCGGAATTTAATATTGACCAAATGATAAAAGGTGTAGAGTCGGTTTACTGCGAAGCGATTACACTGAAGAACAACAGCAGACCTCAATGTCCTACTATTCAGCCCAGCGCGAATATGCTGAAGGTTGATAGAGAAAACGTTGACGGGGTCTAGCTGATATGTCCCGTTTGAGGTTTCGCCTCTTTTCCCTTTTTGCTGATGCTTTCTTTGTTAATGCAGCGGTAATCGTAGCGTTTTTGATGCGCTTCATGGGTCAAATTCCACCAGGGAACCTTGATGCTTATCTTACCTTGATGCCCTTGCTCACTTTGGCGTACCTTACGTGTGGATGGCTCTACAACCTTTATGAGCCTGAGCAACTTGATTCGCCTTGGGCAACAACGTCACGAGTGTTTCCCGCGGCAATTTTGGGAACGCTAGGCTTGACGGCTATTGCATTTCTGGGGGGTGAGGGAACTGCTGCCTTTCCGCGGCTGACTTTGCCTATTATTCTGATCTTGAGCATCGCATTTCTGTTGGGTTGGAGACTGCTTTTCCTGCGCTTCGGCAAAATCAATTGGCCAGAGCAGCGTACCCTTATCATTGGTCATGGGGGCATAGCACATGACCTTGCGACATCAATACAGGAAAGAACAAAGTGGGGATGGAAGCTTGTTGGTATCATACCTTCAAGCTATGGTCAGCAGCGTATTAACCAGATTATTGTAGATTCTAGAGTGAATCGCATTATTGTTGCAGATCCTGCTCAATTGCGGGAGTTTGTCGAGCAATTAGTTCTTGCTGAACATGCGAAGTTAACCGTTGATGTAGTTCCAGAACTTTATGAAACATTCATTGGGCAAACGCATACTATTATTGGGGACATTCCGCTTATGCGTATAGTCTCAGGCAATATTCCGCGCTACCAGCGCTTGTTAAAACGCAGCGTTGACCTTTTTGGGGCCCTAATTTTAGCCATAGTAGCAGCGCCAATTATGTTCTTTGCTGCCCTTTTAATTCTTCTTTCTGACGGAAGACCTCTTTTTTATAAACAAAAGCGTGTAGGGCGCAATCAGTCTCTTTTTTGGATATTCAAATTTCGCACAATGGTAAAAAATGCAGAGGAGCTTTCTGGCCCTGTTCTTGCTACTGAAGATGATCCGCGAATAACACCTGTTGGTCGTAGATTGCGTAAGTTTCGTATAGATGAACTTCCTCAGGTCATTAATATAATGCGCGGAGAGATGAGCTTCATTGGACCCCGTCCAGAAAGGCCAGAGTTTGTTAGTCAGTACCTGCAAGAGATCCCTGGTTATTCAGAACGTTTTCGCATTAAGCCGGGGGTAACGGGGCTTGCTCAAACTAATGGGGGGTATGCTACGACTCCAGATCGTAAATTGAAGTACGATTTAATGTACCTATATCACCAAAGTCTGATGCTGGATGCACAAATCATGGTAGAAACAGTAAAAGTTATACTTTCAGGAAGAGGAGCACGCTAGGATGGGCAAGTCAAAAAAAGATGTCCGCGAAATTCGTGAACATACTCGCGAGGGGAAAATTGCATGGTGGTTAATCCTTGCACTAGTTGCGGTGGTTCCCATAGTAATGGCCAACGGTCCACTTAATTGGATGGGTTTCAATTTTGCTGATGGATTTGATGGGGTAAAGATATTTGTTCTGCGCATTGGGGTTATGGCTATCCTAGCTGCGTGGATCTGGGATGTTGTGCGTAATGGCGGAGAAATTCGCTACCATGCTCTTTATATCTTGCTAGGTGTGCTACTTGTCTGGATTGTGATTACAACCATAACTTCAATAAACCCCGCCACGGCTTTTCTAGGTAAATATAGGCGCTATGATGGGGCATGGGCCTATTTCCTCTATGCACTCTTGATGTTTTTGACGATGCAGTACGCAACTTCACTTCCGCGGGTGCGTCAATTGGCCCAAACGTTAAGCTTTTCAAGTGTGGTTGTTGCTGGCTACGGATTACTGCAGGCGATTCCTAACCCTTGGCGCAGTGCAGAGGGCGGAGCTATTGCAAATTGGGACCCGCTTACCTGGGGGGTATTGCCTTTTGAGCCTCTGCGTTCTTTCTCTACCTTTGGGAACCCAAACTTGCTTGCAGGCTTTCTTGCGTTTAGTATTTTTGTGACCTTGGGCTTACTTCTCTCTGAAAAGCAGCCAAAGTGGCGCAGATGGTACTGGTTTGTACTCTTGTTAAATTCCGCCGTTGCTATTACGGCTTTCTCAAGGTCTCTGTGGGCAGCTGTTCTTGTGACGGGTATTATCTTTGTCGTATTGGTGTGGCGACAAAAGATTAAGCCTGTTAAAGAGGACTATTATTTCGCAGGTGGATTGGCGGCAGTCGTTACAGCATTTGCGGCTTACTCGCTTACACGGGCAGATGCTGTAACAAACATTTGGTCAAGAATTCAAACTATTTTCGAGTTTGATCAAGGCAGTGGTCTTACACGTACACAGATATGGGAGGCGGCCCTAGCAGCGATTGCAGAGCGTCCCATTTTTGGCTATGGTCTTGACACATTTAGGCTTATTTTCCGCCACTTTGCTCCTCCTGAGTATGCTCAGGCTGCAGGCTTTAGATCGGTTGCTGACAATGCTCACAATTTTCCTCTGCAACTTGCAACAGGCATCGGAATTGTAGGGGCAATACTGTTCTTTGCTTTGCTCTTCTGGGTAGCCTTTATTGCTATTCGAAGATGCCTTAAGGTGAGCGAGGAATCAAAGGCAGACAGAATGCTCCTTATTGGAATTGTCTGTGCTTGTATTGCCTACTGTGTACACCTTTTCTTTGGTTTATCTCTTCCTTCGACAAGTTTTTTGTTGTGGATATTGATGGGGGCAGTACTGGTCCCTTATGCAAAGGTATTTAAGGTTAAGAAGTCTACCTGGATGGTGCCTGTGGCTGTCTTATTGAGTGCCTTACTTCTAGTTCCCGTAGTTTTCTCAGTAAGATTGTTTGCAGCTGATTCTGCCTATGCGATTCCTGCGGGTATAGTTGCTACAGGGGTGAGTAATACAGATGCGGCAACCTTGCAGTTTGCAAAAGAAGAGGCGGAAAGGGCAGTAAGGCTCAATCCTTTTAATGAGCGCTACTATGTGGACTACTTCATTTTGTTTTCAAGTTATGCTCTGGTTCAACATGCACAGGGAAGTCCTGATGCACCCATGTTGATTGAGGAGTCTCGCAGTAAGGCGCAGCACTTGATTGATATGTCTTCCTGGGAATATGATTCATATCTGGCCGTAGCTACTTTTTACTTGAATCTAGGTACGATCTTCGAAGGAGAAGAGGGTAGAACCTATACATTAGAGGCAGCAGAATTCATGCGCGAAAAGATTGAGCAGACTCCAACAGGCCTTGCTTTGCGAGTACGTTATGCAGAAGCCTTGTTGGTACTAGATGACATCGATGCTGCAAAAGATGAGCTGACCTTTGTAATCGAGCATGATACGAATCACACTCGGGCGGCCGAGATGTTGCAAGAACTAAAGGAAGAAAGTCCTTAGGGGTATGTTGCCTTCAGTTGACACTATTGATAGACTTAGGTAAGTAAGTTTGTTCCGTAAGGGGAGGACGATATAATGCTGTATGATTTAGCTGGATCGATTGCTGCTTGGCAGGCGCACTGGGGCTTTACGTATAATACCCCGATGGTTATCACAAATTTTGTGTATACCTTCTTTTTCCTGGCTGTATTCATTGGTGTGGCAACAGGCTGGTATGCGGCTGGTCAGCTGAAAAAGGCTGAGGAATTCCTTCCCGCTGACGAGGCTTTTGAAGTTGCAGTTGCAGAAAGAAATGCTGCTCTTGCAGAAAAGAAGGCTGCTAAAAAGGCTGCAAAGGGTAAGTAGCTTTCGCTTTTCTTTGTACACCTTACACCTTGCACTAAAATTTAAATTGATAGTATAGCTCCACTCGCTGTCTTGATGGCAGGAGTGGAGTTTTTATTTGTCATAGTCTTCATGCCCCTACTCAGGGGTATTTTTATGCGATGAGGGCAAAAGTGGCAAAAAGTGCAGAAATGAGCAAAAAGTGGGATAAAAGGTATAAATATGTTGCTTGGTGGGATGAAATGGTATACACTAGTGCCATCGCTGCCCCGATGTGGCAGCAGCGTACGTCAAATAATGAGGGAAGTAGGGAAGTAAGTGCGCCAGTTTAAGGGGAGAGCCCATCATAAGATGGACGCGAAGGGTCGCGTGTCTCTGCCTGCGAAATATCGCACTACACTTGCTGCGTCCGATTTAGTCTTGGTCCCAGGAACGGATGGATGTCTGTGGCTTTACACAGATGAAGAGTATCAAAAACTCATTGCGCCATTACTAAAAAATCAATTTGACGAAAAGTATGATCTGCTTCGTGAACTTTTTGTGGCTGGCGCAGAAGACATTGAGGTTGATGGTTCTGGTCGTATCAGGGTTCCTGCTGAGCAGCGTGAGTTTGCTTCACTTTCAAAAGAGGTAACAATCGCTGGAAAGGGAACACGTCTTGAGCTGTGGGATAGTGAACACTACAAGCAGCGACTGGGAGGCATTGATAGAAGCCAAGCACTTAAGGTTCTAACAGAACAAGAAGAGCAGAGCAGCTAATTTGACAACTGAATACACACATACACCGGTATTGTGTGAAGAAACCCTTAGCCTTTTAGCTCCGCAGCCCAGCAGCATCGTAGTGGATGCAACTCTGGGCAGGGCGGGACACGGAAGGCTGCTTGCGCAAGCTGCAATGAAAAAGGGTGGCACCTATATCGGTATTGACCTTGATGAGCAGGCTCTAGAGGCAGCACAACCTATACTCGCAGATGTTCGCTCGAAAATAGGCGAAGGGGAATATGTACTTATTCAAGGATCCTTTGGTGACTTGGATACGCTTCTTCAAGAAGTGGGAATTGGTTATGTTGATACGTTTTTGTTCGACATAGGGGTCTCATCTCCACAGATTGATGATGTCAGTCGTGGCTTTAGCTTTAAGCAAGATGCTTTGCTTGATATGCGACTGGATCAAAGCGCACATATTTCAACAGCAGCAGATCTATTGCGAACTTTAGAGGGAAGAGAACTGACTCGGATTCTGCGTGAATATGGCGAAGAAAAGTGGGCGTCACGTATTGCAGATTTTGTTGTGAAACAAAGAGAAGTTGCTCCCATTACGACAAGCGCACAGCTTGTAGAGATTATTAAAGCAGCGATTCCAGCTTCTGCTAGACGCACAGGTGGGCATCCTGCAAAGCGCAGCTTTCAGGCATTACGCATTGCGGTCAATGATGAACTGGGCGCTTTAGAGCGTGGTCTTGAATCAGCAATTCGGTGGCTACGAACAGGTGGCAGATTGGGAGTTCTGACCTTCCATTCGCTTGAAGACCGAATAGTGAAGCGAGCACTTCAGGCATCAGAGCAGAACTGTGGCTGTCCGCCAGGCTTGCCTGTATGTATGTGTGAGAATACGGCAGTATTGAAGGTGCTTACAAGGCGCCCAATACAGCCGACAGAAAAAGAAGTAGAGGGTAATTCCAGAGCTCGCTCAACGAAGCTCAGGGTTGCTGAAAAACTATAAGGGGAGGTGCGACTATGTCAACCGCGAAAACAAACGAACAGCTTTTTCGAAGAATTTTTATTGTAGTTCTGCTTGCCATGGTCGTAACTGTCATGTTGGGCTTAGGCCCAGTTTGGCTTAGTGCAGAGGCAACGCGTGCATCGCAGCACTCACAGTTGCTTAAGGACGAAATTACAGACACTTTGGCAATATCTGAGAATTTGGAAATGCAGCGTGCAACAATTACCAATGACTTCAGACTCAATCCAGGTGATTTAGAAGCGATGGGACTTGTTCGCTCAGAAGGCGAGCGCAGCTTTATTGAATTGAATCCAGCTGCCGGTCTGGGATCGTCTCTTTCAATGGTAGGGGGCTCTACCATAGGTTCTGACAGTGTTGCAGACCTTGCTGTTCTAGCTGAAGATACGAACTTGGGCACACAAATTGCAGCGGAACAATCTTCAGCGCAAAATATTAATCTGGGACAAGTGACAGGCAATGCACTTGACACAGTAGCTCAGTTGACGGCTGGCGAGGCAGCAACACTCCTCTTGGGTGATGTCGGACTTGCGGGTATGCGTTAGGAAATCGACAGTAACCTGCGATGCAGGAAATTTACGTGTCGGTAATTAGATGAAGAATAGAAAAAGTAAAGAAAATAAGCAAAAGAGTGCACCTGTTCGTAATGGTGCACTCTTCATATTAGGTGGGCTTCTTATGCTTGGGATATGCTTGGCAGGAGCACGCTTTGTTCATTTGCAGGTAGTGCAGGCAGAAAATCTTAGTGCCCTTGCAGAACAGCAACGACTGCGTCGTATAGAGACCCCCGCACCGCGAGGCACCATCTTTGATCGGTCTGGTAGGGCTCTTGCACAGTCAGTCAGAGTTTACACGGTAGTTGCAGACCCTCATAACATATCAGGTTTTTTTGACGACTATGTAGCAGCGCGCGAGCATAATGATGAGCCTGTTAAGCAAAACTTAGAAGGACTTCATGAAGAATTGGCATACTATTTTTCTGAAAAACTTGATGTTTCCGCAGAGGAGCTTATAGAGCAATTTTCTCGCCAGGCCGCAAGTGGTAACCTAAGCAGGTTCTCGGTACTGGCTAGAGAAATATCCCCTGAGGTTCGTATGGCGGTGGACGACGATGCACAAAATGAACCTGAAGATAGTCCTGAGCAGCGCTTGTTCAAGCAGGCTTTGCGACATATGGTCTGGGAGCTTGACTATATGCGCGTTTATCCAATGGGGGATGTTGCAGCACAAGTCGTTGGTTTTGTGAATGCAGAAGGATACGGTGCAGCAGGTATAGAGCTTCAATTCGAAGAGATTTTACGCGGGACACCTGGAGTATCTTTTACAGAACGTGATGTTGCCGGAAATATTATTCCTGCAGGTGTTCAGCGGACAATTGAGGCCCAAAGAGGCTCAGACATTATGCTGACCATTGACGCAGAAATCACAAATGTTGCTCAGCAGGAACTTGAGGCTGCCGTTAATAATACAAGGGCAGAAGCAGCGTCTGCAGTGGTGATGAATCCTCGCACTGGTGAAATTTACGCAGCAGCCTCATATCCTGGCTTTGATGCTAACGAATTTAATCTTGCCGACCCAGAGGCCATTAGGAATAGAGCATTGGTTGATGTTCTAGAGCCAGGCTCAACCATTAAGCCTTTAACGATCGCGGCTGCTCTTGATGCAGGCAGTGTAAGCCTTAGCGACACTTTTTACATACCTAATAGCATTCAAGTAGGGACCCGTGTCGTTTCTGATGCGGTGGAACGTCCCACTGAAGTGATGAGTGTTTCGCGCATTATGGAAGTATCTAGTAATGTTGGTACGACACGCATAGCACAGCAGATGGGTAGTAGTACTTTCTATGACTACCTTCACGAGTTCGCTATTACAGAGCGCCCAGGACTTGATTTCCCTGGTGCTGGCAGTGGTCACGTGCTTTCTCCAGACCAGTGGAGTGATGTGACACTCTCAAACTTTTCCTTTGGGCAGGGATTGTCCATGTCTCCTTTGCAAATCTCTCGTGCGATGGCAGCTATTGCTAATGATGGGGTAATGACTACCCCACATCTTTTGCGTGCGGTGCCAGATGGAAGCTTTGAAGTTCCCGAGCGTGAAGAGGTTAGAGTCGTCTCTGAGGAAGCTGCCAGGCAAACTACACAAACACTTGAAGCAGTAATGATTGAAGGAACAGGTCGAAGTGTTGAAGTTCATAACTATGAGGTTGCGGGCAAGACAGGAACTGCTCAAAAAGCGCGCGAAGGTGTTGCGGGTTATGTGGAAGGTCTCTACATTAGTTCTTTTATAGGATACCTGCCAGCTGAAGATCCAGAGTTATTAATTACAGTTTTTGTTGATGAGCCTAGAACAAGTATGTTTGGTGCAGAAGTGGCAGGTCCACCCTTTGCCAACATAGCAACATTTACTGTGAGGTATCTCGGGCTTTTGCCCGCTTCACCTTAAAATAGTACGGGAAGATATGCATGGAAATTAACGAGGGGAGACAACAGCCTATGTCATCGAAACAAGGCACAATGACAGTCGAGAGTTTACTGCGCACGGCACAGGGTCAGTCGTGTCCTGGTATTGTTGATTTTCCTTCGCGTTTGCGCAGCCTTGAGGTCAGTGCGGTTGTCCATGACAGCCGAAAGGTGATTCCAGGAAGTCTATTTTTTGCCATTGAAGGTCACGCAAGTGACGGCCACCAATTTGTGCAGTCTGCTTTAGAGGCAGGTGCTGTTGCTGTTGTAGTACAAAAACAGTTGGATATTATAGATTCAGACGCAATTATTAGGGTTAACGATAGTCGCATTGCACTTGCGTGTGCGGCTGCAAGCTTTTTCCAACACCCTTCGCAGAGGCTTAATATAAGTGGTGTTACGGGGACCAATGGGAAGACTACAACAATCTACCTTCTTGATGCTATTGCACGTGCTGCAAGTGAACAGTCGGGCGTTATCGGAACTGTAGAAAGTAAGTACAGCCTACCTGAAGATCCGCATACAGGTCTATCGGAAGAGTGTGCTCACACTACTGCAACTACTACTCCTGATGCTTTGCAGCTACAGTCATTATTTGCAGAGATGCGTGATGCTGGCGTGCAGAGTGTTGCAATGGAAGTGTCAAGCCATGCTATTGACATGCACCGGGTAGAGCAAACTAACTTTGCTGCGGTAGCCTTTACTAACCTTTCCCAAGACCATTTGGATTACCACAACACCATGGAAGAGTATCGTAGTGTTAAAGAGCGTCTTTTTTCGGATTTCGAGGCTGCGGCTCGTGTCATTAATGTTGATGACAGGGTAGGGGCAGAACTTGCCGCGCGCCTAAAATCAGAAGGCATTAATGTCGTCTGTGTTGGAATGAAGCCTCCAGGCATGGAAGGTTTGAGTCTAGACTTGACGGCGACAGAGCTCGTTCAAGGATCACACATCACCGAATTCTTACTGACAACGCCAAGCGGTCAGGCTCGTGTAACTTTTCCTCTGGTCGGTACCTATAATGTCGAGAATGCTCTTGTAGCTGCAGGATGTGCTTGGTCGCGCGGTATCAGCCTAGAAATAATCGCAGATGGGTTATCAAATGCTACTCAGGTTCCTGGAAGACTTGAACAGGTTGAAGAAGGTCAGGACTTTAAAGTTTTCGTAGATTACGCCCATACTCCTGAAGCACTTTCTACTGCACTTGCAGCAGTAAGAGAGCAGACTAAGGGTCGAGTTTTTGCAGTTTTTGGTTGCGGTGGGGACCGCGATCCAATTAAGCGTCCTTTAATGGCTCGTGCCGCAGGCAAAGAAAGTGACTATGTCGTTGTCACTAGCGATAATCCTCGCAGTGAAGATCCTGCCAGTATTGTTGCGGACGTATTAGAGGGCATCAACAGCGAAAAGGTAAAGTGTGATGCCATTGTTGATAGGCGAGAGGCGATTTTTCACGCAGTTGCTTTGGCGCGTACAGGAGACTCGGTTCTTATTGCAGGAAAGGGACATGAAGACTATCAGATCTTTGCAGACCGCACTATTCACTTTGATGACAGGGAAGTTGCACGTGCTGCGCTGGAATGTCTTCATGGCAACGTGTCATAAGTCAGAATTAGGACTAGGTACAAGACTCCATGTTTAATTTCACTGCCGAATGCATAGCGAAGGTTTGTTCTGGCAAAATAATTGCAGGATCGCCTAAGAGAGCAGCGCAATCTTGCTCTATTGACTCTAGGCAGGCAGAACAAGATGGCCTTTTTGCGGCTTTTGTAGGTAAGCAGTCAGATGGACATGATTACATTGCTTCTGCTGTAGATAGGGGGGCAAGCGTAATCCTTGCCAGTAAGGTCGGTTCAGATTTTGGATCCTTTTCAGACCGAGCAACAAGTATTCTTGTTGATGATGTTCTAATCGCTCTGCAAGATCTCGCAAAGTATCAACGCTCACTTATTAGTTGTCCTGTGATTGGAATTACAGGCTCCTCAGGAAAAACATCTACTAAGGAACTACTTAAAGGTGCTTTGGAAAGTAGCCTGAAAGTAATTGCCACAGAAGGTAACTACAATAATGAACTAGGCGTTCCTCTGACTCTGCTTCGCGTTAGACAAGGTACAGAAGCGGTTATTCTAGAGATGGGAATGAGGGGTCTTGGGCAGATTACCGAATTAACAGATATTGCTCGTCCAACCATGAGTATTATTACTACTATCGGCGACGCTCATATAGAGATGTTGGGTAGCAGGGAAAATATTGCTCGTGCAAAAGGTGAAATATTTGAAGCTCTTTCAGAAGATCAGCTTGCCTTTATGCCAGCAAGAGTAGAATTTGGTGACTACTTGCGCAGTGTATGCAAGGCGTCGTTAGTGACAGTTGCGATTGAGGATTCTTATGATGCTGCGCACATGAGTCAGTCTGCAATCAGTGCCTACATTAAAGGCTTTGATGCGCAGGGCAATGCTACAGTGTTGGTTGTCTTCTCTATGGGGGATGAATTGGAAATGAAGCTTGCTATTCCTGGTGAGCACAGTGTTCAAAACGCCCTGTTAGCCCTTGCTGTTGCAAAAATTTTAGGCATAGAGAGTGCGGTTGCGATTAAGGGTGTTGAGGGTGTTCAACCAACTGATATGCGCATGCAGCGTGCGAAAGTGAATACGCTGATTGATATTCAAGATAGCGATATCCTTGTAGACTGCTATAACGCTAACCCAGAATCAACTGCAGCGTCACTAAAGACTTTGGCTGTCTCAGATTTAGGCAACCCAAGTACAGGAAAGCGCATTGCTGTGCTAGGCGACATGTTAGAAATGGGAGACCATAGCGCAAAAGTTCATAAGGATATTCTACTACTGTCTGGCTTGCTCAACATTGATGTGGTCTATACTTTTGGGCAGGCCTATACTGACGCAACACAGGACATACTTCGAGAGTTGAGCACAGGGCTCAATACAGAAAATATTCCAGAGCTGCGTTCTTTTACTGATATGAAATTATTAATTCGAAGCCTTTCCAGTGAACTTACATCAGGTTCGCTCATACTTATTAAAGGATCGCGCAGCATGCAAATGGAGCGCATTAGAGAGGCGTTAAGTGTAGAAGGAGACAATCCATGTTAGCTGGCCTTGCTCAGTACCCTGCATTTCAAGTGTTTTTGACTCTTAGTTTATCAGTGGTACTGGTTGCTATGATTACTCCTTTGCTCATCCGCTTTTTACAAAAGCGCGAGATTGGTCAGCAAATTCGCGCAGAGGGAATTCAGGAACATTTAGTAAAGCATGGAACTCCCACAATGGGGGGCATTGTTATTTTGCTTGTCGCTGTTGCACTCTTTGCTGCAATGGTTGCTTTTGCACATCCCATTATTGCCGAGGCTAGTGCACATCGTATTGACATGTTTAATACGGGAGTGCGTGCAGGTGTCACAGTGCTCTTATGTATGCTAGGTTGTGGAATCCTAGGCTTTATTGACGACTACATAAAGGTTGCAAAAAAACGGAGCCTGGGACTTTCTGCTCGTGCAAAGATTGTCGGACAACTGCTCATAGCTGTAGGTACTACGCTTGCAGCTATTAACTGGGTAGGTGTATCAGCAAATATTTATGTCCCTCTTACAGACTTCTATATTCCTCTTGCGCAGGTGTCTACGACGTTTACACTGCCAGTGTTTCTCGGTTCGGTAGTGTTAACTATTCCTTGGGTTTATTTATTGTTCGCCCTGATTATGATTGTCGGTCTAACAAATGCGGTAAATCTAACAGATGGACTTGATGGACTTGCAGCAGGAACTGTCACTATAGTTGCCTTAGTATTTGCAGCTATTGCTTATGCATCAGGCTCACTGCCTGTTGCCATTGCTGCGACTGCCATTGCTGGTGGCTGCATTGGCTTTCTCTGGTGGAATTGTTATCCTGCAAAAATCTTCATGGGAGACACAGGATCCCTTGCTCTGGGAGGTGCCATTGCGGGCCTAGCTCTGGTAACAAAAACAGAATTATTAGTTGTTGTTATCGGTGGGATTTTCGTCATTGAAGCCTTGTCAGTGGTTATTCAGGTTCTTGTCTTCAAGATGACAGGTAAGCGCGTCTTTAAAATGGCACCTATCCACCATCATTTCGAAATGCTGAAATGGTCAGAAACTACCATTATGGTTCGTTTTTGCATCATTACGGGATGTCTAGCAGCATTTGGGTTTGCCCTCTTCTTCTATGAGCTTACGCGATTGGGCGGGTAGGCGAGAGCAATTAATCACGCGCAAGAACATACGAACAGACAGGCAGGCTTACAAACAGGGAACCTTTCCAAAAATGCTTTTGAAAAGGTTCTTATTGTAGGTGTTGGCAAAAGTGGTCGGTCGACTGCTCGTTTTTTACTTGAGCACAGTATTCAACTGGGAATTAGCTCACTTGCCCTAGTAGACTCTGTTTTTTCAGAAGATCTTAAAAATTTCTTTGCGCAGATGCAGCAGGATTGTCCCACGGGAGTGCAGCTATCTGCTGACTTCGGCGTAAATTCTGTGCCTACAGTAGGCGAGCACTATTATGATGTTTGCATTATTACTCCAGGACTTGCCCCGCACACTATACTTGCGCAGTCAGCTTGCGAGCAGTCAGCAGAAGTCATTTCTGAGGTTGAGCTTGCCTACCGTCTATCTCCTCCAGGCTTGAACTGGGTCGCCATTACGGGAACTAACGGTAAGACAACTACTACTGAATTGGTGCGGGAAGTACTTTCTGCTCAAGAAAATGTTCAGGTTTTTAGCGTAGGCAATATTGGAACCCCGGCACTAGAGCTACTTGCTTCGGTGCGCCCTGGGGATTTTTTCATTGCAGAGGTCAGTTCGTTTCAAGCAGCACGACTCAGTACGTTTAAACCACGTGTGGCCGCATTGCTTAATTTGAGCTCTGATCATCTGGATTGGCACAAGGATATTGCTCGCTACGGGGCAGACAAATGCAGGATTTTTGCAAACTCAGGCAATGGTGACTTGGTGCTTGTGCCCGAAGAAGACGAATTGCATGAACTGGCGCGTCCCGTAATTGCCGCCGCAGTTCTCGCTGCAGAGAAGCGTGGCGCATGCGTGAGAAAAATTAGTGCTGACGAGCATTGTTTGCCCTTGGAAAAGCATGAACTTCGCATTCGTGGGGACCATAATATGATGAACGCCTGCTTCGCAACTGCGATAGGTCACTATTTTGGGGTACCAGATACAGACATTTCTAAGGCACTGAAATCTTTTCAGCCACAGCCACACCGAATGCAGGAGATTGGCATTTTTGAAGACGTAATTTATGTCAACGACTCAAAGTCAACCAATCCCGATGCAAGTATTTCTGCACTTAGTGCTTATGCGGGTCTTGAACTTACCTTACTTTTGGGTGGACAAAGTAAAGACGTAGACTATCTTGATTTAGTAAGAGCTGCTTTAGTGCGTGCGCAAACAATACTTCTTTTTGGACAGGCAGCAGTCGGGCTAAAGTCACACTTTGATGCACTTTCTACAGGTAGCACAAGCGACCAGCAGATACTGACATTTGAATCTATGAAAGATGCCGTGC
Source organism: Coriobacteriia bacterium (assembly GCA_009779855.1). Lineage (GTDB taxonomy): Bacteria > Actinomycetota > Coriobacteriia > WRKU01 > WQUG01 > WRBW01. Next base: position 213,636 of record WRBC01000001.1, read on the forward strand.
ATTTTGCCTGTAAGAATGCAGCCCCTAAGCAGGTGGTATTGCTCTCCCCAGCAAATGCTTCTTTTGATGAGTTTGATGATTTTGAGCATCGGGGATGCTACTTTACTTCGCTCGTTAAATCCTTCCATGAGGCAGCGACAAAAGAAGGCACTTGCACTGATTCATATAGTCAAAATTTAGATAGTGTGAGATAAGTGCGATGGTAGCAAAAGATCGAAAAAAGAAAACACGAGGCATAATCTCGGGGTTGAACCTTAACGCGAATCTGCCCGAGTGGGGAGGAGGTCCCGCGGCAAGATACCTCATACTAATTGCAATTACAATCCTGGTAGGAATTAGTTTGATTATGGCTTTTTCTGCATCAAGTAATGATGCCGTTATTCGTCAGGTGCAGCGTGACTTTGCTTTACAAAGTCAGGAGGCTCTGACTCCAGAGCAGGCCATTGAGTTTGAACTTGATTATTATGCGGCACTTGAAGAGGCTCTGGAAGAGGCGCAGACTGGTGCTGTGGAAACTGCAGATAGAGATGAATCAACAGGCTTCCTGGGGTTCTTGAGTACCCTCTTTAGTTCCGCTTATGCTGCAGGTTTTAGGCATCTGCTTTTCGCTATAGTTGGCGCAGGCATTGCTATAGCAATAGCACGAGTAGATTACCGAAGGATTGTCCCGTACGCAATTCCTGTTGCCTGGGCACTACTGGCTATGCTGATTTTTTTGGCTGTTGCAGGGAGGCCAGTACTAGGGTCTGCTCGCTGGATTGACTTCGGTCTTTTCTCTTTCCAGCCTTCAGAGTTTGCTAAACCTGTCCTGCTGCTTTTGATTGCAGCGTACTGTTCTTGGGCAAAAGATTCTGATGATACAGGGCCTGCGCGACAAAAGGCACAAGCTGCTTTGCCTATATATCGTCGCGATTGGGTGATGCCAGCAATTCTTATAGGTGGCAGCATGCTTGCTATCTTTGCTTCTCCAGATATTGGCACAGTACTAATTATCGGAGTCGGTCTTTTTGCAGCTTACGTATTGTCGGGCTGGCCTTGGGGTCGACTCGTGGCGGGACTGGGGGGCTTGGCAGTACTCTTTTTAGGCAGAGTTCTCTTGATGGATGGTGGTTATCAGCAACGCCGTATCTTTGAGTTTATTACGCGATGGACTGATGGTGTTGCTTCTCATCAGACTTGGCAGGCTGAACTTGCTCTGGGATCAGGGGGCATTTTAGGTTTAGGTCCTGGACTGTCTCGTCAGAAGTTTCGATATCTGCCAGAAGCTCACAATGACTTCATTATCGCAATCCTAGGCGAGGAGCTTGGTCTTATCGGGGTATTCCTTGTGTTGATAGCTTTTGTCTTTATTTTGTGGGGTGGGCTACATATTGCATCGCAGGCTAAAGATCGATTAGGTACTGCGATTGCTGGCAGTGCGACAATCCTTATAGTTTTCCAGGCACTACTTAATATTTTTGCTGTAATTAGTCTAGGCCCTGTTACAGGAAAACCCTTGCCCTTTGTTACTTTAGGGGGCTCATCAATGATAAGCACGTTTATGTTGGTGGGTCTTATATTCTCCGTTGCCCGCTACGGGCATCTTACTCCACCAAAAATGCAGCTCGCTGGCATATTTGATGGCTTGCCGCGACGTGGGGGATCAAGGCATGTAAGTACTAATAACCATGATGACGAGAGTAAGCGGGAAAATAAGCCAGAAGAACATGATGGTACAGGAAAACGAAACATAAAAAGGGACATCAAAAGGCGACCAGAAAAAAGAATTAAGCGTAAAGTCACAGAGGAAAAGTTTAAGGAGGTTGACGACGATGACGAAGATGATCTTGAGTGGCGGTGGGACAGCAGGACACATTTATCCGGCCCTCGCTCTCGCCGATGAGTTGCGCTCTCGTGGCGTGGAGTTGTCTTTTGTGGGTACGGCTTCGGGTCCGGAGGCTCGACTAGCCTCAGATGCAAATATAGATTTTTCAGCAATATCAACAGCGGGCTTTGATCGTTCAAAACCTTTAACTTTAATCACCTCTGGAGTAAAGGCGCTGTGGGGTATAAGGCAGGCCTTGTCACTACTGAAAAAGAAGAATCCTTCAGCCGTGGTGTGTTTTGGGGGCTATGTGAGCGTGCCTGTAGGAATTGCTGCTGCGATGTGCAAAATTCCCCTTGTTGTACATGAGCAAAACTCTCACATAGGAATGACGAATCGCTTGCTTGCAGCTAGTGCTAATTATGTAGCTCTAACGTACCCAGAAACTGCTGGCCTACCAAAAGACATGAAGGCTGTTTGCGAATTCGTTGGGAATCCTGTAAGGCAGTCTATTCACAGTGCTGATGGCACCCGTGCTCGTGCAGAGCTGAATATTCCAGATACTGCGCAGGTCCTCTTAGTATTTGGTGGTAGTAGGGGAGCACGAAAAATCAATCAAGCCACTGTTCTAGCCGCTCAGCACTTGCTTATGGAACGCCCTGACCTTCATATCATTCACGGTACGGGAAACCTTGAATATGATGCCGTTATAAAAGGCCTTGAAAAGTTTTTCGAGACCTGTCCTGAACTGGAGCCACGCTATCACGTATTACCCTATATTGAGAAGATGGGCGATATTATGAAGGGTGCAGATCTTGTGGTCGCACGTGCAGGAGCCACCTCTATCGCTGAACTTACTGTACTGGGTAAGCCATCTGTACTTATTCCGTATCCGTATGCAACTGATGACCACCAGACAACTAATGCACAAGCACTTGTTAATCTGGGTGGTGCTAGACTTATTGCGGATAAACAGCTATTAGAGGGGTATGACCCAGAAGCAGAAGGTGTAGATTACACCTCAGGAACCAATGGGGAGAATGACTCAGTTTTCACGAGTACTCTCTTAGAATTGACGGGAGATGCGCAGCTGCGTGCTGTGATGGCGGCTCATGCCGTAGAATTGGGTAAACCTGATGCAGCCAAAAGGTTAGCTGATGCAATTGTAGAGCTAGTTAACAAAGAGAAGTAAGCAATTACTCATCTTAATGATTAAATGCAGGTGAAGAATGAAAAAAAATTCAGATAATACGTCTGTGTATGCCCACTTTATTGGGGTGGGCGGTGCTGGCATGAGTGCTCTTGCCCTTGTGTTGTTGCAGCGCGGAATTAAAATTACCGGTTCAGACCTGAAGGAGAGCCGCTACACACGCACGCTTCAAGCTGCGGGTATGGAGGTTTTCATAGGTCATGACGCTGCCAATGTGGGTAATCCAGAGGTGGTAGTTATTTCTACTGCAATTCCAGAAGAGAAAAATCCAGAGCTAAAAGAAGCACGTCGCAGGAATCTGCCCGTATGGAAAAGGGCTCAGATGCTTGCTGAGATCACCAAAGGCATTACAACTGTCGCTGTTGCTGGAACTCATGGAAAAACCTCAACAAGCTCTATGCTCGCCAATACATTGGAGGTGCTGGGCAAGGATCCTGGGTTTTGTATTGGAGGAGAGGTAGATGCCTTTTCTGCAAATGCCCGTGAAGGTTCTGGTGAATTGCACGTAGTAGAGGCTGACGAGAGTGATGGTTCTTTTGTGTGGTTGTCGCCACAGATTGCTATTATTACCAACCTTGAGCCTGAGCATGTTGACCATTATGATTCTTACGATCAACTAGAGCAGGTCTTTGCAGACTTTATGAGCCGCGTCAATGATGATGGACTTCTTGTCGTCTGCGGGGACGATAAAGAGCTAATTGAGCTGAGTGAAGCATCAAACAAAAAAATGCTGACTTACGGGGCAGGGCCCAATTGCGATATTCGTTATTCGAATATCAAACCCTTTACAGGTAAAGCAGGTTCAGATTTTACGATTGAGTACCAAGGATGCCTTTATCCTGCAAGTATTACCCTGCCAGGCGAGCACATGGTATCCAACGCGACAGCAGTTTTTGCAGCTACTGTTAGCCTGGGTATTGATCCTTTTGAAGCAGCTGCCGCACTGGGGAGCTTTCAGGGTGTCCGTCGCCGTTTTGAATTTCTTGGGGAATGGGATGGTGTTAGCATCGTAGATGACTATGGTCATCATCCTACCGAAATCGCAGTGACTCTTAGGGGAGCAAAGGATCTGGGCTACAAGCGTACTGTCGTTGTTTTTCAACCACACAGATATAGTCGAACCCAAGCTTTCGAGCGAGAATTTGGATCTGCCTTTGATAGTGCAGATGTGATTATCCTCACTGATATCTTTAGTAGTGGAGAAACTCCTATTCCTGGGGTTTCAGGACGTACGGTAGTGAACTCAATACTCAATTATGATCCTGACGCGCAGGTTGTCTGGCTACCGCGCAAGCAGAGCCTGCCAGACTATTTGTGCAGTCATACAAGACCAGGTGACTTGCTTATTACTATGGGGGCCGGAGACGTAACAGGGGTCGGTCCAGAATTTGTGCGTGAGCAAAAAGAGCGAAAAGCGCGCAGTAAAGACTTTACTGACATTAACCTAGCCAGTAGCTCTGTAGCTGGCTAAGAGGTAGTCATGTCACGCTATGGCAAAAAAAGAAAGCCGTACGAACAGGCGTCGCATAAGCAGGCTGGAAGTGGCAGGCTAAGCAACCAGGACAGCCGCGACCGTTTGCGGGAAAGCAGGGCTGCCAACAAAGAGCCTTATCATGAGACTGCTGCAGAGAGGGTTGACAGAAGGCGTGGTGCCGAAAGGTCTTCGCACGCTCAGCCAGAACTTCGCTTACGCGCCCCAAAAAGAAAACGAGAGTACAGTGAGCGAATTGATGCGCAGCATCAATTCGCAAGCGACGCGAATCGCAGCCGAAGACAGCGAACATCAGCCGAGTCTAACTATGAAGCTAGGAGCAGAGCAGCGGAGAGGGAGCGTGCTGCAGGAAGACCTGTTAGACGCTCTAAGTCAGGATTAAATTCAACACCTAGGATCGCAAAGCGTTCACTTTCACACAAGAGCACAGATCCCTTAGCAAGAACGGGGGATTCTGGACGAGTCGAAACACAAAGGAAGGCACTTCCTAACAAAAAATCTGGACCTGTCAAGAAGACCAAGGAGCAGAGGGAAGTAAACCGTAAGCAGCGCGCGCGAAGGAGTGAGCAGCGATTACGAATACTAAAAGTGGTCGGATTGTTTATCTGTGCTATTGCCGTCTTAGGATTGCTTAGTTGGGGTGGTTTCGCTCTGGCTAATTCAGGCCTCTTTTATCCAGATGACATACAAATACAAGGTGCGCGTTTTCTAGATACTGAAACTATTGAAGATATTGCTCAGATTGACCTTGCCAGCTCTGTTATTACAATGGACACTTCAGAGGTTGAAGATCGTCTCAGATCCAATCCCTGGATTGCACAGGCGACAGTCTCAACTCATTTTCCTAGTGGGGTAACTATAGAAATATCAGAACGTACGCCCGCAGTAAAGGTTGAGACAGGTGAGGTCAATTGGGTAGCCTCAAGTGATGGTAGATGGTTAGGCATGATGAGGCAGGATGGCACGAGCATAACTGATCCGACTGATACGGTGGATGATGTTGATGCGAGTGACCTTAGTATTATCCCTGTGACGGGAATTATAGAGATTGACACTGGGTGGGGAGAGCAAGTCACAAATGAGTCCTTGCTTAATGTGCTTGAGCACTTGCGCGGCCTAGACTCACAGATAGTTTCTCGTGTTCTTCGCGCTTCTGCTCCAGAGGTAGGCAGGACATCCCTTTTCACTATTGATGAGGTAGAACTAGATGTAGGAAGGGCAGATAACCTTGCCGATAAAAGTACGATTATCCTAGGAATCCTTGAGGAGCATGGTGATAACGTAGTCCTTATTAATGTGAGAAGCATAGACCATCCAACCTGGCGCGGATTGTCTCGTTAATCATTTGATAGGCGAGATGATTACAACATAACAGCAACGAATTGTAATGAAATTAACGATGGATACACCCTGTAAGCTGGTATTTGTTAAAACATTAAAGTAAAACTTTAGACTTTTTGCAATTCACTGCTTGAACCTTTAATGTAGTAGTGAGATTATTCGCTGTTATGACTACACCCTTAACTTAAACTTGAACGTTAGACTTTAGGCGTTAGCCAAACCGAAAGGCGGTAGTAAAGATATGTTGGATACAGGTGCGAATTACCTAGCAGTCATTAAGGTTGTTGGTATTGGTGGCGGAGGTACCAATGCGGTCAATCGCATGATTGAGGCTGGGGTAAAGGGCGTTGAGTTTATTGCCATTAACACTGATGCTCAGGCACTCCTCATGTCAGACGCAGATTACAAGGTACATATTGGGGTGAACCTCACTAAGGGTCTTGGCGCAGGTGCAGTTCCTGATATTGGAGCGCAGGCTGCAGAAGAAAATAGAGCAGAGATTCGTGAAGCCCTACAGGGTGCAGATATGGTCTTTATCACAGCAGGCGAGGGCGGTGGTACAGGAACTGGGGCAGCCCCCGTTGTCGCAGAGATTGCCCGTGAAGAAATTGGTGCACTGACTGTTGCGGTAGTTACACGCCCCTTCTCGTTTGAAGGAAACAAGCGCAAAAAGCAAGCTGAAGAGGGCATCCAGAGATTGATGGAAAAAGTAGATACCCTTATTGTTATCCCTAATGATAGGCTGCTGCAGGTTGCAGAGAAAAAGACATCTATGCTGGATGCTTTTCGTTATGCAGATGATGTTTTGCGACAGGGAACTCAGGGCATCACTGACCTTATTACCGTTCCAGGCCTGATTAATCTTGACTTTGCAGACGTTAGAACTGTTATGGAAGATAAAGGATCGGCACTTATGGGCATCGGTCTTGCAAGTGGGGATAATCGTGCGGTAGACGCTGCAACAGCAGCGATTTCAAGCCCGCTACTTGAAGCTTCTATCCAGGGCGCAGATGGCTTGCTACTCTCACTGGCTGGTGGCAGTGATCTGGGTATGCTAGAGGCCAATGAAGCTGCAGAGATTGTAGCCAATGCCGCGGCACCTGAAGCCAACATTATCTTTGGTACAGTGATTGATGATTCGTTGGGTGACCAGATTAGGGTTACCGTAATTGCGACAGGTTTTGCTGGAGGCCAAAAGAAAAAGCCTTCAGAGACTATGGGAATTGAAAGCATCATGAGCGGCGCAGGCGAAGACTCAGAAGCAACAGGTCATATCCCTAAGTTTGAGCCACTGGGTAGCCCTTCTGCTGGAGATGACGATGACATAGATATACCAGACTTCTTGAAAAGAAGATTCTAAAGTTTGTGCTTGCATAAGTTGGCGTAAAATAAAGGGATGGGCTACTAGGTGGCTCGTCCCTTTTGAATTGCAGTTTAAGCGCGTCTATCATTAGGCTGCTGTGACCATACCTCTTGCACTATTCACCCCCTTCATAATTACCATTCAACGGAAAAGAAACAATGCACTGATTAAGCCTTGTATTCCTTGTGCTAACTTTGAGTCCAAGTTGCCAGAAACCAAGCACTTGAAACAGTACTTTTTCTGGTGGACTCATTTGTTTCTTAGGAAGTGCTCGGTAAGTTAAGTAAGGAAAACGAAGGAAGGTAGAAGAGATGAAACGTAAACTACGCTTTATTTTGGCAGCTATGGCTGCTCTCGCCCTAACTTTCGCCCTTGTTGCCTGCGATGGTGATAATGGTGGTAGCAACGGTGATACCAATGGTGACAATGGTGACACAACAACCTTTGCTATTGGTTTTGGTGGACCTATTTCACAGGGTGCAGTAAGTTTTGGTCAGGGTGCACTAAACGCAACGCGTCTAGCTGTTGATCAGGCTAATGCAAGTGATGAAGCACGCGACTTGGGAATCCAGTTTAGGGTTGTTGAGGGTGACGATCAGTCAGATCCGTCTCTTGCTCCACAGGTAGCTGGTGCTCTTATCTCAGAAAGAGATCTTGTTGGTGTAGTTGGTCACTTTAACTCAGGTGTAACAGATCCTGCAGGTCTTGTGTACAACGAACACGGTGTAGTTCAGATTAGCTATGGTTCAACCAGGCCAGACCTAACACACATGGGTCGTGAGAACTTCTTCCGTACTTGCGCAACAGATGCGCTGCAAGGTCCTACTGCTGCAGATTCAGCATGGGAACTAGGTTTCCGTACAGCGGTGCTTATCGATGATTCAAGCCCCTACGGAGAAGGTCTTGCTGCTGCTTTTAAAGAGCAATGGGAAGAAATCGGTGGAGAAATTCTTCTTGAAGAAAGAACCGCTCAGCAAGAATCAGACTTTGCTCCTGTAGTTACTAGAGTTAATGCTGCAGATCCAGACTTTGTATTCTTTGCAGGAACGTATGACTCAAGCTCTGGTGCTGGTGCACTCTTTGCTCGTCAGCTAAAAGACGGTGGTGTTGAAGCTCCTATGATGGGTGGAGACGGTATCCAGGTTGATGGTTTCATTACTGAAGCTGGTCCACAGTCAGAAGGTACCATTGCAACAAAGCCAGGTATGCCGATTGAGGACATGCCAGAGGGTGCAGCATTCATTAGTGACTTTGAAGCTGAGTTCGGTGAAGCTCCTGGTGGATTTGACGCTTTCGCATTTGACGCAGCAAACGCAATCATCAACGCTGTATTCGAAGTAGCTGAAACAGATGGTGTTGATAGCGTTGCAACTCCAGCGGGACGTAGAGCCATTATCGAAGTGGTTGCAGGAAACGAGTTCCCTGGTGTAACTGGCCCTGTATCATTTGACGAAAATGGTGACAGTGCTAACCCAATCGTTTCTACCTTCTTGGTATACGACGGTGAGTGGATTATACATCCTGACGTCCCTACTCCTTAATGGATGACGATAGGTAAGTTTTAGTAATCTAATTTGCAGACGCATTGACCCAACAAACTTGAGGTCAATGCGTCTGCTTACAGTAAACGTTTATTGCAAATGAGCAGTTAGGAGAGGCACGTCTGCATGCATCATCCAGACGGGCTGACCGCAGATGCCTGCTAGCGTGTTTCTTCTCTGATTAAACAAAAGGTAGCCATATGGAATTTTTTGTTCAACTCCTCATTGATGGTCTAACCCTAGGGGGAATGTACGCGCTTATTGCGCTGGGCTTTACCCTCGTCTACGGTATTCTGTTGATGATTAACTTTGCGCATGCAGAGATGTTCATGACTGGTGGCTTCATCGGTTATGGTGTATTAAATTTATTAGGCAGCGAGTCAACTATTGCTACGGTTAGTGACACCTTGCCCTTTATGAGCTTTCTACAGTCAACGCAGCCGTTCTTTACGACAACGGCGGTAGGCTTCATTCTTATGATGTTGCTCACTTTTGGTATCTCTGCGGTGCTTACAGGTTTGCTAGGTATTACTATTGAGCGCTTTGCCTATAGGCCGCTTAGAAACTCACCTCGTCTGTGCGCCTTGATTTCTGCACTAGGTATGTCACTGTTTTTGCAAAACTTTGTACTGCTTGCAGTTGGTCACAGAATGGTATTTCCAACACCAGAGTTTTTGGCAAATCTTGATGCGGTGCCACTGTTTGGAGCAATCAGAATCGCACCTATTGATTTGATTATCTTTATTACCTGTCTTGTACTTCTCTTTACACTTGATCGCTTTGTCTCTAAGACCAAGCTAGGTAAAGCTATGCGTGCAACTTCACAGGACAAAGATGCAGCAGGGCTTATGGGGATTAACATCAACTCGGTTATTGCCCTGACCTTCTTTATTGGTCCGGCTTTAGGTGCAGTAGCAGGTACCTTCTTTGGCTTAAAATACGGTGTTGTTACCTTTAACATGGGTCTTTTCCCAGGGATTAAAGCTTTTACAGCAGCAGTACTGGGCGGAATTGGAAACTTACGCGGAGCCATGTTGGGCGGATTTCTTATTGGAGTCCTAGAGGCCCTGGCATCAGGTTATATCTCGATTGCTTATCGTGATGTAATTACTTTTGCGATTTTGATTTTGATCTTGATCTTTAGACCAGGCGGCTTGCTTGGAGAGTCTGTAGTAGAGAAGGTGTAGAACTATGACTAATACTAAAAATACATCTAATAACACTACTGCAGCCTATGAGGATCAAGCAGTTAAAGGAAAGGCCTCAAGTGCAGAGGCAATCTTTGGGAATATTGCAAAGCCCATGTTCAGCAGAGGGGGAAATAAGTCCCCGCTTAAGACGGCTCTGACAGCCCTTCTTCTTGTGTTTCTTTTTGCTCTTCCTATTTATTTGCAAGGTATGGGTGAAGCACTGCTTCTTGCTGCTCTTGTAGGTATTGGGCTCTATGTTATTTTGGCACTTGGTCTTAACATTGTAGTGGGATACGCAGGAATGCTGGACTTTGGTCGTATGGCATTCTATGCGGTTGGTACTTATGCGGCGATTATACTTGCTATTCCTCTTGCAAATTTGCTGGGGGATAGCCTTGAGGGGCTTGTCTTTCCCCTCGTTATGGTTGCTGCGGGTCTCATAGCTGCTTTTGTTGGTTGGTTATTGAGCCTGCCTGTTATGCGCCTACGCGGCGATTACTTGGCGATTGTAACGCTTGGCTTCGGAGAAATTGTCCGTATTACCATACAGAACAATCCCTTTGGTCTCACTAATGGTCTACTTGGGCTACCGGACAGAGGTAATGTTTTAGCCTCACCGCCATTCTTTGACTGGCTGCGTGATAATGTGTACTGGGCGCTTGGCAATGATTTTTTCTTCACCATGACCAGAAACGTGTACTGGTACTACATGGTACTTATCATGCTTATCGTCGCCATCATTGTGGTGCGCAATCAGGACAATTCACGCTTAGGGCGTAGTTGGGCTGCTATGCGTGAAGATGAGGTTGCTGCCTCTGCAATGGGCGTTAACGTCACGAAGGCGAAAACGTGGGCTTTTGTGTTGGGCGCATTTTGGGGTGGTATTGCAGGTGCCTGCTTTGGATTCTTCCTGGGTGGTATATCTCCAGAACCATTCTCGTTCCTCAATTCAGTTATTGTTCTTGCCATCGTAGTAATCGGTGGTATGGGATCAATCCCTGGCGTTCTAGTGGGTGGCGTTCTGATTATGGGCTTCCCAGAGCTTGTTCGCTGGTTTGCTATGAACCATCTGGGCCAGGCTGGTGGAGACATCCAGTCTATGGTTGCAAATTTCCGTAATCTTTTCTTGGGACTTCTTATGGTGGTCATGATGGCTGTAAGAACTGAGGGTATCATTCCCATGAAGCCAAAGTTCCATAAGTTATTTGGAAAAGGTAAGTCTGACAAAGGAGACCACACTGATGCAGTTGTTGGAGCAGCTCCCAAAGGAGGTGCAGGCTCATGAATAAGGTAGTAGCAGAACATCAGGGTTACCTGATGCAGGCAACCAATGCAACCATTCAGTTTGGAGGATTGCGTGCGGTTGATTCGGTAAATATGAATATTGAAGCTGGCACCATCGTTGCCTTGATTGGCCCTAATGGTGCAGGGAAGACGACATTCTTTAACTTATTGACGGGCATCTACACCCCCACAGAAGGAGAAATCCTTTTTGAGGGAAGATCAGTCTCAGGTAAAAAGACACACGTTATTGCAGACTGGGGCATTAGTCGCACCTTCCAAAACATCCGTCTGTTCAAGGAAATGACCGTACTTGAAAATGTTATGGTCGGTCGCCATGTTCGTACAAAGTCAGGATTTTTTGGTGCAACATTTCGCACGCCTTCTTTTAGGCGCGAGGAGAAGCAGATCCAGGAAGATGCTGAAAGGTGGCTTGAGTTTGTTGGTCTGATTGAGTACGCTAACGACCTTGCCTCTAATCTGCCCTATGGTGCACAGCGCCGTCTTGAGATAGCACGTGCGTTGGCCACTGAACCAAAGCTAATCTGCTTGGATGAGCCAGCAGCGGGCATGAACGAGTCTGAGAGTGCAGATCTTGACGATCTTATTCTGCGTATTCGTGATGAGCTTAACATCACGGTATTCCTGATTGAGCACGACATGAAGGTTGTTATGAATCTGGCAGAATATATTTACGTGCTGGACTTTGGCAAGTTAATTGCAGAGGGTCTACCTGCAGAGATTCAGTCAAACCCTGCCGTTATCGAAGCCTATCTAGGCCAAGACATGGAAGCGGCTATTAAAGCGAAGAGAAGGGCACTTCTTGAAGCAAGAGGGGAAATAGCACCAGAGACTACTCCAAAGCCAGAAGCTGCGGCGAAGGATCCTGTCATGATGGACAGCGATGGTGTTGTTATGGTGGCAACTGAAGACAATAAGGAGAAAAACGATGCTGCTTAGCGTAAAAGATCTACATACCAGCTACGGCAAAATCCGCGCCATTAAGGGCATCTCCTTTGACGTTGCTGAAGGTGAAATTGTAACCCTAATTGGTGCTAATGGTGCTGGCAAGTCTACAACCTTGCGTACCTTGAGCGGACTTGAATCACCACACGAAGGCTCGATTACCTTTAATGGTGAAGATATTACGGGCATGAAGCCTCACGATATCACCAAGAAAAGCCTTATTCAGGTACCAGAGGGACGCCGTGTTTTCCCTCAGATGACGGTTGCTGAGAACTTAGACATGGGTGCTTTTCTGCGTAATGACAAGGAAAACATCAAGGAAGACTATGAAAGAGTGTTAACGTTCTTCCCGCGCCTTCAAGAGCGCAAGAATCAGAAGGCTGGAACTCTTTCTGGTGGCGAGCAGCAAATGCTTGCTATGGGTCGTGCACTTATGGCAAAGCCAAAGCTTCTTACCTTGGATGAACCTTCCATGGGTCTAGCCCCTGTAATTATCGAGGTAATCTTCGAGATTATCTTGAAGTTAAACGAAGAGGGAATTACTATTTTGCTGATTGAGCAAAATGCAAACCTTGCCTTGGGTATTTCTGATCGTGGCTATGTAATGGAGACAGGGATTATCAAGTTGTCTGGTACGGGGGAAGAGCTTCTTGCTAACGAAGAAGTGCGTAAGGCATATCTAGGTGAAGACTAGTTCTAGACATATCAAGTTCATGTAAGTTTATGTCATCTAGAATATTAGAACTTCAAAAAAAGAAGAGCTCATTTGAGCTCTTCTTTTTTTGTGGGCTATGGTGACTTGACGAATTTTCTTCCAGCCAACTATACTACATTACATAAGTAATGTAGTTGCATGATGTTGCGCTAGGGAGGCATGGCACGTGCGGGTTGATTTTAACAGTATCAAACCCATCTATCTTCAAGTTGCAGAAGCAATAGAAGATGACATTATCGTGGGGCGTCTAGCAGAAGGCAGTCCCGCATACTCTCAGTTAATCCTCTCTAAAGAATTAGGAATAAACCCAGCAACGGCCGCAAAGGGTATTAATGCTCTGGTGCAAAAGGGCATCCTTGTAAAAGAGCGCGGCAAGTCAATGATGGTGGCAAGTGGTGCGAAGACTACATTGGTATCTCAGCGGCAAAAAAATGGATTACAGTCCCTTGTAGACGAATTGGTCGCAGAAGCACAAAAAATCGAACTGTCGAAAGATGATGTCGTGGCGATGATTGATAGATGCTATTCTCAAGAAGAAAAGGGAGCTGCCGCATGAATAATTATGCAATCGTAGCAGAGGGCCTTTCAAAGAGGTTTGGCAAGAAGCAGGTTCTTACTGATTTTAGCTTCACGATAGATGCAGTGGGAATCACAGGTCTTTTAGGTCGCAACGGGTCAGGAAAGACAACGCTCATGAAGATTTGTGCTGGACACATAACTAAAACTTCTGGTGAACTGAAAGTGTGGGGGGCAACTCCATTGAATAACCTATCCGCACGTAGCAGACTAGTTTATTCAAGTCATGATGTTTCCTATTCAGGTGGACTTACTTTAGGCGTCATTCTTGCAGATTACCAATTGTTGTTTCCTGACTTTGATATGCTTTTTGCCCAAAAGCTGCTGGATTACTTCACCATCAACGTCAATGGTAAGTATTCCAAGGCTTCACAAGGGGTAAAGAGCCTTTTTAATTTTATCTGTGCTCTTGCTGCGCGCACCCCACTAACTATGTTTGATGAGCCTACATTAGGCATGGACACAACTGTGCGCAAAGCAGTTTGTGAAATCCTTATCAGGGAATATAATGAACATCCTCGAGCATTTGTAATATCTAGCCATCTTATGTCAGAGATGGAGAGCTTTCTTGACGCAGTCATGATTATTGATCAAGGTAACTTAGTGTTGCATGAAAGTGTCGATACTATGCGACAGAAAGCCTATCAGCTGGAGGGCGAAGCTGAAGTTCTCAATGCCTTCATAGCGGGTAGAAATGTTATCTACAGAACAAGATCAGAGCTTACTAATTTGGCTATCATCTATGAGGCTGCGTGCGATCAAACCATCATTGAGGCCTGTGCAGCAGGTCTGCTGCTAAAGGGCCTGAGTCCAGAGTCTCTTTATATGTATCTAAGTCGCGAGACTAAGGGGGGTGAACTGGCATGCTTATGGGAAACACCGTAAAGGCAGAATTTGTTAATGCTACTAAACTGTTCAAGCTAAAATTGAGAGATTCGCGCAGAGGGATTCTTTTAGCACTGATTGCTATGTTTGCATTGGTTATTCTGAATGGGCTTATGGTATGGCGAGGGTTTGCAGACAGTACAGACACCCTTGCCAGCCAGAGCATGTTTGATTTTTCCGCACTTCTGCTTATTTTGGCTCCCATAGCAATTGCTTTCATATTTTGGCAGGAGGCTACAGGGAAGAATTCAATCTATCCGCAAACTAGTATAAGCCGCTTTATCTCATCGCAGATGCTCAGTTTCTTCTTAGTGTTCGCTGCTTTGGGTATTGTGTTGGTGCTCTACTTGTTGATGTCGGGTATTTTTTCGTTGGTGAGTATCTGGCAACCGAATTTTATATTGGGCTACAGCTTCAATGCGAGCTTTCTTGCTTTAGGATTTTTGGCAGCACTTTTCTTTTTGTTTATGGTCACTACGGCATTTTCCTTTCTTGCTGTACTTGTCAAAGCATTTAGATTCTATGTGGTGATTCCCCTTATTGGCTCTATTCTGTTTGTGCTGCTATTTCCGATACTTTACGCATCCAGAGCCATGCCTTTTCTCGATTTTCTTTATGCACCATCGGTGTTGCTAGAACGCTCTTTTACCTACCTTTATTTAGGACCCCAGACCTTAGTTTCGTTTCTCGCGGCTTGTTTACTTACGAGTATTGTATTAATCGCAGTGGGACTTATTCTCAAGCACTTTAAGTTAGATGAAAGAGGTGCAGACCAGGCTCAGTGGGCATTGGCAATGGCCTATGTTTCTTGCGTGATGGTGATATTGGTCGTAGGGGCTTCTTCATACTTAGGGGACGAGGTTTACCTGTATCCGAGCTCAGCCTCTGACGTTTTTCCTCAGGAGACACAAACGATAATAATCGATACTCCCGCAAGGGAGGGTGCGACTATGCAAATTATGGCGCTTAGTTACCATAGAGGCAGTTCAGATGACTTTGAAATGGGTAGCGGCACTCTGGGCAGTGACTTTGTGATGACCGGTGGTTCTTTAGGTGGCGATTTAAGTATTCGATACGATAAAGGCTTTGCCTTTGAGTGGCTAAGTGAGGACTATGCTGACTCTAGGCCCGTATCTTCTGGACGACAGGTTGTCTTTGAGTATACGCCAGCATTGTTTGATATGAGCAGCGAAAAGTTGCTAGAGCTGACACAACCAGCACTTCATGTAAGCCAAAGTAAAGACGAATTTTCAAACAACCAAGATTTAATCATCAGTCACAGTTACGAGGGTGAAGGGGCTGTACTATTTGTGCCTATCTGGTCAATGATGGGTTTAATTCGTGAAAATGCAAGAAATTCATATCCAACGATTGAAGTAACTGTAGCTGCAGAATGACTGCAGTATAAGCAGCTAAAAGAGTGGAGGCATAAAGCGCGGCAAGAAGCTAGCTAGGCAAAAAGGGGTACCCCTGTCCAAGGTTTAGCCCCTATTGAATAAAAAGTAGAACTACAAAACAGACAGGAGAGAGCTATGCCACTAAGAAACGCTGACGTTATGAAGTTTTTGGCAGTTTGGGAAATGGTTCATGAAATGGCTGACGAAGGAATGAAAGCTTCGATTGAGCGCGGTAAGACAACCGAGAAAGGCGAGATGGCTAGCGATCCGGGTGCTTTTGTAGATGGGCTAGCTGCAATCATTGATGAAAAGAAAGATGCGATAAAGGCTGAACTAATCGAAGGTAAAGATGCAGAATTTGATAAGGATGATAGCGCTACCGCACGTGCTGTAGATGAGGTGCGCTTTGAGGTTGCAGAACTGCGTGGCAAGCTAGAATCAATGAGCGCGACACTTGATGCCATTCAGGCAAAACTGTAAGGTCTGATTCTTATGAATGCCAGAAAACGACGACGCCAAATTTTTTGGATCATCACTAAGCATTGGTGGAGGGCTGCCGTAGAATCTCGCTTTGGTTTTGTGGGCATTACTGTGCGGCGTGAAGTATTTGCCCGTGAACTTCGCTTTGCTTTCGAAAAGTTAGGACCTGCCTTTATTAAACTAGGGCAGCTAATCTCAATCAGACCCGATATGTTTCCCCCGCAATATGTGTTCGAAATGGAAAATTTACGCGATTCGGTGACCCCGACCCCCTTTGAAGAAATGAAGCCTGTGTTTGAAGAGGAACTAGGCAAACCAGCAGAAGAGTTATTCGAATCTATTAATCCTATTCCTATTGGATCTGCGTCAATTGCACAGGTGTATAAGGCAAAGCTGGCTTTTGACTACAAGCCCGTTATAGGGGAGGTTTTGCCGGCAGGAACTGACCTTGCCATCAAGATGGTTCGTCCGGGCAGTGAAGAGAAGATTCGTGGAGACATTGCAGCAGTGACCCCACTAGTAAACACACTGCACAAGCTAAAGCCATTAAAACGCTTCAATATGCCACAGCTACTGCAGGAGTTTGCAGATTCAATCACTTCTGAAATTGACTTACGTATCGAGGGTCGTACCTCTGATCGTTTTGCATTTGACTTCATCGACGATCCCTACGTTACAACGGCTACCATTGTTTGGCCGCAGTCCAGTAAGAGTATTTTAACTATGCAGTTTGTTGAAGGTTGGCATTTGCACGAATCTGACCAGGCGACAGCGGCGGGTGTCGATGCTAGGTTCCTTGCGATACATGGCGCGGATGTGTTCATGAAGCAGGTTATGGTTGTGGGGCGCTTTCATGCAGATATGCATCAGTCAAACTTGCTGTTAACGCCCGGTGGAAAGATTTGCTACATCGACTTCGGTATCATGGGAGAAGTCAAAGAAGAACATAAAGAAGCAATCGCTCAAATCCTTGCTGCAACTGTGTACGCTGATGCAAAGCGCGCCATTCAGTACTCAGCAGATATTGGTCTTATTGTACGTGATTCAGAGCGCGAAGAAGTCATTGGTAAGGTGTCGGCGCTGATGAAGCGAACTTTCTCGAAGAGTCCTCGTGATGTACGTGGATTTGCCATAGGCTTCCTATCAATCCTTAACGAACAAAGGGTGGTAGTACCACGCGGTTTTGGCCTGTTGGTAAAAGCATTGGTAGTAGTAGAGGGCTGTGCTCAGACAGTTTATGATGATATAGACATAGTGGAGGCAGCGGAAACCTTTACGACAGAGCTAGTTCTAAAGCACATGTTGCGCCCAGCAAGGCTGTATAAAAAACTACCTCTTGCAATTGATGCGGCTATTAACGAATTGATAGGCTAGTAGTTTTCTCTCGAACGGGGATGCTAGAATGAAGCGTTTGACAGGTAATGTTTCTGTGCATGATGGCATCCCCAATGAAAGAAGGATGATATGAAAAGAGTTCTAGTCGTGGCCTTGATGTTATGCCTGGCGGCGTTTGCCCTTGGGTGCACTTCGGAAGGGCCAACTATTCCAGATGACGTGGAAAATCCGCACGAAGCCGATCAGCAGGAGCAGACTCCAGCGATGATGGATATCAACACCATATCATTGGAGGAATTTGCTATCGCGCAAAATGACATGTTTGCCTCAATGAATACTGACGATATGGCAATGTTGGTCAGTGCAGAAGGCACTGTTTTGGTCTATACCTATCAATTCTTTAATATGGAGATATACAATGAAAGAGGTCAAGAATATTTCGAGGATGCCGTAGAAGAGGGTCAGTTACTTTTTGAGACTGCTGTTATCAAGGTGCCTGAAATCACTGCAATCATACTTGAGTTTGTTGACGCGCAGGGCAATGTTTTAGATTCTGCCGAATTCAGTTAGGTTAGTCCTGGCGAGGTAAATGGGATAGGCTGCGATGCCTGTGGACAGGATTGTTTACAGGTTTACAGTTTGACAGAACGCAAAAGGAGGGATCAAGATGAAGAAGTTACTGGTTATTGCTCTTATGTTAGGTCTTATATTTATCTTTGCGATAGGGTGTACTTCAGATTCAGAAGTTGAAGAACCTCCAGTTACGTACGAACAAGAAGAAGCAGTGCCTGATGAAGATGCAATCAGCTATGAAATGCAGGCATTTGTTGACAGTCAAAACAGCATGTTTGAAGGCATGGATATGAGTGAGCTTGCCATTGCTGTTTCCGCAGAAGGTACCACGGTAACGTACACATACACTTTTATTTCAGAAAGTCTGTATGATGAGGTTGGAGCAACTACTTTTGAGATAGCCACTACAGAGGCTAATGAAGTACTTATTAATGCTCAGGCCATAGCACCAGAAGTCACGACAATAGTTATTCAGCTTGTGGATGCCGAAGGGAACGTACTTGACTACGCTGAATTTAATTAGTTTAAATATGTCTACAGCCACGATCTATGATGCAGTAGGCAACGTAGAGCGCATTCGTGATCCGCTTAGACGTGTTACACACCTCACACATGACGAAGTAGGAAATCAAACTTCCACAAGAAACCCAGAGGGCGGA
>WRBC01000002.1 GCA_009779855.1 Coriobacteriia bacterium
ATTACAACTACGATAGGATTAAGCTAAAGTTAGGAGGATTGAGTCCTGTAGACTACCGAGCTTATTATCTAAAAGCTGCTTAAATGGTATTCTGTTTCTGTTCAATAAATGGGGTACACTTCAGCAAGTGCGGTTATTGTTTTCTTTGCAATCGCCTTAATATACATAGATAGGCGAAGTGAAAATGAGGGTGAAACTGCAGCCACTCTTGCTGGCGCCTAACTTTTAAGTATTGCCTTTATGCAACTGTCGGGTATCATACCTCACGTACTTGGCAGTTTACGTATAGAGGGTATTCAGGTGGCCTTAAGACTATCCTGAATACTAAGAAGTTTCTTAAGTCATTTACTGCAAAAAGATAAGGGATCTACCTCACACCCTTACCACTCAGCAGGACTTTCGAACTTCTTTTGCCTTGGGAGACCCATCTAAGACTTCACTCAAGCCTTAGATGGGCCTTCTTTTCTTTTTGAGCTAGTCTCTTGTAGGGCTTTCTTTTTGGCGGTTAGGATAAGAATTAGAAAAGGCGGACTAGCACAGTCCGCCTTTTTTGCAGTAAACTTTATTTTAATAAGCCTTGTATTCGATGGAGATATATTATTACAGGCACATAGTGCTCTGCTGGCTATCAGACAGAGCTGACCTCATAGCTGGGATTGTTGTCCTGTCCTGTCTGCACGGTCTCTGCTGCGTCCTCTAGGGCACGGCGAGCTGCTTTTAGGGCCTTTTCCGCTATAGCAAGTTCTTCACCTGCTAGGCCAGCATGGCCAGCCTGGTGGCTTATCTCGCGCATCCAATTAGACACGAGAACTGTTTGTTGCTGCGCCATTTCAATGGTCATCTGCAGCTGGGCATGATTTACTCCGCTGTTGCACATGGTTTTACCTCTGTCTACACAGCTTGTAGGGTAGCAAGCATTTTTGCCTTTGGCATGCCACCGCTTACACGTTGAACCATTTTGCCGTCTTTAAAGATGACGAAAGTTGGGATTGACATCACATCAAATTGCTGTGTTGTTTTAGGGTTTTCGTCTACGTTAATTTTTGCAACGGTAAACTCTGGGTGCTCTGCAGCTAGTTCAGTCAAGATAGGCTCCATTGCGCGGCAAGGACCACACCAGGGCGCCCAAAAGTCAAGCAGCAAAACGCCACTGCTGTTTTCAACATCATTTGCAAAGCTGGCATCGGTAACAGTTAGTAATTCAGACATGATATAAAAGCCTTTCTCTGTGGACTGGTATTTACTCTAAAACTATAGCATAGACAGTCGCATTTTTAGTCGCGATTAGCCCGTCTAGTGATCAAGCTCTTCTAGGTACTTCAGTGCGCTGAACGCAGCGGTTGCTCCGCTACCTGACGCACTGATTACCTGCTTAAGGGTGCTGTTTGTCAGATCTCCTGCAGCAAAGAGGCCAGGAACTTCCGTCACACTGCCGTCAATTTCTACGGCAACATGACCGCGATTTGCTCTCGTATCTACAAGGCCTGCCACAAGTTCATTGACAGGATTGGTTCCCACGAATTCAAAGACACCATCTAGGTTTAGCACACGTTCAGTTTCGTCTTCAGTAGACTTAACGCGTAGACCAGTTACCCGTGTATCGTCTCCCTCAATCTCTAAAGGAGTGGCAGACAACACAAGCTCAATCCTTTCGTTAGTTTTTACGCGCTGCACTACGATGGGCGCTGCCCTGAATTCGTCTCTGCGGTGTACCAGATAAACCTTGCTTGCGAACTTGGTTAAAAACATTGCCTCTTCTAGTGCGGCGTCGCCTCCGCCGATAACGGTAATGGTTTTGTCCTTAAAGAAACCTGCGTCGCAGGTAGCACACCAGGAAACACCACGTCCGGTGTACTTGTCTTCACCAGGAATCCCTAGCTTACTCGGAACAGACCCTGAGGCAAGTATCACGGCACGTGCAGTCCAGGTATCGCCTGCGTCAGTCTGTAGTTCAAAGATGCCATCATCTAACCTTTTCATTGCGGTGACCGTAACAAACAACTCAATCTGGGCACCATACTTTTCGGCTTGGGTCGTCATGAGCCGACTCAATTCTGAACCAGATATTCCTTCAGGAAACGCTGGGTAATTTTCTACCCATTCAGTGGTGGCAATCTGACCACCCGTCATCTGCTTTTCAAAAACTACAGTGTTGACCAGTCCGCGCGCAGCGTAAAGGCTGGCAGTTAGACCTGCAGGGCCGCCACCAATAACGGCTATATCGCAATGCTTTTCACTCATAGGGTGTCCTCCGGATCTACTTGTTCTAGGGGCAAGTCACCTGGCCCTAGTTGACCGTCGCTGGGCAAGGCA
The DNA here is from genome assembly GCA_009779855.1 of Coriobacteriia bacterium. Lineage (GTDB taxonomy): Bacteria > Actinomycetota > Coriobacteriia > WRKU01 > WQUG01 > WRBW01. Next base: position 2,314 of record WRBC01000002.1, read on the forward strand.
TCAGTAGGGGTTCCCTGCTGAATAGCCTGTTCTTCGTGTTCCATAAATGCCAGCGCTTGTTGTGCTTGATTAAAGGCGAATTGTTGGTTGATATCATTTTGTGTTAGTTCAATAACACGTTCAATTTGCGCGCGCGCGCGCTCAAAGTCGCGGTACCCAACCATGTACAGGGTTCCCATGTTAAGGTTGGCAGCAACATTATTGGGGTCTTCATCAAGCACTTCCTGGGTGACCTGCATGGCCCTTTCTGTGTTACCCGTTCTAAAGTGCAGTGTTGCTAAGTCTACTCGTGCTTCTAGGTCATCTGGCTGCATGCGCAAATAGCGCTCGAAGTAATCAATACCCCTGCGACCATCCCGTATAACTGCTGCTTGGTCTCCAATAATGCGTGCATCCTCAACGCGATCAAAGAAAAAGTCCGCAAGAATCTTTACGGATCCCGCATCGCTTGGGTTAGTTGCCAAAGATTCGAGTGCACTGAAAGCCGTCTCTTGATCAGTCGTAAGCAAGGCTCGCTGTTCGCTGTCTAAAGTTGCTAACCCGTTTCTGTTGCCGGGAACATCGTCACGAGCAAATACTCCAGCAGACCAGGCGACCAGTAGAACTGCAAAGAATACCCCTAAAGAAACTCCTAAAATGCCTAGGGGCACACGGTAGCGCTGGAAAGGGCGTACGATATATCGCTTTGAAAAAGAAATATCATCGCCGCTACCATATTGCTCTACATCGACATCATACGTCTGTGCCTTTAGCAGCAAGTTCAAGTCATTAGTAACTAGCTTTATCTTGCAGTCTTCTTTGACGGCGTTTCCGCGCAGGTTGGGGTGATTTTTCAGCAAGTAGGCAGTTGCTAAAATTTTATCGTCGGATGATCTGGTAGTAAATCCGTCGGGCAAAGGAATCCCAGAGATATCTAAGGGTACGACGCGTAGCCTGCCCCCACTGGGCAAGTCTACTCCTTCGATAAGGGATGCACCCTCTGCTAGGTCAAACATGAGTCGACTGACCTCACGTCCCCTAAAGCGTAAGTCTGCATCAACCCGTGCTACTTTTAGTTTATCTAGTTCTGACAGGACAACTTCTGGGATAACAATTTCTGCGTCTTTATATTCCAGTAATGCTGTCGGCTTTGTCAGCAGCACATTGGTATCAAATATTACTATGCTAGACAGTTTTGTCATGTTTGTGAGGGCTCCTCTGCTTACCGTTCTGTTCGCCAGATTGAACGCGCTTCCATATAAAGAAGGCAAGACCTGTTCCTGCCAAGGCAACCACTACTATAATAGCAATTCTATCTGCATAGGTTGCAGATACGCGCACACTTTCTGTTGTGATTAGGTAGTCACCCGCCCACAGTTCGATATCTACCGATCCTGACACGATATTACGCAGTTCAATAGTGGGCTCTAGAAAGGATTCGCCTAGCAGAAATTCCTGGTGGATATACTCAGGATAAACCAGTATATTCTGTCCAGAAGCAACATAATGAATATCCAGGTAGAAGGTTTGGCCAGAAGTGTTTTGGACAGAAATGGGCAACGATCCCCGGGATCCAGAAAAAACAACAGAATCAGCGTGAATCTCTAGTCCAGAGAATTGCTCGTCGACAAGGTATTGCAACTGATTGGCTAGAGCAACACATTCTGGGGCGGCAGGTAGGATACTAAGGTCATTGCTCACCCTTCTTATGTTAGTGCCAGGACCTGAAAAAATTGCTAGGCTCGAGCGATAATCAAAATCAAGTTCTGCCTGTCGTTCAGAATCGATTTCTTCACCCTGTGCGCCGCGCAGTCCTGTAACAGCTTTGCGTGCCGTTTTCAATTCTTGTATGGTTTCAGATATAGCCTGCACTTCTTGTTCTGCGGCAAGAACAAGAGGGTCAATAGGTGCATCAATCTGGCTTGTTCCATTGATCAAATTTACCCAAGGATAGGCTGATACTAGCTCTAAGTTGTCAAGCAGCATTGCAATAGAATCGACATCGTCATGTGTCTGAATCAGTAGGGGAGTCAGTCCATCCCTTTGCCTGTCTTCAAGCAAGTCAAGGATGAATCGTGCCCTGCTGCCTGTCTGTGACATTGCAGTGCTTAGTTCAGAATCTGCGACGATGATTAGGCTGGTGTCTTCATTTTGACCGCTGCCCCAATAAAGGTTTTGAAGAAATTGCTGGTCATCATGTTCGTGAGTCAAGGCTGGCCTGGATTCTATTGCGCTCGAATTTAGGATAAGTCTAAGTTCTTGCCCCTCAGCTTGAGGCACGACCTCTTTCAGTGCTTGAAGCTGATTGTTTGTTAACTGGTTTGTCCAGGGAACAGTGATGGTAGCAGGCTCCTGTGCAAGAATGTCTGTTAGGAGGGATCGTCCTAGCTCGAAATGTGAAGGCAGGTCATCCATCAAATCCAGCGCATCTAATACGGTAAGATCAGGATCTGCATAGCCCTGAGTAGTAATCGCAAGGCGACCCGTGGTGTGTGCCGTCCGTAATTCTTCTAGCGTGCGTGCACTTGCTTGCGCCACTTCTGAATTTGCGTCTAAAGCAATGACCTCTTCACTTTGTGTGTCAAAGTAGTCAAAGCCCTGTGCTACCGTGTGCAATTCTTCCAGAAATAGAGGAGAAACAGCCAGCGTTAGCTGCGCGTCCGAATTAGCAGTGACCCAAGTGGTGATTGCGTCAAGCGCTTCACGCTGCTCATCGAAGAGTCCTCCTGCGGGGTGGTGCAAAAAGATCCCCGCTGCATCGCGGGATGGTAGTGTGCTTAAGTGTATAGTTGGCATAAGGTTGAGCTGTGGTTGCTCCGGATCATACACAACTAGTATGTCTTGCAGGGTTGCAGATTCTGCGCCAGCAGCAGTAGTGGCTGTGACAATGACAGCAACGTAGTAGACGCCTTCTTCCATGCCAAGACCATCTAGGTTATCAGCAGTTCTGCGCTGCAGTACATGTCGAATGATTTCTGGTTCAGCAGATACTTCAGAGGTATCTTGTGCTGCATTGCTCCCGTCATTGCTAGCCTGAGTATCTTGATCTTCGTCGGCGTCAGGCTCTTCACGTTCTATGTAGATAGGATCACCAAAGTAGTGAAAGGGCCAACCATTTTCTTCTCGCATTAGTTGGAAGTGAAGATTGACAGAGATTAAGTCATCCCCAGGGGTGATTTCAACAACATAGGAATAACTGCCATCAGTAGGGATGGCGGACCTATCAGTCATTAGTCGAAAGTTTGAGTTTCCTAGGTCAATTTCTGTGATGATAGACTCTGCTCTACCTAAGGTCGGTTCGGCCAGAGCAGTATTGGGGAGTGAAATTACTGCTACAGCCAAGGTAGCTGTCATGAAAAGTCCTGCTAGTGCCAGGTGCAACAGGTGCAAGGCAAGACCTGGCACTGACCTTGTGGCGGACGTGTTAGATGGTATGTGTGCCCGTAGCAGGGGGCTTGTCTTGAGCAGTTTCATAGCCTACCATTTTATCAAAGCAAATGTGAAGCGAGGCCTCATGGACTTAACTCCCGACATACAGCTTCCCCTGATGGAGCTTAACCAGTGTACAAAGCAGCGTGCTGTAGCTGTACTTTCAGACGCTGGAATCATGTCCTTGGACGCACTAGGCGGGGCCTTTTGGGCAGACATATTGTTTGTCACTGGCTATAAGCGCACTAGCCTAGATGCATCACAGCTAGGGGCTCTAGATAAAGCAAGTACTGGGCTAGGGTATGGGGCAGCTCAGTATGCCTTGTTAAGCATGACTGCTGGTGAGTACACCATCGACGCTACACAGCTTAAAGCCTATGTCCGGGCTTTAAGCGTAGATACCGTGGTTCTTTTAGAAAAAGAGCTCGCTCAAGGCTTGCAGGGATTTATTCACAGCTTAAAGGAAGAGCATCCTTACATGCAGATAGTGGTAGTGACAGACTTCTTCGCTTCATTGGTCGCAGGGGATAATCAGCAGGCGAAAAAGCAACAGGCTTGGAAAGAATTGCAAACTGCTAGGCGCCAACCGGCGATGACCTAAAACAGAGCGGAGACTTCAGCGTGACAACAGACTACAACCAATTGGCCGAAAAGCTACACCGCGACAATGGTGGGAAGTTAGCCACAGACTTGCGACACAAGGGGGAGGTAACACGCCATGAGCTGTCTGCTTACTACACGCCAGGGGTAGGACACGTGTCCTCTCTTATTGCAAAGGACCCTAGTCGTTTGCGCGAGTTCACATGGACGCGCAATTTGGTTGCTGTCATCAGTGACGGGTCTGCCGTGTTGGGACTGGGCAACATTGGCCCTGAAGCTTCATTGCCCGTTATGGAGGGTAAGGCTCTACTTTTCAAGTATTTCGCTGATCTTGACTCGGTCCCTATAGTGCTTGACTGCAAGTCAACGGAAGAGGTTATCGAGACTATTCAGCGTATTGCTCCTAGCTTTGGGGCTATCAATTTAGAGGATTTTGCAGCCCCGCAATGCTTCGAGATTGAAAGTAGGTTACGTGAAACTTTATCCATTCCTGTCTTTCATGATGACCAGCATGGTACAGCCATTGTAGTGCTTGCTGCACTGATTAACGCATGTAAGGTAACAGGCAAGGATTTAGGTAGTCTTACTATCGTCATTGCAGGAATTGGTGCGGCAGGAACAGCAATAGCACGACTAATAAAGGAGTATGCTCCAGGCGTGCAGATAGTTGGCACAGGTCGTTCAGGCGCGCTTACTCTGGCTGATGCGTCCTTAAATGCAGTAAAGCGTTCCTTGCTTGAAGAAGGCATCCTAGAGGACGTGTCTTTAGAAGGGCAGTCTACCGCAGACCTTAAAGAGGTTATGTGCGATGCAGATGTTTTTATAGGTGTGTCCGCCCCAGGGTTGGTAGATGCGGATATGGTACGCAGCATGGCTCCAGATCCTATAGTTATGGCGCTATCAAATCCTATTCCAGAGATTTATCCAGACGAGGCTGCTGCTGCCGGGGCGGCAGTAATCTGTACGGGAAGAAGCGATTTTCCCAATCAGGTAAATAATGCCCTAGCTTTCCCGGGTATCTTTAGAGGGGCTTTAGATCATAAGGTTTCTCAGATAACAGAAGACCATAAGATGCTGGCAGCAAAGGCGTTAGCAGATTTTGTAAAAGACCCCACAGCAGAGAAAGTCATTCCTTCAATCTTTGACGAGGGGCTAGCTCAAGCAGTAGCGAAGGTTATTACGTGATAACTAAGGATGACATAGCCGGGGCTGTTCAATCCCACCTGCGTGATATTGCTTCAGAGTTAAGGCCTGACATACTGACGGCATTAAAAATTGCAGAACAACAGGAGGGCTGTTCACAGGCAGCCCAGATATTAGGTATGCTGATACAAAATGCAGAGCTTGCCGCCTGCACTGGTGTTCCACTCTGTCAGGACACGGGCACCGTTTGGGTGTTGCTTGAAGCTGGCGCTCAGGTGCAAGTAGACATGCGTGGCCTGCAGGACGCTCTGGATGCAGTAGTTGCAGATAGCTTTGAACAGCATCACCTGCGCGCCTCAACCGTCCGCGATGCCCTAAGCGATCGCAGCAATCCCGGAACAAATGCACCAGTTTTTCTCGAGTTTATCCAAATGTCAGCAAAGGGGGATACCTCTGACCATGAGTTGCGCGTTCACACGATGCTCAAGGGTGCGGGGTCAGATAACGCAAGCAGCCTTACAATGCTGTCGCCTAGCAGCACAGAAAAAGATATTGTCCAGCTTGTAGTAGATCTTGTGCGCCAAAAAGGCAGTAATGCTTGCCCGCCACTTATTATTGGGATCGGCATTGGTAGCACTTTTGATAAAGTGGCAGGCTTATCAAAGCGTGCCCTGTTACGTTCCTTAGGGCAGTCTGCGAGACATGATAAAACAGCACAATTGGAGCAAGGTATATTACGACAAGTAAACGACATAGGTCTGGGCCCAGCGGGGTTAGGCGGAGACACTACTGCCCTTGCTGTGCATATTGAGACGGCGCCCAGCCATATCGCATCACTGCCTGTAGCTGTTAATTTGTGCTGTCATTCATTGCGCAGTCGAAGTGATATCCTGCGGGCGGACTCCTTTGTCTCGCCATATGATATTCAATAAAAAACGGCTGGAGTTTAGTCATTTTCAGCATTTTCTTTCTTGACGCAGTATATCTGTGCTTGCAATAATACTTTAGTAATTCTGTATGTTTGACAGGTTGTTTGTCGCGCAATGGCGAGTAGTTGTCGTGAAGGCAGAATTTCTTTTGACTACCCACTAATATCAACAGCGTACGAGAGGGAGCGAGAAATTTACAATCATGGAAAAAGAACAATTGAACACAGAAGAAAAGCAATTCAAGTGGTATGAGCCTCCTATTCAGGAGATCTTGGACAAGCTAAAAACTAATCCAAAAACAGGCCTTTCGGAGGGTGATGTTGCCTCGTCCCGCGAGCAGTATGGGCGCAATGTGCTTGAAGAGGAGAAAAAAGAAGGCTTTGTCATGGGGGTGATTCGCCATCTTAGTGATGTGTCAATCATCATCTTGTTAATCGCAGCAGCAATCTCTTACTATATTGCTTATACTCAGGGAACTGACTACATTAAGGCGTCGGTGATTCTGGGTATTGTAGTGCTAAATCTGTTTTTGGCGATGTCCCAAGAGGGCAGGGCAGAACGTGCGCTTGCAGCATTAGAAGAGCTTACCGCGCCCAACTGCACCGTCATACGGGATGGACAACGTTTGGTTATTGATACGGCTGAGCTGGTTCCAGGTGACATTATTGCTCTAGAGACAGGGAGTGTTGTTCCGGCAGATGCGCGCCTCATAGAGTCGTCATCACTCTTTTCTGATGAGGCGGCCTTAACAGGAGAGAGCGTTCCTGCGGAAAAGAACGCCGGTGAAAAAATCTCCGGGACTGTCCTTGCAGGCGACCAGTTAAATATGGTCTTTTCAAGTTGTGTGATTACTGCTGGAAACGGCTTAGCAGTGGTTGTCTCAACAGGGATGAATACAGAGATTGGACGTATTGCAGAATCGCTTAAGGGTGGCAAGCGTGCAAAGACTCCACTACAGAAGCGCCTAGATGGGCTTGGCAGAATTATTTCGTATGTTGCGATTACTTCTGCAATCTTCCTTTTTGCACTAGGCGTTTGGCGCGGGGAGCCATTTGAAGAGATGCTGCTTGTTGCAGTTGCTCTGGCTGTAGCTGCTGTGCCAGAGATGCTGGCATTGACGGTGACTCTAACTTTAACAACTGCTGTTCAGCGTATGGCAAAAAAGAATGCACTTATTCGTAAGTTGCCTGCGGTAGAAACTCTAGGTAATGCGTCGGTTATCTGTTCTGATAAGACAGGTACTTTGACCCTTAATCAAATGACGATTACCCAACTTTGGAGTCGTTCAGATGGTGCATTTGCTGCAGGCAGTGATTGGGACGGAGATTCGAAGGGTTCGTTACTGCGCGCCTTTGCTCGTGCCAGTAATGCAACTATTGAAGTTGATGCTAAGGGCGAAAAGACCTTTATGGGGGATGCCACTGAAGTCGGCATCATGAAACTAATTGATGAAAAGGGAATGAGCGATAGTTTCTGTGAAAACTATGAGCGCGTTGAAGAAATCCCTTTCTCTTCAGAGCGTAAAAAGATGTCAGTTATCATGCGCGATAAGCGTGATGATAGTTATGTCATCCTTACAAAGGGCGCACTGGATTGGTTACCGCTAAGCGACGCGAGTAGTGACAACCTAGCGGAGGCTCGTGAAGTTCACGACCAGTTTGCTGCAAAAGCGCTGCGTGTACTGGCAATCGCAGGTAGGCGCCTTGATGCCTTGCCGGCCGAAGAAGACTTAGAGCAGGCAGAGTCTGACTTAAGCCTATTTGGACTTATTGGACTTATTGACCCGCCACGTCCTGAGGTGTTGGAGGCAGTCCAGGTTGCAAAGCGTGCTGGTATTCGTACCGTCATGATTACGGGCGATCATGCCATGACAGCAAAAGCCATTGCAGAAGAAATCGATATCATTGAAGAAGGCCAGTGCGTAGTAACAGGTGCAGAGCTTGCAGATATGAGCGATGAGCATCTGACTAAGCATGTAAAAGAGTACTCAGTCTATGCGCGTGTATCCCCAGAGGACAAGTTGCGCATTGTAAAAGCGTGGCAGGAAAACGATGCTGTTGTTGCAATGACGGGTGACGGTGTTAATGACGCACCTGCTTTGAATGTTGCTGACGTAGGTGTTGCCATGGGCATTACAGGCACCGAAGTAGCAAAAGGTGCTTCAGATATGATCCTGACTGACGATAACTTTGCGACCATTGTGGATGCAGTTCGTGAGGGACGTAACGTATTTAGAATCGTGAAGAAGGTTATTCTCTTCTTGTTTGCCTGTAATCTGTCAGAGGTTGCGATTATGCTGATTGGTCAAGTTGCTGGTTGGGGTCTTGTGCTGACGCCGATTATGCTGCTCCTAATCAACGTAGTTGGTGACGGTATTCCAGGTTTACGCCTGGCAAATGAGCCTGCAAATCCAAACTTGATGCACCGTAAGCCTGTTGCAAAGAATGAGAGCTTTTTTGGTGGCGGAATCGCAAAGTTCCTGACACGTCAAGTTATCTTCTTTACCATTTCAGGTCTTTTGGGTTATTGGTACGGTGCCTTCCTTATAAACGATGGCTATTACGTTGCGCAGGGAATGTCAGACCCTCTGGGTCAGACCCTGGCTTTCTTGGCTATTGGTTGGTCATCTATTTTGCATATCTTTAATGCACGTAGTTCAAAATCAATCTTTAAGAAATCTGTACGTGATAACTGGCCACTTTTCTGGTTAGCAATGGGCATGATTGCACTGTTTGGTATATTCATTGCAATACCTTTCTTCCAGCGCATTTTTGCCTTGACGCCGCTGACTACTGAGCAATGGATTTGGGGTACGGTAATTGCTCTAATTCCTACAGCACTACGCGAACTATTTGTGCAAATTGACAAGGTTATTGCAGCGCGTCGTAGGGCAAGAGGGATCGAGCAAGAGGGTCTAGACCTAGGCTAATCGAATCTTTTCTGCAAGCAATGAAGGCTGCATCTTAATTAGGAGGTGCAGCCTTTTTCATGTCATAATTGATTAAAGGTGTTGTGCAGTTCCTAGGGGGTTCTTATGAGTGCCGATACAAAGAAGAAAGCCATGCAAGAGCATGAAGATGCTCAACAGAAAAAGAAGCGCAAAAAATTTATAGTTGCAGTCTTGTCGTTCGCAAGTATAGTGGTGCTGATGTTAGCTGCTTTCTGGTTGTTTAGCGGCTGGGTTGGTGATTTTCTAGGAGTCGATGAAGACAATCGTCCCTCAATAACTGAAATCGTAGACGAGCTGTACCAAGACGAGGTCTCTTCAGGGGATGATTTGTCTGCTTCTGAGGCGGCCTATCAGGCAATATATGACGAATATGCACAGCGTATGAGAGAAGATCATCCTGATTTATCACAGCACTCATTCTCACTTCTTGCCGAGGAAGGAGTGGTGCAGATGTCTCATCATTTTGAGACTACCTCGCAAAGTGATGCAGAGGAATCTCTTTATCAGGATTGGGCAAGAAAGCTCCTCTTCCTATATGAAGAAATGACAGGTCAGATGGAGCATCCTTAGCAGTGGATGATGTACAAGTCTACAATTTGCCTCTTTCTGCAGAGGATGCGACTAGCTTAAAGGCGGGTCAAAGAATACTTCTTAGTGGCAGTTGCTATACCTTGCGTGATGCCTCCATCAAGCGTCTTGCAGATGAATCCAACGATGAAATCCTTCATTTGCGCACGCGGCTTAAAGACCAGCTAATCTTTTTCGCAGGCCCCACCCCCGTACATCCTGGTGCGCCAAGTGCGCCCTTTGGTTCTGTTGGGCCTACTACAGCAGAGCGCATGGATACAGCACAAATCAAAATGATGGATGAACTTTCGGGGGGAATGCGCTTAAGTCTAGGCAAGGGAAAACGCAGCAAGGCGTATGAACAGGCAGCACGCAAGCATAGTGCTGTATATTTCACCGCCGTGGGCGGAGCAGCAGCCCTGCTGGCTCAACATGTTGTCGCAAGTGAAATAATTGCCTGGCCAGAGCTTGGTACAGAGGCAATCCAACGGCTAGAACTTGAAAAGTTCCCTGTAACAGTTGCAATAGATTCATCAGGCAATAGTGTCTTTGAACTAAGTCATGAAAGTTGTTGCCGTGGCTTGCAGCCTAGCGCGTCCTCTGATTACCCTGGCGCTCTTATAACTTTTGAGGGCGGAGAGGGCGCAGGCAAGTCTACTCAGATCCGCAGACTTGAATCTGCGCTGATTGCCGCTGGCCACAATGTTATGACTTTACGCGAGCCTGGTTCGAGTAGTATTAGTGAGTCTATCCGAGACATTCTGCTGAGTACAAAAAATAGTAACCTTTCTGACCGCGCAGAATTGCTTCTTTATGTCGCGGCACGCGCGCAGTTAATAGAAGAGGTTATTAAGCCAGCATTGCAGGCGGGCATGGTCGTGCTTTGTGATAGGTTCTTTGATTCGACCACAGCCTATCAAGGTTATGCGCGTGGATTAGACATCAGTGTCATTAATGCCCTTAATCTTTTTGCAACAGAAGGCATTGTTCCCGATTTGACCTTTATCTTAGACGTGTCTCCAGATGTGGGGCTTGCGCGTGCAGCAAGAACAGATAGTCCTGATAGACTAGAAAGCGAAAACTTAGATTTCCATGGGAAGGTCAGGGAGGGATTCCTTGCAATCGCGCGCAGTGAGCCTGACAGGGTCCATGTACTTGATGCTACAGGGGACGCAGGTATAATCTCAGAAGGTATAGCTGCACAGGTTCAGAAGGCTCTTCAAGCTAATCCTAAGAAATAGTCCTTAAACGGTCTTCCAAACAATTGCGCACTTTGCTTCCGCCCTCGACTAGAATAGATTTATGCGAAAGTTTCTAAGACTATCTGTGATGCCCGTTATTGTCGGGTGTATTGCAGCGACATTAATATTTACTGACAGCCTTATTGCGCCGCTTTTTATAGCTGGCGCGGGGTTTGCGTGGATGGCCTTTATTAGCTGGACAGTCTTTGCTTTGGTATCTCCTGTAGAGCGTATCAAGGCACTGCCGGGGTACCTAATTGGTTTTTTGGCGGCGAACAGTATTCTTTTTCTGGGTGCAGTATTTAGGGAAGTTATTCAGGTAAACGTAATTAACATTGCGCTGGGTAGTCTGCTTGCAGTATTTATCGTCAATATCACTATCATGTACTTCGAGCACGCCAAAAAGATATTTCTTGACTCGATGCCAGGAATCTTTGTTGGTATTGCACTGACCTTTTCAGGGGCAGGAGTGGGATTTGAAGCTGGCGATCCTAGGTTGCTCGCACTGATTTTCATTTACGGTATCCTGGGACACCTCTGTGCAATTACAATGAATTACTTTTCAGGACGCGTTAAGCAGTGGCAAAGCATGTGTAACGATAAGACCCCTACAGCACACAACAAAGGACAGGACGGATGACTGCGATTACTGCAACATCACAGACCACTGGGCATGGACATAGCACCTGTGCTCAATTTTTCTGGGACAAAGTTATAGGTCAAGACGGTGTTGTTCGTGCGCTGAAGCACTCACTTGACTCGGAGACTTTAGCTCATGCCTACTTGTTTGTGGGTGCACAGGGACTCGGCAAAATTAATGCAGCACGCGCAGTTGCAACGCAACTCATGTGTGCAAGTGGCGGGTGCGGGAACTGTCACATTTGCAAGCGACTGGAAAATAACAGCCATCCAGACTTTCAGGTGCTAGAACCAGCAGGGGCAGGCGGTTATCTTGTAGAGCAGATTCGTGAACTAAATTACCAAGTCCAATTGGCTCCAGCAGAGGCAGATCGAAAAATATTTATTATCCGCGATGTAGATTTGTTTAATGTTAGTGCAGCAAATGCTTTTCTCAAGACACTGGAAGAGCCCACTGATAGCACCATATTCATCTTACTGTCCCACAGTCAGGAAGCAGTGCTTCCAACGATTAGGTCTCGTTGTCAAATCTATCGTTTTAGACCCCTTAATCCTGAGCAGGCCAGAGAGGCCCTTTATGAGAAAACAGGCATTTCAGGACACCGTGCAGATATTGCTCTTGCGGCAAACGGGTATATTGTAGCGGCAGCCCGTGACTACTTGCAGTCTCCTAAACAGCAGGAGGCCAGACAGGTCGTCTTGCGCGCATTTCGTCACCTATCAACTGCTGATGATTTAGACGTATTGCGCATGACGCGCGAGGTACTGCGCGCAGCTCTTGACTCCGTTACAGAGATGCGTACAGTGATGGACTCTGATTTACTGATGCGTAAGGAACTGCTTGACCTGGTCGCGCTAAAACAGCTGGAACGCTACAATGAAAGAAGGCTTTCTGCATTCGAGACGCGTCAAACTATGATGGTACTAAGTGTTTTCTCGACCTTGCTAGCTGACTACCTGCGCATAAATTGTACTGGCTTAGCCACAGCGAACAGGGCAGACGAAGCAGTGGTTCCAGATGACATCATTTGTGTTGATATCTATCAGGACCTGCAGAAGCTTGCACAAAGCAGACCTGTGTCTGCAGCAAAGATTGCCCACGGACAGGAACGTATCGCAGTGGCACGTAGACGACTTGCACGAAGTGTAAATGTTGAGCTACTTATGGAAGCCCTGCTTTTTGATTTACGAGAGGTCATTACATGACAACGGATTCACTGACAGGTGATACAGCTAATCAGGCTGATAGTAAGAATAATGATGCAACCATGGTAAAAGTTATTGGTGTTCGTTTTCGTCATTCAAAAACTTTATGGTTCGACCCTCAGGACTTTAGGCCACAACCAGGGGATAAGGTAATTGTTAGTACGGAGCGTGGCACAGAAATAGGCGAGTGTACTCAGGCCTGTTGGGAAGTCGATAAGAACGAATTACCAGCCCCTCTAAAGCCTGTGATTCGAATAGCAAATGATGAAGACCTTCATACAGACAAAGAGCTTCAAGACGAAGAGTTCGCAGCTATTCCCATTTTTCGTGAGTACATAGAGAAAAATCAGCTGGACATGAAACCGGCAGATGTTGAAATCCTCTTCGGTAAGGAAAAGATGATTTTCTACTTTTCTGCAGAAGAGAGGATCGATTTTCGTCAGTTAGTGCGCGATCTTGCTGCACATTTCCATTGCCGCATAGAGATGCGTCAAGTTGGGGTACGTGATGAGGCACGTATGGCAGGGGGCATTGCTCACTGCGGTGAAGTACTGTGCTGTAGTAGGCTGGGCGGAGAGTTTGCTCCCGTGTCGATTAAGATGGCAAAAGATCAGGGCCTCCCCCTTAATCCGAGTAAAATTTCAGGAGTCTGCGGACGCTTGATGTGCTGCTTACGTTACGAGACTGATGCCTACAGGGACTTTAATAAGCGCGCGCCTAAAAAAGGCGCCATAATTGACACCCCACATGGTGGTGGCAAAGTTATCGAGCGCGACGCTTTGCGCGAGGTTGTGAAGCTGCAGTTTAGGGGTGAAGAAGACAATAAGCCAGGCGAGACCATGAAGGTGCCTCTAAGCCGGATGTGTTGCAAGGATAAGCGCAAGGGCAAGGGAAGTAAAGGTTGTGGAGGATGCCCGTGCGCCATAGCTCCTGACGTTTTTGCAGAGCTGGTTGAGGAAAGTAAGCAAGTGCACACAAGTGCACTATCAGCAGATGGCCTTGACTTCAGAGGGTTAAGCTCGACGCAGGGAACCGAGTCTGCAATCGATAACGGAAAAGAGGCGGCTAAGCGCCCTAAACGTCCAAAACGTGGGAGCAGTAGGAACAAGATCCCCAATAAAAATAATAAGCCTAAGGCAGAATCCAGTGAAGACGGAGATGGTACCAGTAAAAGATCGCGTCGTCGCAACAAGGGGCAAAGCAAGGATCGTAAAACTCGTAGAGGAAATAAGGATTCTGGACAGCCTAAACAGCAGAACAATAAAGGCAAAAGCAAAAGTGGTTCTCAGAAGAGCTCAGCAGAAAAGGTGGAGACCAGAGTTCCGCGCAGAAGGCGTACTCAGAAATAATTAAGGATATGACATGAATCAGAATTTAGGATCAGTTACGCCGCCGCAACGGCCAGCAAGCCCAGCAGTACAGCCGGGGCAAGCTTCAACGACTGCGCACATTGCGCAGCCTGGACAGACTTCTCTGGGGAAGGCTACACCCACTGCTGGAACTGTACCTGCTGCAAGGTCTGCGTCCACCGCTAATCCTGTACCTGCCACGAGTTCCGTAGGCACTACCAATGCACATAAAGGACCTGGAACGGGTGTCCCTAACCCCAATTACAGCTATTCATCGGCACGACCCTCAATTTTAGGCACGGGTCTCCAGCGCGACATCATGTCTTTACTAATTAAAATTGCTGTTATTGCTGGGATTGTCGTTGCCCTGTTTACCTTTATTTTTGGCGTGTTTCAATATAGTTCACCCGCCATGAGTCCAGCAGTAAACTCGGGGGACCTCATTTTGTTCTCTCGCTTTGACCGCGAGTATGCAGCCCAGGACCTCGTTGTTGTTAGCTATTTAGGAGAAATGCAGGTGCGCCGCGTAGTGGCAATAGGAGGGGACACAGTTGATCTTGAAGACGGTAGACTTATCGTTAATGGGTCTCCTCAGCAAGAGGCTAACATTTTCACTGAAACCAATCGCTATGAATCGGAAATAGATTTTCCCTTGGCAGTTCCACAGGGTCACGTTTTCGTGTTGGGAGACCACCGTGAAGGAGCAACCGATAGTCGCATCTATGGAACTGTTCCTGTAGATGATTCACAGGGAAAGGTAATATCGCTTTTCAGACGCAGAGGACTGTAAAGCTTTGCTGGACTGATATGCCTTCCTGAAAAAGACGTCTTGGTATGTCTTTAATGTCAAATAAAGGTGTGTAATCGCTTGCTTATTACATAGGTGCAACTGTAAATGAGAGTAATGCACTATCTTTTTTAATAAAAATCTAGTATAATCGTATGGTTCTCTGTGAGTCTTGAATTCACAGAAGATAATCTATGTGTGAGGATATTCAAGTTGTGAGGTCTTAAATGAATAGTAGATTTGTAAAGGGAAATTCTTTGCCAAGTACAAAATTTGTCAACAATTTAAAAAGAAAAGATGTCTCTCAATTAATAGCGACGACATTGCTGGTTGCGGCAATAGTAATCGGCTTTGTTCTTAGTTCTGTCTTTGGGGCTTCAGGTCTAACAGCAACCGAGGAGTATGTACCTAGTCATGTACTTGAGGGTGCTGCAGCTACCGCTGAGCTTTTTCATGAGCCTATTGAGGGCGAAGGCCTTGAGGGTTTGAGCTTGTCAATTCCTGACTTAGAATATATCGCTAATGAGGAAGCAGATAGAGATGTGACAGAAGACGACAGCCTTCTGTCAGAGAACGCAAATGACGATAGCTTTGCTGACGCTAATGCTGATGATGAGGCTTTTCTTAATGGCGAGTTGCCTTCAGAAGGCAATGAGACTCTTGAGGATGGCGAAGAGCTAGCCGCAGAGGAAGTCGAAGCACTTGAGGCTGGGATAGCTGCATTTGCCTATGTGCCAATTACTGATGCAGTTCCTGGACTTGATCCTGTGCCGACAGGGGCTGTTGGCGTCAACTCTGTTGCAGCGCTTAACACAGCTATTGCTAATGCAAACGGAGCAGGTAGTACGTACATTTATCTTACAGGAACTATCACTGGTGGTACTGCAAATGGCGCAGGATTAACTAATGCAATCAATAATGCAGGACTGCGCTCTGTTGATGGCAGACAGGGTCTTACTATTGATGGGCGCGGTCACAGGTTTACTCACGGGACAGGTGGTGACGGTACCTTCAATCTGGATGGGGCTTCAGGGGATCGTGTTTTTACTCTTAAAAATATTGACATTGTTCCCTCTACATCTAGCACAGCAGTAGGAGACAATACCTCAGTAATTGCTGCGGTGCCTATGGGTGGAGCCACAGGTGGCTGGTCAGCTGGCACTAATGCCAATTCGCGTTTCTGGACAGTAAATATTCACAGTGTTCGCACAGTAAGTGCTGGTGGAGCTTTCTGGAGTCCAGCTGCTGGTGCAAGAGGCTTCCTCTCGCTTTCTGATGGGGAAGTTAACTTCTCTGGTGAAAACCACTTGCAGTTAGATCAAAGGCGTACGCTCATTAACGCACGTAAGGTCAACTTCATTGACGGTGAGACAATACTTAACTTGGCTCGTATCTCAGACATCGCGAATGTCGATGCGCGCAGAATGAATGTAATCAGATCAAGTCCTTCAAATGACACTGCTCGTGCTTTAGGTGTCGGAGTGACTCTTTCTGGTGGCGCAGAGGTAAGCATAAATAGGGATGTTCGCTCAGGAACTGGCGGGATAGAAGGTAATGCGATACTCATCAATTCGGGCGGTCTTACTACGGCTAACGTAAGACCTGCTGTTCTTGAGCTTCGCGAGGAATCAAGTCTGACCGTTATAGCTAATCCACGCGGTACAGGAACGAGCGCTGCCAATAATGGTGTTGTTTCACTCAGAGGTGGTAGTGGCGGTGTTAACGTCACTGAGGGAAGTGAGCTACTTGTACATAATACCCGCAGAGGAACAGGTGCTAATGCGGGAACCTCTGCACTTATTCAGGAAATCCGCGGGGGTGGCTTTGCTGTAGAGGGCCAGGATACCCGTGCAACTTTTATCTCTGAAAGCGCTGAACATCGCAGACAAGCAACGATAAGGTTCTACATGGCTGGTGGCGCAAGCAATCAGACTGTTGAAGTTACCGATGGCGCTGAACTTAATATTGAACGCAGAAGATTTGGCGGGGACCGTGAGGTTGCTGCACTGCGCTTTGGACAGGGTACAGGCAATGGCTTTTTGGTAGAGAACGCCACAGTTAATGTGCACAACGAAGGAACAAATAATACGGTTAACCCAGGCACCAGTCGTGCGAATGGTTTTAATGCGGGTGTAGAGTTTGCTGCAAACAACTGGTTCTTCCATGTCCTGGGGGACTCTGACATGCAGATTTATGCAGAAAGAGGCGCTGGAATTAACGCGCGTGCTCACAGAAACGGTGAGATCAGAGTAACCCAAGGGGCTAACTTTACCGTCATGGGACGTACCGCTGGTACAGGAGCTAATGATGCCGCTATTCGTGCAACAGGCGGTAACGTTCACTTCGTCATGGATAATCCTCAGTTTTATGATTTCGTAAACACTAGGCCTGGTGGCGGGCGTGTTTTTGCTTTGGGAACACGTGCAGGTAACACCTTCACTTCCACCAATTCGGACATTTCCGTGTGGCGCCGAGGGGTAAATGCCTGGAACGGTGAGCCAGACAGTCACTGGACTTTGATTGATGTTCATCTAAGAGGCGCGCACTTGCGTACCGTTGATGCAGGTCGTTCTTATGCGGACTTTGTCAGGTATTACAATACCTCTCCTAACACAAGAAGGATGGAAAGCTTTACCCGCATTAGCGGGAATAACTCTCAGCCGGTTCTGAAAGACTCGCTTGACTTAACTAATGCAGATAGACATGTGCGTGTGCTTGCAGAAACCCCAGAAGGACGCATTCGTGATCCGCGTCCTGTTTGGACCAATGAACTGTGGGGTAACTTTACTCATATTTGCGGACAGACAGGAAATACGCAAAGCATAACAAGCAATGATGCTCCTGCGGGTTCCCTTGTAAGATCCTTTTTTGAGGAGACTCTCTATGAAGTAGAAACTAACGTAGAGACCGTTGATGGTGCACTTAGAATGACCCATGATGATGGAAGGTTCCTGCACGCAGGTGACCAGTATAGGGTCGATGCTGCGTGGAGGGCGACTACTCCAGACCTGTCCAGAAATCACCAAGCACCTAATGTTCCAACTGACCTTGAAACTGTTCGTGATGTAGTGCCACCAATGCCTGTTACTATTCAGGACACTGTGGTGCCTATTGCTCAGGTGAACTTTGAAGGAACGTGGAGTCTTGAGAACAGCTTTGATGACGGACCACTTGTCGGAGGGACTGCAGTAGACAACATTAGACTACATGCACGTAGTGGCAATGGTCCTGTGCGTGAGATTACGGGTAACGGATCAGTTCTAAGCGATAATACGTGGACTTTCAGTGCTGATCACGGACAGCTTTCGGGTGGCGATATTGTGTGGGTTACCCTGGCAGATACGCAGAGTCCGCCTAACTGGAATCCCCTACAGCCAACACCTGTCCGTGACAGAATGATCCCTGAGGCTTCATGGTTTGTTGTAGCACCTGACGGCATAATGCCTGTTGTAGTTCAGTACTTTTTTGAAGGTGCAGAGCATATGCCCTATCGCCTTATATCTAATCAGCTAAGCTTCCCTAATCCAGGTGACCCCAGAACAGCAACTATGGGAACGGGAACCTCTACGGATACGCACCTGTATTTCCCTGCACATGATCGTCAGGGATATAAAGTAGACAGCATTGAATTGCGCGGACCTGGGGGTACTGTTGTAGAAAATATTGCGCTTGATTCAAATGGGCGTCCAGTGGCTCCTATTAACGTGTCCCCTGGAAACGTAACAATTTATGTGAACTACGTACTTGACCCAGAGTACACGCGCGACATATTAGTAGAGTTTAGATTTGCTGACTATGGTGGTACAGGCGCTAACAGCTGGACACTGCAAGTCCCTGTTCCGTACACACAGGTGCGCACAGGTACTTATAATATAGACGGAGTAAATCGTTTCCCTGCACAGGGTATTGGTGACTTCCATATTACTGAGACGATTTCGCGCAATCAGATACTGGCTCTAGTCAATGGTCTTTTTGAAGAAAGTTATGACTCTGCAACAGGAATAACAACTCCAGCGGCTATTCCAGGGGGACTACCCAGAGGTTTTGTTCCTAGTTCTGAAAACTTTATTCAGCTGCCGCAGAGTGGTACGGGTCCTGGGGGAACACAGCTAGAGTTTCCTGTGGCAATGGCAGATCTTTACAATACTCAGGTATCGGCAGTAAATACTAACCGTAGACCAGTAATTATTAACTATGAGGCAACCCTTGAAACGGTTACTTTGACGCAAGAGGTTAATCGTTGTCCGGATCTTGCAGGGACAGAGGTTCAGCGAAATATCTTTGACAATGAACTGTCCTTTAACTATGAGGTTGTCCTTTCAAGAGGTCCTGTCGGCGGCAGAACAGCGGCCGCTGGTGGTGGAGTCACTGGGTGGACAAATCACAGACTGGCTCTAGAGGTTTCATCGGATAGGTTTAGTGAAGATCCTTTCGAATGGATAACTCATACCTGGCATGGTGGTGCACAGGGAGGATCATCCCCTGGTGGAATCCGTGTTGGTAACTGGAACGGTACTTCAGGTCCTGGCGGTGGACATGCTGACAGTGGTACGGGTACCACAGGTGCTCCTACTGCTGCAATCAGTGGGCAAAGACGTGTAGGAATCAACGACGAGCTTGTTATTGAAAACGTTCCATCCACGGCCTATATTGCAGTAACGCAACAAATAAACGGTACCCCTGCAGGGGTTACCACTGCTCCGGGTGCCCCTCTTGCAACATGGCTTAATAATGCACTAGCCAACCATCACGAAAGAGAGTTCTCAGATTCAGGAACAGATAACCTAAGCTATATGTGGCCGGCGCACCCTTGGCATTTGGCCAATGACAGCGCCGCAAACAATGGTACATCTAACGCAATACATACTACTAACTGGGCAAATCCCTTGCCAACGGACAACAATCCTGCCCATGTTCCAGGACGCCCTATGGACAGCAGTAGTAGAGACTTTGACTTCCGCATCGTCCCTCGAACTGGTTATCAGTTAACAGTGACCAATCAGGTCACGGGTGCTGACGCAGACATGGATAGAGCGCGTTATTTTACTGTTCAACTAAGAGATGAAAACGGTAATTATCTTGCAGTAGGCAGACAGCTTATGCTTCACGTAGGTGAATATACGCAGGGCCCCCTTGTTACTGACCCAGTTACGGGTGATGAAACGTATACTATGCAGCCTGTTCTAACCCCAGTTACAGTAGGGGCTAATGGTCTTATTTCAACAGGGCTGCCTGCGTTGCTTCCTGGTGAATCCTTCACGCTTATGCGTACAGGAGGAATGTATGAGGTGCGGGTTGTCATGCTGGACTTTGCAGGATATGAGGACTATGACGTAAGCAATTTCTACCAGCGTGAAAATGAGAGCGTACCTAGCGAAGTGGTGGTAGGTATGGCTTCAGCCCCTGCATCTTTTAATAGGGACTATGTAGAATTCGTCTTTGAGAGTCACCGAGAGGATCCATTTGTTATACCAGCAGGTTTACTTGTTGGGGGAAGTGCGGTCTTTGTGGTTGCCCTTGCAGTAGTGGGTGCTGCTGGTGCTATCGTTGCTAGACAGAGGCGTATAGAGCTCGAGAAGCTGTAGCACTATTTTGCGAATAATTTGCAAGTCCACATTATCGCCATAAATTAATGTGGAATGAGTCACAATTCCTCACTTGCAAAAAATGCTACTTGCTAAAGTACATTTAACTATTAGAGAATGTACGGGTGCGTTTAGTGCAGAGCGGCCTGTCTTAGCAGACTTCTGCGCGTACAAATTGGGTATGAGGTTCCCAATTCAATAGTGTGAGTAGTGAGGGTTTCCAGTGAGTGAAAAAACTAAATCTGTGCGCAATTTCTTTCCAAAAGCGGCATTGCCTTTCTTTGTGGCGGCAATTGCTGGTCTATTCATGTTTAGCTCGGTATTTTGGGCTCAAGGATCGACCTTCAATGGGCAGCCTGCGTCTGAGGTAGCCGCACAAAGTCACTATCATGGTGCAAGTGGCCTACTGACAGTAGAAGAGGTTGCTCGCGAGCTTGCAGAGCGTGAAAGATCTGCAGCTATAAATAGTGGAGGTGGAGCATCTCTTCCAGGTGAAAATGCAGCCACCTCTGAAGAAAGCACGGGCACTGCAGAAGAGGCTCTAGTGGAAGAAGCTGCTGCTGAAGAGGCTCCCGAAGAGGTTGGCATTCAGGCAACAACAGGCTATATAGTTCCTACTACTGATGCGGTAGCTTTCCTTGATCCCGTCCCGCCAGGAGCAATTCCTGTTAACACCATGGCACAGTTGGCTACACAAATTCGTGCGGCGAATGATAGGGGGGCTGGCGGACCAGCTACTTATATCTATTTAACAGCAAATATTTCAGGGTCGCTGCCAACAGCGTCGGCTACAACGGCAAATATTAACAATGCTGGCCTTGCGGAAAGTGGTCAGGGTCTTACTATCGATGGTAGAGGTCATATCTGGTCCTGTGGGGCGGCTAATGGAACAAGCGCTATCAGAGTCAATGGTGGTGCGAATCCGCGTACACTTACACTTAAGAATATTGATTTTGTAAATAGCGGTGATACGGCAACGGGCGACAATCGTCCTGCTATCTCTTTTGCTACTTCTGCTACAGGAACTGGTGTGGATTCTAATGCAACACAGGCAGACTCGCGCTTTTGGACAGTGAATCTGCACAATATACGCTCCATTACTTCTGTGGCAAATCCAGCACCAACAGGAATTGGTGCAGCGGACGCTTCAAGAAGGGGTCTTATTTCTCTTTCTGATGGGACAGTAAACTTTAGTGGCGATAACCACTGGACTTTGGGTCAGAGACGTACTCTTGTTAATGCGCGTGTGATTAACTTTGACGGTGGTACCTCGAACTTTGACCTAACGCGTACTGCAACAGTTACTGCGGCTGCTGCGCGCAGATCAGAGGCTTTCAGACAGGCACCCTCAAATGACACAGCTAGGTTACTTGGTGTTGGGATGACATTAAGTAATGGTGCAGACGTAACTATAAATAGAACAGTAAATTCAGGAACAACTGCAAGGCACGGAAATGTAATCCGAATTGATTCAGGGTCGTTGACGGCAGCAGCCTCAACAATACGACCAGCCTTCCTAAACCTTGAAAGCGAATCAAACTTAAGGGTTACAGGAAATCCGCGTGGTAATGGAAATGCCTCAGTTGTTAATAACGGTCTTATCTCGCTACGTGGTGGTAGCGGCGGTCTTAGCGTTACTGAGGGCAGTGAGCTCTTTGTGCATAACGTTCGCGCTGGAACAGGTACCAGTGCGGGGACATCAGCGCTAATTCAGCAGATTCGCGGCGGTACCTTCGAGATGTCAGGTGAAGGAACGAAGGCTACCTTTATAACCGAAAGTGCCCAGTCCAGAAGACAGGGAACCGTAAGGTTCTATATGTCTGGTGGTGTCAGTAACCAGATTATGAGGATTACTGATGGTGCTGAACTTAATATCGAAAGTAGAAGGCATCCAGGAAGCGCTGAAGCAGCAGCCCTGCGTTTTGGACAGGGAACAGGTAACGGTTTTGAAGTAGAAAATGCGACCGTTAACATAGTCAATGCAGGTGCGCTAAGTAATGTGAACTCAGCCACCAATCCTGGCACAAGTAACGCAAATGACTTCAATGCTGCCGTTAGCTTCGCAGCGAACACATGGTTCTTCCGCGTTCTAGGGGACTCTGATATGCAGATTCGTGCAGATCAGGGTGCTGCCATTAATGCCCGTGGTCATGCTCACGGTGAAATTACTGTAGGTCAAGGGGCTAACTTTACCGCGATGGGGCGCACAGCTGGTGTAGGGGCAACAGATGCTGCTATTCGTGCAACAGGCGGTAATGTGCACTTTCACATGGATAATCCGCAGTTCTATGACTTTGTGAATGTACGTCCTGGCGGCGGACGTGTTTTTGCCCTGGGAACAGCTGCTGGAAATAGCTTTACTTCGCTTAATTCTGATACGGCAGTATGGCGTCGTGGGGTAAATGCGTGGAATGGTGATCCTGACCGTCACTGGACACTTATTGACTATAGATTAACAGGAGTCCAGTTGCGTGATGTTGTGGACGCGGCTTCCGGGCGTCCCTCTTATCCAGATTTTGTTTCTTATTACAATACTGCGCCAGCTAACTCGCACAGAATGGAGAACTTTACCCGTATTAGTGGTAATAACTCGCAACCGGTCGTAAATGAAGCGCTTGACCTTACTAATGCTGACAGGCATGTGCGTGCACTTGCAGAGACTCCGCAAGGTCGTATTCGTGACCCGCGTCCCGTATGGACTAATGAGCTCTGGGCTAACTTTACTCACACATGTGGGCTAACAGGTGATACAGAAACCATATCAAGTAACACTGCCCCTCTGGGTAGTTTGGTTCGTTCCCTTTACGAAGAGACTCTGTATGAAGTAGAGACTAGTGTAAAGACAGTTGACGGTGCGCTAAAGATGACCCATGATGATGGCAGATTCTTGCGTGCAGGTGACTCATATCAGATTGATAGTGCCTGGCGTGCGACTACACCCAACCTTCCAAGGAACCATCAAGCATCTAACATTCCTCCTGCCTTTGAATTCGAGACTGTTCGTGACGTTGTGCCTCCCGTGCCTGTCATGATTAACGATATGGTTGTGCCTATTTACCAAACAGCCTTTGGCGGAACATGGAGCCTCGAAGACCAGTTCGATGACGGGCCACGTATAGGCTCAGATGGTATCAGGCTGCATGCACGTAACGGAAATAGTCCTGTGCGCGAGATTACAGGTTCTGGTCAGGTAAACGCTGACAATACCTGGACTTTCACAGCTGATGTTGACCAGTTATTTGCAGGGGATATTGTTTGGGTAAGTCTTGCAGATACGCAGAATCCGCCTAACTGGAATCCTCTACAGCCAACCCCTGTTCGTGACAGAATGATTCCTGAGGCTTCATGGTTTATTGTGGCGCCAGACGGCACCTTGCCTGTCATTGTTCAGAATTTCTATGAGGGTATAGAGCATATTCCTTATCGTTTTATCTCTCATCAATTAAGTTTCCCGAATCCTGGTGATACAAGAACAGTCAGCATAGGAACAGGAACTTCTACAGATACACATATCTACACCCCTGCGCGCGATCGCCGCGGATATATTGTAGATAGAGTTGAATTGCGAGGGCCTGGTGGCAGCACCACAAGCATAGCAATTGGATCAGACGGACGTCCCCTGGCCCCGATTGAGGTTGCCCAAGGATATACGACGATTCATGTGCATTACGTGCTAGATCCAGACTATCGAAGCGATATATTGGTAGAGTTCAGGTTTGCTGACTATGGTGGCACGGGTGCCAATAGTTGGATCCTGCAAGTTCCCGTTCCTTATACACAGGTGCGTACAGGAACCTATAATGCTGAAGGTACAAATCGTTTCCCTGGTATGGGGCTCGGGGATTTCCATATTACGGAATCGCTTACTCATGCTAATGTGGCGAACTTAGTCAATGCTCTTTTTGACGAAGGGACAGATGGATCAGGGGACCCTATCCCGCCGGTTATTGATGGACTTCCTAGAGGATTCATCCCAAGTCCAGATAACTTCATCCAGTTGCCTACGGCAGGACCTGGTACTGGTGGGACACAACTAACCTTTCCTGTGTCGCTAATGGATCTTGAAGACTCTCGTGTTTCAGCAGCATCAGGCGCAGAGCGCAGTCCTATTATTGTTAACTACACAGCAACCCTTGAAGAAATCAGCTTGGACCAAGAGGTCGAGCGTTGTCCAGAGCAGCCAGGATCAACAGCTGAGTTTAATACCTTTGACAATATGTCCTTCAATTATCAACTGGTGTTGTCGCGTGGTCCTGTGGGTGGAGTAAGTAACACCAACAGCGCCATTGCATGGCAAAATCATCGCCTGCAGGTGACGATAGAAAGCGAAAGGGCTGAAGAGGATGAGGAATCAGGTCTTCTTCCTGCCTGGGCACACTACAACACACATACATGGCATGGGGCTGCGGGAACTTCGACCCCTGGTGCGATCCGTATAGGTACATGGAATAGCACAAGAGGTGGCGGTGGCGGACATTCAGATGCCGGTACAGGAACGGGTACTCCACCTGCTGCTGCGGCTACCGACAATAGGCGTATTGGAATTGAGGACTCAGTAACGATTGCACATGTTCCTTCTACTGCTTACGTTGAGGTAATTCAACAGGTAAATAGTGGACGTGCAGGCGTTAATGAGAACGTTAACGCGACATGGCTAAATAATGCAATTAGAGATCGTCATGAAAGGGACTTCACAGACTCTTCTACAGACCAGACCTATCTATGGCCCTTTGCACAAAACCATGTCTCTACTTTGGCGAACTCTAATACGCATACGACCAATTGGGCAAACCCTTTGCCGACGGACAGCAACTCCCCCTATAGTCCAGGACGTCCTATGGACAATGAGGCAAGAGATTTCAGCTTCCGCTTGATACCACAAAGAGCCTTCACTTTGACGGTTACTAACCTTGTTGATGGGGATGGTGCCGACATGAACAGGGCACGCAACTTCACTGTCCAGCTAAGGGATATAGATGATAACTACTTGCCAGCAGGTAGGCAGTTCATGCTATTCACTGGCGAATACGAATACGTGCAGGTAGGAACTGATGGAGAGGGCTACCCCATTTATGAGCAGCGAGAAATCCTGACACCTGTTACTGTGGGAGCCAACGGAACCATATCAACAGGTTTACCTGCTTTGTTGCCAGGTGAATCCTTTAGGCTTAGCCGTATTGAGGGCATGAATAGCGCACGTGTGGTCATGCTGGAATTCCCTGGCCACGAGGGCTACGAAGTAACCAACCAATACGTGCGTGAGCGTGAAGGTGTGCCCAGTGACGTTTTCCCAGGAATGGTAGCAGGACCAACCTCCTTTAATAGAGACTATTTGGAAATTACCTTCGAGAGCTACCAAGACTTTGTCCTTCCGACAGGTCTGCTTATTGGCGGAAGCACCATTTTTGTGCTTGTCCTGGTTGCTGCAGGTGTAGCAACGACGATTGTGCTGTCGCGCAGACGTTTGGAAATGGGCGGCCTGCTAGGAGGAGTCTCTGCTCCTGTTAAAGGTATTTCCATAAATGCTCCAAAGCTAAACGTATTAAAGCCTAGACAAAATGGGGTAAAAATTGATACAATAAGGGGTCGCATTTGTGTGAGGGGCCTTAGTGGGCGTGCGGTAAGAGTGCTGCGCGTTCTACTGCGGTAACACTTCGGAGTGGATGTGACAAGCAATTAGGTATTTCGCCGTGAATGTAGAAGAAGCACTTTCAGGAATTGGATCACCTGAAAATGCGGATACGCTAAAGGCTAAATATATATTTGTAAATTAGGCAAAAGAAGTACGAAAGGAAAGAGAGAAAATGAAGAGATACTTTTCTAAATTGACTCTAGCCCTAATTGTGGCTTTAGTCATGAGTCTCGGCATTGCAGGCGTTGCAATGGCTACGGGACCAGCCGTGGGTACAGGACCCCATGGTCGCGTTAATATCGGTATCACTAAAGAGCTGGATATCCCTGTTGGAACTACTGTTCCTGCAGCAAATTTCCACTTTGATATCGAGCAGATGGTGCCTCACGCAACCATTGATGGTGCATGGGTAGTAGGCTCTACGACTCCTCCGGCGACTATCCCTAACGTGGATATTGCTTTTGCTGCAGGTAACGTAGGTGGCTTTGAAACTACAGCTACGCCAGGCATGCCTGTTGCTCAGGCCACTGACATACTGGAAAATGCTACATGGCCACATGCTGGCGACTTTAAGTTCCTTGTGACAGAGCGCCACACAGCACCAACAACTCAGTTTACATCTCCAGAATATATGACGTATTCAACTGCGCAGTGGGTAATGATTGTCCGTGTGGCAAACGTTGAGTACCCAGTAGGTTCAGGAACCTATCTTCTTGTTCCTACTCAGGCATTCTTTGTAGCACCTACTGAAGGAACTGACGGAACAGATCCTTTCTACACGTGGAACGAAGAAGCAAAGCGCAACGATCT
The DNA here is from genome assembly GCA_009779855.1 of Coriobacteriia bacterium. Taxonomy (GTDB): domain Bacteria; phylum Actinomycetota; class Coriobacteriia; order WRKU01; family WQUG01; genus WRBW01. The sequence continues at coordinate 29,160 of WRBC01000002.1, forward strand.
TACTCCAGGTGAGCCAGGTACTGGTGGTGACGATGGTCGTCTACTAGATCCTAGTGGTATTCGCTTTATCAACACCTTCACTAGAGATATTGATGGAACTCTTGTAAATCCAGCATTGGCTATTTCAAAGACAATAACGGGTCAATATGCTGACAGGACAACCATGTTCACCTTTAACGGAACTTTAGTAGTGCCTGCCGCTGCTGTTGATCGTGTTGATGGCGAAGTAATTGCCACTGTAGTAGATTCAGATGGTGTTCCAGTTATTCCAGGAAGAACAGCCACTTTTACGGGTACAGGTGCGACACTGACTGGTAGCTTTACGCTAGGAAATGGTGAAACACTTGCTTTTCCAAGGCTGCCTGCAGGAACTACCTTTAACGTAACAGAGACTCAACAGGAAAACTGGAGAGGTAGAGCAGAGGTTACTCTAGGCGCTGCTTCAACAGTGTTTGTTCCAGGTCCCGCTGCTTCTAACTGGGCTACTATAGGCGCTAACGTATCTACGGATACTCGTATCGTTTCTGATGCACGTGGACCTGCACCAGCTTATGCTTTCCTTGGGAACACTGCAGACTTCACTAATGATTATGTTGCACCGCCACTAACAGGTCTAGTAATTGGCTCAATGCCATTCCTGGCAGCACTTCTAGGTGCGACACTGCTTCTAGCGATGATGGTAGCTTCACGCTCACGTCAACGTATCGAGCAGATGCCTGTTTCACACTAAAGATACTTTTAGTGCATTATATAGTGAGATAGTTATACGTGAGGTAACTTCTCTTGCCTAGAAACATAAGCCCTGCAGTAGATTATTCTACTGCAGGGCATAGCAACAAAATGTTTGTAGGGCGCGAACTGTTTGTACATTTCACTAGAATTTTTGAGGCAAAATATATGGAAGCCATACTTAAAAACAAAGTAAATGCAAAGGGGCTAGGGATTGTTCTTGCTGTCGCACTTGCGGTAGTTTTGGCCTTTATTCTTTCTCCAGCCAAAGCCTTTGCAGCATCTACTACTTTCTCGCTGCCTGTGCAGCAAATCTTTACTGCAACACCAGGCTCAACACCTGACAGTAGTTTTGATTACGTGCTAGAGCGTGTGGGCTCAGCCGAAGGGCAGGTTCTGCCTGTAGCAGCGCATCCTATGCCTGCAGGAACAATAGGCAATATTCATGGTTTTACCATGGACGGAAATCAGACCACCAGCCTGGATCTTACTTTCACGCGTGCAGGTTTCTACGTTTATGAGGTTAGAGCGGCTAGCAATGATCGCGGATCTGACTACAATTTGGACGATACCGTTTTCATCGTTACTATTGCAGTAGCAAATGATGACAATGGTGGACTAGAGGCTTCTGTTCGGCGTGTTCAGTACCGTCAAGGACAGGACGGAGAGCTGTCTGCCAAAATTTGGGATAATGATGGTGTGATAGTTTTTCGTAAGGCCTATGCGGGTGCACTAGAGGCACCTACTCCGACCGATCCAGCCTTAATGGTAGATCCTCCCGTTAGAAAAACGGTTCAGGGTAATCCTGCTACAGCTTATACCTTTACTTTTAGATTAGAGGCTGCTGAAGCCGGCCAACCTATGCCACCAGGTTCTACGGGCAGAACTAAAGATCTAACTATCACGGGTAGCGGTAGTGCCGAATTTGGTGTCTGGTCATATACAGAGGTGGGTACCTTTGTATATACGGTAAGAGAAATCGCCACCGATAACACGGACTATGTCTTTGATACAACGGTCTATACGATTACTGACATTGTGACCAATGCGGATGGTCAGCTTGTCTTGAATCGTACGGTAACCAATCAGGACAACAGGGCAGTAAGTTCACTAATCTTCATTAACTTCTTTGTTGGTGATGACGTAGAGGTTCAAGAGGTTCCCCCTGTGGCAGCACCACCTGGTGCAGGCACACGTCCTACTCCCGGTCCAAAGACGGGCGATTACGATGATCCAATGCATATGATTATTGCCATGACACTTAGTGGACTAATCGTTCTGACTGCGCTAGTTCTTATCTATGCAGATAGAAGAAGCGAAGATGAGCATGGGGATATTGCCGCGAAGAATGTAGTTATTAGTTAAGTTTATTTTTCAGAGGTGTTGAGGCACCTATAAATTTACAAAAAGTGTGAGTGTGCAGGCAGGACAAACGTCCTGCCTTTTTCTTTTGAGTAAGCCTAGATCTGCGTCATTCTGCTATACTTGGACGCATGAATAAGAGAATTTTACTTTGGGTTTTGTTAGTAGCCGCCCTAGCTGTCTTTGGATACTCTGGCTATCGCTATTATGAAATTCACATGATATACGTGTCACAGCAGGAAGCCTTTGACGTTATCCGTGACCTTGCTGTCTCAGATGGTGAGGGTGAGGATTCGCTAGGTATTCCTGATAGGGACATCGACTGGGATGAGCTGCATGCAAATGTCAGTGAGGACATCATAGGATGGATATACTCCCCAGGAACACCCATTGATTATCCAATCATGCGTGCTGATGACTATAGCTTCTTCCTAAGTCGTCTGCCTGATGGAACCTTTAATGCCAATGGTTCAATCTTCTTAGATTTTAATCACAGCCCTGACTTTTCTGACCCCTTAAGTGTCATCTATGGTCACCATATGAGATCAGGGGCGATGTTTGGAACCCTGAACGGTTATCGTCAGCAATCATTCTTTGAAGATCATCCTGTCATGTTCCTCTATACACCCCAGCAGAACTACCGTATTGATTTGATGTATGGCTTTGTGGTGGCAGAGGGGGAATGGCGTAGGCGTGCCTTCATGTTCCAGGAAAACATCCCTGAACTTCTTGAGTTCGGTGCAGACCGAACCACCTTTAGTAGTGATGTTCGTTTTGAAGAGGGCGATCGTATTCTAGCCATGTCAACTTGTGAATATGACTTTGATGATGCCCGTTATGTAGTGCTGGGAATTCTGCGTTACTAATAATAAGCAAAACTTAACAACTGGATAAGTAAACCCTAAAAATTGGAGGAGGAAAGTATGGGCGAGCTCTTTTTGGTCACTTTTATAGTCCTACTAATCGTTGCTGGAAGTATCATCTATGCGGGTATTGTTATTACCAGTCAGCAGACGGTAAAGATTGTTGAGCGTCTGGGTAAGTTTCACCGTATTGCACAGCCAGGTTTTAGCCTACGCATTCCAGTACTGGACCGTGTAGTCGCAACGCTTGACCTGCGTGTTCAGTCGTTGGATGCTGACTTGGATACAAAGTCAAGGGACAACGTATTTGTAACCGCACAGGTTTCTACCCAGTACCGTATTGACCCGCAACAAACCGCACAAGCCTACTATGAACTGTCAGATCCAGAGCGTCAGATTCAGGCTTACATTGCAGACGCTATTCGTAGTGCCCTGCCACAGATGGAACTAGATCAAATCTTTGAGAAAAAAGATGATGTGGCGCGCAACGTGCAAAAGAATCTTGCAGAAGGAATGATGGGCTTTGGTATCATCATCGTAAACACACTAATTACAGGCATTGATCCAGCGCGTGATGTAAAAGACGCAATGAATAACATTAATGCTGCCCAACGTCAGCGTATTGCTGCCCAAGAAATCGCCGAGGCTGACCGCATCAAAGTGGTAACGCGTGCTCAGGGTGAGGCAGAGCGTCAGAAGCTTGAAGGTAAGGGTATTGCAGACCAGCGCCAGGCTATTGTTGATGGTCTAGCGGCTTCGTTTAAGCAGCTAGAAGAACACGGCATGGACGAACAAGAAGTTCTGAATCTGCTGATGCTGAACCAGTATATGGATACACTCCAGCGCTTAGGCGAGCATGGTAAGACCTCTACCATCATGCTAAACGGAACACCAGGTGCCATGGGCGACCTACGTCAACAAGTTATGGAAGCAATTGTTGGCGGCAAGACTGCAGTTCAGGACAACTAAGTAGTTGCTGACCGACCTGGTTTTCTAAGACATTACCAAAGAAAGAATCCCTGTAGTGGACTTACGCTACAGGGATTCTTTTATGTTAAACTTTGAGGGTTATGATGACACTCAAGAGAACATAGTCGGAACAGAGTTCTTTGTACTTAAAATCACTCAAATTAAAGGGATTCAAGTCTTTCGCAGACCGTAGTCTGCTGGCGCTGCAGCCAGGGGTTACCTGTGTCGTCGGGCCAAATGGATCAGGTAAAAGTAACATCACAGACGCTGTGCTGTGGGTGCTGGGAGAACAAAGCGCAAAATCCCTACGCGGCCAGTCCATGGAAGATGTTATTTTCGCTGGCTCAAGCGCGCGTCAGGCTGTAGGGGTCGCAGAGGTTGATTTGGTGCTGGATAACAGTGATGGTTATCTGCCACTGGAGTTCAGCGAGATTACCATTACCCGCCGCATGTACCGCAGCGGTGAAAGTGAATATTTAATCAATCAAAGTCCAACGCGACTTATGGATATCTTAGACCTGCTGCATGACAGTGGTCTGGGACGCGAAGCCCATTCAATCATTAGTCAGGGGCGCCTGGCAGAGGTGCTAGATGCCCGACCTGAGGTGCGCCGTGCCTTGATTGAAGAGGCTGCTGGTGTGCTAAAGCACAAAAAGCGTAAAGAGCGTGCTCTGCGTAAGCTGAAGGGTCTTGACGGTCACCTATCGCGGGCTAGCGATATTGCAGCAGAAATTGACCGCCAATTAAGGCCTCTAGAACGTCAGGCGAACAAGGCAGTAAAGCATGCAGAGTTTAGTCGTGAGCTGCGCGAAGTTGAAGTAGCGCTGGCAGTAGATGACTTGCGTATACTTCAGACAGAATTTGAGCAAGTTGCAAAGCGCGAAAAAGAGGCAGACGCAGCGCTCGAACTTGCACGCTTTGATCACAGCGAACGTCAAAAAGAGCTTGAAAAACTTCAGCACATGCTGGAGGAAAAGGGACTCTTCGTAGGTGATATTGGTGAACAGCGTCGTCGCTGCGAAAAAATAGTAGAACGTCTAGAGGGTGGTAAGTTACTGCTAGACGAAAAAGGCAAGAATCTTGTGTCCCGGTTTTCTGAACTGCGCCAAACTATGCATACTGCTGAAAAGCGTGTTGGTCAGGCGCGTGAAACGCGTGACAGCCTGGCAGGTGAGCGTGCAGAAGCTGATACAAAGTTAGAAGTTCTCTACCAGCAGCTAGCAGAAGCTCGCCGCAGTTCTGAGGCGGCAAAACGCGCCCGTGTGGATGCAGACGCACAGCTGTCTCAGTTAGTTACAGAGGTTCGCCAGGCATCTGCCCAGGTTAAAGATTGCAATGAACGTGCGCTGAAAAACGATCAAGCCCTAGCTTCGCTATTAACTCAGCGCGACTTGCTGCAAGAGCGCTGCGAAGGCCTAGAGCAAGAGGCAGCAGCACTGCGTGACACCCTAGGCACACGCAGAACACGTTTTGACACTCTGGAAGCAGAGTGGGCACTGAGCCAGCGTGAACGCACCTTGGCCTCTGCAGATGTAGATAAGCGTGTTCGTGTGGTTGAGACACGGAGGCGTGATGCAGAAGCCGCGCGCGAGACCCTTTTTGCTGCACGTGCAGAGTTACAGGCAATCGAAGAGATTGATCGTGCTTTCGAATCAGCCTCGCCCGCCCTAACTAGTCTTGCCAGCTTGGCAGAAAAACCAGAGGGCTATTTGGGGCCGATCATCAATCACTTGCGGGTAAAACCAGATTCAGGACTGACAGAGCCCTTTGTGGAAGCATTGCTGGGCAGTGATGTAAACGCTGTCTTTGTAGAAGACTGGCAGGCAGCTATAGAGCTGGGCAACGTATTAGATAAGACAGGTACACCCCGCGGGGAAATATCGGTCATCCCTCTTAGCTGTCAGGCACGTGAAGATGCACAGGCTACGACAAAAAAGGATTCAGCGAAGTTTAGCAAGGCCGCCGATAAGGTAAAGTCACGTAGTGGTACGTCCCTCATGGACGCGCTGGATATAGAAGACCGATTTGTTCCTGCAGTAGAGTCTTTGCTTGGTGACGTTTATCTGGTGAAAACTTTACAGGAAGCCATCGCCGCTGCAGAAAAGAATCCTCACTGTCGCTTTGTGACAGCAGATGGGTCTGTGGTCTGGCCTAGTGGCAAGCTGGTGCTTTCTCCGGTAACGAGTGGTACAAACAGTGATGCAGAAGCGGTTACAGCAGAAGGCAAAGTAAGCGCAAGCGTACTGACAAGAAAACGCCGCGAAGTAGAGCTGCGTGAAGGCATGGATGGACTTGACCAGGCCTTAGCTAGCGCAGAAGGCGAAGTGGCACTTGCAGAAGACGCGCTAAAGCTAGCTCAATCAGATGCTCTTGATCTTAATCAAAAAGGTGCCGCTATTGCTGGTGAGCATGACTCTTTGCGTGCAGAGATTGGTCGACTAGAGGCTCAGATTTCAAAGCAGGATCGTGAGCAAATAGAGGCAGAGCGCAAGCTAAAAGGCATAGAGCGCGAGATTGGCATCCATGAGCCACAGCTGATAGAAATTGATGAGCAGCGCGAAGAGGCTGAGAAACGCCTTGCTGGGTTAACCGAAGCCCAGGAAAAAGCGACAAGCCAGCGCGAAACGCTGTTTATGGAAGAAATGGGCGCTAATAAGGTCACTAATGACTGTCAGGTAGATATTGCCACAACCAGTGAACGCATTAGTCAGTTACGCACACGCCTCACCCAGGTTTCAGCAGAGGTTGAGCAACTTGAACTAACGATAACGACTAGCAAGCAGCTAGAGATTGCACTAGAGTTACTTCGCGACAGACTAGCACCACTTCATGAGGACTTTACACTGCTCCTAGAGCGTGCTCAACAGTGGGGTATCATGTTGCGTGATCGCGCAAGCTTCGAGCAGGCTGATAGTGCGACCCTGCGTAAAACCGTATCAGATGCCCAGGACGCTGTTCGTAAGACAGCGGCCATAGTTGAAGAGCGACTAGCAGTACTGAGCGAGGTTCGTGTAAGCAAAGGGCAGTGTGAAATTAAGGTTAATCAGGCAGTACGTACTGTTGTAGAAGAGCACCATACTCCGCTAGAAATGGCCTTGACCTTGCCTGCAGTAGAAAATCGTCACATTACAGAAGATCATGCTTTTGCCTTGCGCAAGCGACTGGGCAAATTGGGTGCAATCAATCCTGTTGCCCATGAAGAGTTTGAATCTTTGAAGGCTCGTAGCGAATTCATGCATAGTCAGATTAGCGACTTGAAGGCAGCGGCAACAGCACTTAATAAGGTGGTTGCAGCGATTGATCGTAAAATGAAGGAGCGATTCCTGACTACCTTCGAAGAGGTAGATAAGCACTTCCAGGATATCTTCTCAGTACTATTCCCAGGTGGTCGCGCACAGTTACTTATGACTGATCCTGACAATCCTGACGAAACGGGAGTGGACTTTTATGTTCAGCCGCGCGGGAAGCGCCTGAAGAAAATGTCGCTTCTTTCAGGTGGGGAGCAAGCACTAACGGCACTTGCAATGCTTTTTGCACTCAGCCGTAGTCGTCCTTGCCCCTTCTATATCTTAGACGAGGTTGAGGCGGCCTTAGATGACAGTAATCTTCGCCGCTTTGTAGCGTTCATTAACAGTATGCGCAAAGATACGCAGTTCTTGATTGTTACTCACCAGCGCCGCACTATGGAAATGGCAGACACCCTTTATGGTGTGTCAATGCAGGCAGACGGTGTGTCAAAGCTTGTCAGTCAACGTTTAGAGCAAGCCCTAAACAGCATAAATCAGTAGCATAAGACATACCTGTCTTAGTGCACGCACAATCGCACCCCGTCCAGGGAAAGGAGTCGTCCCATTATGAGCAGTAATCGTAGCTGGAAAGAACGTTTATCTTCAGGTCTGGCAAAGAGCCGCGAGAGACTTGGTGGACAGCTTAACACCCTGATGGGTCGTGTTGTTGAAATCGACGATGACTTTTATGACGAATTGGAAGAAACGCTAATCTCAGCAGATTTTGGCTTTGAGCCTACCATGGACATTGTCTCGAAACTGCGGGAGCAGGTTGCTGCGCGTGCTATAGGGGACATGGATGGCGTACGTGAACTACTGATAGAAATCATTGCTAGTGAATTTGAAACGGCAGGGGATCCTTTTCAATTTAGTCCGGTGACCATTCTTATGGTGGGCATTAATGGTACGGGCAAGACTACTAGCACAGGCAAGTTAGCGAAACAGGCAGTAGACGCAGGACGTAAGGTAATTTTAGGTAGTGCAGATACTTTCCGTGCGGCAGCCGCAGAACAGTTAGATATTTGGGCAGAGCGCGCAGGTGTAGAAATTGTAAGGCGTGATCGCGGAACTGACCCAGCCAGTGTGTCTTATGCCACGGTAGAGGCCGCCCAGGAGATGGGTGCAGATTTGGCCTTGATTGACACTGCGGGACGCTTGCATACCTCACCTGACCTTATGCGCGAACTTGAAAAAGTGCAGCGGGTAACCCGTGAGAAAAGCACTGCACCGACATTTACGGTGCTGGTCATCGACGCGACCACGGGTCAAAACGGACTTGTTCAGGCAAGAGAATTTAATAAGCTACTTTCGGTTGATGCCCTTATCTTGACGAAGCTTGATGGTACCGCAAAGGGTGGCATTGCTTTACCTATAGCCCGTGAGTTAAAAGTGCCCATAGTGCGTATAGGGGTAGGGGAGTCCATAGAAGATTTGCGCCCCTTTAATCCAGAAGAGTTTGCCGAAGCCCTAATTGGGGCCTAGTGGTTGTACGGAGCGCTTTAGGTGACCAGAATCCAAAGGGTTAAACAAAGGGCTAAATCTTTAAAGTGGTAACGTTATTAGGTTACGTGTTCATTTCAAAGGCCTAAACGATGACGAGTCTGAGCACCTAGGGTGCTTTGTTCGCTATACTTAAGGGTACTGTGATAATGCGAAGGGAGCACCTGTCTTGTCCTTTTTAAAAGATATACTGGGCCTTAGTGCCAGTGATATAGCGGTTGACTTAGGTACAGCTAACACGCTAGTGTCTGTTCGCGGGCATGGCATTCAACTGGTGGAGCCTAGTGTAGTTGCTATTGAGCAGGACAGCGGACGCGTCTTGGCAGTTGGTGTCGAGGCAAAGCGCATGATTGGACGTACTCCCTCGAGTATCTCAGCTATTCGCCCCTTGCGTGATGGAGTAATTGCAGACTTCAACGTAACAGAGGCCATGCTTCGCTACTTCATTAACAAGGTTCGTGATAGAAAGTTCCTGTGGCAGTCAAAGCCCCGTGTTGTAGTGTGCATCCCCTCTGGCGTGACAGAGGTTGAAAAGCGCGCTGTCTTTGAGGCAACCATGACAGCAGGTGCCCGTCAGGCATATTTGATTGAAGAGCCTATGGCTGCAGCTATTGGTGCAGGACTTCCTATTCAGGAGCCCACGGGGTCGATGGTAGTAGACATTGGCGGTGGAACTACTGAAGTTGCGGTAGTATCGCTGGGTGGCATTGTAGCTTCTGAGTCAAGCCGTACCGCTGGAGATGAGTTTGACGAGGCAATCATTAACTATGTAAAGCGCACGTATAACGTAGCGATTGGTGAGCGCACTGCAGAAGAACTGAAGATTGAGATTGGTTCTGCATGGCCGTTAGAAGAAGAGATTGACGTAGAGATTCGCGGCCTAGACCTTGCAACGGGTATTCCGCGTCCTGTCATTATGGAATCAGAAGAGATTCGTGACGCACTAGAAGGTCCAATTCTTGACATTATCAATGCGGTAAAGCGTACGCTGGAACGTACGCCACCAGAACTGGCAAGCGACTTGATGGAATTTGGTATCGTGCTTACTGGTGGTGGTGCATTATTGCGTGGCCTTGATGACCGTCTGCGTTATGAGACCTCTATGCCTGTCCACGTATCTGAAACAGCACTGACTAACGTAGTAATGGGTTCAGCCCATGCCTTGGAAGAAATTGACGTGCTGAAGAAGGTTCTTCAGGGAACGCGCTAGCGCTGTCCTGTTGGGTCCTACTCAGGCAGAAATTTAGACAGGTCAGACAACAGTGAGCCCCCTTACCTCTAAAGGATTCGGAAGACCCGGTTCATACCTGCGTAATAAGACCAGTGGTTCAACACGCGCACGCAGGCCCAGTGCGCGCAGACGTATGCGCTATGGTTATGGTGGTAATAATGATCATCTGAATCCTTCAGATGATGGTGCCCCCCGTAAGCCTTATGGCTGGCTAATTGGGCTGATTATTCTCTCCCTTATCATTACGACTTTATGGTTTCGTGAGGCCCCAGAAGGGGGTCCTTTGCACGGTGTGCGCATAGGTGTTCAGACAGTCACTACTCCGCTTGGTGCAGCTGGTACTTGGGTTACCTCTCCTGTTCGTAATTTCTTCAATTGGGCGGGTGATTTAGGTGTATCGCGCAGCCAACTGAGGGCTCTAAGTGAGCAAAATGATGAATTACGCGCGCGTGTAATTGAACTAGAAGAAGTGAACTTGCTGGATGAGCGTCTTACTGGGCTTATGAGTGATGTGCCTACGGGTACGCCAGATAGTGCTCTGCTGCCAGCGACTGTAATAGGACTTCCTAGTAGTAGCTATGAAAAAATCATTGTCCTAAATCGCGGGACTCATCATGGGGTTGGCTTAGCTATGCCCGTAGTGACTCAGCAGGGTCTACTGGGTGTTACCATCGAGGTTGGGCCCAATTACAGCAAGGTACGTCTTATTACTGATCAGAGCAGTGGAGTCGCGGCCTTAGTGCAACGAGGACGCCATCTAGGCACTGTTCAGGGATCATTGGACGGAGAGCTGCGCATGAACTTTGTGCCCGTTGATGCTTTGGTCGAGCCAGGTGATGTAGTCTTAACTTCAGGCCTTGGTGGGGTATTCCCAAAAGGCCTTGTCTTGGGTGAGGTCATTCGCACTGATGGGGACCATAACACTCTTTATCAGTCGATAACAGTTAGATCAACTGCAAATATGGACAGACTTGAAGAGGTGCTCATTTTGCTTGAAGCACCCCCAAGTATTGATAATCTGCCTGAACCCGAACTGCCCGCCCCTTCAGAAGATGGAAGTAACTAGTAATGGGACGTTTTACTACAACAGCATTGACGTTACTAGGTGCATTACTGCTTCAGGCTATCTTTGCTCCGTCACTGATCATTTTTGGTGTGACGCCAAACTTTTTAATGGTGGCTGTTATTGTTATTGCCTTTATACGTGGCAGTAAAGAGGGCACCATTGTTGGATTTATTGCGGGCTTGCTTTTTGATCTTATTGGGACAATGATTGTGGGGCCTATGGCGCTTGCCCTTACCATAACAGGCTTTGTAGCAGGCATCCTAAAAGAACAAATCTTTGCGCACTCATGGCTTTTGCCTATTACCGTACTGGGTGTTGCAAGTCTTGTTGCAGAAACTATCTACTTGATTATGATTACAGCACTGGGATTTCCCATGAGCTTTTTTGGGGCACTTGCAACGCGCGCATTGCCAGGTGTACTGTATGCAATGCTTATTGCGCTGATTAGTTTCCCTATGCTTACAAAGTTTTTGCGCAAAGGCTCAAGTGCAGAAGCAAACACCTTCAAGAGGATAACTTAAGGTGGGTGTTTAGGTAACATGGGTGTAGATTCAGTCGTAAATAAAAGGCTGCTTGTATTAGGACTAGTAGTGCTAGCCATTGGTGTTGTGCTGATTTTCCGCTTGTGGACTTTGCAGATTATTCAGCATGAAGACTTCCAGGCTCGTGCAGATAGTAACTTGCACCGGGTAACTACTACCCAGGCTATTAGAGGCCGCATCTTTGACCGTGAAGGCAGAGAACTGGTAACTAATCGTCCTACAATGGCGGTAACCGCCCCTGCTTTGCGTATTGATGGCTATGAAGACTTTGATAATCTGACCTCATCTCAGCAAGAGTGGGTGCAGCGTCTTGCGGATACGCTTGATTTGACCACAGAGGATGTTGTTAATCGTCTAACCACAACAAGAGAAGGTCCCTTAGAGCTGCGTCTGGTCGCAATAGATGTGCCCATGGAGACAGTGTCCTATATTGTCGAGCATAATGAAAAATTCGAAGGGGTAGAGGTTGAAGCCCGTGCTGTGCGTGAATATCCTCATGGTAGTGTTGCAGCTCACGTATTGGGGTATACAGGAGGCGTCTCTGATGCAGAGCTAGAATCAGAGGCCTTTGCGGACTATTTACCCAGCGATATTGTAGGAAAGACAGGAGTCGAGAGGTCTTTCGAGCACATCCTTCAGGGGGTGCGGGGCACACGAACCCTTGAGGTAAACGCGCAGGGACGCATGCAGCGCGTGATAGAGGAAACAGACCCTACTCCGGGTCAAGACATTTATCTAACGATTGATCTTTATATACAGAAGGCTGCAGAAGAGGCTCTGCGTGAGGCCTTGCGTGTTGCGCAGAGAAGGGGCTACACGGACGCGCAAGGGGCTTCTGCTGTGGTTCTGGATCCCAATACGGGTGCAGTACTTGCCCTTGCCTCCTATCCAACCTACTATCCAGGAGAATTTATTGGAGGGATTCCCCAAGAACGCTGGGATGAGCTTGTCGACCCAGATTCGAATTTCCCTCTAAATAACCGCGCGATAAGCTCAGAGTATCCGCCGGCATCGACCTTCAAGTCATTTATGACTGTTGCAGCTGTGGATCGGTTAGGATGGAATTCCAGCACAACTTTTGTGTGTACAGGTACCTGGACAGGCTTTGGTGACCAGTGGCCGTGGCGTTGTTGGTTGCGTACGGGTCATGGCGGAACTAGCCTTTACCGTGCAAACTACGATTCCTGCGATATTCCTTTTTATGAAATGGGTCGTCACTTTCATCATCGTTGGTACGCAGATGGGGAGGAAGACATCCAGGAGGCTGCCCGTAGCTTTGGTTATGGTAGACGCACAGGTATTGATTTGCCAGGCGAAAGGCAGGGACGTGTTCCTGACGCAGCGTGGAAGTATGAGTGGAATAGAGACTTTCCCGAGTATCGTCAGTGGATTGCGGGAGACACGGTCAATATGTCTATTGGTCAAGGTGATATGCTGGCGACTCCGTTACAGGTTGCTTATTCTCATATTCCCTTTGTTACGGGGGGAACTGCATTGCGTCCACAGGTACTACATTCAATTCGTGACAGCAGAGGGGAAGTCATTCGTGAAATGCAGCCAGAAGAGAGCGAGCATCAACCAGAGGTCAGTGATCAGGCCGTAGAGATCGTTCAGGACTCTCTGCGTCTTGTGGTCACACGCGGCACGGGACGCCCAGCCTTTCGCGGATTTCCCGTACCTGTTGCAGGTAAGACAGGTACAGCTGAAACAGGTCGCAGAGACCCGGTAACAGGTGAACGTGATCGTGATAGCCATAATTGGTTTGTGGGCTATGCTCCGGCAAATGATCCGCAGTATTTGGCAGTAGTTATGACAGAGCATTCTGATGGGGGTATTGCTACTCCTGCCGTGAGGCAAATCTTTGCAGAAATCTTCGATGTAGAGGAAGGATGGGTCGATTCAGTAGACCCATCAAGATAGCGGAAGTATCTCATGACAGGACTTAAGAGACAGGCATTAGGCAGCATTTAGCATGATCGACATTAAAGGCATACTGAATAGGTGGGTGCATCCAGCATTGCTGGTGACCCTTATCTTGGTTCTGACCTATGGTGCAATATTTCTGCAGACCGCTGTACGTGGTGACGGTAGCTGGGCGCGTCAGATGCAAGGGGTTGCTCTAGGTCTAATCTTAATGGCTGTTGTATGGCTTTTTGATTACCGTAAATTTGAGCATTGGCTACTTCCTCTTTTTGCATTGAATATCTTTCTGCTAGTTTCCCCGCGGATACCTTTTATTGGACGAGAGATCAGTGGGGCAACACGCTGGATTGGTGTCCCAGGTGTCGACGCCTTATCTTTGCAACCTTCTGAACCTGCAAAGATAGTGACCATAGTCTTGCTGGCTGCAATTATTTCGCGTTACGGGGGCAAGCTTGATGATTGGCGTAGTTTTGCTAAGGTAGTAGGACTGTCACTCATTCCCTTCTTTGCAGTTATGACCCAGCCAGACCTAGGTACGGGTCTTGTATTTTTGGTAGTCATGATAGGGATGCTTTTCCTAGGGGGCGCAAAATTGCGCTATATGGCTATTCTTATTTTGAGTGGTATTGTGGCCATTGCAGCTGTCTACGGGATTAACCAGCTTACCTGGAGTGATGAAAGAGACGACTACTTACTTCTGCGAACCTATCAGCTTAATCGATTGGCAGTTTTTTGGGATCAGGGGGAATCAGATCCAATGGGTGCCGGCTATGACTTGAATCAGTCAAAAATTGCTATTGGGTCAGGCGGTATCACAGGCAAAGGTATGGGTGAAGGCACTCAGTCACAGTTAGACTTTATCTCAGAGCGTGCAACTGACTACATCTTTAGTGTACTGGGAGAAGAGTTAGGTTTTGTCGGCGCCATTGTTCTTATTGGACTATATATAGCTTTGCTAGTCATAGCCCTGTCAATTGGGGCCTCATCAAGTGACCTTTTTGGGACATTAATTTGTGGAGGAATAGTTTGTATGTGGGCCTTCCAGATTATGCAAAATATTGGTATGACTATGGGGCTTATGCCAATTACGGGAATCCCCTTGCCCTTTATGAGTTACGGTTTATCTGCTATCGTTACTAATATCTTAGCCTGTGGCCTATTGCTTTCCGTATGGAGCAGACGCCCCTATCAGGCACAAACTAGAGGAGGTGCCCATGACATCACTATTTAGCATCAGCAGAGGCAGTAGAGGTGGTATCGTCACTACTGCAGGCACTCTGGGAACAGGCGTAAAGCAACGTGGTGGCTTACTAGGCACTGCTTTAGCCGCGCCGCGCTACTTGCGCTCTTTGCCTGTACAGCCTCTTAACGTTTTGAAGCAAGCAAGATCCTATTTGGGCCTGCGCAATGAAGAGCTCAAAATTGGGATCTTCATTGACCCGCGAATCAGCGACGGATGCCTTGATTCGGTTGTGGAGCAGTTTAAGCCTAACAGTACGAAATCACGTGTTCTTGTGCATGTTCTTAGCGATAGTATGGTGTTAGGGGACCAGATCAGCTACAGTGCTTTGGTTTTTGTCCTGCATCGCCCAGATAGTGCGGCTACGATGATCAGCCAATCGAAGGATTTGGGACTGCCTACTTTGGTGGTAGTAGAAGAAGGTTTGCGCCGTGAGGCTGCGGAGGCCTACGATATTAGCATTCTTGATGTCGCGAGCGCTCGAAATACTGATAGTATGATTGCTCAGATTTCTGGCTGGTTTGCAGACGCGCTTAGCGAGCATCGCATGTCGCTTGCGACGGACTTCAATTTTATGAGGCCAGCTCTTTCGCAGTCAGTAATCAATGCGACCGCACGTCAAAATGCCATTATTGCAGCAGTGTTTTTTATGCCGGGAGCAGACTTGCCCGCAATGACTCTCAATCAAATAAAGATGGTGCTTCAGCTTGCGTTTATCTATGGCGAAGAGCTTACCTTGAAGCGCCTAGTAGAGGCGGCCGTAGTGGTTTTCAGTGCCTATACTTCACGGGCAGCAGCTCGTTCTGCGACAAGGGGACTTATGCGTCCCTTAAGATGGCCAGTAAAGATTGCTGTTGCTTACGCTTCGACCCTAGCACTAGGAAAAGGCATGGAAGCATGGCTTCATCAGGCACCAAGTATTCCAGCCCTTGATAAGTCAATCCCAAAGTTGTTGGAGAAGACTCCTTTGGCAAAGTTGTTGCCTGCCGCCGCAGATGAGGGCAGTGCCCCCTCTGCAGACGGTGCTGCTACCAATTATAGTTAGTCAGATTGCTGGTCCAGTAGGCTAGCTGCCCTCATTTGACTAGACTACTAATACATCGCCGGCACCTATATCGTACCGATTAGTTGCCTAGCTACGTGCAGCTAAGGCCCCCTTGATCATCTTTGGGCTGAGTCTCCACAGCAGATACATTTCAGCTGCCATGCCAAAACCGCACTCTTTGCAGACGTCAGTTTCTTCACCACGGCAGGTGTCGAGTTTTGTGCCGTCGCTCATAATAAAGTTACTAATCCAGCACTGGCTGTTATTGACATAGTTTTGCGGATCACGCATTAACTCGATAGCTGGCAGTGAGTTCATAAGGGGGAACCCTGATTTTTTCAAAGCAATTGCTTGGTCGATAACCTTGCTGCGTTGCTCTGGCGTAGGAGTCAAGCCAGTGTCTTCAAAAGGTGTATAAAAAGAGAAGGCCATCTTTTTTAATTGCGGGGTATCTTTAACGATTTGTGCAACTTTTTCAAAGTCTTGCCAATTCTCATTTGTAATGCACATGTTTGCATTAAGCTTTGGATGATCGCTTGCACGAATATTTTTCATTGTACGCTCAAAAGCACCTTCACCTCGCTGGCCATCGTGAAACTCTTGAGCACCGTCAATGCTCACCCAGACAAGGTCAGACTGCGCAATGATGGGCATTTGTGCATTAGTAGTTACCGTTGTAGAAAAGAAGCCTATCTGTTTCGCCATACGAATAAGGGTATTAATGTCAGCAGTCTCACCGTCGTTAAGAGCCTTCGCCTCATCGGATGAGTCTGTCCACATGGATGGCTCTCCGCCCTGAAGGTCAATGATGCGGCTACCTTTGTCATAGCAATACTTTAGCTCATCAAGTATTTGGGTGAGTGGCTTTGAACGACTGTCACGACCCTCGCGAACAATAGCACAGTGCTTGCACTCTAGGTTGCAGCGGTCAGTAATGAATACGACCGACTGTAATGGCTTGCGCTTTCCCAGGATTCTGACCTGAAAAAACCAGCCCATAAAGTAGGGAAGTGATTTAAGCTGTGACATTGACGCTCCTTCTCTTTATCTTTGCGTAGAATATATCTTATAGGTACCAAGGGGTAAAGGCAGCAATTGCAAGCACAAGGGTAAGTTGCATTACAAGGTTTCTGGCAGTCAGCCATCTTGACATGAACCAGTCAAGACCATCCTTGCGGAAACTTTCCCAGTCACCAAAGTTCCCCATCCATTTTTTAGGCTCAAAGGCTGCTTCCTTGCTGTCTTTATTCTTTACATAGTCCAGGGCAAGCTTGATAAAGACGAGGCTTAGCGGATAAGTTAGTGCAACAAGTAGCGCTGCAATAGGCAAGAAACCTAGTGCGATACCGACAAGAATAGTCAATTGGGCCAGAACGACAAAGATGATGTTCATTACAACACCAGCGCGCTCCGATCCCAGTAGAATAGGAAGCGTTTTGCGCTGTGCCGCTAGGTCAGGACCGTAGTCCATGACAGCGTGGATATGAACGATATTTGCAACAAGTAGACCAATGGGAACAGAGCTAAATAATGCCAAGGGTGTAATCTGGCCACTCACAAGGAAAGAGGATGCTGTAACAAGAACAGGTCCAAAAAGAAAACCGATGACCAGTTCCCCAAAGCCGCGGTAGCTTAAGCGTAAGGGTGGGCCTGCATAAAAGACCCCTAGCACTAAGGTGATCCCTGCAAAGATGAGAACTTCCCATCCGCGCAGAGCAAAGGTGACTGCACCTAAGCTAAGGGCAAGCCCGAGGAAAGTAAGTGCAGCGCGCTTAGTGTCATCCAGAGTAACCTCTCCACTTTTTAGGTAACTGCATTTTCCTAGACGGGCACGAAAGCCACCATCAAGCAATTCTTCGCGACGCTCAACAGCACCTTTTTTCATGTCGAAGTAATCGTCAAGCAAGTTCATGCCAGCATGGGCAAAAATAACACCGGCAAGTCCTATGATTCCTGTAAGGATTCCGGCGGCAATTCCCAGGATTCCCGCAGAAGTGACCCCTGAAAGAATGCCAAGTCCACTAATTCCAAAATCTATCCCCGTGTTCGCACCAGCATAAATTAGAGTACTTAAGCCAAGCAGTGCCCCTAATACGTAGGGCATAACCGATTGTCCAAAGGAGATGGGGCGTGCGGCTTTATACCAAAATCCAAATCCTTGACCAGCAAACAAAGCTTTCATGTGGAACCCCTTAACATCTGAGTTAAATAGCAGCCAGATTGAACTAAAACATGAGCTTCATTTTAACATTGCCCCTAGAGTGTATTATTTGCGAGAGATGAGGATTGATTGGATACAGATTACATATAATATTTACAAATCCTACATAATTAACTACAATAGATGAGAAGACACAGAGCAAAGTGTTTCCAGTGAATCCATGGGTATTCTGCCATTAGGGGGAAGTTGGAAGGGGAAGTGCCATGTCAGATAAAAATAAAACTACTATTAAGGCTGTAGGCCTAGGGGGACTTATTGCCCTTGTCGTGGGCTCAATGGTCGGGACAGGCGTTTTTGATCTGCCGAAGAACATGGCTCAGGGTGCGGGTGGCCTTGCAATCATTATTGCCTGGGTTATTACTGCCGTGGGCATGATTGCTCTAGGGTACTCTTTCTTGAATCTGTCAAATCGAAGACCTGATCTTGAGGGTGGCGTTTTTAGCTATGCCCGTGAAGGTTTTGGGGAATATTGGGGCTTCAATAATGCTTGGGCTTATTGGATCAGTGCGCTGCTGGGCAATGTTGCTTATGCTGTGGGGTTGCTGTCTGCTATCCAGTTCTTTTTGCCCAATAACATTCAGATCTTTGGTGATGGCGGTCCGACGGTTTTAGGTATTGTGCTAGCGTCTGCGGTTCTTTGGTTAGTGCACTTTTTAATTGTCAGAGGGGTGCAGGGCGCAACCTTAGTCAACTTAGTAGTAACTATTGCAAAGGCGATTCCTCTTATTCTTTTTGCAATTATTGTAGTTGTCGCTTTCAATTTCCAAACTTTTGCTGACTCTTTTTTAGGTGGGCTACAGGCGATTTCGTGGGCACATAATGTGGGAGAGGTCCCCTCAATTCTAGAACAAGTGCGATCCACTATGCTTGCAACAGTATGGGCCTTTATTGGGATTGAAGGTGCGGTGCTGTTCTCTAGCCGTGCGCGCAACAAAGGGGATGTAGGTCGTGCAACCATTATTGGTCTGCTTGCTGTTATTGTTTTGTATATGGTCTTCACTGTATGTTCACTTGGGGTCATGGCGCAGACCGATATTGCAGCTATTGATACCTTCCCAGCTACAGCAGTCATTTTGCAAAGTATTGTAGGGGAATGGGGTGCAGTCGTTATTAACGCAGGCGTCATTATTTCGATCTCGGGTGCCTGGTTAGCATGGACGCTTTTTGGAGCAGAGACTCCTTATCTGGCAGCAAAGCAAGGGTTATTTCCACCAGCCTTTGCTAAGTTGAATAAGAATGAGACTCCTGTATTCTCACTGGTAGCAAGTAATCTTATTATTCAGCTCTTTCTCATTCTGGTATTCTTTGCTTACAATGCTTATGAATTTGGCTACACTATGGCATCAAGCGCTATCCTTTTCCCGTATGCTTTCAGTGCTTTCTTCCAGGTAAAGTACATGTTAGGACAGAAGAAAGCCACGCAGGGACGTGTGCTGCAGTTATTCATTGGTGTAGTCGCCAGTATTTATGCAATCTGGTTGCTTTATGGTGCAGGGCTTGATTATATGGCTTTTACTTGTCTACTTTTCGTCCCAGCCTTAGGTATCTTTATTTATAATCAGCGGAAAAAGGGAGCACGTCCCATAATGAAAGCCTACGAATGGATTTTTGCGGCAGCGTTGTCGGTAGCGGGTTTCTTGGGTCTGTACTGGGTAATAATAGGCAGGCTGGCTCTTTTCAGTTAGTGTTATGTCCGTCTAAATAGTTACTGGGGTTTGCTCGGGCATTGCGCCAGAGGCTTACGCGGGAAAGTCTTGTAGTATCTGGTAGCATTGTGATATGAAACAGAAAAAAGTTCTTATTATCGACGGACATTCATGGATGCATAGAGCATTTCATGCAATGCAGGCACCTCTGACATCCCCTGATGGGCAGCCAACTAACGCTGTTTTTGGCTTTTTTTCTATGCTGTCGAAGACCTTAGGTTTGCTTCGTCCTGATGCCTTGGTAGTCGCCTTTGATGAAGGGAAGGCGACCGCTCGCATTGAAGCCTTGGCACAGTACAAAATTCAGCGTCCTCCGACTGATCCTAACTTGAAGGCACAGTTTCCTATAATAAAAGAACTATTAGAAGCCATGCGTGTTCCAGTGGCCTGTGTGCCGCACATCGAGGGTGACGATATATTAGGAACGCTTTCGCTGCAGGGGGAGCAAGCAGGCTTGCAGATATTTTTGGCGACAAGTGACCGTGATGCCTACCAGCTAATAACGGACAATACAAAGGTTATTTCGCAAGGACGAGGGTCAGATGGCCCTTGCATTATTGGTCCTGCAGAAGTCGAAGAGCGTTTTGGGGTTACCCCAGGACAAATTGTGGACTTTCTGGGCTTGAAGGGGGACAGCAGCGACAATATTCCTGGGGTTCCTGGTGTAGGCGAAAAAACTGCAGCGAAATTGCTTACAGAGTTCGGCACCCTAGAAGAAGTGCTAAAAGCCGCAGCTGAAGGCAAAATCAGCGGTAAGGCCGGAAAGAATTTGGTTGAATATAAAGAAGCAGCAGAGGTTTCACGGTTTGTTGCGACAATTCAGTGCGATGTGCCACTAGATATTGATCTTGTCAGTCTTACCTTTGGTGATTACACTACAGATGATATTAAAGATGCCTTTATGCACTATGGTCTACGGTCTGCCTTAGGATGGATGGTTAAGTTCAGCAAAAATGCTGGAGAGTTTTCTACAAGTGACGAAAAGGTACAGGGCAAAAAGGATTACTCTAGCGCAGGCTTTGAATCAGGTGCAGGTGATGTATCTGCTGCTTCCTTTGATTCGGATGCAGAAAGCAGTTCTCTTGAGAGCACAGTTGCCCTAGAGTCTCCTTACAAGGGGGTCACCGTTGATTCTTCAGGTGATACCCTATTTGATAACGAGCAAATACTTGCTGTTGTGGGTGCAAGCCCTGATAAGGGTAGCCCTGTGATTCTGCAGGCACCTTCAATAGTCGATGATCTGGCACAGTTTTTTCAGACCGAAGAGAAGCTTGCTGCCCTAGACTTAAAGGCCCTTTACGCTCTGTTGGCGGGCTCAGATAAAAAGACTTCAGATGCGGTAGATATGCGAAAACTTTGCTCAGAAGGGGACTTTGACCTCTCTGTAGCAGCATACTTGCTTGCCTCGAACAAAAATGATTTTAGTCTAAAAGAGCTAGCGCAGGAGTATGCTGGCGCGGACTTGGATGCATCTGCTAATCAGAACGAAGATGATAGTTTGGCGGCTGATCGTGTCACAGAAAGAGCACAGACGATTGCCCGACTAGCAGGTATTCTTGAGGCTTGCCTGGAGAAAGATGACTCACTTGAGCTTTATCGCACTATCGAATTGCCCTTGATTCCTGTGCTTGCTCGCATGGAGCACCTAGGTATTTGCGTTGATACGGATAAGCTGGAGGAACTTGCTCAGTACGGACGTGTTCGTATCGAGAACCTACGTGCAGAAGTGTTTGAACTTGCGGGGACAAGTGATTTCAACCCTGATTCCCCAAAACAGCTTGCTGAAATCCTCTTTGACCATTTAGGTTTGCCTGTTATTAAGAAGACGCGCACAAGCAGGTCAACCAATGCAGCGGTATTGACTGAGCTAAAGGCTCATCATCCCATTGCAGAAAAGATTATCGAATATCGTGAAGCCGCAAAGTTACAAAGTACCTATCTAGAAGCATTGCCAAAGCTGATTGCTTCAGATGGACGCATCCATACAAGCTTTAATCAGACAGTGACTACAACAGGTAGACTTTCTTCCTCGAATCCAAATATGCAAAATATTCCCATCCGGACAGAGTTGGGCAGACGTATTCGTGAGGCCTTTGTTCCAAAGGAAGGCTGGAAGTTGATGTCTGTTGACTACAGTCAGATTGAGCTGCGCATCCTTGCGGAGCTCTCGCAAGATCCGGGACTTATTGACGCCTTCAATTCGGGAGAAGACTTCCATAAAGAGACCGCGATACGCATCTTCGGCCTTGATGCGGAGGCCGCAAAACATATTGATTCGTCGCTACGCAGTAAAGCAAAGGCAGTTAATTTTGGCATAATCTATGGTCAGGGACCCCACGGGCTGGGACAGGCTCTTGACATCAGTTACGGTGAAGCAAAGCACATTATTGACCGTTACTACGCAACCTTTCCCCGGGTAAAAGACTACCTTGATCAGGTCGTTAATCAGGCAAAGAAGCAGGGTTGGGTAGCGACTTACTACGGACGAAAGCGCCATATCCCAGAATTGTACAGCTCTAACAGGGCGTTACGTGCTTTTGGGGAGCGTACGGCCATGAATCACCCTATGCAAGGAACTGCAGCAGACATTATCAAACTTGCTATGATTGCGATTGATAGCCGTCTGCGTGAATCGGGTCTGCAGGCACAAATGCTTTTACAGGTGCATGATGAGTTAGTTTTCGAGGCTCCCCCACAAGAGTGTGATCAGTTAAGCAGTCTTGTCACAGAAGCCATGACAAAGGTCGCCCCAGACTTTACTGTTCCTCTGGAAGTTAACATAACAACAGGGTCTTCCTGGGCATAGTCTTGAGGATGTTACAATTGTTGGCACGTTTTAATTGTAAAAGTTAAGGAGTGAGTTCCATGCAAGATAATCAACAAGCTGGAGTAGCCTCAAGTACGGGCGCCCCAGCACCACAGTCACCACCAGTACCGCCAGAGGCACAACCACATCAGCAGCCACAACCACAGGCAGCACCTGCTGATGTTCAGCAGCCTGCGCAAGTATATGGTCAGACTGCTTCTCCTGGGACGACTGTGCCACCTGCAGCTGGTGCCCCAGCTCACAGTCATGGCTTTCCTCAGGCACCTGTTCAGGTTCCACAAGACAACAGCTTTTGGGTCAAGTTACTCATCTTCTTTAATCCGCTTGCTTCTGTAATCTGGTACTTCCTTAAAAGAGACACGGATCCCGTGCTTGCGAAAAGGGGCTTTAAGACAGCCTGGTTTTCTGTGGCCTTCTGGACCATTGTGCTCTTCGTGTTGATGGCATTCTATCTCTTTGCTGGCTTCATGTTCATTTTGAGTGAAATTATGTGGATGACAGGCAGTGGGGGATGGTAACCTAAGCCTCTTATGTAGGATTTGTCCATCCTTATAAGGTTGCTTCACTGTACTTTGTGGGTTCGTGACCTTCTTATAGAGTTAAACAAAAGTGCTGGGGCGCAGAATATATGTCCCAGCACTTTTGAATCTCCAGGCACCGTTTGGGTACTTTCATCGTCTTAGGCATTTCTGCGAGCAGTCTTCTGCGCGATTATTCTTTGCTGATAAACTTTTTTCAAAATTCCCCATATGTTCTATTGACGGCATATATAGTGTGAGTTAATCTACATAGGCTCAATATCTTGTGGTTGAGCATGAACTAGATACAATAAAGCTGGGAAGGGTTCTCATGACGAAAAAGACAGACAAGAAGGCGACAAAATCCACAAAAATGACTACGCCAAAATACGATAGAGCAATTGATAAGAGAATCAAACCTAATGCACTTACGGTACTTGAGCGTCGCTACTTGAAGAAAGATGACAACGGTAAGCCCGTAGAAGAAGTTGCTGATATGTTCATCCGTGTTGCCGAAAATATTGCCAGCGCAGAAAAGGTCTGGGGTGCCAGTGATCAAGAGGTTGCTGACCTTGCGCTGGAATATTATGACCTGATGACGAATCTTGAGTTTTTACCGAACTCTCCCACGCTTATGAACGCAGGGCGTGACCTGCAGCAATTGTCAGCCTGTTTTGTTTTGCCTATAGGTGACTCGATGGAAGAGATCTTTGAGGCTGTGCGCAATACGGCCCTGATTCACAAATCAGGCGGAGGAACAGGTTTCTCTTTCTCGCGTCTGCGTCCCAGTGGCGATAATGTGCGCACTACACAGGGCGTATCGTCTGGGCCAATTTCTTTCATGAAGGTTTTTAACCAGGCGACTGAGGCTGTGAAGCAAGGGGGTACGCGTCGCGGCGCAAACATGGGCGTGCTGCGCATTGATCATCCCAACATTATGGACTTCATTACCTGTAAGCGTGAGGGTAACGACTTCGACAATTTCAATATCAGTGTTGCATTAACAGAGGATTTTATGGAGGCCGTGCGCGCAGGCAAGAACTATACTTTGCGTAATCCTCGCAGTGGTGAACCAGCGGGCGAATTAGATGCTGCAGAGGTATATTCGACTATTGTCGATCTGGCCTGGGCAACAGGGGATCCTGGGATTATCTTTATTGATCGTATCAATCGCGCAAATCCAACCCCAGACTTAGGCGAATTTGAAGCAACTAATCCCTGTGGCGAGCAACCCTTGCTGCCTTATGAGGCCTGTAATTTAGGTTCAATCAACCTGTCTAACATGGTCACACCTGTCACTGCAGGTGGTAAAGAAGGCGTAGAGCTGGACTGGGACAAATTGCGCGAAACCGTCCACAAATCAATTCGCTTTCTTGATGACGTAATTGAAGTCAATAAGTACCCACTGTCAGAGATTGATGAACTGGCACGGGGTAATCGTAAGGTGGGCCTAGGAGTCATGGGCTGGGCAGACCTGCTTATTATGCTAGGGATTGCTTACGACAGTGAGGACGCGGTAAATCTGGCTGACCTTGTTATGGGCTTCATTAATGATGAGGCGAAGGTAGCATCACGTGAACTAGCGAAGACACGCGGCGCTTTTCCAAACTACAAGGGAAGCATCTATGATACCCCTGGTGCTGAGCCTATTCGCAACGCAACAGTGACCACTATAGCGCCAACAGGAACGCTGTCGATCATTGCTAGCTGCTCATCAGGCGTTGAGCCCCTGTTTGCAATCTCTTATGTGCGCAACGTTATGGACGATGACAAGCTGGTTGAGGTTAATCCACTTTTTGAAAAGATTGCCCGTAATCGTGGCTTTTATAGTGCGGAACTCATGGAGAAAATTGCAGAACACGGTGGCTGTGCGGACTTAGATGAGGTCCCAGAGGACTTACGCAAGGTTTTCGTAACGGCACATGATATTAGTCCAGAGTGGCACATTCGTATGCAGGCAGCGTTCCAGGATCATGTTGATAATGCAGTATCGAAAACGGTGAACTTTGCCAATTATGCAACTGCCGAAGACGTGCGTCTAGTTTATGACCTTGCCTATAAACTAGGGGTCAAGGGTGTAACGATCTACCGTGACGGATCAAAAGACGCGCAGGTACTCACGACGGGTGCAACCGCAAAGATGAGCAATGAGCCCTTAGATTCAGATGATAGCGCGCATTTTGGCGAGATTGAACCGCGCCCACGTCCTGACGTGACCATGGGCCGTACTGAAAAGGTTGTGACAGGTTGCGGTAATCTTTACGTGACAGTGAACTGGGATGATACGGGTATTTGTGAAGTCTTTACCCAAATGGGCAAGAGTGGCGGTTGTGCTGCTTCGCAGATGGAGGCGCTTTCTCGTATGATTTCAGCAAGTTTGCGTGCAGGTATGGATCCAGCTTCGCTTGTAGTGCAGCTGCGTGGCATTCGTTGCCCTTCGCCAATGTGGGTACAGGGTGGTGGAATGGTACTTTCTTGTGCAGATGCGATTGGTATTGCCATGGAGCACGCTATCGAATTTGCGGCTACAGGTAAAGTGTCAAATGGCGTAAGTCGTCATATTGATGCCCTGGATAATAAAGCAGGAGCTTGTCCCGAATGCGGAAGCTCGCTCGAGCACGAGTCAGGCTGCCATGTATGCAGGTCATGCGGCTACTCAAAGTGTGCTTAAAGTGCACCCTAAAGGGACCCCTGTTCCTTTAGGGTGATTTCGCAAGTATCAATTAGCAATTAGTCGATTAATTTGTTACAATATATGGGTTATTTGTTCGGATGCTATAGTCCTGTGTGATGGACGTAGCTGGTTCCACGATTTAGTGAGGTTTTTATGAGAAAAGGTTTGACCAAATTTGCGCTAATTCTTAGTTTAGCGCTTGTCATGAGTCTGGGTGTGGCTATTCCTGCACTTGCAGATCCGGGCACTCCGCCAATGACAACAACCCTAACTAAGAATCTAGTTATGCCAGATGGTGTGACTGTTCCTGCTGGAGGAATGACCTTCAACTTTAATTTTGCAGCACAGGGTTCAGCACCTGCTATCGCTAACCAGTCTGTAACTATCCCGGCAGGTAGCGTTGGCACTACTGCAACAGCAACACTCAACCTACTTCCTGTTCTTGAGCCACTTACGGCCACTACAGGTCTAAATGCTGGCTACTATGACTGGATTGTGACTGAGGTTGTTCCTACTCCTAACCCATCAGCGGCTGGCGTAACCTATGACACTTCGTCATTTCGTCTAAGAGTGCACTTTGCAAACGTTGCACCTACACCTCCAAACACTGAGTACACGCTAAGAGTTGCAGCGGTTGAGGTGTTTACTATTACTCCAGGTTCTCCTGCCAATACGTACACAAAGACTTTGGACGGATTGGTATTTACTAACTACTTCAATCCAACAACAGACCCAAACTTCCCAGCACTTAGAGTTGGAAAAACTATCACAAATCGTGAAAATGCAAACCTAAGTACGCTCTTTACTTTTGACTTGGCTCTTTCAGCACCTGCTACGGGGGTACCAAGTGGCAGTAATATTGCCGATTTGCCTGCACCGCTTACGGGCACTATCATGAATGCGGATGGTCCAGTTGCTGGAGCAGATTTAGCTGGCAGAACAAACCCTGTTGCTTTCACTGCAGGAGAAGCCACTTTTCAGCTGCGTGATGGTGAATGGCTAGAGATTCCTGTTCTTCCAGCAGGTTCGACATACACTCTTACTGAAAGTGCAGCGGATGAGTTTGCTCCAAGCGTAATCGTTACCGTGGGCGGAACTTCGCGTGCAGCACAGACTCCTACCCCGGTAGGCGGAACAACAGTTGGTCTTCCTTTGACCATTGATCCTGTTGGCGTGATTGGTAATGTGGGCGCCAATAGTGCAGAGTTTACCAATGCTCATGCCTTTGTGCCTCCAGCAGGTCTTGTTATGGACAACCTGCCGCTATTGGCTATCATCGTGGGTGCTGCACTTCTAGCATTGCTAGCAGCGTCACGTAATCGCAGAAGAATCGAAGAGGTTCCCGTAGCTTAGTATGCCCAGGGTAACCTAAAGATTCATATAGTCTTAATCTAGACTTAAGGCGAATCAAAGAGGAGTGGTCGAACAGACCACTCCTCTTTTTACTTTGCGGTATGATTGAGCCATGGCTAACAACACTGAAAACAAACACAATGCTCAAAACAGGCAGCAGATAGATATTAATGCAGACATCGGTGCAGGTTTTGAAGGGGAAAATAGCGCGCATGACGAAAAGATTGTAAAGCGTGTGACAAGCGTCAACATTGCTTGTGGATTTCACGGGGGCGATCCTGCGGTTATGCAGCGAAGTGTCGACTTTGCTGCAAAGTCTGCCGTAGCTATTGGTGCTCATGTAGGGCTGCCTGACTTGATGGGCCTCGTTGCAAGTCCTCGTAAGGTTTCAGCCAAAAAAACCTATACTCAAGTACTGTATCAACTAGGCGCACTGAGTGCTTTTGCAAAGGCAAAGGGTAAAAAGCTTCAGCATATAAAGCTACACGGAACACTGTATGATGCCAGTGTGACTGACAAGGAACTGGCACAGGCAATTAGTGACGCAGTGCTGCGCTTTGACGAAGGGCTTATTCTGTTAGGTCCTTCAGGAAGTGAATTGCTTGCTGTGGGAGAGGTTGCAGGATTACGTACGGCTACAGAAGCCTTAATTGGCTCGGCTGAAGAACTGACGAAAGACCTCAGCAGTGGCATCGACTCAATTAGCGTAGATGCTAGCGAGCCTTATGCCGTAAGGCTATTGGACGAACTTCATAGGACCTTGCACAAAGAGGAAGTTACTCTTTACCCGCTGCACATGCTTCCGAAGGATTAACGTGAACCATACAATCTTTGACTTCTGGAATGCCTGCTTCAACATCTAGATGGATTTGCTCCGCGATGCTATGTGCTTTATCTAGCGTGTAATCCCCTGGTAGACAAATCTCAATATCGACATAGATGCGGTCTCCAAAGATGCGCGTCATGATTTTGTCGACACCAACAGGCTCTTTGCGATCCAAAGCAATACTACGAATTTTTTCGTCAGTATCTGTTCCGGCACTTTTATCGGTGACTTGTCCAACAGCGCCAATGATGATTTCTACTCCTGTTTTTATGACAAGTACCGCTATAAGCAGGCTTGCTATAGGGTCTGCGATAGGAACGCCTAGTTGAGCTGCTGCAATCCCTATGAATACTCCGAAAGTGGCTAATGCATCTGCACCGTGATCGGCAGCAGCAGCAGCTAACACGTCACTACGATATTTCTTAGAGCGTGCTTTCGTGAAAAGATACATAAAGGACTTGAAGGCGATAACTCCTGCAGCAACCCATAGTGCCGCTGGGTCGGGCGCTTCGAGACCGTAGCGGGCTCCTTGCCAGATTTTTTGTATCCCGTCAAAGCCAATAAAGAGTCCAACTAGGGTAACAACAACCCCTATAAGCATGGTAACAAGACTTTCGAAACGCTCGTAACCGTAGGGATGTTTGTCATCTGCTTCTTTGCCAGCCAAGCGTACGCCCAGCACGACAACAATGCCGAAAAACACATCGCTGGCGCTGTTTACCGCATCAGATATAAGCGCGGTAGATCCCGCCAGAATACCTGTGATGCCTTTTATAGCAGCAAGAGCAATATTAGAGAGCAGGGTAAGGACAGTAATCTTGAGCACCCCAAGACGGGCAGACTCTCTACTAAGGGTTTCGGCCTTTCCTATGTCACTGTTGGATGCATTCATGGCAGGTAGATAGTATCATGCAGCGTAGCCATCAGTCACCATTAATAAGGTTAGAAGACGACGGGGTCAGAAGAAGACACTGTTCAAGTAGGATAAATGTGAAAGGCTAACTAGGCTACGGGCACCTTAACGGTAAAAATACTACCGACTCCTAGCTCTGACTGAAGAGAGATATCGCCCTTCCAGCGTTCTGAGGCCTTTTTCACCAGGGCGAGACCTAGTCCTGTGCCCCCATTATCGCGACTTCTGCTACGGTCTGCTCGATAAAAACGCTCGAAAACATGTGCTTGGTCATGGGCCGCTATGCCTTCGCCGGTATCATGCAGTTCAAGTATCCACATTTCTTTATCCGTGCAAAGACCTACCTTTAAAGTGATATGCCCTTCTTTTGTATAATGCAATGCATTATCAAGCAAGTTATCCAAGATGATGCTCAAATCGGTGGGCGATATTTTTGCGAGTAATGCGGTGCCTAAGCTTTCGTCAAAGTGCACTTCTAGTTCAAGATCTTTTGTCTTAGCCGTCCTTTTGGGCATGATGACCGAACTATTAATGGCAGCACGCAGGTCACTGACGCTATCAGAGTCAGGATTTTCGTCAAACCTAGATAGATCAAGCAAGTCTTCTGTAAGGGCGCGCATACGGCTGGTCTCGACCTTAATGTGCTGAATAAACTCCTGTGCAGCCTTGGGATTATCGTCTTGTAGCGCCATCTGCAGTGCATCACCCAGAGCTTCGATGCCTGCCAGTGGAGTCTTGAGCTCATGACTAGCGGCAGCAATAAAGTCTGTCTGCATGTGCTCTAGACGGGTTTCTTTGCGGGCTTGCTCGGCCTTACTAGTTAAACCCTTAGATGCAGAAAGTTTTGATTCAAGTGTAGACTGTGTTACCTCTAGGTGCTGAACTTCGGTTTGTAGCTCAGCTTTTGTACGCGTAAAATTCTTAGCAATGGACAGCAGGGCAGGGTCTTCAAAGCGTGCTTGTCCCCTTGGAGGAGTGTGTGCATTTTCCCCGCTCATATCCTGAAGTTGTCTTAGTTCATCATGGGGGACTAAGTGCCACTTTAAGAACTTCACTGACAATCAGCCCTTACTTGCTAGCCTCAGCGTCGGCTTCAAAGCGGTAACCAACACCATGGATGGTACGTAGATAATGCGAAGCTCCGCAGTCTGCAAGTAGCGCGCGCAGACGTCTAATGTGCACATCAATCGTGCGTGAGGAATGCAGATAATCCTGTCCCCAGACTTTCTCAGACAACTCCTTGCGTGTTAATGCCTCCTGTGGTCTGCTTGCAAGCATGTATAGTAGCGCGAACTCTTTTGCCCTTAGAGGGAGCACAGTGCCGTCTATAGATACCTCATGTTTAGCAGGGTCAATAATCAGCTCACTGTTACTTTCACCGTTTTGAGGACTTGTCTCATCAGAGCTAGGAGAAAAGAAAAAGTGCAGCTTTGCAGGCTTTTCTTCTTTTTCTTGTGATGTGCTATCGCCACTGCGGCTGCTACGTCTTAGGTTTGCATGAACTCTCATGAGTAGCTCATCTAGTGAAAAAGGTTTACTTACGTAGTCGTCTGCTCCCAGTCGCAATCCTGCAATACGATCCGTTGTTTCGCCTAGCGCACTAATCATGATAATGGCAACATCATTGCCAGCTTGACGTAGTTCTTCACAAATGTCATGTCCGCTTTTGCTGGGAAGCATGATATCTAACAGTATTAGATCTGGATTAAAATCGAGCACTGCAGAGACAGCTTCTTTTCCACTCTCTAGAGTTTTAACGTTGAAACCTTCACGACGTAGTGCAAACTCGACGCTATTGCGAATCGCAAAGTCATCTTCAATAAGTAAGATGCGTCGTGGTTCCTCATGTGTGTCTTTTTTCTGTTTCATATAGCTATGGTCTCATGATTAAAGGTGCTTGACAAAGAAAATTGTACTGCAAAAATGACATCTAACAATTTTTTAACAAGCACTTCTAAGTTTTAACACTCAGCTAACACCGTAGCCCCTTTCTTCTTTCACAATACTTACCTATGCATGCTTTTGATGTGCAGAAAACTGTTTTAGATACCAGGAAAGGTAAGGACGTAACGTGAGAAGACTTAATCTCAAAGCTAGTTTAAAGGCACTAACGCTCGTGCTGGCACTTGTACTGAGTTTTAGCATTGTGGCATTAGTTGGTTGTAACAATGAAAATGGTGATGACGTAGAAGTAAATGGCGGTGACACCGACGCAGCACTAAGCGGAACGCTTACCATCGAGGGGTCAGACACCATGGTAAATATTGCTCAGGCCTGGGCAGAGCAGTTCATGGATGAAAATCCAGAAGTTATGATTACCATTCGTGGCGGCGGATCAGGTGCAGGAATCGCATCTCTTATCAATGGTACTGTCGACTTTTCACTGTCAAGCCGTGATGTACGTCCATCGGAGTTTGAAGATGGTGAAGCGGCTGGCGTAGAAATCATTGAAAATACTACCTCCTATGACGGTATTGCAGTGATTGTTAATCCAGAGTCAGGAATGACAGATATTAGTAAAGATAATTTAGGAAAAGTCTACCGTGGCGAGATTACAAATTGGTCAGAGGTAGGCGGAGATGATCTAGAGATTGTTCTATTAGGTCGCGATAGTGCATCAG
The DNA here is from genome assembly GCA_009779855.1 of Coriobacteriia bacterium. GTDB lineage: Bacteria > Actinomycetota > Coriobacteriia > WRKU01 > WQUG01 > WRBW01. The sequence continues at coordinate 60,576 of WRBC01000002.1, forward strand.
GTACCTTTGCCTTTTTCCAGGAAGTTATCGTTGGCGAAGATGAAGATTATTCACAGTCGATGAGGAATATCCAGACCAACATGGGCATCGTGACAGAGGTGCAGAATAACCCCGGAGCTGTTGGTTATGTAGGTATGGGTTATGTCACAGATGATGTCACCGTACTTGAAGTTGATGGAGTACTGGGAACAGTAGATGCCGTACGTGACGGAAGCTATGCTCTAGCACGTAGAATGCTTATGAATAGTGATGGTGTCCCAACAGGCCTTGCGGCTGCTTTCCTCGACTGGATTCAAGGACCAGAGGGTCAGGCGATTGTTGAAGAAGAAGGCTTCGTTCCCGTCAACTAGTGCAGATGGTTTTCTGTATGAACATTTTCCGAAATGCCTTAACGATATTTAGTAGCTTATACACTTTAAATTAGTAGATTGATGCAACTATGAATAAACCTGCGAAAAATAAAAAGAATAAAGTAATACGATTCCAAACAGGAATTCAAGAGTCTAGGCGTGCTGTTTCTGGCAGCTTGATAGAAAAAATCACCACGTTCCGAAACACGCGCGCACTAGACTCTACGGCAACAGCTGTCATCACAGTCCTTGGTTGGACAGCCATTTTTGTCTTAATTGGAATCGCTGGCTTTCTGATTCATAGCTCGATAAGGGCATTTGATGAGGTGGGGATCTGGTCGATGATCGCAGGCACCGATTGGTTCCCCACCTCATCAAATGCTCGGTTTGGTTTTCTTCCTGCGCAAGTTGGCTCTATTTGGGTGACCATTGTTGCCCTCGCTTCCTGTGTTCCCATTGGAGTCTTATCTGCAGTTTATTTGTCAGAGTTTGCTAGCAGTAGATTCCGTGAGTCAGCAAAGGCTGTCATTGAATTTATGGTGACCATTCCCTCTGTTGTTTTCGGCTTAATTGGTCTTGCAGTGCTTGTTCCCTTAATTCGTACGCATCTTTCTGTTGACTCAGGGCTTATTGGGCTTACTGCAGGACTGGTAGTGGGTATCGTGTGTCTGCCTACTATCATCTCGATTTCAGAGGATGCTCTGCGCTCAGTTCCCCGTGAGTTAAGGTACGGATCTTTTGCTCTAGGTAACACGCGCTGGCAAACAGCGTACAAGGTCGTTTTGCCCGCTGCAAGCAGTGGAGTTTTTGCTGCGGTAATGCTGGGGATGGGACGCGCTATTGGTGAGACCATGGTCGTTTTGATGCTTGCAGGAAATGCGGGCATTATTCCCGCAAGCCCTCTTGAGGCAGCGCGTACTATGACGGGTACTATTGCACAGGAAACAGGAGAAGTGGTGCGTGGCAGCGTCCATTTCTCTGTGCTCTTCGCCTTAGGGCTTGTGCTTTTTGTGAGTACCTTCATTATCAATCTAATTGCTGACATGGTTTTAGAGCGCAGTAGAAAGAAGTGGCGCAGATGATTAAAGCGAATAAAAAAGAGGTTATCACTTTTAGCGAGTACAGTAGTAAAGGGGCCCGTAGGGTAGAGGCAGTTGTGCGTATCTTTACAGCTGCATGCTGCATTTCTGTTATGGCACTTGTTGTGTTTTTACTGGGTTACTTGTTTATACAGGGGATAGGATCCATTTCATGGTCCTTCATCTTTGACTCGCCACAGGATCGTATGACTGCTGGTGGTATTTGGCCAGCTATTGTAGGAACATTATGGTTAATTTTGCTGGTAAGTGCGTTTGCTCTGCCCGTAGGCATTGCAACAGGCATTTACTTGGCTGAAATTGCGAAACAAAATAAGCCAGTGCGCGTGCTACGTGTTGCAATTGCGAATATGGCAGGTGTTCCTTCAGTCGTGTATGGACTTTTTGGATTTGCAGCTTTCTCGCTTGCATTTGGCTTTGGAAAATCTTTGCTGGCTATGGGACTTACCTTAGCTTGTGTGACGTTGCCTGTTGTAATAACAGCAACTGAGGAAGCCCTGAAGCAGATTCCTAAAGAGCAACGCCAAGCTGCAATGGCACTGGGCTGCACGCGTGCACGAACGCTGGGAAAGATCGTTTTACCCACGGCACTGCCAGGCATCATCACAGGAGCCATTTTGGGTCTATCGCGCGCCGCAGGGGAGACCGCACCGATACTATTCACAGGTGTAGCCTTTTTTGCTCCTGTGGCAACAGATGTCACGCAGCCATCGATGGCTTTGCCTTATCACCTTTACATCATGGCGACTCAACCTACAACGCCAGCACCACACATTGTGTGGGGAACTGCGCTGGTACTAACGGGCATGCTCAGTATTACAAACGCCGCTATTGCAATGTGGCGATCAGCTAAAAGGAGAAAACTTCAATGGTAGCAACACCTGCGACTACAAAGACACAATTTACGACATCAGAGACAGCGAGGAAATCTGCTGCAAGCTTCGATCTGCAAGACGTTTCGGTCTCTTATGGCAACGAAAAGGCTTTAGAGGGTGTCAGTTTTTATATTGAACCCCTTAGAGTAACGGCACTTATTGGACCATCGGGCTGCGGAAAATCTACGCTGTTACGTTGTTTTAATCGTATGAATGATGCGATTGATAATGTGTCAGTCGAGGGACTTATTGCTCTTAATGGTCAAGACATTTATGCCAAGGCAGTAGACCCTGTGTCTTTGCGTATGTATGTGGGGCAAGTGTTTCAGCGCCCTAATCCCTTTCCGCTGTCAATATATGACAACGTCGCCTTTGGACCACGAACCCAGGGCGTTCGTAAGCGTGAGGATCTGGACGAGATCGTAATTGATAGCTTAAAAAAGGCAGCACTTTATGATGAGGTAAAAAATAGTCTGAAGAAGCATGCCTTTGAACTGTCGGGTGGTCAGCAGCAACGTCTTTGTATTGCACGTGCTTTGGCAACGAAGCCAGGTGTTTTGTTGATGGATGAGCCCTGTAGTGCCCTAGACCCCATATCAACAGGCATGATTGAGGATACTGTTCTTCAATTAAAAGAAAATATGACTATCGTGATGGTGACTCATAACATGCAGCAAGCAGCAAGAATCAGCGATACCACGGCTTTCCTGTTAAGAGAATCTATAGAAGAGCCCGCTGGTTTGGTAGAAGTAACTGACACCACAACAATGTTTACTCAGCCGCGCGACAAGCGAACTGAGAACTACATTACTGGTCGTTTTGGCTAGGAGTCCTTCTGGGTGACGCGTTTATGTTACCCAGGCCTTTCCAGTCTGCGTTATCCAGAGCATTCTTGACGCTGGATATGGAGTACACTGTGGTACATGAATTTCTTCAAGTCCATACCTCTTGGTGTTAGTGGTGTTGCCCTGGCCTGTGCCGGACTGGGTAATCTAATTGCCTATCAGGGTGGACTAGTGTCTGAACCGGCAAGTAAGTACCTGCGTTATGGTCTTGGGTTCATTGCCTTGTTTGCTCTGGTCCTTCTAGTTGCGCGCATTATTGCTGATCCGCACGGAGTAATCAAAGACCTAGAGAGCCCGGTAGTTTTAAGTATGATGCCAGCCTCGACTATGGCGACCATACTGCTTACCATTTATTTGATACCTTATGCACCAGTGGTGGCAAAAATTATTTGGGGCGCTGCTGCCGTAATTCAGGTTTGTATCATGGCAGTTTTTGCTGTTCGGCACGTCCTAGATTTCCAGTTAGTCAAGGTCTATCCTAGTTGGTTTGTTGCTACAGTAGGTATTCAAGCAATCGCCATTGCCAGTCCTTACATGGGTGCCCTTCCGGTTGGGCAGGCGGCCTTTTGGCTGGGATTCATGTCCTATTTTTGTGTGCTTGCCTTAGTTATTATTCGCTATGTGAAACATCGGCCCTTGCCTGAAAAGTATCGTCCGACCATCATGGTGTTAACTGCCCCCATAGGAATCTGTATTGTTGGTTATGTGTCGGTATTTCCACAGCCAAACGTTACACTACTTTCGTTTATGATGATTGTGGGGGCATTTAGTTACCTGATTGCCCTAGTGGCACTGCCAGGACTTATACGGCTACCTTTCTATCCGTCGCATGCTGCCCTGGGCTTTCCTATGGTAGTGAGTGCGTTTGCCTTTAAGCGCGGGGGTGAGATTCTTATCACGCAGGGCTATTTGGCGGGGGTAGCTGCAAAGATAATGACGGCTATTGTATACATTGCAGAACTGTTTGCAATAGTCATAGTATGTTTTGTTATAGCGCGTTATACTAACTATTTGTACACTCAACTAAGAAAGGGTCTTTCATGAGCAGAGGTGCATTACTTAGAACAATCCTTGGGGTAGCACTTTGCTTTGTACTTGCCTTTGCTTTAGGGGCCTGCGCTACAACTTCTGAAACAGAAGAAGAGTACGAGCCTGGTTATGACGAAGGAACAATCGCAACAGAGGTAAGCACTTTGCCTCCGATAAAGATTGCTGCCCTAGAATCTGATGACTTGCTTCCCCTAAAAGTTGCGCAAACGGAGGGCCTTCTTGAAATTAGAGGGCTGGTCGTAGAGGTACTTATCTTTGAAACTGTTGAGGAAAAGCACGCAGCCTTTTCTGACGCTAGAGTAGATGCTTTGATTTCCGACATGGTTGATTTGGCCTTGCTGTCAAATGATGACTTGACTGTGTATGCTGTGGCAGTAACACAGAATCTTACCGATGAGCAAATAAATGCTTCTTCAGAAGCAACTAACACACTTCACGGGACGCTTTTTGAAATCCCTGACGAATTTGTTTCACAAAGAGTTCTCGCCTTTAGTCATGATTTCTTGCTGGGAAACACGGCATCGGGGGAGGACACCGCTCCAGAGGCTTCAGCGGAGGCAATTAATACCCTAATCGGTGCCTTGGCTCAGGCAGTGGGTCAGGTTAATACTGCTTCACACGCTTATGTGGATCTTTACCTAGAGCAGGGGGTAGCTGCTCAATATCTTTACGATGAGCCAACCTTGCCAACGTATCCATTTCCTGAAATCCCTGACAGGGAAGAGGGCGAAGCACTTTTAAGATGGCTCTTAGAAAACGATAAACTGCAAAGAGCAATTAACTATGATGACCTTATCTTCGTTCCTATTGCTCCGTGATTTGGATGACAGCACCGCAGTTGCGGAGCACATGAATTTCACGTAAGCCCTTGCACTATGAGGCCACAGTGCCGTATACTTTGTACTGCTCTTATTGACCACCTTTAAAAGGGTGATAAGGCAAATATTCCTCGGTAGCTCAACGGCAGAGCATCCGGCTGTTAACCGGAGGGTTGCTGGTTCGAATCCAGCCCGGGGAGCCATAAAAAACATGCAGGTCAGGAACATGTGTTCTGGCCTGTTTTCTTTTGCAAGTAGCACTCTTCCTGCGAATCTGTCGTGGCCTCCCGCGAATCCTGCTCTATTCATTAGTGCGATAATAACTACGCTATGATTTTGACTTTAAGTGATATATCTAAAATCTTTGGTGAGCGTGTGCTCTTCAAAGATGTTAACCTGCGAGTTCTCGCGGGAGACCGCATAGCTCTTATCGGTCCCAATGGCGCGGGCAAGACAACGCTCATGGAAATAATTGCAGGTGCTGCTGATGCCGATGAAGGACGCGTGATTTTTGGCAAGGATGTGCGCATTGGCTACCTGGAACAGGAAGCCATCGAGATGTCAGGGCACAGTGTCCTTGACGAAGTTATGAGTGCTGCAGCAAGCTTGAAAGATCTTGAGCGGCGTATCAAAGTGCTTGAGGTCGAGATGGCAGCAGCGACTGAAGGAGGCTCAGAGCAAGCACAGCTTCTTTCAGAGTATGCCCATTTGGTGGAACGCTTTGAAGTTAAGGGTGGCTGGGATACTGAACATCAGGCCCGCGCCTTATTAGGTGGACTGGGCTTCAAGTCTCAGGACGCAGAGCAGCGCGATGCTGGGGAGTTTAGTGGTGGCTGGCAAATGCGCATTGCTCTGGCAAAATTGCTTTTGCGCCAACCTGATCTGCTGTTGCTAGATGAGCCTACAAACCATTTGGATCTTGCTAGCGTCACCTGGCTAGAAGGATTCTTGCGTAGCTATAAAGGTGCCCTGCTGATGGTTAGTCATGACCGTGCTTTTATGAATGGCGTTGTAACCCGCGTGGAAGAGATTTTTAACAAGACGCTCCATCACTACAGTGGCAACTATGACTATTATGAAAAAGAACGTATATTACGCATTGAACAGCTGAAAGAAAAGCGTGCTACTCAGGAAAAAGAGATGGCACACATGCAGACCTTTGTGGATCGTTTTCGTTACAAGAATACAAAAGCAGTTGCTGCTCAAGACCGCGTACGTCGCATAGAAAAGATTAAGGAAGAACTAGTAGAAATTCCACCAGAAGCGCCAAGGCTACGTTTTAAATTTAAGCAGCCTCCTCGTACAGGGGATATGGTGATCGAGCTCTCCAATATCTCTAAATCTTACGGAGACCTGCAAGTTTATGACGGACTAGACTTTGCCCTTTACCGGGGCGAGAAGGTTGCGCTTGTCGGTCCAAACGGTGCCGGAAAATCAACGTTACTTAAATTGCTTGCTGATGCAATCCAGCCTAATAGTGGGACACGTAAATTAGGCGTTCATGTGAGCTCCAGTTATTTCGCACAACATCAGTTAGAGGAATTGAATCTAAGCAACACGGTGTTTCAGGAAGTAGACGACGTAGCTCCTGGCTGGACTCATGGTGAGGTGCGCGGACTATTGGGTGCCTTCCTTTTTAATGGTGATGATGTTCACAAAAAAGTGTCGGTTCTTTCTGGTGGGGAGCGTGGTCGCCTTGCCCTAGCAAAGATGCTTATAGAGCCCACACCCTTACTGTGCTTGGATGAGCCTACAAATCACTTGGATATCACCAGTGCAGACGTATTAGAGCAGGCCCTGCAGCGCTTCGAGGGAACCCTTGCCTTGATTACGCACGACCGCCACCTAATTCGTGCAGTTGCTAACAAAATAGTTGAGGTTGACCAGGGTCGTGTCACTGTCTATGACGGAGACTACGATTATTATCTTTGGAAGAAGGATCAGCAGAAAGAAAGTTCTGGCAACGAAGCGGGAATTGCTCGCTTAGAAACCGTAGATTTAAGTTCCGCTGAAGACTCCTTAGATTCTTTGAAGGATTCCCTCGATTTACCTCAAAACTCTGGAGCAAAAGCTTCCAAGCCCGCTTCTGCTGGAATGCTAAGCAGTGATACTTTTCATTCAGTTCCAGTACGGAAGACCAAAGAGCAAAAGCGTGCGGAGGCAGAGGCTCGCAACGCTTTCTACCGAAAAACGAAGAGCCTACAAAAGCAACTTGATAGTTCTGAAGCGGCCATTGAAGCTATGAGTCAGCGCATGGATGAACTTACTCAACTGATGGCTGATGAAGAGTTTTATGTACAGCAGGATAAGTTTCAGGAGGCAGTAACAGAATACGGTGACCTAAAGAAAGATTTGGCTGTTCAAGAAGAGCTGTGGTTGACTGCGTCTGAACGTCTTGCAGACATTGCTGTTGAAAGTGGGATTGAGCTATGAGTAGACGCGTCATAGTAATAATTCTCGACAGCCTGGGGATGGGGGCGCTACCTGATGCTGCAGATTATGGTGATGTGGGTGCAGCGACCTTGCCTAACCTTGCGCGAGTTTGTAAGGATTTAAGTCTGCCTACCCTGCAAAGCCTTGGAATAGGAAACATTGTTCCTCTTGAGGGATTAGATCCTGTGGATGAGCCTCTTGCAATTGTAGGCAGGCTTTCTACGAGCTCAAAGGGAAAAGATACGATTACGGGTCACTGGGAACTAATGGGGGTCGTATCGGAACAGGCTTTTCCGCTCTACCCAGAAGGATTTCCGCCAGAGCTTATGGACGCTTTTACAAAGTTAACAGGTTATGGCTGGCTAGGAAATTATCCTGCTAGTGGAACTGAAATCATACGTCAGTTGGGTCCAGAACATATGCTGACAGGCAACCCAATTATCTATACATCAGGTGACAGTGTTTTTCAGGTTGCTGCGCATATGGATATTATTCCTCTAGAAGAGCTTTATCGTATCTGCCAGGTAACACGTAGCGAGATTCTTGTAGGTAAGCATGCCTGCGCACGGGTAATCGCCCGCCCTTTCATTGGTAGTGAAGAGGCAGGCTTTACACGCACAGCAGACAGGCATGATTACGCACTTTCGCCTCCTGTACCTACTGCCCTTGATTGTCTGCACCAGGCAGGCATTCAGACGCTGTGCATCGGCAAGATTAGCGATATATTCAATGGAAATGGTGTCAGTGTCAGCTGGCCAACTAAGTCAAATACAGAAGGTATGCAGATGCTGGTTCGTGCACTCTTAGAGACTGCAGGCAATGATAAGGGCAGCTTTATTTTTGCAAACCTTGTCGACTTTGACATGCTTTGGGGACACAGGCGAGATTCACAGGGTTATGCTCATGGCCTAGAGGAGTTTGACCAGTGGCTTGCAACATTTCTTCCTAAATTGGCGCGTGAAGATTTGCTCATAATAACAGCAGATCATGGTTGTGATCCGACTTTTTTAGGCACTGACCATACACGAGAGTATGTTCCCCTAATCGTCTATAGCCCAGACAATAATGGTAGCGTAGACAGTTGGAGTAGTGTGCAGATACATTCTGACCGCGGGACTCATGATCTAACTAAAGTTGCTACAATAGTTGAGGATTATTTGCTACAGAAAAATGTGTAGCATTATGCAGCAAACGGAGGAATTGCCTTGGATATCATGAATAACCTAGCATCAGTGAATCTGGTGACTATTTTAACCATCTTGTTTGGCTTTTTGCTGGTCATACCCGCACTTACCCTGCACGAATGGGCGCATGCATGGATGGCTAACAGATTGGGTGATCCGACGGCTCGTATGCTGGGGCGCATGAGTATTAACCCCATTCGTCACATTGATCCTGTGGGCACTGTTCTTGTGCCACTGGGGCTTCTTATATTCACCACGATGTTTACAGGAATACCTTTTACCTTCGGATGGGCAAAGCCAGTTCCCTTCAACCCTCGCTATCTAAAGGATCCGAAGCGTGACACTGCCTTGATAGGGATTGCAGGCCCTGCGATGAACGTGTTTTTGGCAGTTGGAGCATCGCTTATCCTGCTATTGCTTGTTTTGGTCGCACCGAACCTCATCTTTAACACGGCTCTACAGACGCCGTGGGGAGCCTCTGTCTTGACAGGGCTGGGGGCATCAATCGGGCTTTTCGCTTATATAAATCTTGTGTTGTGTTTCTTTAACTTGCTGCCCATCCCTCCCTTTGATGGTTCGCGCATTGTGCAAAAGTTTTTAACGGGCAACGCACGCCACTATTATGCTCGACTTGAGCAGTATGGTATGTTCATCGTTTTGGGATTAATATTTATTCCTAGTATGCTTTTTGGCGTAAGTATAATAGGTCTGTATTTCAGTGTCACAGCGCAGCCTATATTTCAATTGCTGACAACAATTGAGGCAAGAACCCTATTCATATCGCTGACTGCCCTGCTTGGCTAGGGTCAAACAGTAACTGATCAAGCTTCTAAGTTATTTTGATTTTTGTAGCCGACTAGAGGAGTGTTCCCTATGAGTTCTTTGAAAGTAGTATTGTTTAACGGTAGTCCAAAGCAAAAGGGCACGACTGCCCGTGCACTTGCAGAAATTGCAAAGGAGCTTGAGGCCGCTGATGTTAAAACGCAGACTCTGCAATTGGGTACAAATCCTGTTCATGGATGCATCGCCTGCGGCCAATGCTGGAAAAACGGAGGTACGTGTCGTTACACTGACGACATTTGCAATGAGCTAATCTCGACTGCTGAAACTGCAGATGGCTTTATTTTTGGGTCACCTGTTTATTTTGCAGGAGCCAACGGGGCCATGTGCTCCATTTTGGATCGTGCTTTTTATGCGTCTTCGCATTTTACAGGGAAACCAGGTGCAGCCATTGTAGCGTGTCGTCGCGGAGGGGGAAGTGCTGCTTTTGATCGACTTAATAAATACTTCACCTTTGCCCAGATGCCTGTGGTGAGCAGCAATTATTGGAATATTGCCCATGGAAACAATGCAGCCGAGGCTGAGCAGGACTTAGAAGGTTTGCAGACTATGCGCGTGCTTGGCCGAAATATGGTGCAGATGCTTAAGCATATTGAGGCAGGAAAGGCCGCTGGCCTAACAATGCCTGCCCCTTCGGCAGAGGAAAGGGTCTGGACTAACTTCGTCAGATAAAATAGCATCGACCGCTGAACTATTTCTATAAGTTTAGGAGTGTTTATCAGAGGGAGAAACTATGTGGCGTGGGTATGGTTTTGCCCTGCTTGCTGCCCTGCTTTGGGCTGCTGGTGGGCTTAGTGCGAAATGGCTCGAAATCGATCCAGCGGCGATGGCGGGCATCCGCTCGATAATCGCTGCTGTTTGTTTAGGGATAGTCTTACTTATATTTAAGCGTGACGCCTTCAAGTTAAAGCAACCAAGGAAAGATATTCCTTTCCTGCTCATCTTTGGGGTCTTTGGGCAGGCGGCCATGATGTTCACCTATCTAAAATCCATTGCTCATAACCCCGTTGGTGCTGCAATATTAATGCATTACTTGGCTCCTGTGGTGTCACTTATAATCGGCGTGCTCTTCTTGCGGCATAAGCCTAAATTGCTTGCAGTTGGAGGAGTAATCCTTGCTGTTATTGGCTGTGCTTTAGTGGTAGGTATCATTAGTCCAGATGGCATGCATATTACTTCAGTCGGACTGGTATGGGGACTGGCCAGTGCGGTGTTTTTCTCACTCTATGCCGTTATGGGCGCGCAAGGTAAGGATCGTTTTTCAGCCTTTACGCTGCTTTTTTATGGGATGTCTGTCTCAACAATAGTGTGGCTGATAATCGCTGGACCTAGTGCAATAGTGACGCCAATCCTTAGTGCAGAGACCACCTTGCCCTTACTGGCCGTAGGCACACTAACAACATTATTGCCCTTCACAGCCTTTCTGTTGGCACTACGTTATATTCCTGCAGTTAACGCAGGGATTACTGCTATGGCAGAACCAATTTTGGGCGTTATAGGTGGGGCACTTTTTTTCGCAGAGCTTATAACAGGCAGCTTTATAGCGGGTGGTATTTTAATTCTTATTGCTATCGCAGCAATTCAAATTAGTGATGCATGGAGCTAAGGTAAAATGGTATAAGTTATGAATAAGGGAACTTCAACCAGAAAGGACCATCATGAGCACCAATATCTTGAACCACCCCCTGATTGATCATAAGTTGTCACTATTAAGAGGTGTTGGGACCAGCACTAAAGATTTTCGAGAACTTACTAGTGAAATATCAACCATGGTGGTCTATGAGGCGCTGCATGATGCCCCCACTGTTTCAACAATGGTTAAAACTCCAATGGGCCGAACAAAGGGCTCCCTTGTCGACAGTGACAATTTTGTCTTTGTTCCCGTTTTACGTGCGGGACTAGGTATGACAGATGGCGTCCTTCAGATAATGCCTAATGCCAAATTTGGACATATTGGCATGGAGCGCAACGAGAACACACTTGAGCCTCGTAATTACTACTTCAAAATGCCGCGTCATCTAGAAGCGAGGACAGTGTGCGTGCTTGATCCCATGCTCGCAACAGGAGGATCAGCAAGTGCCGCGATTACTGAACTAAAAAAGGCAGGCGCAACGAAGATTAAGCTACTGGTGATCTTGGCAGCACCAGAGGGTATTGAACGTGTTGAAGAAGATCATCCTGATATAGAAATCTACACAGCTGCAGTGGATGAGTATGTCAACAATGCGGGATACATTGTTCCGGGGTTAGGTGACGCTGGAGATCGAATCTATGGGACAGCTTAAATACTGACTATTCCCTGGCGATTATTTGGTGGCAGAGTTTGTCTGATGATGGACGGACTCTGCCACTTTCTTATACACTGAATGCTGTCGATTTTAGAGCACTACTTAATCTGAAAGGCTTCTCATGAAAGAGCGTGTGCTAACAGGGTACAGACCTACAGGAAAGCTTCATCTGGGGCACTGGTTTGGCAACCTGCAAAATATGCTGGCACTGCAAGATGAATATGAGGCATTTTATTTCGTTGCCGATTGGCATGCGCTGACAAGTGAGTGGCAAAATCCCGCTGATATTTCTCGCTATACCGAAGAGATGGTACTTGATTGGGTTGCAGCTGGTCTTGACCCTGATAAGTGTGTTATTTATCGCCAGAGTGATATTCCTGAGGTTGCAGAACTTCTCTTGTACTTTTCTATGGTGACTCCCATGTCTTGGCTCGAGAGAACACCTTCGTACAAGGAGCAGCAACAGCAAATTGGGGACAAAGATTTGTCAAATGTGGGCTTTTTTACCTACCCTGCTTTGCAGGCGGCAGATATTGTTGCTATCGAGGCTACTCGTGTGCCTGTTGGTGAGGATCAGCTGCCCCATATTGAGCTTGCACGTGAGATCGTGCGCCGCTTTAACGGAACATATAAGGCAGGGAAGCGTGGTCTTGTCGAACCAAAGGCCTTGTTAGCAAAAGTGGGCGACGAAACCATGGGCGCGCGTGTTCCAGGAACTGACGGACGCAAAATGAGCAAGAGCTATGGCAATGCTATTTTTATTAATGACAGTCCAGATGAGATTCGAAAAAAAGCTATGGGTTTTATGACTGACCCAGCACGTAAACAGTTGACAGATCCGGGCAATCCAGACGTGTGCCCTTTGCATCAGGTGTATAAGCTGGTGGCAGAATCTTTAAAGATTGAAAAGTGGGAAGAGTGCTGCCGTGCTGCTGCTTGTGGCTGCGTGCCCCATAAAAAGGAATTTGCAGAAGACATTATTAGTTATCTGGCAGATTTTCAGAAGCGCAGGACAGCCCTTGAGGCGCGTCCTGATTATGCCCGCGAAGTGCTTGAGGCAGGAGCTGCGAAAGCCAGGCCTATTGCGCAAGCAACTGTTGCACGTTGCCGTGAACTAGTAGGTCTATAGTGATTAAGAACGTACCCCCTAGGCTTTGGATGACTTGCTAAGGTATGACTAAGCATCAGATTCAGACAGATTATTTTCAGGGCCCCTTTGACCTGTTGTTGCATCTAGTTTCTCGTCAGAAATTAGATGTAGGCGCAATTTCAGTGTCAGAAATTGCCGATCAATACATCGCGCACATTGAACAAATGCAAGAGCTTGATCTTGAAGTTGCAAGTGAATTTCTGTTGCTAGCAGCTACGTTACTAGATATTAAGGCTATGGCACTTTTGCCTAAAGAAGATCATTATGTGGGCGATGATTTGGACGATCTTAGTCCCAATGAGATGCGCGATGTACTTGTTGCAAGGCTCATTGCTTATAAGCAGTACAAAAATCTTGCAGCGGCCTTAGAAATGCGTGCAGAGATTGAAGGCAACATGTATCCGCGCCAGGCAGGTCTTGAGCCTGAATTCTTGAAGCCTTTGTCTGACTATCTGGAAGGGGTAACGCTGCACAGTCTTGCCCTTATCTGTGCTGAACTTGAGTTCCGCAAAGAGACTTTTTTGCTTGAGGCTGAACATATCGCAAGTGCTCCCATTTCGCTGACAGAGTATGCGGATGGCGTGCGCACCATGCTGCGTAAGAACAAGCGACTAAAATTTAACGAACTTATTTCTGAGGACGCGAGTCCTGAAGTTATCGTTGTAACCTTTCTTGCAGTGTTAGAGCTTTACAAGCACGGTGCCCTTGATTTAAAACAGGATAATCCAGAGGATGATTTAGCAATACGCAGACTGAGTCGTCGCGAAGCTCAAAAGCGCGGCATAGACTTCAGTGAAGTGGAGGATTTTGATGACTACAACTAATAACTCGATTACTAGTGCACTTGAGGCACTTCTTTTTGTCAGCGATGAACCGGTCAGCTCAGGTCAGTTGGCAAAGATTTTACAGCATGATTTAATCGAGGTAGACGAAGCCCTTCGTCAACTATCAGAAGACTACGCTGCAAGAGATAGTGGATTTCAGCTGCGCGAGGTTGCAGGTGGTTGGCGTATGTATACTCATCCAGCGCATGCCCCAGTAATCGAAGCTTATGTTCTGTCTTGGGACACACGAAAGTTGTCGCAGGCGGCCTTAGAGGTACTTTCCATTATTGCCTACAAGCAGCCAGTTACCCGTGCAGGCGTCAATGCCGTACGAGGAGTGAGTTCAGAATCAGTAGTTTCTTCTCTTATCGAGAAGGGTCTAGTGCGTGAGTTGGGACGTGATGCCAATGCGGGAAATGCGATTCTGTATGGTACAACTAATACGTTTTTAGAGAAATTTGGCTTGAAGTCTATAGAAGACCTGCCTCCCTTAGAGGACTTTGCTCCTGATGAACAAACACAGGCAAGTATTAAGCGTCGCCTAGGCGTCGCTGATGACTTACCCACAGATGATATGTCTCGCGAAGATTTTATTAGAGACGGCATGTCTGATGACGATGCAGGTGATAGCGATTTGCCGGACTCTGAAGTGCTGGATGTTGCAGAAAACGATCTTAGTTTTGTAGACTAATGAAGTCGCAGACCCCACACCCTAACAGTGCCTATCCTCTGCGTTTGCAAAAATTTTTATCGCGTGCTGGTGTAGCCTCGCGTCGCGGCAGTGAGAATCTTATGACAGAGGGACGCGTAAGTGTAAATGGCCATATCGTGCGTGAATTAGGGATAAAGATTGACCCCGTCTCTGATATTGTTGCTGTTGATGGCAAAAAGGTAAGGCCAGATGGTGGGGCAGTTTCCCTCATGCTAAATAAGCCCACTGGAGTCCTAACCACTATGAGTGATCCCCATGGTCGTCCAACAGTTGCGCAGCTTATAGCTGATGCGGGTTATCCCGCGCTGTTTCCTGTGGGGCGATTAGATCAGGACACGAGCGGTCTTTTGCTTTTCACTACAGACGGGGAATTGGGCTATAAACTTACGCATCCGAAGTATGAGCTTTTTAAGACGTATCAAGCTCATGTGAAAGGCCAGCCTAATAAAGCTGCACTAAGAGCGCTGCAGCAAGGGATGCAGCTAGAAGACGGCATGACTGCTCCTGCAAAGATTCACTACAGCAAAGGTGTGTTAACCCTAAGTATCCGTGAGGGTCGTAACCGGCAAGTACGTCGTATGTGTGAGGCGATTGGACACCCCGTACAGAAACTTCATCGTACGCACTTTGGCCCCCTTGCTTTGGGGACGCTTCGCGAAGGTAATTGGCGGCACCTAGAACCAGATGAAGTATCTGCACTTGTGCTTGAACTTAAGGAAACATAGGTATCCAGCGCAATTTTGAAAGTGAAAGTAAAAGTGGTCAAACTGACCACTTTTACTTTTGGGAGTCTCTGGAGGATTAAACAATAGTCTACTAGCTTGACTTTTCAGGTTAAGCTGACCTGTTAGGGCTCGAAAGGTAACTATCTAAACAGAGTACGTTGGGCTAGTGACAGTATCGCACGTAGTGGCTGGGGCTCGAAGCGCCGTCCGACCTTTTTTAGTGACTTACGAATGGAAATATTTTGCGGACACGCTTTTTCGCATTTCCCGCATTGATTGCACAGATGAGGGCGATAAGGGTTCTTCGTTGTAGCAGCAGTGCTGGTTAGATAGAGTTGCATTCCTTTTGAGTAGCTCTGCACATAACTTGTGTTGTAAGCAGATAGGCAGGCAGGTATATTTATCCCTTTTGGACAGGGTAGGCAATAATTGCAGCTTGTGCAATTGATCTTGTAGGATTCTTTAAACAGCTTCAGCGCCTGATCGTAAAGAGTCATTTCTTTGTCAGAAAGTGGTTCAAACTGGCTAGCGGCCTGTATATTGCTTTCCATTTGTTCTGTGGTATTCATGCCACTGAGGACAGTCACAATCTCTTCTTGGCTCCATAGCCAACGGAACGCCCAGTCGGCGGGGGACAGTGCGGAGTTAGCTTGCTTGAATAGTTCGACGGCTTGACCGGGTAGACCCGTAGCAAGGACGCCGCCCAATAAAGGTTCCATTATCATGACGGTAAGCCCTTTTTCTGCTGCAGCTTTAAGCCCTGCTTTGCCTGCTTGATAGTTTTCGTCGGAATAGTTGTACTGAATCATGCAGAATTCCCAGGAGGAGGTATCAAGAATCTTTGGAAAATCTTCACTTGTCCCATGGTAAGAAAAGCCAACACTGCGAATTTCTCCAGATTTCTTCTTATTGGCAATCCAGTCCTCGATGCCCATCTCTTGAAGACTTCTCCACTGAGTATAGCTTGAAATATTATGCATGAAATAATAGTCAATATACTCTGTCTGAAGCCTGCGTAAAGACTCGTTAAAGAACTGGTCGAAGTCCTCTGGACGTTTGCACATCATGAGGGGTAGCTTTGTGGCTATATGTACACTCTTTCGCTTGCTGTGCTTGGCAAGAATTTCTCCCAGAGTTTTCTCACTGCCAGGGTATATGTATGCTGTATCAAAGTAGTTTACCCCGTTCTTGATGGCGGTCAAAATCATGCGTTCAGTTTCTGCCTTGTCTCGCGAAAAACGCATGCAGCCTAGACCTAGTATTGATAGCTTGTTCCCTGAGGTCTTATCTATACGATACTGCATCTAAATCCCTATCTTTTAAAAAGTACAGACGAATATAAAATCCGCCTGTACTTCGTAGGTAAGTACTTTCTTTGAAAGAGGGCACCTCAAGCTTAAGGACCCTTCTTTGGCTTGTCCTTACTCTTCTTCTTTAGAGGCTGAGACTATTTTCTCTTGTAGGTCTGCAGGAACCTGTTCATAGCCTTCAAGTTTAAGAGTGTAGTTACCTGTTCCTTGCGATAGACTGCGCAAGTGAATAGTGTAGTTTACTACCTCTGCATAAGGAGCAATAGCCTTGATGGTCTGCCAGCCAGGTGCTGCAGCGTCCATCCCCATTACGCGGCCACGTAGTGTTGGTAAATCCCCCATAACAGCGCCCGTATATTCCTCTGGTACGGTTATCTCAAGTTCTGCCATGGGCTCTAGAATCACAGGATTTGCAGCTTCTGCGGCAGCCTTAAATCCAATACGTGCCGCTGTCCTAAAGGCCATTTCATTAGAGTCTACACTATGATAACTGCCGTCATATACGGCGGCTTTCACATCAACGAAGGGGTATCCTGCAATAACGCCACCCTCCATGGTTTCTTGAATGCCTTTGTCGACAGCAGGGATAAACTGTCTAGGTATTCTGCCTCCAACAATTTCATCAAGGAATTCATATCCACCATTTGGGTTTGGCTCTAGGCGCAACCAGCAGTCAGCAAACTGTCCACTACCGCCACTTTGCTTCTTGTGGCGACCTTGTGCTTCTGCTATTTTGCGAACAGTCTCGCGGTAGGGAATGCGCAGTGGCAGCAGTTCTGCCTCTACGTTATAACGTGTCTTCAGCTTATTAAGTAAAACATCAATCGCAGTGTCTCCCAGCGCATTGATTACTGTCTGACGGGTTTCCTCGTCACGGCGCATAACCAATGAAGGATCTTCGTCAACTACTGATTTTAGGACGCTGCCCAGCTTGTCTTCGTCAGCCTTTGTTTTGGCGGCAATAGCTACAGGATACTGCGGGGAAGGCAGAGGCATATCTGCATAAGTGATGTCACCACTAGTTGATAGAGTGTCGTTAGTCATGGTGTCGTTTAGCTTAGGGATAACAATAACGTCTCCTGCGACAACAGTGCCTTCGATAGGAACGTTTTCTTTGCCTATCATGCGCAGAAGGTGTGGTGCACGTTCCTTTTTGCCTGTGCGGCTGTTGACGAACTCTGCGCCAGGAGTAATCGATCCGCTGAATATTTTTACGAAGGATAGACGTCCTACATAGGGGTCAGAGAGGGTCTTGAACACTTGACCTGTAAACTCATCAAATTGGTCAAACTCCGCAAATCCTTCCTTATCGCCAGCCAGCTCGATAGGAGCATGCTTTGAAGGATAGGGGAAGAAGGCTGCGATTTCGTCAAGAAGTCCGCTAATGCCCACAAGGTTAGTTGCTGATCCCACAAACACGGGTATAACTTTGCGTCCGGCAATGGCAAGTGCAAGTAGGCGCTCTAAGTCTTCTTGGCCAATGCGTTCGCCCTCGAGGAATTGCATCATAAGCTCTTCGTCGGCTTCCACAGTTCGGTCGCACAGCGCTTCACGTGCAGCCTCGACCTGAGTAGCAAGGTCTGTAGGAATTTCAGTACGTTCAGCCTTGACACCATCTTTGCTCATATAGGCTTCCATGCGAATGATGTTTACCACCCCATGGAAGTCCTCTTCCTTTCCGATGGGGATTTGAACAGGGACCAAGGTATCACCATATTTTTCGCGCAGAGTTTCAAAAGTAGCATTGAAGTCCGCACGCTCTTTATCGAGCTGATTGATGATGATGGCTCGTGGAATTTCCATTTCTTCTGCAATGTTCCACAAGCGATCAGTTAGCACCTGGGGACCACTAATTGCATCAACAACAAAAAGCGCGATCTCGGCTGCGTACATGCCGGCGACCGCGTCTCCAATAAAATCTGCGTAACCTGGGGTATCAATAAAGTTAATCCGCTTACCATTGTGCTCTACAGGCGCGGTTGACAGGTTAATCGTGTAACGATTTACTTCGTCGGGGTCATAATCCAGATTGGACTGCCCAGAAGCAACCGATCCTAGCCTCCCTGTCGCTTTCTTTCTGAAAAGTAACGCTTCTGCAAGTGAGGTTTTTCCCGCACCGTCATGCCCTACTAAGGCGACGTTGCGGATGTCTTTCATCCCGGTCATAAATCACCCCTTCTTTATGTGCTTACTTACCGCCTTTCAGTATACACGAGCAATCCTTGAATGGTGTACAATTGGACGTCGTGTGTAAGCACTGCTTTTCCGTGCAAGGATCATTTGGTTTTGATGATTGCTTCGCCGCAAAGTGCGCAATTTGGCCCAATCTAATAACAAAAGGATGTAAGTAGTGAACACTGAAAAATTTAGTGAAGCTCAACAGTATTACAACGAAGGCGATTATCGTAAGTCAGCGCGCCTTTTCCTGGATGCAGTAGAAAAGGGAACCCCCATTGGGAATGGCCCCGCTTATCACATGGCAGGCAATTCTTTTATGCGCCTTAAACGCTATTCTGATGCCACGGTGGTTTTTGAGCATGCCTTGCGTGATGACACCTATATGCGACGTGGTGCGGTAGAGGCAAACCTTGCTAATGCTTACGTGCGCACAGGCGATTATGACTCTGCCATTGCACACTATGAGGCGGCGCTTGCCTTGAGTGATGAAGAGGGCACATACAAGCTTTATCAAGGTACAGCTTTAGCCTACATGAAGCAGCAAAAATATGAACTTGCCGCAATAGCCTATAAGCATGCTGCGCTAGATTCGCATAATCCTGCCCCAGGAAAGTCTTTACTTAACCTAGGTCTTGCTATGATGGCCAGCGGCAACGCGCAAGGGGCAGTTGATGCCTATCAAGCTGCACTGGCAAGCCCCGACTATGAAAACAAGGGCCGTGCGTTGCTTAATATGGGGATTGCTTACCATTCAATGGGTAAGTGGCAAGAAGCAGTCACCGCCTTTGAAGATGCAAAAGCACAGCCTGGTTATGCAGAGTCAGAGCTTGCTCGCACAACTTTAGCCGACGCAAAGCACCGCCTTGCACTAGAGGCTCAGGTGGCGGAGGCTGACCAAGCTATCTCTGCTGACGATGAAGATATGGTTGACCCTGTGGAAGCCTACATGGCGCAGACTCAAACGTTTGCTGAACCCGTGGAAGAATCAGATGCCATAGACTTGAGTTCAGATGCGCAGGTGACAGATTCCTTTACGGCTGTTGATGAGCAGCAGACCCCAGCAGAAAAAGATACTTCCGAGTCTAATGAGCTTTACCCCCAGCACGAAGTAAGGGTTGGTAATGCAGAAGATGTAGAGCGCTTTTTTGCCTTAAGTGACAAGGAAGTTGCGGAGCAAGGTCGCGAAAAGATGAAGAAAGAGCGCGGCAAATTCTTTTGGGTCAAGTGGGTACTACTTATTGTAATCCTGCTAGGCGGCATTGGCGGTGGTGGCGCAGCCCTGTACTTCAGCGGCTTTGGCCTTCCCTCTGCTGAGACCACAGTAACAAGCCTGCTTGATAGTTACGCAGAAGGACGTTCGATAGCTGAGTATTGGACGTTCGACACTCAGGCAAACATTGAAAGCGAGATGGTCATTGTCCCTATTCCGGCAAACTTTACCATCGATAGCATAGAGTCTGGATCGTCAGAAGCAGTGGTAAGGACAAGCATCACAACTGCCGGCGATGAAGTTTTCGAGTTCTCTTTCGAGATGGTACGTGAGGGCTTTGGTTGGAAGATAGAAGGGGTTAGCCCCCTAGGCTCTAGTCCCGACGTGGAAACTGAGCCAGACCCTGAAGTTGAGCCTGATTCAGGTGCTCCAGAAGAAGAGTTCACTGAACCCGATCCCGAAGAGGGTCTGGGGGATTATGATTTCGATTTAGGTGACGAAGCACCTGAGTAGATACCGTTTTTTTGATTGCAAATTAACTTAGTTGAAAGGAAGTATTAAAGGTGGCATTTGAACAGACCTATTTGATGATTAAGCCGGATGCAGTTGCAGGCGGAAAAGTAGGACGCATTATTAGTCGTATTGAAGACACAGGACTAAAGATTGAACGTATGGAGCTGGCCCAGCTGACTTTTGAGCAAGCCGCAGCAAATTACGCAGAGCATGAAGGTAAGCCTTTTTATGAAAGTCTGATTGCCTATATTGTTTCTGGTCCTGTCGTAAAGTTACTTGTTAGTGGCGAGAGTGCTGTTGCAGTGTGCCGTAAATTGATGGGAGCAACAAATCCAGCAGAAGCAGCTCCAGGAACCATCCGTGGTGACTTTGGTCTAACAGTGGACGCAAATGTAATGCATGGGTCAGATTCAGTAGAGTCGGCCGAGAGGGAAGTCGCGATCTTTTTCCCAGGCTAAGCTGTCGTTTTCTTAGTAAGCCACTAGAAAAGGTGAAATCATTTAGTGATATATAAAATTATCGCAAAGCAAGCAATCGAAGACCTTTTCAAAGGACTTCAGGAAAATTATGATGAAGTGGCAGGACCGCGTGCGTGTGGTCCTGCTTTCGTATTTGATAAGTTGCAGCATGCTTGCGAGCTTCGATTGGATTACGAAAGCACCATCCTTCCTCCGACAAAGTACTTTCTGGCGCCTACTGAGCGCCTAATGCGCTTTAACCGCGTGACGGGAGAGTCCTATGACTCAGAACCAGTACAAACTAGTCGGGCTATTATTGGTATGCATCCCTGTGATATCAACGCAGTACTCTTGCTTGATGAGATTTTTTTAGGCGACTTTATTGACCCTCATTATGCTGCGGCACGTAAGTCGACTTTTATCATTGGCACAAGCTGCATGCCGACAGTAGGTCATATCTGTAACGCTTTTGGTACAGATGAAATCCACCGAGGATTTGATTTGTTTCTTACTGATCTAGACGATCGCTACCTTCTTTCGTGTAGGAGCGTTCCTGCTTTAGAGCTTGTTGATAAATACTTAGCGGCCTCTGATCCTACTGCAAAAGATATTGATGACTTTCAAGAGCGCACTAAGCGTTTTAAGGACGCGTTTACTTTTACCCCAAATATGGATCAGCTTCCTTTGCTCTATGGAGCAAAGTATAACGATGAGCAATTATGGAAAGACGTAGGAGATGATTGTCTTTGTTGTGGTGCTTGCGCAGCAGTTTGTCCTGTCTGCTATTGCTTTGATGTCTGTGACAAGCTGGATGCAAGCGGACAAACGGGACTGCGTTATCGTAGCTGGGACTCTTGCTTGAAAAGTGAGTTTGCTGAGGTTGCCCATAATCACAATTTCCGCCCGACACGAGCGTCGCGAGTACGCTATCGTTTTTATCATAAGTTTGTAGGGAATTTCAGTCGTCAAGGTAAGATGCTCTGCGTGGGTTGTGGTCGTTGCATGCGTGCCTGCAAGGTAAACATTACTCCTGCACGTATAATCGGGGCTTTACAACAAAGCCAGATAGATAAAGAAGATGCAACGGGTGATGGGATAGAGAAAGCAGATGATGCTGAATGAGTGCATTAACGGCTAAAGCTTACCGTGAACTAGGAGCAAACCCCTATCGTCCCTGGCCAGCACGTATTACCTCAATTACAGAGCTAACCCCAAAAGAGACACTTTTTGAGTTACGCCTGATAGATAAAAATGTAAGAGATGCCTTTGAGTTTACTGCGGGACAATTTGTAGAGTTGTCCATTTTTGGCGTAGGAGAGGCTCCTATATCTATATCAAGTGCACCCTCAAAACAGGGCTTTATCGAACTTTGCATCCGTAAGACGGGGTCAGTGACAAATGCAATTCATCGTATGCGGTGTGGTGATGTAGTGGGTTTACGTGGCCCCTTCGGGCGAGGATTTCCCTTTGAAAAAATGATGGGTCATGATGTCGTACTTGTTGCTGGGGGCTTGGGCATTGCCCCACTTAAATCGCTCATCAATCATATTCATGATGAACGTCATGCTTTTGGAAAGGTCACTATTTTACTTGGTGCGCGCAATCCTTCAGAAATACTTTTCAGGCAGGAATTCGATATGTGGAGGCATCGTCAGGATTTTGACTTAATTATGACGGTAGACCAGCCTGACTCGGTCTGGGACGGAGAGGTAGGTCTGGTTACAAGACTTTTTACCGACCTGGAAATTGACCCAGGCAATACATATGGGGCTATTTGTGGGCCGCCTGTCATGTATCCTTTCGTAGTTGAGGAGATGCGCAAGAAGGATTTAAACGTGGACCGAATCTATGTATCTATAGAGCGTCGCATGAAGTGTGGTATTGGAATGTGTGGGCACTGTGCAGTTGGACATCAGTACACTTGTATTGAAGGTCCTGTGTTTAGTTACTGGGAAGCCCTTAATCTTGAGGAGGCATTGTAGATGTCAGACTTTGAGCACCCAGCATCTTCCTTAGCCTCTGATCGCCCTAAGGTCATTGTGTTATCGCTTGCAAGTGACTTTGGCTGCCAGGTTCAATTAAGCAATTTTCCGTATTTGCTGGAAAGTCTGAGCACTATTGATCTTGCGTATTGGCAGTTAGTGATTTCGGCAGATATGCCTACAGACTATGATCTTGCCATTATTGAGGGTGCAGTTACCACAACTAAGCACCTTAAACTGTTAAAAGAAGTGCGCAAAACCGCGCATACGGTTATAGCTTTGGGGACCTGTGCCGCGATGGGTGGAATCCCTGCGTTGGCAGGTCACGGACCAAGCCCTGAGGAAAGGCTGGAGGACTGTGCCCGGACTGTCTATGGGGATTATGCTGCTAGGATTGCGCAAAACCGTATTGTTCCAAGGCCACTGACTGACGTGATTAGTGTAGATTACTCTATTGTGGGATGCCCTATAGACCCAGAAGAATTTTCATCTGTATTGCAGTACGCTTTATTGGGGGTAAAGGAACGTCCTGAACGTGAACCTCTTTGCGCCCAGTGCAAAATAATCGAGGCTCCTTGCTTTTATACTGTGCAAAAACTAGCAGCAGACGATGCCTGCCAAGAAGAGAATAACAAACTATCCGGACTATACAGAGGGAGTACTGATATACCCTGCTTAGGCTTAGTCACCAGAACAGGTTGTGGGGCCTTATGCATTTCCCGGGGGCGCCCCTGTACAGGATGCCGTGGAATTGCTCAGGATGCCAATCTGGAATCGGCACGTAACTTTATTCGTGAGCAGGGTAGAAGTGTTGAGGAGTTCGATAGAGCACTTGCAATATACTGCTCGCATTCAATGAATTCAGCAGTGCTGAATGATCATTCGCAAGTATCAGGATAGACATTTAGAGTAGCGAAAGATACCTATGAAAAAGATTGATATACATCATATAGCCCGTATAGAGGGCCACGGTAATGTTGAGGTAAGACTTAACAAAGGAAAGATCGAGCATATTGAACTGAGGGCTGTTGAACCAGCACGCTTCTTCGAAGCCTTTGTAGGCGGCCGTCATTTCAATGACGTGGCACTTATAGTAAGTAGGATATGTGGCATATGCTCACCCAACCACACCATTAGTGGTCTTATGGCAGTTGAAGATGCGCTTAATATTGAAGTCAGTGAACGTACTCGCCTTATGCGCCAATTGCTTGTACAGGGCAGCTTTATCCAGAATCATGCAACACACCTCTATTTTTTGGCTGCTCCTGATTATATATCTGAGCCCAGCGTACTACCGCTATCCAATCGTGATCCGCAGACTTTGCAGCGTGCTTTGGATTTGAAAAAGTTAGGGAACGATCTTTGTGCTGCAGTAGGTGGTCGTCCTGTGCATCCCATCAATGCGGTGGTGGGTGGCTTTACCGATCAGCCCGATCAGATGGCTCTGCAGGTTCTTGCGGCTCGCTTACGCGCAGCTTTGAAGGAGGCTGTTCAGACAGTAGAGTTTTTTGCAAAGGTTGAGTTTCCTGATTTTCATCCGCAGCGCGAAAAATTAGCACTGTATAAGCCTGGGGGCTTTGCTTTTTTATCAGATAGACCCAGTGTAAGAGTTCAGACACTTTACGCAGATTGGAATAGACCCGTTGGCTCCTATCATGACTTTATCAGGGAGCACTTTGACTTGAGTACCGCAACACCCGCAGGAAACGCAAAATTTTCTCTGCTGAAAAATCAGCAGAAGGAAGAAATTCCCTTTATGGTGGGTGCATTAGCCAGGGTAAATATTAATTGGGATAATTTGATGCCAGCCGCTACTGGTGCTGCAGAAGCAGCCTTTAAGTCTACAGGTATACAAAGAGGGGCTGATAATCCTTATTTGAATAATCTTTGCCAGGCAATAGAGATAGTTGATGTTTTGCAACGCTGTGCAGCACTTTGCGAGAAACTTGCGTCAGATTTTGAAAAATGCCAGGGACAAATAGAGCCTCCAAAGAGCATTGATCCTCAAGCAGGCATTGGCTACAGTGCTAGTGAGGCTCCTAGAGGAACCCTATATTATTCAATAGGGTTAGATGAAGAGGGCTATGTAACTTCGGGAGATGTCATAACTCCTACAGCACAGAACCTTGCTTGTATAGAGGCAGATCTTCGTCAGTTGGCTCCTCAGTTAGAAGGCTTGCCTGAAGAGGATATGATTCTGCGAATCGAGCAGCTTATCCGGGCTTATGATCCTTGTTTGAGTTGTGCAGTTCACTAAAAAAGAGCACGCTCCTGTGCGGAGTGTGCTCTTTTAGCTATTCTTTATGCTGCTGGCTTTCTGCTTGTTCTACTCTTCGGAATCTTCCCCATCACCTGATTCACAATAGGTTCCACAATCTTCATCCTGATAATTGCGCATCTCCTGTGTGATGTAGAGTGGGCTATAGTCTCCTTCTACCAGTTCTTCAATCGCATCATCTAAATCTAGCGAAAGCGGTTCAAATCCTAGATCGATATCTGCGCCTAGCGGTGCTATTGCAGCACGGCCAGTGGGTACTGTTCGGGTAGCAGTAAAGTTCGAACTTCTTAGACCCATCCGAATGCGCACATTATCTGCATTGCTTATTGTAGTGGAGGTGCCGTTAGACCAATTCACTCTTACCGACCTTACCCAGCCACCTGTTGCGCGGGTTGAATTAAATGAAGTTACATACACTGTGCGTCCTGCACCAGCAGGGACAGAGGCACCTCGAACACGTAGCCTCTCGGCAAGCTCCATGCCTGTCATAGTAAGAGTCCAGTTGTGTCCGGCATGACCTGATCTGCCACAGAAAGGATCAGGGACAGCCCTTAGATGCCCTATTCTTGATGACCATACATCTTCAGAGTTTGCTGTATGGTTTCCGTTACAGGCAGAGTAATAGGCACGGACAACATTTCCTCCGTGTAAAAGAACTTGTCGGTTAGTACGGTCTACAGCGCCGTTAGAGTTTGCGTGCTCAAGGTTGGTGACAGCTGTACCACTCCTCCAATTGGCTTCACTGGCAAATCTTGAGTGTCCTCCATATACCTGGAAAGACACGGTACTTGATACGCCTGTTGCATTATTAGTATGTGAGTGCGCAAAGGAGCGTGCTGCAATGGCCTGAGCCTCAATAGCAGTACGAATCGCATTGTTACCTGATGGGATTTCCCGTGGAACAACTCCGTACAGATATTGCTGCATGGGCAGTTCATTAACCAGGCGCAATCTGCCACTAACCACTGTCAATTCCATTGTACCGCGGTAACGAACAAAGCGATGTGATGCACTAGGAAGAGGGGGACCACTTTGGTCAAGGACTGTCGTCAGGCCACCAGTACCTGTGATTCTTATGCTGCTACCAAAGTTAGTCACAGCACCATTCCTATTGGTCATTCTGATGTTATTGCCGTTAACCGTAAACGTGTAAGGTGCGTTAGCTCCTGTGAAATTGCTATTGTTGATAGTTAAAGAGCTTCCTGCGGTGCCGTCACGTGGACCGATTCTCCATTGCGTACGGTTTGCGCGGCCTGCATCTAGATTGACGCGCATGCGGGTCTCATTAGCTGGAGTGCGCTGTGCAATCGTAACACCTGTGAAATAGTGCTGCAGAATTTGGTTGGCAGTTCGTCCTTCACGTGCCATCTGCATAGCACCATTCTGAGACATCCCTACGCCATGTCCCCAGCCAGAGCCCGAGAGAGTAAAGATGGGTGTTGTAGCAGGCACAGTATTTGTAGCACCTGCTGCTCTGTTTATTGTTACGGTGTAGATACGATCACGTGCAGGGGACGGGGCGGGACCACTAAATGCTCCGCGTACGTTAAACTGCACTGTTCGTGATGCACCTGGTGCAACACTTACCGTCATGTTTCTACCCCCGCGACCTGCGTCAGTTGCCCACGCACCAGAAGTTCCTCCCCTTGCCCAGACATGGGCATTGTTGTGTTCGCTTGTTAGGCGCAGTCTAGCGCTTGCAGTACCTGCAGGTAAGTTCAGGGTGTAATTGGTTACGCTGCGGTTAAACCCTCTGTTAAAGCTGCCAGCATTTGTGGTCAGACCTGATGCCCAGGTGTTTGTAGATGCGCGTCTTAGATGAACTGAGTATTCTCTAATGTTGCCTGCACGGTCACGTACTTGGAAACGCAGCCTACGCTCTTGTCCGTGGTTAATATTTATGGTGATGCTGTTGTTGGCAGCATTGCCGCTGCGCCATCCCGACCAACTTCCGTTCGTCCAGCTTAGATTGGGTTGTCTATTTTCTGCACGGTGACGAATAGTTTGCTGGTTGTTGCCACGAGTCGGCTGTATCACAACGCGCCCTACGTTTTCGCGTACGTTGATAATGTATCCGCAACGTGTAGGTGCAAAGCTCTGGGTAAAGCCTGTACCTGCCGTAAGTACGCGAAGGTTACGTAGTTGATTATTTGCCGTGTTGCGTCTACGGGCGTCAGCTTCTGGGACTGCTGTAGAAACTGTGCCAATAGGGGTATGCACGTGCAGCGGCACAGCCCCGAGCATTGTCGGAACAGTAAGCATCACGACAAAGAGTGTCGCAGTAGTAATCTTCCAAGCTTTCATTTCAGTTCATGCACCTTTCCAAATCATATAAGATGCCGAAATTATAAGACACATTACCTAGTGCACAAGCAATGATGGGCTAGTCGTAGGAGTGTTGTAACCTGCTCTCAGTGGTTTATTATGGCGTTGTGGCTGTTTCTAATTGAGGTAAAATAATCTGCGAAAGGAAGGTATTTTGCTTGATGAAAGCTTTATTTACTCTTAATTCCGCCGAATCAAAAAGGCTTATCGCAAAGGCGGTTGTGACTTTGCCACAGGTTCAGTCTGCACTGAATAAGGGCATGATTATTATTGGTGCTGGGACGACTAATGCTTTTGTACTAGAAGAACTTACAGGTACAGTAGTCGATAAAGCGCGTTATACTGCAGGCATTATTGCTGGGGGCAGACAATGTGTAACCTCTACTGATGAGCGCCTTGACCCGGTTGTGCTGGTAGATGGCGTAAGAAGTGACCTAAGTTGGGAAGAGGCTGTTGCAAAGATAGGTGCTGGTGACGTGTTCATTAAAGGCGGGAATGCTATTGATCCAGACGGTGTTGTGGGAATACAAATGGCACACCCTGAAGGCGGCACCATTGGCAAGGCATTGCCTGTAGTTGTTGCCCGCGGTGCGCAGCTTATTTTGCCCGTTGGGCTGGAAAAGTTTATTCCTGATGTTGCATTGGCTGCTGATGTGTCGGGCATTCATTCCTTTGACCTTTCTATTGGCATAAAAGTGGGACTTATGCCCGTAACTTATGGGCAACCCATAACTGAGCTGGAAGCGCTAGAGAAGCTGGCGCAGGTTGAAGCCTATTGCATCTCTGCAGGAGGCATTGATGGTTCCGAGGGCTCTGTGACCTTAGTGGTTGAAGGACCAAGTAAAGAGGTTGAAGTGCTTTTTGGGTTAGTCAAGAGCATTAAGGGAGAACAGCCCATAAGTGCCCTAAGGCAGAAATGTTCAGAGTGTGGCAGCAAATGCAGTTATCCGGGCAAGTAGCAATTCCGCGCTTACCAGCACTAGGAAATAATGCTGGTCTCGTGTATGACAGTATTGTTCAGCAGACACGGGATGCGATTGTCCGTGCGGGATACTCAAAGCTAACCTTAGGACTTTCTGGTGGCCTTGATTCTGCAATGGCTGCAACCATTGCGGTGGATGCCCTTGCGCTTGAAGGCATTTCTTCAAATCATGTGCATGGCATTATCATGCCTTCTCAGTGGACCTCTACTCAAAGTATTGATGATGCCACAATGCTTGCAGATCGTCTTAATATCTCTACAAAAACTTTTGATATTATGCCCACCTATGCAGCAATTAGTGATACACTTGCGCCTGCGTTTATGGGTCATGAAGTTGATGTTACCGAAGAGAACATCCAGGCGCGTATTCGTGGCTTGCTGCTGATGGCCTTGTCTAATAAGTTTGACTGGCTTGTTCTTGCGGCAGGAAACAAGAGTGAGTCACTGGTTGGTTATTCGACTCTCTATGGGGATATGGTGGGTGCTTTTGCTCCGCTAGCACCCTTGTACAAGACATGGGTGTATGAGCTTGCTCATTATAGGAATAAGCGGGCATTTCAAGAGAGCAGTAATGAATCTTCTGTGCAATTGGGGTCTCGAGGTGGGCAGAGCCTTATTCCGAGATCGATACTCGAAAAGGAACCTAGTGCAGAATTAGCACTAGATCAGACCGATGCAGCGGTGCTTGGGCCCTATGACTGCTTAGATGCACTCATATACACGGCTCAAAACATGGGGTGGAAAGAGGACTCTGCTCATGTTGCGCAAGAGTGTGTGGATGCTCTGGTTAAGCAGGGTTTTGCTAGAGAGTATGTAGTACGAATTACGGGAATGATGGGAAGATCTGCATACAAACGTCAGCAGGCCTGCCCGGGGGCGGAACTACCCATCATTATCTGAGTTTGGTTTTAAGCGTTTTTGGCGGCGCTATTTTATGGGTTGCCTAGCGGAAGTGAAGGGGGGTTTGCTTGTGCCTTGTACGTATAAGGCTAAGGAAGAAGCACTTAAAGGTGTCGAATTGGAATTAGTGCCTGTTGAAGAGGTTTCTGATGAGATACCCTTGCTGGTGTATAACACGCTTTACTTGAATTGGGGCGTCCCTTACGATCCTGTCGAGAAGTGGTATGATGAGGCTCATGGCGGACACTTTCTGATTGCCCGCAAAGATGACGGCACTTTACTTGGCGTGTGTCGTTTACTACCTGTAATGCCTGAAACGCCTACAGGAATTCAAATTCGCCAAGTTGTAGTGACGGCAGATAGTCAAGGTATGGGCATCGGTAGATTACTGATGCTTGAAGCTGAAAAAATTGGACGCGCAGAAGGTGCGAGTGAGCTCTTTTTATGGTCGCGGATGCCAGCTTATCGTTTCTACGAGAGCCTTGGTTATATCTATACAAGCGAGCCGTGGACATCAAAACTTACGGGACTCCAACATCGCACTATGACAAAGTACTTGTAGCCTTGCCTTGCAAGGACTGCATGGTATAGACTCTATTGATGTTATGCAAACTCTTAACTCATAAGGGGGAACTATGCCTGTGCTAAACCGCGCAGATGTAAAAGTGCCCGCTGGTGTTCCAGCTGAGGCTCGCGAAACTTACATTGATAATTACCTGAAGGCGACTCAGGGAACAGGGCGTTTGATGCTCTTTGCTTGTGATCAAAAAATTGAGCATCTTAATGATGATTTTTACGGTGAGGGCATAGATCCAGCCGATGCAAATCCAGAGCACCTATTCCAGATTGGTGAAGAGGGTACTATTGGCGTTTGGGCAGGACAGCGCGGGCTTGTTGCTGCTTATGCAGAAGATTATCCTGACATCAATTACATGATTAAGGTGAACTCGAAGACTCACTTAATCAAAAAAGATCAAGATGATCCTTATTCGCCTCAACTGCACTCTTTTGAGGCAATCCTAGAGCTTATTAACAACGGTGTAAACGTTGTGGGTATTGGCTATACCATCTACATCGGTTCAGAATATGAATCACAAATGATGGCAGAGGCTGGCGAACTTATCGCCCAGGCCCATGCTGCAGGAATCCTCGTCTGCTTGTGGGTATACCCGCGCGGTAAAGCTGTTCCAAATGAGAAGGATGCACATCTACTAGCAGGTGCTGCAGGAACTGCCCTTTGCCTAGGAGCGGACTTCGTAAAGGTTAATCCTCCGACACCTGTCGAAGGTTCAACCCCAGCAGAATTGCTTCATCAAGCATCGATGGCAAGTGGTCGCTGTGGTCTAGTATGTGCAGGAGGATCAACCGTTGATGCGGTAGAATTCCTGACTCAACTATGGGAGCAAATTCATATAGGTGGTGCACGCGGAAATGCAACAGGTCGCAATATCCACCAACGCAGCCTGGATGAGGCAGTGCGTCTGACAAAGGCCATCAGCTGCATTACCCTGCGCGATGGCAGCGTAGATGATGCTGTAGCTATCTTCAAGGGCGAGAAGGACTTTAGCCTGTAAATGACAGCAAGTTACTTCAACGAAATTCAAGAGCTCGGGCGCGATCTATTCGTGTCCGGGCTTATTTCTTCTCATGGTGGAAATGTAAGTGTTCTTGATGCGTCAGGGAAGCACATTCACATCACGAGAACAGGATCAGCTTTAGGTCGTCTACGTGATGGTGATGTGGTTGCTGTTGGATATGACCTTCCAAGGGATGAGGCAGCACTTACTGTTGATAAGCAGGCTTCAATAGAACTGGTGGTACATCGCGCTTTGTATCACGCTCTGCCAGATACAAGGGCAGTTGTACATGCGCACTCATTATTTACAACACTGCTCTCACTTAAACAGGATTCAATTGAGCCACTTGATAGCGAAGCAAAACATTTCATCCCCAGAGTTCCTGTGCTTGATGTTGAGGAAACTATAGCCTCAGATGAAGTGGCAGAACAGCTGCCTCTGCTTATGCGTGACATGAATTGTCCAGTTGCTGTAATTAAGGGACATGGCCCCTTTGCTGTAGGGAAAGATTTGGATGAAGCCTGGAGATACATCTCAATCCTAGAGATGAGTAGCCGCATGATTCACGAGTATGGGCAAGCCTAAAGATAGCTTTGATTCTTATGGCAGATGATGCACATAACTATGATTTTTCAACCCTAGGCTATAGCAATAGAGTCCAATTGGATTATGAAGGACTTGTTAGTGAACTAAGTCTTGATGGTTCTGGCGATAGCCTACTAGGCCTTGAGCCCGCGCGTATTGTAAAGGTAGATCGCGGGTTTCCTTTAGTTGCTGCATGTAGTGGCAGTTACCGCACTGAGCTTTCTTCAGGTCTTGCAAAGGTAGCGCGCAAGGATGCGCTTTCGCGCCCAGCAGTGGGTGACTGGATCGTACTCTCACATCCTGAAAATCATGAATTCGGTATTGTCGAGGCTTTTCTGCCACGTTACTCTAGCCTGAAAAGGCGTGACCCCCTAGAAAGAAAGAGTGCGGGCTTTGCGCCAGCGCAGCAGGCAGTGGGTCAGGTTGTTGTCTCAAATATTGACATAATCTTTGTAGTTCAGGCACTTAGCGCAAACTGTACAGGTGTCAATTTGGCACGGCTGGAGCGTGAGCTGGTTCTGGCTTTTGAGTCTGGTGCAAAACCTATTGTAGTACTGACAAAGGCAGATCTTTGTCCTGACCCAGAAGTTGCTGCACGTTTTGTTGAGCAGTCAACAGCAGACGCTCCTATTATTATTGAAAGCGCGGTCACAGGTCTGGGGATTTCAGAGATTCGTCGCTTGATAGGGCCGGGAATAACAGCGTCACTTTTGGGTGCGTCTGGAGTAGGCAAGTCAACGCTCATTAACAGGTTATTAGGTCACGAGAGGCAACAGACAAAAGCAGTGCGAGAAAACGATGACCGCGGACGCCATGCAACAGTAGCCCGTGAACTTATTGAGTTACCTCTAGAGGAAGGGTCAGAAGGCTCAACGGGCGGAGGAGTAATAATCGACACGCCAGGCATGAGGTCACTTGCTTTGTGGCAGGCAGACGAGGGCATTGCCCTAGCTTTCCCAGAAATTGTGGAGGCTGCCCATGACTGCAGGTTTGCAGACTGTGCGCATGACAATGAGCCAAAGTGTGCGGTAAAGGCTGCTATAAAAAGAAAAGAAATCGACGAAGATCGTTATCGTCGTTACCTCAATTTAGTAAAAGAACTAGCTGATGCCTAGGTCAGCACTGTTCATGTAGAGACTTTTAGTAAGGAATGTTTTTCGTAGTATGCAGAGCAATAATGCATGGACTATCGAGCGTGCCTTTAATTGGACACGTGATTATCTAGACAGTAAGAACGATGTACAGGCAAGACTGAGCACAGAGTGGCTTTTAGCTGATGCCTGTGGCTTGTCTCGTATAGAGGTTTACACTCAATTTGATAAGCCTTTGAGTCCTGATGAGCGAGACACATTACGTGATTCAGTGCGGCGACGCGCAGCAGGAGAGCCTTTGCAGTATATCGTGGGCGAAGCTGGCTTTAGGCATCTCATGATAAAGGTTCAGCCAGGTGTTCTTATCCCAAGACCAGAGACTGAAGTGCTTGTGGATTTAGCTCTTGAGGCGTTGCCGGTTCCAAAAGAGGGAAAGGTGCTGAACGTCTTAGATTTGTGTACAGGAAGTGGCTGCATAGGCCTGGCCTTAGCTTTCGAGCGCCCAGATGTGCATGTGACAGCAACAGATATCTGTCCTAAGGCGGTGGCCTTAGCAAATGAAAATGCCCAGATTAATAATCTCACAGATCGCTTTGCCGCAAGCCAAGCCGATCTTTTTGGAGCAGAGAGCAAGATTTTTGACCTTATAGTTTCAAACCCGCCTTATATCCCATCTGAGGGCATGGATACGCTTCCAAAAGAGGTTGCTGACTTTGAACCGATGCTTGCTTTGCATGGGGGAAGGGATGGTCTTGACTACGCAAAACAAATACTGAGCGAGGCCCCGCGGTACCTTCAAGGATCTTCTCAAGTAATTTTAGAACTTGATGTTCGAAATGCACACCTTGCAGTTGATTTTGCGGTACAGTTGAATACATATACTTCGGTAAATATCGTAAGCGACCTAACAGGACGTGAGCGATTTGTTCTTGCGAAAAAGTGACCTTGCTTTATTTGAGTAGGGGCACACAAGGGAAAAGGGGAGACTTATGAGCAAAGTGTTTCGAGTTGACCAGGACAATCCATCAGCAGAGGTAGTAAATCTCGCCGCTTCGGAACTGCGCCGTGGCGGCGTTGTACTGTTTCCAACAGATACTGTATATGGTTTGGGTGCAAGCGCAAGTATTCCTAACTGCTTTGGCGCGCAAGAGCTTTTTGACATTAAGCAGCGACCTCCTGGTGTCCCTGTTCCGCTTCTAGTAGGCAAGCCAAACGATTTGTATGTTTATGGCAAAGATTTTCCAGAATACGCAATTACGCTGGCAGAGAGATTTTGGCCAGGCTCATTAACGATTGTCGTTAAGGCTTCTGACCGTGTTCTTCCTGAGTTCAGAAACGCAGAAGACGATACCGTTGGCTTACGTTGTCCTGATTCAGAATTGTTGCGTGAGATGGCAATATCTGCAGGCGGACCCATCTTCGCGACAAGTGCCAATACGCACGGACATCCAGCCCCAGAAAGTTTTGAGGATGTTGAAGATCGTATTAAGGCTCATGTAGAGGTTGCTCTAGATGGAGGAAAGACGAAGGTTGGCGCAAGCTCGACTGTAGTGGTGTGTACTGGCGACAAGCCTGTTGTGGTGCGTGAATCTACGGTGTCTGAAGCAGAGATTTTAGCCGTTATTGAGGAAGCATAGTTATATGTCTGCAAAGCGCATAGTCATAGGTTCTGACCATGGAGGTTTTGACCAGAAAGAATCGCTGAAGTCATGGCTTGTCTCTCAGGGACATTCAGTCAAGGATATGGGTCCAGAAAATACAGCCTCTGTGGATTATCCTGACTATGCTCACACTGCAGCAAAGTTGGTAAAGCAAGAAGAGGCAGACTTTGGGATTCTGGTTTGTGGGACAGGGCTTGGTATGGCCATTGCTGCTAATAAAGTGGCAGGTATTCGTGCAGTTCCTGTGACCTCGGTAGAGTTCGCCCAGTTGTCTCGCGAACACAATGATGCCAATGTCATTTGCCTGTCGGGTCGCTTTGTTGACGACGCGACCAATAAAAATATTGTGAGCACCTTTATTGGCAGTGATTTCGAGGGTGAACGGCACGCACGTCGCATTGCGAAATTAGAACAAATCTAGGCATGATACAGTAATATTTTTGATTTTATTAGAGAAGGGTAGTTGATTAATGTCAAACATCGAACATCTTCGTGCGCAAGATCCTGTTTTGGCAGAAGCCTTAGCAGGAGAACTGGATCGCCAAAGAGGGACAATTGAGCTGATTGCTTCAGAGAATTTTGTTTCCCGTGCAGTTCTTGAAGCTGCATCCACGGTACTTACGAATAAGTATGCAGAGGGACTTCCAGGTAAGCGCTACTATGGTGGTTGCGAGGATGTAGATATCGTTGAAGAACTTGCACGTCAGCGCGCCTGTGACCTTTATGGCGCAGAACACGCCAATGTGCAGCCGCATTCTGGAGCTTCGGCGAATTTGGCAGTATTTTATGCAGTACTTAAGCCAGGCGACAAGGTGCTTGGCATGAGTCTTGATGCTGGAGGTCACTTGACCCATGGATCTCCTGTCAATTTTTCTGGTAAGTGGTTTGACATGGTTCACTACGGCCTTGATCCAGAGACAGAATTGATTGACTATGATCAGGCAGAGCGTCTGGCACATGAACATAAACCGAAGATGATAATTGCAGGGGCGTCTGCCTATCCGCGTCAGATTGATTTTGAGCGCTTTGCAGCTATTGCAAAAGCAGTGGATGCAGTGCTCATGGTTGACATGGCACATATTGCAGGTCTTGTAGCTACAGGAGCACATCCGTCACCTGTGCCTTTTGCCGACTTTGTGACATCGACTTCTCATAAGACTTTGCGTGGCCCTCGTAGCGGATTTATTCTTTGCAAAGAACAGTGGCAGAAAAAGTTAGATTCAGCCGTATTTCCAGGACTTCAGGGTGGTCCACTTGAGCATATTATTGCAGCAAAGGCCGTAGCTTTTCATGAGGCGGCTCAGCCTGAATTTACTGACTATATCAATCAGGTTGTCTATAATGCTCACGCCATGGGAGAAGCCATGAGCGACGGAGGTTTAAGCTTAATCAGTGGGGGTACAGATACGCATCTACTGCTTGTTGACCTGCGCCCAGCGGGCATTACGGGTAAACTGGCAGAGGCAATCTTAGAAGAGATTGGCCTTACTTGTAATAAGAACGCTATACCCAATGATCCTGAGAGCCCTTTTGTTACTAGCGGTATTAGAATAGGGTCTCCTGCGCTTACTTCACGTGGGTATAAGACTGAAGAGGCACGTCTGATTGGTGCACTTATTGCACGCACCCTCTTCGAGCGCGAAAATCCTGAAGCTTTAGGCGAGATTCGAGCGCAGGTTGAAGACCTTCTTATGCGCTATCCGCTTTATCCAGGCCTGGTGTACTAGGATGATTGATGACCGTAGAGGCTCTTCGTGCACAGCAAGGGTGACCAAGCAGGCAGCTTGTAGTAAAGAAAGACCTAGCTGGGATGACTACTTTATGAGCATTGCTCAACAGGTAGGTACTCGTTCAACATGCACTAGACGTCATATTGGTGCTTTAGTCGTGCGCGATAAGCGCATTCTTGCGACGGGTTACAATAACGTTCCCAGTGGGGTTGAGCATTGTACAACTCGTGGTTGCTTGCGTGATGAGTTAGGTATTCCCAGCGGTGAACGTCATGAACTTTGCCGCGGTATCCATGCAGAACAAAACGCTGTAGTGCAAGCTGCAAAGTATGGCATTGCTATAGATGGGGCATCGATGTATACGACTACTCAGCCCTGTAGTCTCTGCGGTAAAATCATGATCAACGCAGGTATCAAGGAAATTGTTTTTGTGGGAGAGTACCCTGATGACCTTTCGCGCAGTATGCTTGAAGAAGCAGGGGTTGAGTTGCGCCAGGTCGATCTACCCTCTGCAAGCTTATCTGCAGCGTGTACTTGTTAGCGAGAGATTAAGGCAGCACTATCAACCTAGAGCTCTATCTACATTATGCAATCATTATTGCAATAGCGGCTGTTGCAGCTGCGGCAGTTATGCCAATTATCAGAAAGATTGCCTGCCGCTATGACATCGTCGCTCACCCAGGGGGACGCAGAATTCATAAAATACCCACTCCAGAAATTGGGGGGATGGGCATTCTTTTTGGTATTGTCGTTGCAGGGCTTGCTCAATTCGCTTTCGAACATTTTCTTGGTTGGAGCGGATTTCTTTCTGATGCACGGTTGTCAGCACTTAACATTAGTGCTATCGCTGGGGGGACTTTCGTAATTTACCTTACGGGATTGGTTGACGACATTGTGGATCTCTCCCCAGGAGTTAAGCTGGCGGGACAGACTGCAGCAGCTACGATTGTGGCACTATGGGGGATTAGTATTGATTTCTTGCCTAATCCTTTCGGTGGCCCCAATTTGGGACTTGACCCTGTTCTAAGTACCATCCTCACTGTCTTCTATTTGGTTGCCTTTGCGAACATTACAAATTTGATTGATGGCATGGACGGTCTTGCTGCGGGCATCACTGCAATCGCTGCAACCAGCCTAATGTTTTTGGCTACTGATGTTAATCAGTTATCAGCAGCGCTTATTGCCGCCATGTTGGTTGGTGCCTGCTTAGGATTTTTGCCTTACAACTTTAACCCAGCATCGATTTTCATGGGAGACCAAGGTGCACTGCTCTTAGGCTTCTTGCTGGGAATTGTGTCTATGATGGGGGTAATGAAAACGACAGCAGCCATAGCCCTTGCAGTACCTCTGCTTATTGTTGCTGTTCCTATACTTGATACCTTGTCTGCGATTATCAGGCGGATTCGGGGTAAGCGGTCGATTCAATCTGCCGATAAGGGCCACCTGCATCATCGCCTGATGCGGACAGGTTTAAGTGTGCGCCAGACTGTGTTAGTTGTATATTTATGGTCAGCCTTGCTTGCTGTAGGGGCCTATGCCGTGCGTGCAACACCAACTACTGTACGCGGACTTGCTCTAGTTGCATTGCTTATTGTTACGGCACTGATTGCATGGATGCTAGGTTTATTTAAGGTTGCAGACCACGGGCAGGACAATAAGGTAAAATCGAAGAAGTCTAAGAATGCAGCAAAGATTTCACCACAGGATTCAGAGGAGTAAATCATAATGGATATGGGCTCACAAAATCCCCTGAAGGTACTTGTTGTTGGCGGTGCAGGTTATATTGGCAGTCATGTAGTCTACGATTTGATTCGTGCGGGTCATGATGTTGCGGTTGCGGATAATCTAAGTACAGGTATGCGCGCGGCTGTTCATCCGAATGCACGCTTTTATCAGGCAGACATTACAAGGCTCGAAGAGATTACCAACGTCTTTTCTCAGGAGGCAAAGCAGGGCAAAAAAGATGGATTTGAAGCGCCTAGTTCGCCTATAGATGTTGTTATGCACTTTGCTGCGAAGCTTGACGTTGCGGAAAGCGTAGATCAGCCACTGCAGTACTATCACAATAATGTTGAAGGTGTTCGTGTTCTGCTTGATGCTATGCTTTTGGCACAGGTCAAGAATATAGTGTTTTCTTCCACAGCGGCAGTATATGGTGACCCCAGTGTGCAAGAGCCTATTAAAGAAGATACAGAGCTCACACCCATCAATCCCTATGGTGCGTCAAAGCTAGCAGCAGAGCAATTGATTCAGTGGACTGCTTCTGCGAACGATATTAATTATGCAATACTGCGCTACTTCAATGCTTCAGGTGCAGATGACAGTCTTAAAATTGGCTTGGAGAAGCCCAAGTATACTCATCTGATACCCTTAGCGGTGCGCGCAGCCTTAGGACTAGAGGATAGCCTTAAGATTTTTGGTGACGACTGGCCAACGCACGACGGGAGCTGTGTTCGTGACTACATTCACGTGAGCGATCTTTCGTATGCTCACTTATTGGCCGCGGACTATCTAGTGCAAAAGCAAGATTCCTTGCTAGTTAATTTAGGAACAGAGCATGGCTCATCAGTAAAGGAAATCATAGCGGCAGTCGAGAGACTGCGTCTCTGCCCCTATCAAGTGGTAGGCAGACGTCAGGGTGATCCAGCTATACTGATTGCAGACGCACAGAAAGCAAGACATCTTTTGGGGTGGAAAGCAGAGCGCACGGTAAACGATATCGTAGAGAGTGACATGAGGTATCGCTTAGCTGCAGATGAACGCTCAGTTCTAGCATGGGAATAACCAGTTTTTTCTTGCGCAGGGGTAAGACTTAAGGGTATTATATGTTTGTCCAAAAGCAGCGTAAACCATTTGTTACTTATTGCTGCCTATAGAGACAACCATGAAGATTGAATCGTGCGTTTTGGGGAAGCTTAGGAGAAAATGTTCACGTCTGCGCAATTGCTTGCGACTCTTTTTGGAGTCATATGTGGCTCTGTAATGATAGCCGTATTAATATTTGTACCTAAGGCGCTTAAGAAGCGTGCTCAAGAGAATGAATCCAGCCAAGTCCCTAATGACTTCATGCCTTCAGAATTAACCCACTCCTTTATTGCAATTATGATTACCTTTGTCTTTGCATCTATCACAATCTATGCCTATTATCTGATTGTGAGTGATTATCTTGTCTGGTTTAGTGTGGCAATGTTGTTCTGGTACCTACTGGGCTTCACTGCTTATGCTTTGCAGAAAATAGTAAATGAACGTAAAACATCGGATAAATAGTGAAAGGGGGTTAAAATGAACGCACTATTAAAGATTGGTAGAGTTGACGAGCTAGGCAATTATGTGAGTGGTCTTGCAAGGCCTGTTACCGACCCTATGGCTGTCTTGGGTGGCGAAGTAGACTACATGGTAGAGAAAAAGATCGCCATGACTTGGGACGGTTATCAGATGGGCGCAACAGAGCTTGCGATATCGACAAACACTGTTGGTTTTATCCTAACTGCGATTTTTGTTGCACTTTTATGCTTCTTCCTGGCAAGGCGCATGACCTTGGTTCCAAAAGGGGCGGGGATGAATTTCTTTGAACTTATTGTTGAATTTGTTCGTAACAACATTGCGAGCCTCATTCATCACGACAAAAGAAAGTATGAGCCATTCTTGCTCACGATTTTCTTCTTTATCCTGATAGCAAACTTCAGTGGACTAATTCCTAATACAGGAAGGCTGTTTGCAACGGCGACTATTGGTGCTACCGCCTCATTAGCTATCGTAGTTTATATTTACTTTAACTATGTTGGCATCAGGGAAAAGGGTGGCTGGAATTACATCAAGGGGATTGTTCCTCATGGTGTACCAGGAGTACTTGCGCCTGTAATTTGGGCTATTGAGGTACTTTCAATGCTGCTGCGTCCGATAAGTCTTGCCTTGCGTTTGTGGGCAAATATGTATGCTGGACACATCATGCTAGGCATCTTTGCGTTGCTAACGGGTCTTTTTGCAACAGCGACGCTTGATGGTTCAGGAGGAGCCTGGATTGCAGCATCACCTGCATGGGCATTGCTGCTTGCAGTTGTCTACTTGATAGAGATTTTGATCTGTATCATCGCGGCTTTCGTATTTACATTGCTCACTGCAGTGTACATCGATGGCGCAATCGCAGATCATTAGGCATGCACAGCCTGGCGTTAATGTGCTAGGACGTAATTGTGCTAGTGTCTGCGAGCAAGTTTAATTGAGTTACTGGGGATGTCTGAAGAACACCCCTATTGGCTTAATAAATAGTGAAATGTTGGTTGTTGTAGTACAAGTATTTAGTCACTAATAAAGTGAACTATGTGCAGCTACAAAACAATACAGGAGGATTTTTTATTATGGATCTAACACCAATTGGATACCCTCTGGCGGTAATCGGTGCAGCAATGGGTATTTCTTTCTTGGGACAGGCGGCAGCTAAGAGTATTGCACGTCAACCAGAAGCTGGCGGAACTATTCAGACTGTCTTTATTCTTGGTGCAGCGTTTATCGAAGTTCTCTGTCTACTTGCTTTCGTACTGGTTATTTTGGCCGGTTAATCAGCAGTATAGATAGATGACATTCAGAAACGAAGCACAGGAGGTATAGCAATGAAAAGAGTACTTTTCACAGTACTTGGTCTATCTGCTCTAATCCCTTCTATTGCCTTTGCGGACGAAACTGGGGGAATCACAGAAACTCCCATTTGGCCTACTATGTGGGAAGTAATCCCCATGGTAATCACCCTTGTTATCCTACTTGCTCTTATGGGTAAGTTTGTATGGCCAGTTGTTCTGAAGGTGCTTGATGAGCGTGCAGAGAAAATCGAGGGCTCACTCAAGAAAGCAGAAGAAGTAAAGCTAGAAGCAGAAGATATCCTAACTGAGTCACAGACAAAACTGACTGAGGCTCGCAAGGAATCAGCAAGTATCATCGAGGCAGGTAAAGTTGCTGGCGAGACTGCTCGCGAAGACGTGATCAAGAAAGCTGAAGCAGAAGCTTCAGACGTGATTGCTCGCGGCTACGCAAGTGTTGAAGCAGAGAAAAAGGCTGCCTTTAACGAAGTGAAGGAAGACTCAGCAAAGCTAGCAATAGTCATTGCAGAGAAAATCCTAAAGCAAAAAATCACGCCAGAAGTTGACGCTGCAATGATCGATGCTGCTATTGCAGACATGGGCGGTTTCAATGACTAGCGCAAGCGGCAAGGACGTGTTAGTTGTTAGCGTGGTAACGGCAACGCCGCTTAGCGACGATGCACGTACTAAAATTGTCGAAAAACTAACTAAAGAGCTCAGTCAGCCCGTCCAATTGGAGGAGCGCGTAGCACCATCAGTACTGGGCGGACTCCGCCTGCAGTTCGGTGACTATCTTTATGACGCTACTGTGGCAGGCCAGCTTAAAGACATCCAAGTAGCTCTTCAAAAAGCTGGAGAGGAGGGCAGATAATATGGCTACAGAAACTATTAAGGCCTCTGCCCTGAGCGAATTGTTTGCTGATGTTGTTGCCGATTATAAGCCTGAATCTGCGCCAGAACGTGTTGGCCAGGTAGTTCAGGTGGGTGACGGTATTGCTCGCGTTTCAGGTCTACAGCAAGCTATGCAGGGTGAGCTTCTTGAGTTCACCACTGCTGAGGGTAAGATTGTTAATGGTCTTGCTCTTAACCTAGAAGAGGACGAGATCGGTGCAGTACTTATTGGTGACGTTGATGCCATTAAGGAACATGACCTCGTTCGTACAACTGGTCGTCTGGTAGACGTTCCTGTAGGTGACGGACTTTTGGGTCGCGTGGTTAATCCTTTGGGTGAGCCACTTGACGGTAAAGGTGACATTGCCACACAGGGCCGCCGCCCAGTAGAGTTCAAGGCACCTGGTGTTATCGAGCGTAAGGGTGTACATGAACCTATGCAGACGGGTCTCATCGCGGTAGATTCGATGATTCCGATTGGTCGTGGGCAACGCGAACTTATCATTGGTGACCGCCAAATTGGTAAGACTGCTATCGCCATTGACACTATCATTAACCAGCGCGACACAGATGTTATCTGTGTTTACGTAGCAATTGGCCAAAAGGCTTCAACAGTTGCAGGTATCGTAGAAACACTTGAGGCACACGGTGCTATGAAAAACACCATTGTTGTTTCAGCAAGTGCTTCAGATTCGGCACCAATGCAATATATTGCTCCTATGGCAGGTTGCGCGATGGGTGAGCACTTCATCTATACGGGTGCAGACGGAAAGCCAGCTAACGGGGATAACCCAGGACGCCACGTTCTGTGCATCTATGATGACCTTAGCAAGCAGGCAGTTGCTTATCGTCAGATGTCACTGACGCTGCGCCGTCCGCCAGGCCGTGAGGCTTATCCAGGTGACGTGTTTTATCTGCATTCTCGCCTTCTAGAGCGTGCGGTGAAGCTATCTGATGAAAACGGTGCAGGTTCTTTGACCGCGCTGCCTATTATCGAGACCCAGGCTGGTGATATCTCTGCTTATATTCCGACTAACGTGATCTCTATTACTGATGGTCAGATCTTTTTGCAGTCAGATCTTTTCTTCCAGGGTATCCGTCCTGCTATCAACCCCGGTATTTCAGTATCGCGTGTAGGTGGTAGTGCGCAGATTAAAGCAATGAAGCAGGTAGCAGGATCGCTACGTCTGGACTTGGCTCAGTACCGTGAAATGGAAGCTTTCTCGCAGTTTGGAAGTGACCTAGACGATGCAACAAAGCAAGTCTTGGCACGTGGTGCACGTGTAGTAGAGCTGCTTAAGCAGCCACGCTATGAGCCTATGCCTGTAGAACAGCAGGTTCTATCAATCTTTGCTGTTAATCAGGGCTTTACTGACAAGATTGATCCTGAGCTTGTTCGTGATTTTCGTGACGGTTTGATTCAGTACATTAGTTCCGCACGTCCAGAGCTTCTTTCTGCCATTAAGACAGAAAAGCAGATTTCTGGCGACACTGAAAAGGGACTAATGGAGGCAATTGCCGCTTACGCTGACTCTTTTGGCGATGCTTAAAAGTTAGGGGAGCAGCAAGATGTCTAACCTGAAGGAAATAAAGAAGCGAATAGGGGCAACAAAGTCCATGCGTCAAGTGACGCGCACTATGGAGATGGTCTCAACGGCCAAGATTCGTGGTGCGCAAACACGCATTGAGGCTACTCGTCCCTATATTGAAGCTTTGGCAAAGATCCTTGCATCCGTTACAAGAGCAACTAAAGCAATCGAACATCCTTTACTTGAAATACGTCCAGAAGTTAAGAAGGTAATGATTATCTCTGTAGCTTCTGATCGTGGCCAAGCAGGTGCCTTTAATGCAAATATTGTCCACATGACCGAACAGCTTATCGCAGAGCGTCAAGCCTTGGGTCAAGAGGTCGATTTGGTGTGTTGCGGCAAAAAGGTGGTTGACTACTTCCGCAGAAGAGGGACTGAGCCTACCCTTATTAATCAGGGACTTTCTGGCCGTCCCCTGTATGAAGATGTTAAGGCGATTGCTGATCATGCTATTGACGAATACAGCAGTGCTTCTGTCGATGAGATTGTTGTAGTATCTAATCACTTCATTAGCGTAGGTACGCAACGTGCAGAGCAAGTTGTGTTACTGCCAGCTACTGTTAGTGATCTTGAGGAAGAAGTGGCTGAAACAGATGAGCATAAAACAGAGATGGAATACATCTTTGAGCCTTCTGCTGAAAGTGTTCTAGAGAAATTGCTTCCTACTTTTGTAGAAGCATTAATCTATCGTTCGCTGTTAGAATCGGCTGCTGCAGAACATGCTGCACGTCGTGCTGCTATGAAGGCGGCTACTGACAGTGCAGACGGCATGATTAAGACCCTTACGCGCTCTTATAACAGGGCAAGACAGGCAGCTATTACTACCGAGATTGCTGAAATCGTCGGTGGAGCAGCTGCTCTTGAAGACTAACAAAGGAACTAGCTTTTTGCTTAAGAGGTGGAGTGTTGATGACATCAATACAGCGCAATAAAGCTGAAGGCAGTCCTGAAAGGAAAAAGATATGGCGAATGTAGGAAAAATAGTTAGGGTAGTTGGGGCGGTTGTAGACATTGAGTTTGCACCCGAATCAATGCCTGCTATCTACAATGCGCTCAAGGTTGACGTTGACACGCCAATCGGTCATCTTGATGCAGTCCTCGAGGTGCAGCAGCACCTACCAGGAAACATCGTTCGTGCGGTAGCAATGTCGTCTACTGACGGCTTGCAACGCGGTGTTGAAATTACTGACACCGGCCAGCCCATGAAGATGCCCGTAGGTCGTGCAACGCTGGGACGTATTTGGAATGTAATGGGTGAACCTATTGACGGTCAGCCTATGCCAGAAGACATTTCTGGTTGGCATCCCATCCATCGTCCGGCACCTCACTTTTCTTCACTAGAGCCAAAGACTGAGATTTTTGAAACAGGAATCAAAGTTATTGACCTGCTTGAGCCCTACATTAAGGGTGGTAAGACAGGACTCTTTGGTGGTGCAGGTGTAGGAAAAACAGTTGTAATCCTTGAGCTCATTAACAACTTAGCGCAAGCTTCAGGTGGTACTTCGGTATTTACTGGTGTAGGCGAGCGCACCCGTGAGGGTACTGACTTGTACAAC
The DNA here is from genome assembly GCA_009779855.1 of Coriobacteriia bacterium. Classification (GTDB taxonomy): domain Bacteria; phylum Actinomycetota; class Coriobacteriia; order WRKU01; family WQUG01; genus WRBW01. The sequence goes on from WRBC01000002.1 coordinate 105,157, forward strand.
GAGATGTCAGAATCTGGCGTTATTGAGAAAGCATGCTTGATTTACGGTCAGATGAACGAACCCCCAGGGGCGCGTCTTCGTGTAGGTCTAGCAGGATTGACCTCAGCGGAATACTTCCGTGATGAAGGTCAAGATGTACTGCTATTTATTGACAATATCTTCCGCTTTACACAGGCAGGTTCAGAGGTATCAGCACTTCTGGGTCGTATGCCTTCAGCGGTAGGTTATCAGCCAACACTGGCAACAGAGATGGGTCAATTGCAAGAGCGCATTACATCAACTGATGTTGGTTCTATTACGTCAGTGCAGGCGATTTATGTACCTGCAGATGACTTGACAGATCCAGCACCAGCTACGGCGTTTACCCACCTTGATGCAACGACAACGCTTTCGCGTTCAATCGCAGAGAAGGGTATTTATCCCGCGGTAGATCCTCTGGACTCAACGTCACGTGCACTTGATCCTGAAATCATCGGTGAAGAGCACTACCGTGTTGCTCGTGCCGTACAGGAGATTTTGCAGCGTTACAAAGATCTGCAAGACATCATTGCGATTCTGGGTATGGACGAGCTATCTGAAGAAGATAAGCTAACCGTAGCCCGTGCGCGTAAGATTGAGCAGTTCCTCTCACAGAACTTCCATGTAGCAGAGCAGTTCACTGGCAATCCTGGTGTTTATGTAAAGCTGGAAGATACCGTGAAGGGCTTTGCTGAAGTAGTAGATGGCAAGCATGACGATGTTCCTGAGCAGGCATTTCGCTATGCAGGAACTATCGAAGATGTTTTGGAGCGTGCTGAAGAACTAAAGAAGTCTGCTAAGGCAGCCTAAAGAAGGGGAGGGAGATTATCATGCCTCGCACCTTAAAGGTTGAAGTAGTAACGCCAGATGCAAAGATTTTTTCTGGTGAGGTCAGTTCGATTGTGGTGACTGCCCCTGATGGGGAAGTCGGCATTTTGCCCATGCATGCTCCGCTTATTGCAGAGCTAGGGGAAGGCATGCTTCGTTTGACCCGCGCAGATGATAGCGTTGTGGAAGCCTTCACAACAAAGGGCGGTTACCTGCAAATTGCAGAAGATCGTGCCATTGTTTTGACGGACTCTGCAGAGAAGGCGGACAAGGACAAGTTCAATTAGAGCTCTTGCCTGTTATCGGTAGGTTTTCAAAGCACTTACAATCAGAAAGGGTCCCCATGGGGACCCTTTCTTTGTGCCATAATTACACCTTGGGAAATAAATAACAGAATTCAAGCCTATATCCATACATGAACAAGAGATAGAGCAGGGACAAGTTTTCTATGGAAAATGAATACATACTGGTGAAGCAAACGCCAAAGCTGCAGGGATCTGTTAAGGTCTCTGGGGCGAAAAACAGTGTTCTTAAATTGATGGCAGCGGCAATCTTGATTCCTGGTGAGACACGCATTAGTAATGTTCCTGATATCGCAGATGTTAGATTGATGCAGCAGGTGCTAGAGTCACTAGGTATTAAAGTGGGTTGGCCAGCATCCGACGTCGTAAGCATTGATGCTACGGAACTCAACTCACATAGAGCACCCTATGAGTTGGTTGCTCATATGCGCGCTTCAACTGCGGTGCTGGGTCCGCTTGCTGCCCGGCTAGGACGCGCGAGTGTCGCCTTGCCTGGCGGGTGTGCGATTGGTTCACGTAAGATTGACATGCATATTTCTGGTCTTGAGGCCCTGGGTGCACATTGCCATATTGAACACGGCTATATTGAGGTTGAGGTACCGGAGGCAGGTCTTAAGGCTACTGAAGTAACACTTGATTTTCCTAGTGTGGGCGCTACAGAAAACCTTGTTCTTGCCGCAGTAGGAGCACAGGGCAAGACAACTATTTCTAATGCTGCGCGCGAGCCTGAGATATCGGATCTTGTAGACTTCCTTATTGCTGCAGGCGTTTCAATTGAAGGCAGAGGCACTACTAAATTGGTAGTTGAAGGAATCCTTAGCGCAAATCTAAAGACTGGTTTTGAGCACAAGGTAGTGGGGGACCGAATCGAAGCAGGTACCTTCCTTGTCGCAGGAGCTTTGGTTGGAGGTCCTGTGACCGTTACGGGCTTTGATCCAGAGCACCTTACTATCGTGTTAAAGAAACTACGTGAGACAGGGGCAGATATTGCCATTCTCGACGATGGTGTTTGCATAGAGCGAACAGGACCCATTAAAGCGATCAGTATTCAAACCCTACCTTTTCCTGGATTTCCTACAGATATGCAGGCTCAGTTTATGACACTTATGTCTGTTGCACAGGGATCTTCGATAATTACTGAAAATGTTTTTGAGAATCGTTTCATGTTTGCAGATGAAATCGCGCGTATGGGCGCTGATATTCGTATCGAGGGCCATCACGCCCTTGTAAATGGGGTCCAAGAATTATCAGGGGCACCAACGGTGTCTCCCGACTTGCGCGGAGGAGCAGCGCTTGTACTTGCGGGCTTGGTTGCAGAGGGAGAAACCCGAGTAAGTAGCCTACATCACATCGATAGGGGTTATGAGCAATTCTCTGAAAAGTTGCAGTCACTGGGGGCACGAATTGAGAGGTTTTCTTCTTAATTTTGCCGTAAGCAAGTGCACACAGCGAACGTCATTTTAGTTACACATAAGTAAGCTTATATTTATTTTTCTCACAAAATGTGCCATTATAAAGGGCTTACAACGCTCTTGGTATGAGGGCCAGAGGAGATTTTAAACTTATGGGTAGATACTCAAATAAGAAATCAAAACGAAGCTTAGGTCGTGACCGTATGCGTTACGAGCAGTCTGCTGCAAATGACCCTATGGGATCAAGAAGCGGCATGAGCTCGGATTTTTCTACAGCGGGATCGCGTATTGCACGTGATGCTAAAAGTGCAGAATTATCCACCACAAGCTTATCTACAGCAAAAAGTCTTGAAAAGACTCCTGCGACTTTGATGGCAGAACGTGATCGACGTAGGCGCCGCACAAGGAAAAGGATTGTCATTGCTCTTTCAGTCATAGGCATCCTGCTACTTGGGGTAGTTGGCGCAGGTGCTGCATATTACCTTAGCTTGCAGAATCGCATGACTGTTCCAACAGCAGATTTCCCTTCTCTTGATAGCCCAGAAGTGGCGGCAGGGGAACCTTTTAACTTGCTCATCCTGGGTGATGATGCCAGAGATGCCGATGAGCTTGAGCGAGCAGATACGATTATCTTAATGCGTATTGATCCTGGCACACAGGAAGCATGGATGGTCTCAATCCCTCGCGATACAAGGTTTGATTTTCCTGGTCGTGGAGCATACAAAATCAATGCAGCCACTGTTCTTGGTGGAACTGATCTAGCAATTGAAGCGGTAGAGGAATTGTCAGGTCATGAAATTGATTTTGTTATGACGGTAAATTTCTGGGGCTTTGAAGAGATTGTTGACTCTATTGGTGGAATAGAGATTGATGTGCCCATAGAGATTAACTGCACTGCTTCAGACTTTACCCCTGATGGTAGGGCTTCAAGAATAGCCCCCGGTCCGCAGGTTCTTGATGGTGCGCATGCTCTTACTTTTGTTCGTTTTAGGGGCTATCAAGACGGCGACATCGGCAGAACAGGTGCCCAACAGCTCTTTTTTAGAGCCATGCTTGAGCAAATGACTGATGTTCCCACTACGCGCCTGCCAGGGATTGCAAACTCTTTGGCTGATAACGTGACGACAAATTTTACTCCCATGCAGCTTCTTCAGCTTGCGCGGGATATGAGGGGAATAGGTCAGGATGACTTTCACACAACAACCCTCCCAGGTGAATGGCGATCTCCCTTTATATGGACTGATGAGGCAGAGGCCGCAGTAATATGGAACAATTTTGGAGAACGTCCCTTTGACGCAGACCCAGATGCAGAATCAGAAGAAGAAGGTACATCTGTACCTTCGATGAATCCTTCGGAAGTAAGTATGACTGTGCGCAACGGAACAATGAGGGCAGGAATTGCCAGCGAGGCAGCATCGATTATGCGTGCAAGGGGCTTTGTTGTTGATGAGGTTGGTAACACTGCCAACCAGACGGTATACGATGAAAATATGGTTGTCTATACAGATAACAGGGAAGCAGCTGAGCTGGCAAGACAATTTATGCCTGATGCTACAAGAGTTGTTCAGAGTAGAGGTATGTTTACCTTCAGTACAGACGTACTCGTGATTTTGGGATCTGAGTGGGACATTAATCAGGTTCCTGTAGCTGATGTCATCTCAGAATAAGAGTACTCCTAGTGGTATATAATAATCCTGTTGAAATTTTACTTGGAGATTTGGAATAGGATAGATTCGTATGAAAATTACCTCAATGGACGTGCATCGCAAAGAGTTTGGTCATGCGGTTCGTGGATATCGCGAAGATGAAGTTGATGATTTTTTAGATGCAATTGCTGTCGAGCTGGATAGACTTCAGGCCCAAATTGAAGAGCTTGCAGACCATGCCAGGCAGTCCGAGTCTCAAGCGATGAATTTTGAGGCGGAGCGTAACACGATTAATAATGCACTACTTACTGCCCAGCGTGCATCTGACGAAGTTTTGGAGCAAGCAAAAGAGAAAAGTAGAAGACTGCTTGAAGAGGCTGATGCTCGTGCCGAGAAGACGTTACTTGCAGCGAAGCAAGAAAGAGAACTTTTGCTTGAAGAGATAGGGCACCTAAAGGCGTCAGAAGAAAAGTTCCGTGCAGACGTGTTAAGTCATGCCCAGGAAACGATAGATCAGTTGAAGGTAATTAATGCCCCGCGCATTCCAAAGCGAAAAGAAGCTCCTGTAGTTGAGGCTGTTCCAGCAGATGTGGCAGTTGAGGTAGACTATGAGGAGATTGATATCGTAGATACCTTTGCAGAAGAAGAGCAAGTACCAGTACAGACTGCTATTCCTGTGGCAGATTCTGCCCCTGCGCCGGTAGTACAGGTGCAAAAAATTCCTACGCAGACAGTAGCTGCTTCTACGACCCAGAAAGCACCATCAATCCCTGCTTCTGAAGCACCTGAAATCAAAAAAGAAGAGGGGATAGGTCAATTTGGCGAGATGGAACTTGATGAGGACCTAGAGACGATAGACTAGTCAAGAACCTTGTAGGTGCCCAAGCACTTACCTTCTGCTGCGGCACAGATGCGATCTTGAAGCCCGGCACGCGCTAGCAAGCCTTTAAACTGTCCGCCGTAAACAAAGAGCCCTGTTAGGTCTCGGTACTTGCGGACAGCTGGAAGCCCATCCTTCGGGGTGGGTTTTTTCATGGCAGGTAAGAAGAATCCACTTTCAAGATTGGGGGCACTGTACTGCTCAATATATTTTTGGGCAATGTGATCCTGGTTGACTACGCTGCTACGAATCAGGTCTTCCCACGCATCTTTACTGAGCTCTCTGCCAGCCCAAACCCCCTTTGATCCATAGCTATCTAAAGGCTTAATGATCCATACATCTTTGTTCTGGACAATTTCATCCAGCACAGGAAGTTCTGCAGATAGGCGGACTGTGTAGGGCACATGCGCCTGAACAAAGGTCACTTCTTCTTTGGTTAACAGGTCAAGTGTTTGTGGTAGATGTAATACTTCAAAGCTTAACTTTGTATGGGGAAGCTGTGTCCTGAAAGAACCAATCAAGGTGAATGCACCCGCGCGGTATGCATCCAGAAAGTCGGTGACTTGTTCGTAATGCTTCATTATGTCCCCGGTAACAGCACGGCGATAAAGGGCATCAACACACATGCCACTAGGGGTTCTTAGCAGGGGTTCACTTTTCGAATCTGCTTCAAAGCGTAAATCGCGAATGTCGCAAACCTCTACTTGAAGTCCTCGTGCTTCAAAGTGCTTAGCAAAGCGCTCAATTTCTACAGGAGTAGAGATGTCCATGAAGTCTGATATTACGACATTAGGCTTAGCAGGAAGAAGTCTGGTGGGGCGCACACCTTGTGCCCCCTGGCGATTGTTGATGTTGTTCTTTGCATTTTGTACAGAATCAGCGTAGATATCAAGGAACGTGTCCACCCATGAATCAAAAAGTTCAAAACCCTCTAAGGTAAAACCTTCGTGGGCTAGCTTTGCTGAAAAGGCTTCAAAGCTGGGGGTAAGTGCGAGGGCATTAGTGGCTTCACGATCTTCATTCATAGCGCTGCTACCATCAGTGTTGAACTCACAGAACTTGAAGTCTCCACTGTCTTCGTCGTAGAAAATGTCAATGCGGATAAGGGGGATTGCGCTAGAGTATCCTGGGTCAAGCAAGATAAGGTCTTCTAGTTCTTTTGGAAAATCAAAGTGGGTGCGGTATTCAGGATCATCAAGGTAGGCTTTGACGATTTTCTCAAGTATACCCAGTGTCGTGGTCGCAATCTGTTGGAAATGGGTGCGTTCACGGGCGGTATAAAGTTTTGGTACGTAAAGGAAGTCAGCAACTTCGTCTTTGTAGATGGCCTCAGAGTAGCACATGTAGTGTGCAGCAGATTCGCGTCCAATTTGGTCTAACTCTGGAAGATTCTCGATAATCTTTAGGTATTCGTTGCGCAATTCTGTTGTGTTCATGAGCTTCCTTTTGCAAGAGTGGTTTTGGCTGCTATTAGTGGCTCGAATACGTCTAGATAAGCCTCCTCTTCTGGCGAGAGTCTTTGTAGTCCGCGGCGGGCACGGTAAAGCAGGTCTTGCAGGGCTAACTGAACGCTTCCCTCGTAATAATCCCCTACTGAGGCTTCATAACCATCACGAATAAGTGCACACTTGATTGTAGGAACGCTCTCCTCATTGAAGTGCACAAAACGTTCATTTAGTTCTGTTAGATTGCGCTCATCGTAAAAGAGCCCCTTGATTAGGGCTACATAGGCCAGTGCGTAGGGGAAAGGTATGCTGTCTGCACAGCGGATCTCAACATAATTACGTAGTCGTACATCGAAGAAAAGCATGGATAAAATATGCTCAATATCACTGTAGGCTAAGTGATTCATGTCGTAGCAGTCAGCAGCACCCTTTTGGCCTGCATAGCTGACCTTACCATCCTTATCGAAAAGTATGATGGGTGCGGTAAGGGCGGTTTGTGCGTAGGCAGCAAAGTCATAACCAGTGCGAAAAAGTCCTGGTGGAATCATGCTGCGAGCAGGGTCAACATCGTTCCAGATTGCTGTACGCTTCAGATAGTCCCTTACGGGGGCACCCTCGAAGGTGGGTGAATTGTCTGTTAATAATGAGAAAAGAGGGGTTAGGGCGGCAGCAACGCGCATCTTGATGATGGCGTCAGCTTCATTATTGTAATCAATGGTTACCTGGGTCGAGGCTGTTCCGCGCATCATGTTAATTCCGTGCTTGCCTGTGCCTTTAAAGTGCTGGTCCATCATGTTATAGCGCTCTTTAGGTAGTAGTGTAATATCAGAAACCATCGTGTGTGGTTGGTAGCCAATAGTAAGTGGCCTATATCCCATCTGTTGGGTAACAGTAAGCAATTCGTCTTGATACTGCTTCCAGGCATCACTTAAATCTTGCAGTTTCCAGAAGGGCATAGAGCTAAATTCGAACTGTGATCCTGGCTCTAGTGTGATCGTGGCGTCTTTGCGGACTAACCCTAATAAAGGGCTAGAAGGGTTGGTTTTGTCTGCGCGAATTTCCTTTGCATAAAGAGGGGAGAGGCGTTCCAGTATTCCCGTGATTCCTTTTGATCCTGTAAAAGGAACAGTGCGATTGTCAACATCAACAATAATCTGCTCTAGTTCGAATCCTATACGGCTATTTCCGCAGGTTTTAGCACCCGCGGTGAAGTATTCCTTAAGTGCCGTAATGCCTGATGCGAGGTCTATTGCATTAAGCGCGGGCTCATCTTCAGTTTTGTGTGTTGGATTATGTGTAAGCATAACTTTATTTTATAGCATTTTTGCTTAGCTTTTATAGGGTATTATATTTCTGTCTAAGAGATAAGAGGATTTAGACGAATTTAAGCGTATGCGCGAATCGAAAGTGAGGAATGTTTATGGAACAGGCAGGACAAGTACTGGCACTGGGGACAATGGATGCAGGTGTCATGGCAGGCTTTGGCATGATGCATGGCTCGATGCTCTCTATTGCAGCTATTTTGCAAATTGTGGGTATGGCTCTTGTTTTCAGAAAAGCTGATGAAGGCTGGTGGAAGGCGATTATCCCTATCTATGATATCTATATACAGGCAAAAATAGGGAAGGCGCCTCTGTCATGGTTCTGGATTGTGCTTGCAGCAATTGTCGGTGGAACTTTCCTTTCAATTGTTGGGGCCGTAATTGCTGGTGCTGTGAGCCCAGGTATTTTTGGACTGCTTGTAATGTTTGTCGGTATTGTTGTGATACTTGTAGGGGCAGCCTTCTCTATTATGATTTCATACAGACTGGTTCTTGCCTTTGGAAAAGGCGTAGGTTTTCTCATTGGCCTTATCTTTTTACCGACAATTTTTTGGTTAATTCTTGGTCTAGACAGTTCAGAATATCAGCCGGCTGAAACATCTGCGTAGACGTTATACGACAAGGATGCAAAACAAAGAGGGCTGGCAGCGTGAATGCTAGCCCTCTTCTTGTATGCTGACCCATTCCTTGTATAGGGCTGTGCTAAAATTCTATGCTTGTAGACTACTGCTAAAGTGCAGTGCACTTAGGTATACTTTCGACTTAGAAATACACTAATAAAGGGAGCATCTTTTGACCAATTATAAAGATACGATGAATCTGCCAAAGACTGAATTTCCCATGCGTGCTAACTTAAGTCAGCGCGAACCGGTATGGGTGGACTTTTGGCAGGAGAAAGATATTCATCAGCGTGCCGTTCAAGCACGTAAGGCGCAGGACGCACCTCCCTTTATTTTGCATGATGGCCCTCCGTATGCGAATGGACATATTCACATGGGGACGGCTTACAATAAAATCTTTAAGGATCTTATCGTTAAGTATAAAACTATGCGCGGTTACTACAGTCCTTATGTGCCAGGCTGGGACTGCCACGGACAACCCATTGAACATAAAGTAGAGCAAGATTTAGGTCCAAAGCGCATGGCGACTATTACAAAACCAGAATTGCGTGAGCTTTGCCGTGATTATGCGCTGAGATGGGTGGACGTTCAGCGCAGTGAATTTAAGCGCCTTGGTGTCTTGGGCGACTGGGATAATCCTTATCTGACCCTAAATCACGACTATGAAGCAGGAAATGTTGAAGTATTTAAAAAGCTTTTCTTAGATGGCGTGGTCTACCGCGGACGCAAGGCAATCCATTGGTGCATGCGTTGCCATACAGCACTTGCAGAGGCAGAGATTGAATACGGGGATGTGACCAGTCCTTCACTCTATGCAGCCTTTAAGATGAATGCCCTGCCGCAAGCATGGAAAGAGGCGGCTCGACAGGACGGGCAATCTGCGCCTGAGGCATCGCTGGTTATCTGGACGACGACCCCTTGGACACTGCCTTCAAACGTGGCGGTGACTTTGTCTGCCGATGCTGCTTATGTAGCACTACGTGCGGCAGAGGGTAAGCTGCTTATTCTGGCAAGGGAGCGCGCAGAAGCTATTGCAGAAGTGCTTGAACTTGATGCAGGCAGCATTGACTACTTGAAGGATGCGCATGGCAAGGTAATTGAGGTTCTAGGGTCAGAGCTTGCTGACTTTACCTATCAACGACCTGTTTCTGAAACACATCCCGACTTGGCAGGTCGCATCGTTTTAGGTGAACATGTGGAACTAACCACGGGTACCGGTGCTGTTCACACTGCTACAGGCCATGGTCATGAAGATTACTTAATGGGACAAAAGTGGGGACTTGAGACCATTATGCCCGTTAAGGAAAATGGTGTTTTTGACCAAAACGCAGGCCCCTTTGAAGGAATGCATATTTATAAGGCTAACCCTAAGATTATTGAGTATCTTGAAGATAAGGGTACCCTTCTTGCGTCTAGCACCATTGATCACTCTTATCCCCATTGCTGGAGGTGTAAAAAGCCTGTCATTTTCCGCGCGACAGAACAGTGGTTTGTATCGATGGATCACCCAGGTCTTGCTGTGGACTCAGATGAGGCGGGTACGGACAAGGTGAATACGGGTGCTAGAAAACAAGGCTTGCGCGACGGAGCATTAGCAAAAACAGATAGTTTTCGCTGGATTCCAGGTGTGAGTAGAAATCGCATGTCAGCCATGATTGAAGGCAGGCCTGATTGGTGCATTTCCCGTCAGCGCTCGTGGGGGGTTCCTATTCCAGCACATCGCTGTGAACCTTGTGGCGAGGTTGTGGCAAATGAAGCAACACTTGATGCGATTATTTATTTGTTCAGAACACAGGGCGCAGATGCTTGGTTTACCACTGATCCTGCAGAGTATTTGCCTGCAGGAACAGCCTGCGAAAAATGCGGAAGCGCAGACCTTAGGCCAGAGAACGACATCGTTGATGTTTGGTGGGAGTCAGGTGTTTCACACACTTCTGTGCTTGAGGCACGCCCTGAATTGCAGCGTCCTGCACAGATGTACATAGAGGGTACAGACCAGCATCGTGGTTGGTTCCAGTCTGCTTACTTGACCAGTATTGGCGCCTATGGTGAAGCACCTTGGGAAAATTTGCTGACGCATGGTTTTACCGTAGACGGTGAAGGTCGCAAAATGAGTAAGTCAATCGGGAATGTAATTTCCCCCATCGATGTCACAGATAAACTAGGCGCTGATATCATTCGCCTATGGGTAGCGACCACCGATTTTAGTGGAGATGTGGGAGTATCTGATGAGATTTTGTCTCGCGTTAGTGATTCCTACAGACGCGTGCGCAATAGCTTGCGCTTTTTGCTAGGAAATACCTACGACTTCAATCCTGCAGTTGATGCACTGCCACATCGTGATTTGCTGCAAACTGACAAGTACTGGATGATTCGTCTGGCACAGCTACACAAAGCAGTGACTACCTATAATGATGATTGGAAGTTCTATCTGGCCCAGCGCGAAGCCCTAGATTTTCTAGGAGAATTCTCTGCGCTTTACATTGATGTACTGAAAGATCGCCTTTATTCTGATTTGGCAGATTCTCGCGAACGTCGCAGTGCCCAAACGGTACTTGCTGCTGCGCTGAATCTGCTGGTAAAGGTCTTTGCTCCTGTTTTAGCGTTTACTTGCGAAGAAACCTGGAGCTTTATGGCAGACGAATGGAAGCGTGATGCTGCGGGTAATGTGGTGGAGAGCGTCCATCTTTGTGACTGGCCAGAATTTGAGCTAGATTTGTGTGATGAAGAGGTTGCTACACAAGTCACTGCTTTTGAGCGCGTACTGGAAGTACGTGAGGTCGCCACAAAGGCACTTGAGGCCGCTCGCAATGCAGGATTGGTAGGTAAGAGTCAAGAAGCTGTTATTACCATCAAGGCGCCTGCAGAAACTTTGAGTACACTTCGTGCGATTGAGCTGGGATTGCTTGAAGAGGTATTTATTGTGGCAGCAGTCAACTTAGAAGAGGTCGATTCTAGCGTGCTTGCTGCTTCTGCAGGTGCTAATCAAATGGAGGGCAGTGGCGTGACTCAGGCCAGTCCGGTTGCAATAGTACTTGTCGACAAAACTGATCTTGAAAAGTGTCCACGTTGCTGGAACTACCGTGAGTTAAGAACTGATTCTGCTTATCCAGAAGTCTGTGCACGCTGCGCAGCTGTGCTGACCCAATTGGCTCTGAACTAGGACAGTTACTTGCTAGATCAGCCCAGAAAAATGTTCCAAGCGGTAGTAGTATTTTGGCTACTGCTTGACTTCATGACAAAGCAGGTTGTAGTTCAGTTCATGGATTTACGTGAAAGCATTCCCTTATGGGAGGGTGTTTTCCATCTGACCTCTGTGCGCAATTCTGGGGCAGCATTTTCTTTGATGGAAGGGCAATTTTGGGTCTTTTATTTGGCGATGGCCTTGCTGGCTCTTATAGTCGCTTGGTATTGGGTGTCGGAAAGACCGAGGCACTGGATGCCTGTGCTCGGAACAGCTCTGGTGATGGCGGGTGCTCTAGGCAATACTGCTGATCGCCTGGCTACGGGTGCTGTTGTTGATATGTTCGATTTTAGGCTAATTAACTTTGCCATATTCAATGTTGCTGATGTGGGTATTACAGTCGGTAGCATCCTTTTTGTGGTTTGGCTAGTCTTCCTGTCAGAGGAAGTCAAGTGGGGTGAAATCTTCGGTCGGAGAAAGGCAGCCCCTAACGAAATAGTGCCCGCAATGGCAGGAGCCACTGATATTTCGGTTGTCGCGACAGAAAAGGCAGATGCTGCAGAGGCAGCAGCAATAAAAGAAGCTCTTCCCCGTCTTAGTTTATGGGAGCGCCTCGAATTGAAGCTGCAAAAATGGGAAGCAGATATTGAACACGAAGAGGGTCATGGCTGATTCCAATATAACTAACCTTGAGCATGTGATAGATCGCGTAATCGAGCATACGGTAGGCGAAGAAGATGCAGGGACACGTCTTGATGTTTTTATGGGGTCATTGCCTGACATTGAGACACGTTCGCGTGCCGCACGCTACATCGACGAAAAGCTGGTAACTGTTGACGGAGAGCTGCGGACAAAGAAGCACCTTGTTGTAGCAGGTGAGCGCGTCAGTATTTCTATTCCGCCCCCACGCGTAACGACACTTGAGCCCGAATTTATCCCCCTTGATATTCGCTATGAAGATGACGAGATCATCGTATTGTCAAAGGAAACAGGAATGGTGGTTCATCCTGCCCCAGGCCACAGAACAGGAACTTTGGTAAATGCTCTTTTAGCGCATTCGATGGAACTAGGTAAATTGCAAGGCACTGAACGTCCCGGCATAGTACATCGTCTAGATATGGATACCTCGGGACTCATGGTGGTAGCAAAAAGTGACCGTGCACAGCAACGCTTGCAAGATGCTATTCGTGCCCGAGTAATCGACAGGCGCTATCTTGCTTTAGTGCACGGATGGATTGCCCCAGAAACGGGCATTGTGGATGCCCCTATAGCGCGTGCACCTGGGGACAAATTGCGCATGCGTGTACATGACGGTTCTAGGGCGAAGGAAGCTCAAACAACCTTTAAAGTATTAGAGCGCTTTGAGCCTGGTCGCTATGATGATGGATTCACCCTTGTTGAATGCAAGCTATTTACGGGACGTACTCATCAAATTCGTGTACATATGCGCTATATTGGACACGCGATAGTGGGAGATCCGACGTATGGACGGGGCACTCTGCCAGCTAATCACTATTTGCAGAGGCAATTTTTGCACTCATACATCCTCGCTTTTACTCATCCCGTAACGGGCGAAGAAATGTTTTTTGAAGATGACCTACCAGAGGACTTGCAAAACGTAATCGACGAATTAAACCCTAGATAATAAGTCGCTAATAGATCGAAAATAAGCCAAAATCACGAACAGGAGCCAACCATGTCAGTAGAGCAACTACCTAGAACTATTTGGTGGGAAGACAATGCCGTCCATATGATTGACCAGACGCGTCTGCCCTTGCAGGGGGACGTACTAGTTTGCAACACCTACGAGGGTGTGATTATTGCCATCCAGACTCTTGCGGTGCGCGGGGCACCTGCAATCGGTGCTGCAGGCGCGTTGGGCGTTGCATTGTGGGGGAGCACTGAGGGTATGCAGTTTGAGACTCTTGCTGATGAGTATCTGGTTGCAGCCCAATCTATTTGTGATGAATTGGCAGATGCTAGACCAACTGCAGTAAATCTGTCGCGTGAAGTTAATCGACTGCGCGCTGTCATCGAAAAGGCTGCAGCGGAAGAGTTGAGTCCAGAAACTTTGAGTGAATTGCTTATTGCAGAGGCTCATAAAGTTATGGAGGAAGATGAGGCGGCCAATAGAGCCTTAGGTGATTACGGTGCTGCGCTCTTTGATAGCCCGACAAAGTTTTTGACGCACTGTAATGCGGGGTCGTTGGCAACAACCTTCTATGGCACTGCTCTAGGTGTTATTTATTCAGCACATACGCAAGGCAAGGTCGAGCATGTCTGGGTAGATGAGACGCGCCCTGTTAATCAGGGTGGTAGACTTACTGCCTGGGAATTGCTGTTTGCAGGTGTTCCTTCACAGCTAATCTGTGACAACATGGCAGCTTTCGTTATGGGGGAAGGGCTGGTTGACGCGATTGTCGTAGGGGCTGACCGCATCTGTGCAAATGGAGACACCGCCAATAAGATTGGAACTTACGGTCTGGCCATCATAGCAAAAGAACATGACATACCCTTCTATGTTGCTGCCCCCAGCACGACCTTTGACTTGGAGCTTACAGAAGGCAAGCAGATCGAAATTGAGGTGCGTGACCAACGTGAAATCGAAGGGATTACGGTTAGTGGAACCTTTGATGCACCTAGTCCAGAAATAAGTGCTGCCTTCGACAAAATGATAGCAGAGGGTCCTGCAGAAATGCCTTTGTCAAAGGGCCACCATATGACTATAGCGCGTAAGGGCGGAGGGTTTGCCTTTGATGCGTGGTTTAAGAATACTCCTACGCATGTACAGTGCTTTAATCCTGCCTTTGATGTGACACCAGCAAAGTATGTTACTGCCTATATTACAGAGCGCGGTGTTATTACTGCAGGCGAGATCAAGGAGAAGATGGCGTAGCCTTTGGTGTTTCTAGCCCGGCTACCATGCGCGACCTAGTGTAGCTACGCGTACTTCTTGTGCGCCTGCCTTTAGTAGTGCTTGTGTGGCGGCTTCTGCTGTTGCGCCTGTGGTGAAAACATCATCAATAAGCAGGATTTTGCGGGGAAGAGGCGAATAATGATTCTGCGTGCTGGCACTGGTGTAGTCTTTTGCATTTATTTTGTCCATGATGCAGGTAAATTGTAGCGAGACCTCCTTTCGTTGCTTTCGGGAGAGCCCTCTTTGATCATGGTTGTCTAACTGTTTTTGACGGACGAGCAGGGATATGGAGGGCAGATTCAGAAGGTGGGCAGAGCTGCACGCAAGCAGTTCCCCGTGATCAAATCCGCGTCGCTTCAGCGCTTCTTTTGTGGAGGGTATCCAGCAGGCTGCTTCTGCCCACGTCCCCCAGTTGTCTTGGATACACTTTGCTAAAAGAGTCCCGAGTAAACGGGCAAGTCTTCGCTCATTCGCATCTTTGTATAGCACGATTGACCGTGCAAGTGAACCATCCAGTATGCCTAGGGAAAGCGCGGCAGTAAAGCTATATTCTGTTTCCCAGCACTCAGTGCAGGTTAGGGCTCCGTAAGGTCCTGCACATTTAGGACAGGCTTGTTCTTGTAGATAACTTTGTTGAAGGCTCTCTAGACATTGGGAGCACAGGAGGATTCCCTGTCTCTCGCATCCAGCACAGCGTGTAGGAGCGATGAGCTCCCCCAAAGCCATTCCTATACTTGAGTTTAAAACCCTACCTGCTAACTTCATGCTTTTATCCTAGCAAGCGACGATTCGAGCCTGATTAAGCTGTCAGTAAGTGTGCGTTAAGTCTTGATTAAAGCAGGATTAAGGCAAGGTTAAACGAGGATTAAGTCTTGATTCAGGGCGTCTTTAACTATTTCAAAGCGGTCGAATTCGACCGCTTTACACTATCTTTAATTGGCTTCAAAGGTGATTTCTGTCCAATGAGTGTATAATTGCTCTGCCTTCGCGCGGGTCTGTGGTTGCGTTTGTTTTGCTGGGCAAGACAAGTTAGTTCATAGGTAGGTGCGGCCGAAAGAACCCACGTAAGCACATCACTCGACAGGAGGATGTGTGAGCATGGCGCACCTTAGGGGTAAGTCGTACCGTCTGCAGTCTGGCATATGTCAGGTAAACGGGCGAGAGGACTAGTCGTGAGATAGTATCAAGCTAACGTCCCGGTACGCGAGTGTGGGGTCAAAGATCAGGTCAGCCGCGCGAAGGTATTCTTTATTACCCTAGCCTGATATCAGTTTAGTCTGCATTAGCTCAGCCTTCATTCATTATTTAACCTACATCAATTAGCATGCCTGAATCGTTTTGCTTTGTGTTTTCTTGTTGCATAAAATTTTAGATAAACGCATAAAACTACATATAACAAAATGTGAAATGTATATTTAAGCAAAAAATTGCACTCAAATTAAAATTGTGGAAGAATACTATACCTATGAAGTAGAAAATAAGGCACAGCGCCATGTTGTGTCATCAGCTGTACGAAAGGTGTGAATCATGAAAAAGCGTTTACTTATGCTAAGCCTTGCTGCAATCCTTGTGCTTTCTGCATTTGTTCTTGTGGGATGTAACCAAGAAGAGGAAGCCCCTGACCTGGATGCAGGGTCAGACAGTAATGTTGAGACTCATATCGCCCTTGCCGATGTGGTTAGCGGGGATGGTTTAACTATAACGGTTGCTACTGAGCCTACGTATCCTCCCTTCCAGTCTAGGGAAGGCGGCGAAGTTGTTGGGTTTGACATTGACCTAGTCAAGGCAATCGCTGAAGAGCTAGGCGCAGAAGTTGAGTTCACTTTCCTTGAGTGGGACGCACTTCTTACAGCACTTAGTGCAGACAGTCGTGACTTTGATTTTGCTGCAAGCGCTATGACGATTAGACCAGACCGTGCAGAGACAATCCTCTTTTCAGATCCTTACTTTGTGTCTGTCCAGGCTTTAGCTGTTCCTTCGGATTCAAGTGTAAATTCCATAGCCGATGTAGGTGAAGGCTTTAGGGTTGCCGTGCAAAACGGTACGACAGGACACATCTTCGCTACTGAAAACCTAGAAGAGAAGGGTGCGGTTGTAAGACCGTATCAAGGCGGTCAGGAATGTTTTCTTGCCCTAGCATCAGGGGAGGTTGATGGCGTTATCATCGACCTTCCTGTAGCAGTTAACCAGGCTGCGCTGGGTGACTTTGACTTGAAGACTATTTTGATTCCTCAGGCAGACCAAGAGCACTTTGGCCTAGCGTTTGGCAAGAGCAGAACTGACCTTGCCTATGCAGTTAATGATGCCCTGGCAGCTATTATTGCCGATGGAACCTATGCAGAGATTTATGCACGCTGGATTGATGCAGACAACGATCCTGTAATGCCATAGGAGAATACTTCTTACCATGTGGACTAATTTTGTTGAGTGGTGGGAATCCTTCTCTATCCTGCGGGTGTTCTTTTCACCTACAGTAGCTATAGAGACGTTTCCCATTGTGTTACAAGGATTTCCCATCACTTTGGTTCTTGGGTTTGTGGGCTTTGCTCTAGCTATTCCCGTTGGACTTGCTCTGGCGTTCATGAAAATGAGCAAGGTTGCCCCCTTGCGCTGGGTTGCAACTGTTTACGTTGATATTATTAGAGGAACGCCCCTGTTACTGCAGATTCTTATTATCTACATGGGGCTTCCTCTTATCCCTGCTTTTCAGGCGGCAATGGAGCCCTTTGCGGATGTTTCTGTGCTAGGTGTTCCTTTTTCTGCTTGGTTTCGCGCTTTCCTGATTTTGTCCGCAAATTCTGCTGCCTATCTGGCAGAAATTTTCAGAGCAGGCATTCAGTCTATTCCAAAAGGTCAAATGGAAGCGGCTAGATCTTTGGGAATGCGGATTCCGGCAGCCATGGCCTTTGTTATCCTTCCGCAGACAATTAGGCGTATTCTTCCGACCTGTATGTCGGAGTTTATCCTACTATTGAAAGATACGGCCCTCTTTGCCATGGTGGCAATGGGTGAAGTTATGTTACAGGCGCGTGTTGAGTCCGCTCGCGTGTTTAATATGACGCCTCTTACGGTTGCTGCGATATTTTATCTGATTGTGACCATCCCTGCTGGTAGAATGGTTGCTAGGCTAGAAAACAAGTTAGCGGAGCAAGATTCAGGAGCGGCGCAGCCAGGCAAGCGTAGCCCGCGTCTTAATGTTCCCTCGACTCATGTAGTTAGCCACAGGGAAAATACTATGCAGGACGTTAGGTAACCGCCATGAGCGAAGCAATTGTAAAAATAAGAAATCTCAAAAAAACCTTTGGCAGCGAAGAGGTGCTACACAACATCAATCTTGAAGTTGATAAAGGTGAAGTTGTCTGTGTGCTAGGACCTTCAGGTAGCGGCAAGTCCACTATGCTGCGCTGCATTAACCTATTAGAGGTGCCCACCTCTGGTGAGGTTTGGGTGAATGATACTCAGGTTAATGCAAAGGGCACTGACATCAATAAGGCACGCGAACATCTGGGTATGGTTTTCCAGCAGTTCAACCTTTTTCCTCATAAGACTGCACAGGGCAATGTCGAGCTTGCTTTGCGTAAAGTGCGCAAGATGTCAAAAGAAGAAGCTAGCTCTATCGCCAAAGAGCAATTAGAACGTGTAGGTCTGGCAGAACGTGCAGATTTTTATCCTAGCCAACTTTCTGGTGGCCAGCAGCAGCGCGTGGCCATCGCACGAGCACTCGCCATGGAGCCTACCGTTATGCTGTTTGATGAAGTTACTTCAGCACTTGATCCAGAGCTTGTTCGTGATGTTCTTAATGTTATGCGTGATCTTGCGCAGGCAGGCATGACCATGATAGTGGTGACTCACGAAATGGGGTTTGCTCGTGATGTGGCAGACCGTGTGGTATTTATGGATGGCGGATCAGTTATCGAAGAAGGGTCTCCTGAAGACATCTTTGAAAATCCAAAAAATGAACGTACAAAGGACTTCCTGGGTCACTTAAGCGAATCATAGTTTTGATTTCACCTAACAATAAGCCTGGCAAGTTGAATAAGCCTGAACTTTTAGCACCCGCTGGAAGTATGGAGGCTTTAAAGCTCGCTATTGACTGTGGGGCGGATGCTATCTACGGCTCTGGGATGAGTTTCGGTTTGCGTTATAATGCAAAGAATTTCTCTCTTACTGATTTGCGTAAAGCGGTAGAGTATGCCCATGGTCGGCAACGCCGATTCTACCTTGCGGTCAATGCACTTATTCACGAGTCAGATCTTGCCTCGCTAAAAGAATATCTTCTTGCGGCAGGGGAGACGGGCATTGATGCCTTTATTATTTCTGACCTAGGTGCAGCAGTCTTAGCAAGAGAGGCTGCCCCGCATGTTGCGCTGCACGTTAGTACTCAAGCTAGTGTCGCGAATTCTGCTAGTGCAGAAGCATGGCATGAAATTGGAGCAAGACGCATTATCGCAGCGCGCGAGCTATCCCTGCGTGAGCTAGCCGAGATGAAGAAGGATATGCCGACTGACATGGAGCTTGAAGTTTTTGTTCATGGGGCGCAGTGTATGGCTGTAAGTGGGCGTTGCATCATTAGCAATTATCTTGCACATCGTGATGCAAATAAAGGTCAGTGTGCTCACAGTTGTCGCTGGGATTATCAGTTGGTAGAGAAAAAGCGCCCCAATGAGTATCTGCCTGTGATTGAGGAGGATGGTCATACCTCAATCTTTAGCCCCTATGACCTTAATATGATTGAACACCTTGATGACCTTGTCTCTGCAGGGATTGATAGTTTCAAAATTGAGGGACGAACTAAAGGCGTCAACTATATCTCTACTGTCGTCTCAGCCTATCGCGCAGTCCTGGACGGGGAAGAGGCAAAGCAGTATGTTGAAGGACTCCGCGCTCAGACCCCGCGTCCCCAGGGAACGGGGTTCTATTATGGCTATCCGCAGCAAAATTATCGTAACTAAAGAATGATTTCTTTAAGCTGGGAAGTGCCTGTATTTCCGCCAGGACAGACAAAGAGTCGCTCTGTCGCTGGGCCTACGAATAGAAATGACGATTTTTGTTTAGGGTTAATGAGGCCTGCTTCAAAAAGCTGCGTGTGAAAGCTCTGAGCAATGTCAAGGTTTAGTTCGCTCAGTTGCTGGTCTTCTCGGAATGTTAATTTGAGATATGCCTCTGTGGGGAAGGGAGCTGTGTGGTCAAGGCTTCTATCGCTGTCTTGAATGTGCTGCACTTCAGAATAACCATTAGAGAAGCTGCTTCTGGTAGGTAAATCGTAATGAATACTTCCTGCTATAGAGCTCTCTGCTCCGAAAACTTGAGGGAGTATTTCTGCTAGCTTAACGCCTGCTGCCCTTTCCAATTTAGCTGCAGCTATCCGGTCTTTTTGACCACCAATTCTCTCGCTGATAGTGACTGTTGGTTCTTTACTAAAATCATTCTTTCTAGCATGGGTTATCTGTTCTTTTTGTTGGTCTGAACCTAGGGTCATTTGGCTTACGGCAGACTGAGTGTAAAAGATTATGAGCGCCGAGGCTAGCAAAATAACTATCAAACATCCGAGCATCATGAATTTTTTAATGGTTGGGGAGGGTAGAAAGTCTTTCTTGTTCATGTCTTTATTTTTGCGCTTCATGTTTTTTCTCCTTATCTCTTTTCCTAACAGCAAGCTCTAGCAGTGCAAAGACCCCTGCGCACGCTGCTGCCAGTGCCAAGGCAAACCAAAATCCTCCATTATTTTGATCTCCTGTTTTTGGGGAATGCGGTATAAGCGAACCGCCTTTTTCCTGGGTATTCTCCGTACTTATTTTGCTGTTCGTATTGGGGCTAGTATTCAATGCCAAAGGGTTATCTTTGTCGTTTTTGGAGGTGTCTCTAATGCTCTCCCGGGAAGTCTCGTCTCCAGTGTTCCTGTTACCGTCCTCATGCGTAAAGGAGTCAATAAGGCGCGTCTCTACCTTATCCCTGTCATCATCTTTGAGGTTAATGTTGCGTGTGATATGTGAACTGGCAGAATTTAAGATGATATTTTCTAGACCTGTTTCAGGGTCATACTTCTCTATAGGATGCGGACAGTAGACTAGATAGGATAGAGGAGCAAGACCAGCAGCGTTGGCAGACTCTTCACTGTAGAAGCGATCATCTATCTCTGGGTTCCACTCATTATCATTTTTACTCGTGAATCCTTTTTCTACCCGTCCGTACTCTAGCTTAATCGCTGTAACATGTTCATTGTCTTCTAGATTTAGGTCTGATACGGCCAGTCGCAGTCTCTTGCCTGCATCAAGGTCTTCCTGCCATAACTTCCACCCCTTATTGTCAAAGCGCATTATCTTTTCAGGATTAGCAGGATTGCGCTCATCCTTGCTGGCTGCAATGCTGTCAGAATACATTGTTGTTTCGTCGCTTAGATTTGTCTGGTACCACAGGTTGTAAAGACCGTTAGAGTCTCCCCAGACGACAGGAGTCCAGAGCTCTTCTATGCGGATTTGACCTGCGTTGACCCCCTCAAGGTAGTCGATGACCACATATTCATCTGCCCAATCATTTGAAGTAGACCTAAAGTTGACATCGTAACGGTAAAGTTCTTTACTACCCTGTGCACTGTTGTCGATTTGCGCTTCACCAGGTAATGATTTGTATCCTGCAGAAGTTATCTTGATAGTATGCTTGTCAACCTCACATGAGACAGCAACAGGTTCATTTTCAACCTCTACTTCACTCCAGACTATGGCTGTATGTTGATCCTTGTACTTCAACTCAATATTGAAGATTTTTGGACTAAGTAAGTACCACGGGTTTGCCTTAGCCTCTACTAGTTCATAGTCCCCTAGATAGAGGGAGATGCTTTCGGCTACGCCCTTTTCATTGGTGATAAGTACATCAGCTACATCCCCTGCAGTCAGACGCACAGAGCCATCACTTGTGACGATGTCCTTTTTTGCTCGCAGTTCAAACACTGTTTCGGTCACAGCGCTTGCAGTAATACTGTCGACCTTCATCACGCGCACTTTACCCATTGCAGGGTAGTTGTCTATGCTCACAACCAGAGGGTCTGTCCAGTGATGATCTGTGTTTACTTGGAAGGCTATAGGTTCTTCTAGTAAAAGATATCCATCCGGTGCTTGTACTTCTTTTAGATAGTACGTTCCAAACTTGAGTGGTTCTGGTAGATTAATCTGCCCTGTTTCATCGGTGGTAAAAGTGCTAATTGTTTGTGTGTGAGGAAAGTTTATAGTGAAACTCATCAACCTCATATCTTTGTCAAAGATTTGAAATTGGGTTCCCGCTAATGGTATGACCTTTCCTGTTTCTGCATCACGCTTTACGATACTTATTGCAGCAGTAATCTCATGATTTACTAGATGATAGCGCTTCTCCACACCGTTTTCGTCTACGCTGAACTTCATATCGTCGATAGGCCTTAAACCTTCTGGGGTAGACGCAGGGTCTTCGTGCAAGATGTAGTCACCGTATTCAAGAAAGCCACTACTGAAGTCTTTGGTTCCCCATTGCGACCGTGGTGGGATGAGGTCGCGACTTGTCGCAAATCCCTCCCTGTCCGTGGTTAGCGTTGCCACAATCTGACCATAGCGGGGGTTAGCCCTTCCATCTCCATTCCTTGGGGTGTCGTCAATAATGTGAAAGCGGACTTTTTCCAGTGGATGAATCAGGTCTCCATCAGGCGCAGTGTATTTGCGTAGAGCTATGTCTCCGCGGATAATCTGTTCGTTTATGCGAGGAACTACATTATGTAGTGATATCTCTATTGGACGATCAGCCCCACCGGAGTCTGCTACGTTGAAGCTGCGCCAATTGGCGAACTCTGGATCAATCAAATAACCTTCAGGTGCTTTTACTTCACGAATTTGGAAGGTTCCGATAGGTATGCCTGGCATAGAAGCCCCCGTGGCACGATATTCAGCATGACCTGAGGCATCAGTTATAAGCTGCTGTGTTCTCCAGCCGTCAGGAGCTGAGGAGTCTGCCCAGCGAATCTCAAACTCTGCTCCAGCTAAACTGGCCCCGCCACTTGCAATGGCTTGTCCTGTTTCCTTATCAACCTTGCGAATATTAAGATCTGTTCCGTAGCGACGAGCATCGCTTGAACTTACACGTCCAATGCTGGGGCTACTTGTCCCCGTTGGGACCAGTACGACTCTATGAGTAGTTGCGTCCAGTATGTGTCCAGCCGGAGGGATAATCTCTTTAATGAAGTAATCTCCCATCCGCAGTCCGTCAAGACCTGCTGCTCCCTGGACATTAGTGGTCATCCTGCCTACATAAGAGGTATGACTTGTATTTTTCGTATCAGCTGCAGAACTATTGGTCCATACGCCATAAACGGCACCAGCAAGACTGTAGGCAGAATTCCCTGCAATACTTGCACTAGAGATAAAGTTCCCAGGAGAGGTTGATTGCTTATTTAGTTCAATACGTCCAATGGGTTCAGGTTCGTTATGTATTGCTCCTGCGAGATAACTGGGCAGAGAATTGTTGGTTGCTTCGGAATCATCTCCGCCTGTGGGGGTTACAGATAAAACAGTGGCATTAAGTAAATATCCTGGGGGTGCACTGATTTCTCTAATGTAGTAACTGCCGCCAGCAGGAATACGATACCACCAGGCATTCCCGTCGGATCCTGAGGTGCTTGACTGGATAAAGCTGGGGCTACTGGTGTTTCCGCTAGCTGCTGCTGCGCGACTAGTCCATATGCCGAAGGTAGCCCCAGCAAGGGGGGCATTGCTATGAGCGTCGCGTTTTTGAACGCGTATACGTGAAGTAAGTGGGTCGCCCTGGGACAAGACCATTCTTTGCACATTGCTATTTGATGGGGGAATATAAGGCCAATAGCGATTAAGCTGAACGCTACTGCTGCTTAAGGCCCGACTTACTATCCAGGAGGACGCCCTCCAGTGGTCGGTGCTTGTGCTGTATTCGGAAAGGTTCTCACCTTGAATTCTGAAGATTGCTAGCTGAACTGCCATGCGCCATTCAATATTTGTGAGCGCTATTCCATTGATAGTTGTTCCGCCAGAAGTTGTGGTGGGGCCTAAATCTAGTGCGATAGAAAGAGCACGTCCCTCGCTACTTGTCGCTCTAGACAACTTTGTTCCGCGGATCATTTCCAGGTTGTAAGGAGCCGCCCTTCTGAAGTCGAGACAATATGCAGCCGCAGTTCCCGAATTATGCACAGGTATCCCTACGTGGCTGCTTTGTGTATTGAAAGTGCGTCGCTGTGCGGGTACGGCAGACAGTGCAAGTGATGGCACAATTGTCTGTATAAGCAAAATACTGAGTAGTGTCATCAATACTATTGCTGATGAACGCCTAAAAGGAAGAGGTGGTAGTATTGTTCGCCCTTTCTTATGCCTTGTTCCATATGGCCATGAGGTCATGTGATTATGAGAAGGCGTGATTGCTTTAATCATCGAATCTTCCCGTTAAACTTTTGAAGTGGATGTATCATAGCGAAATTGGACTAAAGCCCAGCAAAGTTCTGGTTAAGGTAGGATTAAGTAAAGGTTAAGTGGGGATTTCATAATGATTAACAGAATGCTAAAACAGCACTGCTTGGTGTGCTATCATGGGCGTGGATTTTTAACATGAAAGGTACGGAATAATGAACATAATTTTACTAGGTGCTCCAGGGTCAGGAAAAGGCACACAGGCTGCAAAGCTAGTTGAGGCTTTTGGGTTAGTTCACATATCAACGGGTGATATGTTGCGTGCGGCGGTAAGCGCCAGTACACCACTGGGCGTCGAGGCAAAGAAATATATGGACGCGGGTGACCTTGTTCCTGATGAACTTATTATTGGCCTTATCAAGGACAGGTTAAAAGAAGAAGATACTGAAAAAGGTTTTATTCTGGACGGATTTCCGCGTTCGACTTCACAGGCTATTGCTCTGGATGAGCAGCTCGCAGAACTTAAGCGCACAATTGATGTGGCGATTGCTATCGATGTGGATGCAGAGGTTATTGTGAATCGCATCAGTACGCGCCGCTTTTGTCCTGCTTGTGGTAGGAGCACTAATGCCTCTGAAGGGGAGTATTGCATTATTTGTGGATGTGCTCTTGAAGTGCGTGCAGACGATAAGGAAGATGTCGTACGTAAGCGACTGAATGTTTATGAGCAAAATACCGCCCCACTTATTGATTATTATCGTGGTAAGGGTATTTTGCGCTCTATTGACGGTGATCGCCCTGTTAGTGTGGTCTGGGAAGATGTGGAAAAGATAGCCTCGGGCGACTAGTCTACCTGGTCAATCGGTAACCATGGCTAAGCAGTAATATGTCTCGTTTTTTACGCAGCAATATTTTAATCAAGACTCCAGCAGAGATTGAACAGATGCAGGAGGCAGGTGCCATAGCTGCACGTGCCCTGCGTCTTGCTTGTGAGGCAGTAGAGCCAGGTATTAGCACGCAAGAGGTTAATGATGTTGCGGAGGCGGCCATACGTGAAGCTTCAGCAGTGCCTACTTTTCTGGGTTATTCAGGCTTTCCGGCTTCGATTTGCGCCAGTATAAACAGCGAAGTTGTGCACGGTATTCCCAGTAAAGGGGTAAAGCTTTGCTTTGGTGATGTGGTCGCTATTGATGTGGGGGCCACCTATAAGGGATGGATTGGTGACAACGCTGATACGGTAGCCGTGGGAGAAATCACAGACGATTCTCAGCAGCTTATCGATGTGACGCGAAAGGCTCTTTATGCGGGAATTGCGCAATGTGTTCCCGGTAATCGCTTGGGGGACATAAGTCATGCGATAGGAAAGGTTGGACGTGCAGCAGGTCTTGGCATTATTCAACAGTATGTTGGACATGGCGTAGGCAAATCCTTGCATGAAGAGCCAAGTATTCCCAATGAGGGCAAAGCAGGGAAGGGACCCATTCTAAAAGCAGGTATGGTCTTTGCTTTAGAACCTATGTTTACTCTGGGTATCGATGATGTGGTAACGCGAGATGATCA
Organism: Coriobacteriia bacterium; assembly: GCA_009779855.1. Classification (GTDB taxonomy): domain Bacteria; phylum Actinomycetota; class Coriobacteriia; order WRKU01; family WQUG01; genus WRBW01. The sequence continues at coordinate 130,686 of WRBC01000002.1, forward strand.
CTGGACCGTAGTGACAAAAGATGGGTCACGATCGGCACAGATTGAACATACTGTTGCTGTAACAGAAGAAGGGCCACTCATCCTTACTAAAGAATGAATATGTATCATTTGTGGATTGCTTGCAAAAATAATATGAACATTATGTAGATTTTATGTTATACTAACCCTGAGTAACAGGATTCCCTGTTGGCGTATTTAATGACAGAGAACCTGGTAAGTTCCATCTTAGGGGGGCTATCATGAGATCGCCAAGACACACTACAGCTTATCGTTCTATATCCTTCATGTTGGCTATACTGCTTTTTCTAGCCTCGTTTGTATCTGCGCTGAACGCACCTATTGCTTATGCGTCCCCAGGTGAAGGTGTTAGCGAAATCTCTGTACCTGAAGAGGCTTCCTCACTTTCCCCTGATGACCCTGAGGTTGACGCTACGCGTATTGTTGCCTGGCCTAAAGAAAGCACAAACCCTGAAGAGGTAGAAGAGTCAGTCATTGAGGTAGTTGAAGATATGGAAGCTTCAGAAGAGACCTCAATAGACGCAGAAATAATTGCAAATCCTGGTGCAGATGATTTTGAGTCTCTTGTTATTGTTGAAGGCGATGAGCAGGTCACTGAAGACCTAATAGATCAGATGATGGCTACAGGACTATTTGAAACTGTTGATTATGACGTACTTATTGATCCGCTGGCTGTCTACACTGCCACGCCTAATGACACGCTTTATCCTAGTGCGGGATCATGGGGTCTTAAGCCCTTTCCTGGAGCGAATTTCTCTGCAGTATGGGCTAGGCTTGACCTAGCTAGGGGTAAATCAGATACGGCACCAATCGCTATGATAGACACGGGATTTGATCTTACCCTAGAAGATCGTGGTCCTAATATTGTTGCTGCCTACGACTTTGCCCTATTCAGAAGTAGCGTGACTCCACAATCACGTACACAACTTGCCTATCACGGAACCTCTACTGCGGGTGTTATAGGAGCTGCAACTAACAACAAAAAAGGAGTTGCGGGTGCTGCCTGGGACAATAAGGTGATTATCTATAAAGCAACTGATGCTAATGATAATCTATATCTTTCAGCAGTCACAAATTCAGTAAATGATGTTGTTGCAAAACGTAATGCACGTATAATTAATATGTCTTTAGGGGGCACAGCGTTTCCATCCTACTTCCAGATGGCTATAGATTCTGCTGTTAATTCAGGAATCTTAGTAGTTGCTGCTGCAGGAAATACAGCCCAACAAGGAAACGTAACCCTGTATCCCGCTGCCTATCCCCCTGTTTTGTCTGTAGCCTCTATTGGACCTACGGGAGCATGGTCAAGTTTTTCCACATACAATTCAGAGGTTAACATTGCTGCCCCAGGAGAACAGATTTCTGTTTTGCGCTATAGCAATACCTACAGCTATGCTTCAGGAACATCTTTCGCTGCACCGCATGTTTCAGCGGCTGCCGCATTAGTATGGAGGGCTGCCCCTAATCTTAGCGCAGCGCAGGTTAAAAACATTCTTATTAATACTGCAAAGCCCATTGGTACAAAGGGTAATACTAAAACAGGGGCGGGTGCTTTAGACGCAGCAATGGCTTATGAGACTGCTTTGGGTTTGCCTTTCCAGCCAAAAATTACAAGGGTTGACCGCGGCCGGGGAAATGTAAAGCTAACCTGGAGCTATAACACCAATAGTCCTCATTCTGTTACTGGGTATGTTCTTTGGTACCGTGCAAGCAGTCAGAAGAATTGGTCTGTGAGGAATATAAGTACTCAAGCAAAGCAGTACAGCTATACCGTAGGAGGACTTAAGGACAATACTAAGTACTACTTTAAAGTTGCTGCACTGACTACAAAAGGAAAGGGTCCCTTTTCTACTTATGTGGAAGGCACTACTTATCCGCCTAGCGTGCTGTCCTCAAAGCAGACTATGAAAATTAGGCGCGGACAATCTGCATGGCTGTACGTGGCTCCCCACTACTGTGTAAGACGAAGCCAGAAGGTTACTTGGAAAAGCTCTAATCCTAGAGTAGCTACCGTATCAAATCTGGGAAAAGCTGCCATGAAGAAAGGGTCAGGAGCTTGGACAGGAACTTCCTTGACAGATAAAGCAGTTGCACGAAAAGGAAGGAAACTTGTGATTAAGGGAGAAAGAAAAGGAACTTGCTATCTTACCTTTAGCTCAAGTGGAGCTACTCGCAAAGTTAAAGTAGTTGTTTATTAGTATGAATTCGATGGGCGCATGGTCTATATCTTCCCCAAAGTTTACAACCCTTGCGTCCATCGTTTTCTATAAAGCAACCAGGCTTTATGGCATGTTCTTATGCGTCCCTAATGTGGTCACTGTTTCGGATACAATAGTAATATGACTAAACTAATATCATGGAACGTTAATGGTTTGCGTGCAAACCTGAAGAAGGGATTCATGGAGCACTTTGAAGCCCTAGATGCTGATGTCTTTATGCTGCAGGAAATCAAGCTGCAGGCAGGTCAAATAGAGCTTGACCTGCCTGGCTATCATCAGTCCTGGAGTTACGCTGAAAAGAAGGGCTATTCAGGCACGGCGATTTTTTCCAAAGAAAAACCCTTACAGGTACTGCGTTATGTGGGGGAGTATCCCTTTGATTCTTCATCTGGCAGTAACACTGGTGATGATTTTGACTTTAGTTTGTTGCAGGATTTAGACAGGGAAGGGCGCATTACGGCTTGCGAGTTCAGAGACTACTGGGCCGTAAGTGTTTACACGCCCAATGCACAACCAGAGCTGGCACGTCTAGATTTTCGCATGCGCTGGGAAGATGCCTTCCGCAATTTTGTCTTACGACTGGATGCGAGCAAGCCAGTAATTATTGGCGGTGACCTCAATTGCGCGCATGAAGAGATCGATCTTGCACGTCCAAAACCTAATATTGGTAAGCCAGGATTTTCTTATGAAGAGCGCGGCAAGCTCACAGAGTTACTTGATGCAGGATTTGCGGATCCGCTTCGTTTGATGAATCCTGAAGCTTCAGGATTATATACCTGGTGGTCTTACCGGGCTAATGCGCGTGCAAATAATGTCGGGTGGCGCATTGACTACTTTTTAGTGTCTGAGCGCCTCTGTTCCCGTGTAGTGGATACTCCCATTTATGCTGACATCCATGGGAGCGATCATTGTCCCGTAGGAATTGTATTGCAGGACTAAAGGCATTGTGATAGTCTTATCAGTTGCTGTCTGTAAGTTTATTGAGATAAAGGATTAATGCGTGACACAAAAAGAGGGTGCGATTGAGCTTGAAGGTACGGTACTAGAGCCGTTGCCTAATGCAATGTTTAAGGTCGAACTCGAAAACGGTCATAAGGTACTGGCTCATATCTCTGGAAAGATGCGTATGCACTACATTCGTATCTTGCCTGGAGATAAAGTTACCGTTGAGGTAAGCCCCTATGATCTGACTCGCGGCAGAATCACCTATCGCTATAAATGATCTTGATGGCACCTAAGTGCCGATTTCAAAAGCTCGCGTATGTTATGCGTGCCGCTTTTAACTTCGACACTTTTACACTCATAAAATTCGTTTAGCAATACAGACTGTTTGAAAACTATCGCCTGCGGCTGGGCGTTTAGATATATTAATTTACTTTGATAGAAAGGCGGGAGCGTCGTGAAAGTACGGCCTTCAGTAAAGAAAATGTGCGATAAGTGCAAGATTATCCGACGCCATGGTCGCGTATTGGTCATTTGTGACAATCCGCGCCATAAGCAGCGTCAGGGTTAGAGGAGGACGAGAGTGGCTCGTATTCTAGGTGTAGACCTTCCGCGTGATAGGCGCGTTGAAACTGGTCTAACTTACATTTATGGCATTGGTCTAACAACTTCAAAGAAGATCGTCGCGGAAACAGGGATTGACCCTGATATTCGTGTGGCTGATTTGACCGATGCACAAATTACGCAATTGCGTGAGTATATTGATCAAAACTTGCAGGTTGAGGGTGACCTGCGTCGTGAGACATCACAAAACATTAAACGTCTGATGGAGATTGGTTGTTACCGTGGTCTTCGTCACCGTAAAGGTCTGCCCGTTCGTGGACAGCGCACCAGTACTAACGCGCGTACCCGTAAGGGTCCACGTCGTCAAATTGGCGCAAAGAAGAAGGGGTAGGAACTTATGGCTAAGAAAAACGTACGTAGCCGCATCAAGCGCAGTGAACGTAAGAACATTGCTGTTGGTCAGGCTCATGTAAAGTCAACGTTTAATAACACCATCATTACTATTACCGACCCACAAGGCAACGTGATTTGTTGGCAATCTGCGGGTACATCAGGGTTTAAGGGATCACGTAAGTCGACTCCTTTTGCGGCTCAATTGGCTGCTGAAGCAGTTGCGAAGACCGCCCAAGAACACGGTATGCGTAAAGTGGCAGTGTTTGCGAAAGGCCCTGGTAGTGGTCGCGAGACAGCGATTCGCTCACTTCAGGCTGCCGGACTTGAGATTGCAAGCATCCAAGATGTTACGCCAATCCCACACAACGGTTGTCGTCCGCGCAAGCGTCGTCGCGTCTAACATTATTTGAGGAGTAATCTAATATGGCAAGATATACAGGACCAGTCTGCAGACTGTGTCGCCGTGAAGGAGAGAAACTTTTCCTCAAAGGTGACCGCTGCTATGGTGATAAATGTGCAATGGAGAAACGCCCTTACCCGCCGGGTCAGGCTGGGAAGAAGCGTCCTCGCGAAAGTGAATATCGCATTCAATTGCGCGAAAAGCAAAAGACAAAGCGTATCTACGGCATGCTTGAAAAGCAGTTCCGTAGCTACTACGAAGAGGCTAATCGTCAGCAGGGCATTACAGGTGAAAACCTACTACGCCTGCTAGAGACACGTCTTGATAACGTAGTGTACCGTCTGGGCTTTGCAAGCTCTCGTAAAGAGGCTCGCCAAACAGTACGCCACGGACACATTCAGGTAAATGGAAAGCGTGTTGACATTCCGTCATTCCGCGTAAGCGAGGGTGACCTTGTGGCAATCGCGCCGAAGGCAAAGGATTATCTGAAAATAAAGTCTGCGATTATTTCAAGTGAACGTAGCACCGTTCCTGGTTGGCTTGAGGTAGACATTGAAAAGCTGCAAGGTAGCGTTATTTCTCTGCCGACGCGAGACCAAATCGATCTGACGGTTAAAGAAAACCTCATCGTCGAGCTCTACTCTAAGTAAGCGATTGGGAGGATAGTATCTATGACCAAATTTATGAGACCAGAAGTCACTGTTGAATCAGTAGGCGAAAATGTTTCACGCTATATTGTAGAGCCGCTTGATAGAGGGTTTGGCTATACGCTAGGTAACTGCATGCGTCGTGTACTACTGTCGTCACTTGAGGGCGCAGCGGCTACGAGCATTCGTATTGATGGTGCTCAGCATGAGTTTACAGCTCTTGATGGCATGCGTGAAGATGTGACAGACATCATCTTGAACGTTAAGAGCCTTGTATTCCGCGACACAGGCATCGGTGAAGAAAGTGCTGAAGCAGAGCTTAGTGTAACGGGACCTGCTGTAGTGACAGGAGCCGACCTAAAGGTTCCTAACGAATTTGAACTGGTTAACCCAGATCAAGAGATTGCGAACCTAAACGATGGTGCAAGCCTGACCATGTATGTCAACATCGACACAGGTCGTGGTTATGTTTCAGCAGAGCGCAATAAGCGTGCAGGTGATGCTATCGGCGTTATTCCTGTTGATTCGCTTTTCTCGCCTGTACAGCGTTGTACTTACACTGTTGAAAATACTCGTGTTGGTCAGCGTACTGACTACGAGAGACTCATCATTGAAGTCGAGACCAATGGTTCGGTTGCCCCTGATGATGTTATTGCGCGTGCAGGACGTGTCATCAACGAACACACACAGCTTTTTGTAGAGCAGACTATTGCTCCTATCGAAGAAGGTTCAATCTTTGTAGAAATTGATCGCAGTGACACAAGCGGTCTAGACACGCCAATCGAAGAGCTTGATCTTTCGGTTCGTGCCTATAACTGCTTGAAGCGCCAAGGTGTTAACACTATTGGACAGCTAACCGAGTGTACAGAAAATGACCTGATGAACGTCCGCAACTTTGGCGCAAAGTCAATTGAAGAAGTCAAGGACAAGCTCATCGACATGGGTCTTAACTTGAAAATTTAGATAAGGAGTAGGTCCACTATGAGACACCAGAAAAAGGGTCGTAAACTGGGCACCGATGCTTCGCACACAAAGGCGATGCGTCGTTCTCTGACTACTTCCTTGTTGCGCAATGATCGCATCAAGACCACAGAGACTCGTGCTAAGGAAATTCGCCCTGATGTAGATAAAGTTATCACTTGGGCAAAGAAAGGTGACGTACATAGTCGTCGTCTTGCAATCGCTGCTCTAGGTGACAAGGAAGTTGTTGCTAAGGTTTTCAGCGAGATTGAACGTTTTGAAGGTCGCAGTGGCGGCTATACGCGCATCCTGAAGCTGGGACCGCGCAAGGGAGATGCGGCGCCTATGGTGATTATGGAGCTTGTAGACTAAGGCACACTTCAGATGCCATATCTTTGCGTCGAGCACAAATGAAGTGAGCGAGTATCGCGTATGCGAATGCTCTAGCGAACGAAGTGCAGTGAAGCCGAAGGCAACTTTTAAAAAGGGATAATCCACGTAGTAACTACGTGGATTATCCCTTTTCTCATTCTTTGAATAGCTTCATCTGGCCACTGTCATCATAATGTACTGCAGCTTCCTGCATCTCAAATCTACCCACAAGTCCTGGAGACAGAATCTCTGTAAGTAGGTTACTGAATATTCCTGGATCAAGCACAAGGGAAACAGCTACTAAAAATTCCAGTGAAGGTAAGTGCGTCCCGCTCTCATATCGGTATATTGTTCTTGCAGAGTGATGGACTCCACAATAATCAAAGAGCGCTCTTGAAAGTTGTTCAGGGGAGAGGCTTGCCTCGATTCTGGCTCTTCGGAGTATTTCTCCGAACCGATTAGAGATGTGGTAGTCACTAATACGCCGGCCTAGCGCATACCTACATTGGTGGTAACTTCGATGGTTATATATCATTGTCCCCCTCCTTGAAGGTGCAGAAATTTACTCACTGAACCTTCCCTGCAATATATAACAAATGTTGCAGAAAATTATCCGCATTCTAGAATACTACTGCTGAAGCAAGATGCACAGAAAAATTTACTGACAATTTTGTCAATTGCCGTTAATTTACTTGCAAGGGATTGCTAGATAATTGCAGAATACAGAGTGATAAGAGTTAGCACATACAGAGACCCCCACTGTGCTGACAATATTTGAGGAGAAGGGGCAGTCCTCCTTTAGGAGGACTGCCCCTTCGTACTGTTATACTAAGACTTCGATTTTAAAGGGAGCAATCTTTATGATTATCGCTATAGATGGGCCAGCTGGCTCGGGCAAATCTAGCGTTGCGCGTGCAGTTGCGCTACGAATGGGCTTTCATTACCTAGACACAGGTGCTATGTATCGTGCGGTTGCAGTTGCTGCTATGAGGCGTGGTATTGACCTTAATGATGGAGTGACATTGCGCGAGTTCAGTAAAACACGCAAAATCAGTTTTGCCTACGAAGAGGGGGAGGTTCTTCCCTCACGTGTTTATTTTGGCGATGAAGAAATGACTGACTACATTAGGTCTCCTGAAGTTGATAGGGCGGTAAGTCCTGTTGCCAGTTGTCCAGAGCTTCGTGGTGATATGTTAGCTAAGCAGCGCATGTTAGGCAGCAAGGGAAATTATGTAGTGGAGGGTCGCGATATCGGATCTGTTGTTTTTCCTAATGCGGCGCTTAAGATATTTTTAACAGCCTGCGTAGAAGAGCGAGCCAGAAGGCGTAGTCTACAAAATGAAACCCGAGGCTTGCCAAGCGACTTTGACAAAATTTTGCGGGGACTTAAGGATCGCGATGAAAAGGATTTCAATCGCGAGATTGCCCCTTTAACAATTGCAGATGATGCGATTGAAATCGATACAACAAACATGAGTGAAGAAGAAGTTGTCCAAGCAATTGTCGATGTGGCTACTAAAGTGCGTGATAAAGTGTGCGGTCCAGACGGTGGTGCAAATGATGATAACTGCAGGGGACTTCCAGAAATTGGTGATGAGTACGCATGAAGGATCCTGTTTCACCAGGCAAGGATGCTCAATCTAAAGATGAGCAAGGCAGGCAATCTGCTGATAAACAGCCAAAAAGAGAGCCACGGCACGCTAGGTTGCGCAAGCATGCGCTAGTGAATAAGGGCAAGTCAGGCGAACCCAAATGGATACTGCGCAGGTTTTGCCAGCTTCTGGCCTATACCATCATGCTGCCCCTATTTCGTGTAAAGGTGACAGGGGTAGAAAATATCCCTAAGGGTCCCTGTCTTTTAAGTCCTAATCACATCAGCTATGCTGATGGACTGATTGTTTTTGCTCTTACTTTGCGCTATCGCATGCCTATGCGCGTTCTGGCAAAGCGAGAATTATGGAGCTTTGCCCCGCTGGGTTGGGTTTTGGATAGTGCTGGGGTGATGCCGATTTCTCGTGAGAAGGCAGATCTTGATACCTTAAGGATGGCCTCCAGTGCTATTAAGGCGGGGGACAGCATGGCAATATTTCCTGAGGGTACCCGTGTACGTAATGAGGACATGAAGACAGATAAAGATCGTGGAATGGGCGAAGCTTTTGGCGGTGCAGCATGGCTAGCTATTCGTAATGACGTGCCTGTGATACCTGTCGCAATTGCAGGAACAGAACTTATTCGTCCTGAGGGCATGAAGTTGATGCGCTTTCCGCGTGTAGTGGTTCACTTTGGGACACCCTTAGTACCAGATGAGGTTGTTCCCAGTAGTGAATATAAGAGGAAAGACCGCATAGCAAAGCTGACAGAGCTTGTTATGGATGGGCTTGCTCAGGCCCTAGAAATAGCACGGAAAGAAAATGCTGCTCGTGGCAGACGGAAGTAAAGCAATTAGCTGCAGAGACACGTATGCAGCAGGTAGGATATAAGGAGGACACTATGGAGATCCATGTTGCCCGTCCAGCAGGGACATGTTACGGGGTCGAGCGCGCCCTGAAGCTTGCGCGCGAGGCTGCACGTAACGCAAAAGGAGCACCCGTAGCAAGTTTAGGAGAGCTTATCCATAACCCACAGGCGGTTGATACTTTACGTCTGATTGGTGTTGATGTGGTTACTGACCTAAGTGACCTAAGCCCTTCTTGTGAAGGTATTGAAAGTACCCTTATTATCCGTAGTCACGGTGTTGCACCAAGTGTTATCGAAGATGCAGAGGCACGCGGAGTACAGGTTGTAGACGCTACTTGTCCGCATGTTGCACGCGTGCAGGAGGCCGCAGAGCAGTTGGCTCATGAAGGATTTACCGTGCTTATTGTTGGCGAGCCCGACCACCCTGAAGTTTTTGGAATCCATGCGCGTGCTGGCAAGAAGTCGCACGTTGTCACGGGGGCGTCAGATTTGCCGCCATTTGAGAGCTTAAGTGGCGAGCGCGTAGGGGTTGTTATTCAGACTACACAGACAGCAGAAGCCTTAAATGAAGTTGTTGAAGAGCTGCGTGATAAGGTTGCAGAACTTCGTGTAGTAAACACCATATGCAGTGCCACCACACGTAGGCAGCAAGCTACTGAAGCTCTGGCCCATCAGGTTGATGTCATGGTAGTTGTGGGTGGTCACAATAGCGGTAATACGCGTAGGCTTTATGAGATTAGTAAAGAAGTTTGTCCACATAGCTATCATATCGAGACAAGTGCAGAACTTGAAGATGCGTGGTTTGATGGGGCAGAAAAGGTGGGTATTACTGCAGGTGCATCAACCCCAGAAGACCAACTGCAAAGTGTCGTTGCACGTATTGGTGAAATCGACGAAGTAAAGGTAGATGACTGTGAGTGATATTGTAGCCCGCATCAAGACTGTTGAAGCTGGCTCCCCGGCTGATAGGGCAGGAATTAAGGCGGAAGAGTATGTCTATTCTGTCAACGGACAGACCGCTGTTGATTATATTGATTGGCTCTGGGAGAGTGACGGAACAGAGCTAGAGCTTGAGGTCACAGACGTGAAGGGCAAGACACGTCCTGTTACTTTGCAGCGTGACGGCCTGCAAGATAGTTGGGGTATTGAGTTCGATGACCTTGTTTACGATGGTATCATCGCCTGTGAAAATGACTGTGTATTTTGCTTTATGAAGCAGCTGCCTGCAACAGCCCGCAAGACACTTTGTGTAAAGGATGATGATTATCGTCTGTCGTTTTTGCAGGGAAATTTTATCACGCTGACCAATCTAGAAGATGATGATAAGCAGCGTATTATTGAGCAGCGCATCAGCCCCCTTCGCCTGTCTTTCCATGCGGCAGACAAAGAAGTGCGTCAGAAGCTTATTGGAAGAAATCACGCTAAGGCTTTACGCAATTTTGATGACCTAATTGAAGCAGGTATCGATTTTCATATTCAGGTAGTGCTTGTTCCTGGGGTAAATGATGGGGATGTTCTGGAGGACACCTTACGTTACCTTAAAGATTCTAAGCGCCTGCCCCATGTTTTGAGTGTAGGTATAGTTCCTGTTGCCTTTACCCAGTATGCGCCGACAAGACTAAAGGAGATGCTAGGCTCTGCAAGTATGGTTCCTGCCGATAGGGAAGAGTGGTCGAAGTCGGTTATAGATCAAGTGCAGAAGCATCAGTTTGCCGAATTTGAAGAGCGTGAGTTAACTTGGGTTTATTTAGCAGACGAATTCTACATTCATGCTCATGCCCCCTTTCCCTTGCCAGATTTCTATGATGGGTTTCCTCAGCTAGAAAATGGCATTGGTATGGTGCTGAACTTCATTGCTGATATTCGCGATAACTTAGAGGATCTTCAGACTGCATTGGCCTTATTGCCTCAGCATAACCAGACAGGGTCAGAAACAATCACAATCGTCTGTGGTGAACTGCTTACACAGACCTGGTTAGGAATACTGAGCGGCATCCAGGCAGGCGGAAAATTACGCCTACTTCCCGTGAAGAATCGTTATTTTGGAGGTAATGTTAGCGTAACCGGCCTGCTAGCAGGGGCTGATATTTTGCGAGCAGTAAAGCTAGATAGTGACTACCTGCACGAGGAAGGTCACGTAGATGCTGGTAAGCATCTCTACCTTATTCCTGACTGCATATTTAACGCTGATGGAATAACGCTTGATGACTACAGTGCCGACCAATTAGTTGAGGAGGCTGCAAGGCAGTCTGTACACATTACGCTTTATGAAACCAATGCGGCAGGGCTTGCTGCAGATATTCGTAATCATGCAAAAGAGCAGGCGAAGGAGCTGAAGTCTGATGCCTAAAGAAGTACTTCCTGTCATTGCTGTTGTTGGGCGTCCAAACGTGGGTAAATCCAGCTTTGTCAACCGTATCAGTGGACGCGGGGATGCCATCGTTCACGGTGAGCGCGGTGTAACACGAGATCGCAGCTACCACGAAGCCGATTGGGCGGGAACTTCATTTATCTTAATCGATACGGGCGGTATCGAGATGGCGCGTGATGACGTCTTCCAGACAGGAATTCGCACGCAGGCTGAAGTTGCCATGGAGCAAGCAGATGCCATCATCCTTCTGGTTGATGGGCAAACGGGACTAACTGCTGATGACGAGTCCCTAGCAAGGCTGCTTAAGCGCACGAAGAAACCTGTTTTCCTTGCAGTAAATAAAGTTGACGATCCAACAAGTGAACGCGAGACTTACGAGTTCTGGAACCTAGGACTGGGGGAGCCCTATCCCTTATCTGCGACACACGGTACGGGCACAGGGGATCTTTTTGATGAGGTCATCAAGTCCTTGCCTGAACTTAAGGCAGAGGCAGAAGCAAACATAGGGGCTGCGAGTATAGATGACTCCAGCCTGTATGAGGATAGCGACTTTGATGAGGATTATCTTGACGACTTAGACGAAGATGAGGCAAAGCGTATAAGTCGGAAGCCCGTATTTAATGAAGATGACCCTATTAAGGTAGCAGTTATTGGGAGACCAAATGCAGGAAAATCGTCGTTAACTAATAGACTCTCTAATATGGATCGATCCATCGTTTCTGATGTTGCAGGGACAACAAGGGATGCCATCGACACTGACTTTGTCTACGAGGGACGCGAGATCACCCTGGTGGATACTGCAGGTATTAGGCGCAAGGCAGTCATTGATTCTGATGTTGAATACTACGGATTCGTACGTGCTATGCGTGCAATCGACCGTGCAGACGTTGCATTATTGGTCATTGATGCAGAGATTGGTCTTACTGATCAGGACCAGCGCATTGCGTCTTACGCTCAAGAACGTGGTCGCGCTATAGTGGTTCTGTTAAATAAGTGGGATTTAATGAAGCAGGAATCTGCTGAACTAGCTGACGAGGCAGAGCGAGCTCGCAAAATCCTTATGGACCGCATTGAGGATCGTCTAGGGTTTATCTCGTGGGCGCCTGTATTGCGCGTCAGTGCAAAGAGCGGCCGTGGCCTTGATCGCATTCTTGATGCTGTGATTACAGTCTTTGGCAATTACCGCGCCCAGTATTCGACATCGGTTCTTAATCGCTTTCTAACAGAGCTACGCCAATTTGGACATACGGTCAGTAGGGGGCCGCAGAAATTGAGCATTAAGTATATGGCTCAAACACATTATGAGCCCCCTGGTTTTACCTTTTTCTGCAATCATCCAAATCTTGTAGACGATACCTATAAGCGCTATTTAGAGAATCGACTGCGCGAGCATTTTGAGTTGTCTGGTACCCCCGTTATTATGAAATTTAAACACAAGACCTAAGAAGACCTAAGGAGGAATGCTTTTCTATGCTAAAGTTTCTCTGGGAGAAATTTTAGAAAGAGGAGTATATCCATTTATGGATTTTATTATTGAACCATTGGTAAGTTTGCCGCTGTGGGCTATTTTTGCGAGCACTCTTTTATTTGCCTATTTGTTCGGAGCCATTCCTTTCTCTATGGCTGCGGGCAAGGTTTTCTTCGGGGTAAACTTACGCGAAGAAGGATCAGGCAATTTAGGTGCGACAAATACCTTTCGTACCCTCGGTGCGAAAGCGGGCATTGGTATCCTGCTGCTGGACATGGCAAAGGGAGCCCTTCCCGTATTTGCGGCGCGCTCTGTGGCGCATGCGGCAGGCTTTAGTTCTGATGTGACTGCATGGCTGCTTATTGGTAGTGCTCTTGCAGCTATTATTGGGCACACAGCATCACCCTATATTGGCTTTAAAGGCGGTAAGGGGGCTGCGACCTCTGCAGGAGTAATGCTTGCGCTTGTTCCGTGGGTATTTCTTATTTCTGCGATTATTTTCTTTGTAACACTTGCCCTTACGCGCTATGTATCCGTAGCGACCATTGTGACGGCGCTGGCTTTTCCCATAAGTACTGCTTTGATATATCAAAGCTGGCCTTTATCCCTTTTCGCGCTGGTAATTGGCATTATTGTTCCTGTATTTCACCGGGCAAACATTCAAAGATTACGTGCAGGCACAGAGCCGCGTTTTTCTTGGAAAGATCGAGGAAAAAGGGCCGCTACCAATCAGGATAACTAGGAGAAGACATGACTAAGATATGCGTTATTGGAGCAGGCTCATGGGGTACGGCAGTTGCTTGGTTGTTGGATGGCAAAGGTCACAGCGTAAGAGTGTGGGCCTTTGAGCCAGAGATTGCTGACGCGATCAACAACACAGGCAGAAATCCTGTCTATCTGCCACATGTTAAATTTAGCGACCGTATATCAGCGACTGCTGATGTGGGCTCTGCGCTCAAGGGTGCAGACGCTGTAGTTATGGTGACCCCCAGTATTGGCGTGCGTGCAACTGCAGAAAAAATGGCAGAGGCTTTGCCTGAAGATGTGCCCGTCATTATTTTGAGTAAAGGCCTTGAAGCAGGGACCCATCTGCTTATGACAGAAATTCTTGAAGAAGTGTTGGGTAATCCTGAAAGGATAGCAGCACTTTCTGGACCAAATCATGCTGAAGAGGTAAGTAAGGCAGTGCCTTCTGCAACCGTTGTCGCGGCGCATAATGAGGAGGTTGCAGGTTATTTTCAGGAGCTTTTCTCGACGCCTTTTTTCCGTGTGTATACGAACAATGACCTTATTGGCGTAGAGCTATGTGGTGCGGGGAAGAATGTTATCGCTATTGCTTGCGGTATGTGTGACGGTTTGGGGCTGGGCGACAATGCGAAGGCATCGCTTATGACGCGCGGGCTTGCGGAATTGGTACGCCTAGGTGAGGCTGTCGGTGCAAAAACAGACACGTTTCGTGGTCTTGCCGGCATGGGAGACCTTATTGTTACCTGTACTTCAAAGCACTCACGCAATAGATCGCTAGGAGAAGGAATCGCCCGTGGTGATACCCTAGAAGGCTATCAGGAGCGCACTAAGATGGTTGTTGAGGGTGCAGTGGCGTGTAACAGTATTTATGAGCTGGCTCGTGACCGAGATATAGAGGTTCCTATTACGCAACTTATTTATGAAATTATCTACGAAGGATTGGATCTTGAGCGGGGGATGGCGATGTTAATGGATAGGCCCCTTCGTAAAGAGTGAGCACGAACCCTAAACACCTGATATATCCTCTAGTTTATTTAGATTGTGCTATACTAACCCGTTGCGTGTTCGTGTGTCTGGTCGGAAACCACTCACTTAAAAGCGAAGCCACGTTTTACCTACATAAGGAGATTTTACATGAGATCCGGAATTCATCCAGATTACAAAGTTACTGAATACACTTGTTCTTGCGGTAGTGTTTTTGAAAGCCATTCAACAAAGGGTGGTTCTGTCCGTCTAGAACTTTGCAATAAGTGTCATCCTTTCTTTACTGGTACGCAGAAGTTTGTTGACACCGGTGGACGCGTTCAGCGCTTTGCTGATAAGTTTGGTGCGGCTGCTGCAGCAACCCTTGAAAAAGAAAAGGCTGCTACTGAAGCGCGTCGTGAAGAAGCAGAAAAGGAAGCTGCTGCTAAGGCTGCTGTTCGCGAAGAAAGAGCTGCTGCTAAGGCTGCTCGCGCTGCAGAATTCGAGAAGGCTGCTCCTGCAAAAGAAGAGACTACAGAAGAAGTCACTACTGAAGAGGCGCCAGCAGAGGCTGCTCCTGCAGAGGAAGCTCCTGCTACTGAAGCTGCGGCCGAAGAGACTAGGGAAGCTTAGTTCATTTCTTGTGTGTCACTCTCGATTCCTGCGCATAATGTTAATGTCGCGGGGGTCGAGAGTTTTTGTTTTTCATTCCACTTCCACTCCTAGTTTCCGCTGCGATGCTATCTGTGAACAGCGTAGCGAGAGGCCGATAGAGGGTCACCATAATCAGGAGGAGCATCAATATGCAGATTAAATTACTTTTTCACACACCTGATCCAGAGCGTGCTATTGCCGCCGCCGCGCGTCTTTGCTACGCAAAAGTAGGTGCCGATACGCTTATGGATACTATGGATGACGCAGAAATCAAGCGCATTCTTAAGATTATTATGGGTAGTGGCCATCTGGCTGCACTAGAGCACGTTAGTTATACTTTTGCCCTTGATGGGGTATCACGCGCCATGACTCATCAGCTTGTACGTCACCGCTTAGCCAGCTATAACCAGCAATCACAGCGCTACGTTAGCTATGATGACGAACCCGTGTTTATTGTGCCGCCAAAGGTGCGTGAAGCTGGGGGAGAAGCGAAAGCTGCTTACGTTCAGCACTGCAAAGAAGCCTTCGAGTCCTACCGTGATCTAATTGATAAAGGGGTGCACAAAGAGGACGCACGTTACTTGTTACCCAATGCAATGGAAACTAAAATTGTGGTAACAATGAATACGCGTGAATTGCTGCACTTCTTTAGTCTGCGCTGTTGCCGTAGAGCCCAGTGGGAGATTCGTGAAGTTGCGGACAAGATGCTTGAACTGGCATCCCCTACAGCACCTTATATTTTTGCTGATGCAGGGGCTGCTTGTCGCAGAACCTTCTGTCCAGAGGGCAGTATGGCTTGTGGAAATCCCTTCCCTCGCGTTTTTCGGGATGAACTCTAATCATGAATAATGAGCAAACCTCTTATGGTGACGGACTCACTGATAGTCAGGTCAGCGATCAGGCTTCCGCTGATGAGGTAGCCTCAGCATCAACCTCGACACCTGCACCAACGTTTAATGGTGTAACAGGCTATACGCCTATGCCTATTGGAGGGCAGGCAGTAATGGAGGGTGTCATGATGCGTGGCAAAACAGTTTGGGCTGTTGCTGCGCGCGACGAGCAGGGTGAAATCCATGTTGAACAGCATCCTTTGAAGACGGCTTCATCCCGCAATGCCTGGATGCAGTGGCCTGTCATTCGTGGTGTTGTGGGACTTGTTGAAAGTCTTGCATTGGGTACGAAGTCACTTGCTGCCTCTGCACGTATTGCTGGTCTTGAAGAGGCTGAAGAAGGTAAAGAAGGCCAAGACCGCGAATCCGCTATGACTAAGGGCATGATGGCTGTCTCTATGGCCTTAGGTATTGGCATGGCAGTGGTTCTTTTTATTCTTCTACCTACCTTTCTGACACAGCTTGTTATGGGTGGTGGAGCAGAAAACCTTTTTGCCCGAAACGCCTTAGATGGCGCTATCAGCATAATCATTTTCCTTAGTTACATTTATGCAATAAGCCGCATGCCTGACATTAAGCGCGTTTTTCAGTATCACGGTGCAGAGCATAAGGTAATCCATGCCGTCGAAGCAGGTGACCCACTTACCGTCGAGTCGGCTCAAAAGTATGACACCATGCATAATCGTTGCGGAACTGCGTTCCTTGTCATGGTTATGGTTCTTGCTATCCTTGTTTTTTCGATGGTTCCTGTAAGTGCTATTGTTGATGCGCTGGGAATAACAAACTATGTTGCCATTTTTGGCATCCGCATAGCATCACGCTTGCTGCTGCTACCCCTTGTCGTGGGACTTGCGTATGAGGTGACCGTAAAGTGGGCATCAAAGAATACGCACCTAGGCATCGTGAAGCTTATTATGTGGCCAGGACTGCAAATGCAGCGCTTGACTACGGGGGAGCCTGACGACGACATGGTTGAAGTGGCTATTGCAGCCACAAAATCAGTACTTGCAGCAGAACAGGGCATGGTTGAGCCAGAGTCAGATTCCGAACTAGCCTCAGAGAACGGTGCAAAGGATGACTCTGGAATTGCAGGTGGGACTACAGGCGAAGAAATAGACAAGACTGTCTTGCCACCCTTGAATCCGCAACCTGCTCCTGCAGGTGTCTAGTCTTAGTGTCACGTCTATTGCACTTATCGGGTACAATTTAGAGCGATGTTACTTGCAGTCGACATAGGAAATACCCAGACGGTACTGGGCCTTTTTGAAGGAGCAGAGCTACGCCATACCTGGCGTTTAGCAAGTGATGTAGCACGCACGCGCGATGAAGTAGGTGCAATCGTTACACACCTTTTTCTCGAAGCAGAAAGACAGGGACAGAGCTCCTTTGTCGTCAATCAGATGGTGATAGCAAGTGTGGTCCCTGCACTTACACGAACATGGATTGAACTTGCCCAGAACATGAGCTGCCTAAAAGGTGTCCGCAAGCCTCTTATAGTGGATTCTGCTATTGCGCGACATTACAGTAGGAACATTGTTAATCCAGCAGAGATTGGAGCAGATCGTATTGCAAATGCCATTGCGGCAAGAATGCTTTACGGGGCTCCAGCAATCGTAGTTGATTTTGGCACAGCGACCAATATCGATGTTATCGATAGTCAGGGCTACTATATTGGTGGCATCATTTCCCCCGGAATACAGGCTTCGGCAAATGCATTATTTAGCAGTGCTGCGCGGCTGCCTGCGGTAGATTTAGAATTGCCCGAGTATACTCTGGGAACCACCACAAAGGCGGCAGTTCAATCGGGACTTTTGCGCGGTGAAGCGGCAAAGGTGGACGCGCTTATTTGGGCTCTAAGACAGGAAAATCCTATCCTGGCGAGACCAGGAATTGCCGTTGTCGCCACGGGCGGACTTGCTTCGCGTATCTTGCAGGCAACTACTCAGATTACGCATCACGACCCTGACCTTACTCTGAAGGGGCTCTACCTTATTGCGGTACTACAGATTGAGGGACAGGCTAGAGGACGGACCGAAGAACAGGTTAGAGGACCACGTCCATGAGCGAGATGATTCGCATAGGGGGAAAGGTTCTTTCGCGCGATAAATTGTATGGCGCAATCGACCAATTGCTGCTGGATCGCTCAAAGGGAGCAACGCAGGCAGAGGCTGCCCGTGTTGCAGGTGTTTCACGTAGCTTCGTTTCAAACCTTGAGTCCCTAGGTGAGGTGCGCTATGGCGCGCGTGTTGCACTGGTTGCTTTTCCTGTTTCTAATGGAGACGAGCTACGCAAGCTTGTGGAAGAATTTTCCTTAGACTTTGCATTAATCTTTTCGCAAGATGAACGTTCCCGTGCAGAATCAGGAAATGCGGGGGACATGCTAAATCAGCTACTTGACACCTTAGTCGAGCTAAACAATTATTCTGCAGTCATTGTGCTTGCAAGTGATTGGCGCGTACAGACCATGAAGCGTTTGCTGGATTCAGATGTTATTGGGATTGAATTGGGTGCATCACCACTGCACAATGATGTTGAGGTAGATATTGATCATCTGCGCAGTATCCTTACAGGGGTCATAGAGGGCGCGCAGGACGAACAGCAACCTTCCAGGGGTGGGCGCATGAGTGAACGTGGTCAACGCGTAAGAAAGGCGTGGGATCAATTAAAGCGCCAGTAGATATGGCAGCTACGCCAGATTTGCAACCAGTAGCACCTCAGAAATCCGTAGTGAGTATTTCCCTGGGTTCATCTGCACGCGATCATCAAGCAGAGATTCAATTAGGCAATCAGTATTTTTCAGTACACCGTGAAGGCACAGATGGTGACTCCGATGTGCTTAAACGCAGATTGGTAGAGCTAGATGCAGATCCTACGGTTGCTGCTATTGGCCTAGGAGGGACTGATCTTTTTCTTAATGCTGCAGATCGCACTTACTGGCTTCGTGAAACGAAATCACTTGCAAAAATTGTGCGCAATAAAGCACTGGTGGATGGGTCTGGTCTCAAAGGGGCTGTAGAGGCTGATACGGTTCGTCACCTGCGCGATGATCTTGGGATAGATCTCTTAGAAAAAAGGGTACTTATCACCTCAGCTGTAGATCGTTGGGGACTGGGAATGGCCTTTTGTGACGCAGGAGTAGATACAGATTTTGCAGATCTTTTCTACATATTGGGCTTGCGCAAGATTATTCGGGACAGAAAAACGCTGACCCGTGTTGTGCGTATGGCGGCACCCCTTGCAGTTCAGCTACCTTTTGCCTGGTTGTACCCTTCAGGCTCTGACCATACTTCAGAGCCAAAGCTGCATCCGTGGACCGATAAACTCTACGAGGACTACGATATTATTGCTGGTGACTATAAGTACATTGCAAAATACATGCCACCCAATCTTAAAGATACTTGGGTCATCACTAATACAACAACGGAAGAAGACGTTGAATTCTTGCGTTCACGCGGGGTAAGTAAGCTAATAACCACAACACCCCGTCTTGAGGGACGTACCTTTGGTACGAATGTGATGGAGGCTCTTTTAGTAGCTGCAGCGGGGGAGAGTCATCCATTAAGCCCACAGGGGTATTTGGATCTTTTGGCGAAGTATGACTTGCGCCCAAGTGTTCAAGAACTGTAGAGGGTTATTGCTGCATACTATATATGACTAAGTATCAGCATTTCATAATTCCTGCACTACAATATGTAAATATGCAAAAAATTATGTAATAGTTGTTACATAACCCCCCCCCCCCATTTCCTGCCATAATACATTTACGCATAAGGTGTGTGTGGCTCCTCATGTGTCGTTTGACGATGCAAAACTAAATGGAATTGAGGTAGATTCTATGGCCCCACGATCAGGTACCCTGCGGAAATTTTCTTTTAGGAAATTCTCCTTGCGCAAGAAAATAATTGTTTCTCTTTTAGCTGTCCTTTTGGTGGCTCTTCCCTTGTTAGCAGTAGCCAACCCTGATGTAGTGCAGTCTGCTGCAAGTCAGATTCAGCAACTTTTTGTAGGATCACAGACTTCTTCTGAATCTGTTACTGCGCGAGACTTGCCCAGGGGCGGAGAAGGGGATATCTTATCTCAGAGACTAGCTATACCACTAAGTACTCCTGTTCCTGTGTCTTCAGAGACAGAACTGCGGACTGCCATCAATGCGGGTGAGGATTACATTGAGCTGACTCAAAGTTTTACAGCGGCAGGTGTATTTGCTGTTGGTTCACACACTCCTACTATTGTGAGTGACGTAAATGGTCCTCACACGATTACAAGAAATTCAGGCACAACACGCCACTTCACTGTTGGGGTAGATGGATCGCTTACTTTAGGAAACATCATTCTAGAAGGTGATCATGAAAATGTTGCGGGTAATCACGGCGGGGTAGGACTTACGGGTGTAAGGGCTAGACTCACCCTTAATGATGGTGCCGTTATTACTGGCAATAGGTTTAGTATGGGTGGTGGAGTAGATGTAAATGCTAATCAGTCAACACTCATTATGAATGCAGGCTCTGTCGTAACCAATAATAGGGCAAATACTGGTGGCGGTGTACGTATCAATTCGGGACTTAATATACCTGGAGTAAACTCAGGAACAAACCCGCCCGTTACTATAAATCCTGGTGCGACAATTAGTTATAACCAGGCTGGAACTAACCCCTCATCAGGTTCAGCCATCGCTGGTGGCGGTATTTGGGTAAGCGAATCCTCGCTTGTCATGAATGGTGGAAGCATCCTTAACAATACCTCAATGGGTCCTGGCGGTGCTATTAGCTTTACCGGTCAAACAAGTGGACCAGGGGGACAGCATCAGCAGCATTTCACTATGAATGATGGGCTTGTTGATGGTAATGTTTCTCACGGAACCACTTTAGGTGGCGGGGCTTTCAGTATCACTACAGGGATCGGGGAAACACTTAACCGAATTATTCCACACTACAATTTCTATGGGGGCACTGTTAGTAATAACAGAGATCATTCCACCGGCTGGAGAAGAACTGGCGGCGGAATGGATGCCAGCGGGGCAAATAGAATCACGATTGATAATATCTGGACGGGTAATCGCTCAGAGAATGGGGATGGTGGTGCCTTTAGTGTCTCGAGTACTGCTGGGGGCTATCAAACTGTTATCATTAGGGAAAATGCAGAGATAACGTATAATTTCTCTCATGGTGTAGGTGGTGCCATCTATCTCACGCCAAATGATGAGGTACGGTTCGCTGCACAGGGTATGAGGAACCACCTCTATATGCATGGAGGAACGATTGCCTATAACACCACACGTTCTGGCATGCTTGGTGGCGGAATATACCTCGAACATATGCAGTGGAATATTCCGAATCCTGAAGCCACAAATTTGGGCCTAACTCCAGGAATGCACTGGAGTGGTGCTGGCATGACTTTTCATGGTGGTGAAATCAGAAACAATGGCTACACTACCGATCCTGGCAGTGGAAATGCTACCGTTCAAGTTTTTGCTGGTGGCGGTGTGTACGTAAGACACTTCGCTGAATTTGTAGCAACGGGACAAAGCGACAGTGCTATTGCAGGCAACAGGGCAACGCTTGATGGGGGAGGAATTTTTACTGAAGCCTTCCAGAATGAGCCTATTCTTGCAAGGTGTTCAAATGTACACACGCCAAACGGCCTACCTAGCGGTTCTCCTATTACAGAGCAGTGCAATCTCTTTCCCTATCACAATCTGGTTATTGATAGGGAGGTAGCTTTTGCGGGTAATATCGCAGGACGCGGCAGCTTTGCTAATCCCAACAATCCAGAAGGTACAAACATTGACTTCCCTCTTAGCGGGCCGTCTGTGTTTGCCCCTATCTTCATGCATACGCTGAATAATGCAGACATTAATTATAGAAGGTCTGCTACAGTAGTTCTTCACAAGACACTGACCATGCCAGAAGATGTTGCAACGCCTAGCCCGCTGCCTACCTTTGACTTTACCTTTACTCCCGTACAGTTTCAGTTAAGCGGTGGCGGATTCTCAAGACCTGTTGCTGACTTCCAGACCTTGCTAGCAAGTCCGCAGACCGTTGCACTTAATTCCGCTACAACTACTACTGCATCAGGTGCGCGAACTATCACGGGGACACTTAATGTTCTTCAGTTACTCGAGTCCCTTCAGCCTTTCCCAGGCGCAGGAGTATTTGCGTGGACAGTAAGCGAGGTAGATGGCAGTTCTGGGACTACTCCGCCATTAGAGATGACCTATGATACAGATACACATTTCCAGTTAAGGGTAGCTACAAACGCTAGTGGTAACATTACCGCTGTAGGGGTCTTCGAGTTGGACGAAATTTCAGGTAATCTGGTCCCAGGCAATGAAGTCGCCAGTGGCGGCATGAGCTTTGTAAATAACTACACGGTAGTGATCCCGCCCCCAGAAATGGGGATTACGAAGACGCTCACCCTGCCAGAAGGAACACCTCTTCCGACGCCGATAAGCTTTGATTTCCAGTTTACGCCGGTAACGCAAAGGCTTAATAATGCTGCACCTTACATTTATTCAAGAGCAGATCAGCCAACGATTAGTCCAAACCCTATAACTATACCCTTAAGTTCTGCAACAGCAACTACTACTGCAGGCACAACGACACTTGTGGGACACTTTGATTTAGGTGCACTGCTTAATAATTTAACCTTCCCAGGTGGGGGAATCTTTGTCTGGAACTTGCATGAAATAGCAGGATCATCCGGTACTGTTATTCCTTCAACGGTCACCTATGACCAGAACCGTTTCCAGATAAGGGTGCATGTAGACAGGCATGGAACTCCTGTAAACATAGAGGTTATAGAGCTTGAGCTTGTTTCAGGGTCCTGGGTACCGAATCTTGATAACAAGCCAGATGATATCGAGTTTGTGAATGTGTACAGAGGACTGGGGGATATGGATGTCTCTAAGACTATTCCCAGTACTGACAGGAACTTGCTAGCTAACCTTAATACGTTCTTTGATTTTAGTATTACACTTACGGCACATAATGCGCTGAGTACTGGGGACGGAACGACTCCGGTACCGCTGCCAGCTGCGGTAACTGCGACTATCATAGGACGTGATGGGAGCCCTGTTGCTGCACCAAGAAACCCCGTAACTATTGCTATTTCTTCAGGCGTGGGAACTCAGGATTTCCAGCTGATGCACGGGGAAAGGTTAGTTCTGGATGGGACGCATGGAAGCACCAGATTGCCTTATGGAACTACCTGGCAAGTAACAGAATATGCCCATCCGCAGTTTGCTCCAACGGTGGAAATAACTGTAGGGGGAACCACTTTGACTCCAGCGCTTACCGAAGATCCGAATACTAACCTTTCTACAGGAAACCGAATCCTCACAGGTGGAGGAGGCAATTCGGCTGACTTTGAGAATAACCATCAGTTTGCCCCTCCGACAGGACTTATAGTGCAGAGTGCACCGATTGCTTTGGCACTGCTTGCCGCCCTAGCCCTGCTTGTGCTAATTGCTCTTCGCAGAAGGCGGACTATAGAGAAGATGCCACTTGTCTAGCTAAGGACTTGAGAACACTAGCTTAAGCATGCTCAAATAAAGGTAGTTCATACTTGTCGGTTGCTATCTTTTTGAGAAATAAGAAGAAGGTCACACTTTTCATCGCTTTAGTGTGACCTTCTTCGCTTTATTAATCTTATGAGAATGGTACTGTGGCGGTTTGTCAACCAATGTGATCTAAGAAGAGCTTTACTAGGTGAGAGTGCTTAACTCGTGTATTGAGTACAGTATAAATCTTTCGGTGGGGGATTCTTTCTTCACAGCGCAACCTGACGATTTGTCCTTGCGCTAGAGCGTCACGAGCGGCCAGTTCAGAAACAATTGAGACCCCAAGGCCGCTGGCAACTGAGTTGATGACGCTTTGAGTGTTGCCCATATTGACGCAGGACTGTATTTTCTTAAGATCAACGTTATTGTCAGTAAAAAATTTCTCATATTGGATTCGCGTGCCTGAGCCTACTTCCCTAGAGATAAAATTCCCTTCGTAGAGTAGGTTTTCCAACGTGTAGACTCTTGTGCTGAATAATGTGTTTGTAGCTGCAGATCCAATGAAGATAAGTTCTTCATCCGTGAAGACATTGAAGCTACATGTAGGGTTTTCGATGATGCTTCCGCTGAAGCCTATGTCTACCTTGTTTTCTGCGACTGCCTGTGTGGCCGCTGCACTATCTTTTTGATCTATAGTGAGGGTGACCTTAGGGTAGAGCGCATGAAATTCTGCTAGGATTTTTGGCAGAAGGTAGGATGCGGGAACACTTGATGCTGTGATACGTATTTCACCACTATGGTCCTCGCTAAGGTCCTTCATGGCATCGACGGACTCGCTTCGTAAGGCGATAAGTTCTTTTGCACGTGCAAGGAAGCGCTGGCCTGCAAGGGTAGTGGATACGGTTTTTGTAGATCGGTTAAGAAGCGTTATGTCCAGTTCGCGTTCTAGGGTGCTAATGTAGGTGCTGACGCTGGGCTGTGAGACGTGGAGCTCTTTGGCTGCTTTTGAGAAACTACCCAGCTCGACTACCTTTATATAGGCTTCTAGCTGTCTAAACTCCATGAGAAGTACCTAGTAATTCTTTAAGGCTGTTTAGTAGATAGTCGACTTCCTTTAAGGTGTTTGTGTGTCCAAAGGAGAAGCGCACCGTGCCTTGCGGGAACGTGCCCAGTGTTTTGTGTGCCGCTGGAGCGCAGTGAAGGCCGCAGCGTGTCATGATGCCGTAGTGTTTATCAAGAGTTGCTGCAATAGCAGCGTTATCGTGGCGAGGGAAGTCAACAGATACTACAGGAACCTTTTTTGTCTGTGTTAAGGCTGTTTCTGAAGTGCTGTTTTCTGCAGCAATAAGGTTTATACCTTCAATGTCTTTTGCGCTACTAATGAAGTGACGGTAAAGCTTTATTTCATGCTGATAGATGGTATCGATGCCCTGTTCAAGTAGGTGATTTATGGCGGCTTTCAGCCCCAGTATTCCAGCAATGTTCATAGTCCCTGATTCAAATTTATCAGGTAAGAAATCCGGCTGGTCAAAGCCCTGGGAAAGACTGCCTGTACCACCCCATAGGGTGGGTTGAATCTGTTTTGCAAAGTCACTTTTAACAATAAATCCGCCTATGCCCATTGGACCTAGAAGTGCTTTATGTCCTGGAAAGGCCAGGGCATCAATACTGGAGATATCAATGGGCAGCACCCCTGCAGTTTGTGCTGCATCAACTATCAGACGAAGATTGTGCTGTTTGCAGATGTTTGCGACTTCCTGAATGGGTAGTACGGTGCCGCAGACATTTGAGGCATGGGTCATCACAACGGCTTTTGTGGTGCTGCGAATCAAGGGAAGGATGTCCTCTGAATTGAGCGACCCGTCACTGCTGCATTCTGCGACATCATAAGTCACTTTGCGCTGTTGACTGAGCGCATGTAGAGGGCGCATGACGGCATTATGTTCCATGGATGTCGTGATGACATGGTCGCCCTTTGCCAGGAAGCCACTAAGGATAGCATTCATCGCATAGGTGAGGCTGGGGGTAAAGATTACTGCGCGTGGATCTGCTGCGTTAAAGAACTTAGCAAGCAATTCGCGTGCTTGTAAGATTTCCATGGCGATGTCAAAGCTGGCAGCATATCCACCGCGTCCAATATTGTAGGCGCCTTTATTAAGGTAGCTAGTTATCGCCTCTGTGACACCAGGAGCTTTGGGGATGGAGGTAGAACTATGGTCGAAATAGGCGTGTTTCATCTGGTGTGCTCCTAAGTGGATTGTAAAGAGGCCGAGCATGTAGTAACCAAACACATATTAGAGTTATTTATAGATTGCATCAATTTCATCAATAAATACTATCATAGCGACGGATAATCGGTGCTAGACTTTTCAGTCAAGCAATGCAAAAGAGACAACAGGAGAGACCATGCCGGTGGCAGATGATAAAAAACAGATAAAAGAAGAAGATATAGCGAAAAAGGAAAGCACCTTGAAAGAGGAGGGCACTTCGAAGGCAAAGACGTTTCACTTGCTGCTATTGCCTATTGTGGGTGTAGTAGTTGTGGCGGTGGCTTTGCTACTTCAGCACTTGGGTAACCCAGCAAACATGGGCTTTTGTATTGCCTGTTTCCTGCGCGACACTGCAGGTGCTGTGGGCTTACACTCCGCTGCAGTAGTTCAGTACGTAAGACCAGAAATCATCGGTATCATTTTGGGTGTATTTATCTTTGCGCTTGTACGGGGGGAATTTAAACCAAAGGGCGGCTCTGCTCCTGTGACGCGTTTTGTCCTTGGTTTTGCCATGATGATGGGTGCACTGATATTTTTGGGCTGTCCGTTGCGCATGCTGCTGCGTATTGCGGCAGGCGATCTTAATGCAATTGTAGGACTTTTTGGATTAGTAGCGGGTATTTTTATAGGAGCACTTTTCCTAAAGAGGGGCTTTTCGCTGAAGCGCAATTACGATCAGGGTAAAGCGGAGGGATCACTGCTACCTGTTATTGCACTTATTTTGCTGGGTATTGTTTTATTTGCGCCGGTAATCTTGCTGGTTTCAGCCGAAGGTCCTGGAAGCATGCATGCCCCGCTGCTTATTGCGCTTGCCGCAGGTCTTATTGTGGGTGCGCTGGGCTTTATAACCAGACTTTGCTTTACGGGTGGCATCAGAGACGCAATCTTAATGAAGAAATTTCCACCTATGTTGTGGGCCTTTATTGCCATTCTGGTTGTTGGCTTGATTGGAAACCTGGTACTGGGAACTTTTAACCTAGGTTTTGCTGATCAACCAATTACGCATACCGACGGATTGTGGAATTTCCTAGGTATGACCTTAGTTGGTCTTAGCGCGACCCTGCTTGCAGGATGCCCTTTCAGGCAGTTAGTTCTTGCGGGAAGCGGCAACTCTGACAGTGTGATGGCTGTAGCGGGTATGGTTGTGGGTGCTGCCTTTATGCATAACTTCAATATGGCATCAAGCCCTGCAGGAATTGGTGAGAATGCCATCTATGGTTTCGTGATTGTTGCTGCTATAGTAGTAGGGATTGCCGTTTACAATACCTTTTTCAGAAGTAAGTAGCGTTGGTGAGCGCGGACACGATTAGTGCGAAACCAATGGGTGAAAAGGGAAGCCTTTAAAGAAAGAAGCATGAACAACTACATAGCAACTTTTTATAGTCACTTTGGAGCTCTTTCACTTTGCAAAGAGCTCCAACAACGCGAAGGTGCTGCTAACACCGCAGAGCTCATACCCGTTCCACGTGAACTGAGTACTTCGTGTGGGGTGTGTGTTAGTTTTCAGGGTGACGATTGGGTTTGCGCAAAGGATGTTGCGATTGATCTTGAGGGCATCTATCGAGTTGCAGGTGGCAGATATGAGGAACTGTTTACTGCTTAGTCTTATGGGTAGGTTGTTTCGTTTCGTTAAGGTAGAGTAATAGGGAAGAATTTGCCTTTCCCGGGCTAGTTCAGGGCACGCCTGACTGCTTAGATTGTTCACGTGCAGTTGGCACGCTCTTCTTCGCCAGTTTCGTCAGGCCTTTCTTCAAGGAGTCTTTCTAGCTGTGTCGCGATAAAGGCTACGTATCCCTTGCAGACTTGTTTGCTAACACTGGATTCAGCGTCAGGCTTCAATTCAAGGCAGGTAGTATACCCGTATTGTTCTTCGAAAGAATCTATGAGTGCCTTAGTGTATTTGGGTAGCTCTTCATTGCGTGGTTCGCCTGGAACACGTCCAAAATGATTTCCTAATACGAGCGCTCCAGCAGCCGCTGCCCCACAAAGGTTCTTTGCACCGGTCCCTCCGCAAAAAGCAAAGGATAGTTTATTGCCCAGATTTTTATCTTCTGTGCTGATATTGTCACGCTCAGCAAAGGCAAGCCAGACGGATTCTGCGCAGCAGAACCCTTCTTCTGTGTAGAGCTGTGTTGCTCTGTTGGCAATTGTGGACATAGTTCATGCCTCCTTTTACTTCGTCAATCTGTATTTTATCTTAGCAATTGATACAGCGGGGATGTCCCGTACTATTTTTTGTGTGGGGTTAGGCAAGAAAGAAAAAAGACCTGCTAGCTATTAGCAGGTCTTTCTTTTGTAATATGGTGCGGGTGGAGGGAGTTGAACCCCCACGAGCGTTGCTCACTAGAACCTAAATCTAGCGCGTCTGCCAATTCCGCCACACCCGCAGCGACGTACAAGTATAACAAATCTAAGAAAAGCTGCAAGCACCTATTTCATTTTGCTGTTGGTAAGCGGCATTTTCTTCGCCAGAATTTCTTAGGCTTGCCTGCAAATACCCATTAGATCTTTGTTCTAAGTATGCGCATGGCGTTAAGGACTGCAATAAGGGTTACACCTACATCGGCAAAGACTGCCTCCCATATGCCTGCCACGCCAAGGGCCGCCATAAGCATGAAGGCTGCCTTAACCCCCAGCACAAAGACAATGTTCTGCACGACGATTCTGCGTGTAGCCCGTGCAATCTTTATACCACTTGCAAGCTTTGAGGGTTCATCGGTCATCAGGACAACATCTGCAGCTTCAATGGCCGCGTCTGATCCTAGTCCGCCCATAGCAATGCCAACATCTGCACGTGCGAGCACTGGTGCGTCGTTAATGCCATCCCCTACAAAGCCGAGGCTTTTTCCTGCACGCTTGCCTGCGTCAAGCTGCTCAATAATACTTACCTTATCTTGTGGCAGTAGTTCTGCATGCACCTCGTCTGTTTTGCCTAGGGCAAGTTTCTTGCCAACATCACGTGCGACAACGGCATTGTCCCCCGTAAGCATGGCAATCTTGCGAACCCCTAGTTGCTTGAGTTCCTTAAGGGCATGCTTGCTGTCAGCCTTTACTTCGTCAGCTATAACTATGCAGCCTAGATAGGCACCGTTAACTGCCGCATAGAGCTTTGTGCCGACTTCGGGACACTCTGTGAATGGGATAGACTCCGCCACCATAAATTTACTGTTACCTGCCAGGATGTGGTCGTCGCCCACAGTGGCACTGATGCCATGACCAGCAACCTCTCTGAAATCTTGAGGCGATTCCAGCTTGCAACCAGGATGCATCTCATCATGTGCCTGCGATATGGAATGAGCGATTGGGTGGTTTGACAGCAACTCTGCCTTCGTCGCGTAGTCAATGAGGTCGTCGATACTGTGACCCTCTGCAGGATGCATACTGCAGACCTTAAAGATACCTTCGGTCAGGGTTCCTGTTTTATCAAGGGCAACGATGTCTAACTTAGTCAGCGCGTCTAGGTAATTACTTCCCTTGACTAGGACCCCGTTGCGCGATGCTGTCCCGATACCACTGAAATAACTGAGAGGAATCGACACAACTAGGGCACAGGGACAGGAGATGACTAGGAACACTAATGCACGGTAGAGCCATTCTTCCCAAGATCCTGCAAAAAAGAGGGGAGGAATTACTGCAAGCAGGGACGCAAGCGTAACAACAAGGGGTGTGTAGTAGCGTGCAAACGTTGTAATAAAGTTTTCAGTTGCAGCCTTTTTGCTGCGAGCATTTTCGACTAATTCGATGATTCTTGCAACCGTGGAGTCTTTATAGGCAGCGGTAACTTTAATGGTTAGGGCGCTATCCAGATTAAGAGTTCCTGACAGGACCTCTTCTCCTGTTGTGACGTTGCGGGGTACGGATTCCCCTGTCAGTGCACGAGTGTCCAGCAGTGATCTACCTGCAGTGACGGTTCCATCTAGGGGAATCTTTTCACCGGGCTTTACTATGATGATGTCACCTACGTTAATCATGCTTGGGTCGACTTGTGTGCGCTTATCACCTTCGACTAGAGTCGCAAAATCAGGGCGAATGTCCATGAGTTCTGCAATGGATCGCTTTGACTTATTTATGGCACGATTCTGGAAGTACATGCCGACAAGGTAGAACAACATAACAGCCGCGCCTTCAGCATACTTACCAATAGCAAAAGCACCTATAGTGGCGATACTCATCAAGAAATTTTCATCAAAGATTTTTCCGCGAAATAAGTTATGGACTGCTTTGTAGAGTACACGCCAGCCTAAAATGAGATAACTTACAAGGAAAGCGGCAAAGGAAAGTGTTGGATCTGGCAGAATAAATCCCGCCACAAAGGGGAGCACGCCCAGTCCTAATTGGATAAGTTGGTTGCGTTGCGCATTATCGTTGTTAGCAGTGGCGTTAGTGGCAGCGCTAGTGGACGAACTGTCACTGTCGTCTGCGTCTTCTGCCTGCTCGCAGCTGCCACTTTCGCAGCATGCGCAGCCAGTACCTACTATTTGGCTGTTAGTGCTATTACTGTTCATAGATGTTTCCCTTTACCCTTCCTGGATATGTTCGAGGCTGACGGTGAAAATATCTTCAATATGATGATCAAGTAGCGAGTAGTAAATAATCTGTCCTTCGCGACGTGACTTGACGACATTACTTAGTCTAAGTAGCTTTAACTGATGGGAGGTAGCGGACTTAGTCATGCCCAGAAGTGCACTTAGATCACAGACGCACATTTCATGACGCTGTAGAGCCCAGATGATTCGGACGCGTGTTTCACTGGCGAGCATTTTGTGTAGGTTTGCCATATCTGCAAACTCTTCGGCTGTGGGCATATGTTGCTGGGCATCTTTGACAACATCTGCGTTAATAATCTTTTTGCTATTGCTGTGAGCCATGGCGATAGTGCTCCTTTCTAGGGTGCTTCCTTTTTGAAGAGGAAGGCTACCTTTTCGTTAGTGAATAGTTGAGCATATGTTCAACTATATGACAGAAGGAAATATCTGTCAAGAAATAATCGGGAAGCACTCTAGAATGTAATGGTGTATGCTTTTGCAACCATGAAAGGGTATTTCTGTGACTACAAAAGCTAAGAAAATCATAGTAGACGTGTGTATGCTAACCTTTATTATTTTGTCGTTTATTCGGTGGGATGGTAGCCCTGCTTTCCATATTGTTGTTGGTACGATTTGTACTTTATTTTTCATTTTGCACATTTTCTTACATAGAAAATGGCTAGCTGCACAGACGAAAAAGTTTGTTGCTGGAAAGATAAGTGCAAAGGTGTTACGTCTGTATATTGTCGATGTACTACTCCTAGTCATTTGGACGATTTCAATCGTGACAGGAGTTTTAGCAACTGCACCCTATGTGATTGAGGTTGAAGGCTTAGCTTGGATGGGTAGAGTTCATGGAATAACTGCACGGTTAGCACTTGTGCTTGTGGTCGTGCATCTGTTGCAGCATATAAAACAGGTACGTTCGTACTTTGGATGGCCTAGGAAGAATAAGGGCTAGTTCTTAGTTGATTTGCTCATTAAACCACCTCTTTTGTTACAATCAATAGGTTATGAAATCACTTGATATTGGTTGATGTGCACGAGGTTTTACTGCAGTATCTGCCAATCAAAAGTATATCCATCAGGCAAGCTATTTAGAGGCGGCCAGCGAGAGAGGAATTATCTGTGAGTTTTACCAGTAGCGTAGAGCGTGCGGCGGACAAGGCAAAAGTGACCGTAGCTGTCGAGGCAAAAAAGGTCGATGAGGCTATCAAAAAAGAATTCAGGACAGTTGCAAAGCAATTTCGTTTCCCTGGCTTTAGGCCGGGCAAGGCCCCTCGCAGTGTTATCGAGGGCCAGGTCGGACGTGAGTACATTCTGGCTCAGGCACTGGAAGCTGTCGTAAACGAGACCTATCCGCTGGCGGTAGATAAGGAAGAGCTGCGCACAGTGGGCAAGGTTGACTTTGCTGATCCTGCAGACCTGGTGGAAGGCGAAGATTATAGCTACATGGTGGAGGTTGTCCTGCGTCCAGAGCTAACCCTGAAGTCAACGGATGTCAGTATCGACATGACTCCCAAAGAGGCGACTGAAGCAGAAATCGATGCTCAGATTGAGGGCACACTAGACCGCTTTGCTACCTATCCTACAGGTGAGGATAAAGCTGCAAAAGTGGGCGAAGATAGCTTCCTTACATTTAGCTTCGAATCTACGATTGATGGTGAAGAGTATGATGGTTCAAAGGTGGAGCGTCACCTATACCAGCTAGGACAGGGCATGATGCCAGAAGACTTTGACAAAGGTCTTATGGGTGCAAAGGCTGGTGATAATCTAAAGATTGAGTTTACCGTTGAGGACACGGGTCAGAACTCTGAATTTGCGGGCAAGACTATGGCTTTTGATTTAACAGTTGATGAGCTGAATGAGAAGGTCATCCCAGAAGTTGATGATGAGTTCGCAAAAAACACAGGCTTTGACACTGTCGAAGATATGCGCAGTGAAATCAAGAGCTATATTGAATCGCAGAAAGCTCAAAGCTGGGATCGTGAACGTGACAATAAGCTACTAGAAGTACTGGTAGTACAGCTGGAGGGCGAGCCAAATCAAGAGCTAGTCGAGGCTCGTGCCGATGACATGGTGGAAGAGTTTAGTCGAATGTTGGAGCAGTCGAACATGACGCTTGATGGCTACCTAGAGCAGGCTAACATTGACCCAGAGCAGTACCAAGCTGACATGGAAGAACAGGCAGCTATTTCTGTGTCCAATGACCTGGCACTGGAGGCTTTGGCACGTCTAAAGGATCTTATCCCTAGCGACGAAACGCTGGACGAAGAATTTGAGAAGGCTGCAAAGGCCGACAAAGAGTCTAAGGTAAACGCAAAACAAATGCGTGAAAGTTGGGTAAAGCGCGGAATGCTAACGTCTCTGCGTGATGACCTGGCACGTGGCAAAGCTATGCAATGGCTGCGCGACAACGCAGTTATCAACATTGATGCAGATGCAAAGCCTGCTGGCGCAGCTAAGGCAGACAAAGCGGACAAGGCTTAAGCGGCTATCAGCATCAAGCACAATAACGGCAAATAAGTAACTAACCTAAGTAACTAACCTGAGAGGATTATGATTTATGAGTGACAATCCTGCAATGGACTTTCAATCAAACCTTGTTCCTTACGTAATTGAACAAACCAGTCGCGGTGAGCGCAGTTTTGACATTTACTCACGTCTACTTAATGAACGCGTTGTGTTTCTAACGGGCGCTGTGAACGAAGTAAGCGCGAGCCTTGTTATTGCACAGATGCTTCACTTAGAGAGTATTGATCCGACTAAGGACATCAATTTCTACATTAACTCTCCTGGTGGATCAGTTGTGGATGGCCTGGCTATCTATGACACTATGCAGTTTATTAAGTCAGACGTGTCGACTATTTGTGTTGGGCAGTGTGCTTCTATGGGTGCCGTTCTGCTGGCAGCAGGGGAGCCTGGTAAGCGTTATGCCTTGCCACATTCACGTGTGTTGATTCATCAGCCACATGGCGGCGCACAGGGACAGGCATCAGACATCGAGATTGCGGCACAAGAAATCTTGCGTATGCGCAAAGAGCTAAACGGAATCCTTTCGCGTCACACAGGACAAACCATTAAGCGCATTGAGAAAGATACTGACCGCGATAACATCATGACGGCGAAAGTGGCTGTCGAGTACGGACTAGTTGACGCAGTTATTGAGAATCAGGCAAGTATCGCGAAGAGAAATAAAGGCAAATAAGCGTGAGCAATAAGAATCGTTATGGCAAGGTAGTGGACGGCAGCAAGGGAGCTGATATCAACAGCGCCCATGACCAGGACAAGGGTAGTACCGACGAAAAAGAACCCAACTGTTCTTTCTGTGGCCGTCCTGCCTCCTTGGTCAGCAATATGCTTAAAAGTCCTGAAGGTTCCTATATCTGCGACGAATGTGTAGATATGGCTAATGACGTTATCCTGGGGCTGCAAAAAGCAAGCTTAGATCCCACTATGCCGCAGAAGTTTGGTGCGGGTGATTATGGCTTTACCTTTGAATCTGATGAGGAATTTGAGGCTCACATCCCCGGTAGTGAATTTTCAACTGAAACCTTGCCGACCCCACGCCAATTACATGATGCTTTAGATGACTATGTTGTGGGACAAGATCGAGCAAAAAAGATCCTTTCTGTAGCAGTGCATAATCACTACAAACGCGTCATGGTCGAGGCCCAAGAAAAAGAGCAGGGACTTGAGCCTGACGAGGTCGAACTAGCCAAAAGCAATATCATGCTACTAGGACCTACGGGTACCGGTAAGACCTTGCTTGCAGAGACGCTGGCGCGTGTACTAGACGTGCCCTTTGCTATAGCTGACGCGACGGTACTGACAGAGGCAGGTTATGTTGGAGAAGACGTAGAAAACATCCTGCTGAAGCTAGTCACTGACGCAGATGACGATATAGAGCGTGCCGAAATAGGCATTATCTACATTGACGAAATCGACAAGGTGGCTCGTAAGGCAGAGAACCTGTCCATTACTCGTGATGTATCAGGGGAGGGCGTCCAGCAAGCACTGCTAAAAATACTGGAAGGCACGATTGCTAGCGTACCCCCAAAGGGTGGACGCAAGCATCCTGACCAGCCATTGCTAAAGATCAACACGAAGAATATTCTCTTTATTGTAGGGGGAGCCTTTGTGGGACTAGAGAAAATCATTGCTGATCGTATAGGTAGCAGTGGGGTTGGGTTTGCAGCAGAGGCGAAACCGCAAAACAGTGAATCGGTTAGTGATTTATTCGAGCTGGCCCAACCAGAAGATCTAAGCAAGTTTGGTATTATTCCTGAATTTGTGGGTCGCGTGCCTGTCATGACATCAACGCGTGATCTAGAACTAGATGACTTGATGCATATTCTGACAGAGCCGAAGAATGCTTTAACTAAGCAGTACAAACGACTCTTCGCCCTAGAAGGAGTAGAGCTGACCTTTGACAAAGCGGCACTTAAGGAAATCGCAAAGCTTTGCAAGGACCGAGGAACGGGTGCAAGGGGTCTGCGTTCAGTCTGCGAGTCAGTGCTGCTAGATGCAATGTATCACCTGCCAGAGAAGAAAGACGTCAAGAGACTAAAGGTAACCGCAGCGGTTGTGCGCGACGAAAAACCGCTTCTGAAGTAAATTAGTGTGTTTCGGTACGGGCTTCTACCCAGCGGGCGATTTGTGAATTGATGCAGCCTTCTGTAGCCGGAATGACCTTTTGATAGCGCTCACAGGCACCTTCCAGGCTGGATAGACGGTTGGGCACATGGGCTGCTTCAGGAGCCAGCCTACGAATAGCACGCAGCAACTCAAAACCAGTCATTTCATTGTAAGGTGTAGTCAGCTCTTCGTCATGAGGAATGCCCAGCAGTCCGCGTAATACATTGGGGCCAAACTTTGCCCAGTGGGCCGTCGACACTATCATCATGGGGTTGGCTTTGTCTTTATTGGTATTGCCTTCGCCGCGGTGCTTTTCTGCAGCATGTAGGGCGATAGCTGTATGCGGTTCTATCAGATAGTGGTAGCGTTTCCAGCAGTCCTGAATAACGCTGAGGGAAGTTGCATTATCTACGTAGTCTGCAGCAAAGTCTTGCTGTATCAGTGATAGAGTTCCTGCATCAACTTCAAACACGCCTTCTTCACGCAGTTGTTTCATCCATTTACGTGTACGCTCTGGACCAGCCAAGAAGTACAATAAGCGTTCTAGATTGCTGGACACTAAGATATCCATGGCAGGGCTTGCTGTCATATAGAAGTCCCTGCCGCGAATGTCGTAGACTCCTGTATTAATGAAGTCTGCAAGCACGTTGTTTTCATTGCTCGCACAGATGAGGCGGCCAATGGGTGCCCCCATTTGTTTGGCCAGCCAGCCAGCCATAATATTACCAAAATTTCCTGTAGGTACGGCAATGTCTAGTAGTTGTCCGTCCGCCAACTTTCCTGCGGCGCGCAAGTCAATAATCGCGCTGAAATAGTAAATGATTTGCGGCATCAAGCGACCCCAGTTAATAGAATTTGCGCTTGATAGCTGCAAGTCAGTGTGGTCTTTTAGCCACTTCTGCAGGTCTTCGTTAAAGAAGGCCTCTTTAACAGCGCGCTGGCAGTCATCAAAATTGCCCTTTACACCGTAAACACCTACGTTCATACCCAGGCTACTGGTCATCTGTGTGCGCTGGACATCAGATACTCCACCATCGGGATAGAAAACAATCAGGTTGGTGTGACTGCGATGGGCAAAGCCTGCTAGTGCAGCACTTCCTGTGTCACCACTTGTTGCAACTAAGATAAGTAGATCACGTGATAGGCTACCGTTTGCCAAGCCACGTTTTAGCGAAAACGAAAAAAAGCGCGGCATGCATTGTAGTGCCATGTCCTTGAAGGCAGAGGTGGGACCATGCCACAGTTCCAGCATGTGCGTGTCTTCATCTAGGCTTACTACGGGTGCGATACGGTGATCATCGAATTGATTGCCATAGGCCTTCTGCATCATACGTAACGTATCCGCTGCCTTGATGTCGATGCCAAAGGCATCATATATGAACGCGCCACGCTGCGCATAGTTTGCGCTGTGCAGAGTGTCCATTTGATCCATGCTAAAAGTCGGTAAATTTTCGGGCAGATAGAGTCCGCCCCCGTCAGCGATTCCGCGAAGCAAAACCTCGCTAAATGTAGGACGCGAGCTGTCAAGCCCGCGTGTATCAATAAATTTAAGAGTCATAATGGGTTATTGTACCGCTATTCTCTGTGTTCAGGCAGAAGAAATGGAAATGTTACCTATGAAATTTGCGGCGGAAGACAGGACCAATTTCATGTGATGCCTGAAATGTGGAGCAGCAAAGTGACTTAATCGGAATAGCTGAGAGCCGCTTACAGAAGACATAAATAAAAATAGGAATCGTTATTATTTTTCTGATACTATATTAGTCAAATATTACTTTCAAACTTTCAGTAGGATATTGGACGGAAGGGAAGAACAATGAATTACCTGAAGAATTTCAAGACTGTAAAGGCTGCTGCTGGAACCGCTGAAGCTTCTGCTGAGATGACAAGAACTGCGAAAGATGCTGCTGCAGGTCGTGCAAAGGAAAACCGCGTAAAGGGTGAAACTTCGATTATTCAAAAACTGGGTGCACTTTTTTTGTTTACAACAGCGGCATGGAGTCTCTATGTCAACATCGATAGTTTTGGCACCTTTCTTGTGATGTTCAATGAGATGTTTATAACGCACACTAAGGTCTTGTCAGGTGATTACCTAACAGCTTCTTTCATTCTGGGATTTGGTGCAGTTCCTCTTTTTGTACTGGGAGTACTCTTGCGTCTAGGCGCCCCTGGTGGAAGTGCACTTAAGTGGGGAGTCATTGGGCTACTTACTTCAGTTTTGACGGCCATCTTTTGGCTGGTAGTGATTATACTCATGTCAATTGGGGTGGCACTAAGCCCATTCTAATCCTTTTGTGTTTTTGCTGGGCACTTTCTTTGTCTTTCTCACGTATAAATAGGGCATTCCTCCGCATAGTGGGGCGGTGGTATGCTCTGTTTATACAAAATGCTCATAAGATATCTCAATTTAGTGTATTATATAAGGCACTATGCCTAAAACATTAAAGAGTAGAGTTGTCCTTGTATTAGCGACACTTCTCCTCGCAGTTGGAGTGATCGCCACTGCTGCATGGGCGTTAGACCCCTCTCTTGATGGTCTCACTATTGAAACAGGTGGTCCTGCCAGCGAGTTTACTTCAGGATCCCTTGTTACTCCTTCCTTAACTACTTTGTCAGAAGGCGAAGTTCTTGTAGGTAAATCCGTTGTCTACAATACGGACCCTATACTGGGTACTCCTGACGGGACGGTTACTGTCACTTTATCTGCTTGGGCTAGCACCTTTACTGATGCTGACGGAGTAGTTCAAAATCCATTAGTTCCTATGGCTGATGGGGCTTACCTTACTATCACTGATGATATTAATGAGTTTGCCGTTGTGGGCAGTCTGCCTGCAGGACTAAGCATCAGTGGTGCCACGATAACCTGGGATATTACTGACC
Organism: Coriobacteriia bacterium; assembly: GCA_009779855.1. Classification (GTDB taxonomy): domain Bacteria; phylum Actinomycetota; class Coriobacteriia; order WRKU01; family WQUG01; genus WRBW01. The sequence goes on from WRBC01000002.1 coordinate 168,563, forward strand.
AGTCAACTCTTTTGGGTGTAGGTCCACTGGAAGTGCAGTACACCTTAACAGTTGCTAATCCCGCTAATCAGCCCTACATGATGAACTACTGGTATTCGACGGGCGCGGCTGAAGTATTGTTTGAGCCCCATCACGAAAATCCCTATTATTACACTATGGTCGAAACAGTGTATGACCAGTTTGATATGTCCATGAATTGGAATAATGGCACGGGACTTAACAACGGGGCCATTATTGATAATGAACTAGGTCTAACGATTGTGTTTCCCTCTAATATTTCTGCTGCAGGATTGAATGCCTATAATGCGGACGGCACCATGAACACGGCTGGACAGTGGAATTGGTGGCCGCAGAACGCAAATACGCAAAATCAAGCAGCAACCGTTGTGACCCCTGCAGGTACACAGCACTATACCTGGCACTTGCATTGGACGCGCGGTGCTATCGTAAAGAGCTACATCTTTACGATAAAAGACTTCCTGGGTCCTGGATTAGACGTTCAGTATGAGGCGATCCTAGATGGTGCTGGGGGTAGTGGTTCTATTGCTGGCGGTAAGACCGTCGTAAGTGATACGTATTTCCAGCGAACCTTTAACAGTGACCAAGATGATCCCTTCTTCTGGACGGGAGACACCATCAGTAAAGAGCTTGATGCAATAGGCGAGGTCATGCTGGTTGATCAAAGCGTTCCGCCAACATTTCAACTTGCGATAGAGAAGGCCTTTGGTACAGGAAGCACGCATCTTGACTGGGACATTGATGATAGCAGCGAGTTTGTTTTCTCTATGCAAGACGACACCACGGGACTATATTTAGCATTCATCGATATGGGCGGTGGGGAGCTAGCCTTTAATGGCTACACTGCCCGCCAGGTATTGATACCTTTTAGCGTGGACGCGCCTGTTATTCTAACGGATATTCCGACCGAAGATACGGAAGGCAATCAGAAAACATACGCAATAACCGAGTACCCTAATTGGACTACCATATCTGTCCATCCACCACAGGTTGACGTAGAGTACAGCGTGGATGGTAGCGCGACTGCGAGTAACCCAGCTACCATCGAGCCGCAGGGTAGTGATGAGAGCACAGTGACCGTAACGAATACGTTCACCAATATGCCTGTGGCAGCAATGCGTCTAATGAAGCTGTTCGATGGTTTTCCCGCAGATTGGGGCATTACTTCCTCAACTGAATTCCAGGTAAAGATTTGGGATGTGGACAATGAAGTGTACTTGCTTTTTGTAGAACCCGATGCGGCCTCGCTTGCGCCCGGATCTAGCTGGGACAGTAGCTATTGGTCCCCGGGAACCTTATTTTGTGTAGGCAATGATGGGGGAGCCAGCGGTGCTTGGGACATTAGCGATTCTTACTGGGAACAGCGTCACCTTGCGGGGACAGCAGATATTTTTGACACTATCTCGATCTATCGTTTGCAACAGGTAGGCCTCACCAATATTTGGCCAAGCCAGTATGAAATACACGAATTGGACTTTGAGGGGAATCTGCTTGCTACATCCCCTGCCAGTTCATGGTGGCAAGCCTATTACAATTTCGTTAGTTTGGACCGTGCAGGCGGCCCTGGTGATCCAGGCACTATTGCCCCTGGTGGTAACTATGTTGTCTTGGTGACAAACGTTTTCCAGCACGGTGAGGGAAACCTGTCATTGTTTAAAGAACTAGAGGGATATCCAGAAGACTGGGATGTGAGTGATGAGACATCCTTTACTGTTAGAGTTTGGGATGCGGCTGTGAGCCCTTCGGTTCGCTTGCTGTTCGATCCTGTCAGGCAAAGTGACGGCACTTTTAGGCATGTGGGATTCATTGATGCTGGCGGACAAAGGATTCTTGATGACCTCTCATGGACAGGCGATTTAGCAACAGCGATTTATGACCTAACCTTCAGTGTTAATTCACCCCTTGTGGTTTCGAATCTTTATACGGGGACTAATCATCAATATTTGGTCGAAGAGTTAGTAGGGGACGGCTACACCACCCGGTTCTTCAATGGGGGGCAAGAAATAATAGCAACCGATCCATCAAGTGGTGCGATCATTAGTCCTGATGATGCGGCAAACATCAGGGTGGTCAATACCTTTGAGAGGGCACCTGTGGATCCACCTGTTCCGCCATTACCCCCAAGACCTGAACCAGGTCCTGATGACCCCGATCCTCCGCATCCTGGACCTGGGCCAGATAGACCTCCTGTTAATGGGGGAGACAACAGAGACGATGGCGGATCAGGCAACAATGGAAGCTTTGTGGATGGCGGATCAGATGACGAAGCCTCAGATGAGGGGACCGCTGCAAGCAGGGGTCCTGCAACGGGTGATGCCGGCAGCATAGAGTTCTGGCGCGCCCTTGTGGTGGGTGCCCTTCTTGTAGTGGTCGCCGTTATCGTTGTCTACGTCAAAGATCGCAAAAAGAGTCCTTCTTGTGGATTGTAAATGAGAATGCCCAGGGGCGTAAATGAACTTCTGTTAACTGCTATTATTCATATATCAAATCCTGTATACTAACTAAAGTTCATGTGAGAGTGAAATTAGATTGTGAGGTATCTAATGGCAGGATTGTCTAGGACACATGCTGCGGCAGTGTCAAAATTAAGTATTGTCTTTGTGCTTTCTTTAGCACTTTTAGCGGGAGGCGTCTTACCAGCCTTCCAGCAAATCCCCTTCTTACAAACCCATCAAGCACAAGCTTCCCCTACCATTACCACGACAGGACGAGAGATCATGGCGTGGGGTACCAATACTATGGGGCAATTGGGGCTTGGGGTTACGGGCGGAAATCGCCTTACCCCTGAACAGGTTGGAAACAGAACTGACTGGGTTCAGCTGGCTGTTTCTTCAAGTCATACCGTCGCACTTTCAGAGGACGGGGAACTTTGGTCGTGGGGTTCTAATCAGAACGGACAGTTGGGTCTAGGTGACCTTACAAGTCGCAACGAGCCTACCCGTATAGGAACGGACAATAACTGGGTTCGTGTCTCAGCATACGGAGCTCATAATCTGGCACTTCGCGATGATGGAAGCCTCTGGGCGTGGGGGGCAAATGGCGCTGGTCAAATTGGAAATAACACAACCTCGGCTCCTTTGGACGGGGTAAGAAGTCCTGTTCGCGTAGGAACAGCTAACAACTGGACAGATGTTGCTGCTGGAAATACTTTTTCTTTTGCTGTCAACGACCAAGGTCAGCTTTGGGGCTGGGGGTCTAATACTGCTGGTAGACTGGGAGGAAATCTTCCCTTGACACAATATTTAACACCGCAGCGTATAGGTACGGGGACCCACTGGGAATCTGTTTCTGCGGGTAATGTACATACCGTTATGATAACGGACGCGGGTCATCTTTATGCCTGGGGAAGTAATCCCTCAGGGCAGCTAGGCAATGGTGACTTTGGTACGGGAGCAGACAGGGCAGTACCTACCCGTATAGGAACTGCTGATGATTGGGTACAGGCTTCTGCCGGTAATGCCCAGACCTTTGCTATCAATGAAGCTGGTCAACTGTGGGGTACAGGTGGAAACACTAACGGCGAACTGGGTCTTGGGGTAACTGATGTCAGAAGGACTACCCTTCAGAGGGTTCCTGGGGATCATGTATGGCGTTACGTAGCACACGGAAGAACACAGACAGCAGCAATTACTGAGAGCAATCAGCTTTGGATGTGGGGAGGTAACCTGCACGGTCAGCTGGGGCAGGGTGACGTGGGCAATGCCACTAATAGGAATGTCCCTACCCGTGTAGGACTTGCGGCCAGTTGGATACATGTAGCCACAGGATCAAGCTTTACCATAGGTGTAGGACCCTATAATGTCAGCATGGATGTTCCTTTGACAAAAACCCTGCGCATACCAGAGAGTGTTACTACCCCCAATGTGAGTTTCAATTTTGAGGTCGATCCTGTGGGATGGATGCCCCTCAACGGATCCACACTGCTTCCTCCGACACAGCCCTTCTTCCCGACCGTAGGTAACCAGACAATTAACTTTACTTCGGCAGATACGGGTACGGTTGCTGGTGGAGTACGTACGGTTACAAGGAGTGTCTCAGACATTTTGGCGGGCACGGACTTCACGCAGACAGGCGTTTATGTGTGGGAGGTAAGCGAAGAGTCGAGTAGCTCGGGGATGAGTGACCCTTATTCGATGACCTATTCATCTGCGCGTTATGAAGTAAGGGTCTATGTTCAGCCCGGCATCTTGCGCCCGCATATTTCCGCCATTACCGTGACCGTCTTAAGTGTCGATGGTCCAGGTCAGACGGTAGATCATAAGACAGAGGAAATGCTGTTCACTAATACGCTTCTACGTATTGTAGGGGAGCCTGGCCTCACAGGACACAATGCATTTGAGCTGCAGAAGAGAGTAGACGGAGACTTCGCTGATTTGGACACGCAGTTCACCTTTGCACTTAATTTGCTTAATCCGGCATTGGGATCTGTGGCATCCCCTCTTACCGCCTATGTTGTGTCTGTTGAAGATCCAACCGTTTCTTTACGTACCGTGACCATTACCAATAGGGCTGCAAGCTTTAGCTTAGCCCATGGTGAGCGTTTGGTTATTCCGCGCTTGTATGCAGGAACAGGTTTTAATGCCATAGAACTTGCAGATGCAAGGTTTGCCCCTTCTGCGACTGTAGTCTTAGGGGGAGTTGCCCAGACTCCGCCATATAGCGAGGATCCTGGAGACCTCCTTGCTACAGGAGACTACATTATTGCGAATACAGGTAGGAATGCTATCGAGTTTGTGAATACACACCAGTTTAGTCCGCCAACGGGACTTAACATGAGCGTTGGTGCGATAGGGGTTCTTTTTGTTATGGCAGGGGCTGCTCTTGCCACGCTGCTTGCAACAAGGCGCAGAAAATCTATTGAACGATTATCTGTTAGTGAGTAGCTACCCACAAACGAATACTGCTAGTCGTAAAGAGCAACGAATTAAAGCCTGCACTACGCAGGCTTTTTCTTTTTGTGGGGCTCTTTTCTTATTTCTTAGAATTTTTCTAAAAAAGTAGTTGTGCATTTATTGTGAAGGTGTTATTATTTTAATGTGTATCCATATTATGAACACAAACAGTTCATGAGCCTTGCATTAAGGCGGACATGGAGAAGGATCTAGGCTGGAGGTTACTGCTAGACATTCAGTAGCGCCTAGTTCTCACAGAAGGAGGAGATGACATGAAGCACATAAACACAACTCTCACTAATCTAGACTTAAGTCAGAAAAAGACAGGACTGTTGCTACTTCGTATGTGTTTGCTTGTCGCCTTCTTCATTGTGATGGTGGGCATAGCGTTGCCAGCGGGTGCAGTATACCGTGGGTTTACTCCGCTCAGTCCTGACGATACGCTTCCTGGCTATCTTAGCTGGGATATGGCTGTACAAGTCATGCAGGGAAACGACGTTGACGCAACCCTGCAAAATACTGCGCATGGTGGCTATGTGACGACTACTACTAAGTGTATCGTTTGCCACTCTCCTCACCGTGCATTGGGTATTCCCAGTGGTATTCCTGGTCCGCAAAACCAATACTTCCTAACCAGTGGTGGAGCGTCCTGTACGAATTGTCACGCTATTTGGGGCGCACAGGCTTCATCACTTCTTGTAGAGTGGGGCGTAACAGGCGGTCCTCATAATTCTCGTGATGCCTGTCTTGCCTGTCACCAGGGTGGTATCCATGGTGGTAGTAACTCGCAGTTCCACGTTATGAACGTGTTCATGTTGGGTGATACCGCAGATGCCCAGCTAGCAAGCGAGGCAGGGAGACTAGCACTAGGTCCTAACTCTGCGCTATGGGTTCCTCCAAGCCTTACTGGTGGTATTAATGAAAACCCTGCAGCTGGCAATGCCCCTACTATAGGTAATACCTGGTGGTATGACGGCGGTGCCTCTGTTAATGGTGGTACAAGAGTCGGTGGTCCCACACAGATTGGTGGCCTACCTGGCGAACGCCCCGGTGCTGCTGCGCTGGTAAATGCTGCACAGTACTCTGCTGCTAGATCTGTTGGCACCAGCTATGTGTGTTCACAGAGTGGTTGTCATGTAAACACCGTTATGGCGAACTTGCAGTGGGGTGTGGGCTTTAACCGCGATGTTGATGGTAGCGGAACAGAAGTAATGGTAACAGCGCACACTTTGCCTGCTATCATGCGTACCAATGGTGCCTACAACGGCAACAATCAGGCACAGGCCTGTGGTCCTTGTCACGTGGGTACCCCAGCAGGATTCCCTACTGATGGCTTTGCTGTATCACGTGTAGCCTATGGCTGTGACCAATGCCACGACATGATAGGTGTTGCAACCAACAGTACTGCATGGCCACATGGTAACCGCGGTATTCGAGTCTACGAGTGGGAAGAAGTCGAAGCACCTAGCGGAGGACGAGCCATCCATCGCTACGAGACCGACATGACTGCAGGCAATCTATGGATGTACAGTGGTAGCATCGCACGTGTGGCTACTGGCCCCTTTGATCCTGCAAACCCAACCGCAAACCGTCCTGCAGCAAATGCGGCTTACGGTCAGTCCGACACCTTTGCAGATGTTAACTGGAAGGTACTACGCGGGGTAACTAATGGTCGTGGTAACACTGTTGCTACTGCACACAGCGGGGCGAACATAACCCCAGGCTTCGGTGGTCTTAACGACGGTGGATGTTTGAAGTGTCACGTTCCTATTGACGGTACCTCCCTTGATGCTATGGGAGCCTCAGCGGGGGATGCGACTCGTCACAACTTCAACTTTGCTTTGACAGGTCCAACCCGAACAGGATCACAGCGTTTGTTCCTCTTCAGGTAGCGATTTATAGGTCCTGCTGTTGATAGAAAGGTACTCAAGATACTGAGCATGCACTTTTCTTAGCAGCAGGACCGTCCAACTAAAGAGTTCTCTTCTGCAGCTCTCCTTCTGCAGTTCGGAAAATAACCGCCCTAACCCTCCAGGGCGGTTATTTGAGTGTTTATGGTCTTGCGCGAATTCTTAGGGTATAGTAATTTACATGTGTCAAGACACGTGTAATATTTTGGATGAGTGTGACTGTATGAGTGAAGGACACTTTAAAAAGAGTGCAGGAGAGGATTTTATTATATGCTAGGTGTTAATTTGGTGTTTGCGGGTTTTGCTTTGGCCTTAAATGGCTTGTCCTATCTGATGTCTGTAGATGACAGGGTAAAGGGTGTCATTAACCTTTTGGTGGGGCTAATCATTGCGGTTAATGCAGTTTTTCAGACAGCACTTGCTAGCGACCACATTTCCTTTGGGTTTGCAGCGGCAATGTGGATGTTTGCGCTGAACTATTTCATCATTGCAGCCCACATCTTTTTCAAAAGCGAAAACTGGAAGGCTTTTGGCTTATTCAGTTTATTTGCATCAACCGTATCCTTTGTATTTGCTGGAGACGTCCTTTTCGGTGGAGGTCCTGCAGTGATGGTATATCTTTGGCTAATGTGGGCGGTGCTCTGGCTGCAAAGCTTTGGGGCGTTACTGCTGGGTAGTAAGCCCATTAATAAGCTAAGCCCTTACGTTCTTATCACAAATGGTATTGCGAGCACTTTTGTACCAGGACTATTGATACTGCTGGGCGTAATTCTGTAGCTACTGAGCTGTTGGTTATACTTGCTGCGCGCAAGATTAATGAGAGGGATCGCATGTATAAAGTACTGATTGTTGTGGATATGCAGAAGGACTTCATTGATGGGTCACTAGGAACCGATGAAGCTGTAGCTATCGTTAATAAGGTCGCAAAACGTATAGCTGACTCTAAGGGTGAACTTGTTCTGTTCACGAAGGATACACATGGGGCGGACTATCTGGATACCCCAGAAGGGAAGAAACTTCCCGTCGTTCACTGCGTTGAAGGAACAGAGGGTTGGCAAATTAATGACCGTGTCATGGACGCCTGGCGCGGTAATGTAGATACGATTGTGCTAGATGAGCTTCAGGAGAATACTTTCACAAAGCCTGTTTTTGGTAGCGTGGACCTAGTTTTATTTCTTGAGCAGCATGCTAATGAGATTAGCGAGATAGAAATCCTGGGACTGTGCACAGATATCTGCGTTGTGTCTAATGCTCTTATGATCAAGAACACCCTGCCAGATATTGAAATAAAGGTAAATGCTGCTTGCTGTGCGGGGGTTACCCCTCAAAGCCATCAGGAAGCCTTGAACACTATGCAGATGTGCCAAGTAACGATTATTAATGATGTGACCTAATGGATGCAGCGTTTCGCAGAGAACAGGTTCTCGAGGCCATTGCAAGCAGTGAGGCACCCCTAAGCGCGTCAACACTTGCTGCGGACTTGAAGGTGAGTCGCCAGATTATTGTTGGGGATGTTGCCTTACTGCGCGCCCAGGGGCAGGACATTATTGCTACAGCACGGGGCTATACGATTCCTAGCTTTGCAGAAACAGGGCAGTACCTAGGCAGACTTGCGTGTCACCATGATTCGAACGATTTAGCGAAGGAACTATACACCATGGTGGATCTGGGGGCTACAGTGGTTAACGTCATTGTAGAACATGAACTTTATGGCGAAATCACAGGTCAGCTTAACCTGAAAAGTCGCGATGATGTAGACCAGTTTGTTGCTAGGTATAGATCCTCAAACATGAGACTTTTGTCAGAGCTCTCCCAGGGAATACATTTGCACACAGTTGCGTGCCAAGACAAGACTCACTTTGACCAGGTACATCAGGGACTACAGGCAAAGGGGTACTTGTACCCTCTAGAGTAATCTATAATAGGAAGCTGCAAAAAGGATCGCTGATATTAGATCACGGGAGACAACACATGACAGCAAAGCGTTCAAGCTATTACTTGACGACCCCTATTTATTACGTAAACGATGTTCCTCATTTGGGGACTGCCTATACCACCCTTGCCGCTGATGTAATGGCACGTTACCGTCGTATGTTGGGGCACGATGTGTACTTCCTAACTGGCCTGGATGAGCATGGTCAAAAGGTTGAGCAAGCGGCCACTGCAGCTGGTATGACTCCGCAAGAATGGGTCGATGATTTAGCGCCAAAGTTTGCCGATGCCTGGAAGATGCTTAACATTAACTATGACGTGTTTATGCGCACGACTGACGGTGCGCATAAAAAATCTGTACAGGCATTTGCTGCACGCCTGTATGAAAACGGTGATATCTATTCCGGCAACTATGAAGGATGGTACTGTCTGCCCGACGAAACCTACTGGGCGGAGTCTGATATCGAAATGCCAGAAGACTCAGGTGAAGGCGGCGATGTAGCACAGAACGAAGGCGCCGTACCCAATTGTCCTGACTGTAATCGACCCCTGCAGTTTGTGCGCGAGAAGAACTGGTTTTTCCGCCTATCAAAATACACTGATTTCCTAATTGATCATTATGAGAATAATCCGCAGGCAATGGGACCTGATACGCGCCGTAATGAAATACTCTCTTTTCTGCGTAGTGGGCTGCATGATCTGTCTATTAGTCGTGCCAACGTTGAGTGGGGAATCCCGCTGCCATGGACTGAGGACAGCGATGACCCTCAGACCATGTACGTATGGTTCGATGCCCTTATTAACTATATAACTGCCATTGGCTTTGGTGCGGGCACAGAGGCAGATGATGAAGAGTTTGCTTATCGCTGGCCTGCACAGGTTCATTATGTGGGCAAGGACATCATTCGCTTTCACTGTATTATCTGGCCTGCAATGCTGCATGCGGCAGGTCTTGCACTGCCAAAGACGGTGTATGCCCATGGTTTCTTGCTGACAAAGGGTGAGAAGATGAGCAAGTCACGCGGCAATGCTATGACACCAGCAGAGCTAGTGGACCGCTTTGGCGTGGATGGTTATCGCTACTACTTTATGCGTGATGTGAGCTTTGGCGTTGATGGTTCGATTAGTGATGAGGCTATGGTGCAACGCTTTAACGGAGACCTTGCCAATGACTGGGGTAATCTGTGCAGTCGCCTGTTCTCCATGGTTGGCAAGTACTGTGAAGGAGTAGCCCCAGCATACGTAGGTGATATTCATGCAGAAGATGCCGAGGGTGCTGCACTGCGCGATGTCGCTGCTGAGTTATTTGCTCGCGTTGAAGATGCCATGAATCGCTTTGACTACAGTGGTGCGCTAAACGCGATATGGGACTTGGTGCGCGCTGCGAATCGTTACCTAGAAGACAGTGCCCCCTGGGGACTTGCGAAGGATCCTGAAAAGGCAGACCAATTAGCGAACGTACTGTACTCAACACTTGAGGCTTGTCGCGTTGTGGCACTGTATACGGCAGCGACCATGCCTGAGACCTCTGATGAGGTTATGTCTCGCTTAGGTTTGGGGCCAGCAACAGCCGTTATTGATTTGGAGGCAGCGGCTAAGTGGGGTCAGCTTCCGGCGGGTAATACTATTCGTAAAGGGGATCCTCTTTTTCAGCGCTTAGAGAGCACCACGTAATGTATTTCTGCGTCGCAGAACATGATGGCTTGCTTGCGTATCTCACAGTACGCGCGCTGCGCCAACATAACCTGCTTCTTAACCTACATCACGTGGATGCACTCTCAAGAAAGAGCTTCTAAATGAATAACTTTGAGTTCATAGCGTACAAGGGCAAGAAGAAACTGCCTGTGCAGGTACCTATTCCTGATTTGCAGGGCGCGCCGTTGGTGGAAACTCATGCGCACTTAGATATGCTGGAAGACCCAGCGCTTGCCTTAGCGCGCGCGGCACATGTAGGAATTACTACGGTACTGACGTTAACTGACTTAAGCGCACAGGCAGAGCTTACCTATGAAATGCTTGATGTATGGTGTGAAGGTGCTCAGATGTTGCTGGATGCCCGCTGTGCTGATAGTGGCGCTGAGGCTAGTAGGCTTGAAGTGGATGGGGCTCACGAGGCTAGTGGACAGGGGATAGCAAATCCTGTTTTGCCAGACACTTACATCATGGTAGGTGTTCATCCGCATAACTCTCGTCACTACGATTCCCGTATTGAAAAGCAGCTCTATAAGCTAGCCGCTGACCCGCGCACTGTCGCGATAGGTGAGGCAGGGCTTGACTACTACTATGATCATTCACCTAGAGATGTGCAGCAAAAGGTGTTTGCACGTAAGCTTGAGGTTGCGCGTGATTTGGGTCTGCCCGTGATCATTCATCTGCGCGATGCCCATGAAGACGGCCTGCGTATCCTGCGTGAAGTTGGTGTACCAGAGGCAGGTGCAGTTCTGCACTGCTATAACCGTGAGTTTTCTGTTGCAGAGCCTTTCCTTGAGATTGGATGCACCCTAGGCTTTGGTGGTCCAGTCACCTTCAAGAATGCCCATGAAGTTAAAGAGGCTGCTACCGCAGTACCAGCGGGTTCTTTTGTCGTGGAAACAGATTGTCCCTTTATGGCACCACAGCCCTTTCGGGGGCAAAAGTGTGAGCCTGCCCATACCCTTTGGGTGGCGGAAGAGATTGCGCGCTTACGTGCAGTTAGCCTGCCCGATTTAGCCCGTGAGACTAGCGACACCGCAAAAAGAATCTTCAATTTGCCCTAAGGCGAGGCCAGCATAGTAAAGAGATACAATGTTTACCATGAAAAAGGTTGTCATCATACAGGGATCCCCTCGCAGAAAGGGCAATTCAAGCCTTCTTGCTGCGGCGCTTCAAAAGGGGATAGAGACGTCGGTACCTAATGGGGTTCACGTAGATATATTCTCTCCTGTCACACACACGATTGCACCTTGTATAGCCTGTGAACGTTGCTGTAAAACAGGGGAGTGCATCCAGTCTGATGACCTAAGTATGCTTATTGAGGCACTTGACGCGGCTGATGCTTTGATATGGATAAGCCCCCTTTACTTTGGCGGAGTAACATCCCAGCTAAAAGCTATCATTGATAGGTTTCAGATGCTTTGGGCACGCAATATGCTTGCAGGTGAGGCGCGTGGTATTCGAAGTGATCGTTCTCGTCCGGCACTTGCATTCTATATAAGTGCGCAAGACAATCCTTTTTCGAATGAAGTCAAAAAGGCTGCAGCGCTGCTGCCCTTGAAGTATGCTTCAAATACTGCTGGCTTTATTTTAGAAAACGATGAGTCAAGCCATTTAGCTATCGTTGGACCTGACGGCCCCGGGGAGGTTTCTGCGGTAGCTTACGAGACAGCTAGGGAAGATGCTATCTCTAAGGTTGTTATGGCTATTGGCAAGAATCAGGAAGCCTAAATGGATTCACAGGACTCATCGCTTCGTCCGTCGCAGTCACTGCATTCGCCTTTGGCTACCCCTAAGGCAACTATTGAAACCTTGCAGGCCTTTGGGCTCTATACGAAGAAAAGACTAGGGCAGCATTTTCTAATTGACGATAATGTTATCGCCCGCATATTGAATGCGGCGGACTTGAATGCAGATGATCAGGTGTTAGAGATTGGTCCAGGCATCGGAGTGCTTACTGTGGCCCTGCTTAGCCGGGTAGAAAAGGTACTTGCACTGGAATATGATGCACAGCTGATTGAAGTGCTGGAATACGCGACGCAGGAGTATGCACTACAGTCGGATGGTGACGTTTCGCAGGCTGATGGCAGGAAGCTGCAGGCTGGTGGTGTGTCGCAAGCAGATAGGGGCATATCACAGGCGGGTAATAAGTTGACTATCCTGCACGAAGACGCGCTTAACATTCCGCAGTTAGATCTACCTCTACATCCCACGAAACTTGTGGCTAATTTGCCTTACCAGGTTGCGGCCACTAATGTGCTGGACTGCTTTGAATATATACCCTCTATCCAGCAAGCCACTGTGATGGTGCAAAAGGAAGTTGCGCAGCGCATGGCGGCGAAGCCAGGAACAAAGGCTTATGGGGCTTATAGCGCGAAATTGCAGTTACTGGCAAACCCTGTGGGTAGCTTCGATGTGTCTAGGAATAGTTTTCTGCCGCCCCCGCGCGTAGACTCAAGCGTGATAACTTTGGTGCGCCATGATGCGGATGACGTAGAGAGTACGGAAAGTGTAGGTGGCATAGGTGACACAAAGAGAGCAGAAAGTGCAGGAGGTAGCCTTATCTCAGGTACCGAACACTACCGTGAACTTGCACGATTAATCGACGCAAGCTTTGCACAACGTCGCAAGACAATCTTGAACAATCTGAAGGCGGCTATGGCAGCAGGCCTACTGGTCTTTCCGGGTGGAGACGATGATGAAGATAGGTGCACGGGCGAAGGTGTATGCACGGGCACAGATAGGGACAAGAACGAAGAGTCTCACGAGCATAGGCCTAAGTACGAACCCGATTTAGCAGAGGTGCTTCTTCGTGCCGATATCCAACCTGCAGCCAGAGCCGAGACCTTAAGTCCTGCTGACTTTGTGCGACTGCATCGTGTCTTTCGTTTGACACAGCCAGAGCAGTAAGGTAGCTAGATGTATCACTACGGTGATTATAAGACGATTCTGTCGCCAAAAGGCGGCATGAATCTGTACCGCGGCTGTACACATGGCTGCATTTACTGTGACACACGTAGCGAGTGCTACCAGATGAAGAATGACCTCGAAGATATTGAAGTTAAGCGCAATGCTGTGCAAATATTAGAGGTGCAACTTACGCGTAAGCGCAAAAAGCACATGATTAGTTCAGGGTCCATGTGTGATTCTTATATTCCCTTAGAAGAAGAACTGCAAGTGACTCGCAGATGCCTTGAAGTTATCGCACGTCATGGCTTCGGGTTGTCGATTCTAACAAAATCAACCTTGATACTGCGTGACTTGGACCTGCTTACCCAGATTAATGAGCAGTCGAAGTGTGTTGTGCAGACAACGTTTACAACCTTCGATGAAGACCTCTGTCGCCGGCTAGAGCCACAGGTTGCGACTACGCGTGAGCGCTTTGAGATGCTTTGTGCTATGCGGGATGCAGGTATTCCGACGGTGGTGTGGCTAGGGCCTATCTTGCCCTACATTAATGACAGCGAGGAAAATCTGCGTGGGCTTCTTGATTACTGTGTGCAGGCTGAGGTCAAGGGTATCCTGTGTTTTGGTTTTGGGATGACTCTGCGCAAGGGCAGCCGGGAATATTACTACGAACAGCTGGATAAGTTGTTCCCGGGAATGAAGGATCGTTATATCGCAGATTTTGGCGAGGACTATTCTATCTTGAGTCCTCATAATGCACGCCTATGGTCGATTTTTGAGGCGACCTGTCGGAAGCACGGCATTATCTACCGGACAGATGATGTCTGGAGTTACCTAGGTGAATTTCCTGAGAGGGAAGACCAACTGCAATTGTTCTAGCGTCAGTTGATTTAAAGGCGGATTTCCTCCTTCGCCGAAAGAGGCATCCTCAATAAGAGGGCACCTTCAATCCCAAAGCACGACATTAATCAAAAAACCTATCTTTACACTAAGCTTTATGCGAATAGTCAAATAAATGTAGAAACTGTGTTTGTAAAAAATGTTCAAAGAGTGTATAATATGTGAAGTAATATATGGAAAATTAGAGGAGGAATACTTAATTGCTGTGACGAACATTTGAAGAAGGAAGGGACTGCCACCATGAAGACGCCAATTATGAACCCATCTATGAAGCTAAGCCAGCCTACATCTAGAAAATATCCCTCAACCCTTGCCGTAACCATTTTTATCGCACTTGTTTCAGTTTTTACGTTTATGGCGGGAATTCCAGCCCTTGCACATCCGCCACCAGACTTCATTATGCACCATCTATCAAACCCCGCATTTACCTCATATCAAGTTAACCAGGATGGTTCTGCTCAAGTCTTTTTCAAGACAGATAATAAGGATCATGTTGACTGGACCGCTTCCAATCTGACTGAAAAAGAGGTAAAAACAGGCATCTTTGTTCCTGTGGGCTACGAAACTAAAGGTTCAGACTACGATACTCATGTTGTGCACCTACGTTCGCTGCTTCCTGCAGATATTGGTGACAATTACAGCCACAACACAAAAGACAATTACTTTTTAACGGGACACACGTGGCAAAGTACTTTTGAAAGTGGAGCATCCTATGAGGCTTCCAGCATACCCTGGGGACTTGTGAGTAGTGGAAGCACTCCCGCGGAAATTCCTGCGGAATTCTTACAGCATAAAGCATTTGTCGGTTCAGACACAGACGGTGATAACGTTACCGTAGCCTATTTCGAGACTGATGATGAATCCATCGTAGATTTTAGTAATGCATATATTTCAAGTTCATTTGTACCTACGGGCAACACCTACTTTGATGGATACACCACTACGGGAGACTATAGAACTAATCAGCATAACGTATCCTTTGCTAGTCAATTACCCGCAGATGTTGGGAGCAATTACACTAAGCAGCTTGCTTTGGACTCTGTGACGGGTCTACCCGTTACCGTGATTGGCGAGTACTTGATGAGCGGCTACAACAACGGAACCTCATATAGTTATGGTGGCTATAACTGGGGTTTGGTGTACGTTGAAACGCGGCAAAGCTCTTTGCCCGGAGACATTGATCCCTTTAATAACGGAAGTGGGACAGCAAGTTATGTTGCGGGATGGGCTGTGCCCGCAGGATTTGGAAATATTTCTACATCAATCTTGAACGGGATGTCTACGGGATCTTCAATTACAGTCAGCGGATCTATTGCGAACTATAACGCATGGGTCAGTAACTCCGCGCACCGCATTCCAACTACGGGCAATACGGGCATTGTCTATATGACAGTGACAAGAACTGGACCAAACAGCTTTACTTGGAACAAGTATATTGTGGGAACAGTGCCCGTATTCCATTTAGAGATCTTCTCTTATTCTGAAAAGTTTTCTGAAGAAATGGCGGAGTATTGGTCATGGAGAGAGTACCTACAACCAGAGCCTAGGTTTACCCTAGAGAATTTCTCTTACAGCGAGGTTTCTGTAGAGACTACTACTGCCGAATGGTCTTGGTCGGTTGTTGCGACCCCTGCAGCAGAAGGTCCTGGTCAGCAGCCTGAACCCTTTAATCCTGGTGATTCAAAGCCCGGAGATGAGAAGGAAGAGGTTGAAGAAGGACCCGGTTCTGGCGGTGGTAGCGGGGGTAATCCTGGGGGCGGACAGCAGGATGACAAGGAAGAACCCGAAGAGATTGCAGCGCCCTCTGTGCCCGGCACAACTCCTGGGGCAGGAAGTTCTATGAGGACTGTTGTGAACGTGGGTAATGAAGCGACCGTTCCTTCTGCTAGGCAAGAAGAGGAACCTGTAGCGGGACCCCAAACAGGGGACGAAGCCAATGCTTTCATGTATGCATTGTTGATGCTTGCTAGTTTGGTTGTCCTATTTGGTACAGCGTATGCTAAGAGAAAGTATTTGCTGCCTGAGCGGAAGAATCTTTAGAGATCTTTGAATCTGCAGGCGCAGCTGGATGCTTGAAGTTATATTATCATAGTGATAATATAATGGATTTGATAATAAACTTGTTTAAATAGCAGGTGAAGGATTAAGCGTAAGTGTAGACGTGGATCACAGGCACACATGCAAGCGTGACACAGACATAGATGGAGTTTACTGCATGATTCAAGAAAAGATAGTTATAGGTGAGGGGACTGAATACCCGCTAGAAGGCTTACTAACGCTTCCCAGTCTGGGAGGCGTTAGTAAGCCCGCGGTAGTTCTGGTACAGGGGTCTGGTGCCAGTGACATGGACGAAAGAATCAAGGGCATTAGACCCTTTCGGGATATTGCGGAAGGATTGGCACAGCGCGGTATCGCAGCGATTCGTTACAACAAGCGAAGCTATTCCTATGGCAGAAAAATGATGAAAAAACTAAAGTCTAGCTTTACTGTGCGGGAAGAGACTGTTGAAGATGCGGTGCTGGCTGCGAACTTGTTACGAGATGACCCGCGTATTGATTCGACAAACATCTATATTGCCGGGCATAGTCTGGGTGGGATGCTTGCGCCCCGCATCGACACCGAAGGCGTTGTGAGCACTGCCACTATTAGGGATGGCTACTGGGATGGTAGCACAGGCAACTTTGCAGGACTTATCATCATGGCGGGGTCTCCGCGTAAGCTTGAAGACATTATGAAGCAGCAGCAGGAAGATTATTTGAAGACCGCAAAGGGTCTTACTGGCTGGATAATGAAAAAGCGAATAGAGAAGTTTGCTGCAAAGCTTTCAGACATTCCTAATCTGACAG
The DNA here is from genome assembly GCA_009779855.1 of Coriobacteriia bacterium. Taxonomy (GTDB): domain Bacteria; phylum Actinomycetota; class Coriobacteriia; order WRKU01; family WQUG01; genus WRBW01. Next base: position 185,660 of record WRBC01000002.1, read on the forward strand.
ACGAAGAAGCGAAAGAGGTATCGTTTGCGGGCAATACCTCGCTCTACTACTTGAAGGAAATGGGGGACTGGCCTACTCTGGACTACCTCCGTGAATCTATAAAGCCCATTTTTGTCATACAGGGCGAGAAGGATCTTCAGGTGTTGGTCGAAGAAGACTTTAATGAGTACAGACAGCTACTGGCTAATAATCCCAACGCTAGCTTTAAGCTGTATGAGGGTCTTAACCATGCCTTTATGCCTAGTCTTACCGATGATATTGGTAAGGTGATGAAGGAATTTAAAGTTGAGCGTCCTGTAGAGGACTATGTGATTGACGACATCGCGGACTGGGTATTGAAGCAGGCTGAAATTAAGATGCCTAAAATTTAAAACAATCTAAGACTTAAACCAGCGACTGATGGATCATATATGACCGATGAACTTTTGAAATACTTAACGAATCCTCTGGCGAACATCCTTATATTGGAGGTTCATGAGCAGGTTCAGGCGACAGCAAAGACTCTGGCGCAGAAGCATCCAAACATTCCCCAGGCAACACTTTATCGTTACCTGAAAAAGATGACGTCTGATGGAGTGTTGAAGGTCGTTGAAGAGCGTCCGATTAGAAATGTTACAGAGAAGGTCTATGCCCTGGCTATTGACCTTGATGACGGAGTAGAGCAGATGCTTGCAGATAACTGCGGCGAGACTTATTTCAGCCTGTTCCAGCAGTTTTCGATTGGACTACTGGGGGAATTTAAGGCTTATGCTGACCAGGGGGAGGTTGACCTTGTTGGGGACGGCTCTGGCTTTAGAGTTACCCCTTTTTATGCGACTTATGACGAGCTGAAAGAGCTCTCTGCGAAGATACATGAAGTGATTCAGCCCTACAAGGATGCTGAGCCTACCCCTAAACGTAAGGCACGTTCGGTAGCGGTTGTCTTTACGCCCCCGCGGCCAGATGGGGATATGGGTGGCACTGAGTAGGGCACTTTGGGTTGGCGCGAGACTAGGATGTCGGTGGCAGGCTGATGTGTTGACTCAGGTTGACGTGTTGGCTGGCTACTCCCACCAGGCGTTCTGGTTGATCCGCTCAATTGCTTGCGCGCGGTCCATGAAGTCCGTGTTAATTTGGCCTGTTGGGTCGGGCTCTACGTCATGAAAGCGATTGAGGGGGATGAAACAAAGCTCATGTCTTGCAACGTGACGATTGAACTCTGCTCGGCTCATGGGTGTGCGCTCAACCCAGTGACGTAGGTTGTTGGCAGCACCCTCTGCGCGGTCACGAACATCGATGATGCGGGCTACTTCAGTTAGCGCCTCTGCAGAATAGTAAGGCATAGGGTCTTCGATTTCTGTGCCTATAGCTAGCACGATTGGGTCAGACTCTAGCACTATTTCTTCGTCGGGGAAGCCTAACATTTCAGGCGCTTCTGATATATAGAAAAGACCAGTGGTTTCTATGAAGGTATAACCTGTTCCCTTGTAGCCATCGCCTTCAACACGCAGACCTAGAGCGACATGTTGTTCTGGTGCAAAAAGAAGGAAGGAAATAGGAAAGTTCTCGCGGTGGAGCAACGCGGCCAACAGCATGGCAGTTTCATCGCAGTCTCCTGTTCCATCGACCAGCGTCTGGATAGGCGTGCGCGGACATCCAACAGGTCTCTCGTCCATATCTAGCGATCCGTGGATTTCACAATAGGGGATGGATTGGACGTATTTGACTAAGAGCTCTATGTATTCGTCATTGCTTAGGTCGTAGGTGTCGCGAATTGCACGTAGTTGGACAAGTACGCTTTCGATAGCATGGTCCATTTGAGGATCGAAGGTAAGTAAATCGTAGTACTTTTCTTCGTGGAGTCTTTCCATTTCATCCATGCCATTACTTGGGTAATCCCAACCGATATCCTCCCAGAGTTCATCCCAGAGTCTTTCCCATAAATCCACGCGGTCGGCTGTTTTTGCCCCGTAATAGATACGACGATTTGCTTCTGGTTGGACGGAGTGCTCCCGCCCCATGAAGGTAAAGGTGATAGTAGCCGGGGTGATTTCCTCAGCTTCAGGCACAGGCATAAGCCAGGGTTTCTGAATGTCATGTGTAGAGTTGAAGACTTGGGCGGCGGCTTCCTGGCGTGCGATAAGTGCTTCTAGGCGAGCTTGTTCCGCGAGCTCTTCAAGGTGATTATGGACAAGGAATCCTGCGTAGGTTCCGCCAGCTAGGGCGATGGTAACGACAAGGACGATTAAGGATATGAGGAGCCCGCGCATCTTTTTGGACTTGGGTTGCTGTGGAGGTTGGGGTTGTGAGGTTTGGGGCTGGGGCTGTTGCCGTTGTGGTGGTAGCTGCTGTGATTGTTCCTGCTGGGACTGTGTCTGTTCCAGCGGCAGAGGTTCTGACTGAGGTGTTTGCTGTGGTTGTGGTGTGTTTTCCATGGCTTAAGTATACTGTAGGGGTATGTTTGGCATGTTGATAGGTGAGGGAATGAAGAAAGGGCAGATTATGGCTTCTGAAAATATAGGCACGACCACCGAAGCTGCAGGCATACCTGCCAATCCTGCAGATGCCCACGCTGCTAAGCGCAAAAAGCGTCTTATCATTCTGGCCATTGTTGTTGCATGTGCTGTAGGTATGGTTGCTTTTTTCACCATTTCATCTGTGCAGTCCTCTAGGGCGCAAGCAGAATATATTGAGAACGCAACACAGGCAGTAAATGCCCTTTTTGAAGACGAAGATCACACGGTGCTTGCCTATTTTAGTTCCCGCGATACTACGGGTTTTGACCGGGCATTTAACGAGGCGAGAAGACATGCTGTAGAGATAAATGATTCTGAAATACATCAAAGCTTGATCACCCTTTCGGATGAAGCAAGGATTTTGTACTCTACGCAACTGAGAGCTTTTTCTATGGTTGAGGGGTTATTCTGCGACACCTTTGAGGCCTGCCCAGAACCCCCGTATGATTGCCGTCCAAGCCTTGCCAATACCGAAGAGAATATTGCTGACGCATATGCCGCAATAAATGAAGTAAGCAATGAAGTTGCTCAGGCTGTGCTGCTAGAACGGATGCAAATGTTGGGTGTTTTTGACGATGGGGATGGTGGCGACGACGGTGGTGAAGCACCTGACCTTCATGGCGAGGAAGCAGCTGATACTCGCGATGAGGAGTAGTGTTGGATGAGTACTGTGCGGAGTACTATGTCAGCTGATGACTTACTGGATAATCTGGATAAGCTGTACACGACAGAACTAGGCATTGAGCGAATCAAGAGGAACTTGAGTCTTGACGTCCAAATCACATAGTAAAATATACAGGTGAACTAACAGATTGTCACACTTTGGAAGGATCGCCACTTGAGCACTAACCGCACCCTAGCAGCTCAGAAATTCGCCACTGAGTGGGCAGACCCAGCACGCGGACGCGAAATCGCTGACACTCAAACCTTCTGGAACCAGTTTCTACAAGAAGTCATGGGTATCCAGCGCGTCCATCATATCATCGACTATGAAAAGCGCGTCCGCATAGGTCGTAGTCAAAAGCGCGTCGATGCATACATTCCTGAATCCCGCGTCCTTATTGAACAAAAGTCAGCCACTAACGACCTCAGCCAGCCCGACACCACCACTAGTCTCACGCCCTACGAGCAAGCCCTCAACTACGCCGCACACCTGCCACCTAGCGAGCAGCCCAAATACATCATCACCTCCAACTTTCACACTTTCAACATTTACGACCGAGAGGCTGACCCCGCAGGCATAGATCCCACTACTATCCACCTAGACGAGCTACCCCAACAGCTAGCCACTTTTAACTTCATCACTGACCCGCACCGCCATTGTTAACGAAGATGCTCTGGGGCTGAGCAAGATTTTCGCCCAGGCGAAGCGCTATGGTGAGAACAATATTGTGCGGAAGAAGGCAATCTCTGATTTCGTGGGTGCACTAGGCATGAAGAATGTCGATAAGGGAGTCTTTGTGACAACCTTAGATTTCTACGATGGCGTAGAGCAAGACGTGCGTGCTACGGGAAAGTCGATTATCCTCATCAATGGAGACAGGTTGACTGAACTTATGATAGAGCACGGGGTTGGAGTATCGGTGACTCATAAGTACGAAGTGAAGCGGATTGATATGGATTACTTTGTTGGATAGGGCTGGTGTTAGACTAGCCCGTACGATGCTATTTAATCAAGCCCATTGATGGACGTTGTAGAATTTTGCTAGAATGGGATGTAGAGGCAAGCCCGATGTTTGCAATCAGACGGCCTTAAGCCCTCTCAGTTTTATATTACTGGTTTGACGAAGGTCGCTGCTGCAGCGACCTTCGTGCTGTTCAGCTCTCTATAGAGACTGAACTATACCCATAAGGTAATATGCGCTACCCAGTAGATAGCACAATATCATTACATAGTAACCATATCGCTCTATCATAGGGCATCACTCCTTTCAGGTTCGTAGTCATTGGGGACTATTCCACCATCAGGAGAGAACAAAAGGCCATCTGACATCAGATTTGCCTAGTGCATAGTAGCAGCAGGGATGGGACAGTGCAATACTTGTGAATTTTGACCTGTGGAAGTGTTGTTTAATGTGGACACCCTCCGCCACCACCACACCCACGCATCTGCGATAATAGTCTGGCGTTACCACAAATGTAACACTCAATACAGCATCTCTAGGTGTCCCGATTGAAAGGGGTTTGCCACATGCAACAACGTCCAGCGTCAGACATTACAGACATCGTCATTGATGACGAGTTCAAGCACCTCCTCCCATTCCTAGACCCAGAATCCTTTGCAGCGCTTGAGGTAGACATCCTAGAACACGGACTACGGGATGCCCTTGTGCTATGGGAAGGTCACGATATCCTTATCGATGGGCACAATCGCTATGAAATCATCAAGAAACACAACCTGCCCTTCAGCGTCACCTATATGCAGTTCGACTCGCGCGATGATGTGCTCATTTGGATGGTCACGACGCAAATCGCCAGGCGTAATCTTTCACCTCTGGCACTGTCGCACTTTCGCGGACTGCACTATATGGCAGATAAGCGGATTTTGGGAAGCAACCGGCACGTACAGCGAGACCAGAGTGGGCAGATTGTCCACTCTAGCGGACCAACGGCAGCTCGCCTTGCTGATGAGTACAATATTGACCCCAGAACAATCAGACGCGACGCGCAGGTTGCACAAGGAATCAATGTTATAGGGGAAGCCTCAGTGGACGCAAAGCGCAAGATACTTGCAGGAGCAGTCCCCATAACGCGCACAAAGCTGACCACTCTTTTGTCAGAGTCGCCAGAGTACGTAGAAGAGGTGGCTACTGCCATTGAGGATGGCACGTACAATTGGCGGCAGTCTATGACGCAGTCGCCAGATGGGGAAGGCGAAGAGGGCGAAAGTGGCGGAGGCAGCCCAGCCGCCCTATCCCCGCAAGCAATCAGCACCATCACGAATGACATCAGACGCACCTTCACTCGCGAACTGCGGAGTCTAACCAGTAACGACGACACCAACAACCCCGCTGCAGCAAAGCCTGTGCTGCGTACCTACATCGCCAGCTTGGAAGAGTTGTACCAGCGGTTGTAGATGTTGGTGCTGTCGCCTGCAGTTTTAATCTGTACTTAATCCTCCCTTAGCCAGAGCTTTATCAGTTCTTTACCCTTTATTGCTAGAGTACCTAGAAGTGCTTGTCGAAATAGGTGGGTTGAAATATGGATAAAAATATATATAATAATGTATATGGATTTGAATGGGATGAAATAAGAATGTTGGGAATATAGCCCAGCATGGAATCTCTTTTGCAGAAGCGTCAGTGGCATTCTTCGATGAGCGGAGAGCATTAAGATTTGACTATGCTCACTCATGGCAAGAGCCGAAATATCTTTGCTTTGGGAAAGTTGAAGGTAGAGTAATGACAGTTAGGTTCACCATGAGGAGAGAACGTATTAGGATAATTGGTGCAGGCTACTGGAGAAGTGGGAGGCGAATATATGAGCAAGAAAACAAGTAGAGAAGATAACAACTTCCTTGATGATGGCTATAGCGATGCCCCGCCAGAGATCGAGGCAGCTATACGAAACAGTATACCTATTGAAGACTTCTTACCAACCCCTGCAGAGTTAGCTCAAAGGTCTGAGAAGCAAAGGATCTCTATCATGCTTGATGTAGATGTTCTAGGATTCTTCAGGCAGGCAGCTAAAGAGAATGGCGTCAAGTATCAGACTATGATAAACACTCTATTACGCGACTACATGGAGTCTATGAGCAAGCAGGCTTAGCTAGCGACTGGACTAACTTTTCCATCTAAGCTCTTTCACCTAGCATTGTGTACTCTACGCCAGCAGTGCTTCCAGCGACGCAATCTTCACACACAGCACGAACAGCTTGCTGGCATCTTCTAGTTCCTCGACTAGGGGATAGGTGGGGGCTAGTCTAATGTTGGAGTCTTCTGCATCATCACCATACGGATAAGTCGCTCCGGCACCTGTCAGCATCATGCCGGCATTTTTGGCTAGACTCACCACGCGCTTTGCAGTACCAGGTAGACCTACGAATGAGATAAAGTAGCCACCTTTTGGACGTGTCCACTCACCAATGCCTGATCCCGTAAGTCCATCATCTAGTGCGCGCAGTACAGTTTCAAATTTAGGAGCCACGATACTCGCGTGTTTTTGCATGTGTGCACGCACTCCGTCAATATTGCGCAGGAACAACACATGACGCAACTGGTTAAGCTTGTCAGATCCAATAGTCTGCAGCGACAAACGACTGCGAATCTCTGCCAGGTTATCAGGGGACGCGGCAAATGCAGCGATACCAGCCCCTGCAAAGGTCACTTTCGAGGTTGAGGCAAACATGTACCAGATGTTTTCGTTACCAGTATCAATGCAGGCATCCTTCAGGCTAAGCAGGGTTTCTCCTGGTTGTTCGAAGTCATGCACAGCATAGGCATTGTCCCAGTAGATGCGAAAGTCTTTTGCAGCGGGGGACAAGGCAGCAAACCGTCTTACGGTGTCATCGCAGTACGTCCCGCCCGTTGGATTAGAGTACTTCGGCACACACCAGATGCCTTTCACCGACGCATCAGTGTTCACATGATGTTCAACGATGTCCATGTCGGGACCGTTTTCAGTAAGTGGCACTGGAATCATCTCGATACCAAAATGCTCTGTCAGGGCAAAGTGGCGGTCATAACCAGGAACGGGGCAGAGGAACTTTACAGGACTGCCAGATTGGACAGAATCGGAATCGGATGCGCTCGTACCCGCACCCAGTTTCGCCCAAGGGGTCTGGCCAGCAATCCCCTGTGAGAATGCCTGGGAGACCATGTCATACATGACATTCAGGCTGGAATTGCCGCAAACAATAACATCTTCCGCGTCGACATCTATGATGCCTGCCATCAGCTCGCGTGCTTCAGGTAAGCCTACTAGTCCGCCATAATTGCGCAGATCATCAGCCGTGCCTGCATGCAGAATATCTGCAGCAGTATCAGCAGTCACCGCATTAAGCAACGGCATCGACAGCTCCAGCTGTTCTGGCGAGGGCTTACCGCGCGACATATTCAGCTTAAGTCCCTTTGCCACAAACTGCTCATACTCTTGCCTTAGGGTCGCGAGTTGCTCCTGCATTTCCCCTTGAGAGAGTTCTTTGTATGCTTTCATGATTGCTCCTTATGTCGCAACTTATTCCTTTGCTCTTGATGCAGCTGACTCTTGCTGTAGCCCTGTTGACTTTTATTGGTAACCATAATACCAGCGCTTGCCTATATTGGGTGACCATGTAATTGGCACAGGCAGGGAAGTGTGTCCAGTGGTGTAAATGCATCCAGGGGCATGGACTTTTTTTTGGTACGGTTCGTCCCATGATTGTCTTATTGCTATCCTATAACCATGTACCCCAACAGCTACACTCTAATCCGCAGCAAGCGCAAGACCCTTGCGATATATGTCCGTGATGGGGAAGTCGAGGTCCGTGCCCCGCAGAGGGCATCACTGGGTCAGATAGAGAGCTTCCTTGCCTCAAAAGAAGCGTGGATTGTTCGTAAGGTGGCGGAGTCTGCCCAGCGTGTGAAGCAGCGTGACAGCTTTCGCCTTGATTATGATGATGCGGTACTTTACCGTGGTAGGCACTATCCGATTACGGCACATGAGGATGAAGGCGAGGGCGAACCTGTCGGCTTTGATGGTGTGCACTTCTTTGTGCCTGCTGGCTTAGATTCGGATGGCATTAAGCAGACCTGTGTGCAGGCATATCACCCGCTTGCCCATGACTACCTAACAAATAGAACCCTCGATATCGCAAGGCAGATGAATATCATGCCTGCTGCGATAAAGATAAGTAATGCGAAGCGACAATGGGGTAGCTGCAACTCAAAGGGAGTCCTGCGCTTTTCATGGAGACTAATCATGGCAGGTGATGAAGTCATTGATTATGTGATTGTACATGAGCTGGCGCACCTACTTCAGATGAACCACTCCCCGCACTTTTGGTCGATAGTACAGCGGGAGCTACCTGACTACAAGGCGCGTCAGAAAAGACTAAGGCAATTACAGGAACAGCTCGCGACACAGAATTGGGATGTGTGAACACTGCCTAGTTAAGTGCTAGCAAGGCGTTGTTTACTGACAAAAGTGTCAGTAGTCTTGTGCTTCAATTTGCAGCATGAAAGTAGTATACTGAGGTAGTGCTCGCCTTTGGGTTGACGGGTGCAATTAAGAAGGATTGTAGCGATGACCTAACGGTCGTCGCTACTTTTTTGTCTTCTCTAAATTCTTTGTATAGACACAATCCGTATAGCAGTTATCATTGATAGCGCTGGTTTAAAGTGATTGGCATTACAGGATTCTAAGTAGGGAGTTCTTTCGTGGAGAAGTCTAGGATCTTACAAGCAGTAGGCAGTAAAGCATAGGGCTACCATTGTGAAGATTTACCAAATCCAAACTGCAGGAAAGTTCGGGGCAGTCATGTCTTGCGCGTTAGTTGTGCGTACTGTAAGTGCCTTATCGCTAATTATCAGAAGGTCGGCAATAGTAATCTTGTAAAGATGTATAACGATCGCATTATAGATGGCACTGTCGACTTTTCACAGTACCATGGCGCGCTGTTTTGTCCTAGCTGTAACCAGCGCATTGCTACACGATATGTTACAAAGTCAGATAAAAAGGAAGCCTACAGATTAACCCCTTCAGCCTTTAATAAAAAGAAGGTGTAAAGATCAGCGTCTTTCGGCAGTATCTCAAGAACTGAGTATTTCCTACTCACAGGATTAATGATGACGATAGAGTAAATCCTGAAAAGTGAATTGCCCAAATCCCCTCTTGAGGGAACTTGCTATATGAGCCCCAATTGCCCTCCACTATTTCCTGCGCACCGGCATCCAGAGCTCTATATTGCCTTCTTCCAGGTTCCCACTGTGCATCTCAAATTCAGGTCCGATGACACTCTCGTAGTCTGAGGTCGGCAGCCACTCACTATAGAAGCGTTTGTATAGCTCATCAATCGCAGCACCTATGTCATGCCAGGACATCATGCCTGTAGGGAACACTGCCCAGGTCGTCTGGGGAACCTCTATCACGGTATAGCCATCTGTCTTACTATCACCAGTTACAAAGCTACACTGCATATAGCCGTAGGTCGTGTCGTTAACCTTTCGGTAGTTCATCAAGGCATGTACCGGCCACATTTCGCGTACGAACATCGTGTCGTAATGGGCTGGCTTCTCAGTACCAGCGGCTATCTTTAGCTGCTCATGCTTGCCGTTGACAAAGCTAGTCTCCCAGATTTGCTCCCAGGCTTTCCCGCCATGCTGGAAATAGTCTTCGCCGGTAGTGGACACAAGCTCCTCTATGCCAAACACCTTAAAAGGTTCCGTGGTTACGATGCGGTAGTCCATCTCGCTCGCGCCTGTGATGCTTATCTGGAAGGTCATCCGCGGAAAGGCCTTCAGGTTCATGTTGGTCTTTTTCGCCTCGCTAGGAGTCACCCCATGCACGGCCTGAAACGCCCGCGCGAATGAAGTGGGGGAGTCATATCCATACTTCAAAGAGACATCACCAACCTTGATGTCTCCTTCCTGCAAGTCCAGTGCTGCAAGCGTCAGTCTACGGCGACGCACGTATTCAGTGATCGTAATGCCTGTGACCATTGAGAACATCCGCTGGAAGTTGTAGGTCGAACAGTGAGTAATCTGCGCTAGCTTAGGCAGATCTAGGTCACCTGTGATGTTTTGCTCTACGTAGTCAATGGCCTGATTCATTCTGTCCAGTTGGTTCATGGATGCTCCTGTCTATGGTCGCACTTGAAGATTTGGAGGTCTGCGCGTGTTAGTCTCTAGATTGATTGTATCGCCTAATTCCAAAAGCACCAACTTTCGCGGGGATTGAAGCTGGTGCTTTTAAGGGAGCGCTTTAGTGTAAGCCGGCATGCAAGCTGTCATGCAGGCCGACCACTTCGGTTTTAGTGGACTAGTTTTGGCAGATATTCCACTTCACGCCAAATCGATCAACAAGGACGCCGAAACACTTGCTCCAAGGAACTTCGCAGATATCCATGAAGACCTGACCGCCCTCTTTTAAAGTGTCGAATGCTTCGAGCATCTCAGGGGCATCAACTGCGTCAAATGTGATGGCAATCATGATGTTGCCGTCAAATTTAGCGGTGTCCCCAGTCATGACATCGTTAAGCATGATGGTGTCATGACCAATCTTGAGCTGAGCGTCAAAGACCTGATCTGCTGGCCCTAGGGACTCCATTCCTGCAGGTGCGTCCTTGTATAGTTCGATGTTTGCTTTTGTGCCAAATGCTTTTTCGTAAAGTGCAATGGCTTCGGTGCAATTTCCATTAAATGATAGATAGGGACTGATTTTCATGTGTATCTCCTTCTAGAACTTGTTGTTTGCTGGTCACCTGATTGTGAGTCAGCCTGACAGAACGTACTTCAGTATGCGCGTCAGGAGAGGCGGCCGCGCAACTTTCTGTGCCCAGTAAAGTTGTAGAACGAGGCCTATCGTTTGATGTGTTTGCAGAAATGATCGCTGAGGATGAGTATGTTGCTGCTTTCAAAAATCCAAATCGAGATGACCAGAAGATTGTTTTATGTAGGTACAGGAACTACATCCATGTTGTTCCTTACGTAACCGATATGAAGGGAAACATTGTATTGAAAACAGTGTATCCTAGCAGAAAATTCCAAAAGCAATACGGAGGCCAAGACAATGAATGAGGTAAAACTGGACAGCTTTGAGCAGTCAATAGAAGATGCAGCTGAACAATTTGTGCCACTAGAGGGAGAAGAAAAAGAACGCCTTGAGGCTACGTTAGCAGAAATAAAAAGAAATAAAAACAAGAGCATCAATATCCGCATATCTCAATACGACTTGGACCGAGTTAAAGAGCGCTCACAACGTGAGGGTGTACCCTATCAAACCTTGATTTCTAGTATTATTCATCGTTATTTAGAGGGAACTCTTGTTGACGAAGAGGCCGTCCTTCATGCCGCACGATTGCTAAAGGACTAACCACGGCATCATGTGCAACTCACAGGAAATGTATTCCTTTTCTATCCTAGTGTCCAATCACCTTCACGTAGAACTTTCGTTTACGTGGCGGATCGAATTCGCAGAAGTAGATGCCTTGCCAGGTTCCCAGCAGTAGCTGACTGTTCTCGATAATCACTGTCTCGCTTGCGCCTATTGCAGAGGCCTTCAAGTGTGCAGCGCTATTGCCTTCTGCGTGGACAAACTCCGCCCGGTCAGGGAAAGCTTCTTGCAGGCCTAGTAGCAGGTCAGGCACCACATCAGGGTCAGTATTCTCGTTGATGGTGATTCCTGCCGTAGTGTGAGGGCAGTACACTACAGCGATCCCACTACTGACATCACTGCGTGCAACAGCTTCACGAAGTTGTAGAGTGATACAGTAAAAGTCTTCCCGTGGTGCGTCAAGGTTATATTCAAAAAGCATAGATTATTTCTTTCTTTGTTATGTTTGTTCTGCTGGTCTGGCAATCTAGCGTCCATACTATCGGATTCCGTAGAGGAAGTATGTCTGACAGCCCTTTTGTTTTAGGCTGGAGGGTAATATTTGTTCCTGCTATTGTATACTGGGCTGCAATTGTATGTACGACTTCGTCGCTGCAGTTATATGATTGAGTCGTTCTTAAGAAAAGGGGATTCGCATGTTAGTTATCGGTATTATCTTGATTATTGTGGGCGTGATTGGTCTTGCAATGGGAAGCATGATGTTTGGTGACATTGCTCTTGCGGCTATGATTGGCGCTGCTGCAGCTATCTTGAGTGGGATTGGCTTTATCTTAGCCAACAACGCAATTAAGAAGGTCAAGGGTGCTATTAGCCACGGTGCTAATAATAGTAGTAACCCTAATATGCCACAGTAGTTCTGGCTTTAACCTCTGTACACAACTTCAAAGTTCTCAAAGATTACGGGTGTATCCTCTGTGAAGGTGAACCCGTATTCTTCGGCTTCTAGCTGGAAGAAGTGCCTGTGGCCATCTTGCCAGGTCTTTAGAACTTCATCTTCGCCTTCGAGCTTTGCCATATCCCAGGTGACTTCGTTGAAGGGTAGTTCGGTTACTTTCGTGACTTGGATTACGCAGTGGGGAACGCCAGAGAAATCAGTGACGATGCTGTAGTCGCCTACGCGTGGCATTTGCTGTTCTTCAGCCTCATAGGAAAGCTTACATCCACAGGTGGCTGTCTTTGTGCCCTCGATAACAAGTCCTAGCAGTATGTCCGCCCATTCTTCATTGGCAAAATAGAAGCTCTCATAATATGGGGTAGAACTATCGAGCTCTTTAGCCTTCAGAAACCCTTGCCAAAACTCTTTTATGCGCGCATTTTCTTTGCTCACAGGTTTGCCCTTTCTTTTAGTTGATTCGTGCGAAATAACGAATTCACACTTAGTATATCTTTAAGATTACCTAGCAGCAGCCTTGAATGCTGCTGTCATGTATTCACTTAAGCCCGCTCCTGCTTCGTCGATGTTTTTCTTGAAGCGAGGATCTGCTTCCCACATTGCACCAAAATTGGCATGCATTTCTGGTGGACATTCATAGAACCAGCGACTAATCAGCTGACGATGCTCTTCAGCTAATGCACGAGCTTCTGCGCTATCGACCGAGATTCCTGCCTGCATTAACGCAACAAATCGATCGTTGATATCAGCAGCTTCAGTTTTGTAACGGTTCCAGTCCTGAGCTGTATATCCTTTGATACGGCGTTGACTTTCTTGCCATGCGTCGGTATTTCCCCAACGCTCTTTCGCTTCATCGTGGTGAGGATCATTAGTAAATCCATTTAGTTCATCGTGGGTGCTCATAGGAGCTCCTTCCTGTTCATGTAGCAACATTTCCTCAATATGACGAATCAGGCCATCTAGCTTCTTGCGCTCACCTTGCAAGTTCTGTAGGTGAGCTACCAACCTATCCGCACGTCCGTGTTTTTCGGTAGGTTTGCTAGCAGGGGCAGAGGTAGAAGCAGGAATGGAGACAGGAGTGGAAGTAGAAGAGTCTGACCCATCCAGCACCTGCGTAATTTGATTAAGTGGCATATCTATTGCACGGTAAGCAAGTATCTCCGCAAATCTGCGTCCATCCTTGCTGCTGTATAGCCTGTACCCAGCATTACTGCGATTACTGGGACGCAACAACCCAATGCGATCATAGTGACGTAGGGTCTTAGTGGTTATACCACCCAGTTTTGCTAGCTGGCCGATTGTGTATATCTGTTGCTCGTCCATGCATCTAGCATAAACCTTGCCCTAAGGGTAATGTCAAACACCTTCTTGAGTGCATTTCAACTTAAGTGCCGAAACAATAAGTTGAGGCGAGAAATATTGACACTCTGTGTCTAATGCTTCACGCTGAAAGTGACAAGAAGTGACACAAAGTGACAAAGGGTGACACGTGACCATGAAGTGTACGACTAGAGATTGCCTGCTCTTTGCAATGTGCGGGTTACCGTGTGCTTTGTCCTAGGAAAATAATTTGATCTATTGGAGACGGGAATCTTTAAGTTTTGGGAAAACTCCGTAGGATAGTCAGGGCTTACTGGTTCAATATGGTTGACGTACTCTCTCGTGTTCCTAGTGAGATCTCGCATGCCAAAAGGCCTGTAAGTTTATACATATCTGGGATGCTGTTATTGGGGCTATCTGCGATACCTGAACTTTATTTTATTCCAGGTGTGATAGGCTCAGTTTTACTTGTGGCCAGCTTCTATTATTGGATGCGTCCTATTTCTGTATGGACAGCTTTGGCTTGGCTGATTGCAGTTAGAGTAATTGTGGGTATCCTTGGGATAACAAATGCTCTTCTTGGGTCAGTGCTTGTCAATACTTTTTGGATTATTCCATTTACTTTCCCCTTTGCTGAGTCACTCGCTTCACTGATTACCGTGCCAATTTATATTCTGATATTAGCCTATGCCGCATATCTCGCTGCCTATGTGCTTACGACAAAAACCCTTATTTTTCGTTGGAATAGCTCGGTCTATGAGGTGGTTTTGACTGTTGCAATCCTTGTTTGGGCAGTAAGTACTTTTATGGTTGAGTATAGCTTAGACCTTCTTCGGCCAGTTCTTGCTCCATCCGTGATTCTTGCAGCCTGGGCAGTTGCAGGGGCAATACTTCAAACACTAATGCTCTTAAGCGCCCTTGCCGCATTCCGTCGGGACGCTTCTATTCAAGAAACAGTCAGTGACGTGTAGCATGTGCATTTCACTTAGGTCGTGCATGAAGTATGGGCAACCTTGCTCAGTCCACTGGACTGTCTCGTGAGGCTCTACATAAAACTTTATCTGAGAAGGGCAATCCCATATTGAGCACGCTGATAAGATTCTTGATTCCATCTCACGGAGAACTATTCATTAAGTTCAATAAGGCCATAATCGCAAAGGACAGAGGTTACCTTTCCAGCAAACATATCACTGTCGTACCACTCTAAAGAATGAACGTAAGATTTAAGCTCTGGGCACAACTTATCACTTACTGTATCGAACGCTTTTGCCCATCCAACAGAACACTCAATGCTATCCCATGCAAGGCTGTTGAAGGTAGATAAATCTTGGGTAGAAAATGTGGCTTCAAGTTGACGGTAGAATTCTTTGCAAAAGTCTTTAGTGATTAGCTCTTCAATCTCTTTAGGCATTTCGTACTCAAACCCTCTTTCACTCACTGGCATAATGGCATCCTCTCTATACGATAAAGACTAAGTTGCCCTAATAGTAGCATCACATTTTTACTAAAGTGTGCTAAATCTTAATAATCGCTGTTCATGCAGCAATTTCACTGCATGCTCTCTGCTAGGATAAATGCTAATGCAGTTGCAGTAATATTTGAAGGTAGAAGAATAAGCTTTATTCCTCGCAGTGACAACCGAGAAATTAGTAAGTTTCTCTACTTTGGACATGAAGGCACATTTGAGACCTTTGTTAATCGGACCTCACCTGAAGTCGAACCAGAAAGTCAGATTGGGATTGCTGTCAGAATAAAAGATGCACGGAGGGAAGACTCTTGTCTGGCGAGTAAGTAACGCATAACCGTATAGCATCAGGCTTGCATCATGAAGGGAAGCATGAATGTCCAGCAACGTACCCGAAAAGCTCTATATCTTGTACATTCTTCGAGTCTTGAAAAAGTACTCCGATGTTAACCATAGACTTAACCAAAAAGAGATACAAGGAAAGTTAAAAAGTGTCTATCAAGTAGATATTAGTAGAAGCGCAATTAAAAACAGCCTAGATGCATTAATGAATTACCACTTTAAGGTGAGACGTGATAAACATCGGATAGGAAAACCCAGTGCCTGGTATTATGAGCATGATTTTTCTAGTGGCGAGCTGTCCATGCTGATAAATGGCTTTCTTTCGTCGTCTAAGTCTATGGCCTTTGATCACTGTAGTGAGATTGTTGTTAGACTAAAGAGCAACCTAGCAAGCGAACACGTCAAAATTAACTACTTTCTTTCAAAAGATCAGCCTGAAAATAAGCAAATTATCCTTAACTTTGAAGAGCTATGTGAAGCAATCGAGGTCGGATGTAGAGTTTCTTTCCATTACATGCGATTAGGAACTGACCGCACGTATAGCTATAGCAGAAATAATCAGCATGGTGAGCCGCATGTGTATAGGGTTAGTCCCTATGAGCTCATAATCAGTAATGGCAGAAGCTACCTCATATGCGCTCAAGATAATCGAGATAACTTGGTGCATTACCGGGTAGATCGTATGCACGAAATCAAACTGCTCCAGAATGAAAGAGTTCGGCCCTTAGCGGACTTTCCTGACGTTCCTCTCAAGAAGGGAAGATTAGATTTGCCTGCATATACAAAGCCACTTATCTATATGTATGCCGATAAAGTTGTCCCTGTGACTTTCTATGCTGACAAAATCAGTCACCCGAACATTGTTGGAGATGTTCTTGATTGGTTTGGAGGTTCCGCGCAGTTTGGCGAAGAAACAGAAGAAGGAGTCAACGTAGTTGTTAAAGCAAGTCAACAAGCAATGGAATACTGGGCGTTGCAGTATGGTAGTGCTATAGAAATTCTGGAGCCTGTAGAACTGCGAGAAAAAATAAAAGACACCATTAATAAGATGCATGAAAAGTATAAAGATTGAATTCTAAAAAATGGGAAGTAGCGCCATGAGCTGTAAGATAACTAGTCAAATGTTAGAAAATCATGAGTAGAGTATCAAAGCACGGCAAGAAGCGTATACGTCAACGCACAGGTCTGAACAAGAAATCAACAGAGGCGTCTTTTGACAAGGCAAAAGAGAGAGGTATTCATCACGGGGACATGAAGGGCAGGCTGCGTAAATGGGTTGATTCTCAGATTTATGGCCGAAAGTTCTTCGCGTATCCGATTGTGTACAGCAATCACTTGTGGCTGGTTGATAAAAAACAAGATGTGCTTATCACGGTAATACCTGTGCCTCAAAACCTCACCAAAGATGCTGCTAAAATGAAGGTCAAACGCAACTGTGATTGCATGCAGAAGAATCGTGAGTTCAGCATGCTAACGGGAGGCATAAACATAAAACCCATGTGGTGCGAAGTTTGTGACCCAGATAGGTATGCGGCCATTGTTGAGCGGACGTGACGGTGCGCCACGCGAACTCAATAAAAAAGACGCTCGAGGCGTCTTTTTGGTGGTTTTATCCACGGGTAAGCTTTCGCTTTATTTTAACTCGTTGTGTCGTTTTTTCTAGTTCGACATACATTATAATAGCATAGACAATTCAAAAGCACTATTAGTTACAACGTGCGGAGGGAAACCAATGGGGAAGAAGTCGCTTGAGAACTACAGTATTGGACTCGACATCGGTGTTACGGGAGTGGGATGGAGCGTTGCCCATTCAGATGGAACTCTTGCTAAGGTTAAGGGCAAGCCAGCTTGGGGAGTACGCCTTTTTGAAGAGGGAAGTCATGCAGCTGATAGACGGATGAAGAGATCTGCTCGCCGCCGCTATGTTCGCCGTCGTCATCGTCTCAACATGATGCAAGAGATGCTTTCAGCAAACATGCAAAAGGTCGATGCTGACTTCTTTCGCAAGATGAAAGAGAGTGCTCTATGGGAGGAAGACCGACAGGCTCAGAATGGCCTAGCACTTCTCTTGAAAAATGTCTCAGTTGACGGTGAGCCTTACCATAAGAAGTTCCCCACGATATATCATTTGCGGAAGTATCTCCTCGAAACTAAAGAACAGGCTGATTTCCGATTAGTCTATCTTGCCCTACATCACATCATGAAGTACCGTGGCAACTTTTTATATGAAGGACAAGCTCTTTCGGCAGAGGGCAATCTAGAGGAAGAGGTTCGAGAGGCGACTAATGCCTATTTTCGCTTCATGATGCCTAATGATGATAGGGATTGCACAGAAGAAACAGTCAAGGCAATAAAGATTGCAGTTGCTGATATGTCTCTGGGGAGAATGGACACGCGCACCGTGATTCGCGATACGCTAGTTGCTCAGGGCTGCGAAAGAATATCTGCAGCAGAATTTGGGAAGGCTTTAGCTGGTTCTAAATTTGATGCAACGAAACTTTTCTCTTTTGAAGGCGTTGAAAAAACGGAGCTTGCTTTATCTTCAGAGGACTTAGAAAGCGATATCGCTCAAGTTTCTGATGAGGATGCTCAAGTTGTGCTTGAACTGATGGGTAGAGCATACTCCGCTTCAGTTCTTGATGAGATACTAGGCGGCTGTGAGGGTATCTCAAGTGCAATGGTTAAGCGTTATGATGAGCACGCTAAACAGCTAAGAGACTTCAAAGACCTTGTTCGTGATTTCATTCCTGACTCCTATAATGAAATGTTTCGCAAAGAGGGCGGGAATCTTAAAAACTATCCCAATTACATTATTGGAGAAAATTCCACTCGTAAAGATTCTGAACGTAAAGGATATGCGTGCAAGCGAGAAGATTTTATCAAAGCAGCCAAAAGTCTACTAGAAGGTATGCCAGAAGAAGCTCACGCAAACACAAAGCATGAAAAGTTACTAGCAGCTATCGAATCAGACACCTTTTTAGTCAAGCTGCGCACCAGAAAGAATGGAGCAATTCCTTACCAATTGCACTCTCAAGAGATGGACACAATCATTGAAAACCAGAGCGTGTACTATCCAGCGCTTAAAGCTGGCTATGTCGATGGGGAGCACAGACACAGGTTGGTGCAGATACTGGAGTTTCGCATTCCTTATTTTGTAGGTCCGCTTAGTTATAATCCAGACGCCCTAGAGTCTGACCGCTTTGATTGGCTGACTCGTAGAGTGCAGGGTGAAAAAATTACTCCATGGAACTTCAATGAAGTAATTGACCGTGAACAGACAGCAGAAGACTTCATCACTCGAATGACAGGTACCTGTACCTATTTGCTGGGCGAAGATGTTTTGCCTAAACATTCAATCCTGTACCAAGATTTTGAGTTATTGAATGAGCTAAACAAGGTCAGTATTGACGGAAAACCTATTTCGGTTGACGTTAAGAAGCAAGCCTTTAATGAACTTTTTACAAGTCGAAAAAAGGTAACCCACAAAGCTTTTGCAGATTGGCTAATCAATGAGAATCATCATCCTAGAGATACGTCAATAAAAATTACGGGTACGCAAAAAGAAACAGAATTCGCCAGCAGTCGTTCGGTACTCATTGACATGCAGAAAATATTTGATGGCAAAGCTGAAGAAAATATTGGGCGCTGTGAAGACATCATTTTGTGGGCAACCCTCTTCAATGAGAAAGATATGCTGAAGGCTAAGGTTGAGCGAGGGTACCCAGAAATTACTAAGCCACAATTAAAAGCCATTCAAAAATTGCGCTATAAGGGTTGGGGACGATTAAGTAAAAAATTGCTTTCTGGCTTAAGGGTTCAAAATCGCTTTGGCGAAAAGGTATCCATCATCAAGATAATGTGTGACACTCGAATGAATTTTATGGAAATCATAAATGCTAAGGAATATGGTTTTGCAGAGCTGATTGAACAGACCAATGAAGAAAATATTGGGATAAACCCCACCCTTTCTCCAAAATTGCTAGATGACCTTGTGGCATCTCCTGCAGTGAAGCGTGGCATATGGCAAGCTTTACTTATTGTGAAAGAGCTCGTGCAGGTCATGGGAGCTCCTCCCGAAAACATTTTTATCGAAATGGCGCGTGGGGAACAAGAAAAGAAGCGAACTGTGTCTAGGTACAATAGACTTGAGGAGCTCCTGAAGGCAGTTCGTAGCGACTCCGACTACCAGGATATTATTGCAGAATTCGATGCAAGAAAAGGCAATCAAAAGGCGTTTGATGACCGTGCCCTATATCTATATTTCACACAATTGGGTAAATGCTTGTACTGCGGGAAAGATATTCATATTGACAGGTTAAACAGATATCAAGTTGACCATATAATTCCGCAATCCCTTACAAAGGATGACAGCCTTGAAAATCTCGCTCTGGTGCATTCGGAATGTAACCAGGTGAAGGGTGACTCTTTGACGATAAATGATGATGTTCGCCATAGTATGGGTTGGTTTTGGCGTACGCTGCAAGGAAAGAAGCTGATTGGAAGCAAAAAGTACAATAATTTGACTCGTCATGAGTTCAATGAGCATCAGATTGAACGTTTTATTGCGAGACAGTTGGTAGAGACGCGTCAAATTAATAAGCATGTTGTTGAAATCCTACATACCCTGCATTCTGAAAGCGAAATCCATGGCATTAAGGCTGGTGAAATCTCTGACTTGCGCAAGCGACTAGCACTGCCAAAGATTCGTGAATTAAATGATACTCATCACGCCATGGATGCTTATTTGACTGCCCTAATGGGATTATTTATACAGAGGCGTTATCCGAAGTGGCGGAGTGAGTCCAACCATGGCGAGTATATGAAATTTGCTCAGAATGAGCGCAAATCTCGTTTTGGCATGTTCGTAAACCAATTCCCGAAGAGTCACGTTAATACAGAGACGGGCGAGATTATTTGGGATGGTGAAGAGCTTGAGCGAAGCTTGCGCAAGCTAATGGAGGAGAAGCGTTATTTTATTACAAAGAAGCCATCCACTAGGAGTGGAGCATTCTATGATGAAACGCTATATTCGCCTGATGCAGGAATTAGAGCACTTATCCCCAAGAAACAGGGGCTTAGTGTTGAGAAGTACGGTGGATATTCTGGTGGAAAAGAATCTCACTCTGTGCTCATTGACTATCAGAAGTCAGCAAAAAAACGAAAAGTAGAGCTTGTTTCTATTCCAGTCCGCATAGCTATTTGTGGCACTCATGCAACAAATAGCTTTTTGCAGCAAAACTATAGTGATGTTCGCATTCTGCGCACGAACGTAAAGGCTGGGCAAGCTTTGTACTGCAATGGTAGCCCCCTTTATATTTCGAGCGCGAACGAAGTTCATAATGCTCGTCAACTGTTTCTTTCATATGAAGATCAAAAATGCCTCAGTGATGTTCTGAAGGAGGAGAGTCCATCTGACAATTTTGATGAGCAGGCTATTAGGCTATATGAACTGCTTGCTAATACGATAGAGAGATATTATCCAATTTTTGAAAGTACTGGAAGTCGAATTTTAGAAGGCGTTGAGGATTTTGCGTTGTTGACTTCAGAGGATAAGCAGAGGCTCTTGCAAGAATTGCTTAAAGTGACCTCGGCTAATCCTTCTAATGGAAATTTTGCTAGATTTAGAGTTGGTACGCTCAGAGATCGCATGGGTCGCCTTGCTCGGTTCACCTTTGGCAAGTTTAAGGATGTAGAATTTCTTGACCAGTCTGTAACAGGTGTATACGAAAAGAGATACCGAGCCCCTAATTAAATGAGCTTTCGCACGGTTGTCATAACGCAGCGTTGTAAATGTAGCTACAAAAACGACTACATGGTTGTCTTTGGCGACGAAACTTCAATGATTCACTTGTCAGAAATTAATACTGTTGTTTTCGATACGACTGCAGTTACTGTTACGGCATACTTGCTTTGTGAGCTTGCAAAGCGGAAGGTTAATGTTATTTTTTGTGATGAAAAGCATAATCCTCTTTTGCAGGCCTTGCCCTTGTACGGCTCACATAATGCAAGCAAGAGAGTTGCTCAGCAGGTGGAATGGTCTGATGAGACGAAGCGTCGTGCATGGCGACGTACGGTTTCTGCGAAGATACGTGCACAGGCTGAAAACCTCTATGTACTTGGACGAGGCGGGTGGAGCGAGCTACTTGCCTTTGCTGAACAGGTGCAAGATGGGGATGAGACCAACCGTGAAGGACATGCTGCAAAAGTATATTTTAATTGTTTATTTGGTAAGCAATTCTATCGCGGTACAGAGTGCCCCATTAATGACGCTCTCAACTACGGATACATGGTGCTTATATCGACAATAAGTAAGGAGATTGTGGCACATGGCTATCTTACCCAACTAGGGATTAATCATCGCAGTGAATATAATCAATTTAATTTGTCCTGTGATTTAGTCGAGCCATTTCGGCCACTTGTTGATCGCCTAGTCTACGATATATCTCCGTCTGAATTTAACTGGGCAACGAAGGAGAAATTACTTGGCTTATTGAGTGAACAGTATTTATTTGATGGACAACATCATTACCTGTCAAGAATCGCGCGCTTATTTGTACGTGATGCTTTGAGTTGCGTAACGGAAAATCGACCTGACGCTATGCGTTTCTTGGATACAGCGTGCGAGTTCGATTCATGAGGGTTATAGTGTTTTTTGATTTGCCTGTTGAGACAAAGAAGCAGCGACGTGACTACACGCGTTTTAGAAAATATCTTATAAAGGAGGGATTCTTTATGATGCAGCAATCCGTCTACACAAAACTCGTCATGAATTTAAGTGCAGCTGAATTGCTAAAGGCTCGTGTCAGGTCAGAACTGCCACCAAAAGGGCTTATCCAGCTGCTTGTAATCACAGAGAAGCAATTCTCAAGTATCGAAAATCTTGTAGGAGAAGTTCATACGCTTAATGAAAATTCGACAGATAGGTTGATAATTCTATGAGGTTATTTTTATCATCAGGAGAACTTCCCCTTGCCATTGATATGGATAAAGTTGCGACCCTTGAAATTTTGCACCGCCCACTATTTGCGCGAGTTGCGCAAGAATTTGTCGGGGCGGTAGAACAAGATGAACAACCGTCAGAATTCCGACTTTCAACAGAAGAGGGCAGGGATACCTCATTTTCTCGCTTTCTCTACGTTGCTGATTTTCTGACCTTTGACGCAAGTGCAAGGAAGATTACTTCAAGGCTGCATAAATCTTTAATCGGGGAGTTTGTTCTTGATGAAGAGTTGAGAGAGCGCTCTCAGCAAGCATTTGGACAAATGATGGAGGTTCTCTCTGAGCAATTGATGAGCTTCGAGAGCAGAGTCTCTTTCGAGGGTGAATTTTCTCTCGAAAGATATCTTAGAATGATAAATTTCAAAATAGCTCTAGACGAGAGCAATTCGATTATTGAGCGCATTATAGGAATTATTGATTTGGTTGCAGACCTTCAAATTTGGGACGCAATTTTGTTTATCAATCTGAAAGGATTTCTAACTGAGGAAGAATTTTACAATTTCGTAGATTACTGCTTATACCAAAAAGTTTCCACATTGATTATTGAGTCAGCAGAAAGTGAATGGTCGCACGAAGGAGAGCGTAAACTGGTAGTCGATGAGGATAGATTTGATTATCTGTCTAGCACAGGATAATCTGTGTTAGCATTTATGTATCTTGATAACTAAAAAGGGAACTAGACTTCGGCTAGCAAGTTCGTTGTCTTGCGTAAACTCTAGACATTTGAGGTTTTAGAGTTGTGTCGTTTTTTCTAGTTCCAAAACTTATAGTTTTCATTCTTATATGCCCTTTCAGTTTTAGAGTTGTGTCGTTTTTTCTAGTTCCAAAACGGTGGACAAGAGAAACATGGGCTATGCCAAGTTTTAGAGTTGTGTCGTTTTTTCTAGTTCCAAAACTGAAGAATTTGACGGAATCAGTGCGTTTGTGTTTTAGAGTTGTGTCGTTTTTTCTAGTTCCAAAACTATGAGTGCTGTCTGTAGTTTCTTATGTGGTTTTAGAGTTGTGTCGTTTTTTCTAGTTCCAAAACCTATAATAGCGCGAGTTAGTCGTGTATGCGGTTTTAGAGTTGTGTCGTTTTTTCTAGTTCCAAAACCATTAGATATGCTGGAAATGCCGATGGATCGTTTTAGAGTTGTGTCGTTTTTTCTAGTTCCAAAACAGCAACCCGCCAATTTCCTTGGGTTAGTCAGTTTTAGAGTTGTGTCGTTTTTTCTAGTTCCAAAACGAGCACTGGTGACATCTTAATAGCATGGGAGTTTTAGAGTTGTGTCGTAATGGATTCTTGCCTTATTGATCAATGAAAAAGCACAAATATGAGTTTGGGTGCCAAAGGTTGCGTCAAGTTTGGCAAAATTGCGATTGATTTAACAGCCAACCTGAGCATTTCATTTATAAATTTCCACAATTTGTTTGCTTGTTGATGTCTGTCTTATCTAGTATTATCGAACAATCGTTTATTTCTTTATGATGGGGGTCAGAAAGAGAGTAGAGAATGGTTAGATTAGAAGCCTCCGAATATGAGTTATTTGAGGACATCAAGCAGGTCGATGATGCGGGGAATGAGTCTTGGTCAGCTCGAGACTTGCAAGAAGTCTTGCAGTACACGGAATGGAGGAATTTCCACAAAGCAATTGAGCGTGCCATGATTGCGTGCAAGAACAGCGGACACAGCATTGAAGACCATTTTGTTGAGGTCAACAAAATGGTTAAGTTAGGCTCAGGAGCAGAGAAATCAATCACTGATTACAAGCTCAACCGTTATGCTTGCTATTTGATTGTTCAGAATGGTGATCCACGCAAAGAGATAATAGCGCTAGCTCAGACCTACTTTGCTATTCAGACACGAAGACAAGAACTTGCAGATGCTTTTAATCAGCTTGATGAAGACAATAAGAGACTTGTCGTTCGCGGCAACGTCAGGCAATGGAACATTCTTTTGGCAGAAGTTGCTCGTAATGCTGGAGTTATTACTGATGAAGAGTTTGCAATCTTTCAGAATTCTGGCTACAAAGGTCTTTATGGTGGGTTAACTGTCGCCGATATACATAATAGAAAAGGGCTGAGTGGAAACGAAAAGATCCTTGACTTTATGGGAAGTACTGAACTAGCAGCTAATCTGTTTCGCATAACGCAAACTGAAGAAAAGTTGAAAATAGATGAGGTTGCAATAGCCGCAGATGCCAATGACACTCACTACAGGGTTGCAGAGAAAATCCGCACGACCATGTTGGAGTTAGGAACAACTCTACCAGAGAACTTGCCAACGCCCGAGAGGAGTGTTCAGTCA
The DNA here is from genome assembly GCA_009779855.1 of Coriobacteriia bacterium. Taxonomy (GTDB): domain Bacteria; phylum Actinomycetota; class Coriobacteriia; order WRKU01; family WQUG01; genus WRBW01. The sequence continues at coordinate 210,490 of WRBC01000002.1, forward strand.
ATTGAGCGTGAGGAAGTCAAGAAGCTGAAAGAATCTAAGGCGGCGTTAATGCTTGATGAGTGAGCGTTCATCTTGGCGCAAATGAATGCCCAGTGTTGCACCTTTCTCACTTTGGGTGTTTGAGCGCTAATATCTTAGGTTGCTCCCACACCATAGACACGCTCGGGTGCGTGTTGTTTGACTTCACACCATAACACGAGTATATTTGTACATCGCGACTTTTTAAGGGTCGGCTTTTGCTGTGTTTTTGTGCCTGAAAGCTGTATGGGACGCACTTTGCTACTGTACAGAACTCACAACAGGGCACTTTAAACAGAGGGCAAAGGGGGAACGCCCTGTCGCGCAATATATAGAAACAATGCGGGGACCGGAAAACTCGCATACCAGAAAGGATAAGTTTTGCCTACTATTAACCAGCTAGTACGGAAGGGCCGTAAAAAGGCCGAAGTAAAGTCAAAGACGCCGGCGCTGAAGGGTAACCCTCAGCTGCGTGGTGTGTGTACTCGTGTGTACACTACTACGCCCAAAAAGCCGAACTCTGCGCTTCGTAAGGTTTGCCGTGTGCGTCTTTCAAACAGCATGGAAGTGACTGCCTACATCCCAGGCATTGGTCATAACCTACAGGAACACTCCATCGTGCTGGTTCGTGGTGGTCGTGTTAAGGACCTACCTGGTGTTCGTTACAAAGTAGTTCGCGGAGCGCTAGACGCAGCTCCAGTGGCAAATCGTGCGCAAGGCCGCAGCCACTACGGTGCAAAGAAGGAGAAATAAACCATGCCCAGACGTGCAGCAGCAGAGCGCCGCGAAGTAACTCCCGACGCGCGCTATAACAATCGCCTCGTTACACAACTAATTAACAAAATCCTTTGGGACGGCAAAAAGTCAGTCGCCGAAGGCATCGTATACGGCGCATTCGACATCGTCGAACAAAAGACAGAGCAAGACCCGCTAACCGTCTTCAAGAAGGCCATGGACAACGTGCGCCCAACCCTTGAAGTACGTCCTAAGCGTGTTGGTGGGGCAACCTACCAGGTACCTGTAGAGGTAAATGCTCGTCGTAGCACCACACTGGCAATCCGCTGGATGGTAGATTTCTCGCGTAAGCGTCGCGAAAAGTCAATGACCGAACGTCTCGCAGCTGAAATCATGGACGCAGCCGAAGAAACAGGCGCGTCAATCAAAAAGCGCGAGGATCTTTACAAGATGGCCGAAGCGAACCGTGCATTCTCGCACTATCGCTGGTAGAGGGTAAGGATTACATAGAATCATGGCACAAAATTTTTCATTAGATAAAACACGTAACATCGGTATCATGGCACACATTGATGCTGGTAAAACGACCACTACAGAACGCATCCTGTTCTACACAGGTAAAACTCACAAACTGGGTGAGGTACACGACGGTGGCGCAACCATGGACTGGATGGTGCAGGAGCAGGAACGTGGTATTACCATTACTTCTGCTGCAACTACTTGTTTCTGGGGCGACTATCGCATCCAGATTATCGACACCCCAGGCCACGTAGACTTTACCGTAGAGGTAGAGCGTTCACTGCGCGTACTAGACGGCGCTGTAGCTGTATTTTGCGCAGTTGGTGGAGTAGAACCCCAGTCAGAAACAGTCTGGCGTCAGGCAGACGGCTACCAGGTACCGCGTATGGCCTATGTGAACAAGATGGACCGTACTGGTGCAGACTTTGAAAACGTAGTGGGCATGATGAAGGATCGCCTAGGTGCGACTCCTGTCAAGATTCAGCTACCTATGGGTTCAGAGGATCAGTTCGTAGGTATCATCGATTTGGTTGAAATGAATGCTATCTTCTTCAATGAAGGGGAGAACAACATCGACCCAACCATCGGTGAAATCCCAGCAGAATACCTAGAGGCGGCACAGCTTGCTCGCGAAGAAATGATGGATGCAGCATCAGAGGCTGACGAAGACCTTATGGTTAAGATCCTCGAAGATGAAGAAATCACTGCTGATGAAATCAAGGCAGCACTACGCAAGGGCTGTATTGCTTGTACCTTCACCCCTGTAATCTGTGGTGCATCATTTAAGAACAAGGGTGTTCAACAAATGCTAGATGCCGTTGTTGACTTCCTGCCTTCACCACTTGATATCCCGCCAATCTCTGGTGAGAACACAAAAACAGGTGAAGAGGAAACTCGCAAAGCTGATATCAAGGAGCCCTTCGCAGCTCTTGCCTTTAAAGTTATGACTGATCCTTTTGTAGGTCGTCTAACTTACTTCCGCGTATACAGTGGAAAGCTAGACAGTGGCTCATACGTACTGAACAGCACAAAGGGTAAGAAAGAGCGTATTGGTCGTCTACTGCAGATGCACGCAAATAGCCGCGAAGACATCGACGCAGCTTGCGCTGGTGACATCGTAGCTGCGGTAGGTCTAAAAGATACCAGCACAGGTGATACACTTTCGGCAGAAAATGCGCCAATCCAGCTAGAATCAATGGAATTCCCTGATCCTGTAATCGATATTGCTATCGAGCCAAAAACAAAGGCAGAGCAGGACAAGCTAGGTATCGCACTTGCCAAATTGGCTGAAGAAGACCCAACCTTCCGCGTACGTACTGACCAAGAAACTGGTCAGACTATCATCGCGGGTATGGGCGAGCTTCATCTAGAGGTTATCGTTGATCGTCTCCTGCGCGAGTTCAAGGTAGAAGCTAACGTTGGTAAGCCGCAGGTAGCTTACCGTGAAACTGCAGGTAAGAACGTACAAAAGGTAGACGTTAAGTACGCACGTCAATCAGGTGGTAAGGGTCAATACGGCCACGTAATCATCAACCTAATCGCGCGCGATCCAGGCGAGGGCTACCTCTTCGATAACAAAATCGTTGGTGGAGCAATCCCCAAAGAATACATCCCATCAGTTGATAAGGGTATGCAAGAAGCATTGAACAGCGGTATCCTTGCAGGATTTCCGACGGTAGACGTTGGTGTAGAGCTTATTGATGGTACCTACCATGACGTAGACTCAAGCGAAATGGCCTTTAAGATTGCGGGTTCAATGGCAATCAAAGAAGCACTTCGTAAATCATCACCAAAGCTACTAGAGCCTATGATGGCTGTAGAAGTAGTAACGCCAGAAGAGTACATGGGTGACGTAATGGGTGACCTCAGTGGTCGCCGCGGACAAATTGAAGGTATGGAACCACGCGGAACTGCGCAAGTTGTTCGTGCTAAGGTGCCGCTTTCTGAAATGTTCGGTTACTCAACTGACCTTCGTTCAAAGACGCAAGGCCGTGCGGTATACACCATGGTGTTTAAGGCTTACGAGCAAGTTCCGAAATCAGTTGCAGAAGAAATCACTGCAAAGTCTGAGATTAGCTAAGCATAGGAAGAAGGAAAAAACGTGGCACAAAGAATCAGAATCCGCTTGAAGGGCTACGACCACGAGATCGTAGACCAGAGCACTAAGAAGATTGTTGATACAGCAACGAAGACAGGCGCTAAAGTGGTAGGGCCAGTTCCTCTTCCAACTTCACGCAATCTTTACTGTGTAATCCGCTCACCACACGTAAACAAGGACAGTCGTGAGCAGTTCGAGATTCGTACACACAAGCGTCTTATCGATATCATCGATGCGACACCAAAGACTGCAGACTCACTAGGTCGCCTTGACCTACCTGCAGGCGTAGAGATTGAAATCAAGGCATAACTAGGTTCAAGCAGTCCGCTGGGGATCTGGACAAGGGGTCCAGAAGTGTCCTACGACTGATTAAGAAAGGTGTTTAAGTAATGACAAGAAAGCTACTCGGCCGCAAGCTGGGGATGACACAGGTCTGGACTGAAGAGGGTAACCTTCTTCCAGTAACCGTCATCGAAGCTGGCCCCTGTGTTGTCACACAGGTAAAAACTGCTGGTAAAGAGGGCTACGATGCCCTACAAATCGGCTTTGGCGATATCCGTGAGAAGCTGGTTAACAAGCCAAGTGCTGGTCACTTTGCAAAAGCAAAGGTAGACCCAAAGCGCCACCTTGCAGAGATTCGTCTTGATGCGCCTGCAGAAAACAAAGTGGGTGACGTACTAACCGTCGAAGACTTTGCAGATGCTGAAAAGGTAAACATAGCAGGTGTTAGCAAGGGTAAAGGTTTTGCTGGTGTTATGAAGCGTCATAACTTTGGTGGTGGACCAGGTTCACATGGTTCACGCTTCCACCGTCGTCCTGGTTCAATTGGTCAGGCAGCAACACCCGCAAAGGTATTTAAAGGTAAGAAAATGGCAGGACAAATGGGTAATGAGAAAGTTACTGTCCAAGGCCTAAAGGTAGTAAAGGTCGACACTGACCAGAACCTACTGCTAGTGAAGGGTGCCGTTCCTGGCGGCAAAAACGCGCTACTGACCATCACGGCACAGTAGCACTGATATTTGTCGTATTTGCAATATTTGCGAAAAGTAGGAGAAAACAACAATGACAACACTTAAAGTTAAAGATAAGAAGGGAGCAGCTGCCGGTACTGTCAAGACAGACGAGGCGATTTTCGCAATCGAACCTAATCTGTTTGCAGTTCATCAGGTAGTGCGCAGTCAGCTGGCTGCAGCTCGCGCTGGTACCCACAGCACTAAAACACGCGGCCTCGTCCGCGGTGGTGGTCGCAAGCCTTGGCGTCAGAAGGGTACTGGTCGTGCCCGTCAAGGTACGATTCGTGCACCCCAGTGGAAGGGTGGTGGGGTAGTCTTTGGACCGACTCCGCGCAACCACGGTTTCAAGGTACCTAACAAGGTCGTTAAGCTTGCCATGAAAAGCGCGATCTCAGCTAAGGTAGCAGAAGATAACTTCTTCGTAGTAGATGCTCTAGACTTTGACAAGCCTTCAACTAAGGAAGCTATCAAGATTCTGGATGCACTTGGCCTAAAGGATAAGAAAATCACTATCATCTTAGGTAACGAAGACACCGATGCGTACCTGTCGCTACGTAACGTTCCGCGTGTTCGCCCGATTTTCGCGTTTGAGGCAAACACCTATGACATCGTAGATAACACTGCTGTTCTTGCAACTAAGGAAGCAGTAACTTACCTTGGGGAGGTGCTTAACTAATGTACGATCCTCGTCAAATCATCGTGCGCCCCATCATCTCTGAAAAATCCATGGACATGATGGAAGGTCAGAACAAGTACACCTTTGAGGTACTAAAGACGGCCACTAAGCCGCAAATTGCACAGGCTGTTGAAGAAATCTTTGACGTTAAGGTGCTGAAGGTTAACACCATGAATGTAACTGGTAAGCCACGTCGCGTACGTTTCCACAAGGGTACGTCGCGTACATGGAAAAAAGCAATCGTCACGCTGGCAGCGGGCGATAGTATCGAACTATTCGTGAACTAGGAGTGAGAACTAATGGCTATTAGAAAGTATAAGCCGACCTCTCCTGGTCGTCGCGGTATGTCGGTCTCTACCTTTGAAGAGATCACCTGCACGACCCCAGAGAAGTCGCTCCTCGAGCCGCTGCCTAAAAAGGGTGGCCGTAACAACAATGGTCGCATCACCGTGCGCCATCAGGGTGGCGGACATAAGCGTCGCTACCGCATTATTGACTTCAAGCGCAACAAAGATGGTATTCCTGCAAAGGTGGCAACCATCGAATACGATCCGAACCGTAGCGCACGCATTGCACTACTGCACTACCGTGACGGAGAAAAGCGCTACATCCTAGCCCCTAAGGGTCTAGAAGTAGGCACCTTGGTAGAGAGCGGCCCAGAAGCCGACATTAAGCCAGGGAACGCACTGCCACTAGCAAACATCCCTGTAGGTACGGTAGTACACGCAGTAGAGATGCAGCCAGGTAAAGGTGCAGCTCTTGCCCGTAGTGCGGGAACCAGCATCCAGCTAATGGGTAAGGAAGGCAAGTATGCCATCCTGCGTATGCCTTCAAGCGAAATGCGTCGCGTACTGGTAACCTGTCGTGCAACTATTGGCGAAGTAGGTAACGAACAGCACAATAACATCGTTATTGGTAAAGCTGGTCGTAAGCGCTGGATGGGTGTTCGCCCGACCGTTCGCGGTACGGTAATGAATCCTGTTGATCACCCACACGGTGGTGGTGAAGGTAAGAACAAGTCAGCTGGTCGTCATCCGGTATCACCTTGGGGACAACCTGCTAAGGGTCACCGTACACGCAGCAAGAAAAAAGCTAGCAGCCGTCTGATTATTAGACGTCGTAAGAAGTAGAAGGGAACATAGGTAACTTATGAGCAGAAGTCTTAAAAAGGGACCCTTCGTAGAGGCGCGCCTACTCGGCCGCATTGCTGCGATGAACGAAGCAGGCGAAAAGCAGGTTGTGAAGACCTGGTCACGCGCTTCAACCATCTTTCCAGAGATGGTCGGTCACACTATTGCCGTACATGACGGTCGTAAGCATGTTCCGGTCTACATCACCGAGTCCATGGTAGGACACAAGCTAGGTGAGTTCTCGCCTACGCGCACTTTCCGTGGTCACTCTGGCGACAAGAAGGCGAGGTAATTGAGCATGCAATCGCAAGCAATCGCTAAGTACGTGCGCATCTCGCCTCGTAAGGCGCGTATCGTAATTGATCTTATTCGCGGTAAGTCCGTCGAAGAAGCTCGCACAATTCTGACCTTCTCAACGCGTGCTGCATCAGAACCGATTGAAAAGGTACTGAATAGCGCCGTTGCTAACGCAGAGAATAAGGATGACAGCATCAAAGCTGACATGCTTTATGTCTCAGGTGCCTTCGTAGACGAAGGTCCAACGCTTAAGCGCATCCGCGCAGGAGCAAAGGGTATGGCAAAGCGCATCAATAAGCGTACTTGTCACATCACTATCCAGCTTGACACTACCGACACGGGAAAGGAGGCGTAACGCATGGGTCAGAAAGTTTCACCTATCGGACTACGCCTAGGAATAGTCGAAAAGCACCGTAGCCGCTGGTTTGCAGGCAAGGATTATGCGGCTACCCTAGAAAACGACCTAGAACTACGTAAGTTCCTGAAAAAACGTCTCGAGCGTGCAGCGGTGGCAAATATCGTCATCGAACGCAAAGGCGAAAAGGTAGAGGTCGAAATCTGGACAGCGAGACCAGGTATCGTTATCGGTAAAAAAGGTTCAGAAGTGGACGTGCTTCGCAAAGAACTGGAAAAGATTGCCGGTCATCCTGTAGACGTTAAGATTGTAGAGGTAGTGCGCCCAGAACTGGACGCTAACCTTACTGCACAGTCAGTTGCCGACCAACTAGTTGGTCGTGTGGCTTTCCGTCGTGCAATGCGCAAGGCAGTTACCAGTGCCATGAAGAGCGGTGCCCTCGGTATTCGTATCCAATGCTCTGGTCGTTTGGGTGGTGCAGAAATGAGCCGTCGCGAATGGTATCGCGAAGGTCAGGTGCCGCTACATACACTGCGTGCAAAGATTGATTATGGTTTTGCCGAAGCACACACTACTATGGGTGTAATCGGCGTTAAAGTTTGGATCTATCACGGTGAAACACTGCCGGGACAACAGCCCCCTAATCCTGCGATTGAGGGAACTCGTGCCCCCCGTGCTCCACGCGGTGGTCGCCGCGGACGCGGTGACGGTCGTCCTGGTAACCGCGATAATAGAGGCGGAGGGAGAGGTTAACAGATGCTCAGTCCTAAGCGAGTACGCCACCGTAAGGTGATGCGTGGTAAAATGCGCGGTCGCGCAAAGGGTGGCACAACAGTGCACTTTGGTGACTATGGTCTGCAGGCACTAGAAGCCAGCTGGATTACCAACCGCCAAATAGAAGCTGCCCGTGTTGCAATGACACGTTACATGAAGCGTGGCGGTAAGGTCTGGATTACAATCTTCCCAGACAAGCCCGTCACAAAGAAGCCTGCTGAAACCCGCATGGGTTCAGGTAAGGGTAACCCAGAGGAATGGGTAGCCGTAGTAAAACCAGGACGCATTATGTTTGAGTGCGCCGGTGTTACTGAAGAAGTAGCCCGCGAAGCTCTGCGCCTAGCTGGTCACAAGCTACCGATTAAAGTTAAGTTCGTTGTGCGCGAAGGTGGTCCTATTCACGGACTGATGAAGGCATCAGCTGCTACCGAAGAAGCCACTGACGCAGACGAAGTGACGTCAGACAACTCCGCCCAAGAAGCAGAGGGAGGGGCATAAACAATGAAGCAAGCAGACGTAGTAAAGCTAAAGGACGATAAGCTAGCAGAGGCACTGGCAACCAGCCGTGCAGAACTTTTTAATCTGCGCTTTCGCCTAGCAACAGGACAGTTGGATGACACGACAAAGATTCCAGCAGTCAAGAAAGATATTGCACGTATCCAGACAGAGATCCGCTCTCGCGAGCTCAAGGCACAAGCCGAAGAAGCAAGCGCAGCTGGCGTTGGTTCTTAGGAGAGAGATAGATAATGACGACTGAGAGAAACAGCAGAAAAGAACGTCAAGGCGTCGTAGTCTCTGCCTCTGCCGATAAGACCTGTGTGGTCATGATCGAAGATCGCAAGAAGCACGCCAGATACAGTAAGCAGATTATAACGAGCAAAAAACTTCATGCTCATGACGAAGAGAATCTAGCAGGCGAAGGGGATACCGTTCGCATTATGGAGACTCGTCCTATGTCAAGACTGAAGCGCTGGCGTCTCGTTGAAGTTGTGGAGAAAGCGAAGTAGAGCACACGCTCTCATTACTTCGTAGCTACTTGAAAGGACGCTAAGAGACAATGATTCAGGCAGAAACTAGATTAAAGGTTGCCGATAACAGTGGTGCTCGTAAAATTGGAGTCATCAAGGTATTAGGTGGATCTAAGCGCCGTTATGCGCGCGTAGGTGACATCGTTGTTGCTTCAGTTAAGGAAGCACTGCCTAACGGTAACGTGAAAAAGGGTGAAGTCATCCGTGCAGTGGTAGTTCGCTGCGTAAAGGAAGTACGTCGCCCCGACGGTTCATACATCGCCTTTGATGAGAATGCAGCCGTGATTTTGGACGAGAACAACAATCCTCGTGGCACGCGTATCTTTGGCCCTGTTGCCCGTGAGCTACGTGATAAGAGATTCATGAAAATTGTTTCTCTTGCCCCGGAAGTTCTGTAAGAGAAGGCTGGAAGGCGATAATAATGGCAAAAATGAGAATTCGCAAAGATGACAAGGTACGTGTCATTGCTGGAAAAGATAAGGGCACTAAAGATAAGCCCCGCGAAGGTCGTGTACTGCGCACCAATCCTGGTGCTCAGCGCGTTGTTGTAGAGCGTGTATCTGTTGCAAAGAAAGCAGTACGTCCTACGCAACGTAATCAGGCAGGCGGTTTCGTAGAAATCGAGCAGCCCATTCACGTAAGCAACGTCAAGCTAATTTGCCCAAAGTGCGGTGAGCCAACACGCGTAGGGCTACGTCGCGATGATGGCAAGCGTGTTCGCGTATGCAAGAAATGCGGAAAGGACATCGATTAATGTCTGCAAAGAAAACAACTAAGAACGCTGCTCCATCAGCAGGAGCAATAACAGAGACACCGCGTCTTAAGACAAAGTACAACGACGAAGTAGCTCCAGCTATCATGAAAGAGTTGGGCCTAGAGAACGTCATGCAGATTCCTCGCCTTGAGAAAATCGTTGTCAACATGGGTGTGGGTGACGCTGTAGGTGACTCAAAGCAACTTGATGCAGCTGTTGAAGATTTGCGCATAATTACAGGTCAGCAACCACGCATTAATCGTGCAAAAAAATCCATCGCAGGTTTTAAACTGCGTGAGGGTATGCCTATTGGTGCAAAAGTAACTCTACGCGGTGACCGCATGTGGGAGTTCTTTGATCGTCTACTGGCAACTGCTATTCCGCGTATCCGCGACTTCCGCGGACTACCGGCGAAGAGCTTCGATGGTCGTGGTAACTACTCAATGGGTGTGACAGAGCAACTAATCTTCCCAGAGGTCGACTATGACAAGGTAGATCGCATGCGTGGTATGGACATTACCTTTGTAACAACGTCTGAAAATGATGAGGGTGCCCGCGCGCTACTCAACGGATTTGGATTCCCGTTTAAAGCATCTTAAATCCGACAGGTGTGGGAGCACTCCGCCAGCAGACAAACTGCAGAGGAGCTACGAGCCCACAAACCGTCGCTTAAGGAAAGGAAAAGCAAGTGGCAAAGAAATCGATGATCGCCAAAGCGAAGAGAACTCCAAAGTTCTCAACGCGCCAAAACAACCGCTGTAGCCGTTGTGGGCGTCCGCGTGCGTTTTACCGCAAGTTTGGACTGTGCCGCATCTGTGTACGCGATTTGGCAAATAAAGGCGAGCTCCCCGGTGTGAAGAAAGCCAGCTGGTAGAAAGTCAGCAGGGCTGACTTCGCTCAAGCATCGCCAAGTAATGCAGTTGCATAGCGCGGTTATGCTACACCACAAAGCGGAGGCAGTTTGCGAGTAGCATCCTGGTTATGGGCCAGAGTGAACCTCGTAAAACTACAGCCATCACGGACTATATTTAAAACAACAAGGAAGGACGTAAGGCATTATGATGACCGATACTATCGCTGATATGCTTACTCGTATTCGCAATGCGAATATGGGACATAAGCCCACAGCGAATATCCCTTACAGCAAGAAGCTCGTTAACATTGCGCGCGTACTAAAAGATGCGGGCTACATCAGAGGTTACAGTGTAGAGTCTGGCACGCCATTCGATACCCTCGTAGTAGAGCTTAAGTACACAAACGATAAAACTCGCGTAATTACGGGCATTCGCAGAATCAGCAAGCCAGGTCTACGCGTTTATGCAAAGAAGGAAGATCTACCCAGAGTACTGGGCGGCCTTGGTATCGCTATTGTTTCAACATCAAGCGGTGTTATGACTGATGCACAGGCTCGAGAAAAAGGTGTGGGCGGCGAAGTGCTAGCCTACGTCTGGTAGTCACGGAAACAGGAGGAGGCAGATATGTCACGTATTGGTAAGATGCCCATCCCAGTTCCCGCTGGCGTTGAGGTGAAAATTGACGGTCAGACCGTGACCGTAAAAGGTAAACTGGGGGAGCTCTCCCATACCTTCCAGCCACAAGTCGCAATTGCGATGCGCGGCGAAGGAGCGGACGCAGAAGTTGTAGTAACAACTACTGACGACAGCCGTGAAGCGCGTAGCTTTCACGGACTATCACGTACGCTAATCAGCAATATGGTTACTGGTGCAAGTGAGGGTTACAACATTGCTCTAGAGATTCATGGTGTAGGTTACCGTGCAACAGCAAAGGGCAAAGGTGTTGAGCTTGCGCTTGGTTTCAGCCATCCCGTAATCATCGAACCTATTGATGGTATCGAGTTTGAAGTTCCTGCCAATAACAAGGTTATTGTTAAGGGCATTGATAAACAGCGTGTAGGGCAGGTTGCTGCTGATATTCGTAAGTGGCGTAAACCAGAACCCTACAAAGGTAAAGGTATTCGCTACGAAGGTGAGTATGTACGTCGTAAGGTTGGTAAGGCTGCAGGTTAGGCCGCGCTTTAGGAAAGTATGCGCGGTTGCTGCGAGCACGGGACGAACTTCTTCGTCAGAGTATATGCAGCAACCGCGCACTAGTGAAGATAAGGACTGGAAATGAACAAAACAAAAGCAAAAAGTGCTTCACTTGCTCGCCGCCAGCGCAGAGTACGCGGTAAGATTTCAGGTACCGCTGCAAGGCCGCGCTTGCGTATTACCCGTAGCAACACGCACATGTATGCTCAGTTGATTGACGATGTAGGTGCTGTAACGATAGCTGCTGTTGCAACTAACGAAGCTGACGTTACTAAAAAGCTAAAAGGGAGCACCTCAAATAAGGAAGCTGCAAAAATGGCGGGAGAACTTCTAGCGAAGCGCGGAAAAGACGCAGGCGTTACAGAAGTTGTCTTTGACAGGGGTGGACGTATCTACCATGGTCGCGTACAGGCACTAGCAGATGGTGCTCGCGAAGCCGGATTGAAGTTTTAGGAAGGGATTATACTTATGGCTAGGAATATGGCTAGAGGCCAGGCCCCAGTTTCGGAGCTTCAAGAAAAGGTTGTATATATCAACCGCGTTTCAAAGGTTGTTAAAGGTGGTCGTCGCTTCTCACTAAGCGCACTTGTCGTAGTAGGCGATGGTGAAGGTCGTGTAGGTGTTGGTATGGGCAAGTCAGCCGAAGTACCTAACGCGATTAAAAAGGGTATCGAGGACGCAAAGAAGAACATGTTCTCACTACCTGTAGTGAATGGTACGATTCCTCATGAGATCATGGGTGAGTTTGGTGCAGGTCGCGTGCTACTGAAGCCTGCTGCTCCTGGTACGGGAATCATTGCAGGTGGACCAGTGCGCGCGGTACTCGAGCTCGCTGGACTCACTGATGTACTTAGTAAGTCACTGGGTAGCAGTAATGCGATTAACATCGTACGTGCAACTGCTCAGGGCCTGAAAGATTTACAGTCAGCAGAAGATGTGGCAGCACGTCGCTCTACGACGGTGGCGGCTCTTTATGGTGGCGGTAAAAAGACAGATAAGGCTGAAGATGCTGCACCAGCGGCAGATGCAGCAGACAAAACAGCAGAGGCCGCAGAGGCGACTCCTGCAGCAGATAAAGCTTAAGTCGGGAGGTATCGTACATGTCAGCAAAGGCAAGCAAGCTGCGCATTAAGCAGGTACGCTCGACCATTGGGCGCAAGGCAGATCAAGGTGCAACAGTTCGTGCACTTGGCCTAAAGCGCATTAACGATGTTGTCGAGCAGGATGACACGCCTGTAATTCGCGGTATGATTTTTAAAGTAAAGCACTTGATTGAAGTTGAGGAGATCTAGAGATGCAACTACATGATTTGATGCCAGCTCCAGGATCTACAAAGACGCGTAAGCGCGTCGGTCGTGGTCACGGATCAGGCCGCGGTGGCAGATCAGGCCGTGGTCAAGACGGACAAGGCTCACGTGCAGGTGGCACTAAGGGTCCAGGTTTTGAGGGTGGGCAATTGCCCCTCTACAAGCGTCTGCCTAAACTAGGTGGGTTTGTAAGCCACAATCGCGTAGAGTACGCTGTGGTAAACGTGGGACGTTTAAATGAGCTTTTTAACGACGGTGATGTTATTACACCAGAAGCCTTGGAAGAAAAAGGTGCAATTAAGTCAGCGCTGAAACTTCCGGTAAAGGTTTTAGGTGACGGAGAACTGACTAAAAAGCTAACCGTAAAGGTTGAGAGAGTCAGCGCATCTGCAAAAGCAAAGATTGAAAGCGCTGGAGGGGCGGTCGAGTAATATGTTTAACGCGATTGTCAATGCGTTTAAAGTACCCGATCTTCGTAAGAAGATTCTCTTTACGCTGGCCATTGTTGTTCTCTACCGTATTGGTGCGCATATTCCGGCACCTGGTGTAGACGTATACGCCATAGCTGAAGTTGCTGCTAACAATGCGGCACTAGGCCTGCTTAACCTCTTTACTGGTGGCGCGTTAGAGCAGATGTCTATCTTTGCACTAGGTATCATGCCCTACATTACTGCTAGTATTATTATGCAGCTGCTTAAAGCGGCAATACCTACCCTTGATAAAATGTCAAAGGAAGAAGCAGGTAGGCGTAAGATTACTCAAATTACGCGCTATATGACAATGGGTATCGCGCTAGTGGAAGCCATTGGTATGTTGTGGATTTTCCGCGATGGAGTAATTAATATTCCTGGTGTCGCCTGGCTAACACCACTGCTCATTGTGGGTACACTCCTCGTAGGTACAGCGCTTATTATGTGGATGGCAGAGCTCATCACGCAGCGTGGTATTGGTAACGGTATGTCGATGATGATCTTCTCATCAATCGTTGCAATGTTTATTCCTGTTATCTTAGAGGCATTCTCAAGAAATGTACTAGCAGGGGATATCTGGGCTAACGTAAGCATGATTGGTACCTTGATCTTTGCGATGCTAATAGTAATCTTTGTAGTTATCTACATTGAAGAAGGTCAGCGCCGTATTCCCGTTCAGTATGCAAAGCGTGTTGTGGGTAGACGTGTTATGGGTGGGTCAGGAACGTACATTCCACTTAAGGTTAATGGCGCAAACGTTATTCCTATGATCTTTGCTTCAGCAATCTTGACCATTCCGGCACAGCTTGCTCAGATGATGCCACAAGTTAACTGGATGCAGGAAGTAGCAATGTTTGCTTCTGGCCCGATGATGCTTGATCCTGACCTACTGATGGCGCTGCCATGGTATGCAGGTTGGGGTAATTGGCTTATCACCTTTATCTTGATCGTGTTCTTTGCCTACTTCTATACGGCGCTTGTGTTTAATCCGATTGATATTTCTGACAACTTGCGTAAGCAAGGTGGGTTTATTCCAGGAATTCGTCCAGGACAAAATACGACGCGCTATATCGAGAAGACCATGAATCGCATCGTACTGCCAGGTGCACTGTTCTTGGGAACAATTGCAGTAGGTACCTCAATCCTGTTCTCGATTACAGGTAATGCAATGTTTATGCAGTTCGGCGGAACATCGATTATCATTATGGTTGGTGTGTCGCTAGAGACCATGCGTCAGATTGAAAGCCAACTAAAGATGCGTAACTATGATGGCTTCTTCAATAAAGGTAAATCGTAAATAAGGCAGAAGGGAGATTTAACATGGCTTTTCCCGTAGTAAATGAAGAACTATGTACGGCCTGTGGTATATGTGTTGATGACTGTCCCAGTGCCTGCTTTGATCTAGAAGATGTAGTAAAGTTTGCTCGTAAAGAGGACTGTATAGAGTGCGGAATTTGTGCTGATAGTTGCCCCAATGGTGCTATCACTATGGAGGACTAGTTATTGCTCTAACGACAAGGCAGCTCTATCGCGTGCTATTTGTTACGCATTGTGCGTCCTGCGCAGCAGTAATATGAAGTAGAAACCCGCCTGTAAAGGGCGGGTTTTCTTTTGATGATAGAGCCCATAGAAGGTGTGTAAGATGTGGATTAATTAGGCACATCGTGTCTCAATTGTTTCACTTAATGTATATTATCTGGAAGTGCTATTGAAATTGTGTCAAGTCTCTGTATAATGTGTATCTGGTGACAGCTTACATACGCGGGTACAATGTGAGGCGCGTAAGCTAAGAAACGTGTGTTGAGTAAAATATTTAATAGTGAGGATAACAGCATGATTGCTAGAATTGTGGACTCCCCAATTTGCCCCGGGGGGGGGGGCTTTCTCAGAGAAATAAGCCCTCCATTAGCTTTGCGTCATTTAACCCTTTAATAAAACCAATAAGCGTACGGTGCTTCTGCTGGCTTAACAGGAGTGCTCTTTTCGTGCCATAAGGTATATAAGATACCTAGGCAGTGCAAAGGCTTGTTGGCCATTCTCTACGCTGTAGCTACTCTCACACTCACACTTAGACTACTTAAGTAGTTACCTCACGGTAGCCATGGTTAACCTCATCGAGAATTTTGCGCTGTGCAAGCCTTTGCACTGCCTAGGTATTTCTAAATAAGCAACAGAGTGCTGGATAAAAGAAATTTAGAATGTGTGTGAAGCTCTAAATGAATGTGAGGATTTGTAAGAGATGAAGGAAAGACTAAAAAGCGTTTTAAGAAGCAAGAAACTACTGTTGGTCGCAGTGGTGTTGTTTGTATTGGCGGCACCTATTTTTGCATTGGGTGAATCACCTGTAGCCGTCCAATCTGTTATTGATCGCATACAAGGCAGAAGCAGCAATGGCCTGACGTTAAGCTGGATAGACAATGGTGGGAGTGACCATCTAAGCCTTGATCCAGTGCACAACATAAGGCAAGAGCATAGGCTGGAACTTGCCTTTACTCCTCCCGGGGAAGGTGTATTTCTTGCGGGCGAGATAGAAATACGACTACCTCGCGCCCTTTTTGAGAACAGGAACGGCAATTTAATTGTGGGAAATATCGCTTGGAACCAAGATAATCCTCCAGCTGGATCGATAACCCCTGCTAATCTGCCACACATGATTATTCCTCTTCCCGGGGACACAGACTTCATTTTTGTAATAGATTCCGCTACTGATGAAGTGGTCATTACAAACTTTAGATCTGTTTCTGGTGAAACTACCCATCTTCGTGTTGAAGTGGCTGTTAACTACCTACCATCTCAAAGTCCCAATGGCTTTAGTAACGAATTTGTCGCACATGCTACCTTTGCAGATGTGCACGACATTGATCCCATTGAAAGTAATAACCTAAGCCTTGACCTCACAACACGTATTGCAGTGCACAGTTCGTCCAAAACAGTGGTGCACTCACAACCTGTGTGGCAGGGATTATGGGGGGTACAACCGCCGGGCTTTGAGGATCACTTCTTTGTCCGTTATCGCATTCACTATGAAATTGACTCAATGACAACTCAACCCTTTGTGGCATTTCTTCAGGACACCCCTCTTGATGGTGGAGAGATTGTTGCATGGTCAACACACGTTGCTCGTAATCAAAATCCCCTTATAGTCCTTAATGGCACTACAAATTTTACCGTTGGAACAACGGCAACCTATAACGATTCTTCTCTCCGCACTCAAAACATAGTGACACCCGTTGGTAACCCGAATACTTCCAGTAGAGATCGTTGGTGGCAAGATATTGTTGTTGCCTACCCTAGAGATGGCTCGACTGAGCAGCTTGTTAGAAACGCTATGGAGGTAACGGTTACTCCTGCCGACGATTCCACTTTTACACTTAATGAAGAGGCTGGATATGTATTTAGTGAAATCTACCTCAATTATGAAGGAGACGCCTTTAATATCAGGAAATGGATAGACCCTGACGCACCATCAGGACCAGGGTGGAGAGAGAGGGTTGCCACGCTCAATAGCCTAGAAGCAGGCGATAATGTCTATCTGGTAAATCATGGAACTGCACAGTCTCCGGGAACAATGGGTGGCGGAAATGTTTCAATTGGCCCTCAGTCATCAATTAGAGCGGAAGCGCGAGGGTTTAGTTTTACCGAAAATGGAACCCAACCTTTTACTACGACAGCTATAGATGATCGGGTTTACCTTAGGACCTCTGGAGGAGTTCATCTGCTAGAACCAGAAGATTACCGCTTTGTTCAGGTGCGTATTGGACACTACAGAGAGACAACTCCTGTGGTGCGTAACGGAAACTTACTTGCTACGCAAACGGTAGCTAATGTCGATAGGTCTCCTATCGATCTGTACTACAAGACACCTGCAGAGGGATGGCAGCCACTTGCAACGCATAATCCTACTGCTGCTTTGCTGGGCAACTGGATCAATCTTCCCAATGCTGATGTTAGTCGCATTAAGGCAGTGCATGACAATGGACGTTATATGGTTGAGTTTGACCTCCAGTTCATCTTTAGACTCAATTCGACTCCTCACGTGCGCAGCATAATCGAAAACCACGAAACTGTTGATGTGGTTAACTTTGCCGCTATGATTATTGAAGATCATGAAGGCACTATTCAAAACCTTCCAGAAGCAGAGTCGTATTCAGGTTTACCAGTGGGCATGATGGATTTGGACATTCATGACTATGGACATTTAGTTCAGAGGTCATTTCACAGCAGTATACTGGCAAGGACGTCTTATTTCTCAAGGCAGGAAAAGGTTATTCGCACAAATCCAGGGATTTTTTCAGACAACACGAATTCCCGAGTAGTTCTTCCTTATAGGGTAGCAGTGGTCGCTGACCTTGGTCTAACGGGAGCTTCTGGCGACCAAAGGACGAGGCCTTCTAACGCCCTTCTGCCAGATCTTCTTCCAGAACAAAGGGAAGGTGTGTTCTATGACTTGTTACCGCAAGGAACGGTATTAAATCCGGCAAGCATTGTTGCAAGAGATGCGATGGGAAGGACCGTTGAACATTCCGTAGCTACAGAGACCAACTGGCAAGGGTCTGGTAGAACATTAGTGAGAATTTATGTCAGTGCTACAGCAGGGCCGAATTACAGAAATGTTCCCAGTCCTGCTACCTGGCAAGGTGCTGACTGGTGGTTGCCTGGCCCCGCTGTTCCCCTCATTTCAGGTACAGGATTTACGATAGACTTTGATGTGTTTTATCCTTGGGCAAATGTGCCTCTCTTTGGAACGAGTATAAGAAATATAGCTTCCTATCAGTCGAGGAGCGGACCATTTCTAAGTCCTGTAGTAAATGGGCAGCCTCATACGAACTCAGACAATACAGCAGCAAATTTAACTGCACAAGAAAGGCAGTGGATGTCTAACTTCCCTGACACAGGTATGCTAGACGCTGATGAGCGAAATACAAGGTCGGCTGCAGTGGCTGCTACTATAAATCCTGTAGTGGCAGAACAAATAGGCTTCAGCAAGCTAGTAAGATCTGCTACAGGTTTGGATTATGGTATGCAGGCGCAGGTTAGACCAGGAGGTGCTTACAGTTATCGCCTTCACTACTCAACAGGTCTGGAACAAGCTACAGATCTTGTGCTCTTTGACATACTTGAAGCAGCGGATGACGGTAGGCCTAGTTGGAGGGGTAACCTGCAGAGTATTGATTTGACCCATCCGATATCTCTAGGCGCTGCTCCCGTAGTGTATTTTTCTACGCAGATTGGCTTAGACCCTTCGAATAATCCAACGCATGCAGATTTAGGGAATACGGCAAGGTGGACTACCACTGAACCTGCAGATTTAAGCACAGTGACCGCCATAGCCATTGACCTTTCCTTAAGGGATAATGGGCAGCCCTTTATTCTGACTGCAGGATCAGGTGTTGTGGTGAATCTGCACATGCAGGCACCACACGGACAGACATCAGGTACTCATGCCTTTAATAGGGCTCTGTATAGTGTCACAAGTGGGGGGACTCCTCAAGCACTGGCTCAAACGCCCTATACTCAGGTGCAGATACTTGAACGGGGTCTTGCCCTTACTAAAACATCCGATCCGGCAAGTGGAACACAGGTAGACCCTGTACTGGTGGAAAGAGGATCGACGGTTACGTATGCGATTGTTATAGAAAACGTCGAAGAAGCAGCACTTGCAAATATTGTTCTGCAAGACGTTATTCCTCAACATATGAGCTTTGCTGCAAGCGAGCTTAGAGGACACTTTGGGACTGCTGCGCCAACTCCTCTGGCAGATATTGCAAGGATTGATTACAGCGTGTCGGGTAATACAGTAGGGTGGACTATTTCTACTTTAGGTGCGGGGGAAAGCTTTACGCTTATTGTGCCCGCCGTAGTTGCAGAGACCCTGCCTGGTGAAACGACCTTTGCAAATACTGCGCGCATTACGCATCTAGGTGCCGTAGCGTATGATATTCCGTCCAATGCGACCTTCCATAGAGCTCTTCCTTTTGTACTTCCCACGGGTGTAACTGCAGGGGCAACTGTTCCTGTGGCTGCGCTTGCTATTGTTGTGATTGCGGTACTAACAACCTACTTTGCAGTCAGGGCAAGAAAGAGGATTGAAGAACTTTCTGAGGGCGTTCAGGAAAATAATAATTTGTGAGATGTGTGAGGTATTTAGGGTTATGAGCTTTGGGGTAAGTAATGTGAGGATAAGAGGAAAAATGACAACGAAAAAAATGTATACGGGAGCACTTGCGTTTAGTTTTGTGCTAGTTATGGCGGCAATGAGCCTCGTCCCTATCTTTGAAGGTGCAGTCCCTAAGGCAGAAGCTGCCTCTAGTGGCAGTGGTAGTGTGATGCCCATGTATGCATGGGGGACGTGGTCTCCACCACCAACGCATACTCCTACGAGGGTAGGAACTGACTACTGGATATTTGCAACGACTGCTTCTGGTGGCCGCTTTGCTATTAATCACGAGGGTTACCTGCATTCTTTAAGCACTAGTTCGCTGAATCCTACACGTCTGGGAAGTGCGAATAATTGGGTACAAGTTTCTGCAAGAAGCAGTAATGTTGTAGCTCTTAATTCCGAAGGTAGAATCTTTCAAGGAACCGCCTTGACTCCAGTAGGAACTGATTCGAACTGGGTGAGTGTTATTGGGGGCAATCAGCACGGATTTGCCATCAATGAACACGGTGAGCTTTTTAGTTGGGGCAGCAATACTGATTTACTCGGTCGTGGAGCTACCTCTGAATTCCCGGCTAATCTTCCAGGTAGGGTTGGTGAAAGGTCAGATTGGGTGAGTGTTGCAGCAGGCGCCAGCATGATTGTTGGCGTAACTGAAGATGGCACTCTGTATTCGTGGGGAACCCCGGCCAATATCGGTCGTGATACTGATACTGTCCCTAACAATAGGCCAGGAAAAGTAGGGGATGCAACAAACTGGATAAGTGCAATGACTACAAATGGCTCTACCGCAGCGATAAACGAAGATGGGGAGCTATGGACATGGGGGGCAGGTGCTGAGCTTGGACGTTCCCCAAGTGTAGCTAACCCCGCCCATAGACCAGGAAAAGTTCTAGGCACTGCTGATAACTGGGTATCGTTGCATGGCGGCAATGCTCACTTTCTTGCCTTCAACGAAAGCAGTGAACTCTGGGGCTGGGGTAGCAACGGTAGTGGTCAGCTTGGTCTAGGCGACACTTCCGCTCGAGCTGTTCCTACCCTTGTACTGCAAACGTACGGATTTAGCTCTGCCTCACGCGGGGGTGGGTCTACCTCTATCATGCTCCTTCGCACGACTCCTGCTGAAGGTGAAAGCCTTCTTACTAAGTCCCTTCAAATGCCAGAAGGAACACCTATACCAAGTCTAGACTTTGAGTTTACTTTTACACCAAAAAGC
>WRBC01000003.1 GCA_009779855.1 Coriobacteriia bacterium
ACCAGGACCTAAAACTGGAGACTACGCAGATCCATTAGGGATGTTAATCGCCATGGTAGTAAGTGCGGTTCTTTTCTTCTTCACTTTAGCTCTTATCTATATTGATAAGAGAAGTGAGAGAGAAGATGAAGCTGCAGCTACTCTTGCTGTAGGTGTAGGATAATTAGACTTAACGAGGATAAATAAGGTAACATAAGTTAACGTTATTTGTCCAAATAAGACACAAGATGTCTTTTAGATTTTTACCTCTTTTGGCTGTCGGTCACACACACGTTGACAGCTTAATGAGGGTCGCATATGGACTTAGGCCAAGTCTATGCGCGGTCTTGAGAAGGGATGAAAGTTGTCTACTGCAAAAAGATAAGGGATCTACCTCACACCCTTATCACTCAGCAGGACTTTCGAACTTCTTTTGCCTTGGGAGACCCATCTAAGACTTCACTCAAGCCTTAGATGGGCCTTCTTTTCTTTTTGGTTCCATGTAGCCTCTGCAGGGCTTTTTTGGCAGGTTGACACTTACGCGCTATACTATTTTCTACTATCTAACGACTATCATACAGCAGACTGGTCGTGACCGCTTGTTAGACATGCTATTTTCTACGCTTGTGCTGTGAAGGAGGGGAACCATGAGTGATGCAGATTGCATACGCTTAACAAAGCTTTCATCTAAGGCTGGTTGAGCCGCTAAATGGGGTCCGGGTGACCTTGAGTCAGTGCTAGAACATATGCAAGGATCAGCACTGGCTGCTGGTGCCCTAGGGGGCAGTGATGACAGCCTGATGCTAGGATTCGAAACAAGCGATGATGCTGCTGTATATCGCATAAGCGATGATATTGCGACGCTGCTTACGGTGGATTTCTTTACTCCTATTGTTGATGATCCTTATGACTTTGGCCGCATTACGGCTGCAAATGCCCTATCTGATGTCTACGCTATGGGTGGCCGCCCGTTGACGGCTATGAACCTGTTAGCTTTTCCTTGCTCGATGGGGCCAGAAGTAGTCGGTGAGGTTTTGCGTGGCGGTGCAGAAAAAGTATCAGAAGCAGGCGCTTTAATCGTCGGCGGTCATACCATTGATGACAGTGAGCCGAAATATGGCCTATCAGTCATGGGAACTGTGCGCCCGAACAGAGTGCTCTACAATCGCGGAGCACAGCCAGGTGATGTACTGGTGCTTACAAAGCCTCTGGGCACGGGCATTTGGGGAACAGCCCTGAAGCGTGACCTGTATAAGGACGACCATCCGCAAGCACGGGCCGCTATAGAAATGATGGCGACGCTGAACAAGGCAGCAGCAGAGGCCTTGCAAGCGGCAGAGGTGGCAGAGGGTGTCCATGCCTGCACTGATATTACTGGATTTGGCTTAGCGGGACATCTGCACGAGATGATGCTGGCATCAGATATGACGGCAAGAATAGAGCTGAACATACTTCCTTTACTTGAAGGTGTGTGGGATTTGGCTGCTGGAAATATTATGCCAGGCAAGACGAGCGAGCTTATAGACTGGGCGCAGGGTTTTGTGGACTTCGCAGATACCGTGTCAGAGGTAGATCGCAGTATCTGGCAGGGAATTGTATGCGATCCTCAGACATCAGGGGGCCTTCTACTGTCCATGAGTGAGGAGGTAGCAAGTAGCTATCTAGAGCTTTGTTCGACTGCAGTAAAGATAGGAACAGTGGCTGCTGCCAGTGAAAAAGACTTTGCAGGCATGGTCGTTTTTACTTAAGAGCTGTTTGGTTCACGGAAGTTATGTTAAGCATACTTCTATTTACTATAATCGTTAATATGATAAATAAGAGCTTACGAATGAGTGTCTTATTTGCAGAAAACTATGAATATGGTAAATAAGGATTGGATAATGGAGTTCTTATTTATCAAAATTGGACTTTTTGTTAAATAAGAACTAGAAAGGTAGACCTAAGACATGACTACATCTACTTCTGCCTGTTGGCGGATCCGCAATTGCTCACCAGAGGTTCAGGAGTATTGTCAGCATGCTGTGACAGACTATGATATGTGTCCTGCAACCTGCAAGTTTGCTGTTTGCACCCGACCAGAGCACAAGCCAACCTATGATCCCCTGTTTGTCTTTGAGCCTAATATTGACCGGGAACAGGCGTTGAAGCACAGTTGCTTTCACTGCGAGTTTTTCCTCAAAAATGGCCCGAAGAAAGATAAGAATGCCCCGCGCGCGCATGAAGAAGAGGTCGCTTGATGCCTTCTTTATCGGCGCAGCCAGTAAACACCCTGGATGATTTGCGCGATCGACTTGCAAGGGAAAAGCCTACCACTGACGAACTCGTTCTTATTATGGGGGCAGGCAATATCATTATGGGGGATGAGGGCGTGGGTCCCACAGCGCTTGATTATCTGCACAAGCATTATGATTTCCCAGAAAATGTTGCACTGCTGGATGTGGCTACGACAGGCATTTCCATGTTACCCAATCTTGAGGGCATGGATCACCTTATCATTATTGATGCCGCAGATGACAGCGGACATCCCCCGGGGACAGTGATTTTTTATACACCCGAAGACTTGGCGGATCAGCAGGTTATGCATTCTGCGCATGATCAGCGCCTGACGGATGTTCTTTTTGCGGCAAAGTTGACGGGCATTGAGCTTAAGTCAGTAGTAGTGGTAGGTGTTCAGGTAGAGAGCCTAGAGCACTTTGTGCTTGAACTGTCTGAGCCCGTTAAGGAAGCAATTCCTGTGGCCTGCGCAGCCACCTTGCACTGCTTACAGGAACTAGGTTACGCAGCAACAGCAAGGTCAGATGTTGAGGTTAATCCAGTGCTGCTAGATGCACTTCAAAACTATGGTCCAGAGACCAGTTCGAAGGAAGATTAATAGGTGCAGGTTTTGGCCTTTAACGAAATGTCAAACAGTCACCATTAGACCAAATTCCTATTGACAGGGGAAACCCATTCGCATACTATATCTAGTGCTGCAAATTGTGCTATCCACAAGGTATTGCGCTAAGAAAAGAATCAGCACAGGCCTGCTAGCTGCTGTTTCATAAGTCACCTGTCTTCAAAGAAAGAGGAATTATGTCTGCTACAACAAAGCAAGAATCATCACTGCCACTAAAGCGTATTGCAGGGGTAATAAAGCGCGACGGTGAAAAGGTTCCCTTCGAAGCAAAGAAGATATTTGTAGCAATTGAGCAGGCAGGTAAAGCGACAGGAGAATTCAATCCAGAGCGCGCAGAAAGCCTTCGTAGTGAGGTACTGCGCGAGCTCACAGAGACGTTTGCCGATAAGTATCCTGCTGTTGAAACTATTCAAGACTATGTAGAGAGCGCCCTTATCAGGGAAGGATACCTTGAAACTGCGCGTGCTTATATCGTATACCGCGAGAAGCGTCGTAAGGCACGTAGTGATCTTCAGACGCTTGTTAACGTTGAGACTTCAATGAATGAATATCTTGAGCGCCTTGATTGGCGCGTACAGGCGAACGCCAACCAGGGCTATTCTCTGGGGGGACTTATCCTGAATGTTTCGGGTAAGGTTGTCGCTAACTATTGGTTGTCTCATGTTTATCCGCAGGCCGTAGGTGAGGCTCACCGTAATGCTGACATTCATATCCATGATTTAGATATGCTTTCAGGATACTGTGCGGGATGGTCACTGCGCACCCTTCTTAATGAGGGTCTTAACGGTGTTCCTGGCAAGGTTGAGGCAGGACCACCAAAACATCTCTCTTCAGTGGTAGGACAGATTGTGAACTTCTTAGGAACCCTGCAAAATGAATGGGCAGGGGCTCAGGCCTTCTCATCTTTTGACACCTACCTTGCGCCCTTTGTGCGCGTGGACAACCTTTCTTATGAAGAAGTCTACCAGGCCATTCAAGAGCTTGTCTATAACTTGAATGTGCCTTCACGTTGGGGTACTCAGACACCTTTTACTAATCTGACTTTTGACTGGGTATGCCCAGAGGACCTTGCAGAAGAACACCCACTTATTGGGGGCAAGCCTGTTGACTTCACCTATGGTGAGCTTCAAAAAGAGATGGACATGATTAACCGTGCTTACATCGAGGTTATGACAAAGGGGGATGCCCTGGGTCGTGTGTTCACTTTCCCTATTCCCACCTATAACATCACCAAGGACTTCCAGTGGGATACTGAAAGTGCCAATCTGCTGTTTGAAATGACGGCAAAGTACGGACTTCCTTATTTTCAGAACTTCTTGAACTCTGACCTTGAGCCACATATGGTGCGCTCTATGTGTTGCCGCCTGCAGCTTGATCTTACTGAGTTACTTAAGCGTGGAAATGGACTTTTTGGATCAGCTGAACAAACGGGATCACTGGGTGTTGTGACGATTAACTGCGCACGCCTAGGACATACCTACAAAGGTGACGAAGAAGGACTCTTCGCGTACACTGCAGAGCTTTTAGATTTGGCTAAAACAAGTCTAGAGTTAAAGCGTAAGGTTATTCAGGGCTATATTGACGGCGGCCTTTTCCCTTACACGAAGCGCTACCTAGGAACCTTGCGTAATCACTTCTCAACCATTGGGGTTAACGGCATTAATGAGATGATTCGCAATTTCACCGATGACAAAGAGGACATCTCGACAGAATGGGGTAATGGGTTTGCCCTGCGCTATCTTGACTTTATTCGTGATGCAATGACAGAGTTCCAAGAAGAAACAGGTAACCTTTACAACCTTGAAGCAACACCTGCAGAGGGAACGACCTATCGTTTTGCCCGTGAAGATAAAAAGCGTTTTGCAGATATCTTGCAGGCTGGCACTGAGGAGCATCCTTACTACACGAACTCAAGTCAGTTGCCTGCTGGATTTACCGCAGATCCTTTTGACGCACTTTCGCGTCAGGAAGCACTTCAGTCTAAATATACAGGCGGTACCGTACTGCACCTTTACATGGCTGAACGTTTGAATTCTGCAGAGGCATGCAAGAACCTTGTTAAACGCTCATTGGAGAGTTTCCGCCTGCCGTATATTACGATTACACCGACGTTTTCGATTTGTCCAAAGCATGGATATATCGCTGGTGAGCATGAATATTGCCCGAAGTGTGACGATGACCTCTTAGCAGAGGAAGCCGCAGCTGCCTAGGTTTAGGCTGTAAGCGAGGACTGCGATTAGCATTTATCGTAACTACATAGCGCAAATACCGAATACTGTTTTAAGAATAAAAGCATAAACAAGAGAGGAAAAACAATGACACCCGATAATATGACAGCGGCAAGTGCTACTGAAACATCAAAGCTTGACGATAGCAAGAGAACCCCTTGTGAGGTGTGGACACGTGTGATGGGCTATCACCGTCCAGCATCTTCATTCAACAATGGAAAGCAGAGTGAGTTCGCAGAGAGAGTTTACTTCGAAGACTCTTCAAGCAACGTTTAAGACTGCTGCACAACTTAAGTAAATACAGGATTGGAGGGATTTCCCTCTTTTCGACAGTAGATTGGCCGGGGCATATTGCTGCCACGGTCTTTCTTAAGGGATGCCCGTGGAAATGCTCTTACTGTCACAATAAGCACCTGCTTTCAGCCGCCCCTGCAGAGGACGATGTTCTTTGGGGACAAATTGCTCCTGAACTAGAAAAGCGGAGAGGTTTTCTTGATGGTGTGGTCTTTTCTGGGGGAGAGCCCCTAGTTTGCCCTTATCTTGAAGAGCTAATTCGTGAGGTTAGGGACGTGGGGTTTTTAGTTGGACTTCATACTAATGGCACTAGTCCTGCGAAGCTTAGAATGTTGCTAGCTCAGAAGGACGATGAGGGAAGATCCCTTGTTGACTGGGTGGGGTTTGATATTAAGACTTCTTTTGATGGCAGTAGTGGTAGTGGTGCACTTGATGTTTCCCTTGACGCCGCCTCTCTTGGTCTGGAGGACTCTTCCTCCCACTATGACAGGCTAACAGGCTTAAAGGGAAGCGGGGAAGCAGTGCGCGAGAGCCTTGCAGTGCTGCAGGACAGCGGTGTTGACTATGAGCTAAGGACCACTCTTTCTTCTGAGGCGCTTGATGAGGGTACTCTTATTACTTTAGGAGAAGAGCTCTTGTCCCTGGGTGAAAAGGATTGGGTTCTTCAAAAATGTCGCGAAGAAGAGTCAAACCGCGAGCAGTTGCTATCTTTTGATCTTGGTGCAGTTAGGAAACAGTTGCTGCGACAAGGCTTCGAGATCCTTACGATTCGCTAATATGAAGTAAGGATACGAATTTTAAGAAAGAGGCGGTACAGCATATGGACAAAGAATTAAGGGAGAGACTGAATCGCAGCTCAAGACCTGTGGTAAATCGAAGCCCAAATCAGAATCCACAGCGAGACCCACGCCAACAAACCTTTCATCAAAATCCCCATCGAAACCGGGAGGCTGTCCCTTCTTTTGACCATGGTCAGACCTCTGCTGGTAAAAACGCAAAGAATCTACGTCGCACGCGACACACACGCGGCAAATTTAAGAAATTCTTATATGCAGTAGGACTTGTATTGCTTCTGGTGTTTGCTGGGGGCGTAGCCTACTACATTAGCCTGCAAAACAGGATGACGGTTTCAGAGGTTCCAGCTTCGCTGACTGATACGCAGACGCCTCTTCCGACTGAGCCTTTCAATCTTGCCATTTTTGGGTCAGACACACGCGATCCTGACCTGAGGGCTCGCGCAGATACTATAATCTTAGCGCGTATAGATCCTGTCGATAATAGAATGTGGATGGTGTCCATTCCCCGTGATACTAGAGTAGAGCTTCCTGGTTACGGAACGCAAAGAATCAACGCTGCCTACGCCTTTGGTGGGTCTGATATGGCAATTCAGGCTGTTAAAGACGTGACTGGACAAGACGTTCATCATTTTATTACCCTTAACTTTTGGGGCTTTGAGGGCATTGTTGATGCCATGGGTGGAATTGAAATGGATGTGCCCTTTGCTATTGATGATCCTCAAGGGGACATTACCCCAGATGGAAGCGCTTCTCGCATAGAGCCTGGGCTACAGACCCTAGATGGCGCACATGCACTTACCTTTGTTAGACATAGAGATGGCTTTGTTGATGGGGACTTTGGCAGAATGCGAGCCCAGCAAGAATTCTTAAGGGCGATGGGTTCACAGCTGACTGATGTCCCTGTGTGGCGTCTTCCCTTTGTAGCTAATTCATTTGCTGATAATACCACTACCAACCTCACACCTTTCGAACTGGCAATGGTGGCCCGCGGAATGCGCGGAGTGGGCTCGGATAATCTGTACCTGACGACACTTCCTAGCGAATGGCGTGCACCGTATGTCGAGATACATGAAGCTGCGGCTTCAGAGGTCTGGGGTAACTTTGGAATAGCACCTTTTGAATAGTGTTGCTGCTTAGGGAGCCTTATGAGCACAATACTTACAGTTGCTTTCATGCTTGAATATTTATGATTTACATAAATATTACGACATGATACTATTTATGTATGTTTGACTCAGTCGAAAGAAAAGATACTGCTTTTGTGGGTGGGAAGTACACCACAAAGCAAGCTGCTGACATACTGGGAGTTACGACTCATCAGGTAGTACAGCTTATACATGCTGGCGAATTAGAAGCAGTTCGTACTGCTGGAGAGGCTTTCCTGGTCGGCGTGGAGTCCCTGAATGGCTACGCACGCATACGACAGGGCAGAGGGCGTCCACTATCAGGTAACGTTGCCTGGGCAGCATTATGGTTGTTGTCAGGACTTGAAGTTGATTGGTTGACCTATCAGCAGTCTAGAAGGTTGCGTATTTTCCTGCAAGAAGTGAGCGCAGAGGATTTAGTATGGCTAGTGCGTAAGCGTGCTGACTTTTTGCATCTGCGCATTGATGAATCCTTCTTTGTTGCTGCCACTAAAGACCTAGTTTTATCTGGAACAAGCTCTAAGCTAATATCTGAATTTGAGCTAACTACAAGAGCAGGTCATCTGGAAGGATACATTGTGCGAGACAATCTGGAAGGATTTGTCCAGCGCAATTTTGCAGTTACTGGCGGGAGAGCAAATGCAATCGCAAGGATTATAAATGACGCACCCTTTGATTTAATAGAGCTAAGTGAGATGCCCATCGCAGTTGCCGCAGTAGATTTGACGACATCTGCCAACGAGCGCGAACGTCGCGCAGGACTAAAGATGCTTAAGAAGCTATTGGAGGCTTGGCGTGACTAGGCTAGGATTTCCCTATTCTCAGATATTGCCACCTTGGGATATCGTTGGAGAGGTTATTGCAAGCATTGAGGCTGACAGTTGGCTGCTAGTCGGTGGTCTTATGGTGCAAGCACACGCCATGATAGCAGGATTTGAATCACGAGCAACCGTTGATGTAGATATGCTAATTGATGTTTTATCAGATACTCAAAATATCGAACGTGTTATCAATGGACTAGAGACTCTAGGGTTTCAGATGCAAGAACCAGCATTTCGCAAGTCTCCAACGTATTGCTTAAAACGTGAAGACCAGATAGTCGATGTGTTGGTTGCTGAACACTTGCCCAGCGGAAAGCGTAAGGTTGCCAAGTTTGGACAGGTACCCTTGATGGAAGCTTTGGGTGGAGCACAGGCCATAGATCGCAAGATGCTAGTCAGCCTTGAAGGATCAGAAAGCTTGCTAAGCTTTTGGATGCCAGATTTGCTAGGTGCGCTAGTTTTGAAATCAGCTGCCTACAGTGCTGACAATAGAGACAGATGCAGACACCTTGATGACGTTGCACTGCTAGCAAGCCTAATTACAGAGGTCGCTTTCGAGCGTGATCGACTGCGAGGCTCTGATAAGAAGAGACTTCGCTCTACATGGGCAGTACTGGAAGACCAGAATCATTCTGCTTGGCTAAATCTGCCAAATGCAAACAGAGTAAGAGGGCATGACGTTCTGCGAATTCTGACCAGTTTGTGATTTTGAGCGTTACCTTCTTGCGTACCCTAATAACGCGTGAAAAGGGCACTGATGTAAGGCTGTAGGAAGTATCTTTGATGATTTACTTGCGAGGCGTTCCGAGCTGTATCCAAGGTTGTCCCAAAGGCTGATTTTACTGTTCCAGAAATGGGAAAAGAAGAAAGTTACGGATGAGATGGTGGGCGATACTGGATTTGAACCAGTGACCTTGGCCTTGTAAGGGCCCTGCGCTCCCGCTGCGCCAATCGCCCACTTATCAACAAGCTAAGTGGTGCCCCCTGAAGAATTCGAATCTCCGATTTCGTCCGGAAAGGACGACGTCCTTGGCCGCTAGACTAAGGGGGCAGTGTTACCTGCTGTCTTGCGGCGAGCTATGAACTGTGGTGGGCCGTATAGGGCTCGAACCTATGACCAACGGATTAAAAGTCCGCGACTCTACCAACTGAGTTAACGGCCCATTTTTCGTACCGCGAACTCATCAGCAACGATACTGGCGGGAGTAACGGGACTTGAACCCGCGACCTCTGGCTTGACAGGCCAGCACTCTAACCAACTGAGCTATACCCCCACGCTAAACAGTCTGCTGCCACAAACACAGCGACTAGCAATAATACCGATTTTTCGTCCTGTTGTCTAGTATTCATAAAAAGAAAAATGAAGTTTAAATATCTTTGTGCGAATGTCTTCGCTTTCTGCAGGCGCTTTATAGCACTTTAAGCTATCTCTAATTCGTCCTTAATTTTCTCTTAAACCTTTTTTAACGAGGGTCTAATCGGTCTCTAACCACTTCTTGTTAGGATTTCTCTACTTGATTTGAGCAGTGCCTACTGCAACGCAGATGCCCCAGAGTGCAGTGGGCTGCTCGCCATCAAATTAGTTGCTGAAGCCTATACCTGTCGAGGCATGCATAAGCAAAGCAGGCGAAGTTTAAACAGGAGGATCTTATGACGCAGAGAAGACGTATCGTCATTTCGAGTATTGCAGGTGTCCTTGCTGCACTGTGTGCCGCCCTCTTTTTGTGGGGGCAGGCTCAATCCGCAAATCGTATGCACGCTGAACTGCTTGAGGATTTTAAAGGTGGGGCGGTGAATGTCATGGTTGCACGTAGTCGAATAGAGCCAGGAACGTTATTGAGCGAGCGTCTTTTTGAAGAGCAGACTTGGCCTAGGTTTTGTCTGCCTGAAGGGGCAATTGAGGCTAAAGACTTTGAGCAGATTGAGGGACACCGCAGTGCTGCAATAATATTAAAGAACGAAGCACTTGCAGCTTCAAGAGTTTTTGATCGACAGCTGCCAGCTGACCGCTTATCTGAAGGTATGACAGCAGTGACCTTGCCTGCTGATGATGTTCATGCCTTGGGTGGAGAATTATTGCGCGGCATGCGCCTAACACTTATGGCGGGAACATCGGACGGTCGAGTATCTGAACTTGCAAGTTATATAGAGGTACTTTCTTCAAACATCGCTGCGACTCAAGCGGAATTTGCAGAAGCAAGCAGTGACCCTCAGGCAGATGAGTCACGAATTGCCCTTACTGGTGGCGTAAGTACACAGGGCCTTGTGGGTGGTACAGAGTCATTGAACTGGGTAACCCTTGCCATTCCTAATGAGCAGGTGGAGCAGATACTTACTGCTGCGCGAGTAAGCACTTTACACTTTGTGCTACCCAGAGAGGCGCTAAGTCTTGATACAGAGAACTTAGAAGAAAATTCCTTAGTCGCTGAGGTGGGTGAGTAGCCTATGCCTGAAGCATTGCTGGATGTTCTCACCCTAGTCAGTTCTGACAAGCGGTTTCCGTTGGAGCTATCAAGTCTTATGACGACTGGTGAGGTGCGGGTGGTCCACACTTTTCGCACAGGCTCAGAATGCTTGCGAGCCCTTAGCTTGGATGATTCAGCCACTCGTAGACTTGTTTTAGTGGACAGCCTGGTTTCAGATATTTCACCGGCAAACCTTTGTGATGCCCTTAGGCTTTCTTATCCCAGCCTAAGTATTGTTATGGTAGTTGGACAAGATGATGCGGAAGGTATTCAGCGAGCAATGCTTGCTGGCGCAAAAGCTACTATTACCAGGCAGGCTAGTTTAATAGAACTCAGTCGGGTGCTCGAGCGCGTGATTGAAGCGAGCGAGCATCGTGTTTTAAACCAGACAGAGGGCAGTGTAGCAGGACAGCCTGGCATGACCCTTTCATCTGGACAAAACCTTGAGAATCTTGAGCGGCGTGCAGTACTCGTGCCCATTATAGGCGCGCGCGGCGGAGCAGGCAGATCGTCCCTTTCTAGCGCGCTTGCCTATTTGGCGGCAGAGGCCCATATAGATACGGCACTTATTGATTTCGACTTGCAATTTGGTGACCTCAGTTTTCTTTTTGGATCAACAGGACAGCAGACCTTAGGCTGGCAGGACGTACATCATGCCAAAGAGAACTTACAGAATGAGGGAAATTATCTGGCAGCAGATGATATGCAGAGTTTTCTAGAAGAGGTTTCACAGGGACAGAAGTCACGAAGGTCTGCAGAAGGCTTACGTAGATTTGGCAGGCAACTTACTCCTAATCTGCGCCTTTATGCACCGCGTGCCGTTCCAGAAAAAACAGAATTGCTTACACAATTTTTACCTGCGGCCTTTGACCGATTGCGTCGTGAACATGAATTGCTTCTTGTGAACACAGGGGCATATTGGACACTCTTTCACTCGGAATTGCTAGAGCAGAGTGATCTTTCCATCTGTGTCTTAGATCAGAGCATAGTGGGAGTAAGGGCAACTATTGAACTGCGAGAATTATGTCGTAGAGTGGGGATTCCTGCATCAAGACTTCTTTTTGTGATGAATCGTGTTAGAGCCGACGGCCTAGGTTCTCAAGATGTTGCAGAGGTGCTTAATGCAGAGAAAGTGTTTACGGTTCATGATGCTGGCACGAAGCTGGCAGATCTTTTTGATAGCGGAGACTTTGCCCAGCTTTTAAGTCAGACACCCTTTATGGCAGAGCTCTATGAGGTTCTTGATGAAATTGCTATACGGAGTGATTTGCGCGTGCATGATGCAGTAAGCCTACGTTATGCCATGCGCCGTGAAGGTGGTGCACGTCTGCTAACACCAGCACGCAATCCAAAGAATAAAAAGAGAAGTGGACAGAGAACAAGTTACACAAAAGCTGCTCGTAGAAAGGGGTTACTTCGTCGTGCGTAAAAAGATTGAACTACTTAAAACAGAGTTGTATTCAATTCTTGCTCCAGAGCACATTGCGGCTCTGCTTAATGTTGACGGTGATATGGCGCGCAAAGAGATTGAGGAAGTCTTGCGTCGTTTAGCCACAACAGGTGCTGCGCGCATTGCACTGCGTAGTGAACGTGAGAGAGTTGTCACCTTAACAGTGAGTGAAGTCTTAGGACTAGGAGTCATAGATGCCCTTTTGGCTGACCCGAGCGTTACTGAAGTCATGGTAAACGGACCAGATAAAATCTTTTTTGAACGTGCGGGCAAAACAATTCTTAGTCCTGATAGCTACGCTTCTGAAGAGCAATTGCGCATGACAATTGATCGAATCATTTCACCCTTAGGCAGACGTATTGATGAGCAAAATCCTATGGTGAACGGCAGATTGCCAGCGGGCCATCGTATAAATGCTGTCATCCCTCCTATATCGCTTAGTGGATCTTTGCTTACGATTCGAAAGTTTAGCGAGATGACCTTTTCCTTAGATGATCTTGCAAAGGCGGATAGCGTCAATCATTCAGTAGCAATCCTGCTTAGCTGGGCGGTACTCTCTGCACAAAATATTGCTGTAAGCGGCGGTACGGGTAGTGGAAAGACGACCTTACTTAATGCCTTATCGCTAGAGATCCCAAGTGATGAACGCATTGTCACTATTGAAGATTCAGCAGAGCTTAAATTCTCGGCGCATCCACATGTGCTGCGATTGGAAGCACGTCCTTCAAACCTTGAAGGACACGGAGAGATATCCTTGCGTGATCTTGTTATTAATAGTTTGCGTATGCGACCCGATCGTATTGTGGTCGGAGAGGTCCGAGGGGCTGAAGCTTTGGAGATGCTACAGGCTATGAACACAGGACATGATGGTTCGCTTACAACTCTGCATGCCAATACTCCTCATGAGGTCATCACGCGGCTTATCACCATGGTGGGCTACGGAACAGAGCAATCTCAGCAGCAGGTAGAAGCACAGATTTCAGTAGCATTGGATCTTATTGTGCATGTGCAGCGCTGCTCTGATGGAGTTCGGCGCATAGTGGAAGTTGTCGAGTTATGTCCTGCAGTGGGTAGTGAGCTGAATGAAGGGGCATCAGTTCGCCAAGCAGGCCAAAGCAGTAGCCCTTCTTTGCAGACGATTTACCGTTTTGAGCAAACAGGAGCAGGGGACGATGGCACCGTTTTGGGTAGGCATATTTTTCCGCATATGCCACGTTTTATGGATTCCCTAACAGCGCGCAATCTTGTAAGCAAGAAAGAGCTGTCTGATTGGGTGGCGACAACTCATGCTTAATGGGTTCATGCAGAGCAGTGTTATGCAGAACGTTACCGTAGCTTCATGGGTTTTCGCGCCCGTCTTTTTTGTAGGGATGGCACTTGCCTGCAGTCTGTTTGCCCTTTGGTTTCTTGAAAGGCTTCAGAAAAGGCAGGAAGAACGACGTCTAAGTTCTCGCTTAAAGGAAGGCACCCTAAATAGCTCTAAGGTGACGCAGCGTGAAGATTCTAGAACCCTAGATCAGCAGCTGTTGTGTCGCGCGCTTTGCTTGCGCTTCCGGCCAGGCAGGAATCTTCTGCGGCTATTTGACCGCGCTGGCTTAAGTAGGCAAAGTGAAACTATTTTACGGTGGTGGCTTATGGCTGTTGGGCTAGGAGCCTTGCTGGTCTTGGTAATCAGTTCAGCAATAATGGCTCTTGTGGTGACGTTGCTCGCTATAGTAATCAGCCTTATTTACCTGCAAGCGATGACAGATAAGAAAAGACAGGTACTGCGGGAATCTTTGCCTGACATGCTTGATGAGTTAGCGCAGTCTTTGAGGGCAGGACGTTCTTTTCCTCAGTCGTTGAGTTTCGTTCTTGAAGCGCAGCCTGAGGATAGTCCACTTATGGATATCTTAAGGCGTCTTGATGCTGATGTCAGACTAGGACGTGATTGTTCAAAAAGTCTTAAAGATCTCTCAGCAGAAGCAGAGCTGCGCGAGCTAAAGTCCATTGCTGCGGTGCTAGAGATAAGTACACGAGTCGGCGGAAACACACCTGCACTTTTTGAGCAGGCCGCTACGTCTATTAGACAAGATTTAATGCTGAACAAGAAACTTAGGGTACAGACAGCACAGGGAAGAAGCTCCGTTCGCCTTGTGGGGATTGTCCCTTTTGCGCTTATTGGGCTTATGTCACTTGTGATGCCAGGATACCTAGGCTTATGGCTGAGTTCTTCAGGGGGACAATTTCTTTTCGGTCTTGCCCTGTGCTTAATAACCGTAGGCTTTCTATGGGTGCGTTCGGTGGTGAATATTTATGTATGATGCCGTAACCGTACAGGCAGTTTTCCATGGATCACTTCTTATCTTGGCATTGGGGACTATTCTTTTTGTTGCTCTTTTTGCAGCCCTGCTTGCGTCCTTAGTGATGCGACAGGCAAAGAGTTCCCGGCGGCGCACAATCCAAAACAGGCTTCAAGGATTAAAGGGTTTTTCTGCAGTGACAGATAGACCTACACATAAAGATGAAGCAGAGAACATGCTCGATGAAATGGGAAATACGCTTGTGGCTTTGCTCGTTCGAGCATCGAGGCTCCCTGTAATCAGAATAGTTATCCTGCCACTTATATCAAAAATCGAACAACAAAAATCGCAAAAACTAAAAGACAGTTGCATGCACGATTTGCCAGAGATGGTCGATATTCTTTCTCTTGCCTTAGGTGCGGGCCTTTCTATCGATCAGGCTTTTGAGTGGTATTTATCCAGTTACGATACTCCGCTTGCAGGTGAATTTCGTCGTGCAGAACAAGCTTATCAGGCAGGAATGCTTTCGCGCATGAAGGCTTTTGAAGGACTGGCAGAATCTTTGCAGGAAGAAGCGGTGTTACGTTTTGTTAATGCTCTACGTCAGGCCTTCACTTTGGGATCAGCTTTGGGTCCTGCTTTACATGTGTTGTCACAAGATGTTCGGAAGTATCGTGTCGTGCGTATTGAAGAACGTATTGCAAAGACTCCCGTTAAGATTCTTGCCCCTTTGGGATTATGCATTGTTCCTGCAGTCTTGATTTTGCTTATGGGGCCAATTATGTCCCAGGTTTTGCAAGGTTTGCAGTTGTAATTTTGTTGATTGGCGTCTTTATCTTTTGTTGGTGAGGACGACTACAGAATAAACAGAAAGAAAGAAGGTATGCACAATGAACGGATTACTCTTTTGGCCAGTACGCTTTTGTCAGAGTTTGTCAGCGATCAGCATGAAGTTTTGTCGTAACTGTAGGTCAGAATCAGGACAGGGTGTGGCAGAGTACGTCATTATTTTGGCAGTAATAGTTATTGCCTGCATTATTCTGGCGATTGCTTTTCATGAGCAGCTAACCAGTGTGTGGCAAAGCATTACTGAGCAGCTAGGTGCCATCATCTAATGAGGAATCAAGTAAGCACTCTTACAGAGAAAGCAAAAAACTGCCTTAAAAACATTAGTCTTGGAGCCAGAATCAAACTTAGGACGAAGGTTACCTGTGACCAGGGACAGGCAAGCACAGAATACGTCATTGCTACCTTCATTGGTCTTGCGGCTGTAGTTGCACTTGCAGGATTGTACGGATACTTTGCCCTTGCAGGAAGTGAGCGAGGAAGCCATAGCGATAAAACTTATTTAAGGGCCCCATACACCTTGCCTTCGCAGGGCTCTGGAAGTGAACAATGGGCAAAAGATCTTATCATTCACTAAAGAGAGAAGACGGACAGGCGTTGGTAGAGCTGCCCTACGTGATAGTGCTGAGCTGTGTGCTTATACTGCTTACTTTGCAGCCTGCTGTATTCCTTTATACCCAAATGGCCCTAGGTCAAATCGCTTCTGGCATAGGACGCATTGTGGCAACTGAAGATGCAAACCCAACTGGTAGCAAAGAGATCCTTATTCGTGCCTATGCAAGCGATAAGCTTGAGGGTTTACCCCGTGGCAAAGCTTTTAGGATTCCAGGAACCCTGCGCATCGATGTTGCAGGTGACGCGCGATCAGATCAGATAGAAGTTGTTGTTTCAGTAAAGCAGGAACCCTTGCCCTTAATAGGACTTCTGCTAGG
Organism: Coriobacteriia bacterium; assembly: GCA_009779855.1. GTDB lineage: Bacteria > Actinomycetota > Coriobacteriia > WRKU01 > WQUG01 > WRBW01. The sequence goes on from WRBC01000003.1 coordinate 16,136, forward strand.
TGCAGGCATCAGTCAAGACGTAGAAGTAAGTGGTCGTGCTGTTACTCGCGGGGCACAGATAGGGGTCCAGGGAACACCCAAAAATGCCCCGCAGCACTACGGGCATGTCCAGCCCTAGTGCCGTCTAGACTGTAGGCAGGACAGATTACAGGCAGGTCAAGGTGAGAAAAGATGAAGCTTAGATGGTTTAAAAACGAAAAAGGGTCAACCTCTCTGACCATTGTGCTGGGAATAGCGCTTAGTGTAGTGCTGCTAGCTTCGAGTGTGCAGTGGTATTGGACGAACTCCTCATCTTCAGATATTCAAACCGTTGCAGATATTAGCGCCCTATCAGCAGCTGATGTTACTGCAAAGTCTGTCATGCTTATTCAGGCTTTAGATGCCCTGTTGCTATCTGCAAATCTTTTTGGGCTTGTATTGCATGCAGTGACGATAGTGGCGGGCTTACTGACAGTGCTTAGTGCACCTGTGGGCGGGGCGGGCGCTGCGGCCTTCTTTGAGCGATCGGTTCAGTTTAATAAAAATTACAGTGAAAATCGACGCAGATTTGCCAAAGAGGCTCACAGCTTTGCATCCAAGGTAAGTGATGCGACGCCGTATCTAGCGATGGCTCAGGCCTATCAGGTCGCGAATGAAAACTCTCATCATCTAGAAGGTTTCAACGGAACAGGGTATATGGCAATTGCTCTTCCTTTTCCCGCAAAGGGAGAAGTGCACCTGACAGGCTTTCCTGAAAGTGAAGACCAATTACTTGAAGAAGTAAGCGCTGCTAGCGAGGACAATAGAGAGTCTGCTCATAAGGTCAAAAGGCTTGAAGATGAAGTAGAGGCGGCCATTGATGAGTGCTTTCGTTTAGATATCTATCTACCAGCTGGTACAGCACGTCCCTTCTGGAATCCCCTTTCGGCTATTGATGACTTTGCAAGGGGCTGGTCGGAACTGATGAACAAGTCAGCTCCAGCGCAAGTAGGACTTGTCCCTGTTACCGACAGTGGCGGCAATAGGGAGACGTTACAAGAGCGTTATAGGCAAGATCATAAAGACATTGCACAATCTTTAGAATCAGAAGTTAAGTCAACTTTAGATACTGCAAGAAACTCAGAGGGTGCAGACGTTCAAGATTTGACCGTGAGCACTTTACTTAATTCAGTAAAGCAGGAGCGCATCTATCTAGTAGTGCATGAACAGGGTGAAAGGAAGGCTTATCATCAACAATCGAACTGTTTCGGTCTTTCAAATGCTGGAGAAATAAGAAATCATACCTTGAGTTATGTTGTAGGGGACACAGACCATCCGCCCTGCTTGCTTTGTTCGCCGACCCACTGGCAGGCCCTAGAGGCTTGGGAGCAGCACATGACTAAGTATGTGTCTGCATGGAACAGGGAAGCAGCTGCATTACGCAGATGGTACGCCGCAGAGCAAGAATTGCGGGAAGAGCAAGATATTATCCAGGAAAGAACAGAGTCAGCGCTGAAGCGTCTATTAGAAGAGGCTCAGAGTTATTTGCTGGGTGGTAGATTGACTTATACGCCGGCGGGGGCAAGAGGGTATCTTTGCATTGTTATGTCAACGCAGGAACGAGGGTTGCCGGCGTTTGCTCTACCCGCGCTTACTGACTCTGGTGATGTAGTACTAGGTAGGCAAGTCGCGATGGCGGGTGCCAGAATGATGCCCTCTGAAGCAGAAACAACCATTCCTGATTTGCTGTCAGAGTCCCACGATTTGGCAGAAAGAGGTGCTGAGGGAGGATTTGCGGAGCTCATGCGCAACCTAGTTACTGAGGACGGACCATTGACTTCTTCGGGTGTCCCTTCGGGGGCCCTTTCAGAAGTGAGCAGCAGTGGTGGAGGTGGGGGGATTGCGGGTTTTCTTCTTCGCATCTGGGGTAGCTGTTTATCCCTATACACAAAGGGCAGCAATAACCTAAAAGAGTTTGTGTCAGGACTTCCTTTTGGCCTAGATACAGTGATGTCAAAAAGCCTAGACTCTTTTTTCGAGACAGCACAAATATCTGCACCTGACTTGCGACGTCCTGTCCCGGTACTAGTGAACACATCTGAGGTTGGGGATAGTAGTGCAGGTGGGTTTGAAGGACGTATTGTTACGTCGATTGGAAGCGCGAAAGATGGCCTTGAAAAGAGTGGCGGAGCATCCATTGTAGGACTGCGTGAAAACTTAGCAGGCATGATTAATGAGCTTGATGCGGATGTGGGTAAGCGCATTGAAGAGATGATGAAGATTCAGGTGTTGGGTGTCAGTATTCCTCTGCCGTTTAGTGAGACGGTTAAGGGTATGGCATCGAGGGTGTTTGTCCTTATCCGCAGTAAAGAAGAAGAATTCTTTGCTGCTTTAGGGGCATAGGATGAGTAGGTGTATGCGCGGGTACGTACAGGATTCTATTAAACATATGTGCAGATATATACAGCGTGTCTCAGGGGATGCCTTAAGTGAAAGGGGACAGATGACGGCGGAACTTGCCATCGTTATTCCTGCGGTGCTCTTAGTGCTGGTCATAGTGGTAAATGCTGGCATGTTTGTGGCAGAGCTTGCTCGTTTTGATCGTGTTACAGGAGAAGTGGCAAGGATTCTTGTCAATTCTTCCGAGGATCCTGCACTTGTTGCAAGTCAGGTCTTGCATAAGGCTATGGGATATGAGGGCGGAGAGAAGGGGCCTTACCGGGTGCAGGTTGATGTTGAAAAAAGTGGAGAACTTTTCCTACAGAAGAGAACTTTACAATTCACCTTGGATTATGAGCTGTTTGCTTCAGGGATTTTGACTAACGCGGGTGCGTCTGAATCTGGCGGTCTTACGCGCAAAAAAACACCTACTATCTATTGGAGCACGGGACTTTAGACCAGGGGCAAACTTAAGCAGGGGACTTTAGGTAAAAATCAAGATTGCAGAAGATTAAAGATTGCAGAAGGGCAAAGCTATGAGGATGCAACTATGGACATTAAGACAGTGACTACCTATTATTCGCGCATGAAAGGCTTGTTGGGCACATCGCGGCACCAGCTTGCCTTTGATGCTCTTCATCTTATTCCGTGCAGAGGGGTGCATACCTATGGTATGAGGTATCCGCTTGATTTGGCTTTCCTTAACAGTAAAGGGGAGGTGATTGCCTGCAAAAGAGATGTGCCCCCTAATAAGGTCTGTAGTAGTCCCAAGGGAACTCGAAGTGTAATGGAGCGTCCTGCAAGCCCCTGTCCGTGGCTTAAGCCAGGCGATTACGTTATGACAAAGAGTTGCGACAACTAGAAATGAGGAGCCATGAACATGATGAAGACTTGTCCCATTTGTGCGGCAAAAGCAATAAGAGGCGCCAGAACCTGCTACGAATGCTATTATCGTTTTTCAGATCAGTCAACAAAGAATGTAAAGCATTCAAGCCTTCTGGCCTGCGGTGTTGCTAAAGCTGGCACGCGTGATGTGAGCACTATCAAAGTTTCTAGATAAAATCATCAGTTTGACCTGCATGTTTTGTTGATTTCTGTTACAATGGTCAGTTGAGTAGCTTAACATTCACGCATGATTCAAGGATTTACTACAAATACATGGAAACAATTCAACCAGTTCAAGCAGTTACGCGCATTAAGGGCACTTTGGAAGAGATGCAGGGCGATTTTGTCTGCATCAAGGCAAATTTAGGTCGCTCTAAGATTCTCGAGAGACATGGCCGCATTACACAAACGCACCCCTCTTTATTTGTGCTAGAGGTTCATGAAAAGCGCAATCGCAAGACACGTGCATCGTATCAGTATGTCGACATTCTTACAGGTGCAGTAGAAGTTCTTCATCATGAAACCAAAGAAACCATCTTTCCTTGGGTGGAGTATTTAACCTAGACCACCTTGAGGATTTAAGCCATCTTGAAAGTTGTCTCTCCTGCAAAAATTAACCTTTCCTTATCAGTGGGACCCATCCGAAGCGATGGTTATCATCAGGTAGATTCTTTCTTTCACCTTATTTCATTGCATGATGTACTAATCGTGCGTTCTGCTGAAAGTTTTCAGTTCAGCACTTCAGCTGACTTGGGAATCCCGGCCGCTGACAATCTGGTTGTTAAAGCTGTAAAAGCTATGGCGCAGTTACACAATAAGGATCTTCCTGCAGTTCACCTAGAACTTGAAAAAAATATTCCCCATGGCGCCGGCCTGGGGGGAGGATCATCCAATGCAGCAGCTGTCATTTTTGCACTTTCGAAGATGTGGGATGTGCAACCTAGTAGTCCGGAACACCTTAATCTTGCAGCGAGCCTTGGCTCAGACGTACCTCTTTTCCTGGCTCCTACAACTGCTAGCGTGATGACAGGTAGGGGAGAAATGCTTAAGGAGTCCTGTGAGCCGCTGCCCCAATTGCCCATCTTGCTGCTTTGCCCAAAGGGCGCGCACAGTCCTACAGGGGCAGTGTATAAAGCGTTTGACAATAATCCTCAAGCTACGCATGACATTGATGTGTGGCAGAATAACCTTGAGCGCGCAGCTGTGGAAGTCTCGCCTGAAACAGGGAAAGCTTTGGCGTGGCTGCGGACGCAAAATAAAGTGGAGCTTGCCCAGGTAGCGGGTTCTGGCAGTGCTTGCTGGGCACACTGTGTAACTGCTTGTGATATGAGTACTGTTGCACAAAGAGCCGCAAAGCACGGTCATTGGATTGCAGAGACATCAACGACCGCAGAAGGTATTCGCATTCAACCTGACTAGAGTGCTCTATAATAGAACAGATGAAAAATGAAATTCCAACAGTTGATGCACTTGTTCTAGCCGGGGGCGATGGCAGCGTCATTAATCCTCAGACCCCTGTAAAGGGAATGGTGCTTGTCGCAGGAAAGCCGATGGTCCAGTGGGTGCTGGAGGCGCTTCGTCAGGCAAGGCATATCCGCACGATCGCTGTAGTTCTGCCCCCCAATCAAGACACGAGTGGCTGGGAGCACCTTGCTGATAAGATAATTTTCAGTGATGGGCAAATCTCTGACAATATTATCGAAGGAGTAAATGCTCTTAAAGCGTCGGGGACAGAGGGGCTGATAATCAGCGTTACCTCTGACATTCCTTCCGTGACCCCAGAAGCCATTGATGACTTTATTGTCACCACAGTTGAGCGTCAGGCAGATATCAGCTACCCCTTAGTTAAAGAGGTTGACATGATGACCGCCTATCCAGATACGCAACGCACATTCTTTAAGCTACGTGAGGGCAAGGTCACGGGTGGTAACGCAATGATTCTGGATTCGAAGCATTTTGACCGCCTGCGTGAATTGGGACAGGAAGTTTTCGAGGCTCGCAAAAACCCCCTTAAGATGGCTAACATGGTGGGCGCACGTTTTGCGCTTAAGCTTGCTACAGGTAGACTTTCGACAGATGACCTTGAGGAGCGCCTGGGTAAAATATTAGATTTGCGCTGCGCTGCAATTCTCACCAGCAATGCAAGCATTGGCGCTGATGTGGATAAGCCAGAAGATATTACCGCGGTAGAGAAAAAGTTACTATCAAGGTAGTTTGCTATGGTTGTGGGCCTTGGGGTAGATATAGTAGAGATTGATCGTATGCGTACAGCTTTGGCGCGTCGCAGTCGCATGAAGCAGCGCCTTTTCTCTGAAGAAGAGCAGTGGTACTGCGAACATAAAGCCCAGCCTGAGATCCACTATGCCCTGCGTTTTGCGGCGAAAGAGGCAGTACTAAAGGCTTTGGGTACGGGTTTCTCTGGCATGAAATTCTTGGATGTTGAGGTTGCCCGTGATGAAAGAGGGCGCCCCTACCCCAGACTTTACGGTGCTGCGAAAGAGTATGCTGACACGATGGGTATTGTGGAAATGCACTTGTCACTTTCTTATACGCAGACCACAGCAGTGGCATCTGCAGTTGCCCTGACGGAGCAAGCGCGTCCCAAGGCGAATGTAAAACCCAGCACCCGCGAAGAGCTAGCCCGTGAGTTTAAAGAATTGCGCGCACTGCTTGATAATCTTGACTCTGACTCTGACCCTGAAAGCGATAATCTGATTAACGACGCGGAGGAGGTCGCCCGTGACGACGAAAAACAGGCAGGCGTGGCTTGATATTGACCTAGAGGCTATACGTGAAAACGTCATAGCTTTCCGTCAGTTAGTGGAAAAGGAAGCACAGCGCAAAGCTGCTGCTAAGGGACGCGTAGTAAAAGCTCCAGCTATTATGGCAGTCGTGAAGGCTGATGCTTATGGACACGGTGCCCCCGCTGTAGCGCAGGCTGCAGTGAATGCGGGCGCAACTTGGTTAAGTGTTGCTACTGTAGAAGAAGCTCTTGCTCTGCGTAAAGCAGGCATTACTACTTCTGTGTTGCTTTTGTCAGAACCCCCTGAAGAGGCACTGTCAGAATTGCTTGAAGCAAATATTACCTGTACCGTAGCCACTGCAGATTTTTTGCAGACCCTGGCAGGACATGCCATGCTGGAGCACCGCAATATTAACTATCATCTGAAGGTTGATACAGGCATGAGGCGTATTGGAGTCTGTGCGGATAAGGCAGTCAGTCTAGCTAGGCAGGCCGCCGATGTTCCTATGATTAAGATGGAAGGCATTTTTACCCATTTTGCAAACGCTGATGTGGCAGGTGACTGGGATGCGCGCCAGCAACTAGAATCGTTTCAAGGCATCATTCGTAGGCTAGATGATTTGCGCCTGCGCCCACCACTGGTGCATGCCAGTAATACTGCAGCAACTATGTTGATGCCGCAGGCTCACTTTGACATGGTGCGCATTGGTATTGGACTGTACGGGCAGTATCCTTCAAAAGACACCTATGATGTTTTAGATTTGACCCCTGCAATGAGTGTGCGCGCCCGCGCGAGTCTTGTGAAGCCTATTACTATGGGTGAAGGTGTAGGGTATGGTCTATCCTGGCGCGCCCATAAACCTTCGCACTTAGTTACCTTGCCACTGGGCTATGCAGATGGTATTCCGCGCCTTTGCTCGAATAAGATGGACATAGTAATTGATGCAACAGGTAAGCGCATTGATCAGGTTGGTAGGGTGTGCATGGATATGCTTATGGCTGCTGCAAGCACAGGCGATGGCGTTAAGCAGGGGGATGAGTTTGTCCTGATGGGCGCGGTGCGCTCTAAAAGTAGTGCAGCTAACGTTCGTGAACTTGCGAAAAAGTCACGGAAGCTTGTTTTTGGCAAGTCTGAGGATTACATAAGTACAGATGAGTTAGCTGAACATGCAGAAACTATTAGTTATGAGATTCTTTGTGGTTTAGGAAATCGTCTAGAAAAGGTCTATCGCAATGCCTGAACTTAAAGTTGGAGCAAGCCCTGAAGAGATTGCAGCATTTTGGGGCGAACATAGCAAGCGCGAGCCAAGCTGTGCAGAGTCAACGATGCAGGGTTTCAAAAACCATGCATTGAAATGTCACAATTGCGCGCTTGCGCAGTCTCGCACCCAGGTGGTGTGGGGGACAGGCTCTGCCAATGCTGCGCTTGTTTTTGTAGGGGAAGCCCCTGGTCGCAATGAGGACTTAGGGGGAGAGCCTTTTATTGGTGCCGCGGGTAAAGTTCTAGATGAGTTCTTGGCTGAAGCGGGGCTTAACCGCGACGAGGTCTATATAGCTAATGTAGTCAAATGTCGCCCGCCAAATAATCGCAACCCACTACCTGAGGAAATTGCTGCCTGCAGTCCCTATTTGCAAATCCAGTTGGAGCTTATTAGACCTACAGTAGTAGTTACTTTAGGGAAATTTGCATCGCAATCATTGCTGCAGACTACACGGGGAATTAGTAGCTTGCAGGGTCAATTGCAGCAAACAGAGCACTTCAAAGTACTGCCTTTATACCATCCAGCAGCCACTATTTACGACCGCACTAAACGTGAACCCTTCTTTGAGGCGGCCACTACTTTGAGGCAAGTTCTGTCCAGTAGTGATGCTAGCTAAGGGTGGCAGTTTTAAGCTGTCGATTAGGGTTAATGGCTTGGAGCGACGGTTTGGACTGATGAAAATTCATTCTATTAGATTGCGTGGCACATGACTAAAGTAAAGAAGGTACTAGAATCACAAAGCTTACCTGACGTTCTTGCGCTGGGTCATATGATTGGTCAGAACATCCAGCCAGGGACGGTGACCGTTTTGTCGGGTGATTTGGGCGCCGGAAAAACACAGCTTGCAGCTGCGATTGCTGCTGGAATGGATATTGGTGAAACAATCACCAGTCCTACCTTCGCCCTATTGAAGCACTACGGGACAGGTAGAATCCCCTTGAATCACATGGATATATATCGTCTAGAAAACGCAGCGCAATTGGATGATTTGGACTTTTGGGATGTGTTGCGACCAGGGGAGCCCAGCGCAACGCTTATTGAATGGGGCGATATGTTTACAGAAGTTGTGGACGTGGCAGATATTGTGATTACCTTACGTGCAGGTGCAGGTGCAGGTGCAGGTGTGGATACGGCAGGTGGAAATGCAGGTACTGAATTGCGCGCCATTGAGCTTCAGGCAAAAAGCCCACAGGGAGAAGCGCTTATTGCTGCAGTAGAAAGTGGTACCGCAACAGAGAATAGCGCTGTATCAGGAAGCAGCACTATGGTGAAAAATGATCTTGTGGCAGAAGGTAGTCCTGCAGCAGAAAGTAGCGAAACATAATGTCGAAGTACGTGTTGACCTTTGATACCTCCAGTAATGACATTGTTATTAATCTAGCTGCTTTTGCCTACGATGAGCAGAGGTTGCTTAGTGTTATAGCCAAAACTCACCCAGCCCCGCGAGCAGCAAATACGCAATTACTTACCCATATTGATGCAGCTCTGAACCAGGCAGGAGTCAATCGAAGTGAGCTTGCCGCTGTGGCTGTTGGGGTGACGTTGGGATCTTACACGGGAGTGCGCATTGGGGTTGCTACGGCCAAAGGAATAACGCAGGCTTTGGGTATTCCGCTTTACGGACTTGCGATTGATGAAGAGCAATTAAGTCCAGACCATCTGCTGGACTGCTTCGATCAGACCTACTTTACCCAGACGGGAGACCCAGGCACGGTGCTGCCGCAGTACACACAGCTGTCCTATGCTGAAGAGGCAGAGAAAAAACAGCATCCAGCTCGCTATAGTAGTAGTGACGCGAGTGGCCACGGTGACAATGGTGGTGATAGTAGGGGTAATGACGGTGCTGATATCAGCGTTGACAGTGCGACTTCAGCTGCTGCACCCGCCGCCGCATTGTCTGCAGTGTCCTTGCGAGCTTTGACCCCGTATGATTTGGATGCCCTTCATACCTTTTCTGATGAAGTTGCCTACTTTAATTGGTCAAGACAGCAATATGCTGATGAGCTGCAAAGCACGAAGACCTTATGGCTGGGTGCCTTTTTGCCGGCAGCAGATGGACACCAGCAATTGGTGGGTTATATTGGCACAAACGTAGCAGTGACGGAAGCAGAGATGCTACAGGTATCTGTCCGTCTTGAGTATCGCAAGCAGGGTATTGCTGCAAGGATGTTCGACTTACTATTCGAGCACCTGCAGGAACAACGCGCAAGCAGTCTTACTCTTGAGGTGCGACAGAGTAATAGTTCAGCACAGAATCTTTACAAGAAATTAGGCTTTGAGCAGGTAGCAAGCCGGTCAGATTATTACAGCAATCCCTTAGAAGATGCTGTTATTTTGCAAAAGGCACTGACTAATTTCTGGCAGTCGTCAGAAAACCAGGCATGTGTAGAGGGTCAAGTTTCGAGGCTACTGGGCATCGAGACGTCGTGCGATGAAACGGCAGTTGCCGTAATGGAGGGGACTGCTCTTCTCAGTAATGTTGTGGCTTCACAGGTGGTATTTCATGCGCGTTTTGGCGGAGTCGTTCCAGAAATTGCAAGCCGCAAGCACAGCGAGGCTATTGTTGCTGCAGTTGACCAGGCAATGGTGGATGCAAAGCTTCCTTTTTCTGCGCTTACGGGGATTGCTGCAACCGACAGACCAGGGCTTATTGGCGCCCTTGTTGTGGGGCAGGCTTATGCAAAGGGTCTTGCATGGGTACTTCAGGTGCCTCTTTATGGTATCAATCATTTAGAGGGTCACCTGTACGCTTGCGCTATTGAAGATGAAAGCGATGGTGGCTTGACTGATTTGCCCAGTCCCTACGTTGCACTGATTGTTTCGGGTGGACACACGGCACTGATCCATTCCCCGCGCCCTCATACTTACCGAACCCTGGGCGAGACCTTAGACGACGCTGCGGGTGAAGCTTTTGACAAGGTCGCAAAAGTGTTGGGTCTGGGTTATCCGGGCGGCCCTATTTTGTCAAAACTTGCTGACAAGGGTAATCCTCATGCAATTGATTTTCCGCGTGCGCTAATGCACAGCAAGGATTATTCATTTTCGCTATCTGGGCTTAAGACGGCAGTTATTACTTACATTAGGCAGGCAGAAGAGGCAGGGGATACCCTTAATATTCCCGATGTCGCTGCATCCTTTCAGCAGGCGGTGGTAGACGTGCAGGTAGCGAAGGCTGTTCGTGCTGTCCGCGAAGCAGACATTAAGCATTTCATAATGGCAGGAGGCGTTGCTGCCAATAAGGTGCTGCGCGAAGCGCTTACAGAAGCCCTGTCAAAAGAGGGAGTAGAAGTCCATATCCCACCATTAAAATACTGCGGGGACAATGCGGCTATGATTGTGCGTACAGCAGTAGCACGCTTGCAGGCGAATGAGCAGGCCTCAAGGGCAGCAGGGGACTTCAGCAACACATACTTGCGCCTAGACGCAGACTGCAATTCATCTGGCCCTCTTGATTAGTGCAGAGAGTCTTCTAGCGCTAATCTCTCACGTTCGATTTCTTTTTGGAGTTCTTCTTCTGTGGGTAGATAGAGTTTGTATTTTGTTGTGAGTAAAGTGCTTTTTTCAGAAAGTATCGAGTAGTGGGCTATATTCTCATCCCTGTTAGAAGAAAGAGCAATTCCAATGGTGGGATTATCATTTTCTTGTTTCACGAGGTCATCATAAATGCGGCGATAAAAATCAATCTGTCCTATATCTTGATGGGTCAGGCTGCCCGTTTTTAGATCGATTAAAACAAAGCACTTTAAGATGAAGTTGTAGAGCACTAGATCAATATAATAATGCTTGCCCCCAGAACTTATGCGCTTTTGTCTTGCCGCAAAGGCAAAGCCCTTGCCTAGTTCGAGCATAAATTCTTGTAGTTTATTGATGAGTGCTTGCTCAAGTTCGCTTTCTCGATAATTACTGCTGTCCTTTAGATCGAGAAAGTCCAGCACTAATGGATCTTTAAGAATGAGACTAGGTTCACTCTTTGGTTCAACCTCATGTATTTCTTTGCGCACGCTAGCTTTTCCCTTTTCTGAAGAGGCACATAGGCGCTCATAATAATGAGATCCAATTTGTCGCTCAAGCTGTCGAGTGGACCAGTCGTTTGATGCACATTCCTCCAGATAGAATTTGCGACGCTTTGCGCTATCAATGCGAATAAGTAGGCAATAGTGTGACCAACTCAATTGTGGCGACACTGTCGCCACAATTGGAAAAGCAAGATAGAACTTGCGCATTCTGTGTAGGCTGCTGACCGTAAAGCCCTTGCCAAATTCGTCCGTAAGTTTCTTGGATAGGTACTTTACCAGCCCTTTGCCATATTCTGCACGTTCGGTCTTGCCTTGCGCTTCGTAAATTTGTCTGCCAATTTCCCAGTAGGCTTCCACCATGGCAGAATTAACGGTAGAGCACACCTTCTGGCGCGCAACGGTAAGTGTTTCACGAACCGACTGATGGACACTTTCTGTTAGTGCAATTTCTTTTTGGCTAGATTTGGACATAGTTCACTCCATTTCTGGCGCGAAACTGTGAGAGTTCGAACAATTGTATACCTCTGACTAGTTCAATACAAGTGACGTGAATAGGCTTGCGTTGGGTTTGCAGACTTTAAGAAATATGCCATGATTAATGCATGTCTAGAGAGCCCTATAGTATTGCAGAAAGTTCACTCGTATTCTTTGCGCGTGGCAAGGAAGCACAGTATTTGCGCGAAGTTGATGATGAACTAGGTGCGCTTATTGACCAGTATGAAGTGGCCAGCATTGATACCGATGGTGATGGATTTAGGGCATTGGCACGCGCGATTATTGATCAGCAGATTTCGATACATGCTGCTCGCAGTATTTGGTTGCGGCTTGAAAGATTCTGTGATGGAGTAATAAGTCCAGAAACAATTCTTGCAACAGACAACGAAGACCTACGAGCCTGCGGACTGTCGCGCACGAAGGCAGCTGCGATACAAGATTTGGCCCAGCATGTGGTTGGCGGACACATTGACTTCGGCGAGCTGGAAAGTCTGGACGATGAGGCGGTTATTGAAGTGCTGACTCGGGTACGTGGGATAGGTAGATGGACGGCGCAAATGTATCTAATCTTTTCACTAAGTCGACCAGATGTTTTCGCTATAACAGACGGAGGCTTGCGACGTGCTGTAGAAAAGCTAAAAGGTTTAGAGCCGGGCGCACCCCCAGAACTTATAGAAGCACTTGCAGAGGAATGGGCCCCTTACCGTACGGCCGCAACAGTTTTTTTGTGGACGGCTTTGCACGCCCAGCCTGACTAGGGCTACTCAATTTGAGTCGACACATTCATATCTAACACGTTTTGATGTTTTGGAGCAGTCAATGACTAACAAAGAAGCAAGTAGAACGCAGAAGGCGCCTTCTAAAAAGGTGGCCGAAGTAGAAAACTTAGAAAGACGACCACAGAGAAAATGGTTGACGCTGTCGATTGTCGTGTTCGTGCTTTTTGCCTTATGTGTTGCTGTTCTTTTTATTGCACTGCCAGATTCAGAAGAGATGGCCCAACGAAGAGTCGCGGAGGCTGAAGCTGACCTAAGAGGAGCAGGAGAGCAGTACGAGAGCGCCAGAACAAGGCTTGCGGAGTCAAATGAAGCCTCGGAAGAAGCCAGAGAGCGACTTATGCAAGCTAATGAAGACCTTGCTGAATCGAATGAAGCTGTGGAAGAAGCTAAGGAAAGGCTTGAGAATGCTGTATCCAATTCCGATGTAGTGCGCACTTTAGAGATAATCGAGAATCGTTTGGGTGAATCTGTTCGTGATTTGGATCTTGATGTGTACCGAGAAACAAGCTTTCTTATCTTCTTTCTTGACGAAAGCACGGGAAGATATGTAAGTGTACTACAAGAAGGACAGACCCAGGTATTTTCTGAGGATATTTCAGTGGATGAAAAAGATTTGGATGAGTGGGTTGTTGCCGGGATTAAAGGGCCTGGGGAATTAGAGAGAACTGTTGAGGTTTTTATTAAGAGGGCGAGATAAGCTAAGTAGCAAGGGGGTAGTAGGCTCTTTTCTTCAACTTGATGTAGCGCAACCTTGAAAGTAGAAATAACCCCAAACAAATCTTAGTCTGGCGCGCTTAGATATTCCTAATTCTTATATTAAAAAATGGTAACGAAGCTTGTCAGATGGCGAGTGCTTGCTTACAATAACAAGGGTTGTTAGCACTCTGCACATGAGAGTGCTAATCTAACGGTAACCACACCCAGAAAGGGTGTTCGTTTTGAAATGTCCGCAACACAACAAAGGAGGATTGCAATGAATTTGAAGCCACTGGGCGACAATGTCATTGTCAAGCAGGCTGCTGCAGAGACACAGACTAAGAGTGGTCTGTACGTACCTGAAGCCGCAAAAGAAAAGCCACAACGTGGTGAGGTTCTAGCTGTTGGTGCAGGTAGACTAAACAACGATGGTGAGCGCATGCCTATGGACGTTAAAGTAGGCGACACTGTTATCTACAGCAAGTACGGTGGAAATGACGTCAAGATCGAAGACGAAGAGTACATCATTCTAAAGTCTGACCAAATCTACGCAGTAGTTGAAGGATAAGGAGACCCAAGCTAATGGCTAAAGATATTAAGTTTAATGAGGAGGCTCGTCACGGTCTTGCTGCTGGTGTAGGCAAGCTAGCTGACGCAGTTAAGGTAACTCTAGGACCAAAGGGTCGCTATGTAGTACTAGAGAAAAAGTTTGGCGCGCCTACTATCACTAATGATGGTGTGACGATCGCACGCGAAATCGACCTAGAGGACACCATTGAAAACATGGGTGCCCAACTAGTTAAAGAGGTTGCGGTTAAGACCAATGACGTTGCTGGTGACGGTACTACTACGGCAACACTACTTGCTTCAGTTATTGTTGACGAAGGTCTGCGCAACGTAACTGCAGGTACCAATCCACTAGCGCTCCGTCGTGGTATTGATGCTGCGGTAGATGCTTCTGTTGAAGCTATTAAGGCTAACAGCAAGACTGTTGGTGGTAAGGAAGACATCGCGCATGTTGGAACTATTTCAGCCGGGGACGCTGTCATTGGTGAGAAGATCGCTGAAGCCATGGATGTTGTGGGCAAGGATGGCGTAATCACCGTTGAGGAAAGTCAGACCTTTGGTATCGACATCGAAACAGTAGAAGGTATGCAGTTCGATAAGGGATACCTATCACACTATATGGTGACTGATAACGATCGCATGGAAGCCGTGCTAAATGATCCGCTGATTCTTATTGTAAACAGCAAAATCACAAACATTCAGGAAATGCTGTCTTTGCTAGAAAAGGTTATGCAGGCTGGTAAGCAGCTACTTATCATCGCAGAAGATGTCGAGGGTGAAGCACTAGCTACCTTGATCCTGAACAAGCTACGCGGTACCTTTAGCGCAGTTGCTGTTAAGGCACCTGGCTTTGGTGATCGCCGTAAGGCTCAGCTAGAGGACATTGCTGTCATTACTGATGGTCAAGTTATCACTGAGGAACTAGGTCTAACCCTAGAAAACGCAGAGCTTAACATGCTGGGTCGTGCGAAGACTGTTGTGGTAACCAAGGAATCAACCACTATTGTTGGTGGCGAAGGTTCAAAGGATGCTATCGAAGGTCGTGTAAACCGCATCAAGGGTGAAATCGAAAACAGTGACAGTGATTTTGACCGTGAAAAGCTACAGGAAAGACTAGCGAAGCTTTCTGGTGGTGTTGCCGTAATCAAGGTAGGTGCTGCTACAGAAGTTGAGCTTAAAGAGAAGAAGCTACGTGTAGAGGACGCTCTGCAGGCGACTCGCGCTGCTGTAGAAGAGGGCATCGTTTCTGGTGGTGGTGTTGCATTTATTAATGCCGCTGCAGCACTAGATAATGTGAGCGGTCTTGATGCAGATGAACTAGTTGGCGTGGATATTATCCGTCGTGCTTTGATGGCTCCACTACGTTCAATCGCCAACAATGCAGGTTATGAAGGTAGCGTTGTGGTAGAAAAAGTTAAGGGCCTCGGCACGGACGCAGGCCTGAACGCCGCTACAGGTGAGTATGGCGACATGCTAGGCATGGGCGTTATCGATCCAGTAAAAGTAAGCCGCAGTGCGCTACAAAACGCTGCTTCAGTCGCAGGCCTAGTGCTAGTGACAGAGGCTACCGTAGCAGACGTACCAGAGCCAGCGGGTGCTGCAAACCCAATGGCAGGTATGCCTGATATGGGTGGCGGAATGGGCATGATGTAATTAGTCTGCCTAGACTGTCTGTTAGCTTAGAGTTTAATAAAAGTGCCCACTTTAGGTGGGCACTTTTGCTATTTTTAATAAAAGTGCACACCTAAAGTGGGCACTTTTATTATACTGGTAGGTGTATAAATATCTTGCATCTGAAGGGTTGTGATAGCGCCATGATAAAACGCCCACACTATCTTAATTGGTTGCATCGGTGGAAGAACAAAGATGTTATCAAGGTTATTACTGGCATGCGCCGCTCGGGCAAGTCTACCATCATGCAGCTTTTTCAAGAAGATCTTATGCAGTCGGGTGTACCTAGTCAGAATATAATTTCAATCAATTTTGAAAGTCTTGAGGAGAGTTATCCACTAACGGCACAGGAGCTCTATAACTATGTGGTTGCGAGACTTGCTCCAGATGGAGTGACGTATGTATTCTTGGATGAAATCCAGCAAGTGAAAGAATTCGAAAAAGCTGCTAGTGGGCTCTTTGTTCGCGATGATATAGATTTGTACTTAACCGGTTCAAATGCGCACTTTTTATCAAGCGAAATAGCGACTGATAACGAAGACTATGTGTTTGACACTACTGTTTACACCATTACTGATACCGTAAGAAACGAGGACGGTCAGTTAGTTGTGGACCGTGTTGTGACAAATGATGACAACAGGCAAGTGACCTCAATGACCTTCATTAACTTTTTTGTTGGGGATGATGTTGAGGTACAGCAGGTAGTGCCAGGAACACCAGGGACTACTGCCCCAGGTGGCGGTGGCAGCAGCGGAACAGCGTCTTCCCAGCCCGTTCCTGGACCTAAAACAGGGGACTATGCTGATCCTTTAGCCATGGTACTGGGTATGGCAATCAGTGCCCTAGTTGTATTTTTCACACTTGTTCTTATACTTATGGACAGAAGAAGCGAGAAGGAACATGGACAGACTGCTGTTTCTGTAGCTACCTAGTCTTGTTGGTAGTTCTGGTGGTCAGATGATCACTACTACCCTTGATGGCCTATGAAGGTCGTAGTAAAGCTCACTTTGCTGCCTTTCTCTCTTAGGCAGCTTTTGAGACTTAAGGCACAGCCATCTTTGGATGGTGTCTTAAGTTTGGAAGACTCATAAGCCCCGCCCAAGAACTGATCCTAGGGGAGAGAGTACTTCTTTTGCCTAGTCACCGCAGGAATTCCTTTCTCCTGCGGTGACATTTTTTATGGACTTTGGTTTGCTGAGCACGTAAGCGCTTAGTAATAAGTTGTCGCTATTACAGGCAGTTATGATTCTTGACAACTTTAGCGGAAGTTGTCATTATTAATACATACATAGAGAGAGCCTATCGCTATTGGTGTGGCGGGGCTACCTCAGTTTGGTGCACCGTCCACTATGGTCGGTGCTTTGCTTTTTTGCTTGCTTTGAGTATAAGCAACACGATTCCCAGAGCAGTCTCCAGAATCTGAAGTGCCAGTAAGACTAGCATAAGAATTTGAAGAGCTTGCATGGAATCACCTCCTTTACTCAGGATAAAAGAGGCAGCAAAACCCGCCTAGCGATAGGCTTGTTAGTCATCATAAGTAACTCATTTATGCAGCGCAATTAAATAAACGACAATTGACAAAATTGTCAGTAAAAACCTGTGCTACTATCTTCATTCGTGCAAACAAGGCAGGTAAGTTTTATGCATCAGATTAGCGAAATGTATTACACTTGTGGTACAATCTAGATAGTGTTATCTCAAGACAATAATTAAGGAGACATTAATGTCAACAGTAAACACTTCATTGCGACTTCAAGAAGATTTGTTTCATAAGGTAAAAGAAGAGGCGAAATTTAATGGCGTGTCCTTCAATTCCTTTGTTGCTAACTTACTTGCAAATAAAATCCAGGATGAAGAAGACTATCATGAAGCAATGATGGTTCTTAAGGAGAATAATCAGACTATTTCACGAGATGAAATGCTGAAAAGGTATGAATAGAAATTACACATGGTCGTTTGACAGGAAAGCGGAGAAGCAATTTGCAAAACTTGACGCACCTGTACAGAAGCGAATCTTGAAATGGCTAGAGGAACACATTGAAGAATGTGAAAATCCAAGACATTTTGGAAAAGCCCTTGAAGGAGATTACAAAAGTCTCTGGCGCTACCGAATTGGAAAATACCGTTTAATCGCTGACATCCAAGACGGAGAATTCAGAGTGTTTGTACTGAAAGTTGCCGCAAGGGGTAACGTCGATAAAGATTAGTGCTGCGCTATAATCGATTGTATGAAAATCTACAACACACTTACACGTCAAAAAGAGCTTTTTGAACCTAAGGTTGCAGGCAAGGTTAACATGTACGTCTGCGGCCCAACCGTCTATAACTACATCCACGTGGGCAACGCCCGTACCTTTCTTTCCTTCGATGTGATTCGTCGCTATTTAGAGTGGCGTGGCTACGATGTTAGCTTTATTCAAAACATTACTGATATTGATGACAAAATCATTGCGCGCGCAGCTGAAGAGGGGCGCAGTTTTGAAGAGGTTGCACAGTTCTACACGGATGCCTTCATCGCCGATATGCGCTCTGTTGGTGTTGAAGACCCTACGGTGCGCCCTAAGGCGACCGAAAGTATCCCGCAGATGATTGAGCTTATAGAAGACTTAATCAAGGGCGACAATGCTTACGCGACCGAAGAGGGCGATGTGTATTTTGCCGTACGTTCATTCCCTGACTACGGCAAGCTGTCAGGACGTGACGTCGATGAACTTATGCATGGTACACGCAAAGAGGTTGACGACCAAAAGCGTGATCCTTTAGATTTCGCCCTTTGGAAGGCGGCAAAGCCCGGTGAGCCCTTCTGGGATAGTCCCTGGGGCAAGGGAAGACCTGGTTGGCACATTGAGTGTTCTGCTATGAGTGACGCTGAACTAGGCATTCCTTTTGACATCCATGGCGGTGGGGTAGACCTAGTGTTTCCTCATCATGAAAATGAGATCGCGCAGACCGAAGCAGCCACAGGTAAAGAGATGGCACATTACTGGATGCATAGTGGCATGCTTCAGACCTCTGGTGAAAAAATGAGCAAGTCCCTGGGCAATTTTATGTTGCTGCATGACCTGCTGAAGGAGCATGAGCCTAATGTTGTTCGCCTGCTCATGCTGCAAACACATTACCGTAGCCCACTGGACTTCTCTGATGAGCGCCTAAAAGAGGCAACTACCAGCCTAGGACGCATCCAGACCCTGGTTGATCGTGCTGCTTTTGTGCTGAAGAAAACGAACGAGTTGAAGGCAAAGAAACGCAGACTGGACAGCCAGATGTTTCCCAGCGCTGCGTCTACAGAATTGCAGTCTATGTACCGGGAAGCTGTCGCTGCCTATCAAAGAGAGATGGACGACGACTTCAATACAGCAGGCGCTGTAGGTCAACTGTTTGAACTGGTGCGTGGTATGAACACCTTTCTTGATGTAGCGGCAGCTACAGAAGATTCCGTACTTGATGAGGACGAACTAGTTGCTCTGCAGGCTGCTTACGATAGCTTAATTGAGCTCTTTGGCGTACTGGGTGTTGTTTTAACCTCAAGCGCACAGGAAGCAGTTAATCCGCAGGCTGAGGCCTTGCTTGAAGAGCGCACAGAAGCCCGCGCGACAAAAGACTGGGCACGTGCTGACGAGATTCGAGATGAGCTGGCTGCTCTGGGTTATGAAATCAAAGACACAGCTCAAGGCCCACAACTTGTGAAGAAAGCATAGGACAAGCATCATGCGCATAGAGGGAAGAAACGCAACAATTGAAGCACTACGTTCTGGCATTAAGGTGCAAAAGGCTCTTATGCTGCGGGGGATTAAGCCTAGTAAAAGCATCGATGAGATTCTTATCCTCTTGCAGGATCAGGGTGTAAAAGTGCAGTATGTCCCGCGTCCTGACCTTGATCGCAAGAGCGAGCACGGGGCACATCAGGGCATCATGATTTGGGCGGCTCCTTTTGAATTTACGCCTCTGGGTAAACTGATTGCAGAAGCGAGGGAGTTGCCCAATGCTTTAGTGGTCATCTTAGATCACGTCACAGATCCGGGGAATCTGGGTGCAATTGCACGGAGCGCAGAGGTTTTTGGTGCAGGTGGCCTTATTATTGCCAAGGATCGTGCAGCTGCGGTAACGCCTGCTGCACATAAGGCAGCTGCAGGGGCGCTTGCCTATTTACCCGTTGCCCAGGTGACCAACCTTAACCGCGCAATAGAGCAGGTGAAAGAAGCAGGTTTTTGGGTTGCGGGGGCAAGCGAGCATTCTGAAGTGCCTGTCTGGGAGACAGAACTTAAGGGAAAGATTGCCCTGGTGATGGGCGCAGAAGGCAAGGGCCTGTCGCGCCTTGTAAAGCAGAACTGTGATTTTCTAGTTAAGCTACCCCAAAGCGGCAAGGTAAATTCGCTGAATGTAGCGCAGGCAGCTACAGCGCTAATGTACGAACATGTTAGGCAAAATCAGACATCTTAATTGGCCGTAGCAGTTTGCTGATTACAAATTGTGCCTTTTGTGAATCAATTTGTGAAATTGCATTGACAATTTTGTGGTGTTTTACGTAGTCTTAACCTCATGAGAAAAGACCGCTTTTCTACTCGCATTCTTAGCACGCGGGTGTCGCGTCTGTCTATACGTCACTCAAAATCCCTACAAGTCCCCAAAAATAGCTTATTTTGCCGTGCAATTTGCACATTAAGCGAGCAGGCATCATGAAGATTGTTGCGATTGATGCAAGCAGGGGAAACTACGCGCTTAATCGCACCCTTTTAACGGTGGCAGCTGCTGCAGAAGATGCTGGAGCAGAGATTGTTTACTTACGCCTTTCCGACTACAGAGTCATGAGCTGTCTTAGCTGCAAGCTTTGTGTAATGGGTGAGGGCTGCAAGATGGAAGATGACCTTCCGCAGCTGATAGAGCATATTGCGCAGGCAAATGGCATGATTATAAGTGCCCCTGATGATAGGGCGCGCAGCTCACAGTCTTTGCGGGCTCTGCTTTCCCGCTTAAGTACTTTCTTTGAGGTAGCCAGTCAGGCCCAGCCAACATTGCCTGGCATGGGTGCACAGGACACGTATTTATCGAAAGTTGCACGTGATACGAAGCGTGCAATTATCATCACAAGTTCAGTTAGTGAAGGTGGTATCGGAACTTACTTTGCCCCAAATCTAGCCCAGGGTGCGCAGATAAGACGTATCCGTCGCTCACTTGCTGCCTGCAATATCGACGCGGTAGGTTCGATGTCAATCAAGCGGGGAAGTATGCGCAATGATGAGCTTTGCCTTGATAGCAAGGCTAGGGCTGTGTCTATGGGGCGTCTAATCGTCGGCAAGCTCTAAGCGTGCGGAGATTGAATACCCAACACACTTAGGTGTTTTCTGCTATGTTAGGTCAGCTAAGAATCTAATAGTAAATCCATTACTTTATAGCCTTCTGGGTCTAGGGCTAGTCCCGTGTCCTTGCATTCGCTTTCGCTGTAAGCGTTTGCCCCGTTGGCCTCTATGCCGTCCCCCCAAATAAGGAAGGGTACAGGGTCACCTTCGTGGGTGCGTGTTTCAATGGGTGTGAAATGGTCAGGCATGGCAAGCAGTCTAAAGCCTGGACCACCATTTTCTGCTGACATCTTGCGTGCAAAAGCAAAGAGGCGTGTCATGATGTCACGGTCGATGCTTTCAATGGCGCGCATCTTACCTTCGACATCGCCCTGATGGCCCATCTCGTCAGGTGATTCTACATGGATAACAGCTAGGTCAGCTCCACCGTTTTCAGAACCACGCTCCAGGGCTTCAATCGCAGCAACAGCTTGCGCACCATAGTCATTGTCAAGGCCGTCAGTGACCCCCTCGACCTCCATGAACTCAAAACCAAAAAGGACAGCAAGTCCGCGCAGTAAATCAACGCTACTGGTCATAGTTCCGCGCAGGCCACGGGCTTCTTTAAAAGGGGTCAGGTCGCGCGGGGCAGCCCCTGGCCAGAAGGGCCACAAGTCGGTGATGGGTAGACCCCCTGCCTCTGTGCGGGCAGTGTTTGCAGGACATTCCTTTAATGCTTCATGGGCAGCTTGCATGAAGTGCCATAAGAGTTCTGACCCTGCGCCCTGCGGCAGAGCCTTATCTGTTACAGGTTGATCGCTGATGTCATGGGGCGGGGTATACCCAAAATCCAGCACCTCTGGGTGACCCTTGACTACCAGGATGTGACGATAGGCCTTACCTGGATAGATAGTGAAAACATCGTCGTTTAGCAGTTCAGCTAGGCGCGAGACAATACTGTAGGACTCTTCACTGGTAATGTTCCCCCCGCTGTAACTGGTCATGATCCCATCAAGAATGGTCACGGTATTAATGCGCATGGCGACCTCATCATCTGCCAGGGTAATACCCTGGGCTGCAGCCTCAATCGCGCCACGGCCAACGAAGTTCTTCACAGGATCGTAGCCCAAAATAGAAGTGCAAGCACCATTGGATGAGACTTCCATGCCCTCTGGTACGGTGCGTGCGACACCACAGGTACCCTGCGCTGCCATCATGTCTAGAATTGTTGTTGCCGATGCTTCAAGTGCGGTTTGATCTTGTAGGAAAGGCATCTTCCAGTCTGCGGCGCCATCAAGTATTACTACTGCGTATTTCATGCTGAACATCCTTTACTTTGTTGGTGCTATTAGTATAACGAACTCACCTTTGATTGTGGCGCCCTTACCTGCATCAGCGGATTCTTTACGCTGAGTGAACTCTTGGGCAAGTTCTTGTAGACTGCCGCGAACCAATTCTTCGTGTTTCTTTGTGAGCTCGCGTGCTACTGCTGCCTGCCTATCTGGATAGAGCTCTGCCAAGTGTTGCAAGACAGCGGCTACACGGTAGGGAGACTCGAAGAAAGCCAGAGTTGCGTTAAGTGCGTCCAATGACTGCAGCAGGTTTTCACGCTTGCCTGCTTTGCGGGGGAGAAATCCCCCAAAGTAGTAGGCATGTGCGGGAAGTCCGCTAATAGAAAGGGCTGCTACAGCAGCACTGGGACCGGGGACGCTGACTACCTCAATATTTGCATCTAAGACCGCATCTACTAGAGGCATACCAGGGTCAGAAATCACGGGGGTTCCTGCATCACTAACCAGCGCAACGTCACTGCCCTGTGTGAGCAGTTCAATAATTTCAGGAATCTTGCGACTGCCCGTTTTGTCGTCAAAGCGGCGCAAGGGGGTGTCTATTTCAAAGTGGTTAAAGAGTCTGCGCGTGACCCGGGTATCCTCGCTATAGGCTGTGTCTACAGTGCGCAGGGTATCTACAGCACGCGGGGTCATATCGCCTAAGTTTCCAATAGGCGTTGCGATAACGTACAGTATTCCAAGCGATACATTTTTCACAATCCCTACCCAACAGTACGTAGGCGATAATTCTGTGTACCTAGACCTAGCTTTTCTGAGTAACGCATGGCCATTGCGGGTTCGACCCCGTGGATTGCTTCGAATTTCTCCTGTCCAGCTTTTAGATCTTCGCCGCGTGAGCCTGATGCACCAAGGGCTTGTTCGACTAAGTCAACAGAGGCCTGGTCAATGGCTACGGGATCGCAGCTTACCAGGATGCCAATGTCAGGAACGATGGGTGCGTCAGAAAAAGACCAGCAGTCACAGTCTGGGCTGATGTTGGTCAGAAAGTTTAGGTAGATGACCTTGTTTGGAGTGAAGGTCCCTAGAGCCCCAGCAGCATGTTCGATGGTTTTCTCTAAAAAGTCCTGCGGAGAGGTCTCCCAGTTAATTTCGATTGCGTTGTAAGCACAGGCTGCAAGACATTCACCGCAGCCGTTGCAGTTTTCTTCATTGATGTGCGCGTAGCGTGCACCAGTGCTTCCCTGGCGCATCTCGACACATTGTGGCTGGCACCAGTCGACACAGCGTGCACAGGCGATGCAATTATCAGCAGTTACGCTGGGCTTGATGCCAGAATGCATACGCTGTTTCGCACTGCGTGAACCCAGTCCCATTCCAACGTTTTTCAGGGCACCCCCAAATCCTGCTTCACCGTGACCTTTGACGTGGCTAATGACAATCATGGCATCAGCGTCAACAGCAGCGCTAGCAATGCGCACTGATTCGAAATGAGTTCCGTTTTCCACAGGAACTTCGATAGAGTCACGACTAATAAGACCGTCTGCAATAATGATGGGCGCACCCACAGATGAATAACCAAAGCCGTTGGCAAGGGCAAGCTCTGTGTGGTCGATGGCGTTTTGGCGCTTGCCTGAATAAAGAGTATTGGTGTCTGTTAGGAAGGGCTTTGCCCCAAGCTCTTTTGCGCGGCTTACCACGGTGCGTGCGTAGAGGGGACTTACAAATCCCGTATTTCCCTCTTCGCCAAAATGAACTTTTACTGCAACACGATCATCTTCCTGAATCATGTTATCGATGCCCGCACGTGTTAGGGCAAGATTGATGCGGTCAAGTAGTGAGCGTTTGCGCTGGGTACGTAACGGGATGAAAAAGACATCACTATTGGCTGCTGATGAGGCACCCGACTTTGCTTCGTTGTGTGTAACGACCTCAGTATTGTCAAAGGTGAACAGGGTAGGGGTTTCCTCAGTCTCTGCGGTGACGGTTTCTGTTTGGGTTGCTGGAGCCACTTCCTTTGTGTCGGTCGCTGCTACCGCAGCAGTGATAGAAGGAGAGGTCACACTTTTTACAGTAGGCTCTTCAGCTGGTGGAGCTACTTGACTGGCATCCTGGCTACCAGCAGTTTCGCTGTTAGGGACATCGTCTTTAAACTCAGGGATCATGGTAGAGAGCGGGCGTACTCTTTCGCCGTCTACTACCAACTTTGTAACATCAAGGCTAATGGGAATCTGCCTGTGGGCAGCAAACATTGCAATGTTGATAAGCTCGCTTTTTAGGCGACGCTCTGTGTCGAAGCGTTCTACCAGGAAGTCGATAACGTCTTGGGGGACCTCGAAACCTTCGCGCGCAGCTTTGTCACGCAGGATTAATTCCCTATCTTCGGGTGTGCTAATAGACATCGAATGCTCCTTAAGTTAGTTTGTGTTCTGGGCCTTTTTACGGAGCCTGATAAATACCAAGAAGCCCCCAACTACCACAATCGCTGCTGCCACTGTTCCTATAACAGCCAAAATCCCCCCACCCATGGTGGGCTGGTTGTGTCTGGCTGTGACCTCTGGTGGTGCATAGACAATTTCTGCTGTGTAGTTTTCGCCGCCCCGTGCATAGTGGAAGTCCATGGCAAAAGCAGGATCCCCCGTGGGTCCTGTACCTAGGAACTCTACATTGGCGGAGTCACGTGCAGCGCTTCCTTCGGGCAAGAAGGCAGCCAGGCGTAGAATCTCTACGTCATGCAAGGGCGTGTAGCTAATACGAATGGCATGATCGCCGTCTGGCATTGTTCGGACGGGGAAGGGAAAGTTCTCCCCCCAGAAATAATGCTCGATTTGAATGTCGTGCGAGTCAGTCAGCATTACGGTATAGATGTCGTTTTCGCCATCGGTGTACACGTGGTAGTGGGTAAATTGCGGCGATTCAGAGGTAACCCCGCCTTCAGGAACAGGCCCAAACCAAAAAACATCTGCGCCTTGAGGAACGGCCACTTGAACCAGTGCAGGTAGCTCTACCGTATTTGGGTCAAGCATTCCCCAGATGGCTGCAGTGTATCCGTCAGGCGCACGAAAAAATTTATATTGAATCAAGCGGAATTGAGCAACGTCCGCCTGATTAATGTCAGGGGGCTCAGTAGACATTTCGAAGTCTGCTGCGTAGGCTTGCGCAGGTCGGAGCAAGGCAGAAAAAGGTGTTAGTGTACTGGGGGTGTTTGCGGGAAGCACGGCCAAAGCACCGCTTACAATTAGGAAGAAGGCCATAAGGGATGTAGTAGCAAAGATAGCAAATAATCTAAGCGTTTTAGTCACGGTATGTCCTCCTACCACAGGGTACTTCGTCATGAGGGTTATTCGTCCTCTTCGTATTCGTGTTCGTAGTTTTCATCTTCAGGCTCATGCTCATCTTCAAAAGCTTCAACCTCAGTCCTGCGGTGTCTGGCGATGAAGAATACTGCGCCTGCAGCAATAAAGGTTATCGCGAGAATTCCTGCAGTGACAAGCAGACCTTCATTAAGATTTGCGCCACCCTGCCTGGCGACAGATGCAGGTGGGGTGTAGGGAAGTGTGAGACTATATGTCTCCCCGCCCGTTACGTTATTAATTTGCGTTCCGTAAAGCGGGTCTTCTACCGTAGATTCCATTTGTATAAAGCTAGGATCCGTAACGGTGCTTCCTGGAGACAAGTAAGCTGCCATAATTAGGGATTGAGCATCATGCAGGGGAGTATAGACTAAGTCGTAGACATGAGTTCCGTCGTCAGCAACGAGGAAAGGGTCTTCATGTAGAAGATACTCAACCTGAATACGGTGTTCGTTGGTGACCGCTGTATAGATATCAAAACCATTTTCGCTGCGCACGGTAAGGGGTTCTGGGAAGGTGATGTCTACATCCCTAGCCCCCCCGCTGACTTCGCCAAACCAAATGATTTCTACTCCTGCGGGAACTGCAATCTCAAAAGTCGCAGGCAGAGGAGTATCTGAGGGAAGCCTTCCTGCTACCAGTGCCGCATAACCATCAGGATGTCTGAATACTTTGTAGAGGAGTCCCTCGAGCTGTGTGAGTTCACCTGCAGCAACTGAATCAGAATCTTCAGGATTGGCAAAAGCAGTAGGTGCTGTCACCAGTAGAAGTGCTGTAGCAAGAAAGGTCGCCAACAGTAGGGGAGCAATAAGGCTCAAGACAGGGGTCTCGAGCCTTATTTTATTACTCATCTTCGTCCTCATCGCTTTCATCATCTTCGTCTTCTTCGTAATCGTCCTCATCATCAGGAGTGCTTCTTTTGCTCATTCCGCGCGCAAAGAGGAAGAACACAATACCTGTAATGACAACAAGTCCTGCAACCAGTCCAAACAGGACTACGTCACTTAGGTTTGAAACAGCAGATCCGCTACCAGTAATCGTGTAAGTAATCTCTGTAGAGAAGACCTCACCAGCACTGACATCTGTAAAGACGCGGGCAAATGCAGGCGCACGGTCGTCGGGGGTTTCTCCTGGACCAAAGCCAAGGAACTCGATATCAGGGGCTAGCACGGCACTTCCTGGAGGGAGTGCTGCTGCAAGTCTAAGTTCAGCTACATCTTGCCAAGGCACATACTCTAGGGCAATAGTTGGACCATCAGGGCCTTGAGTAAAGGGATTATGGTTTAGGCGGTATTCAATCTGCATGTCATGGTAGGTCGTCATGACTGCCGAGTAAATATCGAAGTCACCTTCGGTGCGCATATCTCTGCGGTCATCGGAAAACACGGGGTCTTGTTGAGGGTCCCCGCTTCCGCCCACTTCACCGAACCAAAATACGGGCGATCCTGTTGGTACTGCGACTTCAATAGTTGCTGGCAGGGGTGTGTTTTCTGCCAGAGTTCCACCCACGATTACAATCCATTGATCGTGGGATTGCATTACTTTATAGATAAGTGATTCAAAGGGGACGACTTCTCCGCCGATGCGTGCTTGTGGAGCAAGGGCATCGTCAGGATCTAGTTCGGCACTAATGGCCATAATGCCAGAGCCTTCAAGTTCTGGAACGTCAATGGGTTCTACGTCGATAGGATTTCCCTCTTCGTCGACCTCCCCAATGAACTCAACACCGCCCTCGGTGGTAAATACTGTTTCATTTTCGGATTCAGTAGCACCAGCAATTAGTGCACCCATTGAAAGGGGCGCTGTCAGCAATGCGAGCATCATGAAGAGTAATGCAGAAGTTCTGATTTTCCTCATCATTGTCTGTACACCTTCTTCTCTCCAAACCATGGGTTAGGCCACGGTTTCTCTGTTGGAAGACTAGCCTTAGAGTCAATCAGCGCGCGTTAGCACGGACTGGCATAGGTCAGCCCAATTTCCCTGTGAAACATACCTGTCTATGATAAGCGTTTTCAGTCTTCCGTGCCTAATTTTCAACCCTTTATGCTTAAGTCTGCAAATTTATGCCTAATCTACGAAAATTTGAAACTTCCCTTGACTCTCACACTGTGAGACACTTCAGAATATTTGGTGAGCTCAAAGCACACCGTGCATGAAAGGACAGATACTAATGATAAAGATTGGCATTTTTTCACAGCTGTCGCGGGTGAGCATTCGCATGCTGCGTCATTACGATGATTTGGGACTGCTTAAGCCTGACGCTGTGGATAGCTCTACAGGGTATCGCTACTACTCTTTTGACCAGCTTTATGAAGCAAATCGCATCAGGGCACTTAGGGATATGGGCTTTGGTCTCTCTGCCATCGCAGAGATACTGAAGCAGTACCAGAACTCTGAAGCACTGGAGACCTTTTTGCTGAGTGAATTAGAGAAGACCATTAGGCAAGAGCAAGAAGCGCGCACTAGAGCAAAGCTAATCAATACCGCCCTAAAGGGCTTAAGAGAGGATGACTGCTCTATGCAATATAACGTGACCCTTAAGACAATCCCCGAAAGATACGTGGCAAGTTTGCGCAAGATTGTTCCTACGTATGATGCCGAGGGTGACCTTTGGAATCAGATGGCAGAGGAAACTGACCATGCCCTGCAGCTGTCGGATCCTTGCTACCCGATCTCTGTTTACCATGACGGGGAATATAAGGAGAAAGACATCGACGCAGAGATTCAGGTTGCTGTGGAAGGAACGTATGAAGATACGGACAATGTTGTCTTTAAGACAGTTGAAGCAACTAAGGTAGCTTCTACCGTGTATAAAGGCAGTTACGACCAAAGTTATGTAGCCCATGAAGCAGTTGCGAATTGGGTCGAGGAGAATGGATATGACTATGATGGGCCCATGATAAATATCTATCATGTAAGTCCTGGGCATGACCCGAATCCTGAAAACTGGGTAACGGAAGTGTGTTGTCCTATCAAAAAGAAGTAGAGAGTAGCTGTGCGTAGAGCGCGAAGGCCTGCAGATATAGGGGCCTTCGCGCTTTTTTGTGGCGATTGCCTTATAGTGCTGAGTGAACTTTTGCAGGTAAAGAGGCTGCTCTTGACTTCGTTTCGCTGAGGGTGTACTATTTATATGACCAAATAAACGAATAAGTCATATAAATTAGAAAAGGGTGAGGATATATGAAATGCCAAAGTTCAGCGAATCAGAAAGAGCTGTCATACAAGAGAGTCTGCTTACCGAAGGGGAGCAACTGTTTATTCGCTATGGACTCAAAAAGGTAACTGTTGAAGATTTAACAAAGGAAGCGGGAATCGCAAAAGGATCTTTCTACGCTTTTTATAAGAATAAGGAGCATCTTTACGCTGATATTCTACTGAGGATTCAGCAGAAGACACTGGTAGATACGGAAGTCTTTTTGCAGAAAAACTGCTCACTGCCTCCGAAACAATTGGTAAGAGAGTTAACACTCTGGTCTTTTGGGGAGGTAAAGAAACAACCCCTGCTTTTGCAGCATGACGCAGAGCTAATTAGTCATCTTACACGCAAGCTTCCTAAAGAGGTACGCGAGGCATATCCTGATGTTGATGCACAGATGACTGACATGCTTGTGGAGCATGGAGTTAAATTTAAAGTTGATGTGGACCTTGTTAAAAAGGTATCTCAAACACTGACAATAACCTTTTTCGACTTACAGGGTCAAGATTTTGAAAAAAGCGAAGCAGTTATGGACATCTTAGTAGACGGCGTAGTTAACGAGATTGTATATGACAACAAGTAATCCGCGCTGCATGACAGTGCAATCTTAAGGGTTACTTATGTCTGGCTAAGAAGGAATATAACTATGAGCGTAGTAAATATAGATCTGAAAGATTATGGATTAAGTGAACGTTTTGAGCAAGAGGCTACCTTATATGAAGGCCTTTATCTTGCTAGGATTACAGAACAACACCGCGATAGGTACAAGGTGGCCTGTGTAGGCGGAGAAATAAGTGCGAGTGTTTCAGGAAAGTTTGCTCACGATGCAGGTGACCAAACTGAGTTTCCTGCGGTTGGTGATTGGGTCATGATTGACCGTATCAGCGAAGATTCTGGCAATGCCATTATTCACCATGTTTTGCGTCGCAAGAGTATGCTGGCAAGACAGTCTGCAGGAACAACGGTCTCTGGACAGGTAATAGCTGCAAATATTGATACTGTTTTTATCTGCATGTCACTTAATGCAGACTTCAACTTAAGAAGAATGGAGCGTTATCTGGCCCTTGTATGGGACAGTATGGCGACCCCTGTGATTGTGTTAACGAAGTCTGATTTGTGCGATGATTTGCAGCAGAGGCTTGATGAAATCGCTACGGTTAGCCTAGGGGTTGATGTGATTGTTTGCTCCTCTGAAAGCGGAAGCGGCTTTGAAGAAATAAGCGCCTACATTGGGCACGAAAAAACAGTTGCCTTTATTGGGTCGTCAGGGGTTGGGAAGTCTACTCTTATCAATCATCTTGCTGGGCAAGATGTAATGGCTGCAAAAACTATACGTCAGGATGACAAGGGTAGGCACACCACAACACATCGTCAACTTTTGCTTTTGCCAAAGAGTGATAGTTCAGATGGCGGCATCGTTATTGATGCGCCCGGTATGCGTGAACTTCAGATGCTTGGGGGAGACCTTTCAAAGACCTTCGAAGATGTTGAAGAAATTGCTGCAAGGTGCAAGTTCCGTGACTGTTCGCATGATACCGAGGCAGGCTGTGCAATCAAAGAAGCGATTGAAGATGGTTCACTTTCGGAAAAGCGCTTTGAAAGTTACCAAAAATTGCAGCGTGAAGTAAGATACAGCGGCCTTACTTCCAGACAGATCGAGAACGAGAAGTTCATAGGATGGTTTGGTAGTAAGAACGAAATAAAGCAGTTCAAAAGACACCTTAAAAAGAGGTAGAGAAAATAAGAGAAAGAAGTAGGAAATTGATATATGAACCGAGAGAACAAAAGACGAAAGTACGCGAAAGGCTACTATCGACACAATGCCTGCAGTGACAGTTTTACCTGCAAGATATGCGATCGTTTGGTCGTTTCGCACGGTGCCGGAAGTGATCACCGAAATCATTGTCCCTGGTGCCTTTCAAGTCAGCACCTGGATAATGATCCAGGAGACCGGGAGGCAAATTGCGGCGGGGCAATGGAAGCCATAAGCGTTTGGATTAGGAAGGGTGGTGAATGGGCGGTTGTGCATCGTTGCAGAATTTGTGGGCATTTGAGCTCCAATCGTAGCGCTGCAGACGACAGCCCTCTGAAGTTAATGTCCCTTGCCTTGAAGCCCCTGGGGAACCCACCCTTTCCCCTAGAAAGGATTGATGCATTGTCGGAACTTATGGATAGCAACTAGCAATGTTCTTCTTTATCGTTGCATTACTGTCTGCTGCCATAGGGTCAGTTACAGGAATTGGAGGCGGCCTTATCATTAGGCCGTCTCTTTCTGTGTTGGGCGCTGATATTGGTCTTGCGTCTTTTACCTCTGCCGCTTGTGTTTTCGTTATGTCAGCTGTCAGCATTACAACAAGACGTGTCTGGGAGACAAATATTGAATTCAGGCATTTAATCTTCCTGGCAGCGGGGACTATAGTGGGTGCTTTTGCCGGTGCTTACGTCCTGCTCTTCTTAAGCCCCGTCCTTATCAGCGTTCTTTTTATTGTAGTCATGATTGCTATTGGGGTGCTCCTTGTTTTAAGGCGCTACATTCGTCCCCGTATAACAACAAATCCTTTTTTGGGTGCAGCAATAGGACTGATAACAGGCTTCTTTTCTGGACTTTTTGGGATTGGAGGCGGTCCTTTGCAGATGGTTGCGCTTATGTACCTATTTGGGTCTAAACCAAAGGATGCCGTGCTGCAGAGCCTGTTTATTGCCATGTTGGCATCGGCAGCAGCGTTGATTCAGTACAGCATCAATGGATTTGCAGACTTTTCATTGCTTCTATATGTAATCCCTGGGGGTATTTTAGGTGGCCTAATTGGCGGAGTCGTGTCCAAGTACATTAAAGAAGGAACCGTGGTCGTGTTGCTGTTTGTAGTTATTGCAGCTGTTATTGCGGGCCAAGTTTATCTGTTGGCTACTATTTAGGTGGAGCTAGTTTCGTACTGAAAAGCCATCCTTGCCTTGAACTAGAAGATGCTCTTTGATGCTCCTTATTAACGAAATTCGATATATAGTTTTTTGCCAAACCCTTTTGCCAACTGCGATAGCGTGCGCACATTGGGAACACTTTGGCCAGTCTCTATTCGACTAATGTTTGACTGCTTAAGCCCACTACGTTCAGCAAGCTCTTTCTGAGTTAGCCCTGTCTCAAGCCTTGCATCAATGATAGCTCGCAAAGCCTGATATTCGCCCTCTAAGGCATCATACTCTTTTCGAAATTCTGGATTACTTAATAATTCTTTTTTGTGGTCTGTATAGCTACTCATCATGTTTTCTGCTTTCATATTCAGTCTTATATTTGCGGGCTAGGTCTAATGGTCTCCGAGGGATCTTTTGACTCTTCTTAATGAATTCATTGGTTATGACACATGTATTTTTTGACCAAAAGAAGTAAAGTAGTCGTATTTGGTCACTCGCAAACTGAATTCGCAACTCAAATTTAATCATATTCCTTATTTGGTATATTGTCAAGACTTTTAACTCTGCGCAATATTACCAAGAGACAACTAAAGAGTAGTTAAGGTGGAGTAAAAGAATGATTAAGAACACATTAAAGCTCCTGCTAGTGAACGCAGGAGTAAAATGAAGTTTTGACTGTCTAGTCGTGGAGTATAGCCTGTCTCACTTTTCGTTCTGTGGGGAACCTTTCCCCTTTTTGTTGAATTGAAAATCGTGCTTCCCTAAAGTATTTATGTCACGAGTGTGACAGGACAGAAGCTGACAAAGCACGGTGCTGAAGCCAGCGATTGCAGCGACTTCAAGCCCTCAAAAAGCAGAGAGTTGAAACTGACAAGACACATAAGGGAGCACATGATAACGTTCAAGAATATTAGTAAAGAGTATCAAGTTGGAGACCAGAAAGTAACAGCACTTAATAAGGTGGACCTTGCCATTGAACAAGGGCAGCTAACAGTAATTCTAGGGCCTTCAGGATCAGGAAAAAGTACTGCGCTCAATCTTTTGGGTGGGATGGACCGTGCGACAGCGGGGACTATCAAGTTCGAGGGCAAGGATGTTTCTGCCCTTTCAGATCGTGAGCTGACTGATTATAGGCGTGATGTGGTTGGTTTTGTATTTCAGTTCTATAACCTGATTCCTAACCTTACTGCTTTAGAAAATGTAGGTATTGCTGCGCAATTGACGGGTAATCAGGACGCTGCGGCTCACTACTTGAAGACTGTAGGACTCGAGCAGCGAAAGAATAACTTTCCCCACCAACTTTCTGGGGGAGAGATGCAACGTGTAGCTATTGCGCGTGCCTTGGCTAAGAAGCCACGTCTATTGTTGTGCGATGAGCCTACGGGTGCCCTTGATTCGCACACAGGACAACAGGTAATGCAAACTTTACAAGAAATCGCAGCTGCGGGTGAAGTTGCTGTTGTGCTGGTCACGCATAATGAAGAACTAGTATCGGGTACTGACAAGGTTATTCGTCTTTTTGATGGACAAGTCCAGGAGATCGTTTCAGGTACATCTATCCAAAAGGGTGAAGGTGCTACCTGCGGGGAGCTTGCCCTTAAGTCAGCTATCCACACATCGGAAGAGGTAGGTTCCTAGTGCGCTACCTCAATATAAAATTAAGACGTGATCTTCTGCGCAATTGGACGCAGTTCTTCTCTGTTTTCCTGATGGCGGCCTTAAGCGTTCTTGCTTTTGTAGGACTTGAAGGCGCTTGGCGCGGACTGGATAACAGTACCACCGCATTCGTGCAAGAAAGCAACCTTGCCGATTCGTGGATACTTGCCACGGAATTCACAGAAGATGATATTGAGGCAATAAGAAATACAGAAGGTGTCTATGACATATCAGTCACAACAAGGCTGCAAGCATCCGTGCAACACAACGGTGAGGACAGTTATCTCTTTATAGAAGGTATGGGGAATGAGGATATCTCAAAACCTAACGTTGTGCGCGGAGCAGACCTTGCCTCGGATCTAGAGGGAATTTGGATCGATGAAGACTATGCACAGACCCACGATATTCTGATAGGCGACCATATAGAAGTCGATATTCATGGATGGATCAGTTCTCTTGAGGTTCGAGGAACTATTATCTCCCCAACAAGGATGTACTTTACGGGTACCACAGACTTCCTTATGCCAAACCCAGAGCTCTTTGGATACGGAATAGTGACTGACTCTGTCCTAGAGAGTCAATTGGCGCCAATGGCTGCACTCAATTTTATGGAGATTATCCATGAGGGTGATAGTGCTGGAAAAAAGATTGATGTTGCAAATAAGAAGAGTAAGAGCGATAGTCATGATGGTGGCGGCTTAGGTAAGAAAGGTACTAAGGGCGACAGCAGTAGCGGCAGCGCGCTTCGAGAGGCGGCCCCAGAAATTCTGGGTGAGCGCTACCTTTCTTACTTTGATAGGTCAACCTTTGCCGAGGTATCGTATGCCCTAGAAAGACCGGCACAACTTCAGGGACTCTCTCTGCTCTTTGCTTTTGTCTTTGTTTTACTGTCAGTGCTTGCTATGTACACGACTATTAGGCGCCTAATCGAAGTTCAGACAAAGGACATTGCGACCTTGAAAGGTTTGGGATATTCCAGTAAGTCGATTGGGTTTCACTACGCATCCTTTGGTCTTTTGGTGGGCGGGATTGGATCTGTAGTGGGCACGTTAAGTGCGCCACCCATATCGAATGTTGTTCTTGATTCACAGTCGGAGTTCTCTCTGCCTAGTTTGACCATTGCTTACAGTTGGACCTCGCTACTGATTGCACTGGCCATTACGCTGATTTGTACTTTATCAGCATATTGGGCATCGGGAAGGGTTAGAAGAGGACTACCTGCTGAATACCTTAGAGGGAGTAGCGCAAAGGCAGGCAAGATTCTTCCTGCAAAGGAACGTGGCGGCTTCTGGCGCAAGATGAGTTACGGTGGCCGCTGGGCATGGAGGGACGGAAGCTCTAACCCCATACGTGTTCTTATGGGAACTATCGGGGTAGCAGGGGGCATGATGTTGCTGATAGCAGGCTTCGGCATGCCAGATTCTATGCACGGTCAGATAGAAAACTCCCTCGAAGTGGAGTACAGGCATACAGCACGCATTCGCACGAATATGCTGAACACCGAACAAGAAAATGAAGACTTGCGCAATGAACTAAACGGACAATGGATGCAGAGTCTTATCGCTAGGACTACTCCTGATGATGGCTTTAATAGGGTACTTACCATTTTTGATGACGGCGATTATATTCATTTGCAGACTCTTGAAGGTCACTACCTGCAGCAGGGTGGTGTATATGTAACGGAAGGCTTTGCTCAGGCCGTGGGCTTGCAAGTTGGTGACCGCCTGCAGTTGCGCGCGTCGATGGATACCGATGTCTATGACTTTGAGGTGAGGGGTATCTTAGCGTCAAGTACCCCGCAGGGTACTTACGTGCATGCAAGTACCTGGCAGGATGCAGGTGGAAGCTTTCAGCCACAAGAAATGCTAGTAGGGGGCTCCGACAGAGTAGATAGCTTAAGATCTGACCCAAGGATTGAGCAAGTAATTCTTGCAGAAGAACAAAGACAGAGCATCGAAGACATGCTTGAAGGTCTAGGGACCATTTTTAATCTGATTGTTTTCTTTGCAGTCTTGTTAGTGGTTGTTGTGCTGTACAATCTGGGCGCACTGAGCTTTACGGAGCGCACCAGGGACTACGCAACCTTGCGCGTACTAGGCTTTCACCGAAGAGAAATACGTGCGCTGGCTATGCGAGAAAACATTGTGACCACATTGCTGGGCTGGCTAATGGGCATTCCCTTAGGCTTCTGGTTCTTAGGTCAGTATGTGGGAACCTTCTCTTCCTTTAGGATTATGTACTATCCAGACCTATCGATAAGCAGCTTCATCATTGCGTCGTGCATTGTTATTGGGTGCTCGCTTGCTACGACCTTTTTGCTTAGCAGGAGAATCCGCAAGATTGATATGGTTGAAGCAATCAAGGGTGTTGAATAGGTAACCTTTAGTTTAGTAAATAAAGTCAGGTGCGCAGAGGGTCACCAGTCGGGCCATCTCTTCAGGGGTTTCCTTTGCGCCACCTTCAATCCAGCGCTCAGTAACACTCCAGGCACCTCCAGCTTTAAAGGTAAGGGCCCATGAGTCATTTTCCTGGGCATTTTCAGCAGGGAACATTTCATAGAGCAGAGGCAGATACTCTGAGATGCGTTTTTGAACGATGGAGAGCAGCCCATGTTCTTTGAAAAGAATAAGTGGTTCTTTGTACTCTTCAAGTAGTTCAAAGTAGGCCTTGTTGACCTCGAAAGCCCCCATATCAGAGAGACCTTTCAAGTTTTCCGTGTGTTTATGGAAGGCCTCCACAATAATTAGGTTAAGAATCTCATCTTTTGATTTGAAGTGACGATAAAAGGTTCGGCGGTCAAGCCCTGCCTTTTCTGAAAGCTCACTAATAGTGATGCTGCTGTAATCCTTTTCGCGCATAAGCTGTGTCAGCGCAACAAAAAGCTTTCTCTTCGATTGAGTAGAAAGCGAACTGGGTGAGCCAGATGAGCCCGGTGGGCTGGGTTTCTCTTTTTGTAGTTCTTCTTGCATTCCTGTCTCCAAAATAATGTGTATCAAGTGTGCTGAAGTTTAGTAAGCCTTGGAATAAAATAGTTGACGAAGTAAGCATAAAAGAGCATAATAGGAGTATAAGGTAAGTCCGAAGTGTAGTGACGACGGTCTGCCCAAAGGTTTATATTTTAAGCAAAGCGGTCGCACTTAGCGGCCGCTTTGCTTATGCTTATTTCGAGCTCAGCTTCACAACAGCAAAAACTAGAGCCAGAATAAATATTCCTACATAACTAATCAATAGCGTGGTAAAAATTATCTGCACAAGTCTGCCCTCCTGTCTGGATGATCGTTTCCTTTCTAGGCTCCGATCTTTCCTTTCAGTTGGGCTGCAACCGTCAACTTGGACTTACCTCTTGCACATCATTATATAAGAGAGCCCTGAGCGGTCAATAGAACACGTGTGGAATTTCGAAAAAAGTTTATCGCGAGAGAAATTTTTCAAATGCCTCTTGGAAGTTATCTGAAAAACCGTAATGTGCGGTAAAGATATACTGTACACCTGCTGGCAGCGCGGCAAGCCGCCGCAGGCTTTCCTTTTGAACATCATCATCTGCGTTAAAAATTGAATTGAATAGCTCAACCTTGCCCTCCCGCAAGCTAAGGTTATCTCCTACAAAGAGGTACGTATCGTTTATCAGGAACGACATCGAGCCTACTGTATGTCCTGGCGTATGGATGCACCTTACGATGATGTCTTTGAAGTGCAGTTCTTCATTGTCTTCTACGGCTGTGTAGCTGTGATTTAGCGTAGTTTTGTTAAATCTACTTTTGCCTAGATGTGGAAGGCGCGGAGCAGACCCGTCTATTACCTGGATTTCTTGCTGTGGTAGACAAATTGTGGCGTTCTTGAAAAGCCCTAGTGCGGCAATGTGGTCAAAGTCAGTGTGGGTAAGAAAGGTGGCTATGATGTCTTCGGGCCCGATGTTTAGTTTTGCCAATTCGGCTGCGATGATGGCTTCATTGCCGCCACCTGCATCGATGGCGATGTACTTATTGTCGCTATTTTTAACAAGGAAGAAGTTCGCCCCTTTTGTTTTGATGGCATAGATGCCTTCGGTTATTTCCTGCGTATCAATGTGGCGCATTTGAGCGATTGCACGCGGACGTTCACGAAGGAAGGCTACTAAGGCAATAGTGCTTTTCATCGTTTGTGACTTTCTCCTATTGACGCGCTTTGTTGATCTTCTTCGCTAGGGGTCATTAATTCTTTCAGGGTAATGTTGTGATTTCTGTAGCGTTTCTTGCCTTGCGTTTTGCCCTTCCAATCTATAGCATCCTTTGGGCAGTTATGCAGACATCCAATGCAGTGTTCGCACTTATGGAGGAACTCCACCCCTTTATCCGTCACTTGTATATTGTCTGCAGGACACACCTTTTGACAAGTTGCGCAGTGGACGCATGCATCAGAGACAGTGAAAAAGCGATCACTGTCTTCAGAGGGATAGAAGCTACCACCTAACTTACTCAGAAGAAGTGTGCTTTTCGAGGTCTTTCTGACTGTCTTTGCGGCAATCGCTTTTGCGGCTGCTGAGAGTTCACTATCAAGCTGTCTTCGCGCCTCTTCACTGTCGTCCATCGTATACATGGGCAGATAGTTTGACCGGGCCCTAAGTTTTGCACCGTAGTGCACAGTGATTCCTTTTTTGCCTAGAACATGGCTGATTCGGGCAAGTGCTCCCCCTATTTGTCCTCCGTGGGGAACCGCGGCAAATACGTATGCGTTCTTGTTTGTTATCTGCACTTGATTTACGAAGCGCTCAACCATTCTGGGTAGCGTAAAAAAGTAGACGGGGAAGACAAAGCCCACTACATCATCTGAACAGGTGACTGCTTCGTTGCGCATAGGAATAAGGCTGTATTCGTCCCCGATCTGTTCTGCGATTCTTTTGGCGACGTGTAAGCTGTTGCCGGTAGAGCTGAAATAAAATATCGTTGCCATGTTAGTGAGTTCTCTCTTCCTTATTGCCTGCAAGTTCACTATCTGTAGGTTTACCGTCTGTAGACTTAATATCTGCAAAGATCTGGTCAAAGAAGCTGTTCAGTTTGTTGCGCGCTTCTGTGTGCGTACTAGAGCCCCCTGCGATTAAGAGGCCTTCACGCAGCAGATCGATTATTTGCTGGTGACTCTGGATTATCTGTTCGTGTTCGGCAATCTTTCCGTTGATGAGGTCTTTGTAGCCCTGGGAGCACTCGTCATAAGAGGACAGATAAGGGGCCTCACTGATAGTCTTGATGTCCGCAAGAGAGAAGCGTGCGTGTTTTAGCACTACGAGGTATTTCAGGTTTGTCATATCGGCATCGTCATAGAAGCGATATCCGTTTTCTGCCCGCTTTGGGTGAATGATTCCTTCCTTTTCCCAGTAACGCAGAGTATCGGTCGAGACGCCTATTTCGGCGGCGGCTTCTTTGATGTTTCGGTTCTTCACGTGGGCTCCTTGCCTAGTTTTGATGGCGGTACATTTATGATCCAATCTATGCACCTAGAGAATACCGTAACATTGGAGTGAACTCCAATGTCAAGAAGTCCACGACGCGAAATTTCTGGTGCGCACGAAAACACCCTCCCGCTAATTGGCAAGCTACTTAAAACTAATCACAAAATCGACGGTGCACACGTAAGCATCCTCCTGCCAGTTGGCAAGAGGATGCTTACATAGACAGTTGTTTGGTCTTAGCTCAAGTAGTTAGACTGTGCCTTAAATATTCACCATTATTAGTGCGACGTTTGCAACGATTGCGACTGCTGGTGTTAACCATAAAGCCCACAGCAACTTAGGGTTGTTTTCTCCCTTAGCGCGGTTGATCGTGGTGAACACAGTGACTAGATGAACAGCAAGAATCAAGGCAGGTACTACAAAGGCCACTACAACAGTTGGTAAGGTAAGGGCATCTGTCATCATGTTCGCCTGCATTTGGTCGGGAAGTCTATTCCACATGGCTATATAAAGAGCTACGGGAAGTAGGCAGGCCAGTGTAGATAGGATGGGGATTGTAGTGAAGTTTGCTGTTTTTGGTGTGTTCATGTCGGTTCTCCTCTAAGTAGGTGGTTTTTGTTTGTGTCACCTATCTTAGCCCGCACAGTTCTTAACAGTCTTTACCGACTTCTTAATAGATTCTTAATTTTAATTTTTAGCTATCAGCCACTATCATCTAGCAGCTTTGAGTATAAACTACTGTGCACTCTGCGCCTTGCAGGCCTCAAAATTATCAACTGTGTTTCTCATTTGTTTCCACTTTTTATCTCAAAATCAACAACATTTTCGAACTACATTTCCACGCAGATTAGAAGCAATTCGACTTATCGAGAGGAGGAAAATAATGGAAAGTACAGATGCCAGTGCACTTGCTTATGCCTGCTTAAGATTTGAAAGAGGTTTGCCTGTTAGCCCCAAAGACGCAAGTTACATTCTTGGATTATCTACCAGCACTGTAAGAAACTTGATAACAGCAGGACAGATTGAATCCATACGTCTTAGCAGTGGTCGAATAGTTATTATTGCTGTAGAGATTGAGCGCTATCTAAATGAAGGAGTACAAGCATGAATGAGCTAGTCGGGCAGTCGCAAGTAACACCTGTCTTTGATGAACGACTTTATCAGTCATGGCTTGAGTATATTGATGTAAAAGAGGTTACTGCTCGTACTTATGAGTCAGCGATTAAGAATCTCGTTTGCTGGTTAAAAGATGAGGGCATTACAAGTCCTGTTCGGCAGGATGTATTGCGCTACAAGAAATATTTACTTGAAGTCAGGTCAGCAAGTACAGCACGGTTATATATAGTAGCTATTCGACTGTTATTTGATTTTCTTGCTCAAGAAGGTCTATATCCTAATATTGCTAAACGCATTAAGGGGGTCAAGGGTGATGGTTCTTTCAAGCGTGATTATTTAACCTCTGATCAGGCAAGACAACTTCTAGGAAGCATTAAGGGAAACAGTGAGCAAGACTATAGAGATACTGCAATCATCTCACTTTGTATTACTTCTGGTCTTAGAACGATTGAAGTAAGTAGGGCAGATGTTATTGACCTTCAAAAATCAGGTGACAGTTATATATTGCGAATACAGGGTAAAGGTCGTGATGATAAGAGTGACTTTGTACTCATATCTGCAAAGACTCATCAAGCTATTCTTGCCTATCTCAATGGAAGAGAATCAGGACCACTATTTATAAGCACTTCTAATAACTCAAGAGGTCAGCGACTTACTACAAGAAGTATATCTAGGATTGTTAAAAATAGGCTGAAAGAAATTGATATAGACAGCCCTCGACATACTGCTCATTCCCTACGTCATAGCTGTGCAACACTTAATCTTCTTGCAGGTGGGACGATTCAAGAAACGCAGCAAATCTTGAGACATCAGTCTATCGCTACAACTACTATCTATACTCAACATCTCAATATGTTAAGTAATCTGTCTAGTCAGAGGATTGAAGATTTTATATTTGAACAAGCAAGATAATGATTTCCAGATATGTAAAGCAATCGCGGTTATTGATTCATGTACACTTATTCGTACTGCAAGAACGGTGCACCAATCACAAAGTCGTAGGAGGAACTGTATGGACTGGCAACAATTGTCGATTGCTCTAGGCTTGGTGTCAGCCGCAATCACTTTAGTAACTACACTGCTAAAGAACTTTACAAATTATCTGTCTTCTACTGGCAGAGATAAGAATTATTCAAGCAAAAAGATTAAACTTCTTAACGAATTAATTGATTTGGAAGAAGTTGCCAAAAGAAGTTCAGCAGGCTTGCTAGCATTTAAGAGACATGAGCAGAAAATTCTCCGCCTGTACGGAAGCCATCGAACGCAAGAAGATTATAAGCGTGCAGTAATCGGTCTTCCAATTATTGGAGTAATATCAATCGCGCTAGCTCCTGCAACTGCCTGGATGATGTTGTCGCCAGCAGATCCCCTACGCGCTTTCGGGGAAGTAATTACTGTCATTCTAGTAGTAATCTTTGTACTGGCATTTTACTTTTTAGGTGCTTTTTCCATTGCATGGGCTATCAGTCTTGGGATTCAGTGGATGATTGCTGTAAAAACTGACAAAGCGATTGCTTCTGAAATAAGTCAATTAGAGAATGACCTTTCAGATAACGTTGACGCAAATGCAATCATCAATAGGGCGCGTAGTGTTTTTCTTAAAAGCGGAGTCTTTGTTCCTATTGAGTTATCCTTTGAGTGTGAAAGTTCCTTTGATGAATTTAATCATGACTTCATTTTGCTTCAAGCATTTCGCCCCGACCTAATCAAGACTAGAAACGCAGCAGCAAGGCTTTATTTTGCTCTAGAGAAAACTGCCAATTGGAATAAGGCTGCAAGGGGACGAACAGCAGACGTGCTTAAGGAGTTAGACATGAAATCAAAAACACCATTTAGTGCAATAAGTTACCTCAAGACAGAAGAAGATATGTCGGCTCATATCGATACTGCTCTTAGAGATAGTGATCCTCAAGCTTTTCTGAATGCGATTGATGATGTTACTCGTGCTCGTGACCTAATCGATATTACCCACAATACCGAAGCAGAGCTTACAGAGATAGAAATTGAAAAAGAGCTTGAGCGTCGCAACAAAGAACGAGAGGATTTGCAGATAAAGAAAGATCTCAAGGTGCTACAGCAAAGGATGGAGGGTTATGAGGCAGGACGCATTCGACTACTTACATTGGAAGAAATTTGGGATGATATAGATAAAATTCTTGAAGAGATGCCAGAAGATGCTACCTGTGCAATGCATACATTTCAAAATGCCATGAGCGGTGAAGCAGAGCTTGAAGATGACAGCGATGTTATCGAGATGATTGTGGAAATGCGTTCAGAAAAAATCGTCAAAGGGTTGCCATAGTTATTGAAGTGCTCTGTCAAAACCTTACCAAATTAAGAAATGTTGTGGTACTTTGAAAAGATGCAATTTGCTATTGTATGTACAATAGCCTACAATTTACCTATGAAAGGATGTGGATGCAATGGCTAAAACCACCAATGTTTATGCTCGTGTTGAACCTGATGTAAAAGCTCAAGCAGAAGATGTGCTAAATGAGCTTGGGATTCCCATGTCCAATGCAATCAGCATGTTCTTAAGACAAATTACACTAACTCGTAGCATTCCGTTTGAACTTAAACTACCTACACCTA
The DNA here is from genome assembly GCA_009779855.1 of Coriobacteriia bacterium. Taxonomy (GTDB): domain Bacteria; phylum Actinomycetota; class Coriobacteriia; order WRKU01; family WQUG01; genus WRBW01. The sequence goes on from WRBC01000003.1 coordinate 58,460, forward strand.
AACCTGTAGCACTTGAAGCACTTTCTGGCAAAGAAATGAAGGTAGAACTTCAAAAGGGTCTTGATGATATTGCAGCAGGTAGAGTGTATCCTATGGAAGAAGTCCACGCTGAACTAAAGGCAGAGTTTGGGATATGAAAAAATGGGCGGTCACTTATTCTGACGCAGCAAAAGAAGATATAAGAGAGATAGGTCACTATATTGCCGAAGCATTATTTGCTCCCGAAACTTCAAAGGAATAAGTACTTCGAATTATTGAGCAAGTTTCTGAGCTAAACTTCATGCCAGAAAGATTTCCAATTTATGACACCGATGAGTGCAGAGAACTTGGCTTGCGCCGCATGAATGTAGATAGCTTCGCTGTGCTTTATTCCGTTAACGATAAGACTGATAGCGTTTCAATAGTTCGCGTATTCTATGGCGGACGTGACATAAATGCAATTTTGTCCAGCTAGAGGGCACAGTTAATTCTTTACTAAGTCTGCACTACTTGCTTCATGTGACTGCGAAGGTTCTTATTAGGAAGATTAATCAGTTTATCTAGTTCCAAGAAAAGAGCCACGTCATCACTGCCGCCAGGCTGACTAGCAAGATATCCTGGAGTTCCAAAAGCAAAGCGAGCATGGGTAGTCTTTTGAAAAGATTGCCCATAATACTGATTGTGCCAGACTAAATACTTTCTTTTCGGGTCTCGCTTGTTTTCCAGAACTCTTTCTAGATAGCCACTCTCAATTTGAGCTTCACGAGGCCTTAGTTTAAGTACACTTTCTATTTCATTTTTAAGTGTTGTTGTGCGCTCTGAAACATATGGTCTCATCTGATAGCAAAATCTTCGAATATTCCACACTGCTTGGTCAAACAATTCGTCTGCTTCAATTGTGTACTGCGTCGAGAATACGTTAGAGGTTTTCGTTGTCTGTCTGTCCACTTGCAATGACAAACAACAACGAAAGGAAATATTTTATGTCAGGTCTTAGAAGCAGATACACTCCAGAATTTCGAGAAAACACCGCAAAGCATATAATTGAATCTAAGAAATCAGTTGCAAAGGTTGCTGAAGATATTGGTGCAGGTAAAGCTGTGGTGTATAAGTGGATGCAAGATTACCGTAAGAAGCACGGTTTGCCCACAGCAGCAGAAGAGAGGGGACTAAAGCCCTTGAAGAAGAAAACAGAAGCTGAAATTTTGTATGAAAAGCGTGAGTTAGAAAAAGAGCTTAAGCGCAAAAACAAAGAGTTAGCTGACCAAAAAGAAACGATTGAAATCTTAAAAAAGTCCCTAGCCATCTTCACGCAACAAACCTCATGAAGTATGAGGCTATTGAATTGCTGCGAGATCAGCATTCAGTCGCGAAGATGGCACGAGTACTCAACATAAAGCAATCAGCCTATTACCCAGTGGAGAAAAAGGCAAGAGGCAAATCTGGCCAAATTTGAATCAGAACTCACTCTTATAAAACTAGTACGTGCGACATTTGATGAGCATAGGCAAACTCCAGGATATAGAAAGATGCAAGAAATTCTTGCAGAAAAAGGAGTCCTTCTTTCTGTCTACAGGGTACGAAAGCTTATGCGTGAAAACGGACTGTTTCCAATCACTGGACATAAGTGGCGACCACAAAGGACAGGAAAGGGATCAGGGCGCTATCTTGACAACTTAATCAATCAAAACTTTAAAGTGAGCTTGCCAAATACAGTGTGGGCAGGAGACATTACCTACATTAAAACTTCACTTGGATGGGTCTATCTTGCTGTAGTAATAGATCTTTGTACCAAAGAGGTAGTAGGGTACTCTATATCAAGAAGAGCAAGCACTGAGCTGGTTAAACGAGCATTTGCTAATGCACTACTTGCAAGCAAAAGAGATACTGATCAGAAATTGGTTTTCCACTCCGACAGAGGCACGCAATATAGCTCGAAATCATTTCAGAAAATGTGTGAAATATATAACGTAACTCCCTCAATGTCAGCTGCTTCAAACCCTTTTGACAATGCGGTAGTAGAGAGCTTTTTCTCAAGTGCCAAAAGAGAAGAGATTTACCGCAGAAAGTATTTAGATATTAATGAGGTTAAGCACTACCTCTTTGACTATATTGAAGCTGTTTTATAATAGAAAGCGAGTACAAGCAAACTTAGGGTATGTAAGCCCAAAAGCATACAGACGCGCACTTGAGGCGAAGAAAGCAGCATAGTTAAGAAATGGTGGTTTCATGTGGACATATCAAAGCGAGAACCTACTCACGAAAGTCGACGCAGTGCAGATAGATCTGGCGCATATATGGCAAGGTTTGTTGCAAAAAATATCGTTGTTAACGACCTTGCAAAGTCTTGTCTAGTTTCACTCGCCTATGTTTTTGGTTATCCAGAACCTGTTATGGTTGAGGTGAAGACAAATGAACCATCTGAAGATCGCAAAATCTTATCGCTAATTAAGGACAGATTTGACTTTCGACCGCCCGCCATTGTAGAAAGATTAGATTTGCGATATTCAAAATACTTACCAACCGCTACATATGGACACTTTTGTGACCCTGGTTACTCGTGGGAAAAAATTGGCATGTTGTAGAGTATCTAGGAAGTACCTTGACGTGGGATCAGCTGGTTGGACGTCATAGAGAAAGAAGGCTAAGGCCGAGTAAGTGTGTTGAAGAAAACTTCTCCGCTAAATACTGACCATCTAAAGGTACGTTGTGGTTCTTCGGGAGGGCTTTCTATGAATCTGTGTGCTGGTGGAGTTTGACGGACTGATTTGTTTGGAATACTAGATAAAGTGTACAGAGATAAAACATCATCGCCTAAATGGTCATATATCCACCCATCTTCTAACCACCTTAAATGCTTACCGCAGTAAGTGTAGACACTATCTTCTATTAAGTAAGCGACAGATCTACCGCACCAGAGGAAGATAGACTCGCCATCATCAAGGTAAGCGACTGCTTCACCGTTTTCGCTGAAAAAATCTAACATTGAATTTCTTTCTATCATGACGCTTATTACAAGTTAAATTTTATATCGGTTTGCCACAAAATCAAACCTTTCAGACAGTGATTCGAGAGGTCTGCTTTTCTGTTTAAATGTCCATTAATAACTGTAATAGGACGTAGAGAGGGTTTCGCTTTTGAATAAAAGGTAAGGTCAGAGATGGTATCAGATAGCAAGTCAGAAGAAAAGAAGAGCAACCTTAACAACTTCTTAAAACTTTTTGCACCTGGTTGCGTGCAAAAAGTTCACGCTTGACAAAGCGACTATGCGCTAAGAATCCGTAAGGATTTCCTTTACCGTTTCAAAGAACGCTTCAGGATTGTCAGTGTCTACCATGTGGCCTGCATCCTCTATCCAGTAGAGTCCCTTCTTAGGTGCAGTGATTGCTTCAAAGTATTCCGCAACTATGGTGCTGGGGGTCCACTCGTCATATCTGCCCAGAATATAGTAGATAGGAACCTGATATTCCGTAACGTCGCGGAAGTCACATCCGTAGATTACATCCCCTAGTAGTTTTTGACTGATTTTCCCACCCGTGTTCATCTGAACCATTTGAATTGCATCTTTAAAAGTCATGATGGGACTTTTACGGTAAATCTGCGTGACTTCGTTTGCCTTAAAGCTGTACTTGAATTCTAGTCCAGTAAGCAAGACGGTTGCTTTGACATACTCATCGCGGGGAAGATCAGGGAAATCTGTGCTAACGCTGTTTACCTTTTTAATATCACTCTTTTTGCCTGACTTTAACACTGCTGCTTTCAGATGGGGGAACCAACTTTTCTCTGCGGCTTCTGAATCGACCATTTGCCCGTAACCGATATATCCTGCCACATCATTTGGGTACTTTATGATGTACTCTGTTCCCAGCATCGAGCCCGCAGAGTGTCCTGCAAGAAAGATGCGATCTGTTTCATATTTTTCTTTTACGTATTGAACGGTTTGCCTTAGGTCTTCAACCAGCACATCCATAGAGAGGTCCTCTGGCTTTGTCTTGTTTTTTTGCTGAGTTTTGCCAGCTCCGCGCTGGTCGTAGTAAACAGCATTACAGAAGTCTAGGTAGGGCTGATGAAAGTAGGCAGCAAAAGAGTTAGGGATTCCTGGTCCGCCATGTAGCATAAGCAGCACGTTTTTACTGTCGCGGGGTAGATGCAGAAAGTACTGTGATATTCCATTAATCGAAACGAATTCTTCAGTATAGTTCTTGGTCATTGATGCGGCCCTTTCGTATTGCTTGTATCCTTATCCTAGCTTAGCATTGCGGGGGGGGGGGAATTCTGGGGCTTTTCTAACCTGTGCGTACTACCTCAAGGTATTTTGGTCGCGGAGCAATATCCATCTGTCGTCTATCTTTTCAAACAGTAGGCTTAGGTAGTAGCTCATTGTGTAAGGCTTTCCCTCTTGATCTATGTCGTGGTAGGTGACGTCCAGTAGGGCATAACCCACATAGTCGACACTAAACACATCAAGGGTTTGGACGTCCATGCGCCAGTCTGTATCTTTAAACCATTCTTTGTGAAAGCCTAGGATGTCCTCATATCCTTCAAGCTTAGTTCCATTTGGCAGAATGACTATGCTGTTATGTGACGGATGCAGAAAACTTGAGAATGCTTCAATGTCTCTTTCGCGTACTGCTTCAAGGTGACTTTCAAGGGCTTTGGTAAATTCGCTCATGTGTAGTGGCTCCTTTAGTATAAGCGTGGTCAAATTTAGTCGACTCTTTGTAGCATCCAGATGACGCCTTCGATGTTGCTGTCTAGGTCGTCGTATTCATCTTGCTGACTTTGGACGTAGCCTTCAAAAAGATCTTTTTTATCAGGGTATTTCTTGCTTAGTTCCTGCGCTCTTGCTGTGATGAGCTTCATGGCTGATTCACCTTCAAGATTTTCAGAGCACTCTAGTTCAGAAGCGATAAGTGTTTCAATCGGCTTTAATCCTGTGGCCTTAAACAGTTCCTGCCACTGCTTTTCGGTAAGATATTCGTAGTTATCGTACTTGACGTCAGCTTGACTGCTGCCCTCGGCAAGGTAGCACTCATCAAGCAGGATGTAGCCACCAGCCTTTGTTGCTCCTTTTAGCTTGCGCAGAGTTTCAGCTGGATCACCTAAGGCGTCACCTGCGGCACCCATTATGACAAGGTCGTAGCTTGTCCCGTCGCTGACTACTTCATTAATATCAGCGACAATGAAGTCGCAAAGATTGCCGACAGCGTATTCGTCTGCTTTCTGCTGGGAAAACTTAATGAATTCGGGAATTAGGTCAGCGCCTTTTACTTTTACACCTAGCGCTTGAGCAATTTTGATAGCGACCACACCTTTGCCGCAGGCTAAGTCTAAAACAGTTGCATCTTCAGGTAATTCTGCATGCTTTTTGACCATCTCTATCATGGCTAGAGGATCGCTTCCTAGTTCCCAGAAGTCTTGTAAGAGATAAGGAAGATAGGGAAGTAATTCGGTTGTTTCAGCGGTTAGTGAGCCTGCTACTTTTTCAGCTATTTCTTGTCTCATATAGGCACGTCACCCTTTCTTATATCCACTATCAACTATACTGTATTGCACTATGACGAGTGAACATGAACAAAATACGACTTCTTCTAGTAAGAACTTTAGCAGTGAAAGTTTTGACAGCAGAAACTCTAGCAGCAGGGGCTCTGACAGCAATAATTCTGACGACAGGAATCCTCGTAGCGGAAAGCGCTTTGTAAAAGAGGCCTACGATGTCGTAAAGCAAGCTGCCTCTTTGGGTGCAAAGATATTTATGGGCTTCACGATACTTGACGTTATCGTATCTTTTTTCGCAGGAACAGTAGACGCAAATACTGAGAATATTATCTTCAACCTTGTGATTATCTTTGCCTGCATTGCAGCAATCGCCATCTTTAACAAATTAAGACTAGCTATGTGGCTTAGATGGCTACTTGCCTACATGAGTGTCCTGCTCATAATGTTTATGTACTTTTGGATAGCGGGGGTGGTAATCCTTGGAGAGGCTGGGGGAACAGCCACCGTCTATATCAACACCATTATTTTTGTCACTATTGTATTTGTGCTTATTGAGGTAGTTGACTGGGTTAGCAGCCGTCTTAAGGTAAGAGGCAAGGGTGCAGGGACAGACACCGCTACCGACGCAGAGTTAGAAGCAGGCACAGAGACAAAAGCAAAGGCAGTAGAAACAGACCATGATCCTCGCTAGTCCAATGGTCTGATGGCCTACTCTTCTAAGTAGGCCATCAGTGCGGGCTGCATATTAAACAGTTCGGACAATTGCTGGTATTCTGCCATCGCAGCCTTGGCTCTCTTTCCTCCCTGCGGAATTCTTGCACATCTTAACATGATGTTCTTTGGTGTGTGTGCGGCGGGCACAAACTCGTAAGCTGTAACTTTGTAGTCGTAGGCTTCTAGGATAAGCGCTCTTAGCGAGTCCGAAAGCATGTCCGTCAGTCTTTCCTTATAGGGTTGATGGCGCGCAACCATGGCTAAAGGATGGCCTTTCATCTGCTTTCTTGCTGTGTGTTGACAGCACGAAACCGACAGGATGTGCCTGGCCCCTTCAACTATGCCCTTATGTATCATTTGGTCGGTTGCCGTGTCGCAGGCGTGCAGACTGTAGATAATATCGGGCTGCTGAGGAAATTCGAAGTCAGCAATATTGGCAGCATAAAACATCATATTATCTATATTCAGGCTAGCAGCAGTCTGCTGTGACCGTTCGACCAGGCCTTCGTTAGAGTCAATGCATATGAAGGACACGTTTTTAAAGCCATCTTGTTGCAAGCGATAGTTTAGGTAGAAGGACAGATAGCTTCTTCCGCTACCACAGTCATACAGGTATAAGGTTCGCTTTGTCGAGAGCTTCCTCACGATTGATCTTACCGTGACATAGTAGTCTGCTAGTTGCTGATATTTATGTAGGCGGCCTTTGTAGGGTTCGCCCTGTGGATTTGTTAGGCCAATTAGGGTGTTTAGCTCCTGAGTATTCAAGACCTGAAGGCTTGGGTAGTTTTCTTCCATGCTGGTAGTGCACTCCTTGTTACAGGTAGTGACTTTTGGCTGATAGCAATAATGGAGTTGTGCTTTCAAAAAGAAAAGCTGCGGACTTAAATCATTCCACAGCTTTAGGTTTACCAATATTAGGAGTCAAGAATTAAGGCTTGTCTTGGATTTGGTGATGCGCAGAATGATAGACAAAGAGACATAATTGCAATACAGAAAAGTCACTACGGACTATAATTTTTCGTATTTGGTTATGCTTTATCTACCATTTCCATACTTCACTTGCGTTGCTGATTGTGCACCGCCAAATGAAGTCGGATGACTCTCCTTCTTAAAGTTCTACTTCATACACCTTTAGAGTTTTATCAGCCATACAGTCTAGCAAAATGAGTAACCGTTGTCACCTTTGCTCTAAGCGCCCAGCATGGCTGCAGGAACTACAAGAATTCCATCCTCTTTTCGACGATAGGCATAAGGACCTGCTGTGACAACAATTAATTCTTTGCAGCGCGGTCCATATTTTTCTCGAAGCCACGCAAGATGCTTTATATCATTTTTGCCGATTGATGGCGAATACTTGACTTCAATGGCCACGATGCCACGCCCTTTTTCAATAATGAAATCAACTTCACGATCCCCGTTTTGAGTACGGAAGTGTCCTAAGCGAGCACCGTTAAGTTGTGCATATGTTTTTAAAGACAGAGCAACCAGCGATTCGAATAAGCGACCAAGCACATTTCCATATTTCCTATCGTATGAACTTTCATCAGTCCCAAATCGCAAAGAATCAGCATCATAACCTAGTAGAGTTGCTGCAAGTGCAGGATCAGCAAGGAAGTGCTTGGGTTTTTGTTTCAGCCGCTTGAATTCTCCGCCAAGGGGAATCCATGGCTCAACATCGTCAAGAATCCAGAGGTTTCGCAACATATCCCTGTATGCAATAGATGTTGCCTTGCTTGGCTTTTTAGATTCACCTGCCGTTGCTGCATCCAAAATCTTAGAGTAACTAGCTGTAGTTCCTGTAGCTGCCGCATAGGCGGTCATCCAGCGATATAAACTATCAGGTCTTCGCAGATTATATCCCGCATCAGGAAAGTCAACCGCAGCTATGTTATTTAGGTAGGATTTAATAACCTGCGCTCGAACCGAGTCAGATGATGCTCTTATTCCAGGGAAACCTGAACTCATAATTTCTTTAATATAGTCAACTTCAGTAGCTTCAAGCGTAGAGACGGGATGCTTAGGCAAGGTTCCAGAAAGACACTGTTTAATAGAGATAAGGGGTGGCGCTAGTCCTCTTTCTTGCAGTGAAAGTGGGCGCATTCGGACGTTGATTATTCTGCCAGCACCAGAGTGAATTTTTGCACCAGCAGGATAAGAACTGCCCGTCAAAAGAAAGCTTCCAGGTGATGCTCCTGCATCTACACTTCGCCTTATATGATTCCAAATGTCCGGATAGTATTGCCATTCATCAATGAGTACTGGAGGCTCGCTTATATTAACCAATTCTGGATCAGCAGCAAGTGATTCACGGACGCGCTCATTGTCTAGCGAAAAGATTGTGTTTGCATAACGACTTGCAGTTTCAGTTTTTCCTACTGCTTTTGGTCCTTCAATTGCGATTGCAGGCAGTCCTTCAATGTATTCCTCTAAAAGTGAGTCTACTAGTCGCTTTATATAGTCTTGTTTCTTCATAATTATGCACATCTTTCCCGCAGCTATACCATTCGCATAACTTCTACTAACTTAGATGGTGATAATGCAGGTGGTAATCAGGTTTATGCTTTTGTCAGAATAAAACTATTACAGGTGATGGTACAGTTCCTCTAGGCTATTGATGTAGGCGCGCAGAACAGGTTTTGCAGTGGCTAATGTGGCGGGTGTTTCGTTGCCTTTCGCGCTTTCTAACTGACGCAGCTCTTTGCTGAAGTTGCGCCTGATACTGGTTGTGGCTTTTGCTAGATCCTGTATAGTTGCGGGACCTTCCCCTGGCGGAGTTTGTCCACTATCATCAGAAAATCCCTGTCCAAAGGTTCCGTCTTCAATAGAGCGTGCCACTGCACTGACTTCTTGTTGCGGTGCCCTTGAAAGGTTAATAAGTTTTGTTCTGCTGATCTTTACATTGCCCGTGATGATTTCGTCTTTTGCGATGGGGGACACTTCAGCTATGGCGTCGACGCCTTCGGAGACTCGCGCGCTGCGCTCTACCGTGCTGGCAGATATGCCGTATTTTTCTGAAAGGCGATTTCTGGTCGAACCAAAGAATGCGTCAGTTTGACGCATTCCGCTCATTTGTTCTCCTGTTTCTGCATTTATTTGGCTTCCACGAATCCTTCGATCTGCCCGGTAATGCAGTCCTACAAAATAACTAAATTGTAGGGGAGGCAAGTTGCGGCGCGATATTTGATTAGTAACAATCCAGATAATCACTTCTTCGCGTGAATCAAATTCCATCTCAATCACCTGGAAGGGAAGCCCGTGGTTCATTGCTATCTCATAGCGGTTATGCCCATCGATTAGGATGCCGTGACCCTTCCATAGCACCAGTGCGTCCCTGATTCCGTACTCAAGCAGGCTTTCTTCCAATGCTGCCAGACTTTCGGAGTCTAGGGGTGGCAGCAAGCGCTTAAACTCGTCATCAATAAGGATATTGGCGGGATTGTTTGGTTGGATGGTCATATGCTCCTCCGTTTTCTGGAATAGCCTCTTGCGTAATGAATAGGTATGTAACTTTTGTTCAAGCAACTATTATAGAGCAGTAAAAAGAATAGTAAAGGGGGTGTGCAGTTTACAGTTGCAGAAGCATCTAATACCAGGGAGATCTTGGCATTTAGTCCTGTAAGAATGTGATATTCTTACAGGACTAAGTGTGATTTATCTGCATGACGGAGGGGTATTTACTATGGCTGGATTTAGATTTATGACTACAGGGGATTACCTGGTTGCGCGTGACGTTGTCTACACTACTTTGCAAAACCAGGGATTCACGATAGAAGTAACGGGCGACTGGTCTGCTCGTGCAGAGCGCGGGTCACAGGGTGCCTCTATTCTGTTGGGCGCGTTTTCTGGGAAGTCGGGACGTCACCTGGTTCTTGACATTGCAAGTACGTCAGAAGCTAGCGGAAATGTAGTGATTGCGCTAACAGCGGCTACCAGTGGAATGTCAGGTGGACTTATTGGGATGAGTCAGGCAAAGAAGGCCTACAAGGAAACCTATGATGCGGTGGGCACTGCCCTTCAAGCGGCTGGGGTCCTGGTGAATTCTCAGGCGTTGTAAGTGATGCAGCGTTGATGGTCACCTCCTGAAGACAGTGGAAGAGAGGGACATTCCTTCGTATGTTAAGAGGGCTTAATCACATCACCCTTGCCGTGTCTGATTTGCAGGCAAGCATTGTTTTCTACCAAGAGCTGCTGGGGATGAAGCTGCGCGCAAAATGGGATAGGGGAGCATATTTTGAATGCGATGATCTTTGGCTTTGTCTTTCGCTTGATGATGGCCGCTTGTCCGTAAATCCTGAAGAGGATGTGCGCCCTAAGACGGGCGACTATACGCACTATGCCTTTTCTATTGTCGCGGAGGAATTTGATTATTTTGTATTGAAACTAGAACAAGCTGGAGTCACCTCTTGGAAGGATAACAGCAGCGAAGGAAGGTCCTATTACTTCTTGGATCCTGATGAGCATAGGCTAGAGGTTCATGTTGGGGGACTTGATGCGCGACTAAAAGCCTGTCGTCAGGAACCTTATGACGGTATGGTCTTTTACTAAGCGTAGCGCTGTACTAGAGCAAGGGATAAGAGACCGCATATGAAGTCCTCTATAATAATCCAATGCGAAAGATGAAAAAGTGGTTTATAGCAAGTTTTGCCTTAGTAGCCCTAGTGGCTGTTGCTTTTGTCGTAGTTTCAAGCATTTTACTATCACCTGTCTTTGTCTTCAGAATCCTGACTCAGTGGGATGCAAGTACGGATGACTATAGATTTTTTCCTTCAGCTGTAATAGCTGCTAGTGAAAACCCTCATGTATATGAATACGACCTGAATCCAGAACTTGCGGATCTGCCTATAAGTTATCGCACTACAGGTGGTCAAGAGGTCACAACAACGCTTGCAGATTTTGTTGAATCAACAGGCAGCACCTCTTTTATCATTGTGCAAAACGATACCGTCATTTATGAACAATATGCAAATGGCAGCGACCGTGACTCTGTGCACACTTCATTTTCTGCAGCGAAATCATTAGTGTCCCTTATGATTGGCAGGGCGATTGATGATGGATATATAGAAAGTCAACATCAATCCATGGCAGACTTCATTCCTGAATTTAGTGGTACAGATATGGAGCATATCACCATAGAAGACCTGTTACTTATGCGCTCTGGCATCTACTATGAGGAAACGGGTTTTCTGTGGTTTCGCCATGATGCCTATACCTATTGGATGCCTAATCTGCGGGATTTAGCGATTGGTCACCAGCGGCTTACCGACCGCCATGAAGGAAGGTTTCATTATAACAATTACAATCCTCTGTTGCTGGGAATTATATTAGAGCGAAGCACAGGTATGTCTGTATCAGAGTACTTTGAGCAATCATTTTGGCAGCCAATTGGGACAAAGTATGATGCTTCCTGGAGCCTTGATAGTGACAGATCGCAATTTGAAAAGATGGAGAGCGGGTTTAACTTTCGCTCTATCGACCTAATCAGAATAGGTAGTATGTTGCTGCACGATGGCTATTGGAACGAGCAGCAAATTGTAAGTCCAGAATGGATACAGGCATCTACGGTCGTTGATTTCCCTCTGAATACAGACGAGTATGCGGGAACCTTCTTAGAGGGCTTAAACATAGGCTATGGATATTTGTGGTATTCAAGACCATCGGATGCTAGTGGATTAGACTTCTGGGCATGGGGCAGATTTGATCAGATTCTGTACGTTTCTCCTGCTAATGACATGGTGATTTTAAGAACAGGGGATACAGGCGGAGGCGTTGATAACTTTTCAGAAGTGCTTGCGGATATAATAGCCCTTATTGATTAGGGCTCCCTAGCGTATAATCCTTTGCAATGATAAAGAACCGCGTAAGGATAAAGAAGCTTTATAGTGCCCTCTTATTGGCAGCAATTTGGGCGCGCAGGGGATAAAACTTGATAGCACGGCTACTTTGCCTGCGCTGGGAATACTCTTCCTTCTTTCTGCTGATGGTGAAGCTCTTGCAGCTGATATCACAGCAGCGCAAGACTATCTGGATAGACAGAAAGGCTTCCGTACGGTAGCTGCCCAGGAGACCCTACTGCTTTCGGTAGCTATGTTGCCTCAGTCTATGCAGAAGAATCCGCTCAGCGTGATGAGGGGACTGCGGGTGGCAGGAATAGCCACGAGGACCGTGAGAAAGGCATCCATGAGCCAGGTAAGTTGGCAGCAACCACCGCAGGCTTGCTAAGCGCCCTTGTGCAGCAAACCATAGTTGCTGTGGTGATGGTTGATGCTGTCAGCAGTGATGGTGGCGATGTTGATGTCGACTTCTAGGTCTTAGGACAAACTTCGGATAAAAATGTTAGACTAGTTAGCGTTTTGTACGCAAGAAATCGATAGAAATGAGAGAGAATGAAGAAGTCATTATTGGTTATTCTGGTACTTTCCCTGGCGTTAGTATTTGCAGTTGGATGTACTTCAGATGAACCAGAAGTTTACGAAGAGCCTGTTGTTGAAGAGGTCATTGAAGAGCCTGTAGTGGAAGCAACTCCTGACTCAATCCAGGACTTTGTTGATGAGCAAAATGAGCTGTATGGAGCCATAAATACTGACGAATTAACAGTTACAGTTCGTGCAGAAGGAACTACGGTAATCTTTGACTACACCTTTGGCTTTGAGAACCTAGATGAAGGAATGATGCAGGAACTGCTTGATGGAGTTTCTGATGAAGGGCAAGTGCTACTTGACACTACTCGTCTTCTCGTTCCTGAGCTTACAGCGATTACTTTTGAGTATAGAGACGCTGACGGAACTGATCTAGGTACCACTACTTTTGAGTAAGCGGCTCTTTAGCAAGTAGCGGCTTTAGCGCTATATAGCTTATTAGTGAGTGCGTCCTTGTTGGCAGAGTTTTTGTTACGGGACGCACTCATTGCAATTTCAGGCGACTTCTTCAAGTCTACGCTCTTTTCTTCTCATAACCAGATCTACAACAAAGAGAGCTGTAGCTAGTAGGGTGACGATTCCGGTGGCCAGCGCACTCCACGCATCGAACAGTGGGGTAGATACTATTCTTGAGAGGGTGAAGTTTATTGCTAGCGTACAAGGGATTGTTAGTAGTAGTGATACTGCTGCAGCAATAAGCACCCTTGATCTAAGGACTTTGAAGACTGCAAAAACGCTCCACAGGTAAACAATCGAGATAAGTGCCATTCTGACACCAATCGTCATAAGTAGCCCATCTGTACTGATGAGGCTTGAGAGGACAAATAAAAACGGCACGATAAGCACACTTAAAAGAATGAGTGAGACACCGATCCCCTTTGTTCCGTATCTTATTGCGGGAATAACTATAAGCCAGGTAAAAACGCAGGCACTAATTGGGATGAGCGCCCAGGTAAATGTGCCCGATATAGCAAGATCAATAATGGCACAGACTACAATGCCTATAAGGATTAAGCCTGAAAATACAATAGTCCCAATGGTTTGAATGAGCTGTATCTTGTCCTTTGAGCTTTTGTCGGCATAGCGCAGCGCATAGGTGATGCTTGCCTCAGTACCCGTCTTTTCTGCGTCCGTCACTTCTGCCTTACTTCTGCTGCCGTTTAGCAAGTCACTTACCGAAACACCAAGGATGTCTGACAGTGGGGTCAGCAGAGATATGTCTGGGCAGCTTAGCCCGCGCTCCCATTTCGATACTGATTTATCAGTAACGTTTAACCTTTCCGCTAAATCCCTCTGCGTCATTTGATGCGATTTTCTTAGTTCTGAAATGAATTGCCCCATTTTTATCGTGTCCACATGAGCACCTCCGTATAGTTTCATTGTGCAGCACAGCAGACCATATCACAAGAAGCCGGTAGTAGAATTAGGCAAAGTAAACCAGCGGTAGAGTGGTGCTTAGATTGGCGAAGTATACTCCTAAATAGCACCAGTGATCGCCTTGCACGGCATTTCAGCTTGATTGACCTGCGTCTCGATGCTAAACTAAAACTAACTAAAACTAACTAAAACTAACTAAAACTAACTAAAACTAACTAAAACTAACTAAAACTAACTAAAACTGCAGGTTATGCAGTATGTTTTATCTTGAGGAGTATCACATGGCAGAGAGAGTAAATCCCTTTACCCCCAGTTTTGGCAGTGTTCCTCTTCTCTTTGCAGGAAGAGAGCAAGTCACTGAAGATGTGTTGCTTGGGTTGAAGGGTAATCACGGAGAACCAAACCGAATCAGCCTTTTTGTTGGGCCACGTGGCAGTGGGAAAACCGCACTTTTAACGAAGATAGCATCAGAGGCAGAACCGAAAGCGTGGATTTCTGCGAATGTCACTGCAATGCCTGGAATGCTTGAAGATATTTTTGAACGCACTCAAGAAGCCGCAATTGAATTTGTCGAAACTTCGGCCGGAAGTCGTCTTACTGGACTCAATTTTTCAGGCTTTGGCTTCACAAGAGAAATAATCGAAGCGAAGCAGGGGAATTGGCGTACTCGAATGAATGCTGTAATCGACGAATTGAACGAGCAGTCAATCGGGTTACTAATTACTGTTGATGAAGTTATTCTTGATCTTGACGAGCTGCGCGTGCTTGTTGCTACATTTCAGCACTTTATTCGTGAGCAGAAGGAGGTTGCATTGTTGATGGCAGGACTCCCTCACAATGTTTCTGCTCTACTGCAAGATAAAACCATTTCATTTCTTCGCCGTGCTGTTCAGCATCAGCTGGGCGTCATCCATGAAACTCACGAGGTTCGAGAAACTATCAAGAAAACAATCGAGTTATCTGGTAGAACTATCCAAGAAGAGGCACTGAATAGAGCAACAGAAGCCACAGGAGGCTTTCCCTTTTTAATTCAGCTGGTTGGCTATCACATATGGCGCCAAAATCCTAACAGTGATGAAATTTCTTTAGCCAATGCACAAGAGGGTATTCATTTTGCGCTCGCAGATATGGAAAGCAGAATCTTCAAAGTAACTGAGAGGGAGCTCTCTGAGAACGACCTACGTTTTCTTGAGGCAATGCTTTCTGATAAAGAAAGCAGCAGCCTCGCTGACATTGCTGAGAGACTTAGCGTAAGCATGAATTACGCGGGACAGTACAGACTTCGATTGATTGAGCAGGGCATCATTGGTGCAAGGGGACGGGGGAAGGTTGGCTTTGAGCTACCATTTTTTAGGGAGTATCTTGAGCGAAAGACTGGCCTTTGAGGTCTAGCTTCTTTGTACACCTCCAACAATAAGTGCAGTCACCCCGTTGTTGGCAGTGCTACCATGGAAGGATGAAAAGATTACCTTTTCTGATAGCTATTCTTGTGCCTATCATCCTTCTAGGATTTCTTTTTCTTGGTGATTTTTGCACGAACTCCCCCGAATTAAGCAAGAAAAGGTCTGAGCAAAGGACAATGGAGAGCAATGATGTGCGCCCCATCTTAGTGATTGTTCCTCATCCTGATGACGAAGCTTTTGGCTTTTCGGGAACCTTGGGTGCCGCCAAAGCTTCAGGGGCACCTGTGCGTGTTTTCTTGCTTAGCGACGGTGAATGCGCAAACATAGCAGAGCAGTGGATACAAGAGCAAGAGCAGGGAGATCTCACTTCTGCTGGCATGCAGGGCGACTTGAACAATGATGGAGTAGTTGACCAATATGACTTTGGTGCAGCACGCAGAAACGAATTCAAGGACTCGATGAAGGTGCTGGGCATCTCTAAAGAGGATATCGTCTTTTTAGGTAATGCTTATGGTGATTCTCCACTAGATCCCTTTTTGTCGACAACAGCACTTGCTGAATATATCTACCGAGACTCTGAACAGGCAGGTTTCCCTCTGGGCGGCTCCACCCGTATCTTCACGGTTGCTCCTCAATTAGGAGATGGTAATCAGGCCATCTTTTATGGGGATACATACGATAAGCAAATACCGCAACTGCACAATATTGCTGCTAGTGCTGCCCAATTATTAAGTACAGACAAATCAGAGATTAGTCCATCTAACGTTTACCTCTTCAAAGTCTACGCTCACAGCAAAAGGGGTTCGCTCCCACAGGCACCAATCATTTTTGTACCCTCCGGTGAAGATGGTGGCAATATGCGCAGACAGGTGATTAAGCAGTACAGCAACCTAGGAAAGCAAAATGCTCCTCACATTTACCAAGGAGCTTTGCGCAGCAAGTATGAGTATGCCGCCACTTTGCAACAGATTCTTGATGCCGGACTTAAGTTTTAGAAGAAAAGGGTGGATCCAAGGCTATATTGCGGAGACATACATTTGCGATAGGACGGAGAAAATTCGCACAAAGTTGTGTCGGCATTGGGTCGAAAATGAAAATGACCCACGAAAACCGCAGGTCATAATGTGTGCTAATGGCGGAGAACGAGGGATTTGAACCCTCGATACGGCTCTAAACCGTATACGCGCTTAGCAGGCGCGCGCCTTCAACCACTCGGCCAGTTCTCCGCATACTGAAATGGTGCTTAGTGAGCATATCACAATTCGCCTCAAAATGGTATTTTAGCTACATGGAAATGCACACGCACACAAATAGGAAAACGCGCGCACAGATTGCACAAGTAAAGCAAAAAGCGCTCACTGCGTCGCCCACAGCGCCACCCACGAAGTCACCTACTGTGCCGCCTACACTACAGCGCCTTATTCCTGATGATGAACACTACATGCGCTTAGCCCTGGATGAAGCTGCACGCGCCGCAGAACTGGGAGAGGTTCCCATAGGTGCCCTAGTCGTGAATGCTGACGGTATTGTCACCCGTGCGCATAATCGTCGGGAGCACGACCATGACCCATCAGCCCACGCAGAATTTATCGCCCTGCGTGATGCTGCGCAGGAACTAGGACGTTGGCGGCTTTCGGACTGCACGGTCTTCGTAACTCTGGAACCTTGCCCTATGTGTGCAGGACTCATGCAGCAAGCGCGTATTAAGCGCTGCGTTTTTGCTGTGGTAGATCCAAAGTCTGGGGCATTGGGCACACTCTACCGCCTGCATGATGACAGTCGACTGAACCACAGCTTCCAGGTCACTGCAGGCGTACTAGCCGACGAGTCGCGTGAATTACTGCAGGACTTCTTTTCACGAATCAGAAAGAAGCGCACATAAATGAACCCGAACACAGACATGCACACAGAGGCAGACAGGATCCTCAGAGAAAGCCAGCTACCTCGTACTGAGGGGCCACTTAAGCCCACAAGGCATATCGTTGGGAAAAGCAGAAGTGGCATGGATCTTCGCAGGCGTCTTAAGGGTGCTCTGCGTATGGACACCTTTGATTTCCTGACGATTGCAGGCATTCTTGCCCTGTCAGCCACTGCGGTTGTAGCGTTTGCTCTAGGCTGGCCGCAGTGGATGCTGGCGCTGTGTGCCTTCCTTCTGGCACCGATTGCCCTTGCGCTTGCATGGAGTCACGTGAAGAGGCGACCCGACCAATTGCGTGCCCGGGAATCTGACCGCATTACACGCACAGCCAATGAGGCACTTCCCTTCATGGGTGAGGGGCTGACCCCCGAAAGCGCCCAGTCAGTATGTGAAATAGTGCTAGCCTCAAGCCCCAGCGCTGTCGCTGTCGCTATCACTGACGAAGAGCACGTGCTAGCCTTTGCAGGGCGCGGAGCCGATCATCACACGCCAGGCAGACCTATCGTTACTGAGGCCACACACACTGCATTATCGCGCAACGAAACGGTAGTCCTGACCTCAAAGGTCGCTATAGGGTGCAAGGATCCGCGCTGCCCCTTACGCGCTGCTATTGTGGTCCCCTTGGAGGTGGGATCCCGTGTAGTGGGCACGCTGAAATACTACTATATTCGTGAAAGGGCCTTGACTGAAACGGAGCTTGCTTTCGCGGAAGGTTTGGCACGCTTGCTTTCGACCCAGCTCATTATTCATGAGCTGGAAAACCAGGCCACCCTTGCAACGGAACTTGAGCTAAAGGCTCTGCAGGCGCAGATTAATCCGCACTTTCTGTTTAATACCATCAATACGATCAGCGCCTACATCCGCACCGATGCCGAAAAGGCGCGCCACCTGCTGCGTCAGTTTGCTGGCTTTTACCGTCGTACCTTGGAGCATGGCGACAGACCCATTACTCTGGGGCTAGAATTAGAGTTCCTAAAGCAGTACTTCGAACTAGAAAAAGCGCGTTTTGGCGACCAGGTTAATCTGTCGCTAGACATCGATGCAGTGGCACTGGATTTGCCCATGCCTTCCTTTATGTTGCAGCCCCTGGTCGAGAACTCGATTGAGCATGGTATGCGCGATGACGGAAGCCCCTTAAGGGTCGAAGTCCTGGTGGAGTATGTCCAAAACAGCGACACCTGGATGGTGACTGTAAGTGATGACGGAGTGGGAATTAACAGGGATTCACTCGCTACGATTTTCGAGAAGTCTTCTAGTGCGGGACTTGGTGTTGCGCTGCGTAACGTGTCGGATCGCCTACGTGGCTTCTATGGCCAGGGCAGTGAACTTTCGATTGAGAGCACTAAGGGCTCAGGTACCGAAATCAGCTTTCTTGTTAGGGATCCTGACTAGGAGCCGACTAGGTCAAATGGGGAAGAGTGGGGACTTTGCTCGTGTCTACTCAGCTCAATATCCCGACTAGGCCTGTGTGATGCGGCGATGCAAGCGCTGAGCAATCGTGCAGTTAGGAACGGTGCTCGCCGTTGTTAGAGTCAATATATTCCCAACAGTGACGCAGGTGAAATGGTAGGGCATGTTGTATATGCGTCCTATGACGAACTCCATCATTTGAATGCGGCCTTCTATTTCAGGAGGAAGTTTGACCAGTCCCAGATTTGAGAACATGGTGCTGCTTTTGCGACCTTCAATGCGCTGCAGTAGCCGGGCAAAAAGAGTCTGTAGTCCCTTAGGGAGTATGCCCAGCCACTTCATTCCCTCATATACCCAGGTCACCTCTTCTAGGATGAAGTCTTTATCGACTGCCTTGAATTGGTCGCGGACTGACTGGAGCACCTCATCCCCGCCTTCTGGCATCACAACTTTTTTATCTACGACAAAGTTAAGCAAGGTCTTACTGGGTAGAAAGCCGCGTGCATCAACTGGAATCGTTACTACAATGGGTAGCTGACTACCTTGAGCTTCTTTAGTATGTTGTTCTTCGCGCTCTTCAGCCATCGCAAGAAGTATTTGGGTAAGCAGGTATTCGTTAATGCTTGCTCCGTGTTCTTTTGCGATAGGCTTAAGCGAAGCAAGGTCGATTACCTGTGTAGATGTTTGCAGGGGAGTAGCGACTGCGGGGTGCGATTGTTGCCTTTGGTATGGTTGCTGCTGTTGCTTTAGTTGTTGTGTCTGCTGTGGCAGGCGGTAGGCGTCCTTTATAGAGGAGGCATCGGGGACGGAATGGGTGGCCTTCGTTTGCTTGCCATCTTTTGTTTTTGGGTTGACCGTAACTTTACCATACCGGGCAAAGGCATTTTCAGACTCTTCAGGATCTGTGGGTTCACCGCAGACAATATCGGCAGGATTTACTTTGTTCGTATGTATTCCAAGCAATTCGAAGTAGTGTGTTATCAGGCACTTAAGAATCTGGGTAAGTCCACGACCGTCACAGACGCTGTGCATGACCTCTAGCGTAAAGAAACTTTCACCGTAAAGTACGCGTAGCTGATGTTCGCCATACCCCGAATAGTGATTACAGGCTAGGGGGCTCTTTTCAGCGGGTTCAATCTGTGGGGGAGTAGGCATTTTTTCATGGTAGACTCCGAAGAAGTTGCGCTTAAGGGACACATTAGCAGTAGGAATGCGCTTCATGGTGTCGTTCACCGCTTGCTGCAAGATATCAGGGTTAAGGGTTTCTTTCAGATAGACAGTGATGCTGTAGGTGTCAGGGTAATCCTTGCTGCGAGAGAGCGCATGATAGGTTCCTGCTGAATCAATCTTGAGTCGCTGCTTCTTTGTGCTGTCAAGCTTAGTTGGATGTGTCATTTTCTCAGTATAGCACCTGTGCTACAGTGGACTAAAATAATTCGCAGACACTAGGAAGAGGGCACTTGAAGACGTTTAGAAAAAGAGCATTCTATCTTTTAGGTGCTGGCTTAATGGCATATTCTTACTTCATTATGACGGACTGGCTTTTTCGGGAAGTTGCCGAAGGGAACATGTTAGTTATGCTGATTTGGAATTTAGTTCTGATTCTGAGCATGCTGATTATTGAAAGAATGGAAAAGTATATCTACCGCCGGATAAAAGCCCGGGACAAGAAAAACGGAGCAACATGGTGGTCTAAAACTTTGGCATTTACGTTTTATAATGTCTCTTTAAAATCGACACTTTACCTATTTTATATTGGAGTCTTAATTTGCTACGCGCTTCTAGCAGCTGACCCAGACTTTCCTCACATAAGCCATATGAGTGACTACCTGCAGTCTGTTTATTATGGTGCCTTGATCTTGTTCGCCTCAGACAAGCTGTTGGAACAAGTATTCAAAGACGTCGATAGCAATGACGCGGATGCATCCTAGGCTGTGCTAGACTGTATTCGCACATTCTGCGGAGGATTGCCCGAGTTGGCTGAAGGGGCACGATTGGAAATCGTGTGTGCCGTTTGAAGCGGTACCTAGGGTTCGAATCCCTAATCCTCCGCCATTTCACCAAATGCGAACCCTTTATTTCTTAATTACTGCTTTGCCGCCTTTAAACGCAAGTTATAAATCAATGTATCCAATTTTGTTAAAATGTACTCATGAGCTACGCCATTGAAGATATAAAAAAGCATGCACTTCCCATATTGTTGCGTGAGGCAAGTGACCTTAAGCGTATCGTAGTGTTTGGGTCGTATGCTCGTGGGTCACAAACTAAAGATAGCGACTTGGATATTTATATAGATGGTCGGCTTGACTATCAAAAGGGTGAAACTAAAGATACAGAGCAAAAAGTTTCAGAGGCGCTTGCCGTGCCTGTTGGTTTGCTGACGAGAAATGCCCTGAGAAATAGTGTCATTCGCGAACAACTCCAGCAAAGTATTGACAACGATGGGGTGGTGCTTTATGGATAGCAAGACCAAATCTCGTCTTGCTATTGTTTTGGGATATATAGATCGTGTAGCACAAACACTTAACAGAGCAGGCTCGCAAGAAGCTTTTATATCAGACTATGATTTGCAATACAGTGTGGCTCACAGCATCAGTCAAATAGCAGAGACGCTAACACAAGTATCACATTCAGACCCTGTCCTGTTTGAGCAGTTGTTAGATGTAATACCCTATCGAGACATTCGTAGAATGCGCTCTTTCCCCTTATTTCTTCAAGCAGCCTGAGATGCAAGTTGCGGCACTGTTATTTTCGGCTATTATGGAATACGACTCCAGATTGGACGGAGGATGATTTCATATGCATTCTCTGCCACTGTAGAATCTTCTTTACTACCTAATAGGGAACACAACTTGAGTCAGCAGCTCATCCTCGGGCGTGTCAGCAGGGTCATTGACGTAGTAGTCATAGTAAACACCCGTCAAGTCTAGAGCATTTTCTTTTGCGTAATCCATAAGTGCTACGTAAGCTACTTCGATACCTTTGTAAGCACCCTTGTACGTAGTTGTGACTGCTCTGCCTTCGTAAGTTTGACTCATAAAGATTTCTCCCGTAGCGGGCATTGCCTCGTTGACGGGTATTCCAAGCTCAACATCAAACTCAGAAAAGTCTTCATTGCAGTTTGTATAAGCAAGATAGGGTGCGCCTGCAATCTCTTTGCCTTGCTTCGCAAGGAATTCCATTAGCTTTGTGAGTCCTTCAGTTGCTACTTCAGCAATCTGTTCCATGTTTACTGCGGTTTTTTTAGTTGCAACTGCGATTTGTGGCTCTAGATTTGCTACTTCAATTTTCATCTTAACTTCCTTTCTTCGATTTTGTACACATGTTAAAGAAAGAGTATAGCGAAGTGAGGTGACAGCAGTATGTCATATTTAAGAAGCAATTAGCGACAAGTCAAATTCTGCGCCTTCTTCGTCAATCCACAGTGACGCTCGCTCCGTAGTAAATCTAACGAAGCAGTAATCTGGGTCAGACACGCCGCCTGGATATATGTCTGCCCCAAGATCAACCCAGTCCTGCCAGTATTTACTCTTTGATTCTTGATCAGAATAGATCTTTGCCTGTCCAACAAGGGTTATGTTATTTTCTTCTGTAAAGCAGTTAATGCTTGCTTTGCTATTCTTCTGAAGGCGTTTTCTCTTGTTAGAGTCCATGATTGTGGTGAAGTACAGCTCGGAAATGCTATTTGGGTTGCAGAGGGCTATGGCAGAGACAGAAGGGTATCCATCTTCATCTATCACGCCAATGCTAGCAGTTCCAAAAACTCTAATCATCTTGTTGGCTTTTTTAAATAACTTAGTGCTCATACTTTTCTCTCCTGCCGGGCTTTTCTTGCAACTATCACTTGCTTCATTAAGGAACCACTTGTCTAGCAATAACGAATCTATAGAAACTTCAAGCTTTAGGGCAATTTGCATTAACTTTTCAGCTTCAGGATATCCACCATCCTGTTGTTCCCACTTTGAAACGGCCTGTCGTGACACTTGAAGCATGCTTGCTAGTTGTTCTTGCGAAATGCCCTTCTTTAGCCGTGCTGTCTTCAAGTTTTCCGAAAAGCTCATGGCGAGTCTCCTTAAATTGCATATTCCTTGGGTCAACTTCTATAGTAGGACAGTTCAATTTTGTTGACCACCAACTACAGCTTGCATTTGCGCAACTTGAAATTGCGAAGTGTAGGCTTGACATTACATCCTACTCATAATGTGACAAACAGCTGTCACGATGCCTTGCTACACTATGAGAACGAAACGTGAGCGAAATACAATATAAGCGGCTGGATGATAAGTAGGCAAGTAGACAGGGCCAATTGAGGCTAGGCCTGTAAAGCAGGGAAGATTTGGTGGTGGCATACATGCAGGAAATAAACAGAATACACAGTTACGATGATTTCGTAAAAGTTTTACTAGCTGCAGGGTTTTCTTTGGGCAGCGGGAATGATGAAGGTATATATGCCATCCTCAATTGGGGCTGGAATGAACCGCCGCCCTATGAGACTCCTGTCCAGTGGTATACAGGCGATCCGGAAACTGACCCCTGTGTATGGATTGATCGTATTTTGGATGAGCGGGATGACATCACCTATGCTAAGTTGCTTTTTAAGAAAAGCGGATTTATTACTAGGGAGTGGGCTCCCTTTTTCCTAGCTGCTCGGCGGGGCAGTGTAGAACTTAGTGATGCTTACGAGGAAGGCCTAATAAGTCATTCTGCTAAGCGAATTTATGATGTAGTGTCTGCCAAAGAAATCCTCCCCGTAGAAGAAATTAAACGGCTAGGTGGATTTTCACGAGAAGATAAATCTAAGTTCGATAGGGCTTTGACGGAACTGCAGATGAAGTTGTTCATTTCACCTTGCGATAGGCGATACAAGGTTTCACAAAAAGGGGAAGAGTATGGCATGCCCTCTACGGTGTTTTGCACTACACGTAGATTTTGGGGTGATGACCTATTCAAGGAAGCTGCTCAAATCAGCACAGATGAAGCTGCCGAAAAAATAAAAACACAGGTTTTGAGACTAAGCCCAGCAGCAGAGGATGCTAAAATTAAGAGATTCATTTTTGGTTAAAAGGAGCATTTGTGTAAGAGCGAAGTGCGTTCTGCAGGTGCACTGGCAGGTTTGGAGTTGAGGGGTTATGCGTACATACAGCATTAGGACAGAAGAAGGTCTTCTGGGTAAAGAGGCAGTACAGGAAAATGTCAATCTAACTGAAATTGGAGAAGCTTTAAATCAACTTAAAGTGCAGGCATTTTTCGCCGTGGAGGTTTCCTCGCCCATTAATAACGTGGATGCTATACAAATCATGTTTCAAGGTAACACGAAGGGATTGTTTAGGAAGGTTTCAATACCACCAGAGTACACCTTAGACATTGTTGTCAAGGATGGCAGAGGCGAAGATAAATCATGGTATATGTCCGATACAATGGGCTATGAGGAAATGTATGAAATCGTAGAAAACTTTGTAGTGCATCAAAAGCTGCCTAACTATACGTCATGGCTAGATGCAACGAAAGATATGCTCAGTAGGTAAGGGTTATAAGCTTAGACGTCTCTACTTTCAGAGAGAGCCCCATCCGACACGAATTGGAAGCCCAGAACAATAGACTTGACTAGAAAAGGCTGCACTTCAAAAGTGCGGCCTTTTCAATTGTGCTAGCTACTGAAAGCGCAAGACTAGTAGGACTAGTACGTCAAAGGATAGTGGGAAGCCTTCTCACCTCCTCACCTCCTCACTTTTCGCCCCCATCAACTTCACGGACAAAAAATGCAGTTTCGCGGACAGAGTGCTTATCTTACGGACAATAAAACAGAATTGACAGACAAAAATACTTCTACTTTGCCATACGAACTACATTAGTGTTGTTCGAAAAACAAAGATACAGACAAAATCGAAAGCAAGAAGAGCCGAAAGAAAAGGGAGGAAAAGAATGAACACTGCTATCCAAATAAATGAAGTCAGTAAAAGTTTTGGCAAGCAAGAAATTCTGAAAAGTGTAACTATGGAAATCAAAAAGGGGGAGATCTACGGGCTACTAGGTGCAAATGGTGCAGGAAAGACAACGCTCATGAAGGCCATGCTGGATTTGGTAAAGTCAGATTCTGGCACGATCTCCATTATGGGAAAGATGGTAGGCACCAATGATGAGGATATCTTTAGAAAGATTGGGAATATTATTGAAACCCCTGTCTTTTACCAAAACCTTAGCGTAGAGGACAATCTTAAGCTGCACTGTGACTATGTTGATCCCTCTTACAAGCAGGAAATTGATGATATCTTGAGGCTTGTTGGTCTTGAGGGTGTCAACAAGCGGAAGGTAAAGACGCTTTCCCTGGGCATGAAGCAGCGCTTAGCAATAGGAAGAGCCTTCCTTTGCCGCCCCGATATTCTGATCCTGGATGAACCCATCAATGGATTGGACCCAAAGGGAATCGTCGATGTTCGCGAGTTGATTCTTCGACTAAATAAAGAGTATGGGGTTACCATTCTTATCTCCAGTCACATTATCAGCGAACTAGCAAAGGTGTCTGACACAATCGGCATTTTGGATAATGGGTACTTCATAGAAGAGATTTCTATGGCGACTACCGAAGTAACTGACCTTGAAGAATACTTTTTGGATATCTTGACCAAATCATCACTAAGAAGGAGCGCATAACATGTTAGAACTAATGAAAATCGAGCTGAAGAAATTCAACCTCATAGCACACCTTATTCAGCTAGCTATTGCCAGTGTAACCCTTTTAGCTTTGATTAACCTTATAGCAATAGGCGAAGCATATCCCATTACCACAATCGAACTAAGCCTCCTTTGTCTACTCACCTTCGTTATTTGGCAAGGCGTTCTTATCGCAAAGTTCATCGTGTCAGAATTTAGAGACAAAACAATCCAGCTGCTTTTCACGTACCCAGTAGACAGAAAGAAGCTCATCCTCTCTAAGCTTGTGATAGTAAACGGGATTATCTACGTCTCTATGCTTGCGACACTTCTTTTCCTGCACGGAACACTTACGGCACTAAACTTCATGACGATACTTGACTACAGCGCATCGTTGCAGCAACTGGGAGTGACTGCACTCATGTTCATTGCCTTTCTGATGGTGGGAATGATTGCACTCTTTGCAGGAATGCTAAAGAAGTCAACAATCGCCACAATCGTTACCTCTGTTGTTCTTGTCCTTGTCTTTGGCGGTTCGATGGGTGAAGGCTCTCTGATGGAAGCAGTTCCTGTTGTCCTTGTCTTTGGAGCAATCGGTGCCTTATTTACCTTCCTATCTATAAAGGATCTGGGCAAAAAAGATTTATTGGTATAAACATTTTTCACTTGTAGGGCGCAGTCTGGTCAGGCTGCGCCTTTTCTCTTGGCTACAAGTCTAGACATAAGGTGATCGAGACAATGAAGACACCTTCTTTTCTTTCAAAGAGGATATCTCCCTGGTAGCGCTCAACAGAAGAACGTACACTTTTTAGGCCAATGCCATGCAGTTCTTTATTTTTCTTTGTTGTTTGCATTTTTTTGTTTTGCTTTATGAGCTCATCATTTGCAGAGTTTTCTATTCGTATATTCAGAAATGCACCCTGGGATTTAATGTCTACAAAGACATATCGTCCGTCAGGGTCTTCAACCTTCTCGCAAGCTTCAAGGGCATTCTCTAGCAAGTTGGCTACAATGGCTGTTAAATCTACGGGTTCAATAGTAAGGGGAGTAATAATATTGCAGTTGATATCCATTGCGATATTTTGCCTTGCTGCTTGCTGTTTTTTAATCATCAAGATGGTATCTAGGAACTCATTACCTGTATTTTCTATCGGCACAATATCCCTAATCGGGGAATGGATCCCCTCTATGTACGCACAAAGCTTTTCGTTGCCTTCTTCTTTGGCTAGATTATGCAGCACGCTCAAGTGGTGGTTAAAATCATGAGCAAGTTTGCTGCGTTCTTGATGTAAGTGTTTTACGTCATTCAGGTTTTGACTAAGCAATTCGTTTCTTTGGCGGACAAAGTCAAGCTGTACTTGTCGTCTTTTTAAAGTTAGGCGTTGGTAAAGGGTACTTAGGACGATGAAGGCAAGGACAAACAGCAAGATGGATCCTACTAAAAATGCAATTACTCCAGACAAATCCCCCGTAAAGGCAAATGTGTTATACATCGGAAATAGGATTACAATCAACAAAAAGGCGGAGACAGACACCAGGTACAAGTAAAATTGTGGATACAGGACAAAGAACCTTTTCGCATGATTTTTGGTAACCACATATGCAGTAGTAAAAGGAATAATATAGATTAAGGTAAATAGGCTCATGTGTAGCAAGATGCTGTTCTGCGTAAAGCCAGAGTTTGGTGCTAAGTTTTCACCATGGATGAACGATTCTGCACTGAAGGCAATTACGCCCAGCATGGTAGAAAACGCCAGAAGAATTATTGTAAGGGAAGTAGCTGAAGGTTTAGATACTTCAAGCACTCTGTCTTTGTAGAGTATTTTGCCAAAAGCAGTAAAGAGTACTACATAACTCAAAAGTTCAAAGAAGAAATTAGATTCAACTCCACTTCTGGTAATCACAATAACTGCAGCAATTATGGAAGCAAGGAAAGCAACTTGAGATATCCTATGTAGTAGCCTTGGGAACCTTGGTTCTAGAAAAATATCGAAGAACAGGAGAAGAAAAAAGGGCCCGAATCCCACATTAAAAGCTTCGACCACAAGGTCTGCCACACTCATGTTTCTCTACTCCAGTTTGCATTAAGTAACTGGACGATTTCTTTTACCCTTGCCTTGCTTATCTCAAAGGTCTCCCCGTTACTCAGCTCGACTCCATCAAAGGGCTGTCTGCATACACGCTGGATATGGTTTAGATTTACGATTATTCCCCTATTTATAAAGACAAATTCGTCTGATGCAAGAGCATCATGTATGTCAGCCAACGACATCCTAACAGACTTTTCTTCCTGTGCTACTGTCTTCAAAATCGAATTCTTCTGATCTTTACTAATGTGTACAATGCTGCTATGAGGAATCTTTTCCTCCCCTTCGCGGGAGTGATGTATGTAGTACCTGTCTCTACTATTTTGCTTGCGCTCATAGATAGTATCTACTGCCCTGCATAGACGGGCTTTGTATTGGCTTTTTGGGATGAAGCGAAATACCTCAAGTTCAAAAGCATCAAGTGCGTATTCATCATGAGAAGTAAGCAGGACAATCTGGGCATCACTCTTTACTTCTTTAATCTTTCTGACCAAAACGTTGCCAGGTAGATCAGGCATCTCTAAATCAAGGATGAACAGATCATACCTGTGTATATTTTCTTGTGCATCTGCCCAGAAAATAAGAGGATCACTAAAGGTGTATATACGCCCTAGAATTCCCTTAGACGCTAGATAGGCTTCGATGAAGTCTTTAAGTGTGGCAAGGTTATTTTTATCATCATCGCAAAGAACTATAGTAAACATGCGGTTTTTCCTAGTATTTGTATATTTGCTTAATATTTCCAACAGTTATAAGTTTACGACAATGAATAAGAAGGCTGCCAGCGTGAATAATGTATGATGAGGTTTGTATAAGATAAGAAGGTTCCTGACCATCGGGTCTAAGGTTCTTTCTGCAGGGCAGAAGCAAGGTCAGAGACTGGTGAAGGGTGGTGATGTCTAGACATGAGAGCGCAAATTAACAGACTGCTAGAACTAGTCTATGTTTTACTGCATAGAAAAAATGTGTCTGCTAAAGAATTGGCAGATCAGCTTGGCGTGTCGCGACGGACAATTTACCGTGACATAGATGCGCTAAGCTCAGCTGGGATTCCTGTATATACGGTGAAGGGCAAGGGTGGAGGTGTCAGGCTTCTTACTAATTCAGTACTACTTAAGTCTGTCTTAAGCGAGCAGGAGCAAGATGAAATCCTGACCGCTCTGCACGGACTGTCAAACGTGAAGGATTCAGAGGCAGACCATGTTCTGCAGAAGTTATCAGCGACCTTTAATAAGCCTGCAACAAATTGGCTGCAGGTAGACTTTTCTGACTGGATGCGGGCTGATAGCTTTTTTGACGACTTCAAGGTTGCCATACTAGAACGACGTATTGCAGAGTTTGACTACTATGGTAGGTCTGGCGAGAAGACTTCTCGCCGCGTCGAACCCGTACAGCTTTGGTTTAAGGAAAAGTCTTGGTATCTCAAATGTTTTTGCTTGAATAGGCAGGATGTGAGGATATTTAAGTTGTCACGAGTAAGTAACTTGGCCGTGACAGATAATTATTTCTTAGAGCGGGATCTGCCCGTTTTGGCTGAAGAAGAGGCAGAAGTAAGCTGCGACCAAGACCAGAACGACCAGAGTCAAAACGATGAATGCATGAAACTTCACATTTCATCAAAAGTGAAATTTCAGGCGCTTGATGACTTTGATGAGGAATACCTAGAGGAACAGCCAGATGGCAGCCTTATTCTAACGGTTCCATGGGTGGATGATGAGTGGATGGTTGGGTACGTGCTTTCCTATGGGAGGCATATAAAAGCGCTGGAGCCAGAGAGTCTTCGCTTAGCTATCAAGGATGAAGCTGAAAAAATTTCTGCACGATATTTATAATGTGACAAACTGCTGTCACAACGCCCTGCTACACTACGAAAAGTAGTGAAACAATCAGGGAGGTACAGCATGATTTATTCGATAGAGGCTCTGCTGAAAACGTGGCAATATGATCATCGTTACGTTATCTTGAGCCTTATCAATGGGCTAAGTGATGATGAGCTTGACAGAGAATTTCCAGGAAAAGGCCCAGGCACTGCCAGGCTATTATTTGTGGAAATGGCAGGGATTCAAAAGAACTACATTGATGCCCTTAGTACAAAAACAGTGCAGTTTGAAAAAGTTCCGCTTGAAGACTCTTCAAAGGACGGCATCATCAAGAGACTTTCAGCCCTTGAGAAAGAGCTAGAGAAGGCACTAGAAGGTTTAGACGGAACAGAGACAGTAGATTTCTGCGGGGAAGATGAGAATGTGCACGCCCTTATAGCAGGTCTAATTGGTCACGTAAACATGTATGTAGGGCAGCTAGTCGCCTTTTGTCACGCGACGGGAATAGACATTCCTGAGGATGCGATTGAGTCACTAGGTCTTGACGGGTAAGCAAGCTATTAGCGCTAGCTATTAAACGAGTTACTTCAATTTAGGAGACAACATATGGAAAAAGGAAGCTACCAGTTTGAGGACTTTCTTGTGGGTGTAGACGACCAATATAAGGACTTTGTTCTTGAGGTAAACGAATTATTGTTGCAGGCAGGATGTAAGGTCAAGATTGGCTCTTCAAAAATAAACCTCTTCTCAGTGAAGTACACGCAGGGAAGAAGAGGTGTCTTTAACTTCATGCTTCGCAGAAAAAGTTTTAAGGCAAGCGTGTATGCTGCTAATTATGTGCAGTACCTTGAAGTACTGAATAGGCTACCTGAAAGTATGGTGGCACAGATATCTAAAGTAGCTGCTTGCAAAAACATGGACAACCCACCAACATGCTGGGACGGATGTATTGGGTATGACATCCCCATAGGGGAAGAGAACTATCAAAAGTGCCGCTTCAAATGCTTCCAATTTGACGTTAATGCAGAGAGCATCCCATTTCTGCTTGAGTTACTTGAAAGTGAACTTAAGGTAAGGGCTGCAGAGCAAAAGTAGCAATAGGAGTACCCCAAATTGCGGCTTGCGGGCGCAAGTAGGTAGGCATGGACTGAGCGTTCCTTCTCGCTCGCGCTCAGTCCCTTTCTGCCTACTTTTTCGTGAAGCGATGTTGAGGGCTTATCCCTATCTGCTAGCTACTGTTGGCTATGCAGGTAAGCCCTCAAGGTTTGCTAGTTGAATCCTTTGCCTTAGCGCGTTCCCCAGCTCTTATTTCTTGTAAAGAGCCTATAGAGAGCGACATACTGAACAGGAATAAGAACGAAATGAATAAAAAGAGCAAATAAAGGGGAAATGACAATCCAGTCAGCTAGTCTTCGGAGAAGGATGATTCTGTGCTCAAGGCTACGAATACGTTTCCTGCTTTGATTGGGGCCGAAAAATTCAGCTAATGAAAGTACTTCAAATCGAGAAACAGTATAGAAGAGGGCTCTGGTGTAGGTGGTTAACAGCATGAATGAGACATAAAGAAATATCCAGTACAGACTAGATGTAGCAATAGAGAAGTAAATCATAAGAAGAAAAACAATGGGAAAGAGTAGGGTTAAAACGGCGGTTTGAAGTGAAAAAATAGATCTGCTCACGCCTAAATTTACAATAAAATATGGCAAAGCAGACCATACGCCTTGCGCCCAGCGTATTCTTTGGTTCCATAAGGTCTTAAAGGTTTCTGGAACCTCTGTGTAGACAATGGCTTCAGGCACGTACTTCCCATGTCCCTCCATCAAAGAATAAAGTGCCATGCGGCGATCATCCCCATAGGGATGTCTTTCTCCATGCTCTAAGTAATCCTTGAGATGATAAGACATAACTTCTGTCCTATAGAGGGAGCAAGCCCCAGCAGTTGTATCAAGTAGGCCAAATGCTCTTGCTGAACTGCGTGTGATTGAAAGGGCTAGACCGTAATTGAAGTCTTGCATTTTTGTAAGAAGGTTCTCGCTGTAATTTCTTGCAAGTACGGTGGCAGTGCAGGCTTTTATGTGAGGGTTATACATTTCTCTCATCATGTATTCTAACGCGCGTGGAGTCAGATAAGAATCAGAGTCTACTGTTAGGCAGAAAGGGTATTCTTCCGTGTCAATGACATCCAGTACTGTTGCTTGAGCGCAACGCTTCCCAACGTTCTTTTCTAGGGGAACTAGTCCAATTTGTTCCTGGAGGCCACCAATGGCTTCCGCGGGGGTTGGGTTGTCGATAAAAACATCAGAATCTTCTACAAGGTACCTTTCTTCGCATGTGTTGTCACCATCCAGTGCAACTGCAATAGCGTTCTGCTTTCCCGTGCAATCCTCTAGACGAATCACTTCAACTTTATCACCGAATTTGTTCAGGTTGACGGGGGATCCTGACCCATCGTCTATGACATAAATATTATCAATAGGGTGGGTTTGTTGTAGCAAGGATTGTATGCAGCTGTCTAGGTGGACTGCTTCCTCGTTGTAGGCAGGAACAATGCAGATGATTTTTCCCTCAGGAATTGGGTAATCATTAGGGGGGCGATGAAAGACGTAAGAAATCATGCCAATTACGCTAAGGGCATAGCTAAAAATCCAGATTACTCGAACTAGATTGTTCCCCAGTGTGGGATTCACTAAGTACAAAAAAGCTCCATATAGCATAAGGGAAAGTATTATTAGGAGCGTGCCGACACTTTTATTAATTCTCATGATGTATGCTCTTCATATTTTATGAAAATCTGTAGACTTTAGACAAAAAGACAAGCAATCGAGACTTCGCTTGTGTAAACTCCCGATTACTTGTCAAATTTGATGCAGGCACCCTTCGGTTACGCTGCAAATTTCTGCATACGCTAAATGGGTCGCTGCTTGATGGTGAATTTATCACCTTTTGTTAGAAAGAAAAGAGCTGCAGTTGCACCTATTGCAGAGGCAATCATTAATGCCGCCCATGCCCCTAGGGTGCTGAAATCGCCTGTTACAGGCCCAGCTATGCCTGCGCCGCCACCTGCACTACCGGCAGCTCCACCAGCTACGCTTCCAGCGCCGCCTGCAGTTGCACCACCTGCGGCTCCACCAGCCGCGCCGCCTGCTACACTACCCAGATCGTTATCGCCAGACATTCCTGCCATACCAAATACCCCCATGCTCAATCACATTTTCAGAATGCGTGTGCATTCTGCGCTCCTCCAGTTAAATTCTCATTTACTCACAGCTTTGTAGTGTAGCTGAAATTCAGCCAAGTCCTGCTTGAACTGTTCGACAAAGCTGTCTCATGAACGAAATTACACAAACATGTGAATAAATTATTGACATTATTAGTAAGGTATCTATGTCAAGCCAGCAGTAGGTAGCTCGTGTATCATTAAGGCTTGGTCTAAGACATGGCAAGTTAGGAGCCCCAGCAATGAAGCAGTCTATCACCGACAGGCTTGTTCTTTTTAGCGAAAACAGTCAGATAGCAAGAAGCGCTTTTAGGTGGGCTGGGGGCGGCGGTCAAACGGGACGTTTGATGGCTTTGATATACGCGCTTGAAGATAGGTCTATCGACGCTGAGGCTGTTAAAGAATCCTGTCAGCTTATCAGAAGTAACACTAAACTGTTTTCGAAGTTCAGGGGAATTACCTCTCTGGCTATTTCTGCAAAACTTTCCCTTGATAGTGACCCAAAGCACCTCTTCGCCAACACTCTGCTTGCGCATGATCGCTTAAGGAAAGCAAAATTCTCCAATTCTGACCAGCTAACGATAGCTGCTTTTCTTATTGCAACAGACACAGAAAGGCACAATTTTAAAAAGATTGCTGATCGCGCTAAGACATTTCATGATGGCATGAAGGGTCGTTGGTGGTTCCTAACAGGACAGGATGACTCTATCTTTTCGGTGATGCTTGCTCTATCAGATATCACTCCTCCAGTCGGGATAGAGCGTGTTGAGCAGCTCTACCAGCAACTTAAGCCAGAGTTTAAAAGGGCAGGCAGCAGTACCGTGCAAGCTCTTTCGCAGGTGTTGGCATTAGGAGGCAAATCCGATGAAGCCTTAGGTTGCCTGCTTAACCTGAATAAAGCTCTAAGGCAGCAAAGGATAAGACTTGATAAGGAATATACCCTGCCTGTGCTGGGGATTCTTTCACTGCTTTCTGTTGGTGAGACTGCTCTTATCGATGATATCTTAGCGGCTCAAGACTATCTGAAGACACAAAAAGGCTTCCGTGCGTTATCCGGTCAAGAGCGCCTACTTTTTTCAACAGCAATCATTTCTTCAGTATATGCCGAGGAATGTCTCCAAAAAGAAGACGATGCTGTGCTTGCTTCTGCCACATCTAGCACAATCAATATCATTATCGCTCAGCAGATTGCGGTGATGATGGCAATTATGGCTGCTTCAGCTGCCGGTGCTGCAGCAGCAAGCGCGTAGAAGCGGTGGGATGTCTTTGTGCTCACTGAATACACCTCAATCACAACATCAAGTAGCGTTAGCTCTGGCAGCTTACAAATAAGCCTTGCCTATCAGCTAGATATGCGCTATTATTTGTTGTCCGCTTTACGTGCCCCATTGGAGTAGCGGTTATCTCGTCAGCCTTTCAAGCTGAAGATCACGGGTTCGAATCCCGTATGGGGTACCATCAGAAATCTGAAGACCTTCCCAATCGCGGAGGGTCTTTTTTATTTGCGTGCTCTCCCTTTTGTTTTGCGTGCCCCATGCGCCTACTTTTGTTAGCCCTGCTTTTCTACGGCTACAACGATTAAGCGCAAATCACTTGCACCTGTAGTTGCGCAGGTCCATAGCGCTAGCATGCGGTCTCCATAGGTCACTTCTGTGCCTGTTTCATAAAGGGCATGGATTCTGTTTTGTTCTATAAAGTAGTCGAATTCTTCCTGATTTTGCCATCCTTCGTGTAATAGATAGGGGAAGGGTGTGGCATTTTCAGTTCCTGTATCGGGGTGATAGTAGTATGAGCCCACATCGTCCCTTGACCAAACATAAAAGACGAAGGCTACTTCGAAACGCCTTTCTTCATAAAGGGTTGAGAATTCAATCATAGGATGATCTTCAAAGTAGCCACGGTCACGGTACTGGGCCACCTCAGAAAACATTGATCCGCCAGGCAGGTTATGCGCATATACAAACAGCAGGTCATTATCTGTTCCTTGCTGCTGCGGCCAGATGTAGGGAATTCCGCGTGAGTCTGCTTCACGGTAGAAGTCGTGACTTAGGTAAAAGTCCCAGTCATCTTCAGGACTTTGCAGTACGGGATAGTCAACTCCTGTTCCAGGAATATGAATCCAACCCACCAGATCAGAGTTTTGGGCATACAAATCTTTGAACCGGGCCAGCATTTTTGGCTCAGGCGTAGGCTCTACCTCTGTAGTGG
Source organism: Coriobacteriia bacterium (assembly GCA_009779855.1). Lineage (GTDB taxonomy): Bacteria > Actinomycetota > Coriobacteriia > WRKU01 > WQUG01 > WRBW01. The sequence goes on from WRBC01000003.1 coordinate 93,159, forward strand.
TTGTCTCTTCAGTTTCAGATGGCGGAGTCTGTACCGCAATCTCAACTTCTGGAGCAACGGGTCTCAGGTCACCTGTTGCAAGCATAATTGCTGCCCCTACCGTGAGGGTCAGGACCACACCCAGAATTACCCATCTAAGTCTGCCAAGACCTGTTTCTATTGTAGGTTTTGTTTTGTCAAACATCACTAGACGACCCTTCGTCAAGTAGTCGGTGAGCTTGCATCCTGTATTCAATTATAATGGAAGACAGTGATTTCTATATAGGCACCTGAAGGAGCACCAACATGCACTCAATATTATGTATCTGTCCATCAATGATGCAGAACGCAACCAATACGTGGACGTACTATGACGCAACCAGCCCACTGTGGATGAATCCTCAATGGAACCTTATGTTTAATATTTTCTCGTGGGGGTGGTGGCTGATAGCAATTGTTGCCACAGCACTTATCTTTGAAAAAGCGGGAGAGAAATGGTGGAAGGCAGTTATTCCTTTCTACCACGAATGGACAGAGACTCAGGTCGGAAAGTCCCCTTCAAGCTGGTTTTGGATGTGGCTTGGCTTTGGCCTTGGTGGCGGGGTCATCATGAGCATAGGATTCGTGATGTTCGTCATTGCGGTTCTTTCTTTTAATCCAGGGGGCATGGCTGGCCTCATCTTAGTAGGCTTTCTTCTGTTATTTATTGGGCTTGCCTTACTTATTGTGTCGGTTGTGTTTTACGGACGAATTTTGCACGGAATATCCACTTCCTTTGGAAAGGGGCTTGGCTTTACCTTCGGGCTTCTTTTCTTGTCACCGATTTTTCGAATGATTCTTGCACTGGATGACTCAATATATCAACCAGTAGTTCCTGCAGTGGGGGCAGCAGGTTCTGGTAGTTATCCTACTGGCTATCCAGCGGGAGCAGGCGTGCCAGCAGGCATGCAGCCATTTGGTCAGCAGGCGCAGGCTTCTCCGCACCAGCCACAGATGCAGCCACAGCAGTACAATGCTTTTGGACAACCGCAGACACAGCAACCAGCACCTTATGGTCAGAATGCAACTTACGGACAGCAAGACACCCAGCAGGCGCAGCCTGCCACACGGTACTGTCCACAGACAGGACAGCCCATGGCGCAGCAGCCTGTGGGTCAGGCTTCTACAGTAGGCGCAGCAGGTGCTTTTCCGGCACCAGTATCTACGACAGACTCAGGACGTTTATCAAGGGGTACTGTTGTGGGTTATGTATTGTTGATTCTTGTGCCTATTATTGCTTGCTGCATCATAGCTTCGTATTTATCCGATCTTGCAAACTACGCAACCATGAATCCGTATGGCTTCATGTGGTAGCAAGGTCAGTGCAGTACTTTGGCAGTATCTAGTGATTGACGTTCATCAAGGTATTGAGCAACGCCTGATGGTTAACACCTAACAATGGCTTTAGCAATGGGGGCAGACGATTTTTGTCCCCGTTGCTCCTTCCAGCGCATCAGCTGATTTTTCTAGACTGGTGATTATCGCACTGCGACCTTTCTTTGCTTCGGCATAACATATGGCTGCCTCCACTTTTGGCAGCATAGATCCTGGTGCGAATTGGCCTTCTGCAATGTACTTGCGCGCTTCGTCCACAGTAATCTCGCTCAAATCAATTTGGTCAGGCTTGCCGTAGTTCAAGGACACTTGATCTACAGCCGTTAGTATGATGAAGTAGTCGGCATCAATCAGTTCTGCTAGCTTACTTGCAGCAAAGTCCTTATCCACAACCGCATCAACTCCCACATAGCGGTGTCCACGTTTTACGATGGGAATTCCTCCGCCACCACCAGCGATGATTACTTCGCGTGCGTAGAACAGTGTTTGCAAGGAAATCTTTTCATAGATGCCTATAGGCTTGGGGGAGGCTACTACTTTGCGCCAGCCGCGTCCTGAGTCCTCTACGTAGGTATCGCCTGTTCCCTTCATAAGGTCCCTAGCCTTGTCCTCGCTATAATAAGGGCCAATGGGCTTTGTGGGGTTTTCGAAGGCTGGATCATCTGCATCCACGATTGTTTGCGTCAGCATGGTGATTACGGGAATGCCGCTGACCCCGTTACGTTCGATTTCTGCATCAATTTCGTTTTGTAAGTGATAGCCGATATAGCCTTGGCTCATCGCTGTGCATTCTGCTAGAGGCATTTGGGGAGTAGTACCTGCTTCTGCGCCAGCCTCAAAAGCAAGGTTAATCATGCCTACTTGGGGGCCATTGCCGTGACAGATGATTAGGTTATGTCCAGCCAAGATAAGAGGGGTCAAGACTTTTGCGGTGTGCTGTACGCGCTCCAGTTGCTCTTCAGGCGTATAGCCCAGCGCATTTCCACCTAGTGCAACAACGATTCGGCTCATGATGAGGCTCCTTCCGCAGTCCTGTTAAGCAGTATTGTGTAGATTATGTGTAGAACTACTACTGTTTAGTATAGCGCACCATCGCGCCAAATTGGGCTTCCCGCAGTAGTACCTATCTTTGAAGATATATTTTCTGCACAGCAAAATGTTCAATATAGTGAACATTTTTGTTCAGTATATTGAACAAAAGCTTTAAACTTCTTTCAAGCTTAGACAGGTCACTCCAGTTTAGTTAGTAGGTAAGTCCTGCGGTCGATACTTTCTGTCGATAAGTAAATCCACAATAAGCCCTAGGGCAACAAGGGCTCCACCTGCCAACAGCAGGGGTTCAAAGGTTTGACTAATCGCCATGTCAAATATGATGGCGGAAAATATTTGCCCAACAAACATCAGCAGGGTCAGATAAAAGGCTGATACCTTCATCACAGTGATGTTACTAATCAGCACAACAGCTGCCCCAAACAGCCCTCCTAGATAGATAAGAGGATCAAGCGAAAGTGACAACTGGGAAAGTGTACCCAACTCACCCTGGCCTAGGATAAGCAGTGCGACTAAAGACAGGCTTAGTCCCACAACATAATTGTAGAAAGTACTCACGTAGACGCTGGATTTTTCTGATAGTTTTGCGTTTATCGTACGTGAAAGTACTATGCAAATTCCAGCAGCAAAAGAGATAAGCACTGGTATAAGTATGAAGGTGTCAATCATCACAATAATTCCCGCTACAACTAGGGCAAGGCCAGCCAGCTTACGTACATGGAAGGGATGTTTTACCATGCCCATAAGACCAAACTGATCGACCAATAAACCAGTAACGCTTTGTCCTAGCAGGTTAAGTGCCAAAAGCGCAGAGACCGTAATAAATCCAAAGGCAAAGTTATTAAAAAGTGTCGTCAGAACCCCAATCCCTCCACCAATATACAGGATCCAGGCAGCGGTATGTGCGAAAGGGGATTCACGGCGAATAAGCAGGACAATCGTCATGGCAATCAGGCCAACTATATGGATAATTACTGATGCCGTATAGATGCCATAGTGCGCAGAAAGACCACCATTGCTGGCGATGAGTGCTGTGATAAGTAGGCCAGCAAACAATGACAAAAAATAAAACAAAGGGGGAGCCTTTCATGACTTGTACCTAGGTACACGTGCACGATTTGCACATTGGTGTACGTGTTGTTGCACGTGCGCACAGTAAGTAATGCGCATACACGACTAACTCGCGCTATTATAGGGGATAGCTCAGCCTTTGTATAATGCGTGCCTCTGTGACACAACTACCCCTGTATAATAAGAGATAATGTTTTGAAGTATACTCAGGACGCAACTCAGGGCAAAAGAGAGGACTGTCATGAATGTATTAAATTATCGTGATTGGCAAGACACCTGCGACACGCTTCATATGATTTTGCAGATGCTGGGAAAAGTCAAATTGGCAAAGATGCCGCCTCAGCCGGAATGGAAGCACTGCGTGCTGCATATTACCGCTTCTGGTTTTACTACGGGACTCATTCCTGGTGGCGCAGAAAGCGTCGAAGTCTCGGTCGATGTTTTAGCGGCGTGTGTTATAGTGCGCAGCACTTCGGGGGAGTGTGCCCAGTTTCCTCTTGTTGACGGACAGTCCGTGGCTGATTATTATGCGCAACTTATGGACGCCCTCCGCCATGTGGAACATTCTGCGTCGATCTGCACAATCCCGCAAGAGGTATATCTTACTGACGACTTTGATAAGCAGACAAAAGCCGTTGATTTCGACCACCGTGCTGCAAAGGATTATTTCAGGATGTGTTTAGTGGCACATGATGCCTTGACGCGTTTTTCTTCTGCATATCGTGGAAAGAAGATTGCTCCGTCGTTGTTTTGGGGAACGTTTGACCTTACTACGGTATTGTTTTCAGGGGCTCCAAAGCCATTTCCTGGAAAGGGCGTTATTGAAGAGACCGCTTTTGATGAACAGCTGGTAGAGTTTGGTTTTTGGCCAGGTGACCCCAGTGCCCCGGATCCTGCTCTTTTCGTAATGGCCTATCCTTTTATTACTCAGGAATTAAGCTCAGAGGATGTAAGCCCAAAAGAGGCATTCTTTAGCAAAGAGAAAGGTGAGTTCTTTTTACCCCTGAGTGCTTTGGCTACTACTGCAGGTGCAGGCTTTGAGCCTGCGGAAGTGATGACGAAATTTTTTGAGGACGCTTTTAGGGTGGTTACGACTGCTGAAGAGTGGGATAATCTCGAATGGCTGACAAAGCCCTTGCATTAGTTCACAGGCACTGGCAGACTTTGAGACACCAAGAGAGCGCAGCGTAGATATACACAAATGAGTTCTAAGACAGAAAAAGCCAAGACAAGCAAAGAAAAAGAAAAGACACAGAAGCAAGAGCAAAGGCAGAAACAAAAGCCGCACGACCAGAAGCCTTCAATGACTAAACGTAGCCTGTATTATTACTGGAAGGTTACACGGATGCAGCTGCCTATGTTTATCTTGGCTGTTGTGTCGACAGTAAGCTACATATTCTTTTTGTCTTTCATTAACCCTCTAATGCTAGGGCGCATTATCGACCGTGTTTCGGCTGATCCTGTAGCAGCAGACCAGGTCTTCACTGTTTTTGGTCCCTACATTTTGATTTTTCTTGTTGTGAACCTAATAGGGCAAGCGGGCAGTAAACTGCAGGACTGGTCGGTGTGGAAGCTGCAGCTGCGCGCTAACTATGAGCTCGCCACGATTTCTTTCGAGCAGCTTAGCAAGCAATCTATGAACTTTCACAATAACCGGTTCGGGGGTTCGTTGGTATCAGCGACTACGAAGTTCATTAACGGCTACTCGACACTCATAGAGGTCTTTGTCTATGCCTGGCTGGCAATTTTCGCTACCGCTATTTTCACCGTTGCAATACTGACGCCGATAGTTCCCTGGTATGTAGCCTCACTAAGTATTTTGCTGACGATTTATGTGGTGGTGGCTAATATGCTTTTCAAGCGCATTTTGCCGCTGAATGCTGTTGCTGCAAATGCACAAAATAAGCTGTCAGGGGTGCTATCTGACATTGTTACGAATATTTTATCCGTAAAGACCTATGGCCGTGAGACGTATGAATTCGGACGCTTCGAGGAGGCTAATAAGGAAGTCCTTGCCGCAGATTCAAGGCGCATGTGGTCTTCAACGACACGTCAAATTTTTACCAGTGCACTTACTGTTGTGATTATGATGGTAGTAGTGTTGTTCATCACAGGCGGGAACGCTTGGTTTGGTATTACTGCGGGATCGCTTGTCATGATTTTCTCCTACACCATGTCACTGACCATGCAGTTTAATCGTATAGGATCTGCGCTTGCGCAGGTGAACCGAGCCTTCGGGGACGCCCATGATATGACAGCAATGCTCGATGAGCCACGCCTTGTTGCTGATAAGTCAGGTGCCCCTGCACTTGAAGTCGGTCGTGGTGACATCGACTTTGATGATGTAACCTTTGCTTATTCTGATGCGGATGATCAGAATAAAGTATTCCGCGATTTCGATTTGCGTATTCCTGCAGGTCAACGCGTAGGGCTTGTTGGAAGAAGCGGTAGCGGCAAGACGACACTGACGACGCTACTGCTGCGTTTGTCCAACTTGCAAGAGGGTAGGATCACTATCGATGGTCAGGATATTGCTGATGTGACTCAGGTATCGCTGCGTCAGCAGGTGGGTTATGTTCCGCAGGAGCCCCTCCTGTTTCACCGCAGCATTCATGACAATATTGCCTATGGTCGTCCTGATGCAGATATCGAAGAAGTACGTGAAGCAGCACGCAAGGCTAATGCACTCGAATTTATCGAGGAGCTACCCAACGGGCTCGACACTTTTGTAGGGGAACGTGGTGTAAAGTTGTCAGGTGGTCAGCGTCAGCGTGTGGCCATTGCTCGCGCCATACTGGCAGACACGCCAATCCTGGTGCTAGATGAAGCTACTTCTGCGCTGGACAGTGAAAGCGAGAAGCTGATACAGGACGCGCTGCAGAACCTTATGCAAGGCAGAACATCCATCGTAGTTGCGCATCGCCTGTCGACTGTTGCGAGCCTTGACCGTATTGTAGTACTTGCAGATGGCGCTATTGTGGAGGACGGAACACATGCGGAATTGGTGGCGAAGGATGGGGAGTATGCCCAGCTATGGAACAGACAAACTATGAGCACACTAGATGCCCAGACTCAGCGTCATGATGCATAGCCTGTTCGGACACGTAGTAACTACGCTTACCTCACAGAACATGTATCATTCCTTGATTCTGAGCATCTAGAGCACTCATTAAATTTTAAAAATGTCTCAACTCGTATGAAAGGTGATACAGGAAATGCAGCGACCAGAGAAATTAGATCTACAGGATTACCTTAAGCAGCAAACAGAGCAGATTCAGCAGCAGGTGGGAAATAATCGTGTGTTGCTGGCTCTATCAGGTGGAGTCGACTCATCAGTGTGTGCAGCGCTACTTAGTCAGGCGATTCCTGGTCAGTTGACCTGCATCTTTGTTGATACGGGACTTATGCGCCTGGATGAGGGAGACCAGGTAGAGGAGGCCTTTGCAGGCAAGAACCTGGATTTGATCCGCATTAATGCAGAGGCGCGTTTTCTGGATAAGCTCCGCGGGATTACTGACCCAGAGCAAAAGCGCAAAATCATAGGCGAAGAGTTCATTCGTGTCTTTGAAGAAGAGTCCGCGAAATTGGGCGACATTCCGTATCTGGCGCAGGGAACCATCTATCCTGACATTATCGAATCAGGTAAAGAAGGTCATGAAAATATCAAGAGTCATCACAATGTAGGCGGCCTGCCAGAAGACTTAGCTTTTACAGGTCTCGTAGAGCCCTTGTCGTTGTTATATAAGGATGAAGTTCGCGTGTTAGGCACTACGCTTGGACTACCTGATTATCTGGTGCATCGCCAGCCTTTCCCAGGCCCAGGTCTTGGGGTGCGCTGTATAGGCGAGGTCACTAAAGAGAAGCTTGATGCTTTGCGTGTGGCTGATGCCATTGTGCGTGAAGAACTGGACGCCCTTGATGCTAGTCCTGCCCAGTACTTTGCCGTAATGACCGATACCTATAGCGTAGGAGTGCGCGAGGGCAAGCGGGCCTACCATCCTGTGATTGCAGTGCGTGCCGTCGATACCAATGATTTCATGCAGGCGGAGTACGTCCAGCTACCCCACGAAGTCTTGAACCGCATCTCACAGCGTATCACCGACGCCGTTCCCACCGTAAGCCGTGTAGTCTACGACGTCACCAGCAAACCCCCCGGCACTGTCGAGTGGGAATAACCATATATTATGTTGATAAATGCTAGGAGTTTGCTGTGGGCGAAAAAAAGACATCCGCTGTTATCAGATTGCTAGTCAACTAGAGGTCATACTTGGGTCTAAGGCAGCAGCCTATATTTTACTTTTTATTGAGGCGTATGGGTCAGGCTATGCATCACAAATTGCTAAGATATCCGTTGAAATGATACTCAAAATGCAATATTATTGCAGGGTTTAATGTGTGAGCAATACATTGACCAGATGAGTAAGGTCAAATTTGGGTTTTAGGAGATAAGTGTGCGGAATCTTTTTATGAAGACGGCATCAAGCTGTGTTCTTGCTTTTATGGTGGTTTTAGCAAGTTTTGTGTTTGTGGTTGTTGGTTTTGCGTCGACTGCTGAGGCTACTCCTGTTGGTAGTCCTTTGTATGCTTGGGGACGGGGTTCTCCTGCTCCAGCGCATACCCCCACAAGAATAGGTACTGACTATTGGATTGCTTCTGCTACATCCTCCGGAGGTTATTTTGCCATCAACCAAGACGGTTACCTCCATGCTTGGGGTGCTGCGGGAGATGCTGATTAACTTTCCTCAGCTAGAATTCTCTGTCGCTGCCTTAACTCAGATGAGTAAGAAGCTGCACGATCTTGCTGGCAAGTACTCTAATCTCGAGCTAAGGCCTGTGGTAGGGCACGCAGAAGTACAGGCGCAAATCGAAAAGGCATCAATCTATCTAGATATTAACAGTGGGGATCAGATATTAGGGGTGGTAAAGACTGCTTACTCCAATGGGTTGCTTGTGCTTGCTTTATCTGATGAGGCAAAAGTGGCAGAGTATTCTTTAAATTACGATAGTATAGACCAGTTGGCTCAGGCGCTATCTGCAGCTACAGAAGACAGCGAGGGAAGATCACAGCTGCTCAGGCAATTACATGAAAAGAGTGGACCGCTGGCTACTGCTGGTGATTACGAAGAGCTTTTAGAAGGTTAAGGACGGAAGTAACTTCATGACCTGGTCTACACGAATTTTTAGGACAATTTCCAGAGCAACAAGAGGAGACGAGTCCTTTGGCTAAGACGAATATAGAAATGTGTCAAAGGTACATGGCTTTCTCGCTGAAGGAAAGGACATATAGTGTCTCTGTGCTAGACTCTAACCCTTATGAAAAAATTTGAAGACTTGGGACTTGACCCTAACCTACTAAAGGCTCTCTCTAAACTTAACTACGAAGATCCAACCCCCGTACAAGAGCAGGCGATACCCTCTGTCCTTGAGGGTAGGCATGTTGTTGCCTGCGCGCAGACAGGAACCGGAAAGACGGCGGCGTTTGTACTGCCACTTATGCAGCGCATTACACGCAGCTCGCGCAAAAGGCCTATTCCTCATGCTCTGATAGTAGTTCCTACGCGGGAACTTGCAGCCCAGGTTGAGAAGGTCGCAAGAGTGGTGGCGCAGCCCTATCAATACAAAGTTCGCTCAGTAGTGGGCGGCATTAAGTATAAGCCACAGCTCGAAAGACTCAGTCGTGGGGTAGACGTACTTGTTGCAACTCCTGGACGTCTACTTGATCTTATTGACGACAGAAAAATTGACCTTAGTCACGTTCAGATTCTTGTTCTTGACGAAGCTGATCGTATGCTAGACATGGGATTCTGGCCTCCCGTCAAAAAGATTCTTAGCATGGTTCCTGCTGACTGCCAAAAGCTGCTCTTTAGTGCAACCATCGGGAAAGAAATTAACAAGATGGTTGGCATGTACATGCCAGACTCAGCAAAGGTTGAAGTTGCCCGTAAAGGGGAAACTGCTCAACAAATAACTCAGTCATGCATGCCTGTCGAGCATGGCCAAAAGGCCGACCTGCTTCTGGCTTTGTTAAGTCAGCGCTCTACAGGAAAGACGCTCATATTTACGCGCACTAAGCGCAGGGCAGATATGCTTTCTCGAATTCTTGGCAAGAACCGCATCAAAAGTCAGGCAATTCATGGTGGGCGCAGTCAACCGCAACGCACACGGGCACTTAAGGATTTTACGACTAACCGTATCGATATCCTTGTTACTACTGACGTTATGGCGCGTGGTATCCACGTCGACAATATCGACACTGTTATCAACTACGACGTTCCCGTATCCCCTGAAGACTATGTTCATCGTATTGGTAGGACGGGTCGTGCAGGACAGATGGGGGACGCGATTACTTTTGTTGCCCCTGAAGAGATATCGGCATTCCGCGACATAGAATTTTTGACAAAGAGCCTTATATCTGTAGTGGATCTTGAAGATTTTCCCTATAAAGAGGGACGTATCGTTCCCTCGAAGAAAAGGTCAGCGGCCAAAGAAAAGCCAAAGCCTTTCCAGCATCGTAGTCGCAAGAAGCCCTCTAGGCCAACTTCTAGACCTCGAGGCCGCCGCAGATAGGAGCTCCCCATCATGAAAGCGATGACAGACAGAACTCGCTGGATACTGATTGGCCTGTGTTTAACTGTGGCTGCAGGGCTAGCTGGCTTAGCTTTGACGGGCGGCACGGATGCTTTGGATGGCTGGGTTTATAGTAGTCTGACTCACTATGCATCAAATCCCCTGACAACATACTTCAAACTGGTGACTACTGCAGCCAATTCATTAGTCATGATTGTGTTTGCAGTTGGGGCAATTCTCTGGGCCTTAATCGTTAAGCGACAGATTGGCTTTTATCTGGCGGGTACATTAGCTGTCTCTGCTCTGCTCAACGTTGGTTTGAAGCTTCTAATTGCCAGGCCACGGCCTGATGCAGGCATTGCCCTCATTATTGAATCAGGTCATTCGTTTCCCAGTGGGCACGCAATGGCAGCGACTTCGTTTTATGGGTTTCTGATTTTCATGATAGCCAATAGCGAGATTAAGCCGTGGATGAAATTCTCACTTTGTAGTCTGCTGGTATTTCTTATTGCTAACATTTGCTTATCTCGAGTTTATCTAGGAGTACATTTCTTCTCTGATGTTGCAGCAGGAGCACTAATTAGTACCTGCCTTGTGCTTACTGCGGGCTACCTCGCCAAAAGGAAGGGTGCAGTTTTTAAAGGGTGAGAATTTTGATGAGTTTGGTAGTTCGGATCAGTTTATTTTACACAGTGTGCAAAGAAATTTTCTAATGTGGTTAAATTGCGTATGTCGAAAGGTTTAACACGTGGAATATTTAATAGCTGACTTACATACTTATTGGGAAGACTTGCGACCTTACGTGGTAGGGGGAGCCTCTGCGGGACTTTTCTTTTATCTGATTTCGAGCCTTGTTCAGGCGGTCGCTATCTACAAAGTTTGTGAAAAAATGCATATGGGAATGCTTAAGAGGGTCCTCTTAACAAGTATTGTCATACTTCCCTTTGGAACAGGGGTTTCTTTAGCGGTGATCGCCTATGATAAGAAGCGTAATCCTGAAGAAGAACCTCGAAGAGTCTCCCCTTAAGATAGAAGAACAAGTCAAAGAAGAGGAGTAATCATGAGCAACCTCAGTCAAAACTATAACTATAGAAGCTGGTCCCCGCGCAGGCGCAGAGGTTGCGGTTGTGGTTGCGGAACCCTTTTTACGGTTGGTGGAGTTGTAGCCATGATTGTTTCGTGGTTAGCAAATGGCAGTTTTTGGTGGATGTTGTTCCACGGACTGCTGGGCTGGTGGTATATTGCAGCGCGTCTGATATTCCACTGGTCAGACACCTGGGCACTATTCCTGCATTAACCTAGCTACAGATGATCATCGGCAGATAGCCTTGCGGAAAGTAGAGTACCTAAAGTGATAAGTGACGGTAGCTATATAGCTACAAATAAACAGGCGTGGGAGGAAGCATTCGACCTTCGTAAAGAAGGGTATGGTGACGATGTTGCCAGTCGTTTACAAAAGGAAGAACCCTTTTCTTTCTTTGAAAATGATGTTCAGGATGTACTTAAGGGTATGGACTTCGCAGGCAAAACAATCGGCCATCTTTGCTGCAATAATGGTCGTGAACTCCTCTCTTTAATGCAGTCAGGGGCTGCCCGCGGTGTTGGTTTTGACATAGCGGAAAACATTGTGGATCAAGCACGAAAAATCACTGCTGAAGCTAACATTGAGAATTGTGAGTTCGTTGTCGGTAATGTTCTCGATATACCTGATGGTTATCATGATACCTTTGACTTTATCTTCTTTACCATCGGGGCTCTACCTTGGATTGAAAATCTGGATCTGCTCTTCCAGAAAGTCACAAAGCTTCTTAGGCCCAGCGGAATTCTACTGATTAATGAGGGGCATCCTGTTACTAATATGTTGGCAGTGCCTGGTGAGCCTGATTATGATCAGAAAGCCTTAGACAGGGCAGTGTATCCGTACTTCAAGTATGAGCCTTGGATTGAACTTATCGGGTTGGAGTATATGACGGGGGACAGCAAGCCACTCTCACAACCGCTGACTAGTTACGCGCATACCATGGGTGATATTGTTACGGCCATTGCACAGAGCGGACTGCGCATCCAGTCCCTGAAAGAGTTCAGCTACGATATCGGAATGGTAACTGAAGTATATGATAGCGGACCTTTTCCTCTGTCTTATGTGTTACTTGCAGCGAAGGTTTAGGCTTCGTGAGTCTGGTGGGGGGCAAGATGATACTTTGCACAGAATGCTATATTCAACGCTGTAAACCTCTGGACGGTCAGCGCGAAGATGGTCAGTATGGTCAGACTCTCATGATGTATCGCAATAAAAAGGCTGATGATATCAACCAGGGTAAGTGGGTTGGCATTGGGGGTAAATTTGAATCAGGAGAGTCTCCAGAACAATGTTTGATGCGGGAAGTTCAAGAGGAAACAGGCCTTGAGCTAACCGACTATCGTCTGCGAGGACTCGTGACTTTTACTACTGTAGACGGCTCGGCTGACCCTATGCTTATTTTCGTTTACACGGCAGATGGATTCACTGGTGAACTAGCACCCTGTGATGAGGGAACCCTTCAGTGGGTTGATAATGACAAAATAGATGATCTTAATCTGTGGCAGGGTGACAGATTATTTTGGAAATGGATGCAGACAGACGAAAGGTTATTTTCTGCCCGCTTTACTTATAACGAAGAAACCCTAGCTGATTATCAGGTTGCCTTTTATTAAGAGGATGAGTAGGATACGCACCTTCAAGTTTAGGTGAGAATATAGAACCACAGCGACTGCAATACATCACTTAGAGTCGCTAAGGTAACCCGTAAGCAAAACTAAAAAGTCCACTGCATAAACAGTGGACTTTTTGCATAACAATAAAATGATAGTAAAAGTGTATAGTTTGACTTTTTAAACAATTGTTACTATAATAGATGGGTATCATTTAGTCTAGCCAAGTACATTTCTTAAGCACTTTGTGCTTAACGCATTTAAATAATCTAAGAAAGGGAAGGGGGCCGGACATGAGCCTTAAAAACTCTATGACAAAAAGAACCATAGCTATCGTACTGTCAGTTAGTTTTTTGCTGGGAGCATTCCTGCTCGCGGCACTTTCTTCCATGGGATATGAACCTGACGCAAGCGCACTTGAGGCAGCTCAGCGCGAAAGGCATGTAATAACAGATTCTGAATATACAGTTGAGTCTAATCTTGAGACGCTTGCGACGGTAGTCGACCATGCACCAAGCGAAACTTTAGAAACTACCGCGACAGTTGATTTATCTGATGCAGACGAATCCGCATCAAACAGATTAGTGACACCTTTTTCTGCGGCAAGCTTCAGCCCAGAAGAGATAGCCGATCCTGCCGTTTGGTACGCCGTGCCAGATAATGTTGTTACTTTGGCCTCAACACCCGTCGGCACTGCTCATCCTAGGCTGATTGCAGCAATTCAAGCAGCTCCTGCTAATGCGGTAACCCACATTATGGTTCCGTTCCACATTAATACGGGCAACTTCGGTACTGATGCAACGGTAGTTGGAACACGACCGGGAGCAACGGTTGTTGTGATTGGCAATCATCCTACGGCTGCAGGTGGTCAGTCAGTAATCAGTGATACTCATGGCGGTACTGCTCTTTCTAGGACATTTCGCTTGCGCGGCAACGGAACGGACCAAAGTGCCCTTGTTTTCCGCAACATTATTTTGCAGAAGTCTGCGAGTGGGGCCGCAGCAGTGCCTGCAAATCCTCCAGCACCTTTGGCAATAGCATCACAAACAGGCACCTCTAGGGGTGGCGGCGTTGCTATTGAAAATGGTGCAGTTGCAGGTATTGCTACGGGCGGCGGCGGACACTTCATACTGAGCAATAATGCTGTTATCAGGAACAATTCAACTGACAACAATGGACCCATAGATGTGCAAACTAATGGTAGATTCACTATGATGCCTGGATCACTCATGCACACCAATGCTGCAGGCAATTCGGGCGGTGCTGTGAATGTGAATGCTAATGCGCGGTTCAATATGTTTGGTGGCACAATTAGGGACAACCTAGCCAGGGGCGAGAACTTAACTGCTCCAACCCAAAGGGCTAGTGGCGGTGCCGTAATCGTACAGAATGGAGGCACCTTCAATTTGCATGATGGTGAAATCTTCCAAAATCGTGCAAGCCTTGGTGCAAATTCGGCAGCACCTACTGCAACTAATGCAATTGTTACCTCTAATGGTGGTGCTGTGTTTGTCACAGGTGCTGCCTCTACCTTTAATATGTACGGCGGTAGTGTCTTTGACAATATCGCTTCTAGAACCAGATCCTCTGGGCTAGCAACAGGGACTACCATAGCGGCGACGACTAACCGTGCTAATTACCGTGCAGGAAATGGCGGGGGCATCTACCTGACAGGTGGCTCTAGCTTCAATATGTACGGCGGAGAGATCCATGGCAACATAGCTACTAATGAGGGCACCGTTACTAACACAGCTACTGCAGTTAACGCGCTTAACACTTCAAACGGCGGTGGTGTCTACCTAACAGGCACAAATACAAGTTTTGTTATGCAGGGAGGGGTCATCCATGGCAACTCTGCGATAAGGTCAAACAACAATGTGCCTACAGCAGCGGGCGCTCAAATGCCCATCTTTGCAGGAAATGGCGGAGGGGTCCATGTGTTTGATGGTGCTCAGTTCACCTTGGTTGATGGTGAGGTCCGCGATAATATTGCAACAGCAACAGGGGCGGCTCCTGCTAACCATATTGTCAGTGCCGTTTACCTGTCCAATGGTGGTGGCGTGTTTGCTGCAGGTGCAAATAGTAGGATTGCTATGGAAAGCGGAGCAATTAGCAATAATCATGCAGCAGGTACGGTTGCGGCTGCTACATCAATGTCTGGAAACGGCGGAGGTGTTCAAGTAATAAATGGCGCCCAATTCCTTATGACAGGTGGGAACATCGCTCAAAACAGTGCAACAAACACATCTTCACAGAGCGTACTAAGGGGTAACGGCGGCGGTGTCTATCTTGACACTACGGGCCAGTTTAATATGCAGGGCGGTACGCTTGTAGGTAACAGGGCACAAGATGGTGGCGGGCTTTTTGTCGTTCATGCTAACTTGTCTAACGTCACCATGGATTCATCGGTAGTACTTTCAGAAAATGTAGCACATAGTGGCGCAAGAATAAACACTGCTTTGGCAGAGGCAAACTACCCCAGAATAAGTCCTGCAGAAGTAAGTATATCAAACTGGGTTGAAGAAAGCCCTGTTGGGGACGGCAGTGTTGTTCGTGTTAACCCTCATGCTTTCACTAACTTTGATATTAACGCATCAGGGCCACAGTTTTGGCGGGTAACTCATGAAGCTATGGGTAACCAACATGGCAAGATTACTACTTTAGCAGGCAATAGTGAACTTCCCATTGCAGATAACACCTTTGTTCCTGACGGAATCAGGTTAAGCTTTGATGCAAGTCCAGAAATGTTCTTTGAGTATTGGACAGTTGGAACTAGAGAGCATGAGGCAAATATTGACAATAGTGATGTTCCCTTTGACTTTATTGCGGGGGGAGTCGATTTGCCACTAATCCTAAGAGCAGTAGCTAGCACTCATGTGATAGGCAATTTCATGGAAGGTGACTTGGGCACTACCTTGACTGTTAATAAGGTCGTGACGGGGGACTTTGCAAATCTGCTTGAAGATTTCGAATTTACGCTTTTCCTCTATCAGGATGCAGAGGGTCAGATCCCTCTAGAAGGCTCAATTGAGTACATCCTTGATGGGGCAGGGTTTGATGTTCCTGTCACAGGCACATTAGAATTAGACCAAAACGGTGCAGCAGAATTTGTGTTGAGACACGATCAGAACATTACTTTTGATAATGTCTCGATTAATAGTTATCTGCGTATCATTAAGACCCCTAACCCAGGACACCGCGCATCCTTTGTAGATAGTGATAGTGCGGGGATTGTAGTCGAAAGTAATGACACCACAGTACTGCCTATGACCGAAGACCGTGTCTTTGATTTTGAAAGTAGCTGGAGTGGCGCCCCTCAAACAGGACTTTCTCTAGATAGTTCTGGCATAGGTGCTATCGTCCTTGCTGCACTGCTTCTTTTAGGTGGATTGCTTGGTGCCAGAGCCCTGAAGTCTGACTCCAAAGAGGCCAAAGAGACCAAGGAAAATCGTCTATAGTCAGACAGTTTTTATAAGTTCGTTGGTTAGCTCAACTAACTGCTTCATGCGTTCTGCAGTTCTTTGGACTAACTGTTCTTTAAGAGCAATAGAGTTAGCCTCACCTGCTGCTATGTCGCGCTTTAAGTCTCCAGCAAAGTTAGGGAAGATCTCTGGGAACAGTACAATAAGGTCAGCATGTTCTTGAATTTCTGAAAGCAATTCTAACTGTCTTGGTGTAAGTTTTGAAAAGTACTGCACAAGCACCCGCTCTGCTTCAGAAGATATAAGACGGACTCCTCTATTGAGTTCGCGCCATTGGTCAGAGGAAAAGGCCTGCAAATAGGCAGCAAAGTCATCCTCCTTGCTTCGCGTGTCGGCATAAAGCTTTTCATTGACCTTTAGCGAACTAATCTCTGAGATTCTTGCAGCTGATTTTTGATCTAGGCGCATACCTAATACTCCACGAATTTCTAATAAAGTGAAGTTTGAAAGCGAGACAATCTTTCTGCGCATTTTTTCTTCAAAGCCCTTCCACTGGGCTCTTTCATTACGATCAAGTAGGTAGTCCACTAAAAACAGTGCGATAAGAATCTGCAAAAAAACTGCTGCAAGATTTATAAAGAGGCCATCAATGTTTCGGTAGAAATAGAAATGCATGCAGAGGGAAATTGAAAATCCCGAAAGGGCTGAAATAATGAGGACTAACTTATACTTCATAGAGGGCTCCTGGGTCCTTAGATGATTCTTGCGCTCGTGATTGCACTGTTCCCAACAAAGTAAAGTATATCGAATTCTTAAGGGGCGCACTTTGAGCGAGCATACTTGAGCGAACTCATTTTTGGCAAAGTGATGTTTCACAGCCTGGACCTCAAGTAGAATGGTAAGAGAACGAAACTAGTGGGCAGACAGGAAAGGGCAGAAACATGAAGACACTTGGTAACATTATATGGTTTATCTTTGGGGGCTTACCCATGGGTCTAAGCTGGGTTTTTATCGGAGTACTTTGGTGTGTCACGATTGTTGGAATCCCTATTGGCAAGCAATGCTTTAAACTGGCGTCTGTTGCTTTCTTCCCCTTTAAAAAAGAGGTTGAACTAGGCGGAGGAGCTCCGTCTGTACTGCTCAATGTTCTTTGGATAATTTTCGGCGGGTTTATGCTTGCCTTGGAAGCCTTTTTACTGGGTGTCCTTTTCTGTATCACCATTATCGGCATACCTTTTGGCAAGCAGTGCTTCAAATTGGCAAAGTTATCCCTTGCACCCTTTGGGGCAGAGGTAGTCCGTACCCCATAACACTCAAGTCCTGTAGGTTAGATAATGCCTTCTAGTTTTAGCAGGTGTTCTTTGATGTCGACCCCTCCGCGGTAACCTACCATGGCGCCATTGGCCCCGATAACACGGTGGCAAGGAATGACTATGGCGATGGGGTTACGATTATTGGCACCACCAACGGCTCGAGCAGCCTTAGGTTTCCCGACTTGGGCTGCAATCTGGCCATAGTTGCGTGTTTCACCCCAGGGAATTGCATAGAGGGCATCCCATACCGCAACCTGAAAGTCTGTACCTTGAGGGGCAAGCGGCAAGTCAAAGTCACGACGCTCGCCTGCGAAGTATTCGTCTAGTTGCTGCTTCGTGCACGCAAGCACCTCAGGCTCTTGTCCAGGGGTGCACTCAGCAACGTCCCCAGGCATCTCGTCTCCGACAAGGCCCAGGATAATGAGGCTGCCGCCCTCTTCAACTAGGGCAAGTTCCCCTACAGGGGTCGTGTGATAGGTAATTGATTTAGTCATGCAACAATCATACCGTAGCGCAGCGTATGCGCAATAATAAATGCGCAACTAAAATCAAATATAACTTTGTGAATGAGCCTATACTTTGTATCTGATAGGAGGTTAATGAGCTTGATTAAAACAGAGAGAGCAGCAACCAGACAGACAGTCAAAGCGAAAGAAAAAGAAACCGGCAAGGATGCAGGTAAATTTGAGTGGCACAGACAGGTGCAAAGAGTTGTTGATGACATTGATAGATGCATCGAGAATCGTGACGACGATGGACTAGCCCTTAAGACGCTTGCACAAAAAGGTGGATACTCCGAATATCACATGTCTCGCAGTTTTAAAAAGCTGGCCGGCATTTCACTGCGCGACTACCTGCGGGGCAGACGTCTTGCTTTTGCGCTTATTGATATTCGTGATACGGACAAAAGTATTCTCGACATTGCTACAAGCTACGGATTCTCTTCGCACGAGGCTTTCAGCCGTTCTTTTAAGATGACCTACGGTATGCCGCCTAGTGAATATCGCACTACGCCACGTCCTGTAGTTCTGCGCACAAAGCTCAATACCTTTGACAGATACTTACTAGGATTAGGAGAGATTGGTATGGTTACAGCAACAAAGGAAATAAAAATCTACTTCACTTCAATTGAGGCACACAAATTCCTTCACCTTAAAGACTACGAAAGCAAAGGGTATTTTGACTTTTGGCAAAGACAGGCAAAAGTTCCTGGTCGTGATTGCGACACAATATGCGAGCTACTTGATGAGACTCAAGATAAGCTTGATGCTACAGAAGTTGGATCATCAGAGTACAATGGTCATATAATGGCCCATATCTATGAAGGAGATAAGAAAGCAGAGGCCTATGGCGTGAGGCTTCCCATTGACTATGTCGGTGAGGTTCCTCCGCAGATGACTCTTATTGATGTTCCAAAGGCAGAATATTTGGTATTTGAACACGGCAGCTTTGATTTTGAAGAAGAGTGCGAGTCCGTAGGGGAAAGACTGCAGGCAGCTATTGATGGCTTTGACTATGGTGCCACGGACTATACACTGGACACTTCATCTGGCCGCGTTCAGTACTTCATGTTTGACCCTAGCCAGTTTGAAAAGCGCATCCTACCCGTAAAGCGTAGCTAGCTATTTCATAAGGTATGACCTTTTGTGTAACTTCGCTATCCTCCAGGAATTGTTGTTTCAGTTTTCCAAGTGCCATGAAGATTGCAGTGCACCATTGCCTCAAGAACAGTTCCTGGGGGCAGGTTTATCTCCACAGATATTGTAGGATTTAACACTTCTGGTGACCCAACAAAATGAGCAATGGGTTGCCCTTCTGCATAAATCATTATCCATTCAAAAAAATGGCCAGTCTCGTTGGGATGTGTAACGTAGTATCCAGCAGTGACGGTAACTTCTGCAATATCATCAATTACTTCAATATCAATATGAGGGGTATGCTTTGCCTCATAGGGGCCAGCGTTTTCAGGATCTTCGATAAAGGTCGGAGCGGCTATTTTGGGAAAATCTCTCATGGTAGTCCTCCTGTTCCATTCTGGATAAGAACACCATTATAGAACAGGAGGTCCAGCAGCGCCTACTTACGTATGCTCAACCTAGATTTAAAGCCAGAGAAAGTCCCATGTCTGGAAGTCAGGCAGTATGAATACTTCGACATTTGGGCTGTCTCCTAGTTCAAATACGTAGAACATATCATCTATGAAAAGGCCTCGTGCTGGGGTGTCCCCTTCACTAATTAGGGGAAGTCTTTCGACCAGTTCGAAGCCGCGCTGCTCATGGAAAGAGTAGATCATATAGGAATCATCAGCAGGGAAGGCTATCAGATTTCTCTCAGGACTCACTAGGATGGCGCGGTGATTACTGCTTGCATCAGAGTCTCGGTAGTCATCCAAAATAAGATAGTGTTCCCTTGTAACATCTCTAGGATTACTGATGTTGAACATACTTAGTTTTAGACCGCCTCTAATGCCTGTGATTTCGCAGGCATCTCTACCAAAGCCAAAGAGCATCCCGTCAGTCCAGGGGTGCAAATATTCTGAGAACCCTGGAATTTTTAATTCACTCAAAAAGCGCGGATTTGCAGGATCACTTAAATCAACTGCGTATACGGGGTCAATTTCTCTAAACGTGACAAAGTAGACGATGTCTCCCATAAAGCGAGCAGAGTAGACATCTTCATCAATACCAAAGCCATCTATCATCCCAATGATCTCAAGTCGCGCGTCCAGAGTCCAGACAGTTGTGTCAGTGAAGTCGCTAGAAGTGGGCTCCCACTCTTCGGTGATAAGATCATCCGAATCCCAGCCAGTACTGCCGCGACCAGTGCTACCCTGGCTTCTTGATTGGCTGAAGTCTTCCCAGCGGGTGAAAGTAGTAATAATGCGCAGTACATCGTCTTTTTCATCCAGTGAGAATTGATTGTTCACGATACCAGGTAAACGGCGTGAGTTATCTATATCAATATATCCTGCGTCTAGTCCGACTCGTGTTACGGTGGTTGCGTTACCTACGATATCTGCACCCCTTGCAGGCTTGCGAATCTGTCCTTCAGAAAGCAAGAATAGGTTATCTGTGCTCATGTAAAGGTCATCACTTCCTCCCAAAAGGGCAGCCTGTGAAACAAGGCGACCTCCACGCGAAGTATCAATGCCTACAATGTGCGTATACTTTGCCCGCATTTCTCGTGTTTCTGGGGTAATGCGGATGTGTGATGCAGGTGCAAGAATGGTCTCATCGTCATGGTTAACAAAAGGGATAAAGGTTTCCGGGCGACCGCGTTCACGACGTGCATCATCGATATAGGTTGTGCAAACCAAATAGAGCACATCCCCAATCATGCGTGAATTTACGAGGTTTCCACCCAGTGAAAAGCTCGTTAGATAGCGGGGGCTTGCAGGGTTACTGACATCAAAAATATCTACCCCTGCCATCTCTGGAAAATGAACGCTTGTCATGGGGTCATTGGTAATAGCCCATAGGGCAATCAGTCGATCCCCTTCAAGGTACATCTTAGAATAGATGTTTTCACTTCCTGCAGCAGATGCGCTTCTTGTGCTTCGCGGACTTGTAGTGCCCTGTCTTTCGAGTGCTCCTGGGCGAAAGCTTGGTCCGTGGGCATCATCAAAGGCTAAGGTCGAGAGAACACGTGGATTTCCTGCATTTGCCTCTATAACCGTAAGTCCTGCTGTACTAAGCGCATAGATATAGTGACCGTTAGTTTTGAGGATATCACCTTCCTGCACGCCCTGTACCTGAATGTTAGTATCAGAAAAGTCAGGATTGTCACGAGAACTTGCCCCTCCGAAGCTGCCCCCATCATCTTCAAAGAACATTTCACTTTCAGGCGCGAAACTATCCGCACTATCTAGGGCCATGTCCTCTGAAAGGGGCTCTTCGTTTGTTGCCATGTCATCTGAGTCATTTCCAAAGAAGCTGAAGAAGCTGCGTGAAGAATCGTTTCGCAATTGAGCTTCACGCCTTTGCTCTGCTTCTGCTCTGCTTCTTTCTAGTTCACGCATATCACGTTCGTGTATTTGCTCAAGGGTTGTATAGATGTTGGTATAGTCATTATCAGCAGGAATAAGGGCTACCATTCCTTCAAGGGGTAACTCAGTTTGCGCTGCTTCTCCTAGTTCAAAAGGTTCACTAAGGGTAGAGTTTACGGTAGCGGGCAAGAAAAGGGTAGACATAGCAGACCAGGCAACAACGCCAAAGAACAGCATTGCGGTAGCCCCTACTAGTCCAGAAGAGACGGTTACAACTTGACCCGCTGTACTCCAGTCCTTCCAAAAGCGCTTGCGTTGCTTTTTAACAGGGGCAGAGGCAGGAGTAGGGGAGTAAGCTCTTTCTTCTGTGGCTGGAGTAGTTACAGAAGAATACGTCTGACCTTGCGTCAATTCTTCCGCCTCTATCGCACTCAGTAGACTGGCTAGTTGCTTATCGTCTAGCTGTATCTCTTCCATTTCATGCTTGTAGGTATCTCTAAAGTTCTTAGGCTTCATAATCGTACTCCTCACCTAGAATTGTTTGTAATTGTGCGCGTCCTCGATGTAGATGAGACTTCACTGTTGCCGCCGGCTGCTCAAGGGTTTCAGCAATTTCAGCAATGCTTAAGTCCTCAAAGTAGAAAAGGTGAATACAGCTGCGTTGATTAGGTGGCAGATCTGCAACAGCTTCAAGAACAGTCTTTTGCTGCTCTGCTTTCTCAAAGGCCTCCTCTGGATGATGTTCTCTTGTTGCGCTGTAGCTGCCACCAGAACTTGCCAGGACAGTGTGTTCTGCCACAAGTTCTCTGGTACTTGCTTGGTTTTCCTGTATTTCATCAAGAGAACCTACTTTGCTTTGCCAGACACTGCGGTGTAAATCTTTACAGCAATTGATCGCTACCCTTAAAAGCCAGGCCTTTGCATGGCGATCGTTTTCAAAGGTTGGTCGTGTTCGAACCAGCTGTAGAAAGACACGTTGTACTATGTCATCAGCAGTGCTACGCGAACCGCAAGTAGCCACTACCGCACGAAATACACGGGCGCTATGCCGCTTAACGAGGGCAGTTGGCGACAAGTCGCAACTGCAAACTTCTGTCGTCATGTTCATATCTCATCCTTAACAAAGACTTTGTCGGGTACCACTAATAAGCCTCTATACATAATACGTTTCAAATAGTGGGTAGGTTGCATCAGATTATAAATAGATAGAAAGTGCGTTCAAAAGACGCAGAAGTAAAAATAAATTATTTTTCTTATAATAAGTGTTGACAGTGTATATTATATGTCATATAGTATTACGCGAGCCAGAAAATGAACATGTGGGTGGCTGCCATCTCGCTCATGCAGAAATGCACTTAATAAAACAGCCACCCGCGCCACTACAGCTGTTAAGAACTACAAAGTTTAAAAGATGTATTCGATTTCGATTAAGACAGACAGATTGGAGGTAAGTATGTTTCAACTAGGTTCAGCTTTGCTAGACGGGTGTGTTTTGGCAGTTCTTGCGCGTGAAGATGCCTATGGATATAGTCTGACGCAAGACATCAAGCAGGTTATTCCTGTTTCAGAATCAACGCTGTATCCTGTACTGCGCAGACTGCAAAAGGATCAAATGGTTACAACCTACGATCAACCGCACAGTGGCAGAAATCGTCGCTACTATCGCATTACTGACGAAGGACACACACACCTACGAAACATTCAGACATCATGGGGGACTTTCAAGGATGGCGTGGACTCGCTGCTCAATTTCACCCCTGAGGAAAAAGCTGCCTTGGCAGTTGCTGTAGAGGCTGCAGATACTGAGGCGAACGCCGAAAGACAAATGCAGCGCATTAAGGAAAAGTCAACAGCGACTGGCGCACAGGATGAAAGCCAAGGCAGCAGACAAACCAATCCCCTAAGCGGGCAGGAAGGAGCGAGAGCATAATGACTGCGAAATATGCAGATAACACGCAAGCGATGACAAAGACTGCCTTTCTGGCAGAACTCCGTCAAAGATTGAGTGTTTTACCGGAACCAGAGGCAATGTCAGCCATTGCTTATTATGATGAGTATCTTTCAGAGGCGGGCCCAGAGAATGAGGCGGCCGCGATAGCTGAGCTGGGAAGCCCTGCACAGATTGCGACAGGAATACTGGGTGACCATGTGTACACAAGCACTACGGGTGAGGATAAGACAATTAAAAGTGGTCTTACAGCGGTGTGGATAGCTGTTGTTGGAGTTCTTACAGCCCCCATTACTCTCCCGTTGGCATTTTCGCTGATTATGCTTATCTTTAGCTTATTGCTCACGGCACTCTTGGTAGTTTTCAGTCTCTTCATCGCAGCAATTGCGACTTTTATAGGGGGAGTAGTCTATCTGGGGATAGGGTTCGTCACTCTTTTCTCGCACTTTGCTACAGGACTTGCAACTATTGGAACAGGACTTGCCCTAACTGCCTTTGGTGCTGCGCTTTCGATTGTCATGGTATGGATGGCAAAGCACGTTGTTAATGGGGCAGCACGTGGCGGATCACATCTTCTGCGTAGGTTTAAGACTAGAAAGGGGGCATAACAAATGTCTACAAAAGCAGCAGTTAAAACAGTATGGGTGCTTATACTGGCAGCGTTTCTGATAGGACTAGGACTTGCTGGCATTGGTGTAGCACTAGGTGGCAATGTAATCAGTAGTACTATACCTCTACGATTTGTCGATGTACGAACAGGCACATTCTATGATAGAGGCATGACTCCGCTTAATGCCCCTGGTGTGACGGATTCTAAATCTGATGTGGTTCGTGAAGACATCCACACGATATCTGTAACAGGAGTAAACGCAAGAATCTTACTTATTCCCGCAAGCGAAGGATCTTCTGATGCTAACTACGTTTCCTACTCTATCGATGCGCAAAATGTAGATGACTACGATGTATCTGTTCGAAACGGAAGGCTCTCAATCGAGTATAGAATACGTGGAAGAGTACATTTCTTCCCGGACTTTGGGTGGATGCAAGCTTCTTCAACGGATGACATTGTAGTAAGAGTTCCTGAAGGAGTTGAACTTAGGGATGTCAACTTGCAGGTAGTAAGCGGCGAGGTCGATGTTCAGACAAAGCAAAGCGTGCAGATTGATAATCTAGTCATCGATGCTGTAAGCGCAAGCATTGATGTCGAACACCTAGGTGTACTTACACCAAGTAGCCTAAGAGTTAACAGTGTTAGCGGAAACACGACAGTACGCGATAGTAGACTTTCAGATTTTAGGGTTACTCAAATATCTGGTTCAACAACAGCAGAGATTGCCAATCTTGATGACTTTAGAATAGAGGTCAATACCGTTAGCGGACACATCTCAAAGGACGGTGAAACACTCTTTCGTGGAATTGGGGATCACATAATAAGCGGTCCTGGTGGCTTTATCAACATTGATACAGTCAGTGGTAGCGTAGACTTGTGGAACCTAGCGCAAGATCAGTTTGAATCTGAAGATGACTCTATCCAGTACAACGAAGACAATGACCTAGAGCCTGACATGGATTACTATGAAGACAACAACGTGGGAGAAGGGGAAGAGGGGTAGGTTCTTCCTGCAGTAACCTTATCTTGTATCAAGCCTTGCTAGGGGCAGAACTTGAGTCACTTTGGACTTAAGTTCTGCCCCTTTGCTATACACGATTTAATCAAGCAAACTTCGCCTTACTTGCTAGCAGTCAGTACTAGTCAGTTAGACGTAGCTGATCACGCTCTTCGAAGTCACTTAAGGTTAATGACCAGACTTCAAGGTTATTCGAGATCTGCGCTACTATAAAGTGATTGCCAGCTATCATGGCTCGCACAGAGGCGTTAGGATCAGCTTCTTCTGCTAGTCCAAATAGCTTTACCCTGCTAAAGCCATCTGTCTCACTGTATGTGTAAATTAGATAGTCACTGTCAGTGGGAAAGGCAATCACAGGTGATTGTGCATCCGCAAAAAGGGAGGCAGTATCAAAAAAGGCATTAGTAAAATACTGACCTTCAATGGTGGTGCTGTGAATTTCGGTTCTACTGTCACCTGCAGTGCCTTCTATGCGATACATGCCTAGCGTGATGCCACTATCATCTGCATCTTCTATACCTTCTTCAAACTCAATTTCGTCTAGGCTAAGCCAGTAGTCTACACTGACAGCTTCTGTGGTATCTGCTGCTGTCTGCATCCATGGAATAAGGATTTCAAGTGAAAAGTCTGTCCCAAAGTCATCTCTTAGCTCCACACTTGCGGGGTCATCTATGGTGATTCCTCTTAATTGGGCAGGCTCCTCAATAAGACCAGGTATACTCACGTCTTGTCCAAAGCTTAGCGTGTCATCAACTATTTCTACCTGAATAATGTGGCTGATAATGGTGTCGTCGGTCCCGTCAGCATCCTGGAAAGTGCTTGTGGCAAGGTACATGCTTTCTGCTGCAGTGTAGATTACATCGCTGCCACCCAAAAATGCTACCTGTGTCCTGATTTCCGTGTCACCACTCACATCAATTCCTGCGACATGGGTGTAGTTGGTATCGCGATACTCGACATCAGCGGCAATGCGAATATCAGTAGGTGCGACCAATGAAAGGTCGTTATCTTGCGTCACGAAAGGAACAAAAGTCTCGGGGGCGTCAAGATTGATAGACTTATAGTCGAAGACTCCGTAGTCAGTTACTAAGTAAAGCATTGTACCCAACATGCGTGAGCCAAGATATGTTCCTGTGACCGTATAAGAGGTAATAAGCTCCGGTGCAGCTGCGGTGCTCAGATCGAAAATCAGTACAGTAGTTTGTTCCGTATAGTCCTCAAAAGGTTCTTCTGCGATAACTGAATTCGTGTGGTTATCAGGTTCGTCTTCGGTTAAGTTAAGTTCGAAGTTGGCGTTAAATACCGTAGTGCGTAGCGCGATGAGTCTATTGTCAGTAAGGAAAAGGTTAGTGAAGTACTCAGTAGAAAGATCCTTGTTTGCTCCTAGGCTGTCAGCCTGAGTATCGATTGTATCAGCAGCCACGTCAGCAGAGATTGTTCCAATGCTTTCCAGGCTTCCTTCAGCAGTAACACGAACGATGTCAAGATTTTTTCCAGATATGACGTATAGGTAGTATGAGCCTTCGTCATCTGCAGAAAAGGCAACAAGGGAACCAGGGTTTTGGGCACCGCGGGCAGTCATGGCTATCAAATCTTGTCCAGAAAAATCCACTGAGATATTATTTAATTCCTGAAATACGTCACCTTCATCAAAGTAGAGCCCGTCGTCTTCAAGAAACCCTTCTTCGTCAAAGCCATATTCAGTGCTCTCTTCGTTTTCATCAAGGTAGGTGTTTTCAGCCTCTGCGAAGTCGTCAGCATCCCAGTCTTCTTCGGCAAGATAGTCATCGTTTAGGTGATCTTCGCTAAGGCTCTCATCTTCAAGGACAAAGTCTTCATCTTCTAGAAGATGCTCAAAATCGTCCCCTTCTTGAAAGTTGGCGCGCGCCTGCATAAAGACCTCAAAGATGGCTTCATAACTTTCGGGAGCCTGGGCCTCTAGCTCAGTAGGGTCATCTTCAGCGGCTGGGGTTATGAATAACCATAGAACAAGTAGTATAGCTGCCACAATGACCGTACCTGCACCCGCAAGGATAAGTAACAAGGTCCTCAACTGCATCCTTTTCTTTGCTGTTCTTGCTTCTTCTCGGCTTGGTACCTGTTCTTGGCCGCTGAAATTGTAAGGAGGGCGTGATGCATTCATGGTAATTTGAGGTCCTTTCTCCTGCCGTGCTGTCCCGTGCAATGATACACTTTATTGCGGATGTCAAACAAACCACATGACCTGCATGCGTGCTAGCATGTGCTCTGGAAAATTTGCTCTAAGCCGCGAAAAGGAGCCCCTTGCATGACCCTTATAATCGATGGAAATCATGTTGCTGCAATTACTCGAAAAAAGGCGGCAGAGTCTGTTCGGGACTTTGGACAGCGAACAGGTGGACAGATTGGACTTGCGGTGGTGTTGGTTGGCGATGATCCTGCGTCCGCTGTGTATGTAAATATGAAAGAACAGGACTGTGCTGAAGTAGGCATTCGTACTTTTGATCACCGTCTTTCAGAGGCAGCAACCCAAGCAGACCTGAGCAAGCTTATTGATGATCTCAATACAGACAACTCTGTTCACGGCATTCTTGTGCAGTTGCCCCTTCCTCAGCACTTGGACGAAGAGGCAATCATTGCACAAATTTCACCTGAAAAGGATGTGGATGGATTTACTCCAGAAAACCTAGGACGCACTTTGCGAGGTCTTGACGCCTTGCGGGCTTGTACTCCTTTAGGGGTAATGCGTTTGCTAGAACACTATGACATCGATGTCGAAGGTAAGCATGCAGTTGTGGTAGGCAGATCAACTATTGTGGGTAAACCCCAGTCACTTTTACTATTGGAAAATAATGCCACGGTAACCATCTGTCATTCGCGTACTCAGGATTTGCCAGCGATTTGTCGCCAGGCAGATATATTAGTAGCAGCAGCAGGTATTCCAAAGTTGCTGGATGCAGACTACATAAAGCCAGGCGCAACAGTAATCGATGTTGGTATCAACCGTAGCGATGATGGCCTTGTCGGTGATGTTGATTTTGAAGCGGCAAGCCATGTCGCAAGTGCCATAACTCCTGTTCCTGGCGGAGTAGGGCCCATGACCAGGGCGATGCTTGTGGAAAATACTGTTACTGCTGCCCAGAAGCAGTGCTCGCAAGCTTGATTTTCATACTAGCCTCTCTTCAAGAGTGAAATAATGAAAAACCTTGTACTCCATACGTGCTGTGCACCCTGCCTAATGGGGGTGTATGATGCACTAATTGGTGAGGCTGATCAGATTACGGCAATCTTTTATAATCCTAATATTGCCCCTGAAGAGGAGTATAACAAGCGTCGCGATGCCTGTGCTGCTTATGCAAGTAAACAAGGCATCACTTTTGTAGAGGTTGATCCTGACCCTTCGGATTTTCTAGATAATGGGCAAAAGGCAGAGGAAGCGCAGGTCCGCGATACTTGTCAGCAGCGCTGTTTTTCCTGCTACTTGCGGCGACTAGACAAAACAGCCCAGTGGGCAATGGATAACGTGACTAAGGGCGGCACTTATGATAGCTTTGCCACAACTCTAAGCATTAGTCCCTGGCAAAACCTTGAGGCGATTAATAGGGCAGGGGCGCAGATAGCACAGATTCACTCTGGCTTGACTTTTGTGCAGTTTGACTTTCGCAGCTATTATAGAGATGCACAAAATAAGGCGAGGATTTCAGGAATATATCGCCAAAACTACTGTGGCTGCTTACCAAGCAAGGTAGAAGCAGAAGCACATCGTGCGGCAAGGCGTGCAGCGCGTAGTACCAATAGCCACAAGCAAGCACCAGCGAATCATAAGTAGGCGTCAGTAAACCATAATGCTAGAACAGTGAGGACTCATGACAGGCACGCAGTTACGCACGGAAGACTTTGATTATCATCTGCCAGAAGAACTAATAGCGCAAGAACCCATGATGCCGCGAGACGCTTGCAGGCTGCTTGTCATGAATCGTGACACGAGCCAGCTGGATCATCGACATTTTCGTGATATTGGGGACTATCTAGAGCCTGGTGATTTACTGGTAGTAAATGAGACGCGTGTTTTGCCTGCAAGACTGCAGGGCAGGCGTGCAGATACTGGTGGTGCGGTTGAGGTTTTACTTTTGAAAGAGCTCGATAAAGCGACTAACACCTGGGAGTGCTTGGTAAAGCCAGGGAAGCGTGTTCGCGAGGGAGCCATCATTGAATTCGCAGACTCAGCAGTGGATTCGATAGGTGTTGCTTTAGAAAAACAGGATGAAGGCCGATCTAAGAGCTTGCAACCTGCCTCTCTTTTGACCGGTGTCGTCGAAGCGGTAGATGAAGGTGGGATTCGCCGCATCTCCTTTACTGCTGCAGATAATGATTTTCATGCGGTAATCCACCAGCTAGGGACTCTGCCTCTGCCACCCTATATTAAGGATTATGCAGGCGATCAAAGTATGTATCAGACTGTCTATGCTAGTACAGATGAACATAGTGCGGCTGCTCCAACGGCTGGTCTACACTTTACTCCAGAGCTTTTAGAGCAGCTGCAATCAAGGGGTATAAATGTTGCGCGTGTTCGTTTAGATGTAGGCCTTGATACGTTTCGTCCTGTAAGCGAGGATGATCCAGCACAACATCATATACACACAGAGTATTTCCACGTGTCACAGCAGGCAGCAGACGCAGTTAATGCGACTCGTGCTGCAGGTGGACGTGTTGTTGCTGTTGGCACCACGGTAGTGCGCGCCCTAGAGTCTGCAGCACAGTTAAGCGCAGACTCATTTCTTAGCGAACAAGGAGCACCCACTTCTCTCTATATACTGCCCGGTTTTGACTTTCAAGTAGTAGATGCACTTATCACGAATTTTCATGTACCTAAATCAACTCTTGTCATGATGATTTCGGCATTTACCGGACGCGAAGAAATACTTGCAGCTTATAAAGAGGCAGTTCATAAGGAATATCGCTTTCTCTCTTTTGGTGATGCTATGCTGATTCTTTAAAGGGTCAGCAGCTTATGTCGCGGTGGTATCATAGTCTGATGCAAATCGTCCCTGTGTCCTAGGGTACCCTAAGAACTATAACGCGCGACAGGAGTAATACATGCTTAAGCAGTCCAAGATTGCAGTCACTGTAGTCCTAGGAATCGCCTTGCTCACATTTATCAGCCTGGTAGTCGTTTTGCCGGCGCAGACCTTTGCTTCAGAAGGCGAGGCTGAATCAGGAATTGAAGCCACATCAACAGGGGCAGATAACTTAGAGATTACTGATTTCGAGGCGATGACGGTAATAATCCGCCGTCTGCCCAATACGTACTTCGCGGCAGTTACAGGTTTTCTCAATCCGGAAGTTCAGCTTCCTGCTACGGTAGAAATTGCCCTACCAGAAGGCTCGCACATCATCTGGTTTGGTGAGCCCTCTGAGGCAGGACCTATTGAGGCAGATCCACGCTTTGAAGATCCAGACATGCGCAACGAAGATGGTTTTGACATTTACACAGTGACGCTAGAAAATGAGCATCACGTTCAGGTTGAGTATAATCTGTTTTTCAGTCCTGCCACAGAGGCAGGGGATGGTAGTTACATCTTGCGCATGGAATACACCCCTCTAACTGATCTGCAAGCGATACGCTTTAAGACTAACCTCCCTATTGGCAGTGAGGTTCTAGACGATGACGTAGAGTTTTACGGAATGAACTCAGAGGGGGAGCGTCAATACGGACGCACCTTCCGCGACACTACTGCTGGTCGTATGATTACAACCAACCTTACCTATACATCGCCCAGATTCCAGGGGACTCCCAACGAAAGTAGAGTGTCAGACGGACTGGTAGTTACTGTCGTTGTGATGCTTGTTGGTGTGGCGGGGGCATTAGGTATTGTGGTAATTGCAAAGAAGCGCCGGACTGCAAATGCGGATAACACAGACAAATAGTCTGTTCATCTGTGTTGTCCATTTAGTAGTAGTTGCTGTTATTCTGAGCGCAGCGCAGTAATTACCTCGCTGCTGGTCATAACCTGACCAAAGAGCTCCATATTCGCCAAGGTTGCATCGTGTGCTGCTTTATTTAATGCAGAACATACATCTGATCCAAAGATTACCTTGTAGTCTCGGTAGTAGGCATCGCGTGCCGTGGACTCACAGCAGATATTGCTGACGGTACCACAGATAATAAGTGTGTCTACAGGCAAAGCTGAGCAGACATCGTCTTCGCTCGCTCCGCTTGTATTACGTAAAACTATTTCAAGGTCTGTCTGGTAAAAGGCACTATAGCGGCGCTTACGTAGAACGTAATCGTTTTCAGCGGGCTCAAGCTCATTTACAACTTCAATACCGTCGGTACCTAGACGCATGCCCCCATCAATTAGGTGTGGAAAGGTAGCTATTTCGAGCGGATTAAAGACAGGGTCAGTCTGATGTACCGTGTAGATAATGGGAATATCAAGTGCACGACAGGTTTCGATAAGCGTAGCAATGCGGGGTAGTTGATTGCGCGCCTCAGGAACCTCCATGATGGCCCCTTCGCGAACAAAGTCGTTTTGCATGTCAATCACTAACAGTGCACAACGTCCGCGCTCGATATTCCATTTTGTAGCTGCCATAATAAACAGTCTCCTAACTGACGATCCTAATCAGAAAATACAGGCAACAATCCTAACAGATAATCACTTGTGGTATTTCCAGTCTAGGTTAAGGTTTGATCGGTTTTTGTGTAGTGGGCATGTTACTATACTTTACTTGAAGGTTTAGCTTAGAAAGGGCACTATAATGAGAAACCCACTTTCCCAGAAAATCACCAATATGCCACCTTCTGGCATTCGTAAATTCTTTGATGTTGCAGCTACGATGGAGGATGTTGTTTCGCTCGGTGTGGGGGAGCCTGATTTTGATACACCTTTGAAAGTGCGTGAGGCAGGCATTGAGTCTCTTAGAAAGGGCCAGACCACCTATACTTCAAACTCTGGCTTGCAAGAATTGCGTGACGAGATTGCAGCCTATATGCAGCGCAGTATCGGCATGTCCTATGACTCAGGTACAGAGGTGCTAGTCACAGTAGGCGGTAGTGAAGGAATCGACGCAACACTGCGCTGTCTTTTAAATCCAGGGGATGAAGTATTGTTGCCAGAGCCAACCTTTGTCTCCTATCGTCCCTGCACTATCATGTCTGACGGTGTCCCTATAACGATTCCGCTTAAGAATGAAAATCAATTTAGGTTGACTGCGGCAGAGCTAGAGGCAGCAATAACACCAAAGTCTAAGGTTCTCATTTTGTCTTTCCCTAATAACCCTACAGGTGCCATCATGACAAAGGAAGATCTGGTACCTATTGCAGAACTTGCTATCAAGCACGACCTTATCGTGATTTCTGACGAAATCTATGCAGAGCTTACCTATCAGGGCGAACATGTTTCCATAGCAAGCCTTCCAGGTATGCGCGAAAGAACCGTGATTATTAACGGTTTCTCAAAAGCCTTTGCAATGACGGGCTGGCGTCTAGGCTGGGTGTGTGGCCCAGAACTTATCGTTGAGCAAATTTTGAAGCTACACCAATATGCCTTGATGTGTGCTCCGACTACAAGCCAATATGCAGCAATCGTAGCACTACGTGATTGTTCAGACGAGGTTGCAGAAATGCGTGAATCCTACAATGAGCGTCGCAAATTTTTACTAAAAGAATTTGACCGACTAGGGATGGAGTGTTTTGAAGCCATGGGTGCATTTTACCTGTTCCCCAGCATTCAGCGCTTCGGTTTAAGCTCTGATGAATTCGCTACTCGCATCATTCAGGAAGAACGTCTAGCTGTCGTGCCAGGAACAGCCTTTGGGGATTCAGGAGAAGGTTTCTTGCGCATATCTTATGCTTACTCAATTGAAGATTTGAAGGAAGCTATTGTACGACTAGAGCGTTTTATCAAAAAGCTCGAAGCCTGATAGTTCTTACTAGTGCCCTGCATAGATAGAGCACTAGTAAGCATTCACACATAGTTATTTGTTCAAATGCCAGGTTCACGCCTGGCATTTTCTATAAAGCCTCCTCTTGACTTATCTTTCTTGTCATGTGTTAGTATGGTTCAAATATTTTAGTTAAATAATTTTAACTAAAATATTTGAACCATACAGATAGGGAAGGAATATACATGTTTCAGTTGGTTTCAGATGGCGGATGTGAATTCACAAATGAAGAAGCGCAGCTTCATAAGGTGGACGTTGTCCCCTTCTATGTAAGCTTTGATGAGAAGACTTATCTTAAAGAAAGCATAGATATTGCAAAGGATGAGTATTTTAGACGTATGCAAGAGGACAAGGAACTCTTTCCAAAAACCTCACAACCCAACCCTCAGGACTATGTGGATGCTTATAGGCCACATCTAGAGGCTGGGAAAGACATCCTCTCATTGACAATCTCTTCTAAATTGAGCGGTACCCACAACAGTGCAACTCTGGCTGCTGAGATGCTTAAGGAAGAATTTCCCGACAGAGCAATAGTCGTGATTGATACATTAAACAGTGCCCTGGGACAAAATCTTATTTTGCGCGAAGTGGTCAAGATGCGTGATGCTGGGTACTCTTTACAGGAAACAGCTGAGGTCACAGCAAAGGTTCTGCGCACCACAAAAATTTACTTCACCCTTGACACACTAGAGTATCTAAAGAAGGGTGGCAGAGTAGGACCCACAACGGCACTTGTTGGTGGCATTCTTGGGTTGCGTCCTGTTTTGCACTTGGTCGACGGGGAAGTTGAGCAGCTTGAAAGCGTGCGCGGAAGAAAGAAAGTAATGCAATTGATGGAAGAAGGTATTGCAAAAGCAGTAAAGGACGACAAAGAGAATATCAATCTTTGCGTTGGGCATATCTTAAGTGAAGAGGATGGACTGTCTCTTAAAGCCAGCCTAGAAAAGTCAATTGGTACAGAGATTACTACTCCTCTAACGGAGGTTGGCGCGACTATTGGCACACATACAGGACCAGGGGCTCTTGCGGTTGCCTACTGTATGAAGTATGAAACCTTTGTGAGTTAGGTTGGGGTGGCAGTAGTGAATAATTGGTTCATATTGGCTCAGGCCTTAGGTTTGATTACGATACTTTTTGAATTCGCCTCGTATCAGATTAAGGACAAGCCAAAATATTTTCTTGCTCAGGGCGCGGGAAGTCTTTTTTGGACGGCGATGTTTTTTGCTATGGGAATGGCATCGGGCATGGATACCATGGCCTCCCTTATTGTCGCTGCTATATACAGCATGGTTCGTAATCTAGTTTTCTGGAGGATCTTTGCCCAAAATACACCACGAAGTAAAGAATTCGGACTTAACTTCTTACTGGCCATGATAGTTGTAGCGCTTATCGCTGGCTTTTTCTCAATCATGAACGCACCAGAACAGGTTAGATGGCTGCATATAATCGGAATGATAACGGCCTTAAGTTTCGTCATTGGTCAGTATTTGCCAGGGGTTCATGCTGTTCGCATCACGGTTGTTTTCTATGCAATCGCCGCAATGCTTTTGCAGACACCGCTCAATATTCTCTATGGTGATTTTCGTTGGAACATTATGGGCATCTTAATCGAAGTAGCAAAGATTGCATCAGTAGCAGTGTTTTATGCGCGCTTTTCAAAGGATGCCGATGATCCTGTACTTACTTTTGCAAAACCACAACTTGAAGCTCAGAAATAGTGAAGCTTAAAAGTGGCGATACAAAGATACCCCAGAAAGGACTTTATATGCTACAAGGAAAAACAGCGCTTATTACTGGTGCCGCAACAGGTATTGGACGTGCTATTGCACTTGATATGGCACGTAGCGGAGCAAACATTGCGCTCAATCACTTTAATACTCCTAAGGATGCAAAAGAGGCTTACGAGCTTATTATTGCAGAGGGTGTCCGCTGTAAAGTGTATGACTGCGACGTGGCAGACTACCATGCTACAGAACAGATGGTAGCAGGCACAATTGAGGACTTCGGTAGGATCGATATTCTAGTCAACAACGCTGGCATTGTTCGCGATAACCTTATGCTACGTATGAGCGAACAAGACTTTGATGAGGTAATAAAGGTTAATCTCAAAGGTCCTTTCAATTTGACGAAGCATCTTTATAGGCGCTTTATGAAGAATCGCTCGGGTTCTATTATCAACCTGGCCAGTGTCTGTGGTCTCAACGGCTGGGAACGGCAGGCAAACTATGCTGCGACGAAAGGCGGACTCATTTCGCTAACAAAGACAACAGCCAAAGAACTTGCTGGTCGGGGTATAACGTGTAACGCTATTTGCCCGGGCTTCATTGCGACAGACATGACCGCAGACCTTAAGGGCGAAAGCCGTAATGAATTCGAGGCAGGCATTCCCATGCGCCGGTTAGGAAGTCCTGAAGATGTGTCAATGCTTGCAGTATTTCTTGCAAGTGATGGCGCGCGTTACATCACGGGTGAAACCATTAGAGTTGATGGAGGGCTGTGCATCTAATGAAAAGTACTCTAACGATTGGTATTCCCAGGGCGCTGCTCTACTATACCTATGCAGATCTGTGGCTCAACTTCTTCAAAAACATTGGCGTCCAGACCGTCCTCAGTCCGGAAACCAATAAGGAAATTGCAAAGGTGGGTATTAATAATTCCATTGATGAAGCTTGTTATTCTTCAAAGATATTCATTGGACATGTCGAGTATTTGCTTGATAAGTGTGACATGGTATTCATTCCGCGCATTGAGAATTCAGGTATTCGAGAAGAATACTGTACGCGTATTTTTGGGCTCTATGATCTTGCGGTCAACACCTTTCCGCAGGCAAAAATCCTTCATGCAGAAGTCAACTACCTTTACCGAAAAAGGGAAATTGATGCATTCATACAGATTGGCGAGCAGCTGGGCGTAAGCACAGAAGAAAGTACTCTAGCCTATCAACAGGCTGCAGATCTTGCGCAGGCAATCCAGGAGGAGAGGATTCTTCAACAGGAAAAAATGCTTGCCAGCGCAGAAAATGCAGAGGACTTCAAAATACTCATGGTTGCGCACAATTACAACAGCTTTGATGCTGTCATTGGGAAAGACATCATTTCGTATTTTGAAGAAAACAATATTAAGGTTGCTTTTGCTGACTACATTAAGACGAAGGAAGCAAAATTAAAGGCTAAAAAAGCCTATAGTAGCAGAATCAATTGGCGCGTCAGCCTTGAGATGATTGGTGGTATCCAAAAGTACAAGGATTACGTTGATGGGCTTGTGTTGATCTCAACCTTTCCCTGTGGACCAGACTCACTTTTCAGTGAGTTCATAATTCGAACTGTCAAGGATAAACCCATTCTTTCCCTGGTTCTTGATGAGCATGACGCAGGGGCAGGAGTTCAGACGCGCCTTGAAAGCTTTATTGACATTATTACAGCCGCTAAGACTGTAGAGGAGGCTCAATTGTGACAACCGCAAACCAAGCAGCAACTGGACAGACTGCTGTTTCGACCGCAGTCAAAACACTAGCATTAAACCCTGAAAAGATTGCCGTTACTCCAACCATTGGTGACTACCATATTTTGGGCGACATCCTTATGGAGAGGTGCCTTGGGTATACAACCATGCCCTGTCCGCCTATGACGAAGCGCACCCTTGAACTGGGGGCAAAAAATAGTCCTGATATGATCTGCACGCCCTTCAAGATCACCTTGGGTAATCAGATTGAAGCAGCAGAGCAGGGTGCCAATGTCTTCATCATGCCTGGTGCGGGTTGCAGGCTGGGCTTTTATGACATTCTTCAACGTCAGGTTCTTAAAGATTTAGGCTTTAAGGTTGAACTAATCTCGCTTTTTGATTACGTGCCAACAGCTAAAAGACTTTTTCAGACATTGAGCAGTATTAATCCAGATTTAACTCAAGAGCACTTTGATAGGGTCTTCGCAACCGTTGTGCAAATTACTCTCGAAATGGATAAACTTGCAGATTTCATGCGTCGCAACAGAGCTTTCGAGATCACAAAGGGTGACTTTCAGCGTGCCTATCAAGACTATCTTCAAGAGGTTATCGATGCTTCTTGCGCTGATGCTGCAGCAGACGTAGGCATAAAGTACGATAAGATTCTTAAGGCGATTCCTCTCGATAAACCGAGAAGACCTATACGTATTGGTATCTTGGGTGAGATATATGTTGTCGTAGAGCCCTTTTCAAACTGCCATATGGAAGACTGGCTTACAGAACACAAGGTCGAAATCGACCGGCCCTTTGACTTGACTCGCATGGCAATGGCCATCAATTCTGTCCCAGAGCTCATTGAGAAGAGTGGGGGTTATGTTGACTACAATCTTGGTAGTACGGCAAACGAGGTTATTGCTCAAGCTCATAGCATGATGCAGGATGGCATCGATGGCATTATCCATGTGAAGCCTGCATCCTGTTCTCCCGAGATTACTGCCATGACTATCTTGCAAAATATGTCTCGTGACTTTGGCGTTCCTGTTATGTACTTAACCTTCGACACCGAAACAGGTGAAGCTGGTGTCCACACTCGCCTTGAAGCTTTTCTAGATATGATTACCATGAAGCGGCAGGACGATAGCGTAAGCGAAGTTGTCAACCAGGCAGTCGCAGAGGGTAATCAGGCAGGCATTAATCAGAAAAAAGGAGAAGGCTACTAATGAAAAAAGCGTATCTAGGCGTCGATATTGGCTCAATTTCTACAAAGGGTGTCGTCATTGATGAGGGCAGTAACGTTCTGGCATCTAGTTATCTGTGGACTCAGGGAAATCCAATTCAGGCAGTGAAAAATGTAGTGGCGGAGCTCAAAGAGAGTCTTCCTGATGAGTGCGTCATTGTTAACTCGGGGACGACAGGATCTGCTCGTAAGCTTATTGGACTTATCTTGGGTTCAGGTGTTGTTAAAAATGAGATTACTGCGCATGCTGTTGGAACCCTGTCTGTGGTACCTGAAGCAAGCACTATCCTAGAAATTGGTGGACAAGACTCAAAAATTATTCTCATCAATAACGGAGTTGTCATGGACTATGCCATGAATACCATTTGTGCAGCAGGAACAGGTTCGTTTCTTAGCAGTCAGGCAAAGCGCCTTGACCTTGAACTTGAAGATTTTGCTGAACTTGCACTAAGTAGTCAGAACCCTGCAAAAATTGCGGCGCGTTGCACGGTATTTGCAGAAAGTGATCTAGTGCATAAAGCTCAAATTGGGCACAGTAAAGCAGATATTGTCGCGGGTCTTTGCCGCGCGGTTGTCTTGAATTATCTTAATAACGTGGGCAAGGGGAAGCAGATTAAAGGCCCAGTTGTCTTTCAGGGCGGTGTTAGCAAAAATGCAGCTGTAGTAAAAGAATTCGAAAATGAGCTAGGTCTGCCCGTTTATGTTGACCCAAATGGACATCTCATGGGTGCCTTAGGGGTAGCAGTTCTTTGCAAGAATGCGCAGGAAGAATTATTTTTCGACTTCAATATCACTAACTTAGACTTTGAGACACGCGGAGTCGAATGTGAAGGCTGCCCTAATCACTGCGAAATGATTTGTGTCTACAGAGAAGAAATATTGCTCGATGCCTGGGGTAATAAGTGCGACACTGGCATGACTCTTGTTTCAAATCAGGCAGCTTAGGTGGTAGTAAGCTGGCCCATAACGGGCTATAATATCAAGTGCAAAAACTAATCTCGCAAGGAGGATTTTTATGGATCGTAATGAAGTGATTGGCCGTATAAAAGAGGTCGTTGTAGAGCAGTTAGGTGCAAATGAAGAGGCTGTTGTCGAGACAGCTACATTCATTGAGGATCTAGGGGCAGATTCGCTTGACCTTGTTGAAATCGTTATGGCCTTCGAGGATGAATTTGAGACAAGTATCCCAGATACTGCTCTTGAGAAAATCAAGACGGTAGGCGATGCTGCCGATTTCATCCTTTCAAATGCTTAGCTAAGCAAAAAGCTAGGATCGTACATCGTTAACGTGATTCCCGACAAGCAATTAACGACTGAAGAACGCATTGCTGTAGTCGAAGAACTTACGGGTTACGCCTTTAAAAATCAGCAACTGGTTGAACTTGCCCTTACGCATCCTTCAGCAGTTGAACAAGAGCCGCTGCTTTCTTATCAGCGGCTTGAGTTTTTAGGGGATGCCGTAGTGGGTCTGTGTGTTGCAGACTACGCCTATCTAAATTACCCAAACGTAGATGAAGGCACACTGACAAAAATGCGTGTTGCCGTGGTGCAGGGTTCTTTTCTTTCAGAAAGACAAAAAGAGCTCGGCTTTAATCGTCTCATCATATTTGGTGCAAGTGAAAAAAGTCAGTCTGCGCGCGGTATGACTCGTGCCCTGGAAGACAGTTTTGAGTCGTTGGCAGGGGCACTGTATTTGGATGGTGGCTTTGACCTGGCGTATAAGTGGGTAATGTCTCAAGTAGAGAAATACGTAACCCCTGATTCAGTCCAGCAGCGCGCAAATCCAAAAAGCGAACTGCAGGAACTTGTCCAGCGTACAGGGGGTATTGTAAGTTACCACATACTAGAGGAGTGCGGACCAGCACATGCTCCTAGCTTCGTGGCAGAAGTTCTTATCAATGATACGCCTAAAGCTAGCGCAAGTGGGGAGTCGAAAAAGACTGCGGAGGCAGCTGCAGCAGCCATTGCTCTTGAAGACCTGCGATCAGGCGAGTAAAGAAGTCACCATGATAAAGGTTTCACACATAGCTGCGCGTGACGAAGTGTTGCGCGACGTTAGTTTTGAGCTTGCCCCAGGCGAACGACTTGCTCTGGTAGGGGCAAATGGCAGTGGTAAATCAACCTTGCTTCATGCAATTATGGGTCTGCAATCCATAGTAGGTGGTGAGATTAGAGTAAATGATCTGAATCCTTTCGATGCAGGTCAAGTTCAGGCTGTACGTCGTCATGTGGGTT
The DNA here is from genome assembly GCA_009779855.1 of Coriobacteriia bacterium. GTDB lineage: Bacteria > Actinomycetota > Coriobacteriia > WRKU01 > WQUG01 > WRBW01. Next base: position 133,026 of record WRBC01000003.1, read on the forward strand.
ATGTTCAACAGCGTCCAGACGATCAGATTGTGGCGACAAGTGTCGAAGACGATGTTGCTTTTGGCCCAGAGAATCTGGGCCTTCCAAAAGCTGAGTTACGTCAACGTGTTGACGAAGCACTGGCATGTGTTGGTCTAACAGGACTGGAGACGCGTGAACCTCATACCCTATCAGGCGGCCAGAAGCAACGCCTTGTAATTGCGGGAGCACTTTCTTTGTATCCCAGCTATCTTGTGCTGGATGAACCTACAGCGCAGCTTGATCCGCAAGGTAGAGCTGACGTGTTGGATGTTTTGGCAAGGCTGCAACAGCAGGGTACAGGTATAGTGCAAGTCACCCACGACATAGAGGAGATGGCTCTTGCTGATAAGGTTGCTGTACTCTTTGAAGGGACAATAGTCTTTGAAGGCAGTTTCGAAGAGCTACAGGCACAGCGTGAGCACTTCAAAGTGTGGGGAATAGACTCAGGTTTAGCTCCTATAAGGTTGGCTCCTTTTGCTGGGAGTCAAGACGAGCGATGCACTCTCAGAGCAACAAATTTAGCTCTTAGTTATAAAGTGGGCACGCAGATTACCGCTGCGCTGAAAAATGCAAGTCTTGAAGTATCAAGTGGTGAGCTTGTCGTCATTAAAGGGGACACGGGTTCGGGAAAATCAACATTGTTGAACATATTGGCTAATTTGGCACAGCCTGATGTGGGCGAAGTCGGGCTTTATGGCGATTCAGGCAAGGACGCAGATGTCAGGCTTGTATTTCAAGATCCAGAACTGCAATTGTTTTCCGAGACAGTGCTAGAAGACGTAGCTTTTGGTCCGCGCAATCTGGGTGCAGGTACTGAAGGTGCACGAGAAGTGGCCAAGGAAGCCATGATTCAAGTGGGGCTTCCTCCGGAAGATTTTGCAGAGAGGTCTCCCTTTTTGCTTTCAGGAGGAGAAGCCCGTCGAGCAGCCATAGCAGGCATTGTTGCGATGAGGCCACGATTCTTCTTGGCAGATGAGCCAACCAGTGCTCTAGATGCTCAAGGTCGTGATAAGGTGCGTGCGCTCATAGCATCGCTAACCGCAAGTAGTGGAGTCATTGTAGTAACTCATAACCCTGAGCAGTTTGCTGATGTGGCTACGCGCACTTACCGTATCAAGGAAGGAATGCTCTCTCTCGAATCGGGGACAGAATCACTTGAAGTGGAGGCAAGAGCAGCAAAGCCAGACGAAGGCGAAGAAAAGAATGAAGTGTCTAAGGAGAAGAATTCTAGGAAGAAAAAGAAGGGCACTCCACCGTTAAACTTTTCACTCTATATTCCAGGGAATTCAATTTTGCACCGTGCTGATCCTCGAACTAAGATTATTGTAGCGGCACTTATTATTACTGCACTTTTTAGTTATTTAAGCTGGCTACCTGTATTGAGTGTACTTGGCATAATAGTTCTGCTGATGATAGCTGCAAAAATCTCTGTACGTCCCATGCTGAAGATGATGCGCCCCTTAGGCGTTCTTATTCTGTTTACGCTAATTATTCATAGCATAAATTGGCAGCCTCTCGGTTTTAGTCTTGAGGGTTTTGCTCGCGGAGGACTTTTTACTTTGCGCCTCGTTGATGTCATGATGCTTTCGTTGCTCGTTACCCTGACCACTTCGCCTGTGGCGCTGACAGACGGACTCACTTTGCTTATGAAGCCTTTGCGCAAGATCAGGGTACCCATTGATGATATCGCCATAATACTTTCAATTGCCCTGCGCTACATTCCCACTATTTTGGAAGAGGCGTTAACTATCGTTCGTGCTCAGACAGCCCGGGGAGCACCTTTTTCAGAAGGGAACATCCTGATTCGCCTTAAAGCTTGGATTCCTGTAATCATCCCCTTGTTAGTGCAGCTTTTCCGTCGTGCCGACACGCTTGCCCTTGCCATGGAGTCTCGTTGTTATGTGACAAGTTCGGATGCAGGGTCAGGCAAGCATCCTGCGCGAACTCGTTTGCGTACTTTGCATTTGCAAAGGCTTGACGTTATCTTGATGGTGTCAGCTGTGATTGTAACTGCTGCAATCATTGTTTTGCCTAGAGTGTTTATCTTATGAATACCTACGCGCTTACCTTATCTTATGAAGGATTGGATTTTAGCGGCTTCGCTAGGCAGAAAGATGATCACATTACTACCGTACAGGGAACTCTTGAGCAGGCACTTGCTACGGTACTGCGCTTGGATACACTTCCCCAGACTATCTGTGCAGGGCGTACTGACGCGGGAGTTCATGCACTTTCACAGGTAGTAAGCTTTGAACTCCCAGGACCTGGGCTTGATACGACTCAATGTGGTCAGATTGTTCGCTCGCTCAATGCACTTACTCCAGCTAGCATGAGTGTCAGAGACTTGCATCTTGCGTGCGGAGGTTTCTCAGCACGCTTTGATGCGATTTCACGCGAATATCGTTACTATATATTTAATGAACCCTATCCGCCGACCTTTGCAGGGGGCTTTGCTTGGCATGTTCCTCAAAAGCTTAATTTGGATGCATTGCGTTATGCTGCAGATTATTTGTTGGGAGAGCATGATTTTCGCTCATTCTGTACAAGCAGCTCTGCTCCTGCAGAGAAGAACACAGTGCGCGAAATCACCACAATTGAGGTTCTTGAACATAGTTTTTTAGGGGAGCAGCTGATCACTATTCGCATAGTGGGGAATGCTTTCTTGCATTCGATGGTGCGAATTATAGTGGGGACACTTTGCGAAGTCGCACAAGGGAAACGTACTCCAGATGATGTCTTAGCCATACTTGCAGCGAAAGACCGTAGCTTAGCAGGTCAGACAGCTCCAGCACAGGGACTTATTTTTCATCGTGTAGAGTATCCGGCAGAATGCTTCATCGTTTAAATGTGATTAGAGACGTAACCGCTTAACAAACTGTCCACATCTTGTATCATAAATTGTCCATAAGCCCTTTAAAATTTGATAAAATTGCCTTTGTAGCTCTAATCAAGGAGGATTGATGGAAACAAGGCGTGTACTGTTAGTTGAAGATGAAAAAAGTATTCGGGATGCGGTTGTGGCATACCTAGAGCGTGAAGGCTTCTGGGTGACTCCAGCTAATGATGGAGAATCTGCTCTCCACGCGTTTTCTCTACACAATTTTGATTTAGTTGTGTTGGACTTAATGCTGCCTAAAGTCAGCGGAGAAGAAGTCTGTAAGGAAATCCGTGAGAAAAGTGATGTTCCTATCATCATGCTTACTGCAAAGGGCGAAGTCGACGACCGAATCGCAGGCCTAGAGTTGGGCGCAGATGATTATCTGGTAAAGCCATTTTCTCCGCGTGAGCTCATCGCACGTATCAAGGTGCTCTTGCGTCGTTCAAATGCTACAAGCATTCCACAGCGCGATTTTCTTAGATATGGTGACCTAGAGCTAGATGTGGGTGGGCATCGTGCCATCTTGGACGGAAAAGATCTTGATTTGACTGTGAGCGAATTCAAGCTACTACTTGTTTTGGCGCGCTACCCTGGTCGGGTTTACAGCCGTATGGAGCTTGTTGACAAGGTCTTGGGATATGACTTTGAAGGCTATGAGCGTACGGTAGACTCACATATCAAGAATCTGCGTGCAAAACTGGGCGATGATCCGAAGAGGCCACATTACATTTCGACGGTACATGGGGTAGGCTATCGCTTTGAACCTCAGGGCTAATGAGCACAAAACGTGTTAAGCGCAGTGTTGTAGTCTCAACCCTGACTACCTCTTTTGCCCTCGTTGCAGCAATGACGGCAATCCTTGCGGGTGTTATCACCTATATCGCGTGGTCGTTTACGTTTGAAAATTATGTACGTCGTAACTTGCAGTACTCTGCCGAATATATCGCGCAGCATGCAGGTGCGGCGTACTATTCATTTGATGGCTGGAATTTCTGCTCTCGCGCCATGATTCCACAGATTGCACCTAGGCAAGATGTGGTTGTCCAAATCTTTGATAGTGAAAATCGCCTGATTTATGACGAGGGTGTTTTTGCACTGCCAGCCAGTAATCCCTATGACCGTTTTGAGTTAAACACTTATGGCATTGAAGAACTCAGTGCTGGTGATGAAAACGTGGTAATTGCTCCCATCATTGTTGATTTTAGGCAGGTGGGGGAAGTACGCGTCTTGCCTTATGGGTCCGCTGGACTTCTGACTCCTCATGATCTTGAGATGAGAACCACATCCTTAATAGCACTTAGTGTGGCTGGAATTATCGCTATTGTTGCGTCTACCCTCATTGGAATAGCTGCTTCTCGCAGGCTGGTAAAGCCTATCTTGCAGGTTACAGAGGCTGCTCAGCGTTTACGTGACGGTGATGAGGATGCGCGTACGGGTCTTACGGGAAGTGGAGAGGTGTCTCAGCTAGGCTTGGTATTTGACCGTATGGCTGATGCTATCCAGCATGATCGTGAACGCGAGCGCGGAATGATGAGTGGAGTGGCTCATGAACTGCGTACACCTTTGATGGGTATACAGGCAACTGTTGAGGCCATAGAAGATGGCATATACCCAGCAGATAGCAAGCACTTGTCGATAATTTTGCAAGAAACGAAGCGCCTAACCCAATTGACAGATTCACTCTTAGAGTTAAGTCGCTTAGAGAATGATAAGAAAGAGCTCTCTCTGTCTGTCATTGATTTGAGTGATCCCGTGAATGCTGTTATTGCCGTTAATACAGCGCGTATTGAGTTTGCCGGGTTACGACTAGAGGTAGATCTAGAGCCACAGCTCATGGTAAGCGCTGATGCTGCACGCTTGCAGCAAGCAGTGACAAACCTTGTCACAAATTCAATTCGGTATACTCCAGAAGGCGGAACTATAACAGTGCGCAGTTACGCAGAGGGCAAGTGGGCTCGCCTTTCTGTGACGGACACAGGTATTGGAATATCAGAGGAAGATCTGGGTCATGTTTTTAACCGTTTTTGGCGTGCAGATGCGGCTCGGGATCGTGCAACAGGAGGCACGGGCATAGGGCTTCCTATTGCTAAAGAAATCATTGAGCGTCACAATGGCAGCATAGAAGTGGAAAGCGATAAGGATGTAGGTGCTACTTTTACTATAAGCCTACCCCGTGTAGAGTGATTCTTAAGCTTTAAACAAATTAGTTAAGTAGCTAAAAGTTGCTTGTAAGTATCTAGTAGTTGTCCTGCAGTATTGGTCATACAATAGTGCTGCGCACGCTTTGATGCACCTTCAGATAGTTTTTTGCGTAAAGCGGCATCGTGTACTATTTTTTCAGCTTCATGTACCAGTGCTTGAGGTTCTGGTGAACCTGCCAAAAGACCACTTCTGCCATGTTCTACTGTGTCAGATATTCCCGGGGAAGCTACGGCTATTACAGGCAAGCCTGATGCAAGCGCCTCTATCACTACAAGGGGATGCACTTCACTGACAGAGCCTGTAATGAAAGCATCACACAAGGCAACGTACTGAGGGATTTCAGAGTAGTCCTTTGGTCCTGCCAGGATAATATGTTCTTCTAGGCTGTGACGTTTTGCGAAGTCACGAGTATAAGCCATCTCAGTTCCGTCGCCTACAACAAGCAGTCTAACCGCAGAGCTTGATAGGCTGCAGGCTTTTGTTAGACTTGCAAACTCACTAAGCAAGTAAGCAATGTTTTTTTCATGAGACACGCGTCCAACATAGCAAAGTAAGGTATCTTCTTCGCTCACATTAAGGCTAGCACGATTAACCTTCGTAGTACCTGTGTTGCTTATGTCATCTGTACCCTCGAAGGGGCCTTGAAACGCTGACAAGTCAATTCCATTAGGAATCACTTTAGCGCTACTACAGTGGGCGTACTCTGTCAGCCAGTCAGCAATACCAGTACTAGGGGCAATGACAAGGTTACACTGTGCCGTAAAGTAACTAAGATAGCGTGAGTTCCACCGGTGCCGTAACGTATAAGGAATGGCGCGGGCATAGGAGTCTGCGTACAAATCGTGACGCGTATGGTTAGTAAAGACCAGTGGCGCCTTGACTTTTTTCATATGGCTAAGTAAATAACTTCCGCTCTGAAAGGGGTGATGAGTATGCACGATGTCAAGGGTCGGAATCAATTCACGGGTTTCTTTGTTGAAGGCAGGACCGTAGCTCCAGCCTGTATTGCCAACAGGAACCGCTAGATTCCGTACTACATTAGGCTCATCATCGTCGTACTGAGTCGATCCGAAAGTGATAAGAAAAACTTCGTGCCCTTGTTCCTCGAAGTAGCGCTTATAAAGACGGATGTGATTAGTTATCCCACTGATGTGAGGTAAGTACATGTCGGCAAAAAATCCTATTCTCATGCCTTGTATTATATACTGGTGTGCGCGCAATTTTAGTGACCTTGATAAATCGCAACTTAAGCCAGAAAGAGGAACAAACGTGGCACTGTCAATAGGAATAGTAGGACTGCCCAATGTGGGTAAATCAACTTTGTTTACAGCACTTGCCAAGGCTCGTGTTGAGGCCGCTAATTATCCTTTTGCGACCATTGAGCCTAATGTTGGGATTGTGCCTGTGCCTGACGCACGCTTAGATAAGTTAGCCCAGATGGTGCAGCCGAAAAAAGTAATTCCTGCCTCGGTCGAGTTCAATGACATTGCAGGCCTTGTAAAAGGCGCGAGTGAAGGGGCGGGGCTTGGCAATCAGTTTCTTGCGCATATTCGCGAGACAGATGCTATTGCAGAAGTCGTACGCTTTTTCCCTGATGAGAACATTATTCATGTCGATGGAAAAGTCGATCCTCAGTCTGATGCTGAAACTATTAAGCTTGAACTTATCTTGGCAGATATTGCCACTATGGAGCGCATTATTCAGCGCATGGAAAAGGAAGTAAAGCGCGATAAGAGCGTGCAGGCAAGCCTTGATGTTGCGCAAAAATTATTGACCCATCTTGAGGCAGATCATCGTGCCTACGGGTGCAAGTTGACTGACGAGGAGAGGTTACTCGCACGCGAGTTCCACCTGCTTACAATGAAGCCTATGCTTTATGTGGCAAATGTTGACGAAGACCAGCTAAGTGCTATTCATTCTGGGGAACTGGAATTGACAGAAATTACAGGACAGCGCCCTATGGCACTGTGCGCAAAAGTTGAATCAGAGCTAGCAGAACTCGATGAGGAAGAGGCTGCAGAATTTTTAGCAGACCTTGGTATTGAAGAGTCCGGTCTTGTTACTTTAATCCGTGAAGCCTATAAGCTGCTAGGGTTGCAGTCCTACTTTACTGCAGGTCCCCAGGAGGTGCGTGCTTGGACTATCCCTACCGGCGCAAAGGCTCCACAAGCTGCAGGTGTTATTCATACTGATTTCGAGCGTGGCTTTATCAAGGCAGAGGTTGTATCCTATGAGGATTACGTGCGCTACGATGGCGAAAAGGGCGCGCGCGATGCGGGTCGCCTGCGCTTAGAAGGCAAGGATTACGTAGTGCAAGATGGCGACGTTATGCACTTCAAATTCAATGTCTAGGTATCAATTTGTGGTATAATCGCCCCGTTAAATGAGTCTTTTAGGCGATTTGGGGATGAGTATGTCAGGAATTGAGCAACACAACAACCAGAATGAACAAGTATTGCCCACAGATGCTCAAATGAGCGAGCACGGCAATGTGTCTGCGCCTGGACAGTTGACCGGTAATGGGAATCCCCCTCTAGAGGGGTTTCATCTGGAAGAGGTGCGTCAGGCTGAAGAAGAGCCCAAGGGAAAGAAGACCATTTTTGCGCTGACTGCTTTAGGGGTAGTGGCTCTAGCCTTCGCCGTAGTTGTTATTTTCTTTGCTGTACAATTGTTTGATGGATCAGACTCAGCAGAGACAGTTTTGGACGGTACCGCTGCAACAGGTGGGGCAGGTACTGAAGCAACAGAATTCTTCTTGACGGCTCCTATTGTGGTGGCTCATCAAACTGACTTCGTTGTCTACAATGCAAATGTTGGTGGCACGTATGTCGATCCAGATGTAGGCGCGCAGGTTCAGCCTGAAGACGAAGAATTGGTATTTCCTCCTACGGGCGAACAAGCTGCTGCCAGCGGTAATCTTGGCAGCAATTATTCGAATTTAATTGGGATTGATGTGCTCCCTGCTCAGGCAATGGCACGGGCACAGGGCTATGTCGTACACCAAGTATTTGTGGTACCCCCAAGTGTCGTAAATGGTAGTGCGCCCGCGCCTAGACCAGGAGAAGTTGTAGAGGTGCAGACGTATACTATGCGCAGCGACGGGCAGCGCTATATGTTTTTACACGTTATGACTACAGAACCTGTGGCTAACGCTCGTGCCGTACCAAACTTGGGTGGTGCGCAATGGCAAACTGGTCGTGATAGGTTGCACGGTGCAGGATTGGGTGTTCGTTTTGCTTATGAGCGCAGCAGTCCTGGAGCTAAGGGAGAAGTGATTTTTCAGGCCCCTCAGCCAGGCAGATATACCCCAGCACGGTCTACAGTAATAATGGTCTTAGCTGACTAGAGGTTATCTTTTCTTGCAAAGAATGCATCATTAAAAGGGTTCACTAAGTGGACCCTTTTCTTATACACTTAATAGCCTAGAATACGACACAAATGAAAGGATGCTGCAGTGGCACGCTTTGTAAATGAGCCTTCCCGTACCTTCAATGAATACCTTCTTATTCCTAGTTTTTCTGGTCGTGACTGCACGGCAGCAAATGTCAGCCTAAAGACTCCTTTGGTGAAGTATCGCGTGGGGGAAACTCCAGATCTTAGCCTTAATATTCCTCTGACTAGCGCCATTATGCAGTCAGTCTCAGGAGATCGCATGGCAATAGCTCTAGCAAAGGAAGGTGGGATTTCCTTTATTTTTGGTGCACAGAGCATCGAAGATCAGGCGGCTATGGTGGCACGTGTAAAGGATCATAAGTCAGGCTTTGTTCGCTCTGATAGTAATGTTGGTCCTGACGCCACTTTGTCAGATATTCTAGAAATGAGGGAAAGAACTGGTCATTCGACGGTGGCTGTTACAGAGGATGGGACCTCGCAAGGTAAGCTTATCGGCATTGTAACGGGGCGCGACTATCGTGTAAGTCGTATGAGTCCTGACGATAAGGTAGCCGACTTTATGACCTCACGTGATGACCTAGTTTGTGGTTTTGATGGTATGACTATCTCGCAAGCAAATGACATGATTTGGGACAATAAGCTCAACGCTTTACCTGTGCTTGATAATCAGGACAGGCTTACTCATTTTGTGTTTCGCAAAGACTACGACAGCCATAAATCGAATCCAAGCGCTGTGGTCGATACTAATAAAAGTTATCTGGTAGGCGCTGGCATCAATACTCATGATTATCGTGAGCGCATCCCAGCATTGGTGGATGCAGGAGTTGATGTGCTGTGTATTGACTCGTCAGAGGGTCATAGTATCTGGCAGGCAGATACTATTGCTTTTGTCCGTGATAATTACGGTGATAAGGTAAAGATTGGCGCAGGTAATGTAGTGGACGCGGAAGGTTTCCGCTATCTGGCAGATGCTGGAGCAGACTTTGTCAAAGTTGGCATTGGTGGCGGTAGTATATGTATTACCCGCGAGCAAAAAGGAATCGGTCGTGGCCAGGCAAGTGCGGTAGTTGATGTGGCTGCTGCTCGTGACCAGTATGCAGAAGAGACAGGCGTTTATGTGCCCCTCTGCTCTGATGGCGGAATTGTTTTTGATTATCATATGACCTTGGCCTTGGCCATGGGCGCAGACTTTCTTATGTTAGGTCGTTACTTTGCGCGCTTTGATGAGAGCCCTACGCCGCGCATCAATTACAACGGTGCCTATGTAAAGGAATACTGGGGTGAGGGAAGCAATCGTGCCCGTAACTGGCAGCGCTATGGTGAAGGCGAAGAGGGTACGGCCTCAAAGGATAAGTCAAAGTTGACCTTCGAAGAGGGTGTTGACTCTTACGTGCCTTACGCGGGAAATCTAAAAGACAACGTAAGCACTTCACTTGCAAAAGTTAAATCCACAATGGCGAACTGTGGAGTACTTGATATAGCATCCCTGCAAAAGGAAGCAAAGATAACACTTGTCTCGGCAACAAGTATTGTCGAGGGCGGCGCCCATGATGTCATCTTGCGAAATCAATCCCGCGATATGCGCTAGCAATAAAGCTAGCTCTATCGTTTATTAAGTTATGAGTATAACCACTAAGCAGACCAGCAGACCTACAAAATGTCGTGCAGCTATAGAGTTACATGACGTTAGTCTGTGCTATAAAACTGCCCAGAAAGAGACTTTAGCCATTGATGGCCTGTCCTTGATGGTTGAGCAGGGTGAGCCCATTGCGATCATCGGGGCAAGTGGTTGCGGAAAGACAAGCCTTCTTAATTTGATTGCTGGTCTGCGTAAGCCTACGACAGGTACGGTGTCAGTCAAGGGTGAATCTGTAGTAGGTCCGCGCAAACAAACCTCGCTGATTTTACAAGACTACGGCCTGCTTCCCTGGAAGACAGTGCTAGATAATGCCGCGTTAGGTCTCTCAATTCAAAAGATCCCTCGTAAGACAGCGCGAAAAAAAGCGATGGAGGCTTTGCGCGTAGTGGGCATTGAGGACTTTGCTACATCTTATCCGCGTGAACTTTCTGGTGGCATGCGTCAGCGTCTTGCTATGGCACGTGCTATGGCTTTAGAGACTGACATTATGCTGATGGATGAACCTCTCTCTGCGCTAGATGCACTAACGAGGGAAGAACTGCAGAATGTGTTACTTGATTTATGGCAAAGTGAGTCCTATGCGCAAATTCTTGTAACTCACTCTATTGAAGAGGCAGTACTTTTGGGCAGGCGTATTGTACTTATGACTCCGCGTCCTGGCAAAATTCGTACAATCATAGACAATCCAGAAATGGGCACACGTGAATATAGGCAGAGCGCCATTTTCCACGAAAGGTGTACCCATTTGCGCGAACTTCTTCTAGGTGATAAGTGATGAAGGCACGGCTGCAAAGGGTTATCGGTTATCTGACTGCGACTGTTGCGGTTTTGTTGGGATGGGCAGCTATATCACTAATTATTGATAACCCGGCTCTTCCTTTGCCGACTACGGCAGTGCAACAGTTCATTGCACTTTTCCCCGAGATGTTGCCGCATATAGGAATATCGTTCTACCGTATTGTCATATCCATGGTTTTGGGCACTATAGCAGGAACAATACTGGGTTTAATTATTGGCCGTAGCACTAAGCTTGATGCTGTTGGGGCTCCGCTGCTATATGTTCTTTATCCAGTACCAAAGATTGTTTTTGTGCCGGTACTTATGGTTCTTCTGGGGTTGGGTAATGCCCCAGCAATTGTTCTTATTTCGACAGTCATTTTCTTTCAGACCGTCGTAACTGCACGTGCGGCTGCAAAGAGTATTTCTCCTGATCTTGTGGCGAGCGTACGTTCTTTGGGGGCTAGTAAGCTTGATGTTGCGCGTCATGTAGTTTTTCCTTCAGCCTTGCCAAGTATCTTTACAGCACTGCGCATCAGTGCGGGCACAGCTGTAGCAGTGCTCTTTGTAGTTGAGTCTATAGCGGGAAATACAGGCGTTGGCTTTTACATAGTTAACGCTTGGGGACGCATTGATTACGCGACTATGTTCGCAGGAATAATAGCTATGGCGCTAATGGGTGTATTTCTTTATGAGGTAATTAATTTTGTGGAAAATAGGCTTGTTCCTTGGGCACCGAAGCCTGAATAATCTATCCGTATGAATTTAATACGAATTCAAGCTTCAAATTAGTGCTTCTTATGCTAGAATTGCAAATCCAGCTGACTCTAAAGGGGGGTCGGCATGATGCAATTACCCCGATTATTGAACCTGTAGGTAAGGCTTTTGTTTTAGTTCGAAAAACAGATTTTCACTACTGACAAGCAGGAATGAACGATTGGGGCCCATAGAAAGGGGTCCAAATGGGTGACCAAGGTTTTGCAGTAACCTTTGAAAAGGTCGACTTAACTCAAGATGAGATGGAGCAATTCATCGATACTACCCTCACAAGCTTTGAGGATGGCGATCTGGTTAAGGGAACTGTGGTCAAAATCGAGCACGATGAGGTGCTTGTTGACATTGGTTATAAGTCCGAAGGCGTTATTCCTGCACGTGAACTTACTATTCGCAAGGATGTAAATCCAGCTGATCTTGTGGCTGTTGGCGATGATGTCGAGGCACTTGTTCTTCAAAAAGAAGATAAAGAAGGTCGCCTCATCCTGTCGAAGAAGCGCGCTGAATACGAACGTGCTTGGGCAGATGTGGAGCGCTACTTCCAGTCAAGTGAAATTGTTGAAGGTGAAGTTATTGAAATCGTTAAGGGTGGTCTAATCGTAGACATTGGTCTTCGCGGATTCCTGCCTGCTTCACTTGTGGACTTGCGCCGTGTTAAAGACCTACAGTCTTTCCTTGGTGAAAAGATTGAGTCTCGCGTAATCGAGATGGATCGTCACCGCAACAACGTTGTTCTTTCACGTCGCGTCATCCTAGAAGAAGGACGCAAGGCCGACCGTGGCGAGATCCTTAGCAAGCTGCAAGAGGGCATGATTCTGCCAGGAACTATCTCAAGCATTGTAGACTTTGGTGCCTTCGTAGACTTAGGTGGCATTGATGGTCTGGTTCACATTAGCGAACTGTCATGGGGTCATATTACTCACCCCAACGAAGTTGTTAAGGTGGGTGACCAGGTAGAGGTTAAGGTCCTTGATGTTAACGTAAAACGTGAGCGCATCTCTCTAGGTCTGAAGCAGACACAGGAAGATCCGTGGAAGGCGTTGGTCAGCAAGTTCCCTATTGACTCAATCGTTGATGGCAAGGTCACCAAGCTAGTGCCCTTCGGTATCTTTGTAGATCTAGGAAACAGCGTAGAAGGTCTAGTTCACATTAGTGAACTTGCGCGTGGTCACGTAGATACGCCAGATCAGGTGGTAGCTGTAGGTGATGAAATCAAGGTCAAGGTTATGAACATTGACGAAGAGCGTCGCCGTGTATCACTCTCAATGCGTGCTGCTGCAGAAGACTTAGGCTTTGAAATTGAAGTCAAGAAGAAGGAAACTGCAGAAGAGGTAGCTGACGAGATTGTCGAAGAAGTAGCCGAGGTAGTAGAGGCTGTTGAGCAGGCAGAAGCTGAAGTTGCTGAGACTGCAGAGGTTGCTGCAGAGATTACAGCAGATGAAGCAAAGGAAGCGGATGCCGAAGAGGCAGAAGCAGCCGCTGAAGTACAGGCAGAGGCGGAAGAAGTAGCGGAAGCTATTGTCACTGAAGCAGAAAGTGCTACAGACGAGAAGTAATGAGCTTGCTGACATAAGGTCGCTTGCTTATAAAGAGGGCAAGCGATGGTACTAAAAGTACATTAGACACCACCGCGAAGATAACATGCGGTGGTGTTTTTAGTGGTTCGTATAGAAATGGGATGAATATTTGAAATGAACAGAGAGCTATTGGTTTCGATTAATATAAACGAACGTTGGCTTACCGTAGCAAATTTCGCTCGCGAAGTAGGTATGCAGGCAGCGTATCATATAGGTGTTTTGGGCTATGCAGCTTTCGGTTTCGGTGGAGACGCCACAACTGTAATGGCAGTAATGTTAATGTTAAACCTCTCGGGGATGGTGGGGAGCATCATCGGAGGAAGCATTGTCGATAAGATAGGTCCACGTAAAACAGTTCTCTGGGCATCTATCTTTGTGACGATTATTTGCTTGATAGCGGGACTTACCCATGGCAATGTAACTGCCTTTGTGATATTTGCAGCATTCTTTGGACTTGCAACAACAATACTTAACACGGCCTACACCTCTTTTGCGCCTTATCTAGAGCGCAGTAAATCAGGACTGCGTCGAGTGAATTCTTTTCTCACTATCGGTGCTTTTATTGCCGTAGTGGTAGGTCCAGCACTAGGGGCAATAGTGACGGGAAGACTTCCCGTTTACAGTGTATTTATTCTAATGGCAATTGTTACTGTGGCGGCAGCACTCATTATTTTGCGAGTCAAAGAGAAGCATGCACCTAAGGATGACGAAGCAGATGACGAAGTATCTGAAGATGATTTAGTCTTTGGGGAAACGGAATACAGTCATGCGCTGGAATTTGAGGCTGAAAAGGAGGCGCGTGAACATGGTATTACTTTAACTGATCCTGTGCGCGTGACTTCAACAAGTCTTACGGCAGGAACAGCTTTCACGGGACGCAATGCCTCAAAGCGCAGAGTAAAGAAGAGCGGTCCTTTTGGTGAAGCATTAGAGGGTTGGAATATTATTAGAAAGTCACGAAATCTGCGTTACTATCTGATGATTGCTGTTGGTATGGTTTTTGGTTTCGGTGCGTTTGATGCCTTAGAGCCCGTTTATTTTTACCAAATTTTGCAGGTAGATATCTCCATGCTTGGCTGGATTTATGCTGTTGGTGGGGTTGGACTTATTGTGGGTGTCATTCTGCTTGCAGCGTTTCCTTTAAAGTGGGTTAATGCGCGACTTCTAATAGTGTTACTTGTGATTTGTGGCATAGGCTCTATTGCCTATATCGCAACCTTAAATTTGTGGTGGGTCGCTGCTGGACAAATGGTTCTGGGTTTTGCTTTTGGAGTCTTTGATCCCCTGTTGCGGACGATGGTTCAAGCTGACTCTCCGCTAAAGGCAGTGGGACGTGTGTTAGGTACTATTAATATGTTTACCTTAGGTTTATTGCTGATTCCCTTGGTGCTTGCTCCCTGGTTATCAAATTTATTTGGAGTACAACAAGTATTAATAGTTGCGGGCGCATTGCCAATTGTCTTTGGGTTGTTGTTATATCCTAGCGGCAAGCGCGTTGACAAAGATGCTGCTGCTGATGGAAGCAGGCGACAGATTGAGAGTGTCAGTGCTCTAGATTAATTGAACTTACCTTACTCCAGATCAAAGAATGCAGGACCGTGTTGCCGGTGAATAATTGTTAGAAACCTTCCTTATGATATGATGTATACACTTTTGTATACATCATATCTATGGAGGAAACGTAATGTCAGAAATTCGCCAATTTGACGATGCAATCAGCGCACGTTTAGAAGCCTTTGAGCAGCGCTACCAAATGCTTAAAGCGGCAAATCGCTACTTTTACCTGCAGCCCGTAGTAGGCAAGGTCAATAATCGTGTGACTATGGTAGGCGGCCGCGAGCTTATTATGCTGGCATCTTATTCTTATTTAGGCCTTATGGGGCATGAGGGTATCGAGGCTGCTGCAAAGCAAGCCATTGATGAGTACGGTACAGGCGCCGGCGGTGTGCGTCTACTTACAGGCACAACCGACCTTCATGAGCGCCTAGAAGGACGTATTGCTCGCTACTCTAAGCGTGAGGATGCAGCAGTTTACTCGTCAGGATTCTTGACTAATATTGCAATCATAACAGCACTCCTTACTTCGAAAGACATGGTTGTAATGGATAAGCTTGATCATGCGTCCATTGTAGATGGCTGCATGCTGTCAGGGGCGCGTTGGCGCACATTCCGTCACAACGACATGGATCACTTAGAGAGCATTTTGCGTCGCGCGAAAGGCAAGTATGAGTCGACCATGGTTGTTGTGGACTCTGTCTATTCGATGGACGGAGACATGTGCGATCTGCCAGCATTGCGCCGTATTTGTGACGAATACGGTGCTCGCCTGATGGTGGATGAGGCCCACTCAGTCGGGGCTTTGGGTGCAACAGGTCGCGGCATCGAAGAGCATTTTGACATGGAGGGGTCCATCGACATTAAGATGGGAACACTCTCGAAGGCCATTCCATCTGTTGGTGGCTATGTGGCTGGAGACCGCAAACTGATTAACTTCCTAAAACATAACTCGCGTCCCTTTATTTTCAGTGCAGGACTACCACCGGCTCAATGTGCGGCAGCCATCGCAGCTTTCGATGTAATCGAAAATGAGCCTGAGCGCGTGCAGCGTCTGCAGGCTGTTCAGGGTGATTATGCGCGAGGACTGATGGATCTAGGCTTTAACACCATGGAGACAAGCACAGCAATCGTGCCTGTACACATTGGTGATGAGATGAAGACGCTCGACCTGACAGCCAGACTGTTCGAGTTAGGAATCTTCGTATGTCCCATAGTTCATCCAGCAGTGCCAAAGGGAACAGAACGCCTACGTACCTGTCTCATGGCGACCCACACAGAAGAAGATTTAGCCACGATTTTTGAGATGTTCGAAAAAGCAGGCAAAGAACTCGATATTATTTAAGTCTTTAACAGGCTTGGAGGGAAGAGCACTCGCTGCTAGGCAGTGGGTGCCCTTTGTTGTTGATCTTATTCTTGCGAAGAATGGCTCTATGCATTTGACTTGATACAATAATCCTCATGGGAAATTTGAAGAGAAAAACTATCCTCCTAGGGATTTCGGGTGGCATTGCTGCTTATAAGATGTGTGATTTGGCGCGTCAATTGGTGCGTGCAAGTTATAACGTTAAAGTCATTATGACGCAGCATGCAGCAAAGTTCGTAGGTCCTGCGACCTTTCGTTCGCTTACGGGTAACCCTGTGGCGCTTGATCTCTTTGATGATCCGGCAGCACCCATCAACCATATTAGTCTTGCAGAAGAGGCTGACCTTTTTCTTATCGCGCCTGCAACTGCAAACGTCATCGCAAAGTTAGCGCATGGTCGCGCGGATGATTTGCTGACCACAACAGCACTTGCTTATCAGGGACAGCTGCTAGTCGCACCAGCCATGAATACGCAGATGTATCTTGACTCTGTTACGCAGGAAAATCTTGCTACTTTAACTGCCCGCGGAGCTCAGTTAATCGGCCCAGCCTCAGGTGAGCTCGCCTGTGGGGATAGTGGTCCTGGTCGCATGGTTGAGGCGCAGACCCTTTTTGGGATAATCGAGGATTCTATACAGACTAGCGATTGGCTGGCGGGTAAAAAAGTACTTATTAGTGCAGGATCTACTCAGGAATACCTTGACCCTGTGCGTTATCTAACTAATCGATCTTCAGGCAAGATGGGTACAGCTTTGACGCGCGCAGCCCTGCAGGCAGGCGCAGAAGTTCAGTTAGTCCTAGGGCCAGCTAGTGCGGCCGTACCTGTTGACAAGCGATTGGCGTGTACAAGGGTAGTGACTGCTGATGAAATGTGTGCTGCAATGATAAGCTTTGCTTTAGAAGCGAATCTCATAATTTGTTCAGCAGCAGTGTCAGACTATCGTCCCGCTAAAAAAGCTAGTATAAAAATCAAGAAACGGCAAAGCCAGCTAGGGCAAACCAATCAGCAAGATACACAGGTACTAGAGTTAGTCCAAAATCCTGATATTCTTGCAAAGTTGGGCCGCATGAAAATAGAGAAGACCTTGAAGGCAGACACCATCCTTGTGGGTTTCGCTGCAGAAACCAATAACCTCGAGGACAATGCTCAAGCAAAATTAGAGCGCAAAGGTGCAGACTACATTATTGCAAACGACGTATCACGTGCAGACATAGGCTTTGAATCTACTGAAAACGAAGTGCGCATATTTAGCAAGGCAGCACCAGAGGCGGATACACTTCTTCCTAAAACTTCAAAAACTCAACTTGCTCGTCAAATTTTACAGAGAGTTTATCCTCTCAGCTAAACATGCTAAACTAGCATCCGCGTCGGGCTGTGGCGCAGCATGGTAGCGCACACGACTGGGGGTCGTGGGGTCGCTGGTTCAAATCCAGTCAGCCCGACCATTTCCTAAGGAGTAATCACACTATGACTCAATCCTATAATGCCCCAAAGGGTACTGCAGATTTGCTCGGTGCGAGCGCTCGTGGCTGGGACTTCCTGCAGGAGGTCGCCCGTGAAGTTTTTTCCCGCTATGGTTATGAGTCCATCTACACTCCCATCTTTGAGCAGACCGAAGTATTTACTCGCGGCATTGGCGAGGCAACTGATGTTGTCGGTAAAGAGATGTACACCTTTGAAGATCGTGGTGGTCGCTCTATTACTCTTCGTCCCGAAAATACTGCAGGGGTAGTGCGAGCTGCTATTCAGGCGCGACTTACTGATAATGGGGCACAAGCAAAGCTTTATTACGCTGGTCCGCAATTTCGCTATGAGCGTCCTCAAAAGGGCAGGCAGCGCCAGTTCTATCAAGTAGGTGCAGAAGCTTTAGGGCAGACCTCTCCGTTTGCAGATGCAGAAATGATTCTCATGCTGTGGGAATACTTTACACTACTCGGATTAAGTAAGCGATCTATGCGTCTGCTCGTAAACTCAATGGGTGATGATGCGTGTCGGCCTGCCTACCGTGATAGCGTAGCGACTTTTATTCGTGAGCACAGTGTAGAGTTATGTGATGACTGCGCACGTCGTGCTGACACGAACCCTTTGCGGGCCTTTGACTGTAAGAAGCCAGAATGTCATGCAGTAATGGATAGTGCTCCGCGTATTAATGAGGTGCTTTGCGAGGCCTGTAAGCAGCATAACGATACAGTTTTACGCACGCTTGATGCGGCAGGCCTAAAGTATGAAATTGATCCAAAGCTAGTGCGCGGACTAGACTACTACACACGCACTGTGTTCGAGGTTCAGGTTGATCATGGACTGGGTTCTCAAAACGCTATTGGCGGTGGTGGTCGCTATGACGGACTATTTCAAGACCTGGGCGGAAAAGAGGCTCCCAGTATTGGTTTTGCAGTAGGAGCAGAGCGTATCCTTCTAGCACTTGAGGCCGAAGAAGTCGACATCTTAAATCGTGATGATTTAGTTATTTATGTTGCTGCAGCAGCAGATGAGCAACGAGAGGCGGCCTTCGCCATGACAATGGAGCTGCGTCGTCGCGGATTGACAGCTGTTAGTGACCTGCAGGACCGTTCATTGAAGTCGCAGTTCAAGCAAGCAGATAAGGCTGGTGCGCGCTATGTCCTTATCATAGGCGAAGAGGAGCAGAAGCGCGGAGGCGTTACAATAAGAGACATGGAAAGTAAGGAAGAGCGCTTTGCGACCCCGGGAAGCATCGTCAAGATGCTGGTTAAGTAGGCAAGCCGCAGTATTGTTAAGATGCTAACTAAATAAGGAGACATCCATAATGCTAGACAGCAAATATTCATCAATCAGGACTCACGTTGCAAACCAATTGGGCCGTGAACTTGAAGGGCAAGAGATTACCCTAGCGGGTTGGGTTGGTAAGCGCCGTGATCATGGTGGCTTGATATTTATTGATCTTCGTGACCGTACAGGTATCGTGCAGCTGACCTTTGACCCAGAGGTGGGTTCTGCTTTTGCTTTGGCAGAAGCAGTGCGCCCTGAATGGGTGGTAGAGGTAACGGGCACTGTTAGACTCCGTCCTGCAGATGCGGTCAATCCGCATATACCAACAGGCGAGGTTGAAATTGTGGTAAGTCAGCTTAGTGTGCTAAATATCTCGAAGACCCCTCCTTTCGAAATTGAAGATGGTATTGATACTGATGAGGCTGTACGCATGAAATGGCGCTTCCTTGACATCCGTCGCCCAGAGGTAAGCAAGATTCTTAAGCTGCGCTCGCGCGTAACAGCGGCTTTTCGTAACTCATTAACAGATAAAGGGTTTATCGAGGTGGAGACACCCATCCTTACTAAATCAACCCCAGAGGGCGCGCGTGACTTCATTGTTCCTGCTCGGCATAATCCAGGCAAATTCTATGCTTTGCCACAGTCCCCGCAGCTCTTTAAGCAACTTACGATGATTGGTGGCTTAGAGCGCTATTTCCAGGTTGCTCGTTGTTTTCGCGATGAAGACTTGCGTGCCGATCGTCAGCCAGAATTCACCCAGGTTGACCTGGAAATGAGCTTTGTCACACAAGACGATGTCATGAACCTAACAGAGGATGTATTGGCAGAGGTTATGAAGGTGGTTGACTATGATCTGCCGCAGCCACTGCGTCGCATTACCTATGCTGAGGCCATGAACACCTATGGTAGCGACCGTCCTGATACGCGCTTTGATTTGCTCTTGCAAGATATTAGCGATTGGGCGGCTACGACTAGCTTTAAGGTATTTGCACAGGCTCCTGCAAATGGGGGAGTAGTAAAAACCATCTGTGCAAAGGGCGCTGGTGACTGGGCGCGCTCAAAATATGACGCACTTAATCAGAAAGCGATTGATGCGGGTGCTGCAGGCTTGGCTTGGATGGCGTTTCCTGCAGAAGCAGCAGACGCAGATAGCATTACCGGCCAAATCAAGAGCCCCATTGCGAAGTTCTTTACGGCAGAAGAATTAGAGGCTCTTAAGGTAACTACGGGCGCAGAAGCAGGGGATGCCCTCTTCTTTGCGGCTTGTGAGCTTGATCTTGCTAATGAAGTTCTGGGCACCATTCGCCTAGAACTAGCTGACATGCTGGAAATATCACGTGAAGGTTTTGATCCTCTTTGGGTAATTGACTTCCCGCTTTTCATGCGTGATAAAGAGAATGACCGCTGGGCTGCAAATCACCACCCCTTTACACGTCCTTTCGACGCGCACCTGGGGAATATAGAAAAAGACCCTGCCTCAGTACTTAGTTATTCATATGATCTTATTCTTAACGGATATGAGATTGGCGGAGGAACTCTTCGTATTCATGACGCAGACTTGCAATTGCGTGTACTGGCTCAATTGGGGCATGAGCTCGAACAGGCTCGCGAAGAGTTTGGTTTCCTGTTGGACGCACTTTCGTACGGTGCCCCTCCTCATGGAGGAATCGCACTTGGACTTGATCGCTTAATCATGATTTTGGCTGGCCGTGATTCTATCCGTGATGTTATTGCATTCCCAAAAACTTCAAGCGGTGCAGATCTTATGACAGAGGCTCCTGCAGAAGTAACGCTTAAACAACTAAAAGAGGCCCACCTGCGTATTGCTTAGCGATACTTCAATCAAAAACTATATAATTCTTAGCTTCAAAAGATTATTAATAAGGAGTGATTTTCCATGTCGCGAAAGTCGATATTATGGATTGCCGTACTATGTTCGTTAGTAATTGCTTTTGCAGGTCTTGCGGGATGTCGCAGTAAAGACCCCGTTGTTGTTACCCCGCCTGCAAAAGATGTAGAAATGACTGAAGAGCCCGAGGGTTCTATCTACTGGCCACTAACAGGTCTAGAGGCGGAAAACCCTCAAGTTACCTTAGGTCGCACTCTTTCAGTGAAAATAGATAATCACCCACAGTCAGGTTCAAAGGTGGGAATTAATAGTGCTGATGTTGTTTTTGAAACATTGGCAGAGGGTGGCATTACGCGCTTTAACGCCGTGTACCAAAGTGATGTTCCAGAGCAGGTCATGCCTGTCCGTAGTGCACGTGACTCAGATCTTCACGTTGTTTCTCAGTTCGGTGATTCCCTATTTTTCTATAGTGGCGGAAATGCCAATGTGCTTGGAAAGCTAAGAGATGCTGGTGTTACTAGCATGGCTCACGGAACTATTGGAAGTGACCTCTATGGACGCTACAGCGGCAGAAGTGCCCCGCACAATCTATTTGTAGAGCTGGCTAAGGCCTACGAAGTCGCAACGAGTAAAGGTTTTGATGTGGCTACTGCAGAGTCGATTGCAGGACTAGAGTTCTCAAACTCCAAATCTAATGAACTGACCCCTTCAAGTGCGTATCGCACTGCAACAGAAGCCCACGTTCCCTTCTCTCCTCTGTCTGACACTCGCTGGACCTGGGATAGCGAAAATAAGCTGTGGTTACGTGCTGCAGGTGGAGTTACACAGTACGATGGCGCAAGTGATGAACAGATTAGTGCAGATAACGTAGTAGTTATGTGGGCTCGTCATTCAGAAGGCTCACGTGCAGGCGGAGGCACAGTTACGTATGACATTGATCTTGTCGGTGGTGGAAACGTAGCTATCTTCTCAGATGGTAAGCGCTTTGATGGTACTTGGGAGGGCTCTGCAGATGCTCCTCCAGTATTTAAGGATGCGGAAGGAAATAGCATCCTGCTGACACCAGGACGTACCTGGATTAGCGTTGTGCCCCTTGACCAGGAGATAGATAGTGATGCGGCAGATGCTGCAAGCACTACTGATTATTAAACTTGAATACTCCACGCGTACTTGCAATACATGATATTTCAGGAATAGGGCGCTGTTCGTTAACAGTTGCCCTTCCTGTGCTTTCTGCTGCAGGAATTGAATGCGCTGTATTGCCTACGGCAGTTCTTTCTACCCATACGGGTGAATTTGAAGGGTACACCTTTCGTGATCTTACCGAAGATGTTCTACCTATTGCTCAACACTGGAAAAGTCTTAATTTAAAATTCGATGCAATCTACACGGGTTATTTGGGTTCGTTTGAGCAGATTGAACTCATTAAAGAGGTCATCACGTTGCTGGCAGACGATGATACGCTTATAGTTGTTGACCCAGTAATGGCAGATGAGGGAGAGCTTTATCCGGGCTTTACCTTAGACTATCCTGACCAGATGCGTTCACTGTGCGCACTTGCAGACGTATTGGTGCCTAATCTGACAGAAGCTGCCTTATTGTTAGGGCGCGATTATGACTCCAGCCCAGATACTGATGCTGTAAAGGATTTGTTGGCGGCGCTGTGCTCTGACATTGGCGCAGGGTCAGCTGTTCTTACGGGGGTAAGTCTTGCACCAGATAGTCTAGGTGCGGCAGCACGTGACTCAAAGCTATCCTCTACTACTTATGCAGGGGCTGCACGTGCAGAAGGCATGTATCATGGCAGTGGGGATTTATTTTGTAGTGCTTTGGTAGCTGGACTGCTTAATGGCTGCTCTCTGGAGGAATCAACTAAACTTGCTGTAGACTTCACTTCTGCATCTATTCAGCGCACCTATGCTGCTGGCGCTGAGACACGCTATGGCTTACTTTTTGAAGCGGGATTAGCTCATTTTTCTGCTCAGTTCAATACGTTATACTAATATCTAACAGCGAACAATCATTTGCCGCACAGGTGAACCTTGTCAATCTTTGTCCAAGGATGTTAGTTTTGTGCAGTACTGAAGGCTAATTGGAGGAGGTATCGGATGGCAGGACATAGTAAATGGGCTAATACCAAGCATCGCAAGGCTAGGCAAGATAAGAAACGTTCTGCTCTTTTCGGGAAACTTTCCCGCGCCATATTTGTTGCCGCAAAAAACGGCGACCCTAGCCCTGATAATAATGCTGCACTTGCAGCAGCTATTGAAAAGGCAAAAAGTTATTCGCTGCCAAAGGACAATATTGAAACGGCTATCGCAAAAGCAAGCGGGGCAGCCAATGATGGTGCAACATGGAATGAAATTATATATGAAGGATATGGACCAGCAGGTATTGCAGTCTATGTTGAGTGCCTTACTGACAATCGAAATCGAACTGCTGCAGACGTGCGTGCAGCGTTTACAAAAATTGGCGGTAACCTAGGGACCTCTGGCTCGGTGACCTTTCAGTTCCAGCGCAAGGGTGAGGTCATTGTAGACTTGGATGTGACTCAGTTCTCAGAGGATGACTTCATGTTGGCAGTGGCCGAAGCTGGTGGGGACGATTACACGATTGAGGTCGAAGACGAAATCTCTATAGCCGTTGTACTTACTGAGTCTTCGGGGCTGATGGCAGCAAAAAAAGCACTTGAGAACATGGGTTATGCTGTGCGTGGCGCAGAACTTACCATGGAACCTACAACCCCCCAGGCAGTAGAACCTCGTGAGGCAAAGCAGGTTATGAGGTTAATTGATCGTCTGGAAGATTTAGATGACGTGCAAAATGTTTATCACAGCATGAAAATTGATGAAGGTCAGTTGGAAGATTCGCTAGAAGACTAATGGAAACGATACTAGGCATTGACCCAGGCTTGCACCATACCGGTTGGGCGATAGTGAGTACGCCTATAGGCAAGAATAATCCCCAGGCTCTGGCTTATGGTGTGATAAAGACACGTGCGGAGGACGCACTTAATGTGCGACTTGCGACCATTTATGATGATGTCTGTGCTGTGATAGAACGCTATCAGCCAACAAGCTGCGCTATAGAGGGAGTCTTCTTCGGGCTTAACGCAAAGACAGCGCTTACTCTGGGGCAGGCGCGCGGGGCTGCTATACTTGCAACCTCAAAAAGGGGTTTAGTGCTGGGAGAATATCCCCCAGCGACTATAAAATTAAGCATTGTCGGTTCGGGCCAAGCGGAAAAAGAACAAGTTACTTACATGGTTCGTCAATTGTTAGGCTTGGACCATGATCCTAAGCCAGATCACTGTGCCGATGCTTTGGCGGTTGCGCTAACGCACTTAGCGCATCGAAATAGTTTAGCGGACTAGGTTTTGAGAGGAATGTAGATGATAGCCTTTCTTGCAGGAGTACTTGCCCATAAAGCTACTGATCGACTATATCTTGAGGTCAATGGTGTCGGTTATGAGTTGGCGGCAAGCACACGTACTTTGTCCTCCTTGGGCTTAAGAGGTGAAGACGTGCTGCTTTACACCTATATGCATGTACGTGAAAACGAAGTGTCGCTTTTTGGCTTCATCGATGAAGAGGAAAAGCGTATCTTTCTTGCACTGATTGACATATCTGGTGTTGGTCCAAAAGTGGCTCTTTCAGTGCTATCAACACTGCATCCGCGCATGTTGGCTAGTGCCGTAACTACCGAAGATATTGCGCTAATTTCAAGTGTTCCTGGTATTGGTAAAAAGACAGCCCAGCGCTTAATTATAGAGCTCAAGGGTAAGATAGATGCAGTATTTCCTGCTCAGATGGGGGAGCCCTTCATTGATGCAGGTGCGGATGCAACAGGCGCAAGTACTGCAGCTGAAGCAGGCGAACATAGTGCACTAGCAGATGCCCAGGCAGCTCTTTTTGCAATGGGTTTTTCTGCGGCAGAAATAGCAGAAGCTTTTTCTGGTGCCCCTGCTGATGCAGGGAGTGAGCACTTGTTGAAGTATGCCCTGACAAAAATGGGAGGCTCAAGATAAATGACTGACAGGATAAAGCCAGCCTGGGAAGCTTCCAATAAGGCAGCAGAAACTGCGACATCATCACCCAAGAATAATCTTCAAGTAGACGACTCCCGTCAGCGCTTGGTGGATGCTTCTTCGCAAGAGGGTGAACTTGAGGTTAATCTGCGTCCTTTGGTATTGGCAGACTATCAAGGTCAGCAGCGAATTAAAGATAACCTGGAAGTTCTTATTGAGGCGACAAAACAGCGCTCCGATACGCTGGATCACTTACTCTTTTCAGGGCCTCCAGGACTGGGGAAGACCACCCTGGCAGCAGTTGTAGCAAATGAACTTGGTGTAAAGATGAAGCAAACAGCGGGACCTGCCATCGAGCGTGCAGGCGATCTTGCTGCTATTCTGTCAAATCTTGAAGCAGGTGACGTACTTTTCATTGATGAAATCCACCGCTTGTCACGCGTAGTTGAAGAGATTCTTTATTCAGCAATGGAGGACTTTACCCTTGATATTGTTATTGGAAAGGGGCCTGCGGCAAGGTCGATTACTTTGGATTTAGCGCGTTTTACCTTGATTGGTGCAACTACACGAACAGGATTACTTTCGGGCCCTTTGCGTGACCGATTTGGCATAAATTTTCGCCTGGATTATTATGAACCTAGAGAACTAGAATCAATTATCATGCGCAGTGCAGCAATTTTTGGACTCTCTATTGACGAGGAAGCTGCAATGGAAATTGGGCGACGTAGCCGCGGAACTCCGCGCCTTGCAAATCGCCTATTAAAGCGTGTGCGCGATTATGCCCAAGTGCGTCATGGTAGCGACATTAGTGAGGATATTGCGGCTGAGGCACTTAGCTTCTTTGAGGTGGATAGCTTGGGGCTAGACTGGATGGATGTAAAAATCCTTTCTACTCTTGCAGAGACTTTTATAGGTCGACCTGTAGGTCTGACAACCCTGGCAAATGCCACTGGAGAAGAGGCAGATACCCTTGAGGATGTTTACGAACCCTTTTTACTGCAAAAAGGGCTTATAATACGTACACCTAAGGGACGTCAAGCAACGCCACGTGCCTATGAGCACTTGGGGTTGCCTGTGCCGAATAGCTCAGTATCCACAACTTCAGATACACCAGAGGGGACCTTGCTGTAATGACAAAAAGAGAACAAACGACAAAGCCAGATACAGAGGACTTGCAGGGAACTCCTAGTCAGTCAAAGTCCAGAACGCAACTTTTGGTGGTGACAGGACTACTTACAGCACTCGTCTTTGTGGTAACTCGCTTTCTAGGGATACCTATGCCCTTTGATGTCTCTGGCTGGCTTAACCTAGGGGATAGTTCGATAGCTGCAAGTGCGCTTTTACTACCTCACCCTTTGGTTGCATTAGCTGCAGGATTTGGCAGTGCTCTTTCTAATCTAACTTCAGGGCATCTGATCTTTGCTCCTGCGACCCTTGTTATCAAGGGTAGTATGGGATATGTGCTCTATCTTTTTGTTAAAAAGGGTAAATTTTCCTGGTATGTGTTGGGTGTTTTTCTTGCTGAGCTCATTATGGTGGCGGGCTATACAGCATATATTTTCTTGATTGTTGACGTTGGTTCGCTGGCAAGCATTCCTGGGAACTTATTCCAGGCAGGTGCAAATTTCATCTTAGCTCTATTACTTTATGCGCCCCTTATGGCACTGCGAAAGGCGCTGTGGGGAAGTGGATCTGAGTCTACCTCTGCTGTTAAGGGAACTAAGTCTGCCTCGACTAAGAAAGCTTAGCTTAAATCACTTATGCCAGCCCTAGCTTACAAATTCAAAGATGCGCTCTATCTGAATATCACGAATATCTGTCCTTGTGCCTGTACCTTTTGCTTGCGAGATGACTTTGGTACGGTGGGGGATGCGGATACTTTGTGGCTTGATCATGAACCTAGCGCCCCTGAAGTTATTGCAGCTGTTCAAGCTTATGAGCTGCTAAAGACTTACTCAGAAGTGGTATTTTGCGGTTTTGGTGAACCCTTCAGTTCCTATGACGTAATGATTCAGGTTGCACAGTGGTTGAAGGATCAGGGAGTAGAACATGTGCGAGTGAACACAAACGGGCTAGGAGATTTGATTGTTGGCAGGCCTGTTGCATCAGAGCTTGCAGGGCTTATTGATGAGCTTTCCATAAGCCTAAACGCCCCTGATGCAGAGTCCTATAATGAGTTATGTATTCCAGAATTTGGACAGCGGTCTTTTCAGGCGGTTCTGGATTTTGCTGAAGCCGCAAAAGAATATGTGCCACAGGTTACCCTATCTGTGGTAGACTTTTTGAATGCAGATGAAGTTCAGCGCTGTGCAGATACTGCGGAGTCCCTGGAACTTCCTTTGCGCGTGCGACAGTTTTCTTAGTATCAATTTTTGACACATGCAGTTGTGCAGAGATACGGGAAGTTAAGCTGTAAGCAGCTTATGTGTTATTGGTGGTGTAGCGTTGGGCGACACCACAGATGTGCCATCAAGGGGATTGGTGGCAGGAAAGTAGGTACTAATGGCAGTAGGTAAGGTAAAGTGGTTTAATCCAGACAAGGGCTATGGGTTCATCGAGCAAGAGGGTGGCGAGGATCTTTTCGTACATTTCTCAGAAATCAAGATGGACGGCTTCAAGACACTAGAAGAAGGCTCAGAGGTTCAATTCGAGGTGACTGTAGGTCGCAACGGTAAAGACCAAGCAAGCAATGTGACTCTAGCGTAAAGCGAGCTCTTATAGTTTGTTAATCAAAGTGGCGGCTCTGCAAAAGGGCCGCCACTTTATATTACGGTGAAGGTGGAGGATGCAGAAATGTCATGCAGGACACATGTAGTAATTTTAGGTGGAGGCCCTGGTGGTTACATAGCCGCATTTGAAGCTGCTAAGCAGGCGAAGGCGGCAAATCTTGATGTGAAGATTACCCTCATTGAGCGTACTCGTCTTGGGGGCACCTGCCTTAACGTTGGTTGCATTCCCACCAAAACTATCCTCAAGACAGCTCATGCCTTAGCAGATGTGGCACGTGTAAGTGACTTTGCTGTTTCAGGACTTGACTTTTCCGCCGCGGAGCTTGATCTTGAAGCACTGCGTGTTCGCAAGAAGACCGTAATCAATAACCTTGTTGGTCAGATTGAAGCAAGTGCAAAGAAGCTGGGAATCGAAGTTATTGAGGGAACGGGAAAACTTCAGTCGACTGTTTCTTCAATTCAGGTTTCGGTAAGTAATAAGGCAGGAGACGAAAGTGTTCTTTCCTGCGATGCGCTTATTATTGCCACAGGATCATTGCCCACAATCCTGCCTGCATTAGATGCGCCTTTTGTTTGGACAAGCGATGATGCCATCGCTCTGCACAAAGTCCCAGAAAGCATCATCATCGTGGGCGGCGGGGTCATTGGCGTAGAATTTGCTGATGCTTATGAACGCTTTGGTTCACAGGTAACGATAGTAGAGCTCGCAAAAAATCTACTACCGTGGCAAGATAAGCGCTTGGGTAAAACCTTGGCACGTGACTTCAAGTCTCGAGGAATAGAACTGCATCTAGGCACTAGCGTTGAGGCAGTGAGTCAGAATGCGACGGGCAAGGCTGTGGCTACACTTTCTAGTGGTGCGCAGCTTAGCGCTGAGGTCATCATGACTGCAGTAGGTAGGGTTCCCAATACGTCCGACCTTGGTTTTGAAGGCGCTGGAATTGACTTTGAAGGGCGCGCCATTGCTGTGGACGAAAGCTATCAAACGAATATTCCTAATGTTTATGCTATCGGGGATGCAATAGGCGGTCTTATGTTGGCTCATGAGGCAGAACACGAGGGAGTATTGGCAGCAAGGGCTGTAGTTGCAAAGCTTGCTGGACAGACTCCGCCAGAGGCACATGCCCTAAATCAAAACCTAATTCCAGGCTGCATATACACTGTTCCAGAGATTGCTACTATCGGTATGAGTGCGGATGATGCTAAGAAGAAAGACATTGCCGCTGTCACAGGAATTGTTAAATATTCTGCCAATGGAAAAGCTCTTGCAGAGGGTGAGCCGGAAGGCTTTGTACAGCTAGTAGCGGACGCGCGTACAGGAAGAGTGCTTGGTGCGCAGATTCTTGGGGCAAAAGCAGTTGAGCTTATCGCAATAGTTGCTCCTTTCATGGCAAGCGATGCAACAGTTTCTGACGTTGCCGACAGCATTTTTGCTCATCCCACCTTGAGTGAACTCATTAAATTGGCAGCAGAGATCTGCGCCGGAAAGATGCAGGCACAATGAACTCAAAGAGTTCAGCAACAAGCCCGCATCAAAGTCCTGCTCAGCGCGCAGAAGAACTGCGCCGTGCCTTAGAGCATGCTGCTTATGAGTACTATGTGCTGGACGCTTCAGACTTGAGTGATGATGTATATGATTCGCTTTTGCGAGAGCTCCAGGAAATCGAGGCAAAGCACCCAGAACTAATCACAGCAAGCTCACCAACACAGCGTGTAGGGGCCATCCCTAGTGACGCCTTTGCTCCTGTTGAGCATGCAGCGCGCATGTACTCGCTTGATAACGCAATGAATCTTGAGGAACTTGATGCTTGGTTTGATCGTGTAGAGTCTGCTAGGGCGAAGCTAGTTACTTCAGCGCCCCAGAGCCAGATTACCTATAACTGCGAGCTAAAGATTGATGGCTCATCTATTGCGCTGACCTATCAAGAGGGAGAGTTAGTGCGCGCAGCTACACGGGGTGATGGGCGCACAGGAGAAGATATTACTGCTAATGCTCGAACCGTGCGTGATATTCCTTTGCGCCTACAAAGCGGCCTACTTGCAAGCCTTCCCCAGCTAGAAGTGCGCGGCGAAATTTACCTACCAAAATCACACTTTGAGCAGTTAAATAAACAGGCGGATGAGGCAGGGGAGAAACCCTTTGCCAATCCGCGCAATGCAGCAGCAGGCTCACTTCGCCAAAAGGATCCTGCAATCACAGCTACTCGCGAATTAGCATCCTTCATCTATGCGCCAGCTGATAAGACACATGAGGATTTACCGCCTAATCAGCACGGATTTTTGGACGTGCTCCGCCAAGCAGGGTTTCACGTTAATCCTGACGTTGAGGTGTTAACCTGCAGGTCAGATGTTATGGATTTTTGTACAGCTGCACTGGAAAAACGCCATGATTTGCCTTATGAAATCGATGGCGTAGTCATAAAGGTTGATGATTTTTCTCTGCAGGAGGCACTAGGTTATACGGCAAAAGCTCCTCGTTGGGCGATTGCTTTCAAGTTTCCTCCAGAGGAAAAAACGACTGTCCTGCGTGAGATTCGCATTCAGGTAGGACGCACGGGAACCTTGACCCCTGTGGCAGAGTTTGATCCAGTGCTTGTAGCAGGCTCTACCATTGCGCGTGCAACCTTGCATAACGAAGACGAGATTGTTCGCAAGGGCATTCTGGTAGGCGATACGGTGATTGTCCGCAAGGCAGGCGATGTTATCCCTGAAGTTGTGGGGCCTATCGAATCTTTGCGCGACGGTACTCAAACCTTTTTTCGTATGCCGACGCACTGCCCATCCTGCGGAGTCGCTGTCCATCGTGATCCGGATGAGGCGGCCTTGCGCTGTGAAAATATTAACTGTGAAGCTCAGCGCACGGAAAGGTTGCGCCATTGGGTCAGCAGAGGCGCTGCAGACATAGAGGGATTAGGTACAGAAACGATTAATGCCCTTATTTCTGCAGGCCTTGTGAGTAACGTAGCAGACTTTTACGCTTTAAGTTTTGAACAACTGCGAGACTTGCCCTTGGGACGTACAAAGGCTGACGGAAGCGAGACTTTTTTTGGGCAAACTATGGCGACAAAAGTGCTCGCAAATATCGAGGCATCGAAAAGCCGTCCTTTCCCGCGTCTGCTTTTTGGCTTAGGTATTCGCCACGTTGGTGCTACCGTTTCAGAATTGCTTACAGGTCGTTTTGGAACAATCGAAAATCTTATGGTTGCAAGTGAAGAGGATTTAAACGCAATTGAAGGAGTCGGTCCACAGATTGCGCGTTCCTGCCGTAGTTTTTTCAGCGTACCTGAAAATAGGGCAGTACTGCAACGTCTTATAGGTGCAGGACTTAACTTAAAAGAGGAAGCCTTAACTGATCCTGCCTTGCAGAGTCTAGCAGGACTCACCTTTGTGCTAACAGGAACCTTGACGAATTTGACCCGCACGGAAGCATCAACAGAGCTAAAGAAGTTGGGGGCAAAGGTTACAGGTAGCGTTTCAAAGAAAACAAGTTATGTTGTTGCAGGAGAAGACGCCGGGCTCAAATACGATAAAGCTCTGAGTTTAGGCGTTCCCGTGTTGAGTGAGGCTGAACTGCAGGACATAATTCAGTCAGGAGCAGTGCCCCAGGCAGTATCTGTACAAAGCGGTGCAGAGCCCACAAACATCCCTTCAGAAGACCTCTAGGCGGACATTAGGTAATGGGAAGACGTTCGGCACGCACAACAGCAAAGCAGGTCCAGCGCAGGCCACAACCACGCAAGCGTATATCACTGACTCGTCCCTGGGGATGGGTGGATGTTGCTTGGGTGACTATAGCTTTGCTTGTTGCCAGCGTATTTACTATTTTTACCCTGGGACATCAGTTCACAGCTCTTATGCCAGATGAAGGTGTTGTTGGGGTTCGCATTGCTCTGCTTATGATTTTTTACCTGCTTTTGTTGATGATTCTTGCTTACAGAGCACATACCCGCAATCTCGGTTTTTTGGAAGCTTACCGGCTAAAGCGTTTAAGTAGGGCAGAACTTAGAGGTCAACAGGCTTTTCCTTATAGTCAGAAAGCTTTGGCAGAAGAAGGTACTTTGGATGCAGGTAATAGGTCTGAAGAGCCACAATTTATGCCAGCGTGGAAGTCTGCTCTGTTAGTGGTAGCCTTCTTTTTCGCACTAAGAACCTTTGCTCTTGTCTATACTTACGTAACTGCAGAGTTAGGGTGGGTTACTCCGCCTGCTGCAAGTCTTACAGACCTATTTAGTCCTACGTTTTTTGGGTTAATTGCAGCAGTCATAAGCATTGTGATTCTTGCGCCGTTTATAGAGGAATTGGTATTTCGTGTCATCATATTTGATACGCTTGCTCAAAAAGTGTCGATTGCGGCCGCAGTAGTATTACAGGGCCTCATATTTAGCTTTTATCACTTTTCACTGTGGGCGGCAGTGCCCAATTTTCTCTTGGCACTAGCCTGCGTGTACTTGGTTCAAAAGTGCAGAACCGCATTACCAGCAATACTGCTACATGTTTTATACAATGCAGCAGTAGTGGCTGCTGCATTCTACCTAGCAATGACCTAGTGATGATGTCCTAAAGAACTTTTCGTTTTGTATTCCGCTTTGGATGAAGGCGCTTAAATTGTGTAGAGTAGTAGGGTGCGTTTTTATCCGTTTTTTGATTAAGTGCAAGCATACATATTTGAAAGGGTAAGATTATGGGATTTATTAGGGCATTTAAGGGTGCGATTGGTGGAACTTTTGCTGACCAATGGCAAGATTATCTCATGCCAAGACCAGGGGTCACGGCAACTACAGGTCTTTTTGAGGCAGTGCCACGTGGTACTAATGCAGGTCGCGGAGCGAATACTCGCGGATCACAAAACATTATCACCAATGGCAGCAGAATTGTAGTTCCTGAGGGAACTGCACTGGTCACCTTGCAGGAAGGTGCAGTAACAGGCCTAATCGCAGAACCTGGTGGGTATATTTACAATTCTGACGATGTGAATTCGAGGTCAATGTTTGCCGGTGATGGCATTTTGGGGTCAACTGTTCAGCAGGCTTGGGATCGCTTTAAATTTGGTGGACAGCCTGCAGCACAGCATCTTGCCTACTACGTTAACTTGAAAGAGATTCCTAACAATCGCTTTGGAACTCAGTCAGTGATTTACTGGGATGATGCCTATTTAGGTGCACAAGCAGGAGCAACAACGCGCGGAACTTATACCTTGAAAATTGTTGACCCGATTCTTTTTTTGAAGAACTTTGTGCCTGTAAATTATCTGCAGGCTAATGCGCCGCTTTTTGATTTCGCTGACATGAACAATGACGCAGGGACGCAGCTTTTCAATGAGGTAGTTGGCAGTCTTTCTGCAGCATTTTCGAACTATACTAATGACCCTGAAAAGGGTAATCGTATGGCAAGTATTCAGGGCGATAAGATTGGCTTTGCTCAGTCACTTTCTGCTGCGGTAGAAGATACTTATCAGTGGCGCAGTGGCAGAGGTCTCGAGATTGAACGCGTTGCTATTAAAGCAATTGAGTATGATGAGGACACAAAGGCACTGCTTGCTGATGTGAGACGTGCGGATGCTCTTTCAGGCTCGCGCGGAAATTCGTTTATGCAGCAATCGGTTGCTCGCGGAATGCAAGCAGCTGGAGAAAACCCAGGTGCTGCTAGTGGCGGTATGGGCATGGCCTTCATGGGTATGGGCATGGGTGCTGCTGGCAACGTTATGGGTGGCATGCAGCAGCCTGTAGCGGGGACTCCGCAGGCACAGAGCATTCAGGGGCAGCCAGCTGCTGGACCTTTTGATCCGCAGACTGGACAACCTATCAATCCTCAACCAGCAGCTCAGTTCTGTTCACAAACGGGACAGCCGTTGGCTCCGCAGCAGCCTGTGGCGCAGTTCTGTCCACAAACAGGACAACCCCTGCAGCAACAAGCGCCTGCACCTGCACAGTTTTGTCCTCAGACAGGGCAGCCACTGAATCAGCCAGTGGCACAACAGCCTGCACCGGTGGCACCCGCGGCTTCGCCTGCGCCAGCAGCGGAAGATGATCCGCAGGCAAAGATTGAGGTGCTAGAAAATCTGCTTAGCCAGGGGGTCATCACTCAAGAGGACTTTGATGCTCAAAAGGCAAAGTTACTAGGTTAAGTTAGACTGTGGAAGATCCTAACAGGAGCAGAGATGCAAGATAATACCAATCAAGTAGGAAATCAGGCTGGATGGAATTTTGACCCTCAGACAGGACAACCGGTACCTGGGGGTCAGAATCCACCAGATGCAGTGCCGCAACAGCCTTCGCAGTCATCAAAGCAATTCTGTGCACAAACAGGACAGCCCTTGCAGCAAGCACAGGCTTCAGCGCCTGCACAGCCAGTAAAGCAATTTTGTGGACAGACAGGGCAACCGCTTGATGGCAGCCCCCGCGTAGTTGATACGGGCAGGGATAGTGGACAGGACAAGTGTCCTAAATGTGGGGCGACAGACATTTCCTTTAATCCTCAAAGTGGTCAATTGCGCTGCAATTTTTGCCGTACTGAATTTCAACCCCAGAAAGTAGCTGGTTTCGAGCAGGATGTCAGTCGTCTTCACGGTAAGATTATCGGCTCTGGCACAAAAGATATTGCTGCAAGTGCAGAGAGCATGATTACCTTAAAGTGTCAAAGCTGCGGGGCAGAGGTTGTTATCGATACTGACGAAACGGCACAGGCCCGTTGTCATTGGTGTCGTAATACTCTGTCTATTAACGAACAGGTTCCCAACGGCGCAATCCCTGACGCGGTGCTTCCCTTTGTCGTTCAAAAAGAGATTGCTCGTGCAGAAATAGAAAAGTTCGTATCAAAGCGAAAGTTTTTTGCTCATCCTAGCTTTAGAAAAGAGTTTTGTACAGAGAATGTCATGGGCGTGTATTTGCCTTACATGATTGTTGATGTTAA
Organism: Coriobacteriia bacterium; assembly: GCA_009779855.1. Taxonomy (GTDB): domain Bacteria; phylum Actinomycetota; class Coriobacteriia; order WRKU01; family WQUG01; genus WRBW01. The sequence continues at coordinate 167,470 of WRBC01000003.1, forward strand.
TGCGCATTCTTATCTTAAAGGACAGGGTGAGGTGCTTGTTCGAAAGTACACGGTTGGCAGTGGCAATAATCAACAGACCCGCTATGATGCAGACCTCTATGATGTCGAGCGTGATTATGACATTGTGATGAAGGGCCTAACCATAGAATCAAATACTGAAAAGCTGCATCATGGATCAAGTAATCGTACGAATAACATCATTAACGCCATTATGCCTTTTGATACTGAAAACTGCGTTGCGTGGAATGCTAACTATTTAAAAGGTTATGCTTCTGAAAAGCGTGATGCCAATGTTGATGATTTGAAAGGCTTAGTCGAAATAAAAGCGAAAGACATAAGCCGTCATCAAGCGAATACCACTCTGTCAGCGTACAATCGCGGGGTAAAGTGGTCGCAGGAGCAACTTTCTATTAAAGGGCAGCAATGGAAGGCGGCCTATTTACCTGTGTGGCTCTATAGCTACCAGCAAGTGAAAAGTGCAAACAAGAAAGTTCTGCACTATGTCGCAGTGAACGCACGCTCAAAAGAAACTATGGGAAGCGTCCCCATTCATCAGCCAAAACTCTTGTTCTTTTCCCTGCTCATGTCGATTATTGGATCTATTCTGGCCTTCTTCTTGTGGCCAGTTCTTGACACCGAGTGGGTTTGGGTATTGGCTGGCGCAGGCTTCCTCTACTATGGTTACTACTACAACAAGTATCGTAATGCTGGTGCGCGCCACTTACATGAAGTAGAGACTAAGGCAGGAATGTCTAATGTTAGGCGAGTGGACAAGCTACTGAAAAGACGAACAGGTCTTTCCAATGCAACCATGGACGGAGCAAACAATTTCAATGTCGACTATGGCAGTGGCGGCAAAGGAAACCTGCTAGCTGCAGCAACGAAAGAGTTTATCGATTCTTAATGTGCTGCGCACCACGCTAATCCACTAAGAATCTCTATAACCTAAAGACCTAAAGAACTTAAGCAAAAAGAGGATGTATCAAACTGATACGTCCTCTTTTGGTGGGCTAAACATTATACTTGCAGCCTCAAAGCAGAAAGTAAAGGGAGAAAGTTGTTTCCCCTTACTTTCTTGAGAGAGCTTTAACAAAGGCTACCTTTAGATAAAAAGAGTAAAGAAGTTCCAGCTAGCAAGTACTGCGGTAAATGCTGCTAGCAGTACTACGGTAATGCCTGCAGTAATTATGCGTGCTTTAGAAGCAAGACCCTTCTCCTTGATTAGAGAATATACCAGCAAGGCAATGAAGATAAGCGCGGCTAGTGCGATAACGTAGTTCATCACCAAATGGGGCATCATGCTACTGGGGCTACGGTAACTGTTTGCCATAAACGATCCTAACGCGACAAGGTTGTTCATCACAAGGGCAGTACCTAGAAGTGTTACGACTGTCTGCCAACGATTGGTGTTTTTGCTCTGAGCGAAGGTAGCAAGCTTCTTTCTTCTAATGGCCTGCACTAGCAGAACTGCAGGCGCAGCCAGAAAGAAGACTAGACCAATAACAACAGCTACTACACTTAGTGCTAGCGAGGTTGCACTGCGCTGGCTTGCTGCAGGAATCATGTCCATGCCGTTACCAACTGCTACTTGGGTGACCTCTCCATCATTCATGATGAATCGAATGCTAGGGAAAACAACGAACATGGGGTGTGAGTCACCTTGCAGTAGGTACTCGTAAGGTGCAATCTGTACAAAATTTCCTGTCAGTGGTCCTAGGTGTAGGGCAATCCTGTTCTCTCCAACTGCCTCTACCTGCAAGGGAGAAATGTAACCCATGAACTCCATCATATTTCCCTTGGGGACTTGCATAAGCAGGTAAGACCCAACAACTTCTTCTGCGCTGGGCAGTCCATCTGCAAACTCGTTATCTTCGATAGTTTGTGAGCTACCGAAAAGTAGGTTGTGCAAGCCGAAGCGAATGTCCATATCGCCCGCACCATTGGTCACAACTACCATTCCGAATCCTTCGGTAGGTGCAAAGGCTGCGTGTGCCGCAAAGCCGGCGGTGTCCCCACCATGTCCTAGGGTCTGTGTTGTTCCACTTAATGAGAAGAATCCGTGGTGCATTCCGCGCATTTCACCAGTGGCATCGTAGCTCGGAGAAAGCATTTGGCTCAGAGTTGCGTTGTCCTTAAAGAGGGGGGTATCTTTACTTTCGGTAGGCATAAGGGCAGCAAGGAAAAGCGCCAAGTCTTCCGCGGTTCCATTTGCTGATCCTGCTGGATACAGGGGTGAATATGACCATCCTCTTTCGATAAAGCCACCTTGTCCATTGGGCATATAGCCCTGTGCTTTTCTATCTCGAATAGAAGGGTTGTCCTTTTGTTGGGGCTCGCCTGCAGTAGAGTCCATTCCGGCCGCCTGGAAAATCGTTTCTTGTTGAATCTGATAGAAAGGTTGACCAACAATGCTTTCGACGACAAATCCTGCAAGTGCAGTACCGTAGTTTGAATAAGAACTTGCTGTTCCTGGGGTAAAGTACTGTTGCGGACGCTGGTTTAACAGTACCTCTTCAAGCGAAGAAAGGCCACTTGGATCAAGTAGAAGTGTGTCAAAGGGGAAGTCTCCAAAGCCGCCAGCATGATTCATAAGATCGCGCATAGTTATGACTTCAGCATGATTCCATTGACTATTGAAGTCGTCTGAAAGATATTCTCTAATATCGGTATCAAGGTCAAGTTTGCCCTGTTCAACTAGTTGCATGGCAGCAGTGTAGGCAAACAGCTTGCTGATTGACCCGTATTCAAAGACGGTGTCATCGGCTACGGGAATGCCATTGTCTACATCAGCATAGCCAAAGTTTTGCAGTGAGATAACCTCGCCATCTTGCACTATGGCAACTGCAGCCCCAAGTGCAGTCTCACCAATGTGCTGACTAACTAGTTCAGCTATACGCTCTTCCATATCAGAAAAGGGAATACCGGAAGGGGTAGTCTCTCTTAGATTTCTCTGGTTGCCTGTATCGCCTGTGGCCTCATTGGCTAGTGCTGTGGCACCTGCAGACAACATAAGAGTGAGTACGGTCATTAGGCAGATTGTAGTGCGGATAATAATGGTAAAACTTTTCTTCATTATTTCTTGTCCTGTCTCTTTCTAAGTAGTGGTTTCTGATTACGATTACTTACTTGCGAATCGTTCTGCTATGCTTCTAAAAGGCTTGTTACTAGATGGGCAAGTATCTCCATCATTCCTTGCGCGCTTGCCTTGTCCTCATCTATGCCGTACAACTGATGAATGATTTGGGGGGAGGGGATGAAGGTGATAGCGCGCGTAATCCCCTGTGCAGATGTTTCCAATAGTAAAAAGAAGTGTTCCTTTGGGATGTCGGTGGAGAAAATGCCCCGCGCCGTTCCTTCTTCGATGATAGACATAATCGTGGTAAGTGCGGCATTGGTGTCATCACTTACTTTGACTTTGCTTGTAAACTGGGTAGCTCTTTTAGGGTTACGAGTATAAAGTCCATTGAGCTCGTAAAGGATGGTGCCATATTCAGTGGTCATGACGTCGACCAACTTTCCCATGAGGCTTAGGATTTCTAAAATCTTTTTGCCAGGAGCAATTTCGCTTGTTGCAATGGTTGCAACCTGACTAGCAATCTGGTGTGCGCCATACGCATGATTGACGATTTCTGCGAAGATTTCATCAATGCTGGAAAAGTAGTTGTATATGCTTCCCTGGCTGATTCCGCATTCTTTAACAACGTCGCGCAAAGTAACCTCGTAAACAGGCTTTGCTTGGCAGACTGCAATAGCTGCCGCGATGATTTCCTGCTTTTTTCGCTCCCTGTAATCTTTGCTGACTTTTGGCATCTTTCCTCCTCTTAGTACTTTCTAGAATGAACAACGTGTCATTATTAAACATTAAAATGACATACATGTCAATATTGTTTTCAAAAAATAATTTGCAGCAGCGATATAATACTTTTCACACTTAAGAAAGGGCGTGTATGAAAAAGCTGTTAACTGAATTTAAAGATTTTGCCCTGCAGGGCAATGTTATGAGCCTTGCGGTGGGTATTATTATTGGTGCAGCATTTCAGGGAGTAGTGAATTCGCTCGTTGATAATGTGTTGTCTCCTGTTATTGGTCTTTTTGCAGGAGCAAATTTCGATGGCCTGTATGTGGAGTTTCTTGGCGTGAATTTACGGTATGGTGCCTTTATAACTGCTGTCATCAACTTCGTTATTATGGCAGCGGTGGTATTCCTAATCGTGAAATTAGTAAATGGCGTGGTCAAAAACCAACCAGAGCCCGAGTCAACGCTACGCAAATGCCCTTACTGTTTCGGGGAAGCAGAAAAAGCCGCCACACGCTGTCCGTTCTGCACTTCAAAGATTGAAGCGATGCCCGCGCTCGAAGCTGCATCAGTAGATCAACCATCCTCTACCTAGTCGTCGGCTGCAATCATATTTTTGCTGAAAGTTTTCTGCAAAATGCTGCGACAAAGTTGTCGTCTCATGCGACAATATAGTGTTAGCGCTAAGCTGCGCATTTGAGATAAAGAAACCCCAATTTCACAAGAAATTTTGGGTACATTAGGGGGAATACAAATTTAGATGTTTGAACAGGTCGTCATAGCTGTTTTCATTATTGTGGGTGCTGCTTTCGCCTGTGCAGGCTTGGGTCTTTCGTGGTTGCTTTCTCCTACAAAACCTACGGAGGGAAAAGGGCTTACTTACGAGTGCGGGGTCAAGCCTATTGGCAGGCCTTGGGTTCGCTTTCGTCCCGGGTACTTTGTCTTTGCCATTCTCTATACTATCTTTGATATAAAAATTATCTTCTTGTTTCCCTGGGCAGTGGCGACAGGCTACCTTATTACAGGGTGGTTCATTATTATTGAAATGATTATTTTTGCCACTATTCTGCTGGCAGGACTTGCCTATGCCTGGAAAGAGGGGGCACTGTCATGGCACTAGATAAGGTTTTTGGCGAACATTCCCTTGCTTTCATTCGGTCTGAGCAACTATTTGACTGGGCGCGTGCGCGCAGTTTGTGGTATCAGGCCTTTGGCATCGCCTGCTGTTCTCTTGAGGGGCTCATTGCTGCAAGCGGTCCGCGCTTTGATTTCGATCGCCACGGAGTCTTTTTCCGTGGGGTTCCGCGCCAATCAGACGTCATGATTGTGGCGGGAACAGTTAACTACAAGATGGCGCATGTGGTGAAGCGTTTATACGAACAAATGCCAGAACCAAAATACGTTATTGCGTTGGGGGCATGCGCCAACACAGGTGGTCCTTTCCGTGAATATCCCAATGTCATCCAGGGAGTCAATGAAATAATCCCTGTCGATATTTACGTCCCAGGATGCCCTCCGCGTCCGGAATCTATTCAATACGCCTTTCTTCAACTAAGAGAGAAAATTTACGTCCAGACAGATGAGCGACTTATTCAGCGTGACCGCTGGAAGCAGGGGTTGCCTGCAGAGGAGCAATCACCTGTGGTTCAGGGTGACCGTGTTAAAGTACCCGTTCCCTTGCCTGGCGTAGAAAACGTTCCCGCATACGGCACGCCGCGTGTTGTATGCCACAAAGATGCTGCCGAATTAAAGCAGCCTGAATTAGAGAAGTCGAACCTTTCAAAAGCTGCGGCCTCAAATAAGAAGGGTGCTTTTTGATGGGCGCCTCTCCTTATGTGCAGATGGATAAACAAGTGCTTATCGACCAAGTCAGCATACTGCTTGACGGCTTAGGCATTGGCGCATATCAAATTGCTGAAGAAGGCAAGCTAGGTATCGTTGTGCGTGCTGACGCAGAAGACGTTGCTCGTATTCTTAAGGCGCTTCGTAGTAGCACCGAGCTTCCCTTTGAGCAGCTTATTGATCTTTTTGGTGCAGATGTGCGCGAACGTATCGAAATTACCTATAGGCTGCGCTCACTGATGCACAACATTGACCTTGTCGTAAAGTGTGACCTACCTTATGAAGACTCCTATTCATCAGTAGGGCACATTTATGCTGCTGCGTGGTTACCAGAGCGCGAGCTTTGTGAGATGTTTGGACTAAGTCTACTAAATCACCCCAATCCTAAGCGTTTACTGACAACAGAAGGTCTTCCGCCTTTCCTGCGCAAATCCACAGCGATTCGCACAAAGGAGGAGATATGGGACTAAACTCTTCTCAAGACGCAACGAGTACAGGCAGTACCATCAGTGATTATATTTCCCGTGATCATGAGATCATTGATGACCATGAGGTCGTCTCTCAAGAGGATCTGACCGAAGGTTACATTAATCCAGGTTGGCTGTCGCCTGAGCCACCATCTGGCATTACCGTACCGCGAAACGTTAACCGTATTGCCGACGATCCCTTGCAGCTTTGCACTGACCACTATTTGCTAAACGTCGGGCCGCAGCATCCCTCAACGCATGGTGCGCTGCGTGTTGTTATGGAGCTCGACGGTGAGCGCATCATGTCAGGAGAAGCCCACGTGGGCCAGCTGCATCGCGGGATTGAAAAGCTAGCTGAACATCGCCGTTACCACCAGCTTGCTACACTTGTAGACCGTGCAGATTATGTGTCAGGAATCACCGCAGAAACCGCAACGGCCCTTGCGGTAGAACAGCTTGCAGAGATTGAAGTTCCTGCCCGCGCGCAATGGCTACGCTGCCTCATGTCAGAAGTTAACCGTGTTGCAAGTCATTACATGTGGATGGGGCCAACGGGGCTTGACAGTGGCGCTATGGGTATTTTCCTTTACATGCAGCATGACCGTGAGATATTTCTTGACGTGCTAGAAGAGATGACGGGCCAGCGCCTGATGTTCAATTACGTTCGTCCAGGAAAGGTGACGGGTGATTTAACCCCGCGCGCTGAGCAGTTACTGCGCGACTATCTGAAGATTGGTACCCAGCGCCTGCAAGAGCACTGGGATTCACTTTTTGCCTCAGAATTATTTCAAGTACGCACGCAGGGAATTGGCGTACTGACTCGTGAGCAGGCACTAGATTATGGTGCGACAGGTTTTGTCCTGCGTGCCTCTGGGGTTGATTGGGATTTGCGTCGCGACCGCCCTTATGATGCTTACAATCAATTCGAATTTGATGTTATGACGCGTACTAACGGCGACATTTTCGATCGTATGGTGTGCAGGCTTGATGAGGTTAGGCAATCCTTACGCATTATTGAGCAGTGTCTTGATGGTATGCCAGAAGGCCCGGTAGCTGCGAGGGTGCCGAAAGTTTTGCGTGTACCTGAAGGGGAGGCCTGCGGAATTGTCGAATCGGCGCGCGGGGAAGTGGGTATTCATATCTACTCTGATGGCAGCGACCGACCTTTGCGCATGCGCTATCGTCCTCCAACACTCTATTCGCTGGCCATGGCGGAGTCTTTGCTTCCAGGAATGATGCTTGCTGATGCCATTGTGGGAATGGGCTCTTTTGATTTTTGCTTTGGCGAGGTGGACCGCTAATGAACGCATGGCTGCAGGCTATCTTGTGGGTACTGATGATTATCGTCGTTATGCTGGTGAATGGCTCACTGATTATTTATATGCTGCGCAAAGTATTAGGCGCAGCGCATTTACGGATTGGTCCTCAAGAGCTAGGACCAGCTGGTATTTTTCAGCTTATTCCAGACATCATCAAGCTTCTTACTAAGGAAGATCGTCATCCAACCCATTCGGACAAATGGCTCTATATTTTGGCACCAATTATTATCTTCTTGCCTATACTGGTGGCTTTTGGTTTCTTGCCTTTTGGGTACCACATGGTGGCGGCAGATGTGAATATAGGTCTTTTGATGATGCTTGCCTTCATAGCATTGGTGCCTTTGGGTGTTTTTGCTGCGGGCTGGGCCAGCCACAACAAGTACTCGCTAATTGGTGCGGTGCGCTCTATAGGGGCTGCTATCACTTACGAGATTCCTCTCTTGTTATCCGTAATTCCCGTGGTCATTATGGCGGGTAGCCTCAATCTAAGCGAGATTGTTCTAGCGCAGGCAGACAGTATTTGGTTTATTATTCCTGCCCTGCCCTCAGCCATCATTTTTCTAATCTGCGCCCAGATGGAGACCAATCAGGCCCCCTTCGATATGACAGAGGCAGAGGGTGAGCTGGTCGCGGGTTTTTCAACGGAATATTCTGCCATGCGCTTCGGCTTCATCTTCTTAGCAGAATTTGCAGGAAACTTTGTTCTGGCGGGTCTTGCGGTAACACTTTTCCTAGGTGGCTGGACACTTCCAGGTATTGATCCTGCCGCTATGGGCATCTTTGCCCCTATAGTTTTTGTCATTAAGACTTACGCGGTAATATTTCTTTTCATGATGTTGCGCGGAAACTTTTCACGCTTCCGTGTTGATAAATTGGCGCAGATGGGCTGGAAAAGAATGATTCCTTTCACGCTTGTCTGGATTATAGTCTTTGCCATTGGATTCCGCGGTTTCCAGCTCGTACAGCCTTCAGTGGGCCCCTTTCTGAATTCTTTGTTGGGGGGAGGGTAGCCTATGCGTATGTTTAATGAGAAAAAGCGCTGGTTTCCCGTAGGACTATTCTTGTCCATGCGGATTGCCTTCAAGAATCTTTTTAGGCCTGCAATAACTATTCGCTATCCTCATGTACGTGCTCATATTCCAGAACGTGCACGGTGGGCATTAGAAATTAAATACGCGAAAGACGGAACCCATCGCTGTACAGCTTGTAAGATTTGCGAGAAAGAATGTCCCAACTACCTTATTGACATAGATGTTGAGACAAGTCCCGATCGCAGTAAAACCATCAAGCACTGGCTCTATCGTCGTGGAGGATGCATGATGTGCGGCCTCTGTGTCGAAGTATGTCCTTTTGATGCAATCAAAATGGGACATAGTTACGAGCTAGCCCATTCGAACCCCGATTTGCTGGAATATGATTTGCTGACAGACACTCCGGCATATAAGCGTCCACGCCCAGCTCCTCGTGCTGTGGTCAAGCCCGAGGCGGGCTCCTCGACTAAGACTGCTGTGACAACAGAGCCAGCAAGTCCCGTAAGTTCCGAGGCAGGCGTGGCAATAGGTCAAGTTCAGCAGAAGGAGGCAGGAAATGCTTAGCATGATAGCCTTTGTAGTGCTGGCACTAACAGTGCTTGTGGCAGCAATCAAGTGCGTAAGTTCGCGTAACGTTATCCATGGAACTTATTGGCTATTGCTCTGCGCCGTAGGAACTGCAGGGATGACATGGTTCTTAGGTGCAGAATACCTGGCGATTACACAACTGCTTATCTATGCAGGGGCAGTAGGTATTCTGACTATGTTCACCGTAATGGTGACCCATCGCTCACATAATACCGCCTCTAGAGAGGTTAAGTTATCTTGGTCTGTGCTGCTTCTTGCCTTGGGTTTCTTTGGACTGGTCGCTTACGGGGTTATCTTGACTCCGCAACTAGCCCACTTTACTACAGTGGCAGAACCCATTCCCTTTGCAGAGTTCGGCCTAGCCCTTTTTGACGTCAATGGTCAAGCTTTTGCCTTTGAGGTAGCTGCACTAGTTCTTCTGGTTGCCCTGATTGCAGCAGTTTGGTGGACAAAGGATAACGACGATGACAAGGATCAGGAGGGTGACCATGCTGGTTAATTTTGACTCGGTAGGCTTGGTTACCGTGCTGCTTTTCGCAGCAGCTCTCTTTTCAGTTGGTCTTTACGGGGCAATGACAAGGAAAGCCGCAGTAAGTGTGTTGATGTCACTAGAGATTATGCTGTTTGCTATCTCTATTAATATAGTTGCTCTGGCGCAATTTATACCAGGGGCACAGATGTATGGCTGGCATTTCTCTCTCTTTCTTATGGTGATAGGGGCAGCAGAAATTGCTATTGGTCTATCGTTGGTAGTGGCAATTTATCGCAGGATTAAGACGAGTGACGTAGAAAAATTGCAAGTCCTCAAAGATCACGAATAGGACATAGAGGGATACAGAAATTAGGCAGAACATAATGGAAATTACCGCAACATACGCAACAATATCAGCTGTGCCTCAGCTTGATTTGTGGTGGGTTTTGCTTGCACCCTTATTCCCTTTGCTGGGTTTTCTGGCGCTTGCTCTGTTGCCGCGCAGATTGCGCAATGATCTACGTTTCGTCCCTGTAGTAGGGGTGGCTGCAAGCCTTGCTATTGCGGTTGCGGCAGCTATTACCATTTGGCCAGGTGGCCCTATCAATGAATCTTTTTATGCACTTAGCTGGAGCCTGGGAACAGTTGGATCTCTTCCTTTGATGCTTTCATTTTCAGTGGATTCTCTTGCAGTAATTATGCTGATTATGGTGTCTTTAGTAGGTCTTTGTGTCCAAGTTTACTCACTTAAGTACATGAAGGACGACGAGCGTATTGGTTGGTTTTTCTGCATAAAGTCGCTTTTTCTTGCGGCAATGCTAGCATTTGTTTTGTCGGGTGGCCTGTTGCTGCAGTTTGCTTTCTGGGAGGTTATGGGGCTGTGCTCATGGGTACTGATTGGGTTTTGGTATAAAAATAAGGCACCACGCAAGGCATCACAAAAAGCCTTCCTGTTTACTCGTGCAGGTGACGTTGGCTTTTTTGTAGCGCTTTCTGCTGTTTTTGTGGCTGCACAGTCATTTGAATTTGATCAAATTTTCGCAACGGCACCTACCTGGTCACCCTTTTTGCTAGGTGTTGTGGCCTTCGGGTTAGTCTGGGCTGCTATCGGAAAGTCTGCTCAGTTCCCCTTATCTGTTTGGCTGCCTGATGCTATGGCAGGACCAACCCCAGGATCAGCGCTCATACATGCGGCAACTATGGTAGTTGCTGGTGTCTTCATGCTGGTACGCATGCTTCCTGTGATAGAGCTATCTCCTGCAGCAATGAGCACAATTCTTGCTGTGGGCATTATCACAGCACTCTACGGGGCATTACTCGCTTGCTTCCAGAAAGACTTGAAAAAGGTGCTGGCCTTTTCGACCATCAGTCAGCTAGGTTTCCTGTTTGCAGCTATTGGTGTGGGTTCTGCTTTTGTAGCCGTGTTTCATCTGACAACTCACGCCTTCTTTAAGGCGCTGCTTTTCTTGGCGGCAGGTATTATCATTCACGTGACAGGAACACAGAACATGCGTAAGATGGGCGGTCTACTAAAGCGTATGCCCGTCACATTTGCAGTATTCACTATAGGAGCCTTTGCTCTTGCAGGAGTGATTCCTTTGGCAGGCTTTTTCTCAAAAGATGAAATATTTAAAGCTATGCTCTATTTTGGGCAAGACACAGGCCAGTACGCAGCCTTCATAGGGGTAGCTTTGGTAGGCGTTATGACCGCTTTCTATGTGATAAAGTCGTGGCTAAGTATCTTTTTTGGAAAGCCTGCTGCAGACATCGATAAGGTTCATGAGGGTTCTGCGCTAGAGTTGGCGCCTGTTATTGCCTTAGCCATTCCTGCCACCTTGCTAGGTTTTGCTGTCATTCCCCTAGGAGGGTTTCTCGACTACCCGTCTCACTGGCCACCACTTTACATGGTCGCCCTGTCAACAGTGATTATGCTGACGGGGGCACTTCTGGGATTTGTCGCTTACGTATTGTCAAAGCGCAATGCGCCAAGCAACCGTTTTCGTTTTGTTATTGCGGCGGCAGAACAGCGTTTCTACCTAGACGCCTTTTACACGTATGGGGTTGTTAAGCCCTATTTCTGGCTTTCAAAAGCGCTCTGGCAATTTGATGAAAGAGTTATTGATGGCGTGGTAGACGCGGTAGCTTGGATATATCAAAAGGCTAGTCAATCACTGGACTGGCTAGACAATCGCATTATTGATGGAGTAGTCAACGGTGCGGCATGGACATACGTATTACTCACCCGCCTTACGCGCGTTTTTGATGTGCGTATTATTGATGGAATAGTCAACGGAATAGGTCACCTCTCGATTAGTCTTGGTGGACGACTGCGTACTATTCAAAGCGGGGAAGTTCAGTGGTATCAACGCCTTGTTGTAGGGGCGGTAATAGTAGTCTTAGGAATATTTACAATCTTGTACGCAGTTTCTACGTTGGGAGGGGCTTAGCTAATGCTTTCGCTCATAGTCTTTTTACCTCTGGTTGGTGTTTTGCTCTGTGCGCTTTTGCCAAAGCGCTTTGAACTTTACGCAAAGTATGTGGCACTTACCGTCACGCTGGCGAATTTTGGACTTGCTGCTTGGATGCTTGTCGTACATGGTCGTGGTGAGGGGATTCTGCTAGAGAAAAGCTTTACATGGATTCCGCAGATTAATGTGAACTATCATATTGGCTTGGACGGACTGTCCTTTCCGATATTAGTACTCTCAACGCTACTTTTTGTACTGGCAGTGCTTGCAAGTTGGCGCATCTCTGAGAAGCCACGCCTTTATTTTTCTATGCTTTGCCTTTTGTCTTTAGGGCTTAATGGGGTGTTTGCAGCCCTTGACCTGGTTCTCTTTTACGTTTTCTGGGAGATCGTGCTTGTCCCTATGTTCTTCCTTATTTCACAATGGGGCGGAATACGTCGCCGCTATGCAGCGATGAAGTTTTTTCTGTATACCTTCTTAGGTTCTGTGGTTATGTTGGTCGGAATTGTGGCACTCTATATTCTGACGGGATCGTTTAATATGATCGAATTACAGCAGCTGGCTCCTGCGGCCTTTGGTGGTGATGGTAGCCTCTGGTCAGTCCAGTGGTGGATTTTCCTTGCCTTCTTCCTAGGGATTGCAGTGAAGATCCCTATATTTCCGCTACATACCTGGTTGCCTGATGCTCATGTGCAGGCCCCAACAGCTGCCTCAGTTCTGTTAGCGGGGGTTATGTTGAAGATGGGAACCTATGCCTTTCTTCGCGTTTTAGTTCCCCTTATGCCTGATGCCTTTCAGACTTGGCAGCTTACCCTGGGCATATTGGGAGTTGTATCGATTCTTTATGGTGCTGCGGTTGCCTTTGCGCAAACTGACATTAAGAAGCTTATTGCCTATTCGTCTATTAGTCATATGGGTTTTGCCATGGTAGGTATTGCTGCGGGCACCGCCACAGGATTCAACGCTGCTATGGCAGTTAACATTAGCCACGGACTAACAACGAGCATGCTCTTTTTCATGGTTGGCATGATTTATCAGCGCACAAAGACGCTTAAAATCTCAGAGCTTTCTGGTATTGCAGCGCAGATGCCACGCTTTGCAGGCTTTTTCTGCTTTGCTGCTTTTGCCAGCATGGGACTTCCGCTTCTTTCTGGTTTTGTTGGTGAGTTCTTGGCTGTGCTTGCATCGTGGGAGAGCCCTGTATTGCCACCTGTCATCACAGTACTTACCGGCATCGGAATACTGTGCGGCGGTGCCTATATGCTTTGGCTACTCCAACGAAGCATCTTTGGTAGCCCTTCTGCTTTAGTAGAAGGTCAAAAGGATCTTACCTTGCGCGAGGTTCTTGTTTTGGCTCCACTGGCAGTCTTAGTGGTAGTTATGGGTGTTTACTGGTACAGCATCCTGCAGTTTACTGATCCTTTTGCGACTAACCTAGCAAGGATTTTCGGAGCCTAATATGTTTGCAGATATGGTAACAAGCTTTGGACTGCCCTTAACGGGCTACGCTGCCCTGGCTCCTGTTGGGATTTTGCTGGTCGGGTTATTCTGGGGTCTGTTCGCAGATTATCTGCCGGGGAGGAAGCATGCTAACAAAGTAAGTGCAGCAGTTGGTTTTGTCTGTGCGACCTTAGCAGCCGGGACAAGCTCCCTCATTGAACCAGGAACGCAGCTCTTTGGTGGACGTTTCTGGTATACCTTTGATGCACGCTTTGCGGCTGTTGTGATTTGCGTACTGGTAGCACTGTGGTGTTTATGGACTCTAGATTCAGGGGTCGGACGTACACGGGAAGCAGTTTCCCTTGTCATGGCGGCAACCATCGGTGCCGTGCTTGCAGTTGCTGCTACCGACATAATTGCGCTAATCCTTGTAATTGAGCTAGCTTCTATGCCTAGCTACATTCTTATAGGCTACCGTCGTTATCGCGTGCGCGGACTAGAGGCGGCCCTTAAATACTTTCTGCTGTCGGTAATGTCGACGCTTATTATGATCTATGGATTCAGTTTCCTAGTTGGATTGTCTGCGGGCACAAGCTTTGCTGCGATGTCTGAAAATCTGTCAGCTACAGATGCACCTTTAATTTTTGTTGCCTTTGGCCTTGTTCTTCTAGGACTATTTGCAAAGCTATCAGTGGCACCTTTCCATTGGTGGGCACCTGATGCCTATGAGGGATCAGAGCCATGGACGCTTGCTTTTGTTTCTGTTATTCCAAAGGTTGCTATAACCTTAGTTATGTTGCGCCTTGTTTTTACTGTGGCAGAAAGCGTTCCCTTGTTAAGTGTGCTGATTGCGCTTATGGCAATCCTTAGCTTGGTTGTGGGATCTTTCGCGGCACTTAAAAAGAATGACATCAGACGCATGATGGCTTATTCAGGGATTGTTAATGGCGGTTATGTTCTTATAGCCTTGACTGTCCTTTCCTCGGGCGGTCAATATGTACCCGATGCCTTTAATGCGGCAATTTTCTTCGTTGTTTCTTATGCTATAGCCACCATGGGTGTGCTGCTAATCACTGCGCATGAGGGGGGAAGAGTCTCAGACCTGAACGGTCTTTCAGAGCGGAATCCCTTTATGGCGTGGAGCCTTGCGATTCTGGTGTTATCTATGATCGGATTACCACCTTTCCTTGGATTTTTTGCAAAGCTTAATTTGTTTCTTGTAGCGATAGCTGCGGGACAAATAGAGCTCGTGGTGCTAGCTGTGGTTGTTGCTGCAGTGAGTGCCTTCTATTATTTGCGTCTGGTGCGAGCAGCTTTTTTCGGCAAAGCGCAAAAAGATGACGCAGCTACAGATACAGAAGTACCAGATGACCTGAATTCAGATGCCTCAACAACAGACTTTTCAGCACCTGATCTTTCGACGGGAGAGAGCCCAAAGAGTGAGCAAGATAAGATTGCAGCAGTTGAACCGTCTGCGGTAGAATTGGCTGACCGCACGGAAAAGTCACCTTATTCGCTTTCTGGCAACATTGCTATAGCGCTTATAGTGTTAGCTATTGTAGTCATGGGTATTCTTTATCAACCTACAATGAGCCTGCTTATAGGCGGATAGAACTTCCTAAGAACCTCCCAGTAACGCGAATCATTATTGGCATCGCACCAAGCACATTTCATTGAAACTACATAAAATCATGTAGAAATGCAGAAAATATTGTAATTATTGTTACAACACCCCCCCCCCCCGAAATCCCCGTATAGTTTTTCTTGTGAATATTGAATTGTGACTAATGTAGTTCATATTGCGTGTGAGAGGCCATAGAATGACTTGTTTGCTGGGTGTACAAACCAGACTAGGTTGTACGATTTTATGCTTTGTGAGGAGCAGTGTTGTGATTATTAATGCCATGATCTCTATACCTTCCTGTAGTTCTTCAGGGGAAGCATTCTTTGAAAAAACCTTAACTGTTAATACTTCTGCCATGAGAGCACCTTTCACTTCCTGTACTGCTTGAAGTGATTAAGTCAAATCGTGCTTAGAAGACAGATATCAGGCAAAACGCATAAAACTCCAAATGGATATGAGGATTTGCAGACTATGAAAGAAAGATTAAAAAGGGTCATTAGAAACAAAAAGTTGCTGGTGCTTGTAATAGCACTATTTGTGCTAGCTGCACCTATCTTTACCTTTGCTGAATCACCTCAACCTAATACAATGCAAGGCCCTATGCCGCTTGGGGAAAGCATAGTACCTCTATCAGATATGCACCCATGGGACGCGCTGAGGGCGGCAATTGATGCTGCTCCAGCCAACACAGCAACTCCCCATGTGATTAATCTGACTGAAGCAGTAGGTGGCTTAGGTGCAACAAGTCCTCAGCTAGGACTCACTGCAGCAAACCCTAACGCCATCTTTATCCCTGCGAATAGGAATATTGCACTAGTAGGCACTGCGGGCTGGGGTGACTTGCAGCAATTTGCTGCTCCTGGCCCTGATGAAGCGCGCAGGCACTTTATTGTAGCGGGACAGCTTACGCTGGAGGATGGCGTTACGTTAAGGGGAAATTGGGATTCGACAAGTACATCTACAGGACCTCGACATGGGGGCGCTGCAGTAAATAGTGGAGGACAGCTCACCTTAGAAGAAGGCAGCACTATTAGAAACAATGCAGCCTTTCAAGGCGGCGGCGTGCATGTAGAAAATGGAGTGGTAAACCTAAGCGGTGGAGACATCATCAACAACGCGGCAAGTCATAATGGCGGGGGCATAGCTGCGTTTGGTGAAAGAGTAACTGCTGGCTCTTCTGTTTCAAATACAACGATTAATATATACGACGGCACAATAATTAGTGGAAACCGTGTATTTGAGAGCACCCCAAGCGGGGGCGCTGTGTTTGCGAGCAACACTGCAATTGTGATGTCGGGCGGGATCTTAGATGATAATCGCGCGCAGTTTGGCGGAGGCATCGATATACTGCATGAACTTGGTACGTTCACTATGAGCGGTGGGACAATTAGCAATAATGTGACTCAGGGTGGCTCAGGTGGTGGCGTTAGGATATATCATGGTGCATCAATGACCATGTCTGATTCCGCTGCAATCCGTGGGAATCGCACATCAAGTCACGGGGGCGGCATAAGCCTTGTTACGTATTCGATAGACCCTACTTTTGGATCACTTGAGATGACAGGCGGCATAATTGAAGGAAACGATGCTGCTCAGCACGGCGGAGGCGTGCGTATCGATAATCTATCCCGTGGATCTTTTGGACCAGAGGCGATTATTCGAGGAAACTCTGCAGTTGGCAGTGGTGGTGGTATCCGGAAAGAAAGTTCGGTACCGCCAGAAACGGCACTTACCATAGATGGCACAACAATTGGAGGTGCACGCCCAATTGTTCTTGCCCCTGACGCACCAAATCCTCATGCCAATACTGCACAAAGTGGTGGCGGAATCTCTGTTGGGCACGCACCATTTACTATGAATGGAGCAACTGTTAGTGGAAACGGGGCAACTCAGTCTGGTGGCGGAGTGCATGTTTTCGCCTCTGGTACCGGTCGTGCACGAACAATAAGTAATAGCACAATTGGCGGCGATACAGCAGCATATCGTAATGAGGCCGGTCTTGATGGGGGCGGTATTGTGCTCGAGAGTGGCACTGGTGCTAACCTGACTGTGAATAACACAACAAGGATTCTGCATAATACGGCCGATCGGGCTGGTGGAGGAATATCTGCAGGTGGCATGTTTGCGACAGGAGCTGCAACAAATCCTGCCACGCTTATTATGCGGGATGTTGAGATAGCCCGTAATCAGTCTACCGGGACAGGTGGCGGTGTACATGCGGGAGTATTTAGTGTTGTCACGATGCACAGTGGAGACATCCACCATAATGAAGCTGCCGGTAACGGTGGTGGTATGGCTGTAAATGGTAACGCTGCTTCGTTTAGCTTTGGAACATCTGCGGTAGAAACAGGTACTAGGACGATTAGAGACAATAGTGCTGAAAATGGCGGTGGTGTTCATGTTGAGCTGGGAACATTCAATCTGGGGACAGCAGGCATCCGAAATATTACAGGCAATACGGCTACAAATAACGGCGGTGGAATCAACTGGATTGGTGGAACGATTTTAGGTGGAAGTGGAACTGCGGCAGCTGCTCCGGTAACGGTCAGTGAAAATACTGCAACAAATGGTGCAGGTGGCGGAATTAACCGTGAAGCGAATCCAGGTTTGACCTTAGGTTCACACTGGCAAATCCTTGATAATACTGCGGGCACCAATGGTGGAGGAGTCAACCTTGACGCAGGTACTGGTGTCGTTACTTTGGGTGGGGCATCTATCAGCGATAACAACACGGCAGCTCAAAATGGTGGTGGTGTACATTTAGCAGCAGGGGCTACCCTTAGCATGACTTCAGGCATCATTTCAGACAATGCTGCCGAAAATGGCGGAGGGTTATATGTAGGTGGCAATTTCGACCTGAGTGGTACTGGTGCAAAAACTATCGCGCGCAACACGGCGGCAAATGATGGTGGCGGTGTATGGGTGGCAGAAGATGCCTATATGACTATGGCTGCTAATGCCGCAGGCTCTTTGGGTATTACCCACAACAGCGCAACAGGTACCACTTCTATGGGTGGCGGAATCTTTACAGATAGATACCACTATTCAGATCCACTGCCGCTTGCAGGGGAGTATACTAACCTGACCCTGCTTAATGTTACCTTCAATAATAATAGTGCCTCTACTACAGAGAGGCCTCCAGCTAACGCAGCGTCTTTTGCCAACATTGGCTTTGCACTTCCCGTAAGTCATTTTGGGCACCCCTTGAATAACTCAGACATTAACATGGAAACACCCCTTCTTCCAGTAACAGCGCGCGCTGATCTGGCCAAAGCATTACGTCAGCTAGAAGGACAGACAACTTCCAATCTATCCTTTGACTTTAATATCGAAAGGTGGAGCGTCGATGGTGATGTTGCCCGTGCAGGTGAACTTCCCCAGCTGGGTACTTCTGTCGTAGATGGCGTTGGCAGAATAACACTGAACATGAGTGATCCAAGTGTTGAAGTGAATACCTCGGGTGGAGTAGCTACTCTTGTAAAAACAGTAGACATTCTTGCAGGTACTGAATTTGACTCACCCGGTGTCTTTGTTTGGCGTGTAAGTGAAGTTGCAGGATCATCAGGTGCTGCACTACCGTCACAAGTTACTTATTCACAGGCAATCTATGAGCTTACGGTGACTGTGACTGAAGTTGATAGGGTACTTGTAGCCTCTGTGCATCTTCAAGAGATTGTGTCAGATGTTGGTGGAGGCAGCATAGGAACTGGTGGAGCTGGAAGCCCTCTTTATTCCTGGGGCGCCAATGCTAATGGACAGCTAGGACTAGGGGACACCACCAATAGAAGTGAGCCTACAAGGGTAGGCACTGCAAGTAACTGGGTGCAGGTTGCTACTGCTGCCGGTGGCGCTATTGCGCTTACTACTGAAGGGCGCATCTATACTTGGGGGGCTAATTGGAATGCTCCCCAGATGGGACAAGGCGACCATCCAGATCCAGGAAGTGGAAATATTACTGTTCCTACAAGAGTGGGAGACAGGAATGACTGGGCGCATGTGTCTTTAAGTGGGTCAGTGGCTCTTGCTGTTACCGAATCAGGACACCTTTATACCTGGGGGGTTAACAATCTGGGACAGTTGGGTCAAGGTGACGAAAACTCGAGGAATGTTCCAACAGAAGTAGTAGGTAGAGATGACTGGGTAATGGCGGCAAATATTGGAGCAAATGGTGCTCTTGCTATTACTGAGGCAGGCCACCTTTACACCTGGGGCTCTAATGCTTCGGGACAACTGGGACGCGGAAATCTTTTTGGCGCAAATCGCCTTTCTCCTGAACGTGTAGAGGGTGACACATGGAGGCATGCGACGGGAGGCAACTCTCATGTTGTAGGCATTAATACAGGTGGCGAACTCTTTACTTGGGGAAATAACACTAACGGGCAACTAGGATTAGGTGACATGGGTACGGGCACTAACAGAACAGTACCGACCGCAGTCCCTATGCCGGCAGGAATAGAAAACAACTGGAGTGATGCAGCTATCACAAACAATGCCACTGCAGCCATTAATACAAGTGGCGAGCTCTTTACTATGGGAACTATTGCAGACGGCCAGCTAGGTCGCCCTACCTCTCCGACCCCTCAGTATTCTCTGGGGCAAGTAGGAGAGAGGGACGACTGGGATGCTCTTGGTGGGGGAAACGCTCACTTTTTAGTCATTTCCGAAGGCCTAGAACTTTGGGCCTGGGGTTCTAATGCTTCGGGACAGTTAGGGGACGACACTACTGCTAGCAGGTGGGCTCCTGTATTTATATTGCATTCATTTGGGTTTGCAGGATTTTCGCAAACAGGGGCAGGTACGCACTCTATGGCGTTAATCCGCACAGACCCTATGGTGTTTACGAATACTCACGTACGCCTAAGCACTCTTTCTGCATCAAAAGCAGTGGTAGGCGAATTTGCAAACATGAACAAAGAGTTCACTTTTGACATTGAGTTAATACCAAGTGCCCTTTGTGAGGCAGATACAACCTTTACTGCTCGCATTTATCAAGGTCCAACCTTTATAGAATCTGTGACATTTACTGGCCCTGATTTTGCAGAAACGATTACCTTAAGAAGTGGGCAAAGAATTGACTTTAGTACTATCCCCACAGGCGTGACTTTTAACGTTACAGAAAGAGCACATGTAGAGTATCAGGCTTCAGTGGAGCTCTATGTGGGAGGGAGTCCTGTAGCGGTTTCGCCAGCATCAGGTCCTAATGTAGCCCTAAGCACGGGAAATCGTGTTGTCGGAGAAGGCAGAAACACAGCTGACTTCACGAACACACATCACCCTCCAGTAATGTCAGGACTCAACATCTCTATTGATGATGGTATATGGATTGTGGCATTTGCTGTTCTGGCACTTGCAGGAGCTATGATTGCCACCAAGAGAACACTCAAAACTGAATCCAGTGTGGAATCTGTAGGTAAGACTCAGTTTAATACACGTGTACACGCAACACTCATGCTTAAACGAGCAGAACGCACGCTCTTTAGGAATATAGGCAAGTAAGTAAGAAACACATCGGTAAAAGAAGTAAGAGAGACGAACGAAAGGAAAGAAAATGAAGAAGTATTTGTCCAAATTGACTTTTGCTGTAGCGTTGGCACTAGTCATGAGTCTAGGTATTGCAGGTATTGCAGTAGCTGACCCGGTGGCAAGAGAGCGTTTAGATGTAGCTATTACTAAAGAGCTCAATATGCCAGCGGGTACCATTGTTCCAGCGTCAAGCTTTACCTTTACTTTTGCGCAGATAACACCAGCACCAGAACCAAATGAGGACGAGTGGGTAATTGGAGCCCCAGCCCCTGAGTCAGTTGCAACGGTACCCAATGCAGTAATTACCATTCCTGCAGGAACTACCCCTATTACTGAAAATCCAATGTGGCAAGTTACTGACGTGCTAGAAAATGCAACATGGCCACACGCGGGAGACTTCTTTTTCATGATTAGAGAGACCGCAAATACAAACCCTACTATTGCGGCAAACCCTGCTGAGCGCATGACTTACGATGACAGTGCATTTTTCTTGCATGTACGTGTTGCAAACTGCCCAGTGACAGGTAATTATGTTCCTACTCAGGCCATAGCAAGGGTACTTGTTGGAACTCATGTAACTGAAGGTCATTATGTTAGATGGGGTGAAGGTCCTGATAAGATTAGATATTACCCAGGTACCGAAGATCCTATTTATGATGATAGACTAATTGACCCAAGTGAAATTCACTTCATCAATGATTTTGCAAGAATTAACAATCTGCCTTTAGAGGTGTCAAAAACAACAGTAGGCGACTATGCTAATCTTTCACTTTTGTTCCCCTTTGAGGTTCAGCTTGTTATTCCAGCGCTTGCTCTGGCGGGAACCCCTACGAGCACTCCCCCAGGACCACTTTTCGCAGGTCCAGTCGTAGGTGTAGTAGTAGATAGCACAACAGGTGATCCCGTGGTGCCCACTAGAACAGTTACTGTTACTGGTACACTGCCCAACATTACCGTAGAGACTGAGCTTAGCGATAACGAAAGTATTCGCTTTGCAGGGCTACCCACAGGAACTACCTTTGTGGTGACAGAGACACAGCATGAAGATTATTCTGCAACTGCAGACGTAACCATTGGTGGAGCTTTATCTGCAACGTCTCCGCATGGTGACGCAGGACCGGGAAGTGCTGGTGATGACTTAACCGTACCTGCAACAGGAGCCTACATCGTTACAGACGGTGGCGCTAATGCTGCAGACTTTACCAATTCACACCATCCTCCAACAATGTCAGGCCTCGTCATTACAAGCATGCCCCTTCTTGCAGTACTTATTGCAGCAGCAGTACTGCTAGCAATGATGGTAGCAAGCCGCTCACGTCAAAGAGTAGAGCAGATGCCTGCTGCGTTTTAAGAAGAACTTTTACAAAGTTTGAGATGAAGTTTTTAGTTTAGACATGAAAGGTTCATCTCGCTAGAACTTACTTCTTTTGTATGCCTACTTTTCCCCTTGAGGGAAGTGACTTTCACTTCCCTCAAGGGAGACAAAGAATTTGTGCAGATAAAGGACTTGTTAAGTTGAGAAATCTAGGGCGAAGAGAAGACGCAAGAAGTAGAAGAAGACCAACAAAGCCCCTATTCTAGACCTAAAGAAAAGGAAATAACTACCATGGAAGTTAACACAAGCATAATCAAAAAAAGACTCGGAGTACGCGCACTCCTTGTAATCATTGCTGCTCTTATGTTTGCGTTAGTAGCCATACCTACAAGTGCTTTTGCAAACACTAACACGCTTACTATTCCTGTAGAGCAGATCTTCTCTATTGCTCCTGGGGTAGAAAGAGACGCTACGTTTAACTATGAGCTAAGAAGGTTAGATAGCTCATCCCCGTTACCAGTTGGTGCAGAAGGTGATATCTACAGCTTTACTCTTACAGGAAGTGAGACTCAAGGCGTGGGACCTATTACTTTTGTTCATGCAGGATTTTTCACTTATGAAGTCAGAAGTGTTCACACGCCAAGCGAGAATCTTATCCTGGATGATAGTATCTTTACCGTAGTTATCGCTGTGAGAAATACTTCAAGTGGTGGTCTTACTGCAGAGGTTAGAGCGGTCTTTTTGGGGAGCAATACACTTCCTGGGAACAAAGTAGACGATATCATCTTTGAAAAAGAAT
This sequence comes from Coriobacteriia bacterium, assembly GCA_009779855.1. GTDB lineage: Bacteria > Actinomycetota > Coriobacteriia > WRKU01 > WQUG01 > WRBW01. Next base: position 190,154 of record WRBC01000003.1, read on the forward strand.
ATGCAGGGGCATTAGAAATACCTGGGACAGATACACTTCCTGTAGTAAAAACTGTACAAGGTAATCCTGCTAATGATTACACATTCACCTTTAGACTAGAGGCACAAGGTGACTATCCTATGCCAGAAGGGGTAGAAGGAAGAACTCTAGATATCACTATTGACGGAAGTGGTAGAGAATATTTTCCTTCTTGGTCACACTCAGCAGTAGGTACCTTTACTTACACAATCAGAGAAATACCTACTGATAACTCTGAATATGTCTTTGATACAAGCGTCTTTACTGTTACTGATACCGTAACAAGAACAGGGAACACTTTTAGCGTAGAAAGAACTATTACAACAGAAGACAATAGACAAGTTACTTCCATGACCTTTATTAACACCTATGTAGGTACTGATGTAGAAGTGCAAGAAGTACCTCCAGCCCCAGGAGTTACTACTCCTGCTGGACCTAAACCAGGACCT
>WRBC01000004.1 GCA_009779855.1 Coriobacteriia bacterium
CTAAACCTAAGTAGATTCATATCAAGAGACTCTGTACTTGGAACCTCTGAAGACCCAAGGACTCATAACTTATATACTTACGTAGCTAATGACCCACTTAATCATATAGATCCGAGCGGGCATACAAGTATGCAACTTCGCTTTCAGGCTCCAAGGTCGACAATTCGAATCCCTGGACGCGTGATAATCCCAACTCATCATAGTCAATACCGTGCTGCTATCCAGCAACAAAGGCTATTCCGCGAACAAGAGCGGCAGTGGCAAGCACAGCAAGAGGCACATAGAAGAAGACTTAGGGAATTGCTCGACGAAATGTCTGCTGGCCTCAGGCCAGGTTTATTTCCTGGAGCATCCTCGAATCGAACAGCAAATGAGCAACGTGCAAGAGGTGCGTCATGGTTTACTACCTCAAGCGATATTCCAGCAAGACATCACGGACAAAACCAACCGACTCATACTGCGTGGGTAAGAGCAGGCAGTCCAACATATACACCTTTCGGTGCATGGTCTTCGTGGAGAGTGGTCATCTCTGGAAATGTAATTGGAGGAGATGGTGTGGTGCAAGAAAATCGTCAAAGGCAGAGATATCAAAATATACACGAACAAAGAACTTGGAGTGGGCAGCGAGAGACGCGAGCAGTCAGAATGAGGCACACTGAAACCCAGCACAGAAGAACAGAGCATAGTGGACAAAGGTCTTACTGGACTACTAGCCGATGGCAACGGGTTTAACAGGAGAACTTAATAGCCTATGGAAAAAAATATAGAAGTAGCAAAAAGAAAAAAGCTAGGTCCTAAAATAATCGTACTTATTGTCGCGGGTGTCGCAGCCCTTCTCGTTCTGAATGGCTTAACGGAAGCTGGTGACTTTACTTATCAATTCAATAAACTGTTTGAATCGCAAGAGTCTGAGCTGATTGTTGAGCCTGATCTTGAGGCAATCACAGCTATTGCTGGTGTGTACGAGTGGGTAAGAGGGTACTATGCCCTCGAAAGCGCAAATCCCACTTTTGTTCCCATTGGCTTTGATGATGATAGCGATTTTGGAGATAGTGCAATTTCGATATTTACATCACATGGGTATTTTGCACTAACATTTAATGACAGGCATGACCCAGAATATTACATTGCTGTTTCTCGCGGAACCTTTGATGCTCAGAGCATTACTCTTGATGATGTAAGCGCAGCTGATAAGCTTGGCATGAAATACAGCGATGAACGTGTCAATACGAGTTGGTACCGTGTCACTATGTATAATACAGAAGGTTTTTTCGAGGAGCCCGTTAAACTTGAAGCGTTTATATCTTACGCAAACGACGATGACATAGTCTTCTACTGGCCCATTCGTGAAGGAATGCCTAAGGCGGAGATATCTTTTGTTAGGCGAACTTCTGATGCTCTACGTTAAAAATTTCATTAAAATATAATGTCGATGTAAGCATTCGAAGGAAACTGGCCACGATAATTAAAGGCAATACTGCCGCACAAACCAAAAGGAAATATATAGAATCAATGATAGAGAGCACTGAAACAGACGAAGCGAATCAGTCAGATAATGAGCCACCAAAAGAAGACAGCAAGGAATCCAAGTATCCCACTTCTTTCTATAGACCGCATGACTGCAATAACGGTTATAGCTGCAATTACAGTCATCACTTTTATCCTCGCGATTGTAGGTGGTATTTGGGAAAGAAATCTCACTGCACTGGCATCTCTTATCTTACATGGGTTTTTCATAGTCACTCTTATCGAGCTTCCTTCTTGCTTTAAGAAAGGTGCTCCAAGAGACAAAACGTCTCTTTTCATCATAATCATGCCTCTCTTCTTTCAAGTGAGTCTTCTTGCTCCTCTTATTCTAGCGAGTATAGGATTTGGGTTTGGTTTATCTGATTTCTATCTTTGGCTTTGGCCCATGTGGACAGGAAGTTTGCTTGCAGCAGTCTTGTTCTACTTCTTAAATGGATCTAAGGGATTCATTGCTAAGCACAAAGAAAAAAGAACTAGTAAAGCGCCTACAAAGAGCACCCCAAAGGTAAGCTTTGGTCTTGTTAGCTTGCTCATTATCGGCATTATAGTTTTCTATGCAAATTTCTGGGGATTTGCTGCTGTTGCTGACTTTCCGCCCTCTATTTCGTTCTTTTCAGAGAGCAGTGTCGTTGATACCTCTCCTAATCAATTTGATTCTCTTGAAAATGACCATGAAGCACTAGAAATTATTGCCGGTACCTATAGAGAAGAAGAAACATTTTTACTCCAGCTAGATGGTGCCCTTGAACCCCTCACAAGTCCTTTTAATTTTATCTATACCTTTAACCAAGATAGAACTTTCACAATTTTCCAAGATGAGAACTCACTCCTCAATGCAGGCGATTTTATCGATCCGCAAACCGTTTTCTTCATGCTTCGTTCGAGTGACGGACATATAGTTATCTATAATGCAACTTTTGGAAACATTGCTGTTGTTGAGCAACTTCAATAGTTCAAAGACTTGAATAAAGTATTCATGGATGATTTGACAAAGAGAGGAGAAGCAAAAAATCGTAAGTCTAGAGGGATTGAATTGGACTATGAATCTGCATTCTTTCCTCCTGACCTGTCAAAAGAAAAAGACCCTGATCTGCGACTACTGAGAGAAAGAGTTGAAGAAAGTGCCTGGTGGGTTGAGTTTTTGGTTGCCCGAACTCCGTTACATTACCGAAAATTTGAGTATCTTCTTAGAGATGAAGATAACGCGAGAACAAAGCGCATTTTTATCTTTGCTCCGTTGAGCACATTGTTGTTTTATCATATTATGCAGGTCAAAGACTTCTCGCTGGCAAGAAAGGGAAAGCACACTGCTTGGTCTTTCTTGGCTTTTTGGACTTTCGTCATCTTTGTGTTAGGTGACGCATTTTTTGCATATCGATATGGGCGCTCTCCGCTTTTCTGGCAATGGTAGGTCAAGAAACGAGGTAAGTCTTTGAATGACAAACAGTTAATCTTTACTGATGTAACAGCAAAGGTAAAAGGTAGAAATGCAACAAGAATAAGTGCACTGGTTCTTGTCGGGTCTTTGCTACTTCAGTCATTTTTGGCAATTCTTTCAGAAATGACTTTCATGAGTATGCTACCTATGCACTACACTCTTAATGGGTCTCCAGCAGTTAGCTATCCTCCCCAGATGTTAATGATGATTGTTCTAGGAATTGTCTCAGTGATTGCCTTTCTTTGCTTATGCGTTAATCTGTACGACCTTCTCAGGCAAGATAAAAGAAGGTTTGTACTTATTGGCGCTGGATGTTTTGGCCTAATCTCAATTGCAATTCCGCTAAAAGTCTTTCCCTTTATGGACCCAGTAAACGGGACAAACGTCACACTTGCCTTGATGGCTGTAAGCTTTATCGCCACAGTTTTATTTCGCCTTCTTCTTGCTGTAGCGCTGCCTCGTCCTGCAGCGTTGGTCAAACGATTGCTTGTTGGGGCGTCAGCGCTCTTTTTTGCAGCTGCAATCTTGCCACTAATCTACTATGTAGAAAGAAGTCAGACGTGGTTTGGTGACGTAGTCCTGTATGAACGTGTGCTCATGGAATTGTCCTTGCCGCTAGAGTGGCTCTTGTCTTTGCCAGTTGAGGTGCATCCTGCACTGAGCCTTCCCTCATGGACAAACACTTACCTTCTTTTTGACACGCTTTTATTTGGAGCAATTTTGATTTTTGCTTGCTGGAATCTTCCAAGGTTTCTGCCTATTTCTTCGAATGTGAAATCCATATGCAATCAGAGCAATATCGCTACGGGAAATGGTGTCCAAGGTAACAAATATGAAATTTTCAGCGAAGGGAATCCCTGGCGACAGTTTAAGAAGACCTTAAGTTTCGATGTCAAAAAACTAAGATACCGACAACAGAGCTACAAAGGAAAGTTTGCGACAAACGTACTGCGGAGTTTGGCACTTTGTGGGGCGGCAGTACTACTGTGGCCAGCCTTGATTCTTGTGCCCTTGCTTCCTTTGGTAGTCTTGGGAGCATATGTATACCTATCTTATAAGTACATGATTCCACTACCAAAGGGGAATTTGCTGTCCGTCTCAGCGCCTGCAGTAATCTTTACAGTTGCTGCCTTTATGATGACGGTGACCGATACCTTTTTCTTTATCCACAATCCTCTGTCACTTGTATTGTATTCTGCACTAAACTATAGCGCTTACTGGGTTGTGCAGCTGATATCTGTACCTATTATTGTGCTTCTTTTTGGCACGGGTGACTTTATTGTGAGTTGGTTCTACTGGGCAGCGTTTATCTCTGCCTTAATTCCGACATTGTTAATATACTGGGGACTGCGGTTAAAGATCAGAAAACAGAAAAAGTTGAATATGAAAAGGGGTGTCTGAACTATGCTAGAAAAAAGAAAGGTCGTTAGGCGCAGGGTGCGTAAGCACAAAAGAATGAGAGGATCTGTCTCGATACTTCTTGTGCTTGCTATGCTTCTTGCGGCAAGTATTTCTGCAGTAGCTTTCGCGGTGTCTTCAGATGAAGGGACAGACGTTGCAGTCACTAATGAAGTCTACGTGCCTGTTCCCGCAGAGGAGGCTCCAGCAGAAGCTCCTCCTGTGATTAGTGAGCCCGCGACAGAAGAGGCACCTCCTGCTGAAGAGGCGATTACAGAAGAACCAACTACAGAGGCTTCTGTAGTTGATGCAGTGCCGAATGAAGTGGTTTCAGACATAGGGACTGAAGCAGAAGTCTATGTTGAAGAAATGGGCATAGAAGAGCTCGGTGGGATTGTGCCTGCAGGAACAATGAGTATTCCGATTGTTGTCTATGTTGATGATGTTCGCACAGGTGAGGTTCTTTATTTTGACTTCCCTGAAGGTACTGGGGAATATGAATTTGCTAATTATGATCCATTTTGGGATTGGTTCGAAGCGCTTGGAGAGGCTCGCCAATCTCAAGGGCTGGAATTGGTCTGGCTTGACTATCTTTTTTCTGATGAAGCTGCCACAAACGTTTTAGTAAGGCTGTATATTGGTTTCGAAACACTGGTAGGGTCTGCAGAAACTACCCCGACGGCACCGGCCCCTCCTGTTGCAGGAGACTCTAGTACAGAGACTACTCCTTCGGTACCAGAGCCCGCGGTAGAAACAACTGCTGTGGCGCGTGCGACTACCGCAGGACCAAAAACGGGAGATTCAGACAATTGGTTTGTTCAGATAGCAGCGGTTGCTGCACTTGTGGCAACCTTTGCTGCTGCCAGCCTTTGCCGAACAAGAGAGCAGGATCAAGCTTAACGTAAGGCTTTGGATGACAGTGAATTAAGCCTAAAGGTGCACTCCTTGTGGGGTGCACTTTTAGCATTGAGTGCTTTGTCAAGGTGTGCCAATCCGCCGGTGGCGTGCAAATGTATCAAACTGATACACAGAAATAAACGAACAAATGGGCGGAATGTATCAAACTGATACATTCTCACTAAGATCTGTCACCGACTATAATAAATAGCATGTCATCAGATTCACTAAAGACTTTACTAGGCAAAGTCCTTAACGGCACTCACAGTGAAAAACTTCGCTTCCTCATTGCAGGGGGCGTAAACACTGTAGTTGCCTATGGCCTTTTCGCGTTAGGACTATGGTTACTAACACCGCTTTTTGGCCTCTGGGATAGCTCCCCTTTAATAATTCAATGGATTACCTGGGTAGTAGGGGTGCCACTGGCAACCTTAAACTTGAAGTTCTTTGCTTTTCGCGCAGAGGGATCCTTTGTTCCACAAATTCTGCGGTCGTACCTAGTTTATCTGCCGGCACAACTTGCTGCTTCAGCACTGCTGGCGCTCTTTACGTTGGTGCTGGGATTCCATCCCTTACTGGGGCAGCTAATCACTCTGTGCATAGTTACGGTCTTCTCCTATCTGGGACACAAATATTTCACCTTCAAGCAAACGTAATACCCTGCAATAATCTATAATGGAACATTGCAAATCAACTGCTCGCAACGATAGCTTGCTAAGGAGTCTACTGGCATGAATTATCCTCAGGTTAGGCCGCGCAGACTGCGCGTAAATCCTACTATCCGTTCTTTGGTGCGTGAGAATACAGTAAGTCCTGCTGATCTTATCTATCCGCTATTTGTAAAGCCTGGTGCAGGTCTACGTGATGAGGTTCCTTCGATGCCAGGGGTATTTCAACTGTCACTGGATCAGCTAGATGGCGAAATTCAGGAACTAAAAGACTTGGGGATTTCTGCAGTAATCCTTTTTGGTATTCCGCCAGATAAGGATGCCCAGGGCAGTGGGGGTTTTGCAGATGACGGTATCGTGCAAGAAGCCGTTCGCACTATCAAAGCTGCTCATCCAGACTTTTATGTGATTACCGACGTATGTCTTTGTGAATATACTGACCACGGACACTGTGGTTTGCTGGACAAAGAGGGTTACGTACTAAACGACCCTACGCTGACCTTGCTTGCGCAGGTAGCACTGTCGCATACCCGTGCAGGTGCAGACATGGTAGCACCCTCTGACATGATGGACGGTAGGGTCGAAGCTATTCGTCAGGCGCTTGACAGTGAAGGTTACATCAATGTCCCCATCATGGCCTACAGCGCAAAGTATGCCAGTGGCTACTACGGACCATTCCGTGACGCTGCAGGTTCGACTCCTTCCTTTGGTGGACGTGCCCAGTACCAAATGGATCCAGCCAACGCTGATGAGGCCATTCGTGAAACAGCCCTTGATATCGGGGAAGGGGCAGATATCATCATGGTCAAACCAGCGCTTGCCTATATGGATATTATTTCTGTGCTGAAAAGTGAGTTCGGTCATCCCACCTGCGCCTACAACGTTAGTGGTGAGTACGCCATGGTAAAGGCAGCAGCTGCTAATGACTGGATTGACGAAAAGAAAGTAGTGCTTGAAACAATGCTTGGCTTTAAGCGTGCAGGCGCAGACCTCATAATCACCTATCATGCTAAAGATGTAGCCAACTGGCTCAAAGACTAGAATAAAGGAGTACACCCCTATGTCAAACGATGAAGGACGTCCAGATTTTGACGACTTAGATGAACAAGCTATGGCTGATGCCATGGCGTCCCTTTCAGGTTGTGGCGCAGAAGGTGTTGCCATTCCTATGGGTGGGAAGGCACAGGACAAAGACGATAGCAAAAAGATGCCACCTGGACACCCTGATATCCCTGCAGGTCATCCGCCTATTGATAAGATGCCTCCAGGTCATCCCGCAATCGATATGATTCCACCAGGGCATCCACCCATGGTGGGGGAGAAACCCCCAGGACACCCCCCTGTTCCTGACTTGCCTGAAGGACACCCGCCTATTGGTGGTATGCCAGAAGGTCATAGGTCTATTGCAGGCATGGATGGTCACCCCGGTGCACATGCTGATAAGATGCCGCCTGGGCACCCTCCGCTAGGAAAAATGGCTGCGATGGCTGCAAAGATGTTTAAGGGCGGAATGCCCCCGGGACATCCGCCTATCGGAAAGATTCCTGCGAACCACCCGCCTATGACGGGGAAGAAGCCTCCTGGACACCCTCCTGTTGGGGCGATGTCTTCTGGTGGACATCCTGCGCACATTAAAAAAGGTTCAGTTGCGACCTGCCCTCATGGTGGGGGAAGCAGCAGTGGCGAGGGTGGTGTACGTCAGCGTCATGGTGGTGCACGCAGCGTGGGCTTTAGGCCGGGCGGCGGACCTGAGGCTATTGCTTATGAGGAACGCACGGGCATCAAGGCCCCGCGTATTATCGCCTGGGAAATTACGCGTTCATGTAACTTGAACTGTGTACATTGCCGTGCTGCGTCACGTTACGGAACCTATGAAGGCGAGCTTTCGCTTGATGAAATCAAAGGGGTCATCGATAACATCGTGACTATATCGAACCCTATTATCATCTTGACGGGTGGCGAGCCGCTACTGCGTGACGACATTTGGGACATCATAGACTACTGTCATGAAAAAGGAGCTATGCCCGTAGTAGGCACTAACGCCACGATGATTCCCCCAGAGGTTGCAGAAAAGCTAGCAAAGCATGGCATTCCGCGCATCTCTGTATCTATCGATTTCCCTACAGCAAAAGAACATGATGAATTTCGCGTCATGCCAGGATCATTTGAGCAGGCCGTAGAGGGCATCAAGAATGCCAAGGCTGCTGGTGTGGGTGTACAAATCAATACTACGGTTACGAAGCACAACGCAGACAGGCTAGAGGAAATCCATCAGTTAGCAGAAGACTTGCATGTGGATGCCTTCCATATTTTTATGCTAGTTCCAACAGGGCGCGCAAGCGATCTGACAGAACAAGAGCTAAGTCCAGAGCGTTATGAAGAAGTGCTGACATGGGCCTATCACCGCCAGAAGACCAGTGACCTGCACTTTAAACCAACAGATGCGCCGCACTACTACCGCATCATTCGCCAGCTGGCTCATGCAGAAGGACGCGAAGTCACGGTAGAAGAGTACGGCCTAGACGCTATGACGCGTGGTTGCTTGGGTGGGATTACCTTCTGCTTTATCAGTCATATTGGGGATGTTCAGCCCTGTGGTTACTTTGATATGCAGTTGGGTAATGTACGGGAAGAGGCTTACGCTGACATCTGGACAAGCTCAAAGGTATTTAATGACCTGCGTGATTATTCAAAGCTTAAGGGCAAGTGCGGTGCTTGTGAGTTTCGTGGGGTATGCGGTGGCTGCCGTGCCCGTGCACTTGAGGCCACGGGTGGCGACTATTTGGCAGCAGAACCTTATTGTAGCTATGTGCCCTCTGCCTGGAAGGGCGAGACCTATGACCTTCAGGGGGACGGTACTCAAGGCGACTCTACAGCTAAAAGTGACGGGTAACCCTAACCTGTGCAGCACTCATCCTTACATGCGGTAATACTTGCGGGGGGCAGCGGCACACGCTTTTGGCCTCTGTCCCGTGAGCAGGCACCAAAACAAATGCTCAGTTTGTTTGGAACTGATTCTTTACTGATTGATGCCCTAAACCGCGCCGAAGAGGTTATTGGATCTAAGGGCACAATTCATATTGTTGTGGGCAAATCCTTGATTGATGAGCTGCGCAACCATATTCTTTCTCACGAAAAATGGGGGAGTCTGCCTATTAACTACATCGTTGAACCCGCAGCAAGAAATACAGCACCCGCACTGGCCCTAGCCGCTGCTGTAGTGGATTCCTGTGATGAAGAGGCAACTCTTATTATGTTGCCAGCAGATCACCTGACAGAGGACGGACCACGCTGGATTCAGACCATCGTAACTGCAGTAGAGGCAGCGTCAGATGGAAGCCTCGTAACTATCGGCTTGCACCCTACAGCCCCAGAGACAGGCTTTGGGTATATTCAAGCAGACAATGCTCGTGATAGGCAGCCTGTAAGTCAGGAAATACCTTTAAGTAGGAACGGTCAAGCAGGTCAGCATAATCAACTAGAGCCAGCCGTAGTATTGCCGGTAAAGCGCTTTGTTGAAAAGCCTGACCTTGAGACTGCAATAGGCTACCTAGCGGAAGGTGACTATTACTGGAATTCCGGCATGCTTGTAGCGCGCGCTGATGCAATCCTTGCAGAGCTTGAGGCGGCACAGAAGGGCTGCCCTGACGCACGGTCTGCAAAGGGCAATGCTGACATTGTGGCAGTTTCTAGGGAATTGGCCGCAAATCCGGAGAGTAAGGATGCAGCTAAACGCTTTGCTCAGCTACCCAAAGAGCCCTTTGATAAGGCTGCTTTAGAGTTATCGAAAAAAGTAAAGGTGGTTCCGACAGCAATTAGCTGGTCTGATGTGGGATCATTACTCTCATTAGAGGCCTTACAAGAACCTAATAAGCAGGGCACGCGAATAATAGGGCAGGGTGTTGATGTTGGTTCGGCTAACACGATTAACTACAGCTCGAAGCGACTTGTGGCTACCCTAGGCCTATCTGATGTTGTGGTTGTTGACACAGAAGATGCAACTCTTGTCGCAGCAAAAGACCGCGTTCAAGACGTGCGTCTTATCGTAGATGAGTTGCAGCGTCGCGGGGCACCAGAAACAAAGCAGTCACAGACAAGTCTGCGTCCCTGGGGCAGCTGGACTATGCTGACCCGTGGCATTGGTTACCAAGTAAAAGAAATTGAAGTCCTGCCCGGTGCAAGCCTTTCCCTGCAAAGGCACAAGCAGCGCAGTGAGCATTGGATTGTCATAGAGGGTACAGCCCAGGTTGAAGTAGACGGAGTAACGCAGACCGTTTATCCAGGACAATCGACCTTTATTCCCACAGGCGCAATCCACCGTCTGGCAAATGAAGGCGACACAATCCTGCGTGTCACTGAGGTCGCTGTAGGTGACTACCTAGGCGAAGATGACATTGAGCGCTTCGAAGATCGGTACAGTAGGTAGTTTACCGTGCGGACACTACTTTATTGTGCGGTAGCCTTTATTGTTGCAGCATTACTGTGCATCACAACACTGTTCTTGAGTGGCCTTATTCCGTCACAAATAATCGCGGATTCGGTTCGCAGTGATTCGGTTGAAATCCAGGCTCGTGGCGATTATCCTGTGCTGATTTCTGAGACGCCAAAGTATCGTTATGATGGCTTTACTGATGGAATAATGCTGATGCAGGCTATCCCTGATGAGAACCGCACAGCTACAGAGAACATGATTTTGGCACCCTATCATGCGATAGGGGACGGAACTCCAGGTGGGGATGGAACAGGAGGAATCTCTCCGACGCAGGCACTGCTTAATCTGGTAAATGATCCTACGAACACAGAACAGCAGCGCACCTATGTCTTGTACTGGCATGGGTACGTGGTACCTATGCGTGCCTTGCTGACAGTACTTTCACCCATGAACATCATCGTGCTGAACTGTATAGTTTTTGCAGTTTTGTCCCTAGTGGTGTTCGAGGTGTTTAGGCGCACAGGGGGGCTATCTAGCGGCATAGCCTTTATCGTGGCATTACTTTTGACCTTCTCATGGATTACTCCGCTTGGTTTTCAGTTCTTCACCTCGTATCTGATTGCTTTTCTTGCGACCTTGGTTTTGTACTGGATGCTGCAGCGTAGCGAAAGGCATCAATGGATTATTCCGTTTTTTCTTGTCATAGGTGCTTTGACAGCATTCTTTGACTTTCTCACGACGCCACTTTTGACGTTCTTGCTGCCCCTTGCGCTGTATTTGTTATGGAGTATAAAGATACGTAAAGAGAAGTCACTTATGAAAGCTGTCTCTGTGGGAGCAGCCTGGTTAGTGGGGTATGCGGGTTTCTGGCTTACAAAGTGGCTTGCAGTAGGCATGTTCTACAGCTTCGAATATGCAAATAGTGAATTCGTTTATGCACTTACACAAAGAGGTGGCACTGAAGGCGGCGGTCTGCATTACCGCTTTGGTGCAATCTACAATAATTTGTATCAGCTATTTGTGGCTCATCCCGACGGAAGAATCTTCATGGGGGACTTCTTTCTAATAGCGGCTGTAGTGTTGGTGGCGCTTGTTGGAATTTGGTGGCTGCTTGTTAAGAAGTCACGAACCTCTTTTGCGCAGGTTAAGCTAGCCTTGCCTATGTTGCTTGTAGCAGCTGGCCCTTATGTGTGGTATTTCGTGCTTGTCCATCACTCAACGTTTCATAGTTGGTTTACCTATAGACTGCAGGTAGCATCGGTACTGGCTGTGATGCTCTTCGTTGTACTGTCTATAGATTGGACAGGCTTTAAGTCCCGTCAGGAAAAGAGTGCTCATGTCTAAAGCAGATACACAATTCGATAGGCATGAGCGTATAGCGGTACTGCTACCTTGCTATAACGAGGCCCAGACCATTGGACAGACCGTTGCTGTTTATAGGGAACTGATTCCTTCCGCTGCGGTGTATGTCTTTGACAATAACTCGACCGATGACACTGCTGCTGTTGCAGCGGCGGCTGGTGCCCATGTTAGGCGGGAGTACCGTCAGGGCAAGGGCTTTGTTATCAGGTCAATGTTTCGCGACATTGATGCAGATGTTTATCTGATGGCTGATGGTGACAACACGTATGAAGCAAAGGATGTTGTTGCCTTAGCGGATGATATCATCACGGGCAGGGCTGACATGGTTATTGGGGACCGTCTTTCAGGTACATACTTTGAGCAAAATAAGCGCCCTTTCCACGGGGTAGGAAATAAGCTAGTAAGGTGGCTTATTAATAGAATCTTTAAAAGCGACATTATAGATGTCATGACGGGCGCGCGTGCCTTTTCGCGCAAATTTGTCAAAACTTATCCTTCACTTGTGGGTGGTTTTGAAATAGAGACAGAAATGACCATTCATGCGCTGGATAAGAACTTTCTCGTTACGCACCATCCTGTGTTGTACCGCGACCGGCCAAAGGGTAGCTATTCTAAATTGAGAACAATTCCAGACGGAATGCGCGTACTTAAGACAGTCTTTGCCCTGTTTAAAGATTTTAGACCACTGCTCTTTTTCGGACTGGCTAGCGCCCTTTTATTTGCCCTAGGTCTTTTCTTGTTTATTCGACCCTTGGCAGAGTATTTGTCGACAGGCTTTGTGACGTATATACCGACGCTCGTAGTTTCTATCGGTTTCATGATAATGTCGCTGCTATCAGGGGTCTGTGGTGTAATAGTTGATAGTATTAGAAAACAGACTCAAACTTTTTACGAGTTAGAGCTTTATCACTATCACGCCAATAGTGAGGCAAGAAAAGAACAAATGAATAAAGAACAAACGAATAGGGAAACAGAACAAAAATTGCAGTAGAAAGGGTAAGTATGCTGAATTCGGTACAGCTTTTTGAAGAGGCGCAAAAGTACATTCCTGGTGGGGTAAACTCTCCGGTACGCGCCTACAAAAGTGTGGGGACGACTCCGCGTTTTATAGATAGTGCGAAAGGTTCGCGCATCTATGACGTTGAGGGCAGGGAATATATCGACTTTGTGCAGTCCTGGGGCCCCATGATTCTAGGTCACGGCGCACCAGAAGTAATTGAGTCAGTCACCGACCAGTTAAAGCGCGGAACAAGTTTTGGTGCCCCTACTGCTCTTGAGACTATGGTGGCAAAAGCTGTGGTTGATGCAGTTCCGTCCATCGACTTAGTGCGTTTTGTGTCTTCAGGTACGGAAGCCGTCATGAGTGCTATTCGACTAGCGCGTGGCTATACAGGCCGTGACAAGCTTATCAAGTTTGACGGAAATTACCACGGACACAGCGACGGGCTTCTTGCGTCAGCTGGTTCAGGATTGGTGACATTAGGTATTCCCTCAACCCCAGGGGTAACAAAGGGCAATGCAGCAGATACGCTTATTGCACCTTATAATGACCTTGCTGCAGTAAGAGCAGTATTTGAAGCTAGTCCAGAAGAGGTAGCCTGCCTGATTCTTGAGCCTGTAGCAGGAAATATGGGAGTAATCCCACCAGCAGAAGGTTTCTTGCAGGGATTACGTGATCTGTGTGACGAATTCGGTGCACTACTTATCTTTGATGAGGTAATTACGGGCTTCCGTCTAGCACTGGGTGGTGCTCAAGAATATTATGGGATTACTCCTGACTTGACAACCTTAGGTAAGATTATCGGCGGCGGATTCCCCGTGGGTGCCTTTGGTGGACGCCGTGGCATTATGGAGAAGTTGGCTCCCCTTGGACCGGTATACCAGGCAGGGACACTTAGTGGAAACCCTATTGCGATGGCAGCAGGTATCGCGGTAATAGACAAGCTGTCACGCCCAGGTACTTATGAGGATCTTGAGGCAAAGGGTAAGCGTCTTGCGAGTGGCCTGAAGGCCGCGGCAGAGAGTGCTGGTATTCCTGCCTTTGGTACGCAGGTTGGGTCTATGACCTGCCTGTATTTTACAGAAGGCCCCGTAAGTGATTGGGATAGCGCTTCAAAGGCAGACACAGATTTCTATGCCAGCTATTTCCGCGCGATGTTAGACCGTGGAATGTGGCTTGCGCCTAGCCAGTTCGAGGCTTGCTTTGCGTCATGTGCAACTACTGAGGCTGATATTGATGCCCTGATTGCCGCTGCAGGCGAAGTGTTGAGCGAACTTGCCTAACATGAAGGCCATAATTCCTGCGGCAGGATTAGGAACACGGTTTCTGCCGGTAACTAAGGCACAACCAAAAGAAATGCTGCCTGTGGTGGATAAACCTATCATGCAGTACGTTGTTGAAGAGGCTGCATCTGCGGGGGTAGATGCAGTTCTTCTGGTCACGGGGCGCAATAAAAAGGTTATTGAAGACCACTTCGATCGCTCTGTTGAACTTGAAGAAATGCTTGAAAAGGGTGCAAAGAACGGGCAGCTTAAAAACGTAAAAGATATCTCAGATTTGGCAGAGCTCTTCTATGTTCGCCAAAGGTATCCTGGGGGATTAGGGCAGGCAGTTGCCTGTGGTGAGTCCTTTGTTTGTGCAGAGCCCTTCTATGTTTTGTTGGGTGACATTATCGTCCCCAGTCAGAACATTTTGCCCGTGATGCAGGCAGCCTATAAAAAATACAACGCTTCGATTATTGCGGTTGAACGCGTTGCTCCAGAACTAACTTCACGATATGGGGTTATTAGCGGGAAAGCGATCGAGCCAGGAGTCTTCAAGATTGATGGCTTGGTGGAAAAGCCTGCGCCAGGAACTGAGCCAAGCAACCTTGCTGTGCTAGGACGCTATTTACTGACACCGCGCGTTATGGAGATTCTTCAGAGTACTCCGCCCGGTGTGGGGGGAGAGGTTCAGCTAACAGATGCCCTGGTTGAGCTTCTTCAGTACGAAGACCTGTATGCGGTAGAGGTACCCAGTGGAAGCAGCTTCGACACGGGAAACATCCTGTCATGGCTCGAGGCAAATCTGGTGTTGGCGCTAGAAAATAACAATTACCGTGACGATGTTCGCGCCATAATGACTAAACTGTCGGCAGACGACTGAAGGGAAGTCCTATGAATCAGACAGTGACAGGCAGTGCTTTAGAGCAAAAAATCAATGCAGGCGATGCCGTTTTTGGTGTTGTTGGTTTGGGATATGTAGGACTACCGCTTATCGTCGCCATGGCTGAACGGTCGGGCAGTCGTTGTATTGGCTTTGATATTTCAGAGAAGAATGTTCAAAAGATAAATTCAGGCACCAGTCATATTGGGGATATAAGTGATGCAGAGCTAACCCCTCTTGTTCAAAAAGGTTTAATCGAGGCTACGGTAGATTTTTCACGTACTGCAGGCTGTGATGTTATGGTCATCTGCGTACCAACGCCCCTAAATGCTCATGGGGAGCCCGATGTTTCCCATATGGTCTCTGCGGCTAATGATATTGCACCGTACCTGAAGTCAGATATCTTAGTGGTGCTTGAGTCAACTACCTACCCAGGAACTACAGAGGAAGTGCTACTGCCCCTTATCGAGGGGGAAACACTTAAGCTGGGGAACAATCTTTTTGTAGCATTCTCACCAGAACGTGTAGATCCTGGCAATGAGACGTGGAAGATTACCAATACCCCAAAGGTGGTTGGTGGGGTAGACGAAAGGTCAACTGAACTTGCCACATTGTTTTATAGTAAGTTCATCGACACTGTCGTACCAGTATCTACTGCGCGCGCAGCAGAGCTTTCAAAGTTATTTGAAAACATCTTCCGTGGTGTCAATATTGCGCTGGTAAATGAGCTAGCGCAACTTTGTGAGCGCATGGATATTGATATCTGGGAAGTGATTGATGCGGCAAAAACGAAACCCTTTGGGTTTATGCCTTTCTACCCGGGACCTGGACTGGGCGGGCACTGCATACCTATTGATCCTTTTTACTTGTCGTGGAAGGCTCGCGAGTATGATTTTCATACCCAATTTATTGAGCTAGCAGGTCGCATCAATGAAGATATGCCCTATTATGTTGCACGCCGCTTGATGGACGCGCTGAACACGCAAGGAAAGGCGCTTAATGGCGCGCGCATTCTTGCGCTAGGCGTAGCCTATAAGGCTGACATTGATGACATGCGTGAAAGTCCTGCCATGAGCGTGATTGCACGAATCGAAGAGAAGGGTGCACAGGTTCGTTATCATGATCCCCACGTACCCCAGTACACGCAAGATGGCAAGAAAGTGCACAGCGTAGATTTGACTGCAGAGGAATTGCAGTCAGCAGATGCAGTAATCGTACTTTCTGGACACAGTAACGTTGACTACAGGCTTGTAGCAGAACAGTCATCGCTTATTCTTGATACGCGCAACGTATTTGGTGCGTCAGCCCCGTCCTCAGTGATAAAATTATAGGCCTATGAATTTAAGTCTTCTCATAATCATTCTAAGTGTCCTTGCAGGTGTTGTCGGCATGGGACTTGGAAGTATCATCACAGCCCTCTTTGGGACACGAACAGAACGTACTATCAGTATATTCCTCTCCTTTGCTGGTGGGGTAATGCTTGCCATAGTGCTACTTGAACTAATTCCTGAAGCTATTGAATATTCAGGGGTAGTCACGGCGGTTGTCGGACTTATTATAGGCGTGTTTGTTGTGATGGGCCTCAATAAGCTGATTGACAAAATCACGCGTGCTAGACAGGCGAAGAAGCAGCATAAAAACAATGAACTGCATGACAATTACGGGGAGTTCTTCCATGCTGATGAGCTGCTTGCAAAAAGAGGCAACATGCTTCGTGCGGGTATGGTCATTCTGTTTGCCATTGCCTTGCACAATATTCCCGAAGGTCTGGCCATGGGTGCTGCGGGTCAATATGAAATCGCCCTAGGTGTGACGATTGGTCTTTTAATTGCTCTGCATAATATTCCTGAAGGTATGGCGATATCAGCCCCTCTTATTTCAGGAGGACTGTCAAAGATCAAGACGATTCTTCTGACGATGGCTGCGGGTGCTACGACCGTTATTGGTACCATCCTGGGTGTCCTTATTGGGGGAATATCTTCGTTTGCGCTGGCTCTGTCCTTGGCGATTGCCGGGGGCGCCATGCTGTATGTTGTCTTTGGCGAGATATTTCCTCAAACGATTGTCACTAACAAGGATCGTATCCCTGCGATCTCTGCGCTTGTAGGTATTGTTGTGGCAATTATCTTTATTGCCCTTATTTAGTTATGCTGTATCAGAAGACTGTTCAAGGTTAGGTGTGACAGCAGTGACAGATAAACTTACAGAATCAGTAGAGGACTACCTAGAAGCAATATTTGTCTTAGGCAAAAAGGGTGCGACGGTTCGCTCTGTCGACATTGCCAATGCTCTTGAATACTCAAAGCCCAGTGTGAGTGTTGCCATGAAAAACTTGCGCGCGGCTGGTTATATTACTGTGGAGGAAGGCGGATCCATTGTCCTTACTGCTACGGGTGAAAATATTGCCCAGCACGTATATGAGCGTCATAAGCTTATTTCTGAGTGGCTCATCTATCTAGGTGTTGACCAGAAAACAGCCCTGCGTGATGCCTGCAAAATGGAGCATGGTTTAAGCGAAGATAGCTACCTTGCCCTGAAGCGTCATATTGAGGAGTACACACGTGAAATGGATTAGTGTTGTTGGGGCACGACCAAATTTCATCAAGATTGCACCGTTTTGCAGGGCAATTAGCGTGCATAATCAGTCGAATAAAGTCCGTGGCAGTGAAGCCTGCATTGATCACCTTTTAGTTCATACAGGGCAGCACTACGATGACAAAATGTCGAAGGCATTCTTTGCGGAGCTTGGTATCCCAGAAGCAGATATTAACCTAAATATTGGTAGCGGGACCCATGCAGAGCAAGTGGGAAAGACGATGATTGCCTTCGAAGAAGTTTGCTTAACTGAAAAGCCTGACCTTGTTGTTGTGGTTGGTGATGTAAATGCAACGGCAGCTTGCTCGATTACTGCAAAAAAGCTAGGAATCCAGGTAGCACACATTGAGGCAGGTTTGCGCAGTAATGACAAGTCTATGCCTGAAGAGATCAACCGGTTAGTCACAGACAGCATAAGTGACCGGTTGCTTGCTCCTGACAGATTTGCAGTAGAGAACCTAATGCAAGAAGGACATACTTCTGATTCCGTTCACTTGTCAGGGAACATCATGATAGATACCCTGGACAGGGAACTACCAAAGGTAGAAAAGTTAGCGCTACTTGAGGGGTTACAGGAAGATCACTACGTGGTAGTTACCCTGCATAGACCAGCTAACGTTGATTCTGCCGAAAAGCTGACTCAAATTGTTGATGCAGTCATGAGTGAGGCACATGAAGAAATGAAATTTTTCTGGCCTGCACATCCCAGGACACACGCGAAGCTAGCAGAGTTTGGTTTGCTTGACGCCCTAGAGGATAACGGCAACATTATTCTGGATCAACCAATTGGCTATCACGCCCTTTTACGCCTTAACTTAAGTGCACGGGCATTTCTTACAGATAGCGGGGGGCTACAGGAAGAATGTTGTGTAGTAGGTACCCCCTGTGTGACCCTGCGCGACAACACGGAGCGCCCCATAACCTTAAGGGAGCATGGCGGCACCAATGTGCTCTCTACTTTAGACACCTTAGGTGAAGACCTTTCGGAAGCCCTGCGTGCGGCACGTAGACCTTACCGGCCAGAGGGCTGGGATGGAAAAACGGCTCCAAGAATGGTTGAGACCCTGTGTGGGGCGGCTGGTACAAGAGCGTCCCTGGTTGGTGGGTAGATTTAATGTCACAGCAAACAATTGAGAATCCTCTGTTTAGCGTTTTCATTCCTACTTTTAATAGAGCCTACGCGTTGCCTACTGCTATCGACAGTGTTCTTGCGCAGACGTATACAAATTTTGAGATTCTTGTCGTTGATGACCATTCAACAGATAATACCGATGAGGTCTTAGCTCAGTACGATGATCCCAGAGTGCGTATACTGCGCCACAAGATAAATAGTGGTGTTCAGAGTGGTTATAATACTGCAATAGATAATATGCGCGGTGAGTGGCTTGTTCCTCTTGGAAGCACCAAGTTCCTAGACCACAATACTCTGCAGATAATAAAAGAACACATGCATCAAATTCCGACTGATGTTAAACGAATCTTATATGGTGCAGCCAATATAGTCGAGGGGGATCTTGCTCATATCGAAGCAGGCTATTCGTCAGGGATTATCTCAAAAGATTTGCGCCCTAGAGGGGACACAGGATCATGTTCACATGTTGATTTGCTTAAACAGGTTCGACCGGTACCGGGGATTAATGGGTTTGAGTGCGAATGGAATTGGCGTCTAAGAAAAGCAAGTAAAGAGTATTATATTGACGAGGTTCTTTATTTTTGTACACGCACCCCAGAAGGAAACCATCTTTCACATATTTTTGACAATGGGACGGCACTCATGAGCGCAGCTGACCAAAGGGTGCTCTACGTTAAAAAGGCGGATCCTCAATTCTTCATCGAGAGGTATGCTGAAGGCACCGGAGAAAACGTACTGGCCCGGTTTGTGAACCACTGCGAAGCACTTGAGGCAAAAAGGCAGGCGAATTACATTCGCCGCTATGCTCGTAGACTTAATATTCCTGTTGTACCGCGACCTGCAGGCATACTGAAAAGGAGCAGGGACAAGGCGAAAGAGCTTGCGCAGGATTCTATTGAAATCCTAAGGCAGTCCATAGTGGATATCCTGAGGTTCTTAAGGCTAAAACCCCCAGCCCCTGCTGACGAAGTAAGAAAAAGTTTTCGTCTGAAAGAAAGCGACAAGACTGATGCGAGATAAAACAGCAATTATCTTCCTCTGCGAGGAAGCAGCGTCGCTTTTTAAGGGGGGCGAAGATCTTCCCAGGTATGGCGGTGCGGGACTAAATATGTACCTTATCGCACGGCAACTCTTGGAAGTAGACCAGTTCGATGTGTACTTTGTTTTCAATGTCAATTCTGCGAGGCCTTATATTGCCGTGGATGTCCTGGATGGCGAAGGGATACAATTACTTTCACGAAAAAAAGCGCATTCAAGTCTGCCCTGGCGACTTTTTCGCAAGTTATCGCACGTATTGGGCAGACCCAGGGGCATTCCTTGGAGGCCTGTAGAGGACAGGGAAACGTACGATAGTCTTCCAAAAAACCGTATTGTCTTTTCAACCATGGAATATCATGCGGGAGAATTAGTTTTTGAGGCTGAGCTTGCTTCTGCTAAATCAGTGTTTCGAGCGGCTTCAGAAAAAGACGTTGAATCCCTGGGTATTGACTCAAGGTCAGATAATCATGCCCTTGGCTACATACGAAAAGTGGATGCCGTAGTTGTGCAGACTCAGATGCAGCAGAAAAAACTTCGAGAGGCGGGTATTGAATCAACCGTTATTCAAAAGGGCTTTCCTCATGACCCGGCAGATGCAGAGATAAGTAAAGACATTGACTTTCTTTGGGTAGCTAGCTGTCAGGCTGCGTATCAACCCTGGAAATTTATTGACCTTGCCAAAAG
Source organism: Coriobacteriia bacterium (assembly GCA_009779855.1). GTDB lineage: Bacteria > Actinomycetota > Coriobacteriia > WRKU01 > WQUG01 > WRBW01. The sequence continues at coordinate 20,317 of WRBC01000004.1, forward strand.
TTTGCCAGGTTACACCTTTCTAATGTTGGCACCCCCAGGGCATATTGACTTGCTAAACTATTTGAGGCGTGCCGCGACAGAGATTCCTAATCTTAAACTTATAGACAGGCAAATCAGTGTTGAAGAGGCTCAAATGCTGTTTAATCGGTCCAAAGTCTTTGCTTTTACGAAAGAGTATGGGTCTGAGCCAACATCAACAATCATGCAGGCATTCGCAGGAAAAGCAGCAGTACTTTCCTTGCAGCTTGAATTAGACGGGGGACTATTTGAAAAGCGTGATGCGGGAATTAATGCTCGTGGCGACTTTAGTCAATTTGTGTCTTCGGCAAAAGTACTAATCAGTGATAAGGTACTGCGTGAAGGATATGCTGATCGTGCACATAAGATCCTTATTGAAGACTACAGTCCAGAAGGTGCTAGAGAAAAGTACGTAAAGGTGTTCAACTCCTTGGAGGAATGTTGAGAAAGTACATAGAAAAACTTAAAGAGGTAAGCAGATATAACGCGGTCAAAAGACTCTTTGCCTTTGTTGAGGTTAAGCGGTCTGAGGTTATGGGTCTAGTTGCCTTTGTGCTGGTGGCTACGCTACTTGAGGGTTTTGGACTTACTTTGCTTCTACCTATTTTGCAGTATGCAGAGGGCGGACAATCTGCTTTGCAGGACTCAGGAGGATTTTACTGGCAGTTTCTAGCTGATATTTTAGCTTTTGTAAATCTAGAGCCAACACTTGTGGTGCTTTTGCTGTTGGCGTTTGGCTCTGTCGTGCTGCGCAATGTTTCCCTTTATTTTCGCGTGTGGTATGGCGCAGTTGTTTCAAGCAGAATCATGTTGAGACTTCGCATGAAGGTTGTTGACATGGTCTACAGCGCTGACCCAGAGTTTTATACGCGACATCCCGTAGGGCAGCTAGTTGGTGTGGTCATGGGTCAGACAGGTTCGGCGGGTAATGCTGTCCTTGCTGTTATTAACCTGATTGGCACAATCTTGCTTATGGTTATGTATGTTGCGATTCTTTTGTTCCTGTCATGGGAGCTTACCCTTGTTGCCTTATTCTTTGCCCTGTTGGTTACTTTGGTAAATAGGCGCGTCCTCAAGTGGATTGCTAACAATGCCCTAAGGAATGCCCGTCTTAGCCAAAAGCTCATGGGAAAAATTACAGAACGTATGGCACAGATGCAGCTGGTGAAGCTTAGGTTTACAAAGGACGAAGAGTCAGAGAACATCCGTGAGACTTCAGAGGTTATGCGCGGACTGGGGATTCGAGCATCACGCGTAGGGGCTTCTGTAGAAGTAATGGTCGACCCTCTTCAAATGCTTTCAGTTTTTATCACCCTGTATATTGGTATCGCTTTTCTGGGCTCCACGCTTGCCCAGCTAGCCCTTCTTCTCTTTATCCTTGTTCGACTAAATGCCAAGGTAAAAGAGTTTAATGATGCAATCAGAGGGATAACTGCGGCAGCCGCGGGCGTCAAACTTACTCGAGAAATGTTCGACGCAGCTGCAGAATCTAATACCATCAAGTCAGGAGCAAAGGTTTTTAATAAGCTAGAGCAGGGCATTTCACTAAAAGGTGTATCCTTTGATTACCCTGATGTGTATAACGCTCAGGGGGAGTTAATTTCGCGAGGAAAGTCAGTTCTTAAGGGTGTTACGGCAGAGGTTCCTGTAGGGTCATTTACGGCCTTAGTGGGCCGAAGTGGTGCCGGGAAATCTACTCTTGTGGAGCTGTTTCCCAGGATGAGGGACGTAAGTGGCGGCTCAATCAGCTACGACGAGGTTAATGTTAAGGACTTCGATATTAAGTCTCTAAGAAGGTCAATCGGGTACGTTACCCAGATGCCCATGCTATTCAATGACACTGTCTATGACAATATTACTTATGGCCTTGGCTTTGAGCCTACCGAAGAACAGGTCAGGGAAGCTATGGAGGCTGCTCATGCGACTTTTGTCTACGACCTTCCACACGGGCTTGATACCCTGCTGGGAGACCGCGGAGTTCGTTTTAGTGGAGGGGAGCGTCAGCGTATCGCGCTTGCGCGCGTGCTACTAGAAGACAACGAGATACTTGTTTTTGACGAACCTACCTCTTCACTGGATAGTGAGTCTGAAGGATATATTCAGCAAACGCTTGCAACACTGCACGGAAAGAAGACCTTAATAGTTATTGCTCATAGATTGTCAACGATTGTAGCTGCTGATCAATTGCTGGTTGTTGATGATGGCAAAATCGTGGAAAGTGGCTCACATCAGGAACTTATGGATAAGCAGGGAACCTATGCTAGGCTTTTTGAAAGTCAGATGATTGAGGTTATTGACGAATAAGCCTTCTTCTAGCGAAGCAGCTCATCAGCATAGGCAAGGAATTTACTTCCAACAACCTTGTCGTTCCATTCTTTTTTGACGAATTCTTTTGAGCGGAGTCCAATGCGGCTGCGCTCTTCTTCGGCGTTAAGGATCTCAATAATTTGCTTGATGAAAGTTTCCCCGCATCCTTTTGCGCATCGACCCATAAATCCGTCAGTCAGTAGTCCATCAAGGTCAAACTCTAAAGACAAATAAGGTTTACTAGCAAGTGCCGCTTCGGTAAGGGTATTGGGAAACCCCTCTGTAGATGAGGTATTGATGACGGCATCCACCTGCAAATAGAGTTCTCGTAATTTTTCTGGCTCAAGACTAATGTGAATATTTACATTAGTCTTGTCTTTTAGATCGTGCATGATTTCTCTGAAGAGTCCACTGTCTCCTCTGTCATGTAATGCGCAGATGATGGTTGTCTCAGGTAATCTTCTTGAGAGTTCTTCAATTATCCAAGGTCTTTTGACAGGATCAACCCTTCCAGCCCAAAGTAGCGAGTTCGGAATGGGTCTTATATCTTTTTCATCAACAGTTTCCAGTACGTCACTGCGAAAAGTGTTCGGAATAATTTTTGAATCACGCCCGTAACGTTCGCTCAGAGCTTTTTTCTGTAGTGAGTTTTGCGCCACGATACCATCTGCAATATCTATATAGACATCTTTGTAGAGAAGAGCTTCTTCCGGAAGGAGTTCTGATCCATCCACAAGGCTATTTCCGTTTACCCAATAGAGAACAGGAATACCTTGAGCTTTTGCCTCATTAAGAAGCCATAAGGGCTCATCATTTGATGCAACAAAAAACGATGCATCACTTTGAAATCCAAATTGGGACTGGATAATGCCTTGGTTAATGTGACGCGATAAGAGTGGAAGCCCTTGTTCAATGGGCTTTCTATATTGAACGGTGGTGATATGGGGATGACTAATAGTGGGTACAGAGGCCTTATCTGAGTGCAGAAGAACAACAGATACATTAGGCATATCTGCCAGTGCAGATGCCAGGTAGTACATTTGAATTTCTGCCCCCCCAATAGCCCAGTGTCCTCGTGTGTCTCCGAAAAGACCAAGAAATCCATCTAGGGCAAAATAGGCAGTATAAGTTTTACTTTGCATGCGTGTAGTCTTCTTTCGTGTACTGTTTCAGATTGAACTCTAGTATAGTATTAGCTGTTAATCGTGTCATTTGCCAGTAGTTGCGAGGAGATTATTTCGTGAGACCACTTAGAGTACTGCACCTGCCAGGTAATATTCGGTGGATTATGGATGCGATTATTGATGGCCAGCAAGACGCTGGCATCGAAGCGAAAAAATTTCTTATTACGTCCCGCGGAATTGATAATCCAGAAAGTGAGTCTTTTGACTATGTTCCTGTGCGTCAACCAGGCCGTAAGCTTAAGGGTTTCCCTTTTTATATCCCACACTTAATCAAATTTCTTTACCGTTACATTAGGGCAGTTTTATGGGCAGACGTTATCCACTGGCAGTACTCATTTAGATTTTGGCCAGAACACAGCAAGATGCGAAAGCTGGACTTTGCGATACTTTCACTTTTTAGAAAGCCTGCAATTGCTCAATTTCATGGACTAGATTTCATGAGAAATTATGACTGGGCGCAGGAGAATCCTTGGTGGCTTGAGGCTTTTAGTCCAGAACTATTTGAAGAGTTTGAGAAGTTAGGTCAAGTAACGCAGCGAGACTTTGCAGCTGCAAATTTTGTGCTTGCAATGGGTCATGGCATGCTGCCAGCTGTCTTACCAGAAAATGAAGAGAAGTCGTTCTTGCTAGAGCGCACCATGGATGTCGCATCATTAGAGCCAAGCGTAGATGATAGTCTAAGCAAGGACAAGATAGTAATTATGCATGGTCCGTCAAGCCCCCAGAAAAAAGGCACAAAATATGTGCTGGCAGCTATCGAGGAGATATCCAAGGCTCGCGATATTGATTTTGTACTACTTCAAGACATGAGCCGAAGTGAGGTTATTGAAGAGCTGGGGAAGGCGGATATAGTTGTTGAGCAACTACTTTGCGGAGACTATGGACTTGCTTCTGTAGAAGCAATGGCACGCGGGTGTGCAGTTGTGGCAAATGTTTGCCCTTCGTTGCAAGAATCGTATCCGTCAGACCTGCCTATTGTTTCTGCGACCCCAGACACAGTAAAAGACACAATACTTGACTTAATCGATAATCCTGAAAGGCGAATCGACTTGGCCTACCGTGGTCATGAGTATGCCATGCGCGTACATTCAATCGAGCGCACAAGGATAGAAATCTTAAAAGCCTATCGAAAAGCGGCAGTAAATAGAGGTCGTAAGCAGGTTATTAAGCGCATCGATGCACTACTTGCTAACTTACAGGCTGCAGCGTGATGGCTATACTGACAATATGCTTTGATACATTTCTGTTAATTTGGCACCCTCTGTTTTGATTGTGTAGCCTTGTGCCCAGTTATAAGATGCGTTTTTCATGCAAGTAACCTTGTCTGGATTTTCGACAAGGTCTTCTATTGAGCACGCGATTGCTGCCTCGTCGTTTCCATCAACAAACAAGGCACTTTCTGATCCGTTAAGAAGATTACGAGTTGTTTCTTGATATGTGCTATACATCATGGCAAGACCGGCACTTGCATAGACAAAAAGTTTATTGGGTAGAGACCATTTGCCGTTGTAGTTCTCTGCTCCATCAATACGCGAAGGCAAAAACAAGAACCCAACATCATGGTCATTTGCAGCAGCAACAGAGTCTTCGTTTTTGCAGGGGGACGCAAAGGTCACCCTATCATCAAGTTTAAGTTCACTAACTAGTTGTTTTAGTCTTTCTAAATAGCCTGGAACATAGGAAGGGCCCTGAATGGTAAGTTCATAGTCTTTATCTACACGGGCAAATGCACGCAGCGCTGACTCAATTCCGTAATGCTGTCTGAGGAAGCTTTGCAAATAGAAACGTAGCGGGGAGTGGATCGGGGCAGGCTGTAGAGGGGCGGCTAAAGCAACATTATAAATAGTAAGGTGACAAGCCTTTGGAGAAAATTTCTTGTAGGTTTCCTGAATTGGTTTGCTGACAGTAATTATTGCGTTAGCTACTTTGGCGCATGAGATTTCCCGCTTGCGCCATAATGCAAAATGATTCCAGGGAACCCTCTGTTCTTTTTGCAGGTCTGCTAAGGCCTTCGGCCAGCATTCGTATGACTCGTAGATAATGGGAACAGGCGAAAGTCTGCGCAGCCTGATAGCTTCTCTTGATGAGGTGTAATTGATGAAGTGTACCGCATCATACTGTTTTTCTGACAGTGATTTCGCCATGCCATGAAGAGGGTCGTTTGCATGTAACTTGCCCTGAAGATACCTAAGGGGACCTGCTATTATCTTATTGAAAAATACTCGAGCGCACCAATTGGAATGCTCACTGAAAGCTGATAGGCGAGGCCCGCGCTTTATGCGCCAAATTCTTGCGATGTTCTCAAGGTCACCCACATCCTTATTGGTATCTGCAATACAGGCAATAGTGACTTTTGCTCCCGCATTGGTGAGCATTAGAACCGTTTTGTCCAGCCTGACATCTGTTGCAATTGTGTGAGGGTGGACTATGCAGATTCGCTTACCTTCTAGTGCTGCAGATGACAAAAAACATCCTTTCAATAAGGGAAGGGTGGTACGCTTTTTAATTTTACCAGTACGCTATACTTATACAGGTAATTTGTAGATAATTTCTAGTGAAATCCAAAAAGGACAAGATGGGCATATCACTGTTGGATTTGAGAAGATAAAACGGAGTAGTATTTTATGAACTCAAGTGAAAAGGTACTCTCTGGTCTGAGCGTGTGTATGCTGGTTTCAAATGACGTGTCTATTGATGCTCGTGTAAGAAAGGAAGCCGAGACCCTTGCCAATGCGGGGGCACAAGTAACCGTTATTGGATTGGGTGAAGAGCCTCCAGAAGATATTGTTAGTAATGCACCTTATAGGCTAATTCTTGCCCAGCCTAGCTTAAAAGGAAAACCGCTTCAACCTAGATGGGGAATGCCAGACGTTTGGTATCCCGTGCGTGTTCTTGTTAACACGACAGTTACCAAGTATAGGCAGAAGCGCTATGCGGAAAAAATTGATGAAAGTGGGTATGTTTCTCAGGTCTCACGTCAAGACATGATTGAAGCAGCCGCACCACTTAACTTTGATGTCATCCATGCCCATGATTTGGATACCCTTTATGCAGGCAATAGGATTGCACAAGAAAAGGGCGCATTGCTGGTCTATGACTCGCACGAATTGTTTACTGAATTGCATTTCCTGCACCCCCTTGTTAAAGAGCAGTGCGCAATAGTTGAAGAAGAGGTATTTCCTCATATCGATGCACTTGTGACAGTGAGTCCCCTGATAGGTCAGCGCCTGCGTGAAAAATATCAAAGGTTCGACCTAGAGCCTGTTGTTCTTTATAACGGTGGGGTAGTGGTGATGGATAAGGTGCAACCTGTCGCAGACCCAGTTAGACTATTCTTTCAGGGGGCCTTTGCTCCAGATCGTAATCTTTTAGAGCTGGCACTAGCGATGAAGGGATTGCAGGGCAAGGCTACCTTAAGCCTGCAAGGTTGGGGTCCTGACGAAGAGGGTCTTAGGGCAATAATCGAAGAGTATTCGCTTGAGGATATTGTTGAGATTATCCCCCCCTGTCCACCTTTTGACGTGGTTCCATCGGCTGCTCGTTTTGACGTAGGAGTTATCAACTCCATCCCAGAGGATGAGAACTTCCTTGTAACCCTGCCTAATAAGCTTTTCGACTATATGAGTGCTGGGCTTGCTGTTGCCTCTACTGATTTACCTCCCATTAAAGAAATCTTAACCAAAGAAGAGTGCGGGATTACCTATGAACAAAAGGGCGCGGAACATACCGCAGAGGTACTGGGTAATCTTGTTGGTAATCCGGAAAAAATACTTCAGATGAAGAAGGCTTCGCTTGCGGCTGCCCCAAAGTATGCCTGGAAGGCTCAGGCAGAGAAACTGATAGCACTCTATGTTGATTTGAGGAAGGAAATTGACGACGAAAGAGCCACGAGGCAGTAGTCGTCATGGGGCAAAATCTGCGCAATAAGAAAGTCTGCATAGTCGTCTATGGGGTGGTTGACCCCAGAGCCATCAAGACCGCACGTGCATTGGCAAAGGCAGGAGCAAAGGTTGCTGTTTTAGCCTTTACCTACAACTACGCTGATTTTACAAATGAGCCCTTTTCTGTTGAGTATCACAGACCTGCTGAACCTAAACCAAGCACTAGGGCAAGTCGCCCCTTGCGCGTTGCAGAAAACCTATCTGTCAAAAGGCTTGGAAAGTGTTATTTGGAAAGTCGACATGGACGTTTTGGGCAGCGGTTGATTTATGAAGCCCTTATAGGGGCTAACCCAGATGTTATACATGCAATAAACGCAGACACTCTAATGGGAGCAGCACAGGCAGCAGAAGACATTGCTGTACCTCTTATCTATGAAGCCTACGAATACTGGCCAGACCACAGCAAGGATAAGGTTGTGACGCGCACCCGTAAGCAGCGTTTATTTTTAGTGGATGCTGAGGCGAATTACATGGACAAAGCCTGTGCCGCTATAACGGTTTCACCCTATTTGGCGCGAGAATATCAAAGAGAGTATCACCTAGATAAGCAACCCGTGGTAATCTACAATGCTCCTACAGAAATCGAAAAGAGTACAACAAGTGCGCATAAGCCGCTAAAGGTTGTGTTTGCTGGAAATTTAAGGCAAGGACTTAATTTGGAAAGTCTGCTAGAGGCTGCAAGAAGGGTGCCGAACATTCAGATGACCTTTATGGGGACCGGTCCTTTATTTGGGGTCTTGTCTGCTCAGGTTATTTCAAGCGAACATGCTGCCAACGTACAAATTGTGCCCGCTGTCCCGTACGGTGAACTACTTACTGAGCTCAATAGCTATGACCTTGGCGTAATTCCCTATGACCCGTATGACCGACATTTAGAGGGAGCCCTGCCAAATAAATTGTTTGAATATTTATCCTCTGGACTTGCAGTTTTGGCGACGAAAACTACCGCGTTTCAGGAGCTTTCAGGGTTTCAAGACTTCGGAACTTACTTTGAGTCACCTTCAGTGAAGTCGATGAGTAATGCATTGCGCACGCTGGCAGATTCCCCGTGTCGGGTTTCAGAAATGAAGCAGAAGGCATTGCAGTACGCAGGTGTTTATTGTGGCGATGTGCAGGGTAGGCGCCTACGCGAGTTATATGAAAGTGTACTAAAAGGTGAAGCTGCATGAAGATTTTGCATGCACCTCTTGACTTGGCTAGTGTTGGTTGGAGTCTTACACAAGGTTTTCGCGCTCTGGGACAAGAGGCTGATTTCGCCACTATCGCTACAAGCAGACTAAGCAACGCGGGAAATATCGATCTTTCCTATCCATGTGACAACAGCTTAGTGCGACAATATAAAAAGTACAAGTTCTGTGCGAGGAGTTTGCCCAATTATGATGTCGTACATTACCATGCAGGACGCTCGATATTTGATTATGGAAACGGAAGTCTTTCGCTGCTAGATTTAAAGGCAGCTTCAAAAAGAGATCAAGTGGTAGCTATGACCTATCATGGCTGTGAGGTGCGCGGACTGCGTCCTGAACTCTGCCACCAATACTGTACAGAACGTGTGTGTGAAGACATTAACCAACACAAGAGAGTTCAAGAAATTAAAGCCTATGTTGACTTGTTCTATGTGACTACGCCTGACTTACTGTCTGCTGTTCCTTATGCGAAGCTTTTGCCACAGAGTGTGTGGGGAATGGAAGAGGTTAATCCTATATACCCTTTTATTGATTCAGGTAAACTCATACGAATTATGCATGCACCAAGCAAGCGATCCAGTAAGGGCAGTAGCACCATTATTAACGAATGTGAACAACTGATTGCTGAGGGCTATCCCATAGAATTTATTCTTATCGAGAATCTAAGTCACGATGAAGCTTTGCAACAGCTAGCAACAGCTGATATCGTGATTGATAATATTATTACTGGGTGGTACGGAGTACTAGCAGTCGAAGCTGCTTCAAGGGGTAAAGTTGTTGTCACCTCTATTGAGGAGAGTTTTGTTCAGAGATCAGGACTTCCTGCCCCACCTTTTATTGGCGCAACACCAGAGACTTTTAAAGAAGTTCTTGAGGCTACCATTGAAAATCAGGGTATTTATAGAGAACTCGGGTGTACTAATAGGAGGTTTGCTCTAGAGCGGCATAGTGCAACGACTCATGCAGGGCAGCTGCTTAGAGATTATGCTGAAGTCAAGAACAGGAAAACTTATGCCTAAAAAAATCCTTTCAGTAATAGGCACGCGTCCAGAGGCCATTAAGATGGCGCCAATCATTAAGGCACTTGAAGCTGACCCCAGATTTGAATCCCATGTACTTGCCACGGCGCAACACCGTGAAATGCTTGATCAGGTGCTGGACTTCTTTGAAATTGCACCTGACTATGATCTGGATTTAATGAGGCACGGACAGACTTTGCCAGAAATCACCTCTAAGGTTCTGCTAGGTGTCACGGAAACAATTGACAAGTTGCAGCCAGACATTGTGCTTGTTCACGGAGACACAACAACAACATTTGCTGCAGCAATAGCCGCTTTCTATCAGGATATTCCCGTTGGGCATATAGAGGCTGGTATGAGAACTGGGGATATGCGTGAACCTTTCCCTGAAGAGATGAATCGAACCCTTGTTGCTAGCCTTGCGACCTGGCACTTTGCTCCGTCGCAGGAATGTATAGATCATCTAGTGCGGGAAGGGATTGATGCTGAGTCAATTACTCGAATCGTGCACAATACAGGCGTAGATGCTTTATTGCTCGCAAAGAAAATTCTAGAAGATGCCCCCACGGGTGAGTCAGGTAATGCAGGAGACGCCAGTCAGATTGCCAAAATGACTGGCAATGCTAGTGGCAAGATACTGGTCACGGCGCATCGCCGTGAAAGCTGGGGGGCAAAGATGCGGGAAATATTTCTTGCTGTCTCTAAGATCGCCCAGACACATCCTGAGTTAACCATTGAAGTAGCTACTCATGCTAACCCTCTTGTCGCTGACGATGCAGTCGATATTCTAGGCAATATCCCCAACGTTATCCTGTTAAAACATCAGAGCTATGCGGCCTTCGTGCAAAAGATGGCATCCGCACAGCTGATTCTTTCAGATTCTGGCGGAATCCAGGAAGAAGGACCGACACTTGGTGTGCCTGTCGTTGTTTTAAGAGATAAAACCGAATACCACGAATTGCTTGATGCAGGGGTAGTTATTTTAGGGGGCACAGAAAAGGCAGAGATTGTACGTGTGGTGACAGACATTCTTGCAGCAGGTGTCTCTTTTCAGGATAGGCTTAATGAGTTCGCGCAGGCTAGAAGTTCGCAAGATAGTACAGCAGCCGTCCTTGATATTCTGGCAAGAGGGTAAAAGTGCGCGTTATTTTTGTCACAGATGCACCCTTCGCTAGGGATATCCGACTTCAACGTTCAGTTGAAGCCTTGAATGCACTTGAAGGTGAAGTAGAAGTTTTCATATTGGATCAAGGATTACTCGTCGAAGAGTCTCAGGAATTGCTTGCAGATAAGGGAGTGCTTTGCTCGCCCCCTGTTCCTCAAGGGGGAGTGGGTCGGTATTGGTGGCATGTGAAAAATAGATTGATATCCGTACGAGCATATAAAGCTCGAGCACGGTGGATACAAGAGACGACTACCTCACTTAAACCAGATATTATTCACTGCATTAATCCCTTCGCACTAGAAGCCTGCGTTGCGGCAGCCAGAGAAACGAATGCGCAATTGATTTATGAGGCTTACGAGTACTGGCCAGATTATTTGGACTGCTTGGGCGGACGGATCCCCCAGGTTCTTGCCGGTAGACTAAAGGCTGCTGAAAAGGCAGCGTCTAAAGAAGCAGTATGCTTTATTACTGTGTCTGAACCTTTGTCTGAGTGGTATCAGGCTGACTTTGACATTGAGCCACCCCTCGTCATTTACAACGTAAATACTGCTGATGGGAAAGAGGTCCTTTCGCCCAGTGGTGAACCTCTAGCCAGCGAACCATTGACCGGTGAGTTATCACTTGTTTATTCAGGAATTTTACTGAAAGAAAGAAATGTAGATATAGCAATACGGGCACTAGTTTTGACAGAAAAGGTGCACCTATTTATACAGGGGGATGGTCCAGAAAAGGTTCACCTTCAGCAGATTGTTCAAGAACTCAACCTTAGCGACAAGGTTTCTTTCATTGATATGGTTCCTGCCAATCAACTTGTTGACTCTCTAAAAGAATTTGATCTTGGACTTACTTTACTGCCCGCTACATCGAAGCAGATGAACGGGGCAGTACCCAACAAGGTCTTTGACTATGTTCGTGCAGGACTAGGTGTACTTTCTGTCGGAACTGCAGGAGTGCGCTCACTAACAGGAATTCAAGAATCGATTAGGTATATCGACATGCCCTGTCCTAACCAATTGGCAGCCGCAATAAAAGAAGTCCAGAAAAAAAGGGACGATCTTGCCGCCATGAAGATATCTTCACGTGAAAATGGTCCCCTGTATTCACGCGAAGAGCAAATGCGAAAGTTGCAGGATGTATATGCCGCGTTATAGCTTTATTATTCCCGCATATAATGCAGATGCAACACTGGGACGCACCCTGGATTCATTGCTTGCACAGACCCAAGACAACTGGGAGTGCGTGGTAGTTGATGATGGGTCAACTGATTCAACGGGTCGTGTTCTTGAAGACTACTGTAAGAAGGACTCGCGAATTAGGGGGGTCCAGCAAGAAAATGCAGGTACTGCGGCAGCGCTTAATACTGCAGCTTATGCATCAACGGGGGAGTTTCTTGTTCAGTTGGGTGCTGACGATGAGCTTCTTCCGGGTTTCTGCAGGGACACAGATAGGCTTATTGTGCAAAAACCAGACTTTGATATTTATGCTGCGAATGCGTGGCAATTTTTCCCAAATGGAGACAAGGAATATTTCAATAAGGGGGCTCGCTTTGAAGAACAGACAAGTATCACCTTTGAAGATCAGGTCTCGAAATCACTTATATACTGCACTGCAGCAGTCCGGCGAGAACTTTTTTTGAATCTTGAGGGTTTTCGTGCTCATATCTACAATGAAGATTATGACTTTTGGCTTCGTGCCTTAGCTGCAGGTGCAAGGCATATATATCAGCCTAAAATGCTCTCGCTTTATCATTCAGCCCCTAATCAAAAGACTGCGGATGCTCTAAAGGTGAGAGAGTCCGATTGGGACATACTTGATGATTTGGCGACAGGTGAACTTCTGTCAGAGGATCAGGTTTTGCGGGTTCGTGCTAGGCAAAATGAGCTTCAAGATAATATTGCTTTACGCAAAAAACTCTACCGTATTATGGGTGTGCGAATGACAGAAGCGCTGATTTCTAGGATACGATCTCTAAGAGGAAAGAATTGATTATGATGAAGGTTCTTCTTGATTATCGCATGGTGACTTGGTCAGGTATTGGTCGTTACAGTCAGGAACTGGCACGCGCTTTACACGAGCGCGATGATATTGAGTTATGCCTGATTAAGACAAAAGATAACCAGCTTCCAATAGAACTGACTGATGTGTCTTATTTTGATGCAGGTGCTCACCCTTTGTCCTCAAAAGGTTTCCGGGAGCTGCGAATGGCTACCCGAAGCTTCGTACCAGATTTGCTGCATTGTACTCACATCTCAACGCCCAATCTGAAAGGGCTTGTATCAAGTGAAGGGAAGAAGATTCCTGTCGTGACCACCTTGCATGATTTGACTCCAATTATTGTTGATGGGGTTATGCCCTCATTTGCAAAGCGTGCCATTTATTCAGGGTTAAACCAGCGTGCGGTTAACTGGTCTAGTGCCCTCATAACGCCTTCTCAGCATACAATAGGTGACCTTGAAAAATATTTCCCAAAGATTGCTTGCCCTATCACGGCAATTCCTCTTGCGGCAGATGAATTACTTAAGGTGGAACCGGTCAAGCCGTCTGCGATGAATTATCTTTCCCCAGTCTTTCAGCGCAATTTCTTGCTGTCTTTTGGGAATACAAAGCCGCATAAAGATTTACCCACCTTATTTGCGGCCTTTGAGCAGGTTGCTGCGGGCCACGATGATATATCCCTTCTTCTGGTGGGAAAAGAGCCCCCTAATTATTTGAGGCAGCACAATTCGAGTGACCTGCTTGACCGCGTTCAATTTACAGGACCAATCAGTGACGAGGAATTGGTTTGGCTCTATCAACGTGCGCGTGCCTTTGTGTTTCCCTCTCTTTATGAGGGCTTTGGCCTGCCACCGCTAGAAGCAATGAGTTTTGGCTGTCCCGTGATTGTGGCAGACACAACTTCATTGCCAGAGGTAGTGGATGATGCAGGAGTAAAAGTTGCTCCAAAGGATGTGCAAGGATTTGCAGGCGCCATTACGCGCGTCTTGAAAGACGAAGAGCATACGCAAGATCTTGAAGATAGAGGGCTGGAGAGGTCAAAAGAATTCAGTTGGGAAAAAGTTGCACATGCAACGGTTTCTGTCTACAAGAGCGTTTATAATGGCATTTGATGTGTTTACCGAAGTATTTGCTGCAAGGCTAATTAACCGCAAGGAGTCTATTTATATATGACCGCGATAAAACCGCGCAAAAAGAAAGAATTGCTTACTTTTCAAAATGCCATATTGGCACTGCAAAATTACTGGGCGGATTATGGCTGCGTTATTCTTCAGCCCTACGACACAGAGGTTGGTGCGGGGACCTTTCATCCAGCCACTGTATTGCGTAGTCTAGGACCAGATAGCTGGAATACAGCTTACGTGCAACCTTCACGTCGCCCTACAGATGGACGATACGGTGAAAATCCAAATCGCCTGCAGCACTACTACCAGTTCCAAGTCATATTAAAGCCAAGTCCTGATAACGTGGTTGATCTCTACTTTAGCTCGCTTAAGGCTATCGGTATTGACCCAGCACAGCATGATATGCGCCTTGTTGAAGATGACTGGGAGTCTCCGACATTGGGTGCATGGGGCCTAGGTTGGGAGGTTTGGTTAAACGGGATGGAGGTTACTCAGTTTACTTACTTCCAGCAAGTTGGAGGATTTGAGTGTAAGCCAGTGCCTGCAGAGATAACCTATGGACTAGAGCGCCTAATGATGATTGTCCAAGATGTTGACAATGTATATGACCTAGTGTGGACCTTGTCTCCTGATGGTAGTCCTGTTAGTTATGGCGACGTGTTCAAGATTAACGAACGGCAGTACTCTGCCTACAATTATGAGGTCGCAAGCGTGCCAATGCTACTGGGCCTCTTTACGCAATTTGAAAAAGAGTGTACCCAGGCTCTAGAGGCAGAATTGCCTATTCCTGCCTATGACTATGTACTGAAGTGTAGCCATGTTTTTAATATGCTTGATGCGCGTGGTGCTATCAGCGCAACAGAGCGTCAGGCATACATTATGCGTGTTCGTAATCTTGCGAAGCTTTGTTGCGAAGGGTACCTGAATATCTTGCCTGATGACGGGGACGCGGGTCAGAAGAAAGAAAGAGGATGTGTGGATAAAGATAAGGAAGCTGCTGTGAAAGGGGGCGATGCGTAATGGAGATTAAGCCCTATACCGCAGACTTGCTTTTTGAAATAGGGGCAGAAGAAATGCCCTCTACTCCCCTTAATGCGGCACATAAGCAATTAGAGGTACTTGCAAAAACTGCTTTTAGTGATGCGCGACTTAGCTATGAAGGTCTAGAGGTTTTTTCGACTCCTCGTAGACTATCCTTGCTAGTGAAGGCTATTGCAGAGCGTCAAGAGGATATCAGGCTTGAATTTAAAGGACCTTCGAAACAGATTGCCTATGCAGAGGATGGGACTCCCCAGAAAGCATTGGAAGGGTTTGCTCGTGGCAAGGGTGTTGATTTAGAAGATGTTGAATTGCGCATTATTGATGGCGCAGAATATGTATACGCTGTTAGGGACGAAAAAGGACTTCCTGCTAAGGAAATACTTCCTGATCTTTTACAGGGGCTTATTACGGGGCTTGACTGGCCAAAGCGTCAAAGATGGGGCAGTGGAGATGAGACCTTCATTCGTCCTGTGCGTTGGATCCTGGCAATTTTGGGTCAAGATCTCATCCCTTTAAATTTTGGAAAGCTGCAGTCAGGAAATTTCACATATGGACACCGCTTTCTCTCGACTCAACAGATTCCTATAGCTGCAATGCGCGAGTACAAAAATGTCCTACGGGGCAATAAGGTTATTGTTGACCAGGGTAAGCGCAGACAGATGATTCTTGAAAGCATTGCAGAGTATACTGCCCAACTACCTGAACCTGGTAGTCTAGCCCTTGTGCCAGATAAGGTTCTTGATGAGGTTGTAAACCTTGTAGAATACCCTAATGCACTACTTTGCTCTTTCGAGGAAGAGTTCTTGCGAGTCCCGCGTGAAATTCTTGAATACGCCATGAATTCGCACCAGCGTTACTTTGCGATACAGTCAGAGGACGGCAGTTTAAGCAATCATTTTATCGTTATTTCTAATGGGGATCCCTTGCATGGTCAGCAGATTGCTGCAGGTCATGAGAGTGTTATTCGTGCACGTCTAGCTGACGCAGCATTTTTCTATGATGAAGATTTGAGGGTTGGTCTTGATGGATGGCGAAAAAAGCTTGGCACCTTGCTATTCCAGCAAAAATTGGGAACCCTAGCGGATAAAAGCTTGCGCGTCACAAGACTCGTTGCTTATCTTTGTGAGGACTTAGACCTTCCCGCACAAACTACACAATCCGCCCTGCGCGTAGCAGAGCTTGCAAAGGCAGATCTGACAAGTAATACCGTAATTGAGTTTACGGAGCTTCAGGGTGTGATTGGTGCTTACTATGCTAAGGCTCAGGGTGAAAGTGACGAAGTGGCTGAAGCAATACGGCAGCATTATCTACCTCGTTATTCAGGTGATGATTTGCCAGCCAGCACTGAAGGACAATTAGTTTCGCTTGCCGATAAGGTTGACACGGTAGTTGGTATTATCGCGGCAGGCTTTGCTCCGAAGGGGACAAGTGATCCTTATGCGCTGCGCAGAAATGCCATTGGTGTTTTGCGCATAGTTATGGACAGGCTTCCTCTTAATGTTGAGAAACTAATTAGAGAGGCTATAAAATCCCTGCCAGAGGGATTGAAGACGAACGAAAGCGGGCCTGAGGGGTCTGAAGACTGCACGGAAGAGTTGGTTCAAAAGGTTCTGAGGTTCTTTACTTCACGCCTTGACAGCATGTTACGTGACAGGGATTACTCAACAGAGGTTATTTCTGCCGTGCTTGCTGCAGCTGCCCAGAGCCCTGCTGATAGCGCGGCACGCTGTGAGGCTTTGCACGCTTTCTTAGGGGAGAGCAGTGCATGGGAAAACCTGTCTACAGCATATACACGTGCTAAAAATCTGAGTGATCCAGAGGCAGGTGTGAGCGTTGATGTTGCACTCCTTGATCAGCATGAGCAGGCGTTCTATGACGCGCTTGTTTCAGCAGGACCACGTATCCAAGTGCAGCTTGCTGAACAGCGCTATAGTGATTATTTAAGTGAGCTTGCTGATGTGCGCGAACCTCTGGATGCCTTCTTTGACAACGTAATGGTTATGGATGAAGATGAAACCTTGCGCCGGAATAGGTTGGCATTGCTTAATGTGTTTATAGCTCAGGTAGAACCCTTTGCTGACCTGCGAAGACTGTCGAAGCAGAAATAAGTACCCTCTGATGAATGAAGAAAAGAGACAATTAACACTGCACATATTGAGCGATTCAGTTGGGGAGACCGCTGATACTGTTGCACATATTATTGCGATTCAGTTCCCCCAATTCCACTGGAATTATGTCTCGACAACCATGATTGACAGTGTTGAGACTCTTCATGAGGCAGTACTTCCGCACCGGGGGGATCCAAATTACATATTTGTCTATACATTTACGAGCCCCGTTTTGCGTGAAGAGATGATCAGCCTCTGCCATCCAGATGAAGGAGAGGCAAATTGCGTACACTCTGTTGATGTATTGGGTGGCGGCCTCGATTTAGTGACTGACCATACAGGAGAGCCACCCTCAGGGATGGTGGGGATGCTCCATCAGGTTGATGATACCTATTTTAGTCGCATTGCAGCCATGGAATTTACGGTTAATCATGATGACGGGCAATTACCTGAAAGCCTGACAGAGGCAGATATTGTTCTAATCGGGGTATCACGTACCTCAAAGACTCCTTTGTCAATGTATCTGGCGCATCGCGGATTTAAAACGGCAAACATTCCTTTGACCTTAGAAACAGAGCCTCCTCAACAGCTGTTCGAGGTTGAGTCTCGTAAAATATTTGGCCTTATGACGGGCATGGACACGCTAACAAAGATACGTCAGGAGCGGATGTCAGATATTGGCACCTATGTTCCTAGTTATGCTGACCCTAATTACGTACAGAAAGAATTCGACTACGCTCGCAAGCTTATGCGTCAGTTAGGCGCACTAATTATTAACACGGAAAAGCGTGCAATAGAAAGTGTGGCTCAAGAAATATTAGCTCATCTAAAACCGACTATGCGAAACACCTTAAATCGCTAGTAAGGTGACCCTAGTTGCCAGAAAGGTTACAGCAGTCTACATTCTTGACATATGAACGCACGTTCGATAATCTAGTTCCGTTCAAATTCACAGGTATTGACAAATATCTATCGCAGTAGCACAGTAGGAAGCGAACTCTCACAGTTGCGCAACCGGCAAGGCCTTTGGCTGATAAACGATGAAGTCAGCAGAGGTCAGAAACGGAGACATAATGGATACAAGTAAAGAGCAAATGTTAGATCTGACACGTGAACAGATTGAAAAGAAGTACGGAAAAGGATCCATCATGAAGTATGGTGAGGATTCGCAATTGGCTGTCGAGGTGATTCCTACAGGCTCACTTGCTATTGATGCTGCTTTAGGTGTGGGAGGGGTTCCGCGTGGTCGCGTTGTAGAAATATTCGGACCAGAATCTAGTGGTAAAACTACCCTAGCCCTTTCAATTCTTGCAGAAGCCCAGGCTATGGGTGGTGTTGCAGCCTTTATTGATGCAGAACATGCGCTTGATCCGACTTATGCGGCACGTTTAGGTGTTGACTTGGATGAAATTCTTGTTTCTCAGCCAGACACAGGGGAGCAAGCACTTGAAATTTGTGACATGCTAGTGCGCAGTGGCGCTATTGACATTGTGGTTGTTGATTCGGTAGCGGCCTTGACTCCTCGTGCAGAAATTGAAGGAGAGATGGGGGATGCAACCGTAGGTGCTCAGGCTCGCCTTATGAGTCAAGCACTGCGTAAGCTAACGGGCTCTTTGTCAAAATCGAATACTACCTGTATCTTTATTAATCAAATTCGTGAAAAAATTGGAGTAATGTATGGTAGCCCTGAAACTACAACAGGTGGACGTGCGCTAAAATTCTTCTCGACAGTTCGAATTGATATACGTAGGGGAGAAGCCATTAAGCAGGGAACAGAGATTCTGGGCAATCGCACCAAGGCAAAGATTGTAAAAAATAAGGTTGCTCCACCTTTTAGAATCGCAGAGTTTGACATTATGTATGGTGAGGGCATTAGCAAAGAATCTTCCATCTTAGATTTAGGTGTTGCGCAGGGCATCCTGAAGCGCTCTGGTGCCTGGTACACCTATGGTGATGAAAGGCTTGGCCAGGGTAGAGAGGCAGCAAAAGAAACCTTGCGCACTAATCCTGAAATGAGTCTTGAAATCGAGACAGCAGTACGTGAAAAACTGGGGATGCTTAGACCTGCAGATAGTGAAACAAAAGAATAAATTGGTGTAACGATGCCTATCTTAGAATCCTAGACGTCTCTCGTTATGATGACTGATGGTGCCTGCAAAGAGGCTGCCTATGAAGAAGCAAGGAAGTGTGCTCATCGCATAATTAAGGCGCGCGAGAAAACTTCCCATGACCTACTTAAGCGCCTTCAAGAGAAGGGCTATAGTTTAGGGGCATCAGAAGATGTGGTTAAGCGCTTTATTGAGGTAGGTCTTGTAGACGACCTGCGCTACACCGAGCTCTATATCAGAAGTGCTCAGTACTCTTGTAAAGGATGGAGTCGTATAGTTCGCGAATTGCGACAACGGGGCATAGACACAGAGTATCTAGATCCGCCACTTGAAGAGGATGAACTGGAGCGTGCCAGGGCCGTGATTGCACGCCTTAGTCTTGATACGCATAAGGACCGTGACAAGGCTCTTCGTCGTTTGCAGAATAAGGGATTTTCTTACGGTGTTGCGAAGCAGGCAATTTCTAGGCAAATTGATGGTGAAGTCTTTTAACTCTGGTATACTTTGTCACTGTGTTTAACGTGGGGCCTTAGCTCAGCTGGGAGAGCGCATGGCTGGCAGCCATGAGGTCAGGGGTTCGACCCCCCTAGGCTCCACCATCATTTTCGCAGGTCAGAAGCTTGTCAGCTACCTCTCTACTTTTATTGAAGATTATTTTGCCGCAAATCTGCCGCAAATGCTTTTACTTTGCCTACATTTTCGCAATCTTAAAGTTTGCTATCCCTGTTCCTTGGAACATGATTTTCCTTGATTTTCCTAGCGTAACTTTCTTTTGCTTCTGTTATTACAGATGTGAATACTTCTGCGACTTCTTTACCACTGCCAGACACGGTTCGTCCGTATACGTCTAGAGTCATAGCACTTGTTGCATGTCCGACTCGCTCTTGTACCTTCTTGACATCGACACCAGCATCAAGTAAGTAAGAGATTTGCGTGTTCCGTGTCTCATGCGTAACATAATGAGAAAGTCCGACCTTCTCAAGGTACTCTTTACGCCATCGTGAATAGTTTCGATAGTCGTGCCTATTGCCTATTTGGTCTGTGATAATAGGAGTTGTTGCCAATTGTTCCGTATCCCATTCAGATAGAATATTTTGTTGTGTCACTTGCCACTCTTTTAAGCATTGCAGCGTATCACCGTCCAAATAAACAAGTCTCTCCTCACCTGACTTTGTTGACTTGATTTCCATATAGGGAGTTATAGACTGTTTTATAATTATTCCACCATCTTCAAAATCTATATGTCTCCACTCAAGTCCTAACACTTCTCCAATTCTCACTCCCAATACCGCTGCTAAGCGAACTCCAATTACGCGAGGGTCTGAACTGCCTTCAGATTCTAACGCCGTAAACAGCTTGCCTAGGTCTGTCTTTTCAAATGGTTGGCGGTTTGGGATATCTCTGCGAGGAGTTTTCAATTTGTTCATGGGGTTTGATAAGCGGTAATCATTAAGTACTGCTTCATTCATGATTTGACTGCATTTTTTATGGACAGCAAGCATCGTTGTGTTTCCAAGGTTGTATCTTTTCTTGATTTTGGCAAGAGCCGATTTAATGGTTGAGGCATCTAGTTCTTTGATTGCTATGTCACCAATAATAGCGTTCAATCGATTAATGTATAACCGTTCTTGCTCAAGTGAGCCACGACCAACCTCATTAGCCTCAATTCTAGCGTCATGCCACATTTGAGCAAACTGACCAAAGGTAGCAGTATCAGCATCTAACCGCATTCCGTTCTCTATTTCCATTCGCAGTTCAGCAAGCGCACGAGTAGCATCTGCCTTGCTCCCTTTGATGTTTCTATATTTACGGCGGTACTTGCCAGTTAGCGGGTCACGACCATAAGGCTGACAGATTTCCCAGCTCTTCTTGCCACGCTTACGAATACTCCCTGCTCCACGACATTTCATAAATTACTCGTCCTTCCCTCTTGGCACAAGTTCACGGTTGTAATAAACTCGACATTGATCCGAGCAATATCTTGTTTTCTTTGTCATTCTTGCAATAGGTCGCTGACAGTATGCACAAAATGGGTGAGGACTATTGTTCAGAATGGAGGCAGCCGTGAAAATCAATTCTTCCCATACATTTGTTGCCTTCCCTCTTGTGTACAGATTTCTATTTCTATCAAAGAAGAAGTGAGATGCTGATGTCACATGCCTATCAATTAATGTATTGAGTAGAAGCTCCACCAACATTGGGGCGCAGTCACGGATGTAATCTTCGCGCGACTTTTCACTTGAAAGGTCTTTTATTTCTTCGGTAAGGTAGATGGTTGCCAATGTATAGTTACCATTTACCTTTTTGGTTGGGTAGTTGTTTTCTAAAAATGGATGCGTGACGGCATTAGGAATGAAGTCATCCACAAAGTTATCGGTATCGTTTAGCATCAAAACAGACGATGTCAAGACAATGTCTTTAACTCCAGGAGTGTCGGTATCAATATGCTTTTTTGTGACAGTGATGTTTTCTGCATTTCCAATTAGTTCTGCTGCTTCACTCAAAAGAAAGCCAACAAAATAATTGCCCCTGCTATTTTTTTCAAAGATGAAACGTTTTCCAATATCGGATGCTATGCCATGAACCTTGGATATGGGCATAATATCTTCTCCGTTATTATCTTTGACATAGATGTTGCTGCCGATTGCTGCCAACTGAAGCATTGTTCTTAGGAGTGTTTGAGCGTGGAAGAAGGTAGGCACATCAAAGAAGCGTCTATTCGATTTGCCCTCATTGCGTTCGACTTGTTTTTCCGTAAGATAGATTGGTTTTGCGCTACGTAAATAGCTTTGCAGATTTTCTTTGGGGGCGAAGAGGTGGGGGATTGAATAGCTTGCTGCATAACGAGATTCAAAAACAGGCCATTTATAACGCATAAAGTTTTCTAGCTCGCCCCAAGAGTTAACCTTGAGGAACTTTCCTAAAATCTCCCGCTGCTCTTTTTCGCACTCGACATTCCAAGATTCATCAGAATCAGCGATTAGCAGCATAACATCTTTGTTAACTGCAAGCAGCTTACTTGGCAAAAGCATGTTACCTCCGTTCGGTGTTACGCAAAATGGAGTTATTTTTGCGAGTTCCATATATTGTTACGTAAATATAAGATTATTCGTAACAATAGATTACGTAAAAGAATATACCGCAACAGTTGAGGGTATGTCAAAACGAAAAAGTAAGGAGAGGGTACATGCAACAGTTAGATGCCAAAGAGCAAGAATCCAAAGTGACTGGGATTTCATCAGAGCTTTCGGATTATCCAAAGGTGCTAAGCGTGAAGCAGGCGGCAAAAATACTTACCGTTTCGCCACAAACGATAAGGAAGCTGCTGTACGAAAAGCAGCTACATGGTCGCCTCGTAGGCAAGCACTGGAAAATTAGATTGTCTGAAATTGACAGGTTTCTTGGAGGTCAATCATGAGTAGGCACCTATTAAGACTACGACCCTATTATGTGACTTGTGCCATGTGCCAGACAAGCAGGAGGTTAACAAAATGAGTAAAGCAACCAAAACAAGAAATTGGGCAGGAATTATCTACCCCGATAGTGCGCCATCTGATTGGCTAGATGTATTAAAGGACTTGCGCATGAAGGTGCTTGTATCACCCCTGCATGACAAAGATGTAGATGAGGATGGCAATGCCAAGAAGCCTCACCATCACATCATTCTTATATTTGATGGGCCGCAAACACAGAATCGTGTTAGTGAAATCTTTACAGCACTCGGAGGAGTAGCAACG
Organism: Coriobacteriia bacterium; assembly: GCA_009779855.1. GTDB lineage: Bacteria > Actinomycetota > Coriobacteriia > WRKU01 > WQUG01 > WRBW01. The sequence goes on from WRBC01000004.1 coordinate 43,251, forward strand.
ATACAGCGTGTAAACTCCCTTTCCAGCCATACTCGCTATCTCGCTCACCTTGATAATCCTGAAAAAGCACAATACAGCCCTGATGACATCATTGCGTTTGGCGGGATTGATCCTATTGATCTTTTGGGATCATCGCGAAGCAGTGCCGAAATGACCGCTCTCATAAATGAGATTTGTGATAAGTGCGCAGAACTTGGGATAGTTGAGTTTTCTAAGTTGATTGATTACACACGTAAAGAGCAGCCCAATTGGTTATTTTTTGCGTACAACAATGTTCATTTTTTTGACCGTTACTTATCAAGTTGCCGTCACATACGGAATATGGAAAACAGAAGATAGAGGGCATGTTAAAGCCAAGACGATTAGGAGAGTAGTAATGTCTAAGAAAGTAGAAAAGTGGCTAAAGCCAGAAGGCTTAAAGCAGATTGAGGAATGGGCAAAGCAGGGCATTAGTAAGCACGGCATAGCCCTCATGATGGGTGTTCACAGAACGACCCTTTGGGAGTGGTGCAAAGAACATGAGTCCTTGCGAATTGCCGTAGAGATTGGACGTGAGTATCTTATACAGGATTTACAGTTAGCCCTTTACAATGCTGCTCTTGGTGAAGTTGCAACGGAAGCCACAGTCATCGAAACCGAAGTTTTCCTAGATGGACGCGAGGCAGTTAGAAAAAGAAATACAACCACCCGAAAAGAGAAGCCAGATACGACTGCTCTGATTTTCCTTTTGAAAAACTTGTCGCGCTACCATCCTGTTAGCAATCCAGATGGCTGGTTATCTGATCCTGCTACTCAATTTAGCAGAGAGTTGACAATGATGATGAACGGCTTGGTAAAAGCCCCTGAAGTCTTTGCACTGGTGGCAGAAGAAATCAACACCTTGCCAGACTTAGCAGCAGTAACCGCACGCACAATTGAGAAAAACAATGCCAAATATAAATTAAGTTCAACAGAGGACACTTCAAAAGAATAATCCGACAAATCCGACACCAGAAAAGGGCGCACATCACAATCGGTTGCTTTGAGGTATATTGTCATTGAATGCGATAATTGCTCCTGCAGAAAATAATCGAGTTAGTCGCCCAATGTGTCTAAGGATCGAGAGAAATAGTGAACACTTGCAAAAGGTGTACATCACCACATAGCTCCAAGAGTATGTATAACCGCACTGCCAAAGGTACTATCTGTGAGAAAACAGGTCGTGATGTTACGGACAGTTCATTCAAGTGGATAGAAAATAATCGCTGTGAAAAATACATTGAATGTTCTTGCATCAGCACGATTTGTAGCCTATGTGCTGCGCCAGAAAAATAGCGGGAAACTTGTGGAAATAAACATCACACCCACTGTCATGGCTGCGAAGTCATTAACTACTGTGTGAGATTTAGACCAAAAGAATAAATGACGCAGTTCATGTGGTGGTGCGCCAGAGTACAGGGAGTGCTTGCTGTTCTGCACATCTTCTCGTTCCTGCGTACAGAACATAAGAGATTCCTCCCGTAAAGAGTAGACTGCTGCTATCGCGGACTAGACATCTACTCCCCACTCCCCGTGTGTACATTTTAGCAAGATTTTCTTCTATGGCAGTTTCGCCTACCTCAATATATTAAGCTCTGTAACGGCTTCTGCTTAAACCCCATCCTTTTTGCTTGCTTCACAAGCTCGACAACTCGGGGGATATTATTGGTTGATAGTTGGCAGGTGCTGATATACGTCTTCGACGCTGTAGCCTTGCGCTATAATCGTATCTGCCTTAACTGCTGGAGACAGTAGACTAACAACTTCATACTTGTGTCAATCACACCATAATGGGGCGTAATCCTCATAACTTGGTGTGGTTGCAGTTTTCTGTTTCCCGCAGCAGTTAAGGCAGGGGATTGCGCCTTCTTGTCTGTTTTTGTGCGCTTACCCTTGCTCTGTTGATAAAGCAACTGAAGGGAAGTGATCGTTATGTCTACTAAGAAGCCTAATGCCAATCCAAGTCCTGGACTTAATATAGCAACCTTAAAGAAGCCGTTTCTGATTTCTTTTACTGCCTCTTTCGTGGCTATGGTGGTGTTTGTGCTTGGGTTTTTCATTTGGCAAGGTGGCAGAATCCCTTTTGGTGGGCTGCTCTACTTTGTTGCTCTATCGTTCGTTATATGTTGGATTGTATCTCTGCCAATTAGCGTTGCAAGCATAGTGCTTAAAAGACCAGTTCTTATTGCTTTCGTTGTTGCGTATCTTGTGTTGGCAATCTTTTTGTTTAGTAGACCCATAGGATTTGTTGAACTCACTATAGCGTTTGCTATTTCCGCAGTCATTCTTTTGCTTGTTTTTGTACCAATCGCAAAAAAGAAATACTCCAGTGAAAAGTCGAAAGAAGATATTGTGGCAATGTTGAAAGACATTGACTCCGATTAGGCTTGTGATAGGAGGATAAATGAAAATAGCAACTGTAAAAGCAAGCGGCAAGGTCATCGACTTCAAAGATAATGTGTTTTTGATTGATGGTCAGAGTGCTGCCAAAAGTCGGATTGAGGAATACGATCGTCTGGGTGTTCTTGAATGGGCAAATAGTGAAGTCCGCGACTATGCTTTGAGCAGCCAATCAGCAACTGTTGCTGTCAACACAAGACATGCCCCATTAGGTACGACAATAGAAACTGGCAGTAGTGATGCGGCTTGGTCGAAGTACATTGTCATTGCCATAACAGTGATAGTTATTGGTGTTGTAGGAGCATTTGCTATCAGTTGGTACATTGATGAGCAGTCCATACAGACTGGTCATGTTGTAGAAGTATTTTCGCACGATAGAAGCACTGGAAATAGATACGTTATTGTTTCTGATAATAATAGCAATAGGGGTCATCTTGCGAGGACTCACCGTGATGTTTCAGTTGGTGACACAGTGCGCTTTAGGTTACAGGATGATAGTGCGAGGCGAGCCAGCATGGGCTTAACAGATATAACAATCATTTCTGTAAGATGACAAGATAAAGAGTGCATAAGCAGGAAGGGTGGCAAAGTGGAAATAGCAAAGCTCACAGGCACAGAAAAAGTATTATGTTTCGACAAGGGAACATTTAGTCTTGATGGTCAAGTGATTGATGCAGCAAAGTTAGCAGAGTATGACAATCTCGGTATCCTTGAGTGGAAAAGTGATGAGTTGCAGCTGCTTGCGTACTCAATGATTCAAAACACCACAACAAATGCGCCTGCAGCAGATGCGTCAAATGCTCAATCTCAACAGCAGAACCAAGGCGGTTTTAGCGGAGAACGTGATGGACGCATATATCTCAATGATGTAGACATCACCAATGAAGACCCTTACTGGCAAGAGGAGTTTATTAAGATATATCAGAGCAAGGGTAGCTATACAGGAAAGTTCAACTGGGCTGCATTTCTTGCGGGGGCATTTTGGTTCTTTGCTAAAAACTTGCCTGTTGTTGGCTTGATTTGGACTGCGGTAGCCATTGTTGGCGGTCTATTGACTGCCAGCGTTTTAGCGATAGGTGTATGGATACTTGCTGGTTTTAGGGCAAACTACATCAGATATAAAAAGGTTATCGAACACACAGAAATCTACTTCTAGGAGAGCTGAATGAAAAAGCAAGTGGCAACATTTATCGCAGGATCATTTTCTAACGTTGGCGAAGGTTTGTGGCGAGACGATAGAGGTGCATACTTTGTCGGTGGTGAGATGCCAATATCTACAGAGCGCATCGAAGAAATGGACACTCTAGGAGAACTGGAGTGGCTTTCTGGTGAGAGGTTAATGTTGTCACCTAGTGAGGCGGCTAGTGAGCAACAAGCTCATGAGAAGCCCCAGAATACAATCGGTGAAATAGGCTTCACAGAAGCAGAGGAAGTCGCAGAGGAGGCTTCTGCTGCTGCGATAGAGCCTAAAGCATCAGCACAAGAAGAAACATCAAGTACAAAAAAGAAGAAACTATCTTTGATTGCAGCTATTGTAGCCGCTGTAACCATCGGCATAGTTGCTGCTGTGCTTCTGTTGGGTCAGACTAGCGATGAATCTACTGGTGAGCCACCAGTTGTTATTGACATGTCTGACCTGGGATTATCAGAACCAGAGGATGCTCCCGAACCAGAGCCTGTAGAAGAGCAAGAGCTAGGGGAATCTGCGCTGGAGTCAGAACCTTCCTTTTACGGCGTTACAGATGAGCAGTTTGACAGAGAGATGGGTGAAGCTCGCTCTGACATTGAATATTACGGACGCTATGCTGACGAGTTCTTCCCAGAAGAAGGATTTTACGGAATATGGGTATCAGCTAGTAGAGATAGGATAGAAGCAGAAAGAACACTCACCCAAGTTCTTGATAGACTGTTTGAAAGTGAAGGACTAGGTGCTGGTCTTGTTACTACAAGTTCTTGGAGTAACCTTAACCCAGATGTGTGGCACGCTGTTTGTGTCGGGCCATTTCTTTCTCAAGCAGAAGCTGAAGCAGCACTAGCAGCTGTAAGGGCAGCAGGATATAGTGATGCTTACGTTAAGTTTAGTGGGGCGATACGGTAGGTATCTTGCAGTCTCTTGGATGAGGAGTCGATTATGGAGCAATGCGAGGAAAGCTATGGGATTACAGCAAGTATAGGTGTGGACTTCTCTGTTTCAGAAGATGGACGTATCTACATTGCTGACATATCTGCCCTTTCAGCCAATGCACTACTTGAAATCTATGCAACCAGTAGAGGCACTAGTTTTTTACAGGACAAGTTTGTGGCATTAGTTGCAGATGGAGAGATTATTTCAAAAGGAAGTCTGCCCTTTGGAAATGCTACGTTGCGTAGAGTTACAGATAGACTTGCTAGTGTGACGATAAGCGAGGGGCAGGTTAAGGTTAAACTTCAGAAGCGACTTCCTGGAGAGCGTAGCACCATACGCTCAAGACTATGGAAAAAGAAATGCTTGACCTGTTCAGATGGAAGTGATGATTCTCCCAGTAGGATAGAGTCTGCAAAAGAAGACTGTCACCTAGAAGAACTCAAACAAAATCTAAAGGAGTTAGATGTCTTCGTAAAGAACTCACGCGGAATCACAGCAGAGGAATACGAGAAGACAGAAAGCATCAATAATGCTCCTCCGCAATATACTGTCAAAATAAGGCAAGGTAATCCGCTTAGAGCCATTGTTAGTCGCAGCTTTGAGTATATAGATTACAGGCAAGCTGAACATGAGCGCATCATGGGAGAGAAAGTAAGGGTCTTACAGAGTCAAAAGAATATGCGGCTGTGCGAAGTTGAAGAACGTACAGGCGGAGACTATGTCATTTATGGTCTTACCCATTTTAGGAAAACCTTAGAAGATAAGATTCACTTCGTCTCTGAAAACCCAGAACAGTTTGCAGAAAAAGAGCCGTACCCTAGAGAGGTAGAAGATATTGCTGCTGACCTTGTTTGGGATGGGGTGTATGAAAATCCCTATCATCGTGAACCAGAATGTCATAAACGAGTAGTCCGAGAATATATCGACAGGCTGGAAGACTACTATTGGCGACTATAGCCGAGAAGCTAACCTTGTCTACGCTATAATGAAGTTGCTCAACTGAAGGTATGGCAAGGAGAAAACACTTGAAGGTATATCTCGACATTTGCTGCTTTAATCGTCCTTTTGACGATCAAGTGCAGCTCAAGATTAAACTAGAGACTGATGCCAAGTTATTTGTGCAACAGCAGATTCTGCTAGGGAAATATCAGCTAGTGTGGTCATATATTCTTGACTATGAAAACAGTAAAAGCCCTTTCAAAGAGCAGAGCCGAGCAATAGCTGCGTGGGAGAAGCTCTCCTGCGAAACTATTGACGAAACACCTGCTGTGCTTGCTCGTGCTAAGAAACTAATAGACTCTGGCATAAAGACAATGGATGCCTTGCACATTGCCTGTGCCGCAGAGAGTGGCTGTGATTACTTTATTACAACTGACCGCCGCCTACTTTCAGCGGCAGAGCCAGACGTTAAGATTGTAAACCCTGTACAATTCATTCAAGAGATTGAGGTGACAACATGACCAGTGAAACCGTACTAAAAAATGAAGGCTTGCAATTGCTCACTAAGCATCTGGGCATGGTAGAAGCTGAACGCTTTATCGCACTGATGGCTCGTGAGCCATTTGATTACACGGAATGGCGCAGAGATAAGTTCGATGACGTTTCTCTTGAAGAGCTAAGTGCTGCTGCCATGAAGCATGTCAGTGCAAAGAGGAACATGTGATAGGATTGATTGTCGTTGATTGTTCATAGCAGCTTTATGAGCAATCTAGTGGAGCAAGAAGGTGTCGAATGCAAGATGGAATTGTTGCCAGTAAAGTTTGCCGCAAATCTGCCGCAAATGTGCAGCGTTTCAGGTAGTGCCAGATGTAGTCAACTAGCCTATCTACCTGCGCAGATAGTGCTAAACATTACCTGCTATTACCTATCTGAAAACACTGGCAGCCATGAGGTCACCGGTTCGATCCCGGTAGGCTCCACCATTACACGTTCGCCATTTCCACGCAATTTGAGATACGCTTGTCTTGCAGGGTGAAGTTTTGCTCATACCTTAAAAGGGTAAGGCTGTTCCAGTTTTCAAGAAAGAGAACATTACTTATGGAAGAATCTACCGCATTTGATAAATTGCTTGCTAGTGATACCTTTTCTCGCTTCAGTAGGTTTTGGTTTTTCTGCTTTACTATTGCACTTATTCTGCCTCTTTTGGGACCGGACAGAATTTGGATTTTATCCGCAGCTCCCTTTGCGCTTCTGCTATTGAATGCTTATATCCAACTGTTGTATGCCATTCAAATCAGAAAACCTATACTGGATAAAAGATCACTTTCTTTACCTAGGTTCTTTTTATACGCAGGTAACTCATTCTTTGTGTTTTCTCTACTGCCCTTAGCAGCACTCACTTTTATACCGGGTGCACTTGAGGAAATGAGCGACTACCTGATTGTGCCCCTTACATCCGCAGAGGTAACGACGGGCCTCTTTTTGCTTCTTGGGTGTGCAATATTAACTGTTTTGGGTACCTTGCTTTCAATTGTTCGTGGGCGTCAGATGGAAGCACTTGCCAAAGAGGGTGAAGGGGGACAAGGTAAAGAGGGTTAACCTAAGGGTAAACCTGTAAACGATATGGTTATGATTGAGCGACCCTTAGGGTCGCTCTTTTACAATGTAGCTTATGTTTACGCTATTGCTCAGAGGCCTAGTTCGTGGATTCGCCCTATTTTTCGGGATATTTTCTGCACTTAATATCGTCATTTCCCGTTTTGGTGCGGCCAGGGCAGAGGATATCTGGTGGATTCAGTTTGATTATCTTCCTTCGTGGGCAGTGGCAATCCTGTCTGCGATTCTAGCGGTTGCGCTTATTTGTTATGCAGTTAAGCCTGAAATGGGTATGCCTAGAAGGGCTATTACGACAGGGGTTTGTCTTGTCTATGCTATATTTGCTCTTGTAAATGTGTTCGAGTATTACAGCTTGCTAAATGCGGGAGCCTTCACGACGCGCTTTCCTGTTCCGTTCTCACTTTTTATAGTTTTTGGGTTTCTTCTAACGGGAGTTGTGGCATGGGTACTCAATGAACAGAAGACAAAAATTGCAGAGATTGCTCTAGGTGTTGTCTTTGCCCTGTTAGGGGTATTGCTTTTTCCTTTGGCTCAAATATATACCTTTGGCTTTACTGACTATTCAAGAGAGGCAGATGTTGCTGTAGTTTTTGGTGCACGCGCTTTTGCAGATGGAAGACTCTCCACAACACTGCGTGATCGTGTGGACCGCTCAATCGAACTTTATCATGACGGATATGTTCCAAAGCTGCTCTTTACTGGCGGTGTTGATGCTGACGGAGTAAATGAGCCACAAATGATGAAGGCTTATGCTGTTTCACATGGGGTAGATCCAGTGCATATCATTCTTGATGATCAGGGAAATAATACTGATCTTTCTGCAAGGAATACTGTTCCTATTTTCCATGAAATGGGGGCGACAAGGGTTCTTGCAATCAGTCAGAATTTTCACCTACCGCGCATCAAAATGACTTACCGCGCAGAAGGTTTTAATGTTTTGACTGTGCCAGCACATAGTGATCACTTCATTCCAGGGACTCATATGAATTTGGCACGAGAGACTGTAGCCTTTTGGGCTTACTGGTTGCGAAGTGGTGTTCGAGACCTGCGCGTACCCTAGTGTGATCTCTTTCCTGGAGGTGCAGTATTTTCTTTGTGCGCTGCAGAATCTAGGCTTTAGTTTGATATGATTGACAGCGTTATTCTCTGATTTATACACAACACAGAAAGGTGCGAGCTGTGGCACGCGACTATAACCCTGAAAATATAGAACTTAAGTGGCAGGCAATCTGGGAAGACTCAGGCATTTATCACTGTGAAATTGATCCCGATAAACCGAAAAAGTATGTTTTAGAGATGTTTCCCTATCCATCAGGGAGCCCGCATATGGGGCATGTTCGCAATTACACCATAGGTGATGTTATTGCTCGCGCTGCCCGTATGCGCGGATACAATGTCTTGCACCCTATGGGCTGGGATGCTTTTGGACTGCCTGCTGAAAATGCTGCAATCAAACAGAATTCACATCCTGCTGTTTGGACCTACCAGAACATAGAGGTGCAAGAAAAATCATTCAAGCGTATGGGTTTTTCCTACGACTGGAGGCGTAAGATTGTTACCTGCGATCCTGAGTATTACCGCTGGGGACAGTGGCTTTTTCTAAAGATGCATGAACGTGGCCTGGTGGAACGTAAAAAGAGTCCCGTAAATTGGTGCCCAGAGTGCGCCACCGTGCTCGCGAACGAACAGGTAGAAGGTGACGGGGTCTGCTGGCGCTGCGCAAGCCGTGTAGAAAAGCGCAACCTCGCCCAGTGGTATTTCAAGATAACTGACTATGCACAAGAGCTACTTGATGACCTGGATCAGCTTGAGCTGTGGCCAGAACGCGTAAAGACCATGCAGGCAAATTGGATTGGGAGAAGTACAGGAGCAAACATCACATTCTCCATCTGTGATGAGCAGGGTGAATCGACCGATCAGGCCATTACGGTCTATACAACAAGGCCCGACACTCTTTTCGGTTGTAGTTTTTTCCTGCTGGCACCAGAACATCCTTTAGTGGAAGAATTTACCGCGGGTACGCCCTATGAGGCTGATTGCAGGGCCGTTATCGAAGCTAGTGCTCGTGAAACTGCAGTAGAGCGTGAAAGTGGTATTGCGGAAAAGCAGGGGGCTTTCACAGGTCGTTTCGTGGTGAATCCTATCAACGGGGCAAAGGTTCCTGTTTGGATTGCAAATTACGTGCTAATGGACTACGGTACGGGTGCTGTTATGGCAGTTCCTTCAGGAGATGACCGTGATTTTGAATTCGCGCGTCACTATGGTCTCGACATTCCACCTGTTGTAGTAGCAGAAGATGATCCTTTGCTAAGTACACTTCGTGATGAGTCAGACCTTGTTCAGAAAAATGTTGACTGGGACACGGGCTATACAGGTCCTGGGGTTTTGGTACAGTCAGGACCTTTCACAGGCATGAAAGGTGGGAAAGATAGCGAAGCCTGTCGTGCGATTGTTGAGGCTTTGGCAACAGAAGGTAAAGGCGAGGCAACAGTCAATTTCCGTCTTCGCGACTGGCTGATTTCAAGGCAGCGCTACTGGGGTAACCCCATTCCTATGATTCACTGTGATGTTTGCGGATTAATCCCTGTTCCCGAAGAGCAACTTCCTGTGATTTTGCCGCTTGATCTTGATATTAGCAAGGGTGCGACCCTAGATAGTGACCCTAGCTTTTATGAAGTTGATTGTCCTGCTTGTGGCGCTCAAGCAAAACGTGAAACAGATACTATGGATACCTTTACCTGCAGTTCATGGTACTTTCTTCGCTTTGCTGATGCGCGTAATGATGAGCAAGCGTTTAGCAAAAAAAGCGCCGACTATTGGATGCCTGTCGATAACTATACGGGCGGTATTGAGCACGCAATTCTTCACTTGCTTTACTCTCGCTTTTTCACCAAGGTGATGCGTGATATGGACATGTTGAACTTTGACGAGCCCTTTAAGCAGTTACTGACACAAGGTATGGTCAAGCTTGACGGTGAAAAAATGAATAAGTCAAAAGGTAATATTGTGTCTCCTGATGAAGTGGTGCCGCGTTATGGTGCAGATACTGTACGTGGTTACATAATGTTCATGGCTCCGCCAGACAAAGATCTGGACTGGTCTCCTGATGGTGTAGAGGGAATGCATCGCTTCTTAGGGCGCGTTTGGCGCCTTGTAGGTGAATATGTGGACACATGTGTTCTCGCCGGTTCTGCTAGTGCAACAAATAGTGACGAGGAAGCTATAGTTAGGCAGTCATTACGGGATACTCAAGACGCTTCACTTACTGACGCAGAGCAGACTTTGCGACGTCTGACACATAAGCTAACAAAAAAGGCGACCGATGACATTGATCGCCAGCAGTTTAATACAGCAATAGCTGCGCTGATGGAGCTAACGAATGCTCTCTATGACTTTAAGAAGCAGGACAATTGGACGGATTCAGTTTACACAGCAGAAGGCATTGATGCCTTGTTGAAGATGCTCGCCCCAATTGCCCCTCATATAACAGAAGAGTTGTGGCGTGACTTGCATGGTGAACAGGTGGAGAGCATTCATGTGCAGGACTGGCCTAGTTATAACCCTGACTATGTAGTTGCAGATACTATTGAGTTGCCTGTACAGGTTAACGGTAAAATTCGCGGCCGTGTAGAGGTAGCAGCTGATGCAGCAGATGAGGTTGTCGCAGAAGCAGCAAAAATAGCTGTGTCAGATCACATTGATGACGAAGAAATCAAGAAGCTTATAGTAGTGCCGGGTCGTATCGTCACTATAGTTATTTAACGATTACTTAATGCTGATTTAGCTTGACAATAATCACCCTTTAATCCTTGCCAGGTACACTTTAGGTACTCAAAAATTCTGGGGGTCAGAATTGTGAGGGCAAAGTGGATAACGAGAGATATGCTCGCTATTTGGATGATAGTCCTTTCCGGCCAGAAGGTAAGCTAGGTCAAAATGTTGATCGTGCTGATCAAGGCTCCGTACTTGAGTCTAAGGCCGCTGATAACAAGCATCAAGTAACCCTGCGGGGACTACAGGTTACTTTGACGGATATAAAAAGTAAGCTGGGATTGCAGGGGCTATCACACACTTCTGCAATCTTGTTAGCCTTATTTGTTCTTCTGCTCTGCACTTTTGCAGTGTGGAACTATTCACCCAGTTTGCAAGGAATGTTTTCCCGTCAGTCATACGGGGATGAACCTTCGCTGGTAAAGGCGGGTGGTAGTACTGACTCTGCTTCTGCAATAGACGACAATGAAGATAGTGCCGAGTTAGGTTCAGAAGGTTCAACAGGAACCATTTATGTCTATATCAGCGGGGCTGTACATCAGCCTGATGTTTATGAACTGGAATCCAGTGCGCGGATAATTGATGTGCTTAATGCAGCGGGTGGCTTTCTCGACTCTGCTGCACATGAAGCCGTTAATCTAGCCGCAGAATTGGACGATGGTACCCAAGTTCATATTTTAACAAGGAAAGAATTTGAAGAGCAGGGCGGCGGAATAGCAGCCGTTATTACGAATAGCTCTTCCTCAGAAGTTACTGGTGAGTCCAATGCAGGGGATGGACTCGTGAATCTTAACATGGCTGACAGTACTACCTTGCAAACTCTTCCGGGAATAGGACCTGTAACTGCCGACAAGGTTATTGCGGACAGAGAAGCCAATGGTCCCTACTCGAGCCTTGAAGATTTGACACGCGTTTCCGGAATTGGGCCAAAGCGTGTTGAAGGGCTGGAGGGTATCGCCAGTGTCGGACCATAAATCACGTAGTCAACCACTTGATAAACGAGAGCGCACTGAACCCCCTCCTAGACCGCAAATTCCGCTTATTATCTGGATTTTATTAGCTTTTCTGCTTGGTGCTACTCTGATGTATGGACGCATGAATAGCCTCTATATTGAGGCACAGGAAGTATCGCGTGGCTATCAGGTAGTGACGGTGCGTGCGCGAGCAGATCCGCGTGATGGACAGTATGGTGCTAGTGGGGAGGTCGTGGTCTTAGAGGGTGCTTTGCAGGGACAGAGGCTTGAATTGCGCTATGGCAGAGACATTGCCCCTCTTGAATTGGGTCAGACTGCTGAGGTTCGCGGGATTGTTCAGGGGTTGCCCTTAGAAGCAAGACAGCAACATCGCTTTTCTCGTGGTCTTACCGGAACCTTATCAGTGCAGTCGATTGATTCCGTGTATTATGCCAACAGTCCCTTAGGTCAACTTTGGAGCCTGCGTGCATCTTTGCAGAAAAAATTGAAAACACAGGCAGCTGTTACAGCTGAAGATGATAAGCAGATCGATAATAGGACTGGGCAGAGCAACTATGATCCCCAGTCGCTTGACGCAACCAAAGAGAAGAGCGAAGCATACGGCCTCATAGCTGGACTTACTTATGGGGATAGACGAGAACTTAAAGACTCTCCTTTAGAAAGTGCGCTGCAGAGGACAGGTCTTGCACATTTTCTTGCTGTAAGTGGTACCCATATGGCACTGCTGGGCGCACTTCTTTTCTTTGCTTTAAACAAGACCTCTTTAGGTCGTATAGGGGTAAGCGCGATTACATTGCTTATTTGCACCTGCTTTGTCTTCTTTACCGGCTTCGCTGCTGGCAGCATCAGATCAGTGCTTATGCTTGCGTTTGCTTTAGGGGCGTACTGCCTCTGGCGCCGGGTTTGCGTACTAAGCTCTATGGGGCTTGCGGGATTGATTATGCTAATTCTTGACCCTTTGCTTGCTATTTCACTGGGTTTTTTGCTTTCTTTTGGCTCTGTGGCAGGGATTGTTATTTTTGGTCGCTACATTCAACAGTGGTTGACCTGTCTTATTCCTGTTAAGCTTCGACAAAGGTCAAAGACGCTTACCAATGGTCTTGCTATTGCCCTTGTTGCTGCGCTTGTCACTTTACCACTGACTTTGGAAGCTTTTGGTATACTGCCCCTTATTGGACCGCTGGCAAATCTACTTCTTGCTCCGGCGCTTTGCGCACTACTTATCCTTAGTTTTGTAGCACACTTCTTTTTGCTCGCACTGCCTCCGCTTGGAATGGTTTTACTGGACGCATGTCTCATATATTCAGGGTTTTTGGGCACTATTATCAAGAGGCTTGCTCAAATTTCATGGGCAAGTATTCCTATGGAGGGGCTATCTACCACTGGGGTAGCAATCTTCATTGGCGGTTTAGTTGCTTTATGGATTTGGTGGCCTAAGCCAAACCGAAGGATGTTATTGCGCGCGATTGTTGTCATCTGCTGTGTGTTGATTGTTGCGGGTAGTTATACTCACTTCACAGCTGGTATCAAGCATGCTGACACATCAAAAACGATAACAGTACTTGACGTTGGACAAGGGGACGCAATGTTGGTGCGCGATGGAGGTCACACCGTTCTTGTTGACGCAGGTCCTAGCCCAGCCCTACTTCGTGAACAGCTTAATGTTCACCAGGTGAAAAGGATTGATACCCTTATCTTCACGCATGGCCATGCAGATCATGTGCGTGGTGCACAGATGCTGGATGCATCTTACGGTGTTCGTGAGATCGTTGTTGCAGAGGGGGGAGAAGACTTCCCCGCATATCTAGAGATTGCACAGCGTGTAAATGCTCCTATCGTGACTGCGCTTGCAGGTGACATTATCTCTATGGATGCACTGGATATTCGCTTTATCTGGCCACCCAGTCCTGTTAGCGACCCTAGTGCAAACGGAACTTCATTATCGAAATTGATTGTAGATACAGCACCAGATCATTTGGATGAAAATGAGTTAGATATTGTTTTCAATAGTGGTGATGCAGAGGCTCCAGATGTGAAAAAGGCCTTTATGTTGCCAGAAATTGAGACAGCATTGCAGGTAAACGGAAAAGTACAGTCGATTGATGTAATGGTAGTTCCTCATCACGGAAGCAAAGCATCTCTTGATAAGAGTTTTCTTGAGAAGGTGGCTCCTAATAAAGAAAAGAGCATTGCGATAATTTCTGCAGGAAAAGACAATCAGTTTGGACACCCTAGACCAGAACCATTAGAGCTAATTGGGGAATATTTTCTAAAACTCTACCGCACTGATAAGGATGGCAGCGTTACAATAGAGTTATGACTTCAAAAGCAAAGCTTCAACCAGTGAATTTAATCATTTCTGACCAGGATCTTCTGCGAGCAGAGGCACTTAAGCGCTTGCGTCAACGCATGACAGAAGAGGGGGTTGACCTTGACCTAGACTCGCAGGTGTTTGATGCAGAGAGCATGGATATTGCAGGCTTCACTAGTGCTACGGGTACACTGCCTTTTATGTCGCCCCTGCGTTTAGTTGTGGTTCAAAATATAGACAAACTGAAAGCATCTGATGAAAGGGTGCAGGCTGTAGTTGAATATTGCCTTAATCCTAATCCGACTACGGTGTTGACCTTAACTGCACAACGCGTGGCTAAGACAACAAAACTCTATAAGGCCGTAGCAAAAAGTGGTCTTGTAATTGACCGCAAGGCTCCTGCAAAGAAAGATTTGCCAGGGCACGTTGTTCTTATGTTTGCTCAGGCTGGTATTCAGGCATCACAGATGGACTCAACGACTCTGATAAATTTGGTCGGCGACGATCTTGCAAGTCTTAACTCTGCCATAGAGCAACTAGCTGCTTTTAAAGATGTTGCAGGCAGGCGCAAGGCAGGTGACGACACGCTCATCTCTATATCACAACTTGAAATAACCAATATGATTGGGGACACTTCAGAGGTGAAAGCTTGGGAACTTACCGATGCCTTGGCAAATAGGGACGGCTTAAAAACATTGGACATACTTAATCGCCTGACAAGGTCAGAGGGGGACAGCATCAATTTTCTTGTGGTCTTTCTAGCAGCGACCAAAATCCGTGAATTGTTAACTGCGCGTGCACTAATTGATAGAGGCGACGGCACATCTTCTGCCTTAATTGAGCAGTTACAGAATCACTCTACAAAAGGGAAGGGTCGCAGCTTGCAGCCTTGGTTAGCTGATAGGATTTTACGACAGGCAAGACAATTTTCCGCAGAGCAGCTGCGCGAATCATTGCGTGAACTTGCAGAAGTTGAATATACAATGAAAACGAGCCCACCCCAATTGGGTAGGCTCGCCTTAGTTCGTTGTTTGCTTGAACTGTCTGCTACTTAACTGCGTTAGCGGCCTTCATGAGACCTGACTTGCGGTTAGCGGCTTGGTTCTTATGAAGAACACCTTTTGATGCGGCGCGATCAAATAGTCTGCTCGCATCTTGTGCCGCAGCGATAGCTTCGTCACGATTACCAGCTTCAATAGCTGTTTGGACTTTCTTTGTAGCAGTCTTTAGTTCTGACTTTACTGCTCTGTTGCGCAGGCGAGCTTTCTCGTTAGTGATAATGCGCTTTTTTTGGCTTTTAATGTTTGCCACTTGTGTCTTTCCTCTCAAATCATCAAGTCACGGCACCTGACTTTGAGTGGGGACAAAAAGTCAAGCCCTAGAATAATACCATATTCGACACACCTGGGACGTGTGCTTTGCTACAATTCAGTACGGAGTAAGCCAAGCAGCCGCGCTGCAGTACCTTTATGACTGCGGTGAGGAAAGTCGGGGCTTCGTAGGGCAGGATGCCTGCTAACGGCAGGGCGCGGTGACGCGACGGAAAGTGCCACAGAAAAGAAAACTCCCAGCAGCCTGGGTTCGTATTGGGTACGACCAGTTGCGGTAAGATATGTGTCCTCTCACGACGGATAGATAATCTTTGGGCAACAACTTGGCTGGGAAAAGCTGAAACGGTGTGGTAAGAGCGCACCAGCACATTGGTAACAATGTGGCTTGGTAAACCCCATTCGAAGCAAGGGCGTGTAGGTGCGGTTAAGGTCGGCCCGACCGGCGCACGGGTAGCCCGCTCGAGGCATATGGCAACATATGTCCCAGATAAATGGTTGTTCAAGACAGAACCCCGCTTATCGGCTTACTCCTAAAATTGTAAATTGCATTGAAAGGATTTGAACCTGTGTTTAAGCAGCCTGTGCAGGAATGGGAAAGCGCTATAGACGGCAAATATCTTCGGTTTAAGTGTGAACACGAAAAGGGTCAAACCTATACCCTTACAATAGGTGGCGAGTCTCTTGCAGTCAAAGGTGGATTTCTTTCTATGATGTTTGGCTTTGATGAACCCTTTACCTACGAGGGCAGAGAGATGCGTCTTGTTGCTGCCAAGGCAGGTATGGATGTTGTTTATGATGGGAAGCTTCTGGTTGCAGGTAAGCCCTATTATCCGCGACCTGCTTGGGTGTGGGTCTTTGTTATCATCTGTGTTTCCTTGGTGTTTTTAGCAGGCATGTTGGGGGGCTTCTTTGGCTTTCTGGGGGCAGTTGCTTGCATAGCAGCTTCCAGAACAGGGCTACCAGTTTTTATGCGCATTTTACTTTGCGCGGCCATTACTGTGTCAACATGGCTCGCCGTTATTGTTGCGGGGACAACCCTGGGCACATTCTTATCTTAGAGAGGGATTCATTTCATGATATACCGTAACAAGCTCTCGCTCTTAGGTTTTGGCATCATGCGTCTACCTATTGTAAAAACAGATTCAGGCGCAGAGGATATCGACACTTATCTTTCGACAGAGCTTATAGATTATGCGCTAGCTAATGGGGTCAACTACTTTGACACAGCTTGGCCTTATCATGAAGGTCAATCAGAGTCGTTTCTAGGGAAGGCATTAGTAGATCGTCACCCACGTGAGGATTTCTATTTAGCAACTAAGCTTCCTTTATGGGAAATTGATACTCCGGCAGATGCGGATACTCTCTTTGCAAGGCAGCTTACCAAATTGCGCACAGATTATGTCGATTTCTACCTCATGCATGCCTTAGATGGTGAGCGCTTTGATCATATGGTTAGTTCAGGCTTATTGCAGTGGGCAGTTGACTTGCAAAAATCAGGCAAGATTGGTCGGTTGGGTTTTTCATTTCACGGAACTAATGAAGACCTTGCGCGCATAATTGCAGCCCACAGTTGGGATTTTGGACAGCTGCAGCTGAACTATCTTGATTGGGAGCTTCAAAAAGCAGGGCAGGCCTATAACATGCTTACAGATGCAGGTATTCCCGTTATAGTTATGGAGCCCGTGCGTGGCGGAAAACTAGCTTCGCTTATTCCTGCAGCAGAAGAAATTCTCAAGACACAACAACCAGGAAAATCGGTAGCTTCGTGGGCTTTTCGCTTTGTGGGGGGACTACCTAATGTGATGTCAGCGCTATCAGGCATGAGCACTCTTGATCAACTGAAGGACAATATTGAAACTTTTAGTGTGGCAGAGGTTGACCTAGTACTTACCAGTGCTGAGAGAGGCGTGCTTGACTCTGCACTAGAAGCGTCGCAGCTTGCGGCAGCGATACCTTGTACAGCCTGCAAATACTGCATGCCCTGTCCTTACGGGGTAGATATTGCAGGGGTATTTGGCTCATACAACGCCTATAAGATGGGCGGTTCGGACTTTGGATACAAGATGGGGCTTAAGGCTTTAGGTGAAGACGCACTGGCAGACTCATGCATAGACTGTGGTGACTGCGTCCCGCTCTGTCCTCAGCAGATAGATATATCTCAGGAAATGGAAGCAATTGCTACTGAGACCGCGGAACTGTTGAGCGTAGATGAGTATAGAGCAGAACGAGCAGATCTCATGGAAAAGCGAGGAAGCAACTAATTTATAAGGATATTTTACACTCTATTGCGGTAGTGTGTAGGCATAGGGTATACTAATCAATCGTGTCTTCGTAGGTTATATAAGTTTTGCAGACTTGCAAACAACCCATGAACGTATAGAAAGAAGGATTTAGGATTATGGATGTTATTCGCGCTTTGGAACAGCAGCAAATTAGAGATGACTTGGCTCCGTTTCAGGTAGGCGATAATGTAAAGGTGCACTACAAGATTATCGAAGGTAATCGTGAGCGTATCCAGATTTTCGAAGGTCGTGTAATCCGCCGTCATGGTGCGATGAACCGTGAAACCTTTACTGTGCGTAAGATTAGCTTTGGTGTTGGCGTAGAGCGTACTTTCCCAGTAAACTCACCAAAAATCGAAAAGGTAGAGATTGTAAGTCGCGGTAAAGTAAGCAGGTCAAAACTTTACTTCCTTCGCGACAAAACTGGTAAGGCAGCACGTCTTAAAGAGCAAAAATTCTAGACAGCTTTCGTGTCTAATAACAAGAAACAGAAGCGCCTCTGCAATGCGGAGGCGCTTTTTGCATACGAGAAGCAACTTTACAATGAGGGAGCTCGTATTGTTGTTGGTATCGATGAGGTCGGAAGGGGGCCAATAGCAGGCCCCGTGTCGGCTGCTGCAGTCGTACTTGGGGCAGGCTGGCAACCCATCTCTGGATTATGCGATTCGAAGCAGCTAAGTGCGGCAAAGCGTGAAGAGCTCTCGACTCAATTGACGGAGTCTGTCCACTCCTCCCATATCACTCATGTTGATGCAGCCTATATCGATGACCATGGCATTATGCCCGCACTAAGACTTGCTATGCAGCGTGCTGTTGAAGGTTTAAGTCTTGGACTTGGTAGGGACGGTGGGGATGGCGAAGTGCTTGATGAAGTTCCTAGCAAGATTCTCATTGATGGACTCCCCCTCAAGCTTTTTGAACAAGAAGAAGCCATAGTAAAAGGTGATTCAAAGATAGCCTGTATTGCAGCTGCGTCGATTATTGCTAAAGTGGCACGCGATAAGTTAATGACTGAGGCCAGTCTCGACTATCCTGCTTATCATTTTGATTCAAACAAAGGTTATGCGTCAGTTGTGCATCGCCAAGCTATTGCGAAGTTTGGACTAACACCTTTGCACAGAAAAAGCTTTTGCCGAAATTTTCTACAAGAATCTCTATGGTGATTTTGCGCCAAAAACCATTATTCTTTTGGCGGCAAGCTGCGGATTTAACTTTTTCGTAATAATGGCTTAATCTTATTTTAACCATCCCTTAATTCTGTCTTAACAACTTCATAATTTCCTTTTAATCTCTTCTCGCTACTATGTTGTGCAGAGGGAGGTTTATGGATTATGAAAACAAGCGTTAAAAAGGGCCAGACAAACAAAGAGAGCTATCATCAGAGGATGCGTCAGCTTGGTAGACGTGGAGAAGAGTTAGCCTGCGAATTTCTTGTTCGTAATAATATGAAAATTATTGATAGAAACTGGCGTTGTAGTTATGGCGAGGCTGATGTTATTGCTATGGAAGGGCACACCCTTGTTTTTTGTGAAATAAAAACACGCAGAAGCCTTAGATATGGAAATCCTGCAGGGGCGGTTACCTTCAAGAAAAGGGAGCGCTACTATAAGCTAATTAATCTTTACCGAAGTCGCTCCGCAATACGGCACAATTCTGTTCGATTTGACGTTATCAGTATTTTTGTTGACGAAGATAAGAGAAAAGCCCAACTTCGTTATGTGCGTGATGCTTATGCCAACTGCTAGTACATCAGTCAGCTCTGAGAGCTCTATGATGTCCAAGTTAAGTACACGACGCTACAGTGAGGTTAGTACTGCGGGGATGCAAGGAATCGAGCCAAAACAGATTAGCGTTCAGGTAAATTTAACTACAGGCTTACCGGCATTTCACATTGTTGGACTGGGCGATACGGCAGTAAAAGAGGCTCACCGTAGAGTAATAGCAGCGCTTAAAAATAGTGGTTTTCGTGTTCCTGACGGGGTCATTACCGTGAACCTTGCTCCTGCACTTCTACATAAATCTGGAACAGGATTTGATCTAGCTATTGCAGTCGGAATTCTACTTGCAGATGGAGTTCTGCCCAAAAGAAGCTTTCACAATCATCTCTTTATTGGCGAGCTGGGACTAAATGGTGCAGTTTCAAATATACGAGGCATGGTTGGCTTTGGGTTGCTTTCCCAAAAGACAGGAAAAGTAATTTCTTGCGCGGATACCTCAGTATTTGACGGACTTTTCAATGTGAGGGCATTAGAGCTCAATCATTTAAGTGATTTGCACCATCTAGCTACTCTTAAGTCAGAACAAAAATCACCTTCTTCTTATACTGACAAGGCACAAAGTGATGTCTGCGGGGACTTTGCCGATGTTGTGGGTCAGCAGCAAGCCGTACGAGCCCTAACTATTGCCGCTGCAGGACAACATAACCTTATGATGGTGGGACCGCCTGGAACGGGGAAAACTATGCTTGCGTCCCGTTTGCCCAGCATCCTTCCCAGATTAGACTCAGAGGACCTTATTGAGTCTGCGCTGGTGTTTTCTGTGGCTGGAGTAGCTTTTGATCAGCGACTGAGGAAAAGGCCTTTTAGGTCCCCTCACCACAGTGCAACTACGACAGCGATAGTGGGGGGGGGAAATCCTGTCAAACCTGGAGAGGTGTCTCTCGCACATAATGGAGTACTCTTTTTAGACGAGATGCCTCAATTCTCACGAGGTACTTTGCAGTCACTACGGCAACCAATAGAAGAAAGAAAGGTTTGCATTGTTCGGGCACAGGGTTCATTTATGTTTCCGTCAAATTTTATACTGATTGGAGCAGCTAATCCTTGTCCCTGTGGTTATTTGGGCGATAAGTCCAAAAACTGTCGCTGTCTACCCAACCAGATTGAGCACTATCAAAATAGGATAGGTGGACCACTCATTGATCGCTTTGACATGTTTGTGTACGTTCCTCGCCCCAATCCTGATCAGTTCTTTGAAAGGGCAAACAGCAACGGACAACAGCCCCTTAGCTCAAAGAATATTTTCAAGCGTGTAGTGGCTGCACGAGACTTCGCGGAGCATTGTAAGCGAGGTTCTGTGCATGACCTCACGAGACAGCAACTCTGTGAGTCTAGTCTAATTGAAAAAGATGCTCTGGACTTGCTGCGCAGGGCGGCACATAATCTTAAGCTTTCTGGTCGTGCAATCATAAGAACACTTCGTCTATCGCGAACTATTGCAGATCTTGAACTTGCTAGACAAATTAACAGTTCTCATCTTAGCGAGGCTCTTACTTACAGAAAGACTTGGAACAGTCATGACTAAAGCAGCATCACTACAGCGCACGCGCTTTGAACTAACACAAGACGACGCTCTTTATCCTGAGCTCCTTGCATTGCGGGGCATCTCACCCCGTCTTATATACGGACTGGGAAAAGAGGACGCCCTAGGCCAGGGGGTTGCCATAATTGGTGCTCGAAACGCGACTTCCTATGGCAGGCGTATTGCCCGGCTGGTGGCATCTTGGGCTGCCGACTTGGGACTAGTAGTCTACTCTGGCGGGGCTAGAGGCTGTGATCAAGCTGCTCATCAGGGGGCATTAGAGGCCGGAGGTAGTACCGTTGCTGTTATGGGCTGCGGGGCAGATATTGTCTATCCTTCTCGTGCAGAAAAATTGCTTGATGAAATTACGCAAAAAGGGGCAGTGATATCTGAATATGTCTGGCAGACACCACCAATGAAGTATCGCTTTCGTGAACGTAATCGTCTCATAGCAGCGCTTTCTGATTTAGTTATTGTGGTTGAAGCTAGGCTTCCTAGCGGAACGTTATCAACGGTGCATCATGCTTTGGAATTGGGTGTGCCCGTTGCCGCTGTACCTGGATCAATTCTGTGCCTAGAATCAGCTGCGCCCAATAGGCTGATTAGCGAGGGTGCTTTTCCTATCTGTTGCCGTGATGATCTTGCACTTGCCTGTAGTTTTTCTGAAGCTCGTACAGGTCTTTCGGAACTTTATAAAAGTTTTGAAGTTAACTCTGACTTTGAGTCAGAGTCACATGCAGGCAAAATATTTGCAGCTCTGCAAAGTATGCCAGCATTACCGGATGATTTGGTACAAGACCTAGGACTTTCCTTAGAGGAAGTACTGGAGGTATTAGGGCATTTTGAAGTGCAGGGTCGCGTAATTCGACATCCAGATGGTCGGTATGGCCACGGTGAGGGTGGTAGGCTTCTATGATTAACCTTAGGCTTGGAAAAAGGGCAGAATCCACAATCAATCCAATAAGTGGGAATTTCATCCCTTGGTCAAAGGGAACAAATAGAAGCTCTGGTCAATTCTTGATTACTGTAGCAGGAGCCGAACCAAAAGCTGGAGCCACACATCTAGCACTTTCTTTAGCGGTAAAAGCGCATAAGCGAAATATAAACTGTGCGCTTATTGTGTCTCATGAAAGCTTCGAGGCACTTAGACAATACTATGTATTGTCAGTCAGAGAGGACTCAATTGGTGCTCAGTCAGGTGCAGAAAAAAGGGGAGCGCAAAGCAGTTTGCGTCAATTTGCTAGTTTTGCAGGGCTAAGCATTATGGCTGGTGTCCTTCCTAGTGACCTTGAGGGCTATCAATTGATAATTTGGGATTGCGGCAGTTTGCCAAAAGCACAACGACGTTTTTCACGAGGCAATCTTTGCTGTCTTGTTAGTGGAGGTCAGCCCTGGGAACTTATTCCGTTAGATAACCTATTGAATGATATGAGTTATGACGACATGAGCAGGCATGTTATATGTGTTCGTGGGGTCACAGAGTCTGAACTCAACCACATTAAGCAACAGATGGCAGGCAAGGTGCGCTGCCTTGGCATATTGCATAAGCCAGACTGGACCGATGTGAGACTGCGGGAGGACCTAGTTACGATTTTAAGGTTGACTGAGGGGTGCAATTGACGACATTGCTTTAAAGATTGCCTCTCTGCGCGTGATCTTATCGTAAGCGGAATTATTGCACTGAATAGGAAAAGAGGAGCGGATGAAGACTTCAAAATTATTTAAGCTACCAGAGCGCCGAAACATTTTACTCGTTCAAAGAGGGTTACGTGAAAAGGATTTGAAAAAAAGGGCAGAAGTGCAGAATAAGAAAGCAAAGATCACCCACCGCAGACAGAAAAGAGAACAGGTACTGACAAGTCCATTCATGAAGGTTTGTGGAGGTGCCGGAAATCTTCTTTGGGTGCTAACAATGTCTTTAGTGCTCACCCTGATTGCTAGCTATTTAGCCATCAATCCCCATTTCTTTGAGGTGATAACCTCTCCAATTGAGCAATTATTTAGTGCAAATATTGCTGGAGCTACACCAGTTGTAAATGAGAAAGACCACCTAACCAGTCAGGTTGAGCTAGAGATTGAGAGAGAGTTTGATATTAGTTACATGGGGAAAGAAAACCAAATTATTCAGACAATAGGTTTATCTAGGAAGCACTATTCGGGAGGGCAGGATAGGATTTTGACCTTGAAAAAGCTTGAGGTAACCCCTGTTATTGGTCATTTTTCTGACAGGGTAGATAAGGTGATAGAGTTTGATAATCTTCCCACAAACGATGTAGCGCAATTGCCACTGAAGCGAAATTTCACTTTGCGCAGTGACAAAGAAATGGGTTTAAAAGCGGAAGTGTCTTTACATGCAGCAGAGTGGCGGTGGGAAACTCAGGACTATGATGTATTTCATTTGCCTAACGCATATAAAGCGTTCGTGACTTACCGCGGCGAAGAGCACTGGTTAGATTATTCGGTGCTAAGGGTGAAAGCCTTCTATGCTGGACAAAAGACAGGAGAATCCTCTGCTAGTCCGCCGCAATCTGCCAAAGTTTCAGACCATGAAAGGCCATACAGAGAGTCAAGGAATGGACTGCAGGCTTTAGGGCACTCTAGAGAAGTTGTTGAGCAGCCCGTGCAGTCGGTTATTTCAGAACCAGAGGTCATCCTGCATGAACCTATTATTGAAGAGGATCCTTCTAATACTGCCGAGCAAAATGAGACAGTCACTGCTTCTGGTGCAGATGCAGAAGCTAGGGTTGAAAGTGACAGTAGTCTTCTTCTCCCTGCGGCTGCAGGATTAGCCGTAGCTGCAGCAGCTGGTGGTACAGCAGTTACAATCTTCTACCGCAGGCGAAAGAAGAAGCAGGAGAGTTTGCAAGACACAGGATTTTAGCTTTTGTGGAACGCCTTAACAACGCACAGGATTACGCCTTAAGTAAACTTGCTAAAATGGGAGCATGCTAAGAAGTAAAAGATCTAATGTTCAGTGCGCGCTAATAAGAGCTAAGGAAGGTCCACAAGTGATTGTTGTGGGCGGAGGACTTGCTGGCAGTGAAGCTGCCCTGCAATTAGCCTATAGGGGCGTGCGGGTCAGGCTGTATGAGATGCGACCTGCGGTAAACTCACCTGCGCATCATAGTGCATATTGCGCAGAACTTGTTTGTTCGAACTCATTTAAGAGTAACGAGGAGCGCACAGCTGCGGGCACCTTGAAAAGAGAACTCAACTTACTGGGAAGCCATCTTCTTTGCCATGCTTACGAACATCGTGTTCCCGCGGGTGGTGCACTTGCTGTTAACAGGGACGGCTTTTCAGCAGCGGTCACCTCTGAAATTGAGCAGCATCCCAATATCGAATTACTGCGCGAGGAATTCAGGGGACTAAATTCGGACATTCCTATAATTGTCGCAGCTGGCCCCTTGGCGTCACCCGATATTTCTGAGGCTCTGATTGCTGTAACGGGCACTGAGTCTCTTGCTTTTTATGATGCAGCAGCACCTATTGTAAGTAAGGATTCTCTAGACATGAGCAAGGTCTTCGCTGCTTCGCGTTACGGAAAAGGTGACGGTGATGATTACCTGAATTGTGCCCTCAATGAAGAAGAGTACCAAAAGTTTTACGATGCACTTGTGTCTGCTGAGCGTGTCAAAGAGAAAGATTTTGAACAGAAAGAGCTTTTCGCTGCCTGTCAGCCAGTAGAGGAAATAGCGCGCAAAGGTAGGGATGCTCTGCGCTACGGAACTATGAAGCCCATCGGTATCGATGATCCACGTACAGGGCGCTATCCTTTTGCTCTGGTCCAGTTGCGCAAAGAAACAAAAGAAGGCAAGCTGTACAACCTAGTTGGTTTTCAGACGAATTTAAAGTTTGGTGAACAAAAAAAGGTTCTTTCGTTGATTCCTGGTTTAGAGCATGCAGAGATAGTTCGTTACGGAGTCATGCATAGGAATACGTTTGTTGATGCTCCTCGTACGCTTAATCAAGATTTTTCCTTAAAGTTTGAACCGAACGTTTTTCTGGCTGGGCAAATATGTGGTACAGAGGGGTACCTTGAAGCAGTAGGCTCAGGACTTATGTGTGCCCTACAGGTTTACTCGCGACTTCAAGGCAATTTGCGTCAACCTCTAAAACCGCTTCCGAAAGAGAGCGTGCTAGGAGCACTATTTGCTTACAGCCTTGATTCGAGTGTAAAAAATTATCAGCCAATGCATGTTAACTATGGTCTGATGCCTCCCTTTGAAAAGCGTATCAAGAACAAACAGGAGCGCTATACGGCGTACTCGAATAGAGCTCAATTTGTCGTTAGGGAGTGGATTGAGGGCTATAAAGACAGGTTGTTTAATCATGTCTAGCGAGCTTAAAAACACTCAACAGGATAGAGGGATCTCTGAATTTGAAACAGCTCGAGACAGATTCATTAGTTCAATTGTTGCTGTTCAAAATAAATCAGAAAAAACGGCACAATCCTATCGTTCTGATCTTGATGTCTACTATGAATGGACGAAACGGTCAAAACTTGACCCGATTAGAGTTGAATACCGTCAGCTGCGTAGATATTTAGCAGAGCAAAGTGCTGCCCAGTATGCACGCAGTACTATTGCGCGCAGATTGGCTTGTTTACGCACGTTTTTTAGATATCTAGACCAAGAAGGATTAATCGAGGGCAATCCAGCACAGTTGCTACAGACTCCAAAATTGGAAAAATCTCTTCCGGGTACGCTAAGTGAAAAGGAAATCAGTAGCATACTTGACGTGCACGATCTCTCCACCAACGAAGGATTGCGTGACTCGGCCTTATTGGAATTGCTCTATGCAAGTGGGGGACGCGTAAGCGAAATTGCCCATCTTCGACTGGCTGACTTAAAGTTAGATCAAGGCATTGCAAGGGTTCAAGGGAAAGGGGGGAGAGATCGCTATGTTCCTCTTCATCAGCTAGCGGTAGACAAATTGGATACTTATTTAGAAAGAGTTCGTCCAACCCTTGTAGGCAGCAAAGTCACAGTAGGTGACACGGTCTTCCTTTCCGCTCGAGGCAATGCTTTAAGTGCTGACGCTATTAGGCGCATTGTTAAAAAAAGTGCGAAACTCGCTGGGATTAGTCGTCCCGTTACTCCGCACAGTTTTCGGCACAGTTTTGCAACTGACCTTCTCAATAATGGCGCAGACTTACGCAGTGTTCAAGAATTACTGGGACACGCCAATCTTTCGACTACACAAGTTTACACGCACCTAAGCTCCAGGCGCCTTCAGAAAGTCCACCAGCAAGCTCATCCTAGAAACTGAGGTTTTTAGGTGCTTAGTAGGTATAAGTGTATGCTAATATTCATATCTACTGATTTAGCCAACTAAAGTCTGTTGATTAGGTACAACATGAAGGGAAATAAGCAATGACAAAGGTAAAATTTGTATCAGGAGAATCTGTTCCCATTGAAATGCATAAAGTGCGCATGGTTCAGAAAATTCAACTGCATCCTGTTGAAGATCGCCTTCAGGCGATGAAAGAGGCGGGCTTTAACACCTTCTTGCTCAGAAATCGCGATATTTTTCTAGACATGCTTACTGATAGTGGCTCTAATGCAATGAGCGACAACCAGTACGCTGCTATGCTTCAGGCAGATGATAGCTATGCAGGATCAGAAACCTTCTATCGTCTAGAATCAGTACTCAAAGATATGTTTGGCAATAAGCACTTTCTTCCAGCACATCAGGGACGTGCTTGCGAGAATATCGTTTCAGAAGTTTTAATTAAGCCAGAATCAACTGTGCTCATGAACTATCACTTTACTACTTCAAAGGTTCACATTACGCTTAGAGGTGGCCTTGTTGAAGAGATAATTATCGATGAGGGGCTTAAGATCAATAGCGACCACCCCTTTAAAGGGAATCTAGATATTGAAAAGCTTAAAGAGGCTATTGCACGTCTAGGGGCAGAAAATATTGCCTTTGTTCGTCTGGAGGCAGGTACTAACCTTATTGGAGGCCAGCCTATTTCAGTCCAAAATATGCGCGAAGTGTCAAAAATTTGTCGCAGGGAAGGCATCATAACTGTATTTGATGCAAGCTTACTAGCCGACAACCTCTACTTCATTAAGACAAGGGAGCCAGAGTTTGAAATGGTTGACCTTAAAGAAATCACCCAGGAGATGGGCATGCTTATGGATGTTACTTATTTCTCTGGGCGCAAACTAGGCTTCGCGCGCGGTGGAGGAATTTTGACAAGCGATGACGAACTGTTCGGCAAGATGCGTGAGCTAATTCCTCTTTATGAGGGATTTTTGACCTATGGTGGAATGTCGGTGCGCGAGATGGAGGCTATGGCAGTTGGACTGGAGGAGACTTTAGACTTTGATGTCATTAGTCAGACCCCCATTTTCGTAGAGGCGTTTACTGATGAGCTTATGAGGAAAGGGGTTCCTGTGGTAACCCCTCCAGGTGGCTTAGGCTGCCATGTTGATGCTGCCTCTTTCTGTGATCATATTCCGCAAGAACAGTATCCTGCGGGAGCCCTAGCTGCGGCACTTTTCATTGTTGGTGGTGTTCGTGGAATGGAACGCGGAACCCTGAGTGAGGAACGCAGGGCAGACGGTACAGAACCTCTGGCAGAAATGGAATTGGTGCGCTTAGCTCTGCCAAGGCGTGTGTTTACTTTGTCGCAGATTAAATACGCTGCAGATAGACTGGATTGGTTGCATCAAAATCGCGAGCGAATTGGTGGTCTTGAGTTTGAAGAAGAGCCAGCAGTGCTTCGTTTCTTTTTCGGTCGCTTAAGAGCCACGAGTGACTGGCCAGATAAGTTGGCAGAGGCGTTTCGTCGTGACTTCGGTACAAGCCTCTAGTTGTGCAGACTTTACAAGTCTAGAGAAACTTTTGGATAGTAAATAATAATGATTAATATCTTTGCTGGGGCAGTAGGGCTAGGACTTATCTGGGGTATTGTTACCTTAGGTATATTCATCAGCTATCGTGTGCTAGGTATGCCTGACCTTAGTGTTGAGGGCTCAATAGTCACAGGGGCTGCGGTCGCAACGATGCTCATTATCAGCGGAGCTCACCCACTCTTAGCACTCTTGGGTGCTACCCTTGCAGGTGCAGCTGCAGGTACGATAACGGGATTCCTGCACACTCGACTAAAAATACCAGCACTCCTCTCTGGTATTTTGACCATGACGGCGCTGTATTCAATTAATATTCGCATCATGGATGGCAGGCCGAACGTGCCCCTACTTAGAACTGATACCTTACTTACTCCACTTGTTGATCTGGGACTTACACGAGATTACGCCATTATCGTTATCGCGCTTGCTGCAGTTATTTTAGTGGTTGGTGCGTTGCGCTGGTTTTTAACAACAGAATTTGGTTCGGCCTTGCGTGCAACAGGAAACAATCCTCATATGTCAACAGCGCAAGGAATCAATACCAAAACCATGAAATTG
The DNA here is from genome assembly GCA_009779855.1 of Coriobacteriia bacterium. GTDB lineage: Bacteria > Actinomycetota > Coriobacteriia > WRKU01 > WQUG01 > WRBW01. Next base: position 71,740 of record WRBC01000004.1, read on the forward strand.
GTAGGGCTTGCTTGTGCGAACTCGCTAGTGGGACTTGCTGGTGGTTTGCTTGCTCAGTATCAAGGTTTTGTTGATGTTCAAATGGGTATTGGTGCTATTGTTATAGCTTTGGCTTCACTGATTATTGGTGAGGTCATTTTTGGACGCACAACGCTTCTTCGCAGCATGATCGCTGTGGTGCTAGGTGCTATTGTCTACAGAATTATTATCGCAATGGTGCTTGAAGCAGGGATGGCTGCAACTGACCTTAGGTTGTTTACCGCAATAACAGTGGCTCTAGCACTTTGGCTGCCTTCAGCGCGCGACCAGATCGACATAATCTCTCGCCGAATTAGGCATAAGGCTCATACCTTTGGTCAGTCAGGCGATGATTCGAAACAAACAGGACAAACAGGCTAGGGGATAAAGATGCTAGCACTTAATAAGGTTAACCTAAGCTTTAACACAGGTACAGTCAATGAGGTTCAAGCCCTGAAAGATCTGGGACTCTTGCTTGAGCAAGGTGACTTCGTTGTTGTTATTGGTGGCAATGGATCAGGCAAGTCGACAATGCTCAACACTGTCTCAGGAACCTATTTGCCCGATAACGGCAAAATTGTACTTGATGGTAAAGACATTACCTTTATGCCAGAGCATGTACGCGCAAAGTATGTAGGTCGCGTCTTTCAAGATCCCATGCGCGGAACTGCGCCTGACATGACTATTGAAGAGAACCTTGCGCTTGCACATCGTCGTGGTGAAAAGCGTAGTTTTAGACGCGGAATTAGGGCAGCAGAACGCACACAGTACCGTGAACTACTCTCGCGCCTAGATTTAGGGCTTGAAGATAGACTTAATACGCGTATTGGATTGCTTTCTGGTGGGCAGCGTCAGGCTATCACGCTACTTATGGCAACCTTGCAAAATCCAAAGGTGTTGCTTCTGGATGAGCATACAGCAGCCCTTGATCCAAAGACTGCAGCAAAGGTGCTAGAGATATCTGTGCACCTTATTGAAGAGAGTTACTTGACCACGCTTATGGTTACGCACAACATGGCAGATGCAATCAAGTATGGAAATAGGCTTGTGCTTATGCGTGAAGGAGAGATAATCTTTGAAGCAACGGGACAGCAGAAAGCATCCTTAACCGTGCCTGAGCTGGTTGACAAGTTCATTTCAGCAGGGGTTGAAGTGCTAGTATAGTTAGCCCCAGTTTGCTATCGTAACTATTATGGTATTTTCTGTGCTCCATAGTGATAGCAAAAGCGCAAGCCACCCAAAAGAACAAGGTGAAATTGTGAGTAAAGCCAGTAGGAATCAGAAGGACTCTGAGCGAATACTGACGGTTCCTAACGCCATAACTCTTCTTCGCCTGCTCTTAGTTCCTTTAGTGTTTGTCCTCATCATTAATGGGGGAAACAATCTATTGGCCTTTTTGCTTTTTGCCCTGGCAGGACTTACAGATTTTGCTGACGGTTATATTGCAAGAAAAACAAATGCGGTGACTGAGTTTGGTAAGGCCATTGATCCTCTAGTGGATAGGCTTTTGCTAGGGTGTGGGGTGTTGGCTCTTTTCATTGTAGGAAAATTACCAATTTGGATTTTGGTACTTGTTATTTTTAGAGACTTCTTCTTGCTTTCTGGACTTGCGATAGTTCGCAAGGTAACGGAAGTCGAAATCAGGATTCGAACCATCGGAAAGATTACAACAGCAGTGTTACTGACAGGGTTTGCGGGACTGATCTCAGGCATTGGAGCAATGCCCTCTGGGTTAGGCTGGATAGACTCTAGTGCTTTCCCTGGATTTTCCGCTGAACCCTACTTTGCTTGGATTTGGCTGATTTACTTAGGTCTTATTTTTTCACTAATGACTTTAGTTACGTATATTTATGACGGGTTTCAACTTATTAAAGGGGCAAAATTGCGACAGAAGGAAGCTACAAGCGATGCAGCTTAGCGATCAGGAACTTTTAAAGCGCGTTCTTTATGAAGGCAGGCATGATGATGGCGAGGAAATAAGTCAAGATATGCAGGCACAAAAGTCTGCTGCCGAACAGAGAAAAAAGCTAATTCAAAAAGAGAAGAAGAAAACGCGTCGCAGGGGATTTCTGCGTGTTGCAGTGCCGCTTATGATTGTGTTTTTGTTGTTGGGTGGCGCACTTGCTTTTGAGTACCTTTCAAGCTGGGATAGGGTTCATCGTAATGTTGTGGTTGCCGGTATAGAAATCGGAGGAAAGACTCCTGATGAAGCAAAAGTTTATCTGAATGATAGATTGGCTACCTACGCTGAGACACCCGTAAGTATTCAGTTTGTTCCCGAAGACGAAGAAGATGCAGGTGAACTTGCCATCGAGGCAGATTCAGAAGACGCAGAAGGCTCCTATGAAGAAGGTGAGAATGGCTACAACTGGATGCTTTTAGCCGAAGATATTGGTCTAAGTTTCGACACTACTGAAGCTGTTGACCTAGCATATTCCTTTGGGCGCGGGGGGAGTGTTCTGGACGACTTTTATGATCGCTTCATGAGTTACTTTGAAGCACATCGTGTTGGCTTGCAGTTCTCTTATAATGAAGAGCTTGCTGCTGAAAACTTTGAGCCAGTTCGCGAAATTGTCAATTTGGAGCCAACGGATTCAAGAGTGGTGCTTGAAGATGGAACCTTTGTTGTAGATAGCGGGAGCGATGGTATTGTTCTGGGCGAGTCAGAGCTTGTTGACCTGATAGCAGAAGCAGTACTTCTCCAAAACTATGATATAGAAACAGTGCTTGAAGCTTATCCGCGCTACATCGATGATGAAAATGCACAACGCGCTGCAAATACTGCCAATGATGCAATTGAATTGCCTGTCGATGTAAACTATGGCGAAAGAAATTGGACTTTTGAGCCTGCAGATGTTGCTCAGCTTATTGAGTTCAAACGCAGTGACAGAGTTGAAGATGATGACATTTTGCTTGCCTCAAGAGAGCCAGCTCCTTCTGCAGAGCATAGCTTAGAGACTTTTATATCAACAGATGAGGTGAGCGAGCGCGTTATCGGACGCCTGGGAACAGACGTAGGCAGTTCACCAAGGGATGCTCAGTTTACCGTGAGTGGGGATAGCGTAACCATTCAGCCCTCAATAACAGGCTCTGGAGTGGATGCTCAACAGCTCACTCTTGATTTGTCTCAAGCTCTTATGAATGTAAGTCCTGAGCAGCGCAGTGTCGAAGTTACTCTAAGGGATATCAGCCCGCGTCGAACCACTGAAGATGCAGAAGCTATGGGTATCAATGAGCGAATCGGAGGCTACACTACCAACTTTAGCCTAGGAAATGCCCCGCGTCTTCACAATATTCAACTTATGGCGCGCATGTTAGATGGCATTATTGTGGCTCCTGGTGAGGAATTCTCTATCAACGGAGCAACGGGGTACCGTACTGCCGCTGATGGCTTTCAGGCGGCAGGTGTAATTGTGCAAGGTGAAATGTCAACTGCTGTAGGTGGTGGGATCTGTCAGGTTTCGACTACGATGTTCAATGCTGCCATGAGTACAGGTTTCCAGATTACTCAGCGCATTAATCATTCGGTCTTCCTAAGCTCCTACAATCCAGGAAAGGATGCGGCAATTGCAGCACATGGTCCTGATTTTCGCTTTAGGAACACTCTGGATAGTCACGTGCTTATCTCGACCTCTTCTACCGATTCTTCAATAACAATCTCCTTTTTTGGAACAGATCCAGGGTATGACATAGACATCCGAACAGGCACTTTTACACGAAGTGACTTTAGTACCACAGAAATTCGTGATAGTGCTATCCCAAGAGGGGAACGCAGGGTTGAGCGCGCGGGACAACGTGGGGGCACTGTCAACGTGTACTACACTGTTCGTAGCGGGGATCGTGTCGTTAGAGAGCAGACCTTTACAAGCAGATATAGAACAGTCGATCAGATTGTGCGTATAGGTACAGGAAGTGACTAGGAGGATCAATGGCGCAACAACTTTCAGTATTTCTTGAGGATGCCCCAGGTCGCTTAAATCAGCTTACTCGCGTATTGGGAGACCGCAAAATAAACATGCATGCACTCTTCTTATCGAAAGAGGGTGATTTCGGTGTAGTACGTATTATTTGTGACAAGACTGAACATGCCCTGATTGTGCTTAAAAAGGCAGGATTTTCGGTGGCCACTACAGACATTGTTGCGGTTGCGATTCCTGATACACCGGGAGCTCTGGGAAAGCTTTTCGAGGTCATAGCTAATGCCGACATTGATATTAGCTATGCCTATTGCATCGTTGATCCTGCAAGTAAACAAGCAGTCAATTTCTGCCGATTTAAGACTCCGCACGCTGCAGAGATTATAACAAGCGCTGGCTTCACTGTTTTGGGTGATAGTGTTTTTCATGAAAATAATGACAAGTAGTAAATGTCTTAGACACGAATGAAAGCATCTATGCAATCGATTAAAAAAGTCATAGCTCTTTTCTTTCTGGTGTTTGCGCTATTCGTGTCTACAATTGTGCCACCTGCAGCAATTGCTAGTGTTCGTGGAATAGACCAACTAGACGGGGTGCGCTGGGCAGAATTTGACATTCAGCAAGAAATCATGCCAGAGGTTTCAATGGCCGCAGGAGCCCTCGTAACCAGCGATGGTCGAATTTTGTGGTCACGCAATCTTGATGAGAGACGGTCACCTGCCTCGATCACAAAGGTGATGACAGCAATCCTTGCCGTTGAGCATCTGGACGCAGATGAAGCGTTTACGCTTCCTGCAATGCCTATTGGTCCTGGTGAATCTAGGGCACACCTTAGAGAGGGCGATGTGCTTACTCGTGAGCAATTGCTGCAGGCTTTACTTATTGTTTCTGGAAATGATGCCGCATATGCCATAGCGGTTTCAGTTGCAGGAGACATATCCAACTTTACAGAGATGATGAATGAACGTGCACTGCAGTTAGGAATGAACGATACGCAATTCAGAAATGCTTCAGGAATAGATCAGTCGGGTCAGTTTTCAACTGCCCGTGATATTGCAACCCTGTCACGCTTTGCTCTTGAAATTCCAGAAATCAGAGAAGTCGTAGGTACGACAGAGGTTGAGATTACTACAAGCAGAACAGCACACGAATTGATAAATACTAATGTACTGCTGCAGTCTTATGACGGTGCGACCGGAGTTAAGACAGGATTTACCCGTGATGCAGGCTTTAGCCTTTCTATGTCGGCCCAGCGCGAAGATGTAGAACTTTTTGCTGTTGTCTTAGGCAGCAATACTGATCTTGCGCGCTTTTTTGATGCACGGTATCTGCTAGATTTTGGCTTTACGCATTACCGTGCACAGAATCTTGCAATCAAAAATGCTGTTGTGGGAAGAGCAGACGTCGTCAATTTTCCTGACAGAAACGTGCAAGTTGCCGTAAGTGAAGATGTGCTACTGCCTGTGCTTGATTTGGCAGGTCCTATAGAACAAAGTATTGAAATCAATGATGTGCGCTCTCCTGTGAATCGGGGGGACACCTTAGGACATATTTCATTTACCCAGCGCGATAGATTGATTGCTCGTGTACCGCTGGTCGCAACACAAGATGTAAATAACCCTTTTTTCTTGGTTCAGTGGTACTATAATGCCGTTATCGCATGGAGAAATAGATCCAACTAACTTCAACACACTACTCGAAAGGCAACTAGATGAGCAAAAGCAAAGATGCTGTAACTAAAATAAGCAAAACACCTCTGCATGACGAGCACCTTTCTCTGGGCGCTACCATGGTTTCCTTTGCTGGCTTTGACATGCCCTTGCAGTATCAGGGTATAGTTGAAGAGCATCTTGCTACACGCGAATCAGTTGGCATTTTTGATGTTTCTCATATGGCAACTCTAAGAATTCGTGGTGAAGGTTCGTGGCAGTTCTTGCAACATATCTTAGCTAATGACCTTGAAAAGATTGAAAATATTGGGGCAGCGCAATATAGTCTACTCTTAGACGAGGATGGTCATATTATTGATGATCTTATTGTCTACAATACAGGTGCAGAATTTATGCTGATTGTAAACGCGAGTAACGCGCAAACAGATTTTGACTGGATGATACAGCACTGCCCTGATGATGTTGAAATATTTGATGAGTCCGAACGCACAGCAATCATTGCAGTGCAAGGTCCAGAAGCTCTTGAGGTTATTGCAGAACTTGCTGAAGAGGACGACTGGGATCCTCCAAAACGCTTTCATCTTGCTCCGCTAACCATGGTCGGAGGAGCAAATATGCTTGTTGCCCGCACTGGATACACAGGAGAAGATGGTGTAGAGCTAATTATGCACAGGGAAGATGCTGTTGCTGTATGGCGAGTTCTTATGTCGTTCGAGAACGTAAATCCTATAGGATTAGGTGCGCGTGATACCTTGCGCTTAGAAATGGGATATCACCTTTACGGCAATGATATGGATCGTAGCCGCAACCCAATAGAAGCAGGGTTAGGATGGGTTTGTCCGAAGACTAAGACTGGTTACATAGGTGCAGAAGCAGTAGCAAAAGCGCGTGACGAAGGCTGCAAAGAAAAGCTGGCTTACTTGAAAATCACAGGAGGTATTCCGCGTGAAGGATATCCTGTATTAGATGTTGAGAAGGAAATAGGCACGATTGCTAGTGGATCCCATTCGCCCTCTTTAGGAGTAGGTATCGCAACGGTTTATTTGCCTAGAAAGTTTGCCGTAGAGGGCACAAAGCTTCAGATAGGCATTCGTAAGCGCAGGGCAGAGGCAGAAGTAGTTAAGCCGCCCTTCTATAAGAAATAATTTTTCCGAAAGATGATTTACATCGAAAGCAGTAGTCATGACGCTGCTTATAATTTTTCAATTGAAGATTATCTGCTGCATCACGCAGAATTAACCTGTCCAATAGTTATGTTGTGGCAAACTAAACCCTGCGTCATGATAGGCCAGTACCAAATTGCTGACCTTGAGGTGGATAAGGTTCGTGCCAAAGAAAAAAATGTTGCTATCGTTCGTAGACCCAGTGGCGGCGGAGCAATCTACACAGATGAAGGCACCTTTTTACTTAGTCTAATTTTGCCTGCAGGCGTTAGTGAGATAGGCGCTGCTGACATTCTTCCGCAAAATCAGGCGCGTACAAGGTTTATTGATTTGCTTATTGGTGCACTTACTGAAATGGGAATACCTGCACAACTTGAAGGCAGAAATGACATTTTGCTTGCAGGTAAGAAAATTTCAGGAATGGCGCAGCACGTAAAGGCGGGTAAGTCTTGCACACACGCTTCATTACTTTTCGACGCTGACTTAGAATCATTGGCAAGCCTGCTGCGTGTCGACGATGAGAAATTTCGCACAAAAGCAGTGAAGTCTATTCGTAGTCGTGTGACCAATATCAAGGACTCTGCAAGCAGTGGTGATGTTGCCTTGGGCAGCACAGCAGAAGAGTTCGCCTGTACCTTTAAATCGGTGCTGCTTGCTATGACGAACGCAAAGTTACACACTTTTACTCCTGCTGAGGGCGCACAAATAGAGCAGATTTACCAAGAAAAGTATGGTAATTCGGCATGGACTTATACGAAAACACCAAAATTTAGCACTCATACTACAAGACGTTTTCCCGGTGGGAAGGTTGAGGTTTTCCTTGAAATAGTAAAGGGTAGGGTAGATGCCTGTGCTATCCATGGTGATTTTTTAGGAACAACCCCTATAACATCACTAGAGAAAAAATTAATCGGGCTAGAGTATTCACCCAGATGTTTTGAAAAAGCCCTAGATCAAATAGCTTTAACTCCCTATCTGGGAGACATTACTGCAGAAGAATTGCTTTCTTGTGTCTTTGACTGAAGCATACGCACAAGGTCACAATGATAGATCCACTTTGCGTAAGCCAGACTGGCTGCGGGTGCCTCGCAGGTCAAGTCCTGAGCAAAGTGAAGTAGAGGGCTTGCTAAAAGAACTAGGGTTGAACACGGTCTGCAAGGAAGCCAATTGCCCCAATTACTCAGACTGCTTTTCGCGCAAAACAGCTACCTTTATGATTATGGGTACTGACTGCACGCGCAACTGCCGATTCTGTAACGTAAAAACGTCAAAACCGCAAGGGCTTGATGCTGATGAGCCTCTTAACGTTGCGCAGGCTGTGCAGCGATTGGGGCTTCGGTATGTAGTCATTACTGCAGTCACAAGAGATGACCTGCCAGATGGAGGAGCATCACACTTTGCCGCGACGATTCGCGCTGTGCGCAGAAAATCTCCACAAGCTGCAATAGAGGTACTTGTTCCTGACTTCAAGGGCAATAAAGAAGCCATCCTTGCTGTAGTACAGGCAGGGCCTGATGTAATCAGTCACAATATCGAGACAGTGCCCGCACTTTATTCACGGGTACGCTCACAAGCCAATTATCGACGTTCACTTGGTTTACTGGCAGAAGTCAAGCGTCTTGACTCAAGCATCAAGACAAAATCAGGAATCATGCTTGGGCTAGGTGAAGTGCGGAAGCAGGTTCTAGAGGTGTTTGATGATTTGATGGAAGCAAGCTGCGAGATCTTGACAGTCGGACAATATTTGTCACCCAGCCTTGACCATTATCCTGTTCAGGAATTCATCGAGCCAGAAATTTTTGACAATTATAGAAAAATAGCCTATGAAAAAGGTTTCGGTTTTGTAGCGTCTGCTCCCCTTGTGAGAAGTTCGTACCAAGCAGAAGAGGCACTTCATAGGTAATCTCTTAGGCTTAAGAAACTGTTACTTAGATTGTGCTGTTCGTTAAGCATATTTTCCCTTAATGTTTCATACAATTTCATGATGCATTTGGTACTATTACATACGTTAAAACATTCATTAGAGTTGAGGGTGCGCGTGACCATGCTGTCACGCGTGTTTACATGAGTAAGCTGGCTAAAATTGAAAGGGGTACGGATGGCATCTCCAACCGATCGTAAGTATTCTACCGACCACGAATGGGTTCTTGTTGATGGCGATGTGGCAACTATTGGCATAACTAAATATGCTGCCGATCAATTAGGATCTATTGTTTTTGTAGAGCTCCCCGAAGAGGGTGAGAGCTTTGGCTCAGAGGACGCTTACGGTGAAGTTGAAAGCGTGAAGTCGGTATCTGAACTGCTTCTTCCTGTGGGGGGAGAGGTTGTAGCCATTAACCAGGCACTCGAGGATGCTCCAGAGACGGTAAATGATGACCCCTATGGTGAGGGTTGGCTTGTGCGTGTTCGTTTGGACAACAAGGGCGACCTTGACGAACTGATTGACGGTGCTGCTTACGACGCAAGCTTAGCCTAAGGTCAAGCATGAATTATATTTCGATAACACAAAATCAGCGTAAGCTGATGTTACAGCGTGTTGATGCAGCAAGCACTGACGAACTTTACGAGGTTGTTCCTGAAAGTGTGCGCCTAGATAGTGTTCCTAAGGTAACGGGAGGCATGTCAGAAATCGACCTCAGCCGTCAACTGGCAGAGCTCGCCAACATCAATGTTGCCGCGCATGAGTATACATCTTTTGCTGGTGCAGGTTGCTACGACCACTACTCACCGGCCTTTATTGATCACCTGTTACGTAGGCCTGAATTCTTCACTGCATACACGCCTTATCAGCCCGAAGTTAGCCAGGGCACGCTTCAGGCGATATATGAATATCAGACAGGCATCTGCGAACTTACGGGCATGGATGTTGCAAACGCCAGCATGTATGATGGCGCAACAGCTCTAGTTGAGGCTGCCTTTATGGCGCTTCGCCTGACCCGTGGTAAACGTAAGGTAATGCTAGTATCAGAGGCTTTGCATCCTGAGAAACTTGAAACCATGATGACTTATGCAAGTTCTGAACTTATTGATCCCGTGTTTGTGCCCGTAAATGATGAACTCATTACTGACAGTCAGGCGTTTTTATCCCTGCTGGAAGAATATGCTGGTGAAGTAGCAGCAGTACTGCTGCCTTATCCGAATTTCTTCGGCATTATCGAAGATGTTTCACCGCTCATCATAGCAGCAAAAGAGGCTGGTGCGTACGTAGTGCTTGACACTAACCCCATCATGCTGGGACTCTTGAAGCGTCCTGCAGAGTTAGGTGCCGACATAGTTGTGGGTGAGGGTCAACCGCTGGGTAGTGCTATGAGTTTTGGTGGTCCAGGACTTGGCTATTTTGCCTGCACTCAAAAGTGCGTGCGTCAACTACCCGGTCGTCTTGTAGGGCGCACTACTGATGTTGACGGAAACCGGGGTTATGTTCTGACTATGTCAACGCGCGAACAGCATATACGCCGGGAAAAGGCAACTTCTAACATCTGCAGTAATCATGCCTTAAATGCATTGATTGCAGGCATGTATCTTGCTGCGGTTGGCAGCAAAGGACTTAAAGACATCGCCACTGATTGTGTGACGAAGGCACATTACTTGCGTAATGAATTGCTTACCACGGGATTATTCGTATCGCCAAAATCAGACAATGTGCAATCTTTTGGCTATGAATTTCCTCTTGTTTATACAGGCAGCTTACCAATAACGTTATGGCATGACGAACTGTTCGAGCGTGGCTACCTTGCAGGCGTAATACTTGCAGAAGGAAGCCTATCCAACGAAGACGAGGGTCACCTTGACGATACTGCTGACAACAGTGCGGAAACCTCACTTGTTCTTTTCGCTACAACAGAGAAGCGCACACGTGCAGAGATCGATGAGTTTGTACAGGTGGTGAAGGACCTTGGATAAAGCAGCAATCACTCCAGAAGTGCACTCTGATGCTAGTTACAACTGCAGCTATAGGGGACCAAAGGAGACAATTTATGAGTTGTCAGAAGTAGGACGAAGCTGTCTTGAAGCCCCTGCAAGCGAACTTCCAAACCTTGACCTGAAAGCCATTCCTTTGTTGTCAGATTACCTGGCAACTGACGAAGAAGGCCCAACACTGCCACAGGTCACAGAGACTGATATTATGCGCCACTATACTCACCTAGCTTCGATGAATTTCGGTGTTGATGGGGGTATGTACCCGCTGGGATCATGTACCATGAAATACAATCCTCGCTTGAATGAAGATGCTGCTCGATTACCAGGCTTTGCCAGCCTGCATCCTTATCAGCCAGAATATAGTGTGCAGGGTATTTTGCAAATTATGCATGAGCTGCAGGAAGATTTGGCAGAAATCGCAGGTTTTGATGCGACATCTTTGCAACCCTCTGCAGGCGCACACGGCGAATACGCAGCGTTAATGGCTTTTCGGTCCGCACATTTAGTGCGTACAGAGGGTAAAACTGCTCGCAACAAGGTCATTATTCCAGATACAGCACATGGGACTAATCCTGCATCTGTTGCAATGGCTGGTTATCAAACAGTGACGGTACCTTCTAGTTCAGAAGGTCTGGTGGACCTGGATGCACTCCGCGAATTGCTTGATGAAGATGTGGCAGCTTTCATGTTAACTAATCCTAATACTTTGGGACTGTTTGAACCGCAGATTGTCGAGATTAACGAAGCTTGTCATGCTGTTGGTGCCTTTACCTACTGCGACGGGGCAAATCTAAATGCGATACTAGGAGTTGCCAGGCCAGGGGACATGGGCTTTGATGCGTTGCATATCAATTTGCATAAGACGTTTTCTACCCCACATGGAGGGGGAGGCCCAGGTGCTGGACCAATTTGTGTAAAAGAGGAACTTGCACCCTTTTTACCTGGCCCGGTAGTTACGAAATTTACACATGGTGATACTGGCCTAGATTTGTACACGTTGGCGATGCCAGAGAATTCTATCGGCAGAGTGCGTAGTTTCTATGGGAACGTTAGCGTAATGGTGCGGGCGTGGACTTATATCCGCTCTTTAGGTGGAGACGGACTAAAAGATGTTGCACACCAGGCAGTACTTTCAGCAAATTATCTGAGGGTGGTTTTACAGGACCACTTCAAGGTTGCCTTCGATACCACCTGCATGCATGAATTTGTACTGACGGGCGCCCCCTTTAAAGATGCGCATGGGGTTCGTACACTTGACGTGGCGAAGCGCTTGCTAGACTATGGTTTCCATCCGCCAACCATTTACTTCCCCTTACTCGTGGATGAAGCTATGATGATTGAGCCAACAGAAACAGAGCCCTTGAAAGACCTTGATGCTTTTGCAGATGCAATGATTGCTATTGCAAGAGAGATTAAAGAAACCCCGGAGCTACTACAGGGTGCGCCCTATACAACTCCGGTTAGGCGCCTAGATGAAGCTGCGGCTGTGCGAAACCCGGAACTTAGATGGAGGAAAGATTAATGTTTAGATTTGGGAAGAGAAACAAAGATAAGAAGTCCAACCTTTTCTTGAGTGTTCCAGAAACACGCGCAATAGAGTACATTGTTCGTGAAATGACAGAGTCTGAACGTGATCTTTTTGACATTATGGAAGACCCTTTTGTGCGTAATCGCATTGTAGAAGAAAGGCGTTATGCCATTAAGCAAGATGAGGAGCTTCTAGAAGCCTTTCAGCAAGAGATTGATCGCGTGCGTATCCGTCTTGAAGAGGATCAATAGAAGATGCCTGTTTGTCAGAGCTGCGGAAGTGAACTACAGGGCGACAGCCATCTTTGTCGTGACTGCTTAGATACCGCAGACCAATCGACAACTTCTTTCGTTCCTGTTGGTCGACCTCGGAATAATGAACGCATTGAACATTCGCCTGATGATGATATTTTTCTAAAAATCGTAAAAGGTCCTCAGATAGAGGAGCGTTTTTACTTAGAGGGTGACTACATTGTCATAGGACGCGATCCGAAGGCACAATTATTTTTGGGCGATGTAACGGTCTCGCGGGAACATGCCGCGATTATCAGAGAAGGCATAGAGGTTTCTGTGCGTGACTTGGGATCACTGAATGGTACTTACCTTAACGGAGACATTGTAGAAGAATCACTGTTAAAGAGTGGCGACATTATTCAGATAGGTACGTTTCAATTAATGTTTTGCTGGGGAGCCTAAGTACAGGCAATGACCTTTCGTGACTACTTAACCATAGGCGAGGTAGTTCAAAAATTACAGGTTAAATTTGATGACCTGTCTGTCTCTAAATTGCGCTTCCTTGAGGACGAAGGCTTAATCACGCCAGAGCGTACACAGGGCGGTTACCGCAAATATTCTCGTGAAGAAATTAAACGAGTTGAACTAATTTTGCGCTTGCAACGTGAAAAATTTCTTCCACTTGCTGTCATTAAGGTAAAACTTGAGGAGTTCGAGCGCGGATTGGTGTCTCCAGAGCTTGCAGATTTATTGCAACAGGAAGCGGACAAGGGTACCGAAGATGCGGTAAGTGCACTCAATACTTCTGACGCTTCCGATGGCGCAGGAAGCGGAGCTATCCCTGAGGGATACAGTAATGCACACGACTACTTAAGTGATGAAAAGCGCTATTCCCTAAAGCAAGATACAACCGCTGTTGTATCTATTGGTGAAATGGTTCGAGATGAAAAAATCCCTGAACAATTTTTTGCAGAGCTGAGACGTTATGGCATTGTAGAGCCCAGTTCACCCAAAACGGGAATTGTAGGGGCAGGATCAGGACCCGTATCTAGCGCTAGATTAACTGCGGCCGAAGCAGCCTGTGTTCGAGCTGCATGGAATTTGCGATCAGTAGGAATAGAGCCCCGTCATTTACGCATGTATGCAACCTTTGCTGACAAGGAAGCTCTTATTTATGAACAATTTCTACGACCAACCTATCGTCATAAGACCCCACGATCAAAAGAGATGCTGGCCGAAGCAGCTGCCGACATTGTGCGACAGACAGAATTACTTAAGCGTCAGTTATTACAGCAGGAATTGCGAAACAAGCTAGGAGATTTGCTATAGTAGGAAAGGCCTATTTTCTGCAGCAAGTACAAAGGAGAAACAGTAATGGACTACAAAAATATTATCCGCACGATTCCTGACTGGCCCAGCGCAGGTGTTTCCTTTAAGGATATCACCCCAGTGCTAGCGGATGCTGCAGCTTTTAAGCAGGCAATTGATGAGATGTGTGAGCCCTTTCTGGATGCGGGTATTACAAAGGTATTTGGAGCAGAGGCACGAGGCTTTTTCTTCGGAACCACCATGGCCTACAAATTGGGTGCTGGATTCATCCCTGCACGTAAAGCGGGGAAACTTCCTTACGTAACCGTTGGCGAAGAATACACCCTAGAGTACGGCAAGGCAGTTATCGAGGTTCATAAAGATGACGTTACTGATGACGACAGAATCCTTATTGTTGACGATGTACTTGCTACGGGTGGGACTGCAGCTGCAAAGGCACATCTTATTAATAAGTTGGGTGCAACCCTTGTAGGATACAGCTTTTTTATTGAATTGGACTTTCTCAATGGACGTGAGCAACTAGAGAAAAGTAATGCGCCGATTCACTCATTGGTGAGGTACCAATAATTTAACATGCTAACGGAGCGCAGGCGCATAGTTTTACGTGCCGTGGTAGATCACCACGTTGCCAGTGCTGCTCCTGTGGGGTCAAGTATTTTGGCTCAACGCTATGTAATGAACACTTCACCAGCAACCATTCGTTCAGAATTGGGGGCTCTGGAAGATAGCGCATTGCTCTATCAGCCCCACACCTCTGCTGGTCGCGTACCTACACATGCTGGCTACCGTAGAGTAGTTGACGATATTTTATCAAGACCCGTGTTGTCTGCTGCAGCCAGCCTACGTAATGCTGAAGCAGCGTATCCGCACCGGAAGCTGCACTTGGCACTGCGTAAATCAAACAGTAATGGCTCATTGATGCTTGCGGAATTGTTTCGTTCTGTAGTTATGCATCTTGCAGCAGCGACAAGCAGTCTTGCCTTGTTAAGTGTCACTTTGTCTAGAGGAACTAGCTCAAGGTTTGGAGTAGGTCAGTTATATTACAATGGTCTGGCGAATTTACTCATGCAGCCCGAATTTACCAAGTCAGGTGGACAGGAGGGATTTGCGCACTTAGTAGGAATGCTTGAAAATGAGCGTGCCCTTAACGAAGTCCTTGTGGCCTGCTCGTACGATGATCGTGTTACCGTGTCTATTGGTTCGGAAAATTGTACTACTGGCCTAGATGAACTTAGCCTAGTCACTCATCGTTATACTGGTGGTGTTATTGCCGTTATTGGTCCCACAAGAATGAATTACCGTGAAGCAATTGCTGCAGTTTCTACTGCAGCACATACCCTAGATGATATTTTGGAGTAAGCCTTGTCTACTGTTCGTTATGATTACTATGAAATGCTTGAGATTACCCGCGATGCCGACGGCGAAACTATTAAGCGCGCCTTTAGGCGAAAAGCACGCGAATATCACCCCGATGTAAACGATGCACCCGATGCAGAAGATCGCTTCAAAGAGCTAAATGAAGCTTATGATGTTTTATCTGACCCCAGTAAGCGCCAACACTATGATCAGTTTGGCACGGCTCCGGGCAGTAGTGGTGGCGGAGCCTACAATGTAGATTTCAATGACATATTCGGTGGGGGAGCAGTAGATTTAGGGGATTTGTTTTCGTCGTTTTTTGGTGGAGTTGCAGGCACACGTGGTGGTCGTGCAGTGCGCACTGAAGGCCGCGACATGGGCATGACTGTCAATATTTCACTAGAAGATGCTGCGCGGGGAATGTCACGTCAGGTTACCGTTGATCGTCTTGCACCCTGTGATATTTGCGATGCAACAGGTTCTGCTGATAAATCAGGGTCAACTTCTTGTGAGACTTGCGATGGGGCTGGACAAGTCGTTGGTCACCAGCAGACCATTTTTGGCACTATGCGTACCCAGCAGGCCTGTTCTGACTGCAGTGGCACCGGTCAACATGTAGAGCATCCTTGTGAGGAGTGTCAGGGTTCAGGGCGCATGATTGACCGCCAAGTTGTGGATGTTGAAATTCCGGCAGGAATTGCAGATGGTCAGAAAATTCGTCTCCCCGGAATGGGAGAAGCAGGAATTCGCGGAGCAGCGAGCGGGGATCTAATTATCACTATTCAAGTGCAACCGCATGAACGTTTTGTGCGGAAAGGACAGAATCTGAATGTTCGTCTTGCACTTTCAATCGCAGAGGCTGCGCTAGGTACTACAAAGCGTATAGAGGGTCTACTTACTGAGGTGACGGTTGAAGTTCCTGCTGGGGTTCAGACGGGGGATCGAGTTAGTGTTAAAGACGCTGGCTTGCCCCATCTAAACCGTCCAGAAACCATAGGCAAACTCTATTGTCATGTTGATGTCATTGTGCCAAGGAAGATGAGCCAGCGCTCTCGTGATTTACTTGCAGAACTCAGTACAGAACTGGGGGACAATGAGAAATCAGATGCAGACGATTTATTGCAGCAAGGCTTTGGTGACAAAGTAAAGGATTTCTTCAAGGGACCAAAGTAGAGGCAAGGGTCGGTTGAAGTTATGGCAGTACCCCGTTTTTTCATAGATGAGCCCTACGCACATCAAGTTCTTGTGCCAGGGACAAGAACGTCCTTAACTAGTGACACAAGTGCCTATCACCACGTTGTAAATGTTTTGCGCCTTACTGCAGATAAGCGGGTAGAAATTGTCCAGCGAGGTGTCTGGACAGCTTGGCTTTGCAAGATTGAGAGTATTGATGCGAATCAAGTGCTCTTAGAGGTTGTCGAAGAGATCAAGTCAGTTCCTTTGCTCTTTGAGACGACGTTACTTCTTGGTTTCTCAAAAGGTGACACTAACGAAAAAGTTATCAGACAGGCGACAGAGCTAGGAGTAACGCGCGTGATTCCTGTGCTTTTCGATCGTTCAGTCAGCAGGCCTGACCAAAAGCGAGCTAAGTCAAAAATTGAACGCCTGCGCAAGATAGCAGTTTCAGCAGCCCAACAGGCACATCGTAGAGATCTGCCCATCATTGAGGACTTGCATGGGTTTTCAGAAGCCTTAGATTTGCTTACCAGTTTGCAATTGGATGTGACGCTTGTTCCGTGGGAAGAAGAGACAGACAAATCATTTAGTGCCTATCTTGAAGGTTTGACTTTATCTGAGTATCCTCGAGTTGCTCTAGTGATTGGCCCAGAGGGAGGTATCACTCAGGGCGAAATTCTTGCTCTACAAGACCTAGGTGCACAAAGCGTCAGTCTGGGTCCAACAATTCTTCGTGTTGACACAGCAGTTTGTGCATCACTTGCTATCACTCATGATATTCTCGCGGGCAAACATATAAAAGGTGATGCATAGATATGGCTCGCTACTTTATTAAAACATTCGGCTGCAAGGTAAATCAGGCTGAATCAGATAGCCTGTATACGGCGCTCATGAAAATGGGAATGCAACATGCCTCTGATGTTGCAGAAGCAGACTTTGTCATAATTTATACATGTACAGTGACAGGTGAAGCCGACAGAAAGGTACGCAAAGAACTGCGCAGAGCTACTCGCTTGCTTAATATTGCTTCGATTGTCGTCACAGGCTGTGCGGCAAACCTCAATAAAGAGGAACTTGAATCTCTTGATGAAAAGATTCGTGTAATTTGTAGCCAGGATGAGATTGTAAACTTTTTTTCTAGCCATTCGGAAACGCTCCCAATAACGAAGGACGGCTCTGATTCCACTAACTTAGACAAGCCTCACCATGAGCGCATCCGGATGCCTATCAAGGTCCAAGATGGCTGCGAAGATTTTTGTAGCTACTGCATAGTCCCCTTTGCTCGTGGAGAATGTAAATCTGTCAACCCTCATGTGATCATTGAACAAATTCAAAAGGCTGCAGAAAGGGGAGTAAAAGAGGCTGTGCTTACGGGTATTAACTTAGGCAATTACGCTAATTCAAGTAGCTCCAACTGTTTAAATCTTGCGCAACTACTTCACCAAATTCGAACAAAAACAGATATGCATCGCATAAGACTTTCCAGTATAGAACCTAGACATGTTACAAATGACTTGTTAGTAGAACTTTCAGAAGAAAAGGGTATTCTCTGCGAACATTTGCATATTCCCCTCCAGTCAGGCTCAGACTATGTGCTGGGAGACATGAATCGTGGGTACAGTACAAGTGAATACCTGCAGCTTGTTCAAAAAATTCGCGCAGTAAAACCTCATACCGCTATCACTACAGATATTATTGTTGGGTATCCCAGTGAAAGCGATGAAGACTTTCAAGCAACTTTAGATACTGTTCGTAAGGTTGGCTTCTCAAAGGTGCACATCTTTCGCTATAGTCCCCGAGAAGGAACCGCTGCTAGTCATCTTAAGCCCTTGAATCCGCGTATAGTCAAAAAGCGAGCACATCTATTGCGCGAACAAGCAGAACAAGATGCATTGCAGTATCGAAAGTCTAGAGCAGGCCATCAGCTAGAGATGATTGTCGAGCAATTGGATGAGGATGAAGGAATGATAACAGGAACGACACGTGAATACTTACGATTGACTTTGGCTGCCGATAACCATAATCCCGGGGATATAGTTTTTACAAAGGCAGAGAATGCACTTTGATAGAATACTATCTATGACTTGGATTAAAATCTTGAAGATATAATGACAAGGCAAGCTGTTCAGACAAAGTCTTTTCAAATAATTGCAGACAGTGGCTGCAATCTGCCTCCGTGGCTGATTCGACGATTTAAGATATTTACGGTTCCAACTTCGTACTATTCAAGAAGAAGCCCCCAAAACGAAGAGCTATTTGATGTGAATTTTGGCTTTGATGCACAAAGTTTTTATGCACGCATGAAAATGGGTGAAGACTTTGTTTTTAATCCCTTAAACGCATCAACTTGTGTAAGATTTATTGATCCGCTTATAGAGGAAACTGACGACGATGTTTTGTTTCTCTTTGCTTCTTCTGCAATTTCATCTAATTCAGAGAGTGTTCTGTCGTACTTTGACGAAGTAAGTATGCGTTATCCTAACCGCACCTTTAAGGCTGTTGACACTCTGTCAGTAAGCTTAGGATTTGGCAGATTACTTATGTGGGCATGTGAGCTTCGCGAAGACGGCGCAAGTATTGAAGCTGTTGCAAAGTGGGTTGGCGAAAGTCGCCTTGGAATGAGTCAGTGGTTTTTGGAGGGGGCTCAGCAGTCACTTATACATGTCAATAATTCAGGCAAGTTGTATCCGCCAGTGGAGCATCCCAGAGGAAGGTCGCTGACAGAGATTTATAAGCACAGGTCAGCAGTGCCTTATAACAAATATAATCCATCGATTGTGCACGCGGATAACAGGGATGCAGCCCTTCAGCTAGCATCACAGCTAGATGAATATTTTGGAGTACCAAATTCTATGATTTATGACGTGGAGCCATGTCTTGGTTCTAGGTTAGGACCAGGTACACTTGGATTAATTTTTTGGGGAGGACCACGATAATTCTCATAAATACAGACACCAATCAAGCAAGTAAGCCTTTTGAGGAAGTATTTAACCTACCAGAAAGCATTAACCCTGTTGAATTGTTGGGACAGCGCGATGAGCACTTGCGCCTTATCAACAGGGCCTTTGAAGCACAGACCACAGTAAGAGGCAATGAAATAACTATTATGGGTGCTGAATCTGACTGCGCGGTAGTTCATGATTTGTTCGCTGACCTAATTGCCCTTTTGCAAGCGAAGGAGTCGCTTGATCGTGCTACTGTCGAGCGTTATATTGATGTGTTGGTGCATAGTGACTTGCGACCGTCTCACTTGTCCTCTGATGCAATTGCAACGTATCGCGGGCGTGCAGTGCGCGCAAAGACGCTGGGGCAAAAAGCTTATCTTGAAACGGTGCGCAGCAACTCCATCACTTTTGGAATAGGTCCTGCAGGGACAGGGAAGACCTATCTTGCCATGGCTCTTGCTGTTGAGGCACTGAAGGCAAAGCAAGTTAAGCGACTTATCTTGACTCGACCAGCGGTGGAGGCAGGGGAGAACCTGGGCTTTCTTCCAGGTTCTTTGGTAGAAAAGGTTGATCCTTACTTAAGGCCACTTTACGATGCTCTTTTGGATATGATGGAGCCAGAAAGATCTACAGGCCTGCTGGAAACCGGTGTCATAGAAATTGCCCCTATTGCATTTATGCGTGGGCGCACACTTAATGATGCTTTCATTATTGTTGATGAGGCTCAAAATACAACTTCGTCACAGATGAAAATGCTTTTAACGCGCTTAGGCTTTAACAGTAAAATGGTTGTAACGGGGGATGCAACACAGATTGATTTACCGCGTGGCCAAAGTGGTCTTGCTGATGTTGAGTCAATACTTACAGGCGTTAAGGGTGTTGGTTTCTCATATTTTAGTGGGAAAGATGTTGTGCGTCATAAGTTGGTTCAACGAATTGTTGAAGCCTACCGCATCCACGAAGGTGGAGAACAGTTGCAACTATCAGTGACTGAAGAGGAAAAATCATGAGTGTAAATCTAAATAATGAATCTGACTTTGAGTTACCAAAGAACTTTTTAGACGAATGTGACCAGTTGGCTGACTTCGTTTTACTGCAGGAGCAGGCACCTCTTACTGCGGTTCTATCTGTCACCTTTGTCGGTGACAGTGAAATGGCGACACTTAATCAAGAGCATCGCAGTAAAGAAGGGCCAACAGATGTCCTATCGTTTCCCTGTGACGATATTAGTCAGTCGGGTGCCAAGATTGCTGAAAATGCAATTGATGATGACCCCACTTCGATTTATTGGGCAGATTTTGATGCGGCAGAAGATGCTGCACCAATTTTGCTGGGCGATGTTGTTATTGCTCCGTATGTGGCTGCCGTGCAAGCGGAAGAACTAAATAAGAATTTCTTTGATGAGGTGCGCCTTTTGCTTGTTCATGGAATCTTGCACTTGCTGGGATATGACCATGAAGGTAACGAAGAGCAGGCTGGTGCAATGGAGACTCGTGAAAAAGAAATCCTAAGTGACTGGGCAAACCTTGCATGCGAAGAAGATAACGTCATCCACTGTGGTGGAGGATGTTGTGGCTAGGCAGTCAATTTTTAAAAGCTGGGCTGTTTCTATGACGGGCTTCTTTGCTGCTGTAAGAACAGAGCGCAACGTTGCGCTTGTTTGTTTTTTTGCTGTGCTTGCCATAGTCCTTTCCGCAGTTTTTCGCATACCTCTAGCTGAATGGATAATTGTGATCTTTTGTTGCGGATTAGTACTAACTGTCGAATTGGTGAATACGGCTATTGAATCGGTAACGGACTTGGCTTGCAATAATGAAATTCATCCATTAGCAAAAATTGCTAAGGATACCGCATCGGCTGCAACGTTAGTAGCTTCAGTAACTAGCCTGATAGTGGCATTGTTAATATTTACTCCAAGAGTTCTCGCTTTGCTCTAAAAATTTGTTCTAAGAAAGGTTATACCCTTGTCTCACAATAAAGACTTCAAATCAGGGTTTGTGACTCTGGCAGGCAGACCTAATGCTGGCAAATCAACACTCACGAATGCGCTTGTTGGCACGAAGGTTGCTATTACTTCTGAAGCCCCACAAACTACACGACACAGGCTACGTGCAATACTTACCACAGATGACGCCCAGATAGTTTTTGTGGATACCCCAGGGCTGCATAGACCAAAAGATGCCTTAGGGGAAGAAGTAAACAAGTCAACGTACAAAGCACTAGAAGACACAGATTTATCGGTTCTTTTAATAGATAGCACACGTCCCTTGGGAAAGGGTGATATCTGGGTTTTTGAGTTGCTCAAAAATGCCGCTAAGGGCACTGAGCCTTTGGTGTTGTTCACTAAGGTTGATGCTGCAAGTGAGGAGCAAATCGTTCAGCAACGTGAAGCGCTTTCTGCCATTACTAGTGTTGATCCGTTATTGATCTCTGCTGTTTCTGGGCAAGGGAAGTCAGAATTTATAGAGAAGATCGCAGGATTACTCCCTAAAGGCCCTCTGTGGTTTCCGGCAGACACAAAAACAGATCAGCCCTTCGAAACACTTATCGCTGAGTTTATTCGTGAAAAAATACTTAGGAATACTTTTGATGAGGTTCCTCATGCTATTGGAATCCGTACAGATGAACTTAATCAAGACCTAAAACGTAACTTGACCCGTGTTGAAGCAACCATATTTGTCGAACGTGACTCACAAAAGGGAATCGTTGTAGGAAAGAAGGGCGCTGGCATCAAGGCGATTGGGGTGGATGCCCGCAAGGATTTAGAGATGCTTTTGGGTACGCGAGTGTTTTTAGATTTGCGAGTCAAGGTGAAGAAGAACTGGCGAAAAGATGCTGCGCAGATTCGTCGCTTTGGCTATGGTGAAGGCTCCTAGTAGTGCGCAGCTATACGGCAGAAGTTCTTGTTCTGGGCAAGACCAAGCTAGGGGAAACTGATCTTATCCTTACCTTGTTATCGTCAGACAATAAGCAAATTCGTGCTGTGGCAAAAGGGGCTCGAAAACCAGGAGCAAAGCTCTGCGGCTTATCAGAACCCTTCATGGTATTCGAGGGAAAGTTCCACGTAGGCAAGACGCTAAACATCATTTCTGAAGCTAAAGCGACCGAGGCCTACGCAGAGATTCGAAGCAGCTATGATTGCCTGATGGCAGGTAGTGTCATTCTAGAGATAGCAACACAAGTCACTAATGATGGTGATGATATTCCCAGGTTATATGCTATGACGCGTACATTTTTGGATGTGCTAAGCAGTGCTTCCGAAAAGTATGTGCAGGTTTTGGTATCGGCATACTTATTAAAGGCTTTGGCGATGATGGGGTATTCTCCAGAGTACGAGCTCTGCATTAAGAACGAACGTCTAGCGCAGTTATTTAGAAGCACCTTTGAAGAAGTGGTGCGCAGAAAGTTACCCGAAGAAAGTGTAGAACTTAAGTCCGAAAGCAAAAAACAACTTTCGGACTTGCGGCAAGTAATGAACTTTACAGAAAAGCATTTACCTGTAAATTTAAAAGCTTTAACCCAATACAGAAGGTCGCTTTAAGGATGTTTTACGAAGATTGTGCTGTCTGGCGACAAATGTGTCATAGGTGTATTGTGCTTACATAGGAAGAGGCCTATAATGGCTGTAGTGCGTAGATGCCTGCAGGGTAGTGTAGGTTTTCTATTTGAAGTAGTACTTGATGATTGGTGTGAAGCAATCAATCAAAAGTGCATGAATGGTTAACACGCGCAGTTCGGATAACTGTGTTTGTATATAAAAGTTTCCAGGTTACGATTTACGTGAAAGGGGAAGGCCCTTACTTGCTGGGCTCACACGACAGAAAAGCAAGTAATCCGTTATAAAAACTAAATACGATTAATGAACGGGCATTGTCAATTCCCATGACTATCATGTGATTTTGAGCACTTAAATATAAGTGTAATTTCTTTAGTTGTGCGTCTTTGTATTATCACCTTCATTATCACTTAAGGCGAAGTCGCGATGCATACTAAAGGAGTAGATATGTTTGATTTTTCACGCACTAAAAAGAGGATTATTACTGCACTTGGACTTGCGGTTCTTATAGGGCTTTTGCTGACCTTTGCAGCTTGCACAAGCAAAGAGGTCACTCAGTCCACAGACGAAAGTGTTGCTCCCGTTGAAACTACCAATTTGGTGCTTGCTTCAACAACCTCAACACAGGACTCGGGTCTTTTCGATGCCCTTATTCCCGCTTTTGAGGAAGCTCATCCAGAAGTAAATGTTCAAGTTATTGCTGTTGGTAGTGGCGAGGCAATGGAGATGGGACGCAGAGGAGACGCTGATCTTCTTCTAGTTCATTCACCTGCTGCTGAAATAGAGTTCATGGAAGAAGGATATGGCTTAGAGCGCAAGCCTGTAATGTATAACGATTTCATTGTTATAGGTTCAGCAGACGATCCTGCCACTATTGCAGATAGTTCAGATGCAGCTGAAGCCTTTACTCTGATTGCGCAAACGGAGTCCACTTTTATCTCACGTGGTGACGATTCAGGAACCCATGCAAGAGAGATGTCCATCTGGGACAAAGCTGAGATAACCCCAGAAGGGGACTGGTATCAAGAAACGGGTCAAGGTATGGGTGCAACTCTGCAAATTGCTGAGGAATTTCAAGCCTACACCCTTACTGATAGGGCAACCTACCTCAACCTTAATAACGAAGACGTAATTGAACTGCCAATCCTCAGTGAGGGTTCAGATGAGTTACTCAATTTCTACCACGTTATCACGCTTGTTGATGCGCGAGAACAAGCGGCAGCACAAGCCTTTGCTGACTGGATTGTAAATCCTGCAGGACAGGAAGTCATCGCAAGTTTTGGTGTAGAGGAGTTTGGTGCTCCTCTCTTTACTCCCAATGCTGACGAGTAGAGATATCTTACGCTTTAGTTAGATGCGAAATAGAAACGACAGAGACTAATGAATCTTTCTGGATTGCAATTATTTACCGATGCTTTTATAGATGGTTTTGAGATGCTTGCTGTAGGCACCGTTGACTTATGGCATATCATTCTCACCTCACTTCAGGTCTCAGGACTAGCAACAGGTATTGCTGTCTTCATTGGTATTCCTGCTGGATACTGGCTAGGGTCTCGCAGAAACGTTCGCAGGTTCACAGCCCTTGTCATAGCAAACGCTGGAATGGGTCTGCCACCTATCGTGGCAGGCCTCTTTGTGTCTATGCTTCTTTCAAGAAGTGGTGTTTTTGGTGGGCTTGGACTGCTGTATACCAGACCAGCAATAGTCATTGTTCAGGTTGTCATTGCGACTCCTGTAGTAGTGGCGCTTACTGCATCGGGCATATCTGCCGTTCCTACTCAATTGCGCTTGCAGGCACGTTCGCTGGGTGCAAGTCGTTTTCAAGAGGTCGCACTTGCCGTACGCGAAGCACGCCTCTCCATACTAGGGGCAGTTGCAGGTGGTTTTGGTGCAGTAATTAGCGAGGTCGGTGCAGTTCAAATGGTGGGCGGTAACCTTGCAGGACAAACCCAGGTTATGACGACAGCAATCATGCAGTTTACGCGCATGGGTAGATTTGGTGTTGCTATGGCACTTTCTGTAATATTGCTTGCTATTATCGTGGTGGTCAACATCATTATCACTTATGAGCAAGTGCGCGACGAACGTTATACAAAGGCGTTGTCATAATGCGAGATAGTGCAACAAGTAAGACAGACATGAGAGTAATCAGCTCACAAGCTGCTCACTATAAGCTGGTGGCAGAGCAGATCACACTCGACTATCCTGACTTTTGCTTGCAGATCAAGCGCTTTGGCTTAAAGTCAGGTGAAATAGTCACCCTACTGGGACCGTCAGGTAGTGGCAAGTCAACACTCCTAATGTGTTTGGCAGGCCTTGAGAGTCCAAAAACAGGTACTGTTTGCTTAGAGGGAAGTCTGCTTACTCGCAGTCTTGCACAGAAGCATATTGCAACGGTATTCCAGACACCCTATTTGTTTAAGGGAAATGTTGGTTATAACGTAGGTTATGGCTTACGTATGCGTAAAGTTCCCAAAAGTGAAATTAAAGCACGAATAGCAGAAGCACTTGACCTTGTAGGGCTTAAAGGCTGGGAACGTAGATCCATTTTAGGACTCTCTGGCGGAGAAGCCCAGCGCGTTGCTCTTGCAAGAGGTCTTGTGCTGAGCCCACAAATCATGATGTTGGATGAACCCCTCTCATCCCTTGATGAAGCTTTGCGCAAAACGCTGTCAGTGGAATTTTCAGAGATCTTACGCAGCCAAAAGGTAACGGTGCTCTATGTGACTCATTCAAAACAAGAAGCTTTCACTGTTTCAGACAGTGTAGCAATTATGAAGTCGGGTCAAATATTAGTACACGACAGAATAAAAAACCTCTTTACGGACTTACAAGATCCCTGGGTTCAAAACTTCTTAACCCCCGATGATTGGTGGCTTAAAGTCAAGAAGTTGTCGGAAGCCGTATCCTCAACAAAGGAGTCACAATGACGCACACTAGCCTCAGTTTTGCTGCAGCACTTGAACGCTGGCTTTCGCACATAGATAGACTGGCCCCTGAAACAGTATCCTTAGACGAGTCGCTTGGCTGTATTCTTGCCGCTGATCTCTCTAGTGATGTCGATGTCTCACCTTTCGATAATTCTGCAATGGATGGCTTTGCTTTGCATGCAGAGGATATTGAAACAGCAAGCCCAGTTACGCCTGTTGACCTGAAAGTAGTCACCTGTATTGCGGCAGGAGATTACTGGGAGGGAAATCTCCAGTCAGGACAAGCCGCGCGCATTATGACAGGTGCACCCGTGCCAGCAGGCGCCAATACTGTCGTTAAGGTTGAAGACACGGTTGATGCCAACAACGAACAAGTCGCACGCTTTATTGCATCTTCACCCAGAGGTCTCAACATTCGTCTTAAAGGCGAAGAGGTCAAGATGGGAGAGCGTGTCCTTACATCAGGCGAATACATTACCCCAGCAGCAGTTGGGCTTTTAGCAGCAACAGGATATGCACAAGTACCCGTGTACCAAAAACCCACAGTAGCCATCATTTCTACAGGAGAAGAACTCATTCCCGTAAGTGATACACCAACACAAGGCAAAATTCGCAACACAAACTCTCATTCGTTAGCAGCCCAAGTGCGTGCTGCAGGAGCAAGCGCGCGTCAATATGCAAGTATCCCCGACACCTTAGAAGACACCATTGCAGCATTCAAACAGGCAGCTGCAGAATGCGACCTCATCATATCAAGTGGCGGAGTATCGGTGGGAGACTTTGACTTCGTTGAAGAAGCTGTGCAGTTACTAGGGGACCTACATTTTTCTACGGTTAACATGCGTCCTGGAAAGCCTCAAACTACAGGCATGATTGGAGGTGTTCCTTTCTTTGGGTTACCGGGAAATCCTGCTTCTGCTTACCTAGGGTTCGAACTATTTGTTCGCCCTGCAATTCTTAAGATGGCTGGGCATACTCAGCTAAAAAGACCCGTTCAAACAGCAACTTTGAGCCATGACATTAAGAAGCGACCTGGGCTGCGTTACTTCATGCGCGGGAAAGTGGATTCAACAAGCACGGTATGGGCTACAGGAAACCAATCAAGTGCACTGCTTGGCTCGCTTCATGAAGCTAACTGTCTTTTGGTGTTACCAGAAAAAGACACACACTTGAAAGCAGGTACGACTATCAAGTGTGTTCGACTTGATATAGCAGAAGGGGTCAAGTTATAAATGTCCAACTTAGCAAGTAAAGGACGCACCATAGATTACCTGCGTATTTCGCTAACGGATCGCTGCGATTTGCGCTGTGTGTATTGCATGGGTGTCGACGGAATTGAAAACAAAATCGATAGGGATTCCGTACTGTCCCTTGAAGAAATTGCACAATTTGCACGTCTTGCCTGCGCGGAAGGTATTAAGCATATTCGCTTGACAGGGGGCGAACCATTAGTGCGCCTAGGTATTGTTGGGCTAGTTGGACAGCTATCAAAGATTCCTCAGCTTGAAGATTTGTCAATGACAAGCAATGGACAACTTTTTAGCAAGTATGCAGAAGATTTAAAGATAGCTGGTCTATCGCGCATTACCTTTTCCTTAGACTCTACAGATGCTAATACTTACAGGAAGTTAACGCGTGGGGGAAGCCTTGAAAAGGTATTTGCGGCAATTGATCAAGCCCTAAGTCTAGGATTTTCTCCCGTTAAAATTAATGTATTAGCTTATCAATTAACAGAAAATGACTTGCTTGAATTTATTCATCTAATGAAAGAAAAGCCAATCCACATTCGTTTTATCGAATATATGCCCATAGGTCACATGGGAAGAGAGGTTCGCAAAAATCCTACCCCTCCTAAAAGTCTATTAAGCATGGATCAAATCTATGACTCAATCAATAGACTCTCTTTAACTAAAGGATTTGGCGAATTGAGATCGTTGAAAACTGAGGAAGTTCCCTTAGGGCATGGTCCGGCAACCTCTTATACCCTTGATGGTTCACAGGGCAGCTTTGGCCTTATTGGAGTACACTCGCAAAACTTTTGTAAGGACTGTAACAGACTGCGATTAACGGCTGATGGAAAGATCCGCTCCTGTCTTTTTTCCGATTTAGAAATCCCTGTTGGGGCGGAGTTAAGAGCAAATGACGAGGGTAGTCTACGGACAAGTCTTTTTCAGGCTGTTTCAAGTAAGCCGTTATCCTACGCTCAGCAACAAGGAACAAAGCGTGCTATGTCGGCCATTGGTGGTTAAGTCATGGACACTTCCAGTAAAGAAAGGGAATCGCATATGTTTACTCATCTCAATTCAAAACGACAGGCTCAGATGGTCGACATAAAAGAAAAGAGTTCTTCTTATAGGACAGCAATAGCTTCATCCTTTATCCAGATGGACGTTGAAACACTGGATGCTATTAGAAGCGACACTCTGAAAAAAGGTGATGTTCTTGCAACAGCACGCATTGCAGGCATTCAGGCCGCAAAACGCTGCTCAGAGCTCATTCCTTTATGCCATCCGCTGCTCATTAGTAAGGTAGCGATTGATTTTGAGTTTGATGTTGGCGAGAAACAGATTCCTGCAACTTGTGGGATACTCTGCCTTGCTACAGTGTCGCTTGTGGGTCAAACAGGGGTGGAAATGGAGGCTCTTACTGCTGCATCAGTGGCAGCACTCACCATTTTTGATATGGCAAAGGCTGTCGATAAGAACATGAGCATTGAATCTACACGCCTCGAGTACAAATCAGGAGGGAACAGCGGAACCTTCACAGCGGGAAAGGCGGGGACAGTGCTCTCTGTTAACCTGTCAAAAAAGAAGGGAGAGCAGAAACTTTGCACCCTAGAAACTGTAGACTTCATTAGGGGATACGGAATTGAAGGCGATGCTCATGCTGGTGACTGGCATAGGCAGGTTTCCCTTCTTGACCAATCATCTGTAGATCAGCTTATTGCAAAGGGACTTAAGTTAGAACATGGTGATTTCGCTGAAAATATTACAACGTCAGGATTTAAGCTTCAGACTCTGCCCGTAGGCAGTAAGCTGCGCGTGGGACAGGCTCTACTTGAAATCACTCAGATCGGCAAAGAGTGCCATACTCGCTGTGCAATCTATCAACAAGCTGGTGACTGCGTCATGCCGCGTGATGGAATTTTTGCAGCAGTTATTGAAGGCGGCAAGGTAAAAGCTGGAGACACTATGTACTTGCAGGAACGAGGACTTTGATGAAAATCGCAATCGTAACATGCTCTGATACACGTGACATCACAGAAGACGAGGCAGGTCAGGCACTTGCAAAGTGCATTCAGAATCGAGGGTGGGAGCTGGCTCAACATGTGATGGTAAAAGACGATCTACAGATAATCAAGGCTGCCTTTATACAGGCATCTGATGAGCTGAGGGCTGATGTGATTTTGAGCTGTGGAGGGACAGGCTTAAGTGCGCGCGATGTCACCCCTGAGGCTACATTAGCCGTTGCAGACAGAATAGTGCCAGGCATAAGTGAAGCCATAAGGCAGTTTTCCCTAAGCATCACAAAGCGCGCAATGCTTTCGCGTGCATTAAGCGCACAGCGGGGCACAACCCTTATAATAAACCTGCCGGGCTCTACCAAAGCTGCACTTGAGTGTTTTGATTCATGTGCAGACCAACTAGAGCATGCAGTGGATATGATGGCAGGAAAAGGACACTAGGGCACCCAATTATGAGTGATGTTCAGAATTTGAATAACGATAAGCTTCCTTTGACAGCAGTAATCCTTGCGGGCGGACGTTCGCTTCGCATGGGTGTCGACAAAACGCAGGTTGATCTTAGTGGGATACCTTTATTAGCCCACGCGGTAAATCGTGCTTCAAGCTTTGCTGATGAAGTTATCATTGTGACAAATCGACCCGACTCAATCGTGACAAATGCCTTTCAAACAAAGGTCAAAATCATTACGGATAAGGTTGCCTATCAAGGCCCTTTAGGGGGACTGGTTGCTGCCCTCGAGACCGCAGAAAATAATTGGGTTGTTGCGCTTGCAGCCGATATGCCTTGGGTGTCTACAGAAGTCATTGCTGCACTGTGGGATGCTCGAGAGGCAGATGATAGTCTTGACGTGGTTGTCCCTGTTTCAGACAGAGGGCCAGAGCCTCTACTTGCTTTGTATAAGCGTGACAGCATGCTTAAAGAGGCACGAAAAGTATTAAGCTCTGGTAAGCGACGCATTATTGCTGCATATCCAGAACTGCAGGTGCAAGAAGTAAGCCTGGAGTCTCTACAAGAGGTTGATCCTCACCTTATATCTTTCTATAACGTCAATACTCAAACTGATCTTATGGCTGCGAGAAAATATGAGCAGGCTCGAAAAGAAAGTGACGTTGCCAACTTAGACATTAGCGAAGAAATAATCCCTCATGACTTTAAGCGAGGAGGCATTCGGGTCATCTCACTTGAAGAAACGGGTCGTAGCATTCCTACAGAATCTCCCTTTACCGTCTATCTTAACGATGTTGAGATAGCCACAGTGCAGGCAAGTGACGGTGACCTTGAAGATATGGCAGTGGGCTTTTTACTTGCAGAGGGATTATTGCACGATAGGACCGCGCTTAAATCAGTTGACCTTGATGCAAAAAGAGGCCTCATCTACGTAAGTTCGAGTGAACTTGTCCCAGAAGATTTAGTGTATCGCACGCGCTACATCACCTCAGGTTGCGGCAAAGGAGTGACTTTTTCAAGCCTAGGACATGCGCGAGGCCTGGAAAAAATTACACACAAACTTAAGGTGTCACCTCATGATCTTTACTACTGGATGAGCGAACTTTCCAAGCGCAGTGCCGAGCATAGAGAGCGCGGCGGATATCATTCTTGCGGACTCGTTTTTTCAGGTGAACTTCAACTAGTGCGTGAAGATATAGGTCGACATAACGCTGTTGATAAATTGCTTGGTCACGCATGGCTAGAAGGCATGCCCATTGAACAGGGGATAGTGCTTGTAAGCGGACGTATTTCCTATGAAATGATTGTAAAGGCAGCAAAGAGCAAAATTCCTTTCGTTGCGTCACGATCAGCGGCAACAGATCTAGCGGTTGAGATTGCCCAGGACCTGGGTATCACTTTAGTGGGTTATGTTCGAGGAGGAAAGATGGTGGCTTACACTCATCCAGATCGTATAGCGTTTGAGGACTCTTCAGATGCATAAAAACATAACCCTTGCCTTAACTGGCTGTTTATTACAAGAATAAGAATATGAAAGAAGCTCAGGCCAGTATTTATCTGGATCAAGCCGCAACGAGCTGGCCAAAACCAAAAGCCACAATTGAGGCCATGGTGGAAGCGCTGCATGTTTCAGGAAGCCCTAGTCGTAGCGCACATGCAGGAGCACGCAAGGCAGAGCGTTTGCTTTCCAATGCAAGGAAAACAGTTGCAGATTTTTTCACCGTGGGAGACTCTAATAATTTAGTCTTTGTTCCTGGTGCAACATATGGACTTAACATGGTGCTTCGCGCTGCATGTGAGCATTCTTTTCGTGGCAATACTAAGGGTGACAAACTTTGTGTAGCCTATAGCGGGGGAGAACACAACGCTGTTACCCGTACTTTAGCAGAGGGTGTTCAGAGGCTTAATGAGATAAAGGGACAGGACACTCTTTCGCTTACTGAAATTCCACTTAAACCTAATGGACAAGTTTGCCTTGCGCGCATCGAGGGAACATTAAAATCTGCACGCCCAATAACTTTCGTTTGCCAGCATGCTTCAAATGTCACAGGAATCATTAATCCTATTGAACAGATTGCTCAAATATGCTTGCAACTTGGGGTTGACTTCATTGTTGACGGCTCACAGGCTGCAGGTCATCTATCTGTGCAGCTAGATCGCTTAGCCCAAACGGGTGTCAGTGCTTGGGTTTCCTCTGGTCATAAAGGCCTTATGGGACCAGCAGGAAGCGGTTTGGTATATCTGGCTGAAAGCTTCAAATTGCGACCATTCATAACAGGCGGTACAGGAGGCGGGAGTCATATCATTGATTTAAGTAGTCCAAGACGACCCATTGATTACGAGGTAGGAACCCCAGCCTTGTCAGCAATAATGGGGCTTGCAGCAGGAATCTCTGAGATTGGTAAATCTTTTGATGGCGATATCAAGCGGGTAGACACATTAACAAGCTTTGTTTTTGATGGACTTTCAGACATTCAAAACGTTCGCGTTCTTGGCCCACTTGACCTAAATACTCCTCGCCGTTTACCTCTTGCCTCGATTGTGGTAGATGACATACCCTCTAATGAACTTGCTTTCTTGCTCGAAAATCAATACGGGATTGCAACGCGCGCGGGACTCCATTGCGCGCCTCTTACGCATAAGTACTTGGGCACATATCCTGATGGGGCTTTACGGCTTAGCTGGAATGTTAGTAACACGATTAAGGACATCGAAAGAGCTTTGACTGCTATCAAAGAGATCGCAAAGAACAATGGCTAGGTGCTTATAAGAATTA
Organism: Coriobacteriia bacterium; assembly: GCA_009779855.1. Classification (GTDB taxonomy): domain Bacteria; phylum Actinomycetota; class Coriobacteriia; order WRKU01; family WQUG01; genus WRBW01. The sequence continues at coordinate 103,950 of WRBC01000004.1, forward strand.
TCTATCAAATAAACTATTGTGTCATACATGAAAAACACTTAAAATAGTCAGCGATGCGTAGATGCTTACTTTATTGAAAGTTTTCTACTTTGATTGGCTTGAAGCCCAGACTAAATAAAAGGCTTCTTGTATATAGGTCGCATACACAGTTCAGATAGCTGTGTTTGTATATAAAGTTTCTCGGTTACGATTTTGTGAGAGGAAAGGACTCGCTACCTGTAAGAATTGGTTGGCATGAAGCCATGTGATTTTTTGTCAGAATTTCACTTTTGCAGGTAAACCACGAAACAACTGAATATTTGGTTCTTAAGTGAACTGCATCTCTTGGAAGGAGAATGTATGCACGAGATGACTCGTCGTAATTTCCTTAAGGTGCTCGGTACCGCTTTCGCGGCAAGCTCGTTGGCTGGCTTAGCTAAGCCAAAAACCGGCTTTGCTGCTGGAGCAGAAACTGCAGAGTTCCGTATTAAGGATGCTACAGAGACAACTTCTATTTGTTGTTTTTGTAGTCTGGGCTGTGGCGGAATCGCCTCAGTCGTAGAGGGAGAACTAATTTCGTTTGAGGGTGATCCAGATAGCCCCCTTAATGAGGGCGGATTATGCTCCAAGGGTGCTGCACAACTTAACGTCGTTAATGTGTATGACCCAGAGACAGGTGATTTGACCCTAAATCCAAAACGCCTGACTAAACCAAAATACCGTGCGGCCGGAGCGACCGAATGGGAAGAGGTTGAATGGGACTGGATTATTAAACGCATTGCAGAGAAGGTAAAAGAAACCCGCGATGCGACCTTTGAAACAGTAAGTAATGGTGTCACGGTAAACCGAACGCAGGCTATTGCACACCTTGGTTGCGGGGCACTGCCTTGCGAGGATTTGGGACCGCTGCAAAAGCTGCAACGTGCCTTGGGAATAGTCTACATCGAGCATCAAGCTCGCCTGTGACACAGTTCAACTGTTGCCGGTCTTGGCAACTCATTTGGGCGCGGTGTAATGACAAATCACTATACTGATATGCAAAACACCGATGTCTTTATTGTCTGCGGCTCAAATAACGCAGAAAATCATCCCGCAAGCATGAGACATGTTAATCGTGCCCGTGAAAAGGGTGCAAAGCTTGTGGTTATTGACCCACGCTTCACCCGTACTGCCGCCATTGCAGATCATTACTATCAGATGCGTCCTGGTACTGACATTGCGCTGTTTGGCGGAGTCATCAACTACCTTCTGCAAAATGATTTATATAACAAGAACTATGTAGAAGAGTACACGAACGCATCGTACCTGGTTACTCCAGAATATGATTTTACTGACGGTATGTTTAGTGGCTTTACAGGAGAAGAGGGTCCTGCAGCCTATGATAGGGCTAGTTGGAGCTACCAGATTGAAGGCACGACAGAATGGGACACTTCAGAGGGTGGAACTTATGCCTGGGCGGCAGGCGAAGGAGTTCCTGAGTTTACTACCCCAGCAGTACCGCAGGTCGCGAAAGATCCCAGCATGCAAGATCCCAATTGTGTTATGCAGCTCATGAAAAAGCACTATGAGCGCTATACCCCCGAGACAGTATCACGTACCGTAGGTATGTCAGAATCTGATTTTCTAGAAATCTGTGAGATCTACGCAAGTACTGCCGCAGACGACAAGAGTCTCAACTGGCTTTACGCGATGGGGATTACTCAGCACTCAAAGGGTTCACAAAATGTTCGCGCAAAATCAATTATTCAATTGCTTTTAGGTAACATGGGTATTGCTGGCGGCGGAATTGCAGCACTGCGTGGCAAATGCAACATTCAAGGGTCTACAGATTTTGGTCTATTGCATAATATTTTGCCAGGCTATAACCCGGTACCTTCAGAGGGTGGAGCTCCGACCTTGCGTGCCTATAATGAAGGCACGTCACATAGTGGCTTCTGGGCAAATAGGCCACGTTTTATTGTGTCAAAGCTCAAGGAATTCTGGGGAGAACACGCAACGGTAGACAATGATTACTGCTTCGATTACCTGCCAAAGCTAGGCTCAAAGACAAATTACTCCTTCATGGAAATATTTGAAGAAGCCCATGCAGGCAAGATCAAGGGTCTTTTCTCCTGGGGTATGAATCCTGTAGTTGGTGGGCCGAACTCTAACCATACCCGCAGTGGTCTTGCGCAGCTTGACTGGTTGGTGAGCGTTGACGTTTTTGAAAACGATACATCCAATTTCTGGGCAGTTCCTCTTGAAGAGGGCGGGGAGGCTACTCCGGAAAACATTGACACAGAGGTGTTTTTACTTCCAGCAGCTTCACACCTTGAATCCGAGGGAACAATCACGAATTCTGGTCGTTGGGCACAGTGGCGCTACTCTGCCCTAAATCCTATTGGTGAAGCATTGCGTGACGGAGAGATAATGACCCGTCTGCTGCATGCTTATCAAGAAGAATACGCACAGGGTGGAGTATTCCCCGACCCTATTATGAAGCTGACCTGGGATTATGTAGATGAAAATGGAAACTTCGATTCGCGCAGGGTCGCGCAGGCAATTAATGGTTACACTGTTGAAGATAAGCAACTACTTACTGGCTTTGGACAATTGCAGGCCAATGGTACAACAGCGTGCATGAATTGGATCTATTCTGGTTACTACAACAATAATGATGATCCTCTTAATCCTGCCATTCAGCCTTGCGGGGCACGTGACGCAAGTGATAGCACAGTGTCTGGACTTTCAGGTGGACTAAAGCAATTCCCGCAGTGGGCCTTTGCTTGGCCGCTCAATCGTCGCATTGTGTACAACCGCGCATCAACCTACAAAGATACAGGGTTAGCACGTAATCCTGAGCGCATTCTTGTGCAGTGGAATGGAAGCAATTGGGACAGAAATGATGTGCCTGACTTTGCCTTCCAAAGGCCTGTGGGAACTGACCCAGAGGGTAATCCGACTTTTGAAGGAATTCACCCAGAGAACTGTCCTGCATTCTTTATGAATGCAGAATATGTTGCGCGCCTCTTTGCGCCTGGCATGGTAGATGGCCCCTTTGCAGAACATTACGAGCCCTACGAGTCTCCGATTGATAATCCGCTTTCAGGGCGTCAAACTAACCCTGCTGCACTTGTCTTTGAAGAGACAAGTCGACTGGGCACTGTTAGCGAGTTTCCCATTGTGGCGAGCACTTGGCGTGTAGTAGAGCACTGGCAAAGCGGAACTATAACAAGAAACCTGCCCTATCTAGGTGAAATTATGCCCCATATGTTTGTTGAGCTTTCAGAGGAGCTTGCAGAAGAAAAGGGTATCTCTACTGGAGACAAGGTTGAGGTTTTCAATAATCGCGGCACTGTCGAAGTGTATGCCATGGTGACAAGACGCGTAAAAGCCTTGCACGTTGATGGCAGAGATGTTCATCAGATTGGAATGCCCTGGCATTGGGGTCAAGTTGGCATGGCGCGCGGAGCAAGTGCAAACACGCTTACTCCAAGTGTTGGTGACGGGAACACCTTTATTCCAGAATACAAAGCATTTCTCGTAGATATCAGGAAGGTGGGGTGATGTAAATGGCCAGCAGTATAGCAATTCTTTTCGACGCATCGAAATGCACAGGATGCAAGGGATGTCAGGTAGCCTGCAAGTCATGGAACCAATTGCCTGCACCACTTGATTTCGGGGACGCACCATTTTCTGGAACCTACGAGTCGCCCATGGAAAATACAGGGGATACTTGGCTTCGCATTACCTTTGATGAAATTGAGGTGGATGAGAACAGGGTTACTCTTTCCTTCGGTCGTGATGCTTGCAAGCACTGCAGTGATGCACCCTGTGTAAGCGTTTGTTCTTCGGGTGCTTGTCACAGGGCACATAACGGCACAATAGTTCTTGACGAGTCAAAATGCTTTGGCTGTCAATATTGTGTTGCAGCCTGTCCGTTTAAAGTACCTAAGTTTAGTGACCGGGATAATAAGGCCAAAAAGTGCAGCTTCTGCCAAGATCGCCTGCAAAATGGGCTTACTCCCGCATGTCGAAAATCCTGTCCTGTAGGTGCTCTTGATTTTGGGGCAAGGAAAGACATGATGGCGAAGGCTCAAAGAAGGGCACTGGAGCTCATGCCTGACTTTCCTAATGTTGAAGTTTATGGGGTAACCCAAATGGATGGCATGGGAGTAATTTCCATCCTTCCCTTTGGTGCCGCAGAGCACAGAGAGACCGTTAATCCCCAGGCCCCTCTCATGACGCGCATTGAAAATGCCTTACCTGCAATAGCAGGGGTTGGCGTATTGGGTGCTTTAGGCGTTACGGCAGCAGCCTTCATTGGTGGTCGTGGATCAGGATATACGGAAGAGCAGTACACGTATGACAAGGTACGTAGGGTTACCTGTGACGGAGGAAAGCCAATGGATCCTGATGCTCCCATCGTAAAGGTTGGTCTTAAGACAGAGAACAAGGTAAATGCAAAGGGTGCAGAAGCTAAAGAGGGCGAGGTGAAGAGCAATGACTAAATACATTAGGCGTCATAATTTCTGGGCTCGTTTTGTCCATTGGGCATATGCCGTTTTTGGTATTATTTTGCTCATCACAGGATTAACGATTTTTGTACCAGGTTTAGGTGAACTTCTTGGCGTTGAGGTACTTCAAACCTCTTCTCAAGTGCATATGATTGTGGGAATTCTTTTTGTAGTTGTGCCTATCATTGGATACATTGCTAAACCCAGCAATTTGAAGCACATTTTGCAGAATCTATTCCGCAGATGGGATAAAGATGACGTAGACTTTATGAAGTTTTTTCCTCTGTATCTTTTTAATCCAAAAAAGTACAATATGCCAAAACAACACTACATAAAATCAGGTCAGCGAGCCTCTGATATCGTCATGTATTTGCTAATACTGGTCTTCATGGTTAGCGGTGTTTTGATGCTTGTGGGAACCAATCTTTTGCCTGTCTGGGTTTTTGCTGTTGCAAAATTTGCTCACCAATTAGCCTTTGTGCTTTTTGCAGTCTTGTTAGTGGTGCATATTTTTCTGGGAGCCGGAATCTTTCAACCGTACCGTCGCTTACCGCGCGGAATGTTTGGAGATGGCCTTGTATCAGAATCTGATGCCTTATACCATTGGGGCCACTGGGCTGAAGAGGAATTGGCTAGCGGTGAAAATGTTGTAGAGAAACCTTCTAGCTAGCTCCTAGGTAAAGGGTTCCGCTTTATGCGGGTCACCAAGTTCTCCCTTTCTTGGTGACCCGCAAAACGAAAGGAGTGTACGTGATTACTCATACAGACATTGAATCGATTAATAGATATCGCAGTAGGCTAGGTGAAGACCTCTATGAGCACCTGGTGTCTTTGTGGGAAGAAAGCGAAAAGATCTCTGAAAGCACACAAGAGGGCCAAGAGTTATTGAAGGCAAAAGCTAGTACTACGGAAAGTGGTGATTGTCCCACGTGTGGTCATGCTGCAGAAATGGGTGTACTTCTTGACTCAGAAGGAGAGGGACAGGGTAGCGCTCGCAAGCTTTGGTGTGGGTACTGCGAAAACCTGTGGGAGTATGACAGGATTCGTTGCACGCGCTGTGGTACACGCTCTCAGGAAGCTCTAAGTTATCACTTTAGTGCAGAAGATGATGCTCGAAGGGTATACTTCTGCGAAGAGTGTGATGGTACCCAGAAGGTGCTCTGCGAAAAGAGTATCACCCATCCTGCAGAAGTGGATATCCGCCTGGAAAGTATTCTAATGACAGGACTTGAAGACGCTGTTCGTGAGCACTGTAAAAAGAAGCAGGTGGCAAAGCTTAATTGATTCCTATAATATCGCTAGTTGGACGCAAAAATTCTGGCAAGACAACCCTGCTGCTTAAGTTGATCCCCCTATTAGAAGAGAGTGAAATACGTGTCGCCTGTGTTAAACAGCATAAGCATGATGTCCCTGTTGATGTAGTGGGAAAAGATTCATGGATGTACGCCCAGGCAGGTGCAAGCTGCTCTATCATGTCGACATCTACACAGCTATCCCTAGTGCATCAACGCAGGCAAATGGCAACACTCTATGAGTTAGCAGCTATGGCAGAAAAGTCCTCCTGCAATATTTTGATAGGGGAAAGCTTTAACAGTGTAGGTACTCATGATAATGTGAGTCGCTTTGTTGTGGCCCGAAAAGACCGACAAGAAGAACCAAGGTTTTCCCCTGAGGAAAGCTGCGGCATTATTACTGACGATTCCAGCCTTGCAGAAAAGTGGACCTCTGCAGGAAAATTGGCCTTTGGGTTGAATGACCCTAGATCATTTGCAAGTTACCTATGTAAACGTTGCCACACTTTATAGCATTTTTGGCTCTGGCTAAATTGCTGCTTGCAAGTCAGGCAGGTTTTCGTTACTATAGTTCACTGCGCGCGGATGTAGCTCAGCTGGTAGAGCACCACCTTGCCAAGGTGGATGTCGAGGGTTCGAGTCCCTTCATCCGCTCCATTGATATTCTCTAGCCAGCGAACATACTGGCTTTTTTTGTTTCTTGTGTTTAGGATGGCGACGTGGCCAAGTGGTAAGGCAGAGGCCTGCAAAGCCTTTATTCGCCGGTTCAAATCCGGCCGTCGCCTCCACTGTTTTTGACTTAATCCTATGGGTTAAGCTTCTTTGTGTCGGAGTGGCGGAACGGCAGACGCGCTAGGTTGAGGGCCTAGTGCCCGACAAGGGCGTGAGGGTTCAAATCCCTCCTCCGACACCATCTTATGAAAACACTGCATCAAACAGGTTCGCACTGTCTGCGGCACTATCAAAGTGAAATAACCTTGCAAAGAAATATTTTTACTGACAATTATGTCAATTGACGTTAATTTACTTGTTATCCTTTGCCAGATAGCTTATCTTCTACTTCCTCAATTGTTTGACGGGGGTCGGGCAGGGGTAGGGTAATGACTTCATCGGTGGTTAAGTTACATGACTTTACAAAACCAGATAAGAATCCGGCGCAAGGTCTATTAGGAATAGTTACAGAGGCTCAACTCTCAATCCGAAAACATCGCTACCATGAGGCAAGTGACATACTTGCCATGGCGCAGCATGTAGACAAAGGTAAGGCAGAACTTAGAATCGCAAGGGCGTTTCTTGAAATTCGTTGCCAGATGGCACTTTCAAACCTAGAAAAAGCTCATTATGCCTGGCAAGATCTGGAGGAAATTTTTCTAAGACATCCTCAAATGAACAATTCAGAGGCAATGCTTTTAGGTGCACGCCTACACTGGGCGCATGGAGACATTACAGGGGCATTGCAATGCTCCAAGAAAGCACGCTCTCTTTCGCGCAATTCCAGAGATTTAATTTTGTCCCAAACTGCTCTTGCCAGGACTGACCTTTACCTTCGCGGAAGCGCAGCTACTGCCCTAGAAGAGCTTATGCCCATTTGGTCCGCACTCAAAGTAGACTGCAGCTTCTCTGAGAATTCTAAAGACCTCAGCAGTCAGTTAAAAAGAACACTGATACTTGCTGCACTGACACAGGGGAAGCTTCACTTAGCTCAAAGCCTTGCAGAAAAGGTAGAAACTTTAAGGTCTGTCTTAGATCTCGAGCTTCATGTATTGACAGGTATCATAAGCATCTTCGCAGGAGAAACTAACCTAGCCATTCGAGCTGCGCAAGATATAGACCTTGTGCAGTTAAAAGACGGATCAAGCAGACAAGAGTACGGGTCACTAGCGTGGTGGCAGTCCATAATCTATCATGCAGCAGGACTAGAGAAAGAGGCTTATCGAAAAGCAGAGGATTACCATGAGCTAATTACCGCCCTAGGAACTAGTACTCAACCCAGTGAACTGCAGCCTTATGCAGACGCACTTTTGGCTTCTTGCTTAATCCAGCGAAAAGGTATCACACGCGCCTCGCAGCTTACTGGTAAATACATGAATGATAGTGTCTTAAGTGCGCCCATAAAAGCGATGATTACTCTATGCGAAGCTTTGATCATTTACGAAACAGAAGGACTTCGCAAGTCAAAATCCTTGCTACGAAAACAAAAAGGGCAGGTATTTAATCAGGACTCTATCATGGCAGTTGGTCTTATGTGCTACGCTCACAAAAATCTGCTTACCCTGCTATGTAAGTGCTTTAGCGTGGAGCAATTGCCACCAAAACTCACTGATCTTTTGGATAGTGAGGCTTTTCAAGCTAAGTATGCTTTTACAGAAAAACAGTTACAGCAAGGGGAGTCTGCAAAATTACACAAAAGATTTGCCTCTTGCAATAAGCAGATAAAATTTCAACATGAGCGCGAAAAACCTCTGCAAATTCGACTCTTTGGAGGACTGGAGGTTAATGTAGCTGGGAATGCACTCGACTTGAGGGGTTGGGGAAACAGTAAAACTCGAAGCCTCTTTATTTGCATGGCGCTAAATGCCGGAAACGAATTGGCACGCGAGGAACTTATTGAACGCCTTTGGCCAAAACAGTCTATAGGCAAAATACGAAATAGCTATAATGTTACATGGTGTCAGATGCGAAGAAAAATTCTTGATGTTCTGCCAAGTAAAGCCAACGGAGAAGCTGACTACATCTATGATTCATTTCAAAACAATGGAGGCAGATGTATCTTAAAGACGCAAGAAGTCTATATAGACATTCATGATTTCAGTAGGCTAAGCGGAAAACTTACAGACTATTTACACGCAGACAACAAGTCCGCCTGCTTAGCAACAATAAAGCAAATGATAGAAATCTACAAAGGAGACTTACTGCCTGGCGATCGCTACCTAGAGTGGCTTGAGATAGAGCGGAAACATTACAGCAAGGTGTTTCTCGACGCAATGCTACTAGGCGCAAATATATGCCTAGAGGATGAAGAGCCAGAGGCCGCGCTTTTCTATTTGCATCGTATCGATTTTCTACAGTCAGACAATGAGGAACTTCACTATCTAAGCATGAAAGCTTATGCTGCTGCAGGACGCAGAGAAGATGCAATCAACACCTACCTAGAATGCAGGCGTTATTTACGTGACGAATTGGGGCTGGATCCCAGTCAACGAATCACAGATATCTACCAGAAACTTTTGTGTGCAAGCACTTAAGTCAGGGCAATGGTGGGCAGGAAATAAGGTAATTTCGCAGAGATAAGGTTGCGAGATTGTGAGAGTCTGACGACCTGCTCACCCTACCTTGACGCTATGTTAGAATTATGGGTTGGTAAATACCGTTTCTATGTTGTGAAGGAAAGCGAAAATCCATGGCAAAATTACTTGCATCTATCTTTTCTTTCGGAGAAGGTAAAGCACTTTCAGATTACGAAAAAAAGATCAAAAAAATTAATGAACTTGAAGAAAAATATAAGGCGTTACGTGACGAGGATTTCCCGCGCGCTACTGAAGAGTTTAAGGAACGTGTGCGGGGCGGGGAGAAGCTAGATGACCTAATAATCGAAGCCTTTGCCGCTGTTCGTGAAGGGTCAAGGCGTTCGCTGGGCATGCGTCACTATGATGTTCAGCTTATAGGTGCAATGGTACTTCATGACGGAAAGATTGCGGAAATGAAGACGGGTGAAGGTAAGACCCTTGTGGCAACAGCCGCAGTGTATCTAAATGCCCTGGCTGACAAAGGAGTTCATGTAGTAACGGTAAACGACTACTTAGCCAGCCGTGACGCGGAGTGGATGGGCAAGCTTTACAACTTTATGGGTCTTGAGGTGGGAACAGTTGTAGCACAAATGCCTCCTGAACTACGTAGACCAGCCTATGCCGCTGACGTAACCTATGGCACAAATTCAGAGTTTGGCTTTGATTATCTGCGTGACAATATGGCGACACGCTCTGAAGATCGCGTTCAACGAGGGCACAATTTTGCCATTGTTGATGAGGTTGACTCAATTCTTATTGATGAGGCAAGAACTCCTCTAATCATTTCAGGTGCAGGCGCCAAATCTGCAAGTACCTATAAAGACTTTGCAAAAGCTGTTGCAAAGCTTGAAAACGAAAAAGATTTTGACTTAGATGAGGCGAAGCGTACCTGTGCCCCTACTGAGTCTGGGATCTCTAAAGTTGAACGCATGCTTAGCATTGAAGATATCTACATGGATCCATCTGGTCAAATGGTTAATCACCTGCAGCAGGCTCTAAAGGCACAATTCCTGTTTAAGCGTGATGTTGACTACATGGTAAAAGATGGTGAGGTTCTAATTGTAGATGAGTTCACTGGTCGTCCTATGGTTGGACGTCGCTACTCAGATGGCTTACATCAGGCTATTGAAGCAAAAGAGCGCGTTAGCATTCGCGAAGAAAATCAGACACTCGCGACAATTACTCTTCAGAATTATTTTAGAATGTATGATAAATTGTCGGGAATGACAGGTACTGCGGTAACCGAAGATAAGGAATTCCGCGAGATTTATAAGCTGCCCGTAATGGTTATTCCAACCAATATGCCAATGGTTAGAGAAGATCGCACTGATCTTGTCTATCGCAATGTGGAAACAAAATATAACGCTGTGGCTGACTTAGTAGCAGAGTGCAACAAGAAAGGTCAACCAGTTCTACTAGGTACAATCTCGATTGAGCACTCAGAGTACTTGTCTTTCTTGCTTAAAAAGCGCGGTATTAAACACAGTATTCTAAACGCTAAGCATCATGATAAAGAGGCACTCATTATTGCTCAAGCTGGTCGGCTAGGATCAGTAACTATCGCAACTAATATGGCAGGTCGTGGTACCGATATTTTACTCGGTGGAAATCCTGATAAGTTAGTTGACCAGTTCTTGCATGCTGCAGGAATTAGCCCTGAGGATGCTACCGATGAAGAGCGTGATGCCGCTCGCAAGAAAGCGAAAGAAGAATGCGCAACAGAACGCAAGCAAGTTATTGAAGCCGGTGGACTTGCAGTGATTGGCACTGAACGTCATGAAGCCAGACGTATCGACAATCAGCTACGTGGCCGTAGTGGTCGTCAGGGTGATCCTGGACTGTCACAGTTCTACCTTTCACTAGAAGACGATCTAATGCGCTTGTTTGGCGGAGATCGCATGCAGCGAATCAGTGACATGATGGAAAGCGCTGATGTGCCAGACGACATGCCTATTGGGGCAAAGGTGGTTGCAAAGGCAGTAGAGGGTGCGCAGCGTAAAGTAGAGCTCATGAACTTTGCTTCACGTAAACATGTTCTTGAATACGATGATGTAATGAATAAGCAGCGTGAAGTTATCTATGCTGAACGCACAAAAGTTTTGGACGGAAAAGATATTCACGACCAGGTGGAATTCGCTACAAATAAGATTATTGAGCTTGCTGTAAAAGAATACTGTGGTGATGACAAGTCTGATCCTGCTACCTGGGACACAGAGGCTCTAGCTAAGTGGTTCCAAGACTTCACAGGTATTAGAGCAGGTGATGCACGCAAGGCATTGGCGGATACTTCTAAGACATCCGAATGCTCAGAAATCCTATGCGAGGCAAGCAAGGCCAAATATGCTGAGAAAGAAAACCTCTTAGGTCCAGATAATGTGCGTGACCTAGAGAGACAGGTAATGCTACGTATTTTGGATACGCGCTGGATGAGCCATCTTGAAGAGATGGACTATCTTAAAGAAGGTATCGGCATGCGCGCCATGGGACAAAGAGACCCAAAAGTTGAGTACAAAAATGACGCTTATGAAATGTTTATTGGGCTAGTTCAGGCTATTGATGAGGACTTTGTCAAAACTCTCATGCACATTAATGTAGTCGTAGAGCCCCAACAGGAATCACCTGCATTTTTACGCGGAGCAAGTTACTCTGCTCCACAAGAAGCAGGGGGTGGCGGATCTGTAAGTGCAGCCGCTGCAGCGGCAACTGCAGACATGGGGCCAAGTTCTGGCGATATCAAAGCTGCAGCAAGTGCCGCAGGCGGTGGAAAAACAAAAACAGTTACTAAAAACAAAGATGATGCATTTGCAAACGCAGGACGTAATGACCCCTGCCCTTGTGGATCAGGGCTTAAGTATAAAAAGTGTCACGGACTAAATTCCTAACCAGACACCCCATTACTAAGTACCGGAATTTATGCTAGAAAACAGAAACAGCGAGATACTTGAGCTTCGTCAACGTCAGCAGTACCTTGCCGAGCAATTAGCATCAGATCAGAAACGCACTGAGCTTCTTGAGTTAGAGAAGCTCAGTGCTGCCCCCAATTTTTGGAATAATCAGATAAACGCTCAGAGCGTAATGGGGCGTGCTGCTGCAATTCGCGATAACATTGAGGCTTTCAAGCAGTTATCTACAGACCTTGATGATTTGGACGTTGCCCATGACCTGTCATTATCGGAAGATGATATGGATTTGGCTGCAGAGGTAAGTAGTGAATTGAAGCGCCTTGACGGACAAATTGCCGAACTGGAAATAATAACATGGTTTGATGATGAACTGGACTCAGAAGATGCCATTATAACTATCACTCCTGGTCAAGGGGGTCTTGAAGCTCAGGACTGGACAGGAATACTTTTTCGTATGTATCAAAAATACGCTGATAGGCAGGGTTGGAAAATCACGGTACATGATGCCCCTGCAGGCGAAGCGATAGGACTTGACCGTGCTGTATTTACCTTGTCTGGACCGAATGCATATGGCATGCTGCGGAGCGAGGTTGGCACACATCGTCTAGTAAGGATTAGTCCTACCGATATTAAAAAGCGTCGCCAAACAACCTTTGCCGGGGTAAGTGTCTTGCCTGTCTTGCCTGATGATATCGAAGTGGACATTAAAGATGAGGATATTCGCATAGATGTATTTAGGTCTAGCGGTCCTGGAGGGCAAAGTGTAAATACAACAGATTCGGCGGTGCGCATCACTCATATTCCCAGTGGGATTGTTGTAACCTGCCAAAACGAGAAATCACAACTCCAAAACAGGGAGTCAGCTCTTTCCATACTGAAGGCACGTCTCTACGAGGAAGAGAAGGCTCGTCGTGATGCAGAAATAGAAGAGTTGCGCGGACCCAAGACAAGCATTGCCTGGGGGACTCAAATACGCAATTATGTACTTTACCCCTTCCAACTAGTCAAAGATGTAAGGACTGGCCTAGAAAAAGGAAATGTTGACGCTGTCCTTGATGGAGACATTGATGACTTTGTAGTTTCATTTCATCAGTGGCGCGCCAAACAGTCCAACAAGGCTTAGCCTACCATTTAGCAGCAGAGAATCATTTAGGACTAACATGAAACACGAGCAAGAAAAATGTATAAAGGCTGACTTGCATGTCCATACCGTAGGGTCTGGTCATGGCTTTTCAACAGTAAAGGAAAACGCAGATGCTGCCATCGAAAAAGGTATGGAGCTTATTGCAATCACTGATCATGGGCCGAGTGTTCCGCAGGGTGCACACAATTGGTATTTTTGGAATTTGAATCACGTTCCAGGGATCTATAAAGGCCTCACTATTTTAAGGGGGTGCGAAGCAAATATTATTCCTGACGGTAACCCCTACGAATCTAGATGGGGAATAGATGTAGCAGACATTGTTGCTCGCAGACTTGATTACGTCACTATAGGCTTTCATCCAACTACAGGCTTTGATGAAGGTGACGAAGATAAAAATACTGCTGCACTTATCAAGGCGATGCAAAGCCCTTATGTGGACCAATTTAACCATCCTGGCAATTTGATTGAGTTTCCCCTTGATGTCGATGCTGTAATTGCAGCAGCCATTGAGTATAACGTTGTGCTTGAGCTGAATAACTCTTCTCTTAATCCTTTGGGCGCACGCGCTGGAAGCAAGATGCTCGAGATAGAGTTTGCCGCAAAGGCTTATACAGCTGGGGCCACACTATCCATCAATAGTGACGCGCACCACTCAACAGGCATTGGCAACGTTGAACCAGCACTTAGCTACGCAAAGGAATACGGTATTCCTATTGATGCCTTTCTTAATACTGACGCAAAGCGCGTAATCAAACACATCAAAACAAAAAGAGACAGACCACTCTTGTCAACGTGTCAAGAAAAAACTGAACCGCATGACGAAGCAAAGACAAGCACACCCCAGTAAAGGGCATGAGGCAACCTCTTGCACCAGTAGGGATAACACGATTGTAAGCACCTTTCTTGACCTTGGAGAAAAGCATGCAATTCAAGAAGAACTAGGCGGGAACCTACGAAAGAAGCCAAGATCCTGGCTTGAGTACTGGGATGATCGTCAAGCCATATACCAGGAGAATAAAATGGAAGAAATTGAAACATACGAACCGACTGCCTATGAAAGGCTCATGGCCTTAGTTTCCTATCTTGCATTCTTTGTTCCAATTCTTACCAAGGACAGTCAGAGGTCAACCTTCGTCAGCTATCACATGAAGCAAAGCATAAACCTTCTTATTACTAACCTATTTTTTGTCACTGTTTATGGACTAGTAATATTTTTATTTTCAATCTATCTACCTGACGGTCCAAGCCTACTTTACATTCTTCTAAGTGTTTTCTGGCTTTTTCCTATCTATTTGACAGGAAAAGGTATCGCCAATTCTTCCAGAGGGGACTGGGAACCACTTCCTCTAATTGGAAAAAACTTGATAGTTAAGTAGTTGCTGTGCTATCTTAGGTAGTGACCTTTAATCTAGTCCTGTGAGGCTGGTAAGGACTCCCACATAGACGCAGACACACTTGTATGGTGTGGCTTTTTCACATCGCTGGTCGGCGTATCCTGTAGTTGCCCTTGCCTCTAGGTTTGGGCGATTTTTCTGTTTTTGTGCTTCAGCACAAGACGTATCGAGAGGAGCGCTAGATGACTGCAAATGCGTCAGGTTTTGCCTGCGAAGCTGTTAAGACGACCGTTATGACATCTGATGATGTCACGAGATCACTTATGCGAATTACCCATGAAATCTTAGAAGCGAATGGGGGATCCGATAACGTTGCTCTAGTTGGGATTGTAACTCACGGAAATAACTTCGCTGCAAAGATTGCAGAAAATATTATAAAAATAGAAGGTAAGTCTGTTCCCGTAGGCACACTTGATATATCGCTTTATCGTGATGATGTTGCCACGAAGCTTTCTCCCGTATTGCACCGCACTGACATTCCCTTTGATGTGTCCGATAAAACAATTGTATTAGTAGACGATGTTTTATTTACGGGACGCACAATTCGTGCTGCCATGGATGCTGTTATGGACTTTGGTAGACCAAAAGCTATTCAGTTGGCAGTACTGGTAGACCGCGGACACCGCGAATTGCCTATCCGCGCAGACTATGTCGGTAAAAACGTACCTTCCTCGCGCACAGAGCGCGTCCGCGTCCGTGCAGAAGAGGTTGATGGGCAAACAGGAGTAGATATCTTAGATGACGAGCTAAATAGTCTCCCTACAGGCGTGGCAGCACCTGAGGTAGATGCTATAGGAGGGGAGTAATCAAAAATGTCAATGTTGAAAAGTAAACACTTGCTTAACATAGAAGACTTGAGCAATGACGAAATCTATGCAGTACTAGAAAACGCTAAGACCTTTAAAGAAATCAATGATCGTCCTATAAAAAAATTACCAACACTTAGAGGGCGCACTATAGTTAACCTGTTCTTAGAGCCATCTACAAGAACCCGTGGCTCTTTTGAACTTGCACAAAAACGTCTCTCTGCTGACAGTCTAAACTTTTCTGCGTCAGCTTCTGCAACTACAAAGGGTGAATCACTTATAGATACCGCGCAGACCTTCGATGCCATGAAGGTCGACATGGTTATCGTTCGTCACAAATACGCAGGTACACCCTATGTGCTAACCCAGCATATGGATGCTCATATCGTTAATGGTGGTGACGGTATCAACGAACATCCAACACAAACCTTATTAGACCTTTTCACGATTCAGGAAAGACTGGGTCGCATTGAAGGTTTAACTGTGGGTATTGTTGGGGACATTGTGCATAGTCGCGTTGCTGGTTCACTTGCACCGGCATTAAAGCGCCTAGGTGCACGCGTAGTTTTTGTTGCCCCACCAGCGTACCAACCTGTAGTGCCTGAAGAATTAGGCGCAGAGGTTGCCTATGATTTCGACGCAGTATTGCCAGAACTAGATGTTGTCTGCTTGCTACGTATTCAAGGTGAGCGCGCAGAAGGCTTAAGTGTTCCCACTATCAGAGAATATGCTTCACTGTACGGCTTGAACAAGCATCGCGCAGATACCCTCATGAAAAAAGATGCTATCATCCTGCATCCTGGACCCATGAATCGTGGTGTAGAGATTTCTTCCGATGTTATCACAGACCCGCGTGCATACATCCTTGACCAAGTAAATGCTGGCGTTGCTACACGCATGGCGATTATGTACATGATGCTAGGAGGCGAAGCAGGTGAGTAACCTACTACTAAAAGGAGCACACGTTGTAGATCCCGTCGCAAATCTTGATGGTATTGCCGATGTGCTAATTCAGGACGGAAAGATAAGCTGTGTTTGTCCTGCAGGTGAAGGTGACTGCAAGCAAGATACGAAGGGTACAACAGTACTTGATTTAACAGGGAAAGTACTTATGCCCGGGTTTGTAGACATGCATGTTCATCTGCGTGAGCCAGGCTTTGAGTACCGTGAAGACATCGCTAGTGGTACCCGTGCCGCTGCACACGGTGGCTTTACTGCAGTGGCAGCCATGGCAAATACTAAGCCTGTTATTGACGAAGGGGCAGCAGTAAAATTTGTTACTGACAAGGCCAAAGAAGTTGGCGTCGTGAAGGTTTACCAAATGGGGGCCATTACCGTAGGCCTTAAAGGCAAGCAGCTTGCAGAAATGAACGATATGCATAAATCGGGTGCTATTGCCTTTAGCGATGATGGTATGGGGATACAAGACCCTCAACTTATGCGTAGAGCCATGGAATATGCGAAAGTTTTTGACGCGCTGATTGTTGCCCACTGTGAAGACGAAAGCCTTGTAGATGGTGGGGTAGTCCATGAAGGGATTATAGCAACACGTCTAGGTGTAGCAGGTCAAACATCACTTGCAGAAGCGCTTGCCGTCCATCGCGATATTGAGCTTGCTCGATTAACAGGTGTACGTCTGCATATTGCGCACGTATCAGCAAAAGAGAGTGTTGACCTTATTCGTACGGCTAAAGCTGCAGGAGATGTGCGCGTAAGTGCAGAAGTAACTCCGCATCACCTCGTACTTAATGAAAATGCACTAGACAAAACATACAACACTAATATGAAGATGAATCCTCCTCTAAGGTCAACTCAAGATCAAAAGGCACTAATTGAAGGCCTACTTGATGGCACAATTGATGCCATTGCAACAGATCATGCTCCGCATGCTCCCCAGGAAAAGGAGCTCGAATTTGAACTGGCAAACTTCGGGACAACGGGACTTGAGACAGCTGTTCCCCTTATGGCTACTCACCTTGTTTCTACAGGCAAGCTAGATTGGGCAACTCTAGTTGATCGCATGGCACACGGACCAAGACGTGTCATGAATCTGGAACCTGTCACTATAGCGGAAGGTTCAGTTGCAGATATCACAGTAGTCGATCCAGAGAAAGAAGTTACTATAACAAGGGACTGGCTTGTTGGAAAAGGTAAAAATTCAGCATTTTTGGGGCACACGCTCAAGGGTTGTGCAACAGAAGTTCTGGTTGACGGAAAGCTGGTATTAGCAGATGGGGAGTGTGTATGAGCGACAAAACGAACGGAACGAATAGGGCGTGGCTAGCAACGTCAACAGGCCTTATCCTAGAAGGAAGAGCCTGCGGCGCAAAAGGTACCGCAAAGGGTGAATTGGTCTTTAATACTTCCATGGCAGGATATTTAGAAATAATCACTCATCCAGGCGCCCATGGACAGGTGCTTACTTTTACCATGCCTGAGATTGGAAACTATGGCGTAAACAGCAATGACGTGACAGATGCATCTATGAAACCAGCGGCTGTCGTTGCGCGCATCATTTGTGATGAACCTTCAAACTGGAGTAGTGAATGCAGTCTACCTGACTATCTGACAAACAACGAAATAGTTGCTATTGATCAAGTCGATACACGCAAACTAACAAGGCATGTGCGAGACAATGGTCCTGTGGGTGCGGTTGTTACTACAGAAGAAATGACTGAAGAAGAGTTAATCAATGCAGCAAAAATGGCGGCTATAACACCAGCATTAATCGAGGCTGAAGAGATTGCTCGTGACTTGGGCGCAACTCTTACTAAGCTTCCCCTTGGACATCATGCCAGCAATATTCCTGTTAAAGACTTGCGCACAGGTAAGCTTTATATCACACGACAACACCATGGTTACAGCATCGATTTTAGCGATGTTGAAGGAGTAGAGATTACACATATCAACCTTAACGACCAAACCGTTGAAGGATTTACCGTTCCTGCAAAAGGCATAGAAGCCACCTTGTTTGATTCACTTGAACTACGAGACCTATTAACAGCAGATCAGATCCAGAAAGAGGGGTAAGCACCATGAAAAGAACCTTATTACTTGCAACCGACTTCGATTCTTATGCACCACAGCTTATTGATTTTGTAAAAGGTGCGCAAACACGCGGAATTGTTAAATGCGTTCTGCTGCACGTCCTTGATACGTCTGGACTAGAAATGCCTGTTATCTCGAAAAGCATTGATTCGACCTATCGTCGCCTTGATGAAATGGGTGCTCCACTACGCGAAATTGGCATGGAAACAGTAAGTCGCGTTGAAACAGGAAATCGTTCGCATGATATCGTGCGTGTTGCCGAGCAAGAAAAAGCTGATGTAATAGTTATGGGCACAACAGCAAAAAGCAATATGCAAAGATTATTTGAAGGTTCAGTTTCAGCCGCAGTGACTTGGGGCCAAAAGACTCCGACTTTGCTGTTGCGTGATGACATTCTAAATAAAGTAGATAATGCGGAAGAGCTTTCTCACGACTGGGCAAAGAGATTAGTTGTTCCCGTTGACTTTAGCTCATCAAGTGCACGCGCAGTTCTTCAGTGTACCCACTTTGACGCAGGTGCTGTTGGTACTGTTCGCTTGTTACATGTCATTCATTCGAAAAAGGGTGAGACAACCGCTGATTATACTGATCAGATTAAAGAGTACGAATTCCGCCTATCAGCTTTTGCTGGAATGCTTGCAGAACACGGTGTTGAAACAGAGATTGTTGTACGTGTAGGAGATAACAAGCACGAAGAAATCATCGCAGAGGTTAGACAGAGCGATGCTACTGGCCTCATCATTGGCGGTGGTGGGCGCTCTAGCTTTAGAACCTTTATTCTAGGGTCAACTTCACGCGCTGTACTACTTGATGCTACTGTTCCAGTGATGGTGGTGCCTTAATGCCGCGCAGAACTGACATTAATACCATTCTAGTAATCGGCTCAGGACCAATTGTTATTGGACAGGCCTGCGAGTTTGATTATTCTGGGGCGCAGGCCTGCAAGGTCTTGCGCGAAGAGGGCTTCAGGGTTGTACTACTTAACAGTAACCCTGCAACTATCATGACCGATCATGGGATGGCAGATCGCACCTATATTGAACCAATCACCCCCGCCTTTGTTGAGAAAATAATCATCGAAGAAAACGTTGATGCTGTTCTGCCCACGTTAGGTGGTCAAACCGCACTAAACTGTGCTGTAGCTGCTGCCGAGCAGGGAATTTTTGAAAAGCATGGTGTAGAAATCATTGGAACGACCATTGACTCTATCAAGAAGGCTGAAGATCGCAAGCTTTTTGCTGATGCAATGAAGGCGATTGGGCTTGATGCACCCTTAAGTAAGTACGTCCACTCTGTTGAAGAGGCAAGTGAATTTGCCAAAGAGGCAGGTTTCCCCCTAGTCATTAGACCTAGCTTCACTTTGGGTGGTGCTGGTGGAGGCATTGCCTTTAATCAAGAAGAGCTTATGGCTGCTGTGTCTTATGGTATAGAGCTTTCTCCAGCATCTACCGTACTGGTAGAAGAGAGCATTATCGGCTGGAAAGAGCTCGAAATGGAAGTTGTTCGTGACTCTGTAGGTAATGCTATCGTAATTTGCAGCATTGAAAATATTGACCCAATGGGCGTACATACGGGGGACTCTATTACCATTGCTCCTGCCTTAACCCTGACTGATCGTGAGTATCAAATCATGCATGATGCCTCTATTAAGGTGCTTGCAGAAGTTGGCATCAAATACGGTGGGTCGAATGTACAGTTTGCAATTCACCCTAAAACAGGTCGCATGGTAGTTATCGAGATGAACCCACGCGTATCACGCTCTTCAGCACTGGCTTCAAAGGCAACAGGATATCCGATTGCTCAAGTTTCAGCAAAGCTGGCTGTAGGCTATACCCTAGATGAGATCGATAATGTCATGACGGCTCTTCCAGATGGAAGCAAAACCCCAGCATACTTTGAGCCAAGTATTGACTATATTGCGTGCAAGGTTCCTCGCTTTGTATTTGAAAAATTCGAAGGTAGTGACGAAACCTTAACTACACGCATGAAGAGCGTGGGGGAGGCCATGGCACTAGGTCGCAGCCTGACTGAAGCGATCAATAAATGCATGCGTTCACTTGAATCGGGTCGTGCAGGACTAGGTGCAGATGGCAAGGATAACTATAGCCCCAGTCAACTAAAGTCTAAGCTCTCACAACGCACCTATGACCGTATCTTTGTAATCGCAGAAGCGTTACGTGCGGGCATGGATCCAGCAGAAGTTGCAGAGATCTCAACTTTTGACCCTTATTTCGTAGGTGAAATCGCAAAGCAGGTCGAAGTCGAAAATGGCTTACGCGGACGTAAGCTGGAAAATCTAACCACCGATGACTTTGAAGTTGCAAAAAGAGTAGGGCTATCTGATGAACAGATTGCATGGTTGCTCTCGCAGTCTTGTACAGAATGCGCGTGCGGAGAAACAAGAACCGTTACTGAGGCTGAAGTTCGTGCAGGACGTAAAGAATTGCAGGTGCTTCCAGTATTTAAAAAGGTTGATTCTACCGCAGGTGAATTTCCAACGGACAAGAACTACTGCTACAAAACGTATGACGATGAATGCGAGGTAGTAGACGCCGAAAAGCCACGTGCTATGATTCTGGGCGCAGGTCCTAATCGTATTGGACAAGGAATTGAATTTGATTACTGCTGTGTACACGGTGCTTATGCACTACGTGACGCGGGTTATGAGACCGTTATGGTCAACTGTAACCCAGAAACAGTATCGACTGATCCAGACACATCAGACAGACTTTACTTTGAACCTTTAACCTTTGAAGATGTAATGGATATTGTCGAACGTGAAAAGGTGAGTGGTGTCGTAGTAACCTTTGGTGGGCAGACTCCTCTTAAGTTAGCAACCGCACTAGAAGGGGCCGGTGTTCCTATCATGGGGACTTCTCCTGAGGCCATTGACCTTGCAGAAGATCGCGAGCGTTTTTCTGCAGTACTTGACGAACTAGGTCTACGCTATCCTGCCGCAGGCACTGCAACAACGTTAGACGAGGCACGTGAGGTTGCTGCAAAAGTTGGCTATCCGTTGCTCGTAAGACCATCTTACGTTCTTGGCGGTCGTGGCATGGTTATTGCTTACAGCGAGGATTACCTAGAAGAGTTCATGACAAGGGCAGCAAAGATTTCTGGAGAACATCCCGTATTATTAGACAGCTTTCTAGAAGGTGCTGTCGAAGTTGATGTTGACGCGATTGCTGACGGCGAAACTGTATATATTGGGGGCATTCTAGAGCACATTGAAGAAGCGGGCATCCACAGTGGAGATAGCGCCTCTTGCATGCCGCCCTTTACCTTAGCCAACCCAATCATTGACGAAATTCGTGAGGCTACAAAAAAGCTAGCACTACGCCTGAACGTAAAAGGCCTTATGAATGTACAGTTTGCTGTTAAAGATGGCGAGCTTTACATCATTGAAGTAAATCCGCGTGCAAGTCGTACGGTACCCTTTGTTTCAAAGGCGACCGAAGTGCCCATGGCACAAATCGCTGCGCGCATAATGGCCGGCGAAAAGTTAGCCGACATGGATTTACCTGATGACTCTGTTCTTAACCGCGAACATAAGCGTTACTTTGTGAAAGAAGCAGTTATACCTTTTGAGCGCTTTGAGGGAACTGATTCAGTCTTAGGTCCAGAAATGAAGGCAACAGGAGAAGTTATGGGTGTAGGGAACAGCTTCCCGTTAGCCTATGCTAAAGCTCAGCTAGCAATTGACTACTCGTTACCTGTAGCACCTAAAAACTTGCCAGCAGATAGCAGCGCCCCGAAGGCTGCTTTCCTGTCAGTGAGTGACCGCGATAAGCGTGACGCAGTATCAATTGCTCGCGACCTGCACAATATGGGCTTCGAGTTGATGGCAACGGGCGGCACTGAAAAAGTATTAGCCGCTGCCGGACTGCCCGTAAAGTTGGTAAAGAAGAAAAGTGAAGGACGCCCCAACATCCTAGATCACATGAAGAACGGCGAAGTAGCATTAGTGATTAATACCCCACACGGTGAAGAGTCTCGCGGGGATGGCTACTGGATACGCTCAATGGCAGTTCAAAGTCGCATTCCTAATATGACTAACCTAGCTACCGCACATGCTATGGTGCAAGCTATCGAGGCTGCTGATCTTGAGTCTATGGGAATCACTGCGATGCAGGACTTCATGAAAGATGTGTAAAGACTCTTCTAAGCAGGCAAAAGTTGTGTGTGAGGCGCGAATTGTCACCAATGTGGCAGTCGCGCCAGACACTTTTTCCTTAGTACTGGATGCTGCGGAACTGGCGGAGCTTGTCCAGCCCGGACAATTTATTGAGCTAAATCTACATCAGCCCGATTTAGTATTACCTAGACCTATCTCTGTATATCAAACTCATGCTGCAGGAACATATGACGATGGCAGCTATGGGGCACTGCTAGAACTTCGATATCAAGTAATGGGCGAAGGAACACGTCGCCTGTCGACAATGACTGCTGGTACGACTCTAGGCATCTTTGGCCCATTAGGTATTCGCTGGCCCGTGCCAGAGGAAGTCAAATCAGCGCTCTTGGTTGGCGGCGGCATTGGATCTGCTCCACTTGCAATGTTGGCGCAAGAGTTAACTACGCGTGGCTGCGAGGTTACCATGGTGCAGGGAGGTCGCAATTCTGACCTACTTATTGCTGCTGATCTTTTTGCAGTGACCTGCCACAAACACACGCTTGCTACTGACGATGGCAGCAGAGGATTTGAAGGTTTTGTTACTGATCCTTTGCAAGAACTACTTAAAGACAATAAAAGCCACTTTGATGTTGCCTACATTTGTGGGCCAGAACCCATGCAAGAAGCGTGCTCTAAGCTATGTGAAGCGGCAGGCATTGTTACTTACGTGAGTCTTGAACGCATGATGGCATGTGGTGTTGGTGCCTGCTTAACCTGCGTTATTCCAACAACTGAAGGACCACGAGGCGTATGTTGCCATGGACCTATTTTCAACTCGAAGGAGGTAATGTGGGATGAAGCAAGAAGTGCCCGCGTCCACTAGTATCCTTAATGATACGTCCGCCAAAATCAGGACTGCAACATTACTGGGTAACCTTCACCTGAAAAATCCGCTTACCGTAGCCTCAGGTACCTATGGGTCAGGGCTTCAAATGGCAGACTATATCGACCTCAACAATCTGGGCATGCTTACCACTAAAGGTGTTTCCTTGACCCCATGGGCAGGTAACACGGGTATTCGCATGAAAGAAGTTAGTTCTGGCATGCTGAACTCTATTGGTCTGCAAAATCCAGGCGTTGAAACCTTTATTGAAAAAGATCTCATTTGGCTGCGTGCTAATGTGCCTGACCTGCCTGTAATGGTGAACGTCTGTGGACATAGTGCCAGCGATTATGCTTCAGTGATTGAGCGCCTCGAAGATGAATCTGGCATCGCAGGATATGAAGTAAACATTAGCTGTCCAAACGTTAGCGAAGGTGGGCATGTTTTTGGTGCCACTTGCGACGGTGCAGCAGAGGTTACGCAGCTATGTCGAGAAAAAACAAGCCGTCCTATGACAGTCAAACTTTCACCCAACGTGAGTAATGTGGCAGAAATTGCCCGCGCCGTTGAGGCTGCTGGGGCTGACAGCGTATCGCTAATAAATACTTTGCTGGGCACTGCCATTGATATACGTAAGCGCAATTTCATTTTCGAGAGACAGTTTGCAGGCCTTTCTGGACCCGCGATTAAGCCTGTTGCCCTGCGTATGGTTGTGGAAGTTGCACGCGCTGTTAGTGTGCCTGTTATAGGAATGGGCGGTGTGCGCTCAGGTCTTGATGTCGCAGAGTTCATGCTAGCTGGCGCAAGCGTTGTGGCAATAGGTACAGCAAGCTTTGGTGACCCCTTGGCTGTAGAGCGCATTAGGCGTGAACTAGAAGAATTCTGTACCGAAGAAGGAGTGCAGGACGTAACTGAACTTATCGGGGCAGTAACATGAACCCTGCAAAGTCAAAAAATCCAAAAGATCATCTGATAATAGCTTTGGACGGATCTGTTGACGAGGCACTTCAGTGGGCAGGTGAGCTGCAGGGTCATGCGAATTGGATAAAGGTCGGCATGACTCTGTTTTATCAAACAGGACCTAGCATCATTAAAGAAATGAAAGACCTAGGGTATAAAGTATTTCTTGACTTAAAGCTTCACGATATACCCAATCAGGTCGAAAATGCCAGTGCTGTTCTAGCTGGACTGGGAGTCGACCTTATAACAGTACATGCCAGTGGGGGTCGTGCCATGATGGCGTCTGCCATGCTAGGTGCACGTACAGGTGCCGAAGAAAACGCACTCCCTGTTCCAAAAGTCATTGCAGTTACCGTACTGACCTCCATGACAAATGATACACTTCAGACTATCGGAGTATCCGACACTGCAGCTAATCAGGTTGAGCGCCTAATTCGCCTTTCAAGAGAAGCGGGCACAGACGGCATTGTATGTTCCCCCCACGAAGCGGCTATGGCTCGGTCAATCCTTGGCAGCGGTGCCCTTGTTGTGACCCCAGGAGTACGCCCTACAGGTGCAGCAACAGGAGACCAAAGTCGCATTATGACACCGAAAAAAGCTTTTACAGCAGGTGCAAGTCACCTCGTAATAGGGCGTCCTATTACTCGGGCTACTGATAGAATACAGGCTATTGAAGCGATCATTAAGGAAGTCGAAGGAGTTCACCCATGAACGACAAAGAAATCTTAGATGTGCTAACCGATTCTGGTGCAATTCGTACAGGACACTTTCAACTAACAAGTGGCTTGCACAGTGACACCTACGTGCAGTGCGCTCGTGTACTTGAATACCCAGCCCTAACCACTGACTTAGCCAGAGAGATGGCTGCACGCTTGCCAGATGACTTAAATCCTAACCTTGTAATCGCACCTGCCGTTGGGGGCATAATCATCGGCTTTGCTGTAGCGCAGGCTCTGAACGTGCGCTTTATATTCAGTGAGCGACAGGAAGGAGTCATGGTATTACGCCGTGCTTTCCACATACCTGCGGATGCGCGTGTACTAATTGTCGAGGATGTCGTAACCACGGGTGGTAGCGTTCAAGAGGTTGTAGACATTGTTGAAAGTGCAGGCGCAACAGTAGTAGGGGTAACCTCAATCATCGACCGCGGGGGAGACAGAGCCTTTGACGATGACTATTTTCCCTTGCTTGCCATGAAGGTGGAATCATGGAACCCTGCTGACTGCGCTCAATGCGCAGAGGGTACACCTATAGATTCACCAGGCTCCCGTAGGCTTGCATAACCCTTCCGATTCCCTTGATTAAGTACCTAGGATCTAAACGTCTTCTTGTTCCCGCGCTGGGACAAATTGCTTCGGCTGCTCATGAATTGGGTGCGCGAACAGCACTTGACCTTTTTTCAGGAACAACACGTGTGGCGCAGGAATTTAAACGTCAAAACCTTCATGTTACTGCCTGCGATATTGCCAGTTATTCCGAAATTCTTGCCCAGTGCTATATAGTCACTAATGCAGAACAGGTTAATTTGGACGAACTAGAAACCATCCTTCAAGAACTCTCTGTACTTCCTGGAAAACGTGGTTACTTTACCCAAGCCTTCTGCGAAGACTCGCATTATTTTCAGGTAAAAAATGGAATGCGTGTGGACGCAATCCGTGACATGATTGAGCAATGCTACAAGAATCACCCCCTGTATCCCATACTACTGACGTCACTCATGCTTGCTGCGGACAGAGTAGACTCAACAACGGGGCTTCAGATGGCATATCTGAAGGAATACGCCCAGCGATCCTATAATGATCTTGAGCTGCGCATACCTGAACTTATCCCAGGTACAGGCAATGCCGCTAGAGGAGACGCTCTACAGCTCGTTAATCAATTAGGGCCATTTGACATTGCCTACTTAGATCCACCCTATAACCAACATCGCTACTTTACCAATTATCACATCTGGGAGACCTTAGTACGCTGGGATGCTCCAAAGTATTACGGCAAAGCCTGCAAGCGCATAGATGCCCGTGATGACAAGACCAAGAGCTCCTTCAATAAAAAGCCGCACATGGCAGATTCACTACGACAAGTTATTCAAGATGTGAACGCAAAAACAGTGGTAGTCTCCTACAATAATGAATCCTGGGTAAGTGCAGAACAGATTGAAGCATGGCTAGGTGAAAGAAGGTTCGAGTCAGTTCAGACATTCAATTTCGACTTCAAGCGCTATGTGGGGGCTAAAATCGGCATCTATAATAAGCAGGGCAAGAAAGTAGGCAAGGTTGACCACCTTGATAACATTGAGCATGTCATAGTCGCAGGAACTGAGCAATTGATAAACAAAGTGCATAAATTGATCTCGCAATCATAACGAAAATTCACTTTCAAGAGGGGGAACAATGACCAACTACACTTTAGGCGCACTGCCACTTAATGAAGAGCAGGCAGAAGAATTGTTGGAACGGTATGTAGCTAACCCTTCTCAATTAATGCATGCACGAGCAGTGCGCGCCGTAATGCGCTATTTTGCGACAAAATACGAAGAAGACATTGACTACTGGTCTCAAGTGGGTTTGCTGCATGACATTGACTATGAACTGCATCCTGAAGAACACCTGGAACATACTGATGCAATTCTTCGAGGTGCAGGCTACGATGACGATTTCATTAATGCCATACTTTCACACGGATGGGGCTTATGCAAGGTAGATGTTGAACCAGTCCATAAAATGGAAAAGGTGCTCTATGCAGCTGACGAACTAACAGGGCTAATAACGGCATCAGTGTATATGCGCCCTGATCGCAGTGTGCTAAACATCGAAACCAAGTCTATAAAAAAGAAGTTTAAAAATAAAAAATTCGCCGCTGGCGTGGACCGTGAAGTGATTCTGCAGGGCACAAAGATGCTCGAAATAGAACTAGACGAGCTTATCGGAGAAGTTATTTTGGCTATGCGTACTGCTGCAGACGAGTTGGGTCTAGAAGGGGAGCCTGCCTAACTTGTCAGATTGTTTACCCTTTCTAGGATTCCTGTCCTTGACAGTGTAACAAAACATTGTTACACTAACTCTATTAAGTCGATGAGAGGGATTTACATGAGCGATTCTAATAATAAGCAAAAGACTGCTGAATTTCCCGAGGTTAGCGGCCTTGGCTCTGTCCGTGTGGACGGAAAAGAAGCTGACGTGATTGGCACGACCTTTAAGGCAGATGTGGACTACACAGGTGCAGATCGAACACATGGTTCAGCACAGCAAAAAGCCAAGGGTACACCAGATTCGATTCACGATGCTGTTCAAGAAGTTGTTGATGTTGCTGTAGGTAGCACAAAGGCTGCCACCGAGGCCCACTTCCCGAAAGTTTCATCTTGGTCTCATGTCAACAAGTGGGGTATTTGGGTTGGTGTTATTCTTGTCACTTTAGGTACCTTAATTTTCTTGGACATGTTGTCAGGAGTAGTACCTGCACTTAGCAACGTATTTGGTGGCTATTCTTTCTGGAGCTTCTGGCCTCTGCTAATTATCTTTGGCGGATTAGCAATGGCCTTTTCGCCCGCAAGTGACTCACCTAACCCCAGAAGAAATGGGAACTTTTCTCCCGCGCGTTTTACTGAAGGTCTTTTCTTTATGACTGTCGGTATCATATTTCTAGGTAATTCACTTGGATATGTTGCATGGTCGTTCTGGCTGGCAATGCTGTCTTATTGGCCTCTACTACTAGTGATTGCAGGGCTTGCCATACTTTCACACGGGTTGAAGACTGAATGGTTTAGTGTATTAGCATCCTTGATTTCGATTGTGATTTTGCTAGCTGTTGCAAGCTCAATGTGGATTGGACCTGCTCCGCTTATTGAGCCCTTCGCAAGCCTTGCTGAAATAGGAAGCTATAGAGGCATGGACCTGTTTAATATAGGCACAAGAATCGGAGACGGCTTCGGAGCACCAAGATAATCAAGAGAAGGACCTAAGACATCATGACCGAATATGACAAAAACACAAACAAGCAAGAAGAAAGTCACTTCCCTAGAAATCATCCTGATACCGTAGAGGGCAGATCTGTCGGGAGCAGTTTCCTCATCATTATTGGGGGTGCACTGATAGTGATAGGGGCACTTGTTCTAGCCCCTATAGTTTTAGGCCCCTTCTGGGCGCCTGTACAGGCGTTGTTTACCTTTCTGGGTCGCGCGTTTTGGCCAGTAGTTCTTATCCTGGTTGGATTTTTCATAATTCGCATTGCGCTAAGTTCACGCGGCTCAGAAAAAGGGCCATCAATGGGCTTCTCGCCTTCCTTGCCTGTCGAAGGAACACGACTAATGCGATCGCGGAAAAATCGCATGATTGCAGGTGTTTGCGGGGGGATTGCAGAGTACTTTAATGTCGATCCAATACTGATTCGTATAGTTGTTGTACTACTGATGCTGCTTCCTATAGGCCCAGTATTTATTGCCTATCTAATTGCTTGGATTATTATTCCTTTAGATAATAGGTGACGCAACAGCAAAGGTACCATCATTATCGAAGATGCCTTTCTCTAAGCAGAAAGAACAGCAGCCAAATCGCACAAAAAAGAGCAAGCTTTAAGCTTGCTCTTTTTTCTTTAAAACATTGGTCGCTTTCTTGTAAGAAGCCTAACTGTACGACAATATAGTCAGGCAGTAATTATTGAAACCTACATACTTTTACGCATTTCATCAAGCTCAAGATTTCTCGCCTTAAGCGCCCTTTTCAGAAGAAACACTAAAACAGCAGCCACAATCATCATAGCGGCGCAGATAAGGTAGGTAAGTAAAAAGTTACCTGTTACAGCGTAAAGGTTATCTGCAAGTACAGGAGCAATCAGAGCTGCTACCGCGTATGCCATATACATGATTCCATAGTTAAACCCGTAGTTCTTAAGACCGAATTGATCACCTGTTAGTGCAGGGAACATGGTCAAAAATACACCGAAGCATGCACCAATAAGGGCAAAGCCTAGAATAAGCAGGGGAGTGCTTGTGAAGAAGTAGAAGCCAAGCATGGTCACCATTTGAAGGCCAATAGCGATCAAAAGCGTATTGGTGCGCCCAATTTTGTCCGAAAGGCTTCCCCCAGCGATTCGTCCCAAGGTATTGATAACCGCCACAAAGCTAATTAGGAACACCACGATACCAATACCAAGAATGCTGACCCCTTCATATCCAGGTAGTTGTAGTTCAGTAATATTTCGAATATTGCCAATCATCATAAGACCAATTGAGGCCACCAAGGCAAACGTAGCAAACATAAGATAAAAAACTGGCGTTTTAGTCATTTGCTTATAATCAAAGTCCAGTGGGGCTTCGGTTACTGCAGCACCTGCTAGATTCTTTGGCTCAGGAGCTGTGTAGCCCTCTGGTGGGTTCTTGACAAATTGCGCCATGATAAAGGCAATAACAGCCACACCAATACCTAAAAAGAAGAAGGTACTCTCAATACTGCCACCTTCTCTACTTAGAAGCCACATAGTAATTGGCGCATAGATAACTGAAGCCAAGGCAAAGCCACCCAGCACTAGGCCGCCAATAAGACCCTTCTTGCTGGGGTGATACCACTTAAGGGCCGCAGGCAACACACTGCCATAGCCAAAACCGATACCTAAGCCAGTCAGTACGCCGAAAGAAAGGGCAATACCTATCGGACTGCCCATGACAGGTAAATAACCCAACCCTTCAAAGTAGTTGTAGGCACCTGTAGCAACTGGGCCATCACCAAGGGCGCCCGTTATAATACCTGAAAGCATTAATCCAGCACCAACCATAAGACCACCAGCTGCAGCAATCCAGCGGGGACCAAATTTGTCTTGCAATCTGCCACCAATAAGGGCACCTGTTGCAAAGAACACGAGCACAAGGGTAAAAGGTAGCCCAGCCTGCTGGGGTGACCAGTGCCAATAATTTGCCAAATCTACCCTCAGAAGGCTCCACACATACAAGATTTGTATGGTTAAGTTAACGAGCACGCATGCTGTTAGCACAACAGGTGCTTTCATAAACCCCTTTGCATTTGTCATACGATTATTCTCCCTCTTGTGTCAACGTATCAATTTATGCAGACAAATTCATTATATCGTTGATGAGCCTGGATTGCTCAAGGGAGGTAAATGCCACATAAGTGCAAGCGCAAATACTTTACGCAGGTTGACAGCAAGCCACGCTAGTGTAACACTAGTTACGTTTTCGTATGCTTCGGACTTTTGACAGGTGGTTCCCTCATGAATCTGCTCAACAGGGTGTATGTTAGCGTGACAAAAAACCTTAATAAGACAATCCCCATCTTTTTCATAGTGTTTATTTTAGGCTGTCTTATGTCAGGGGCTATTTCAATTCAGAGTGCAATCAGCAACACCGAAGAAAATCTACGACACAGACTTCCTCCCATTGCGTCGATAGAACCAAATCATGAAGCTCTAAGTGAGCACTATGACTCTACAGGCGAACTGCTAGATTTTGAACCTGTCTCCGCAGAACTCCTTTCCCAGATTGGTGATTTTCCTCAGGTAGAAGATTACGACATTTCTATGACAAGTCGTTTTTGGTCAAGTGACTTAAAGATGTATTCTTCAGACGATGAATCTGAAGAGGCTCATAGTTATCTGGGAGACAGGAGTAACTTTGAGCTCAAGGGCGTACATAGCAGCAGACTACTCGAGCTTGAAAGAGGCGTTATTGGACTTACCTCCGGTCGCATGTTCACTGAAGACGAAGTAACTAGCCTTAGTTATATTGCTCTTGTGTCCGAAGAGTTCGCAAGGCGCAATCAGCTACACATAGGCTCAATATTTACACTTGATGATATTATTTGGGATTGGTCAAAGGTGCCTGAAGACAGCACTGTCCCCTACGTGGATGAACATATCTATGCTCAGCGCTCACATGACTTTGAAGTAGTGGGCATCTTCGTACCCCTATCAGGATTTGATTCTGGAGACGAATACTCTGATGCGATACGAGAAGAAAATATTCTGAATCGAGTATTTGTTCCAAACCCTGTTACAATTGAGTCACAAATTTATACACGAGAACAAGAGGCGGACCTTTATCAAAATGTTCATCTGATCACAGATAATCCTGTTGATTCCTTATCTTTTGACAGCATTTACATTTTAAGTGACTCACGCAGCATTGAAGACTTTAAAGTCGCAGCAGAAGCATTGCTTCCAGATTATTGGATAGTAACTGACACAGGCAGCAGCGCTTTTGGGGGGATGGCGGCATCTTTTGATGGCCTCAGTATGCTCGCAAATGGCATTTTTTGGATTGCTGCCAGTGTATCAGTTCTAATTTTGAGCTTGCTCATTACCCTATTTGTACTTTTACGAAGAAGAGAAATTGGTATTTATCTAGCTGTCGGCGAAAGAAGGATTAAAGTAATAGCCCAGATAATGCTTGAGGTTCTCATGCCATCACTGTTTGCTGCAGTACTAGCTTTGATTGCTGGCAATATGATCGCAGCAAGTATTTCTAACTTTTTATTGTATGCTGACCTAGGGGGCAATGTGATTACTTCTTTTACTTATGCGGGTGAAATGGGCTTTGGTGGCACAGAGATATCTACAGAAGAAGTTCTTGCCAGTTACAACGTTGCTCTTAACCTTGCCACTGCAGGAACATTTCTTATCTTCGTCACAGGCATAATTATGATAGCAACTACCTTCCCAATGATATACATACTGAACTTGAAACCTAAAAAACTTCTACTTTAAGAGTAGTGTATACTTAATAGGTTATTTTCAGTACCCATAACTTTGCTTACTTGCTGACACCAGCGCTTTGCACAGTTTTGGGTGGATTGCTTGTCTGAAAACAAGCAGAAAGCTAGGTGTAAAATGCCTTTAACAAAAGACGTTAAGGCGGCGATTATTGCCGAATATGGCAAAGGGACGAATGACTCTGGTTCTGCAGAGGTTCAAATCGCACTTCTGACGCAACGCATTAAAGACTTGACAGAGCATCTTAAGACTCACAAACACGACCACCATACCCGTCGCGGACTTCTAAAATTGGTAGGTCAGCGCAAAAGATTACTCAATTACGTAAAAGGTCGCGATATTGAAGGTTACCGTGAACTAATCGCAAAGTTAGGTATTCGCGGCTAACAAAGAGGCAAGATGGGGGAGTGCATCCATTGGGTGTGCTCCCTCTTTTAATAATCGCTCGAATGAGAGGGGAGTAGGCGGGGGCCTGCTCTTGAAGTAGAAGAGGTAGGAGAATATTTTGACTAAAATAGTCGAGACTTTTGAACTGTTTGGCAAAGAATATACCCTGGAAACTGGGCAACTAGCCAAACAAGCAGGTGGAGCCGTATTGGTACGTCAGGGCGACACTGCTGTGCTGGTAACAGCCACAGCGAGTAAGGAAGCAAAGGATTTTGACTTCTTTCCGCTGACCGTAGACTTTGAAGAACGCATGTATGCAGCAGGAAAGATTCCTGGTGGCTACATTAAGCGTGAAGGTCGCTCTAGTGAAAAAGCCACACTTACAGCACGCATGATTGATAGGCCCATCCGCTCAGCCTTTGCTGATGGATTCCGCAATGAAGTGCAGATTATCGCAACTGTACTATCAGCAGATCAGGTACATCAACCGGATGTAATTTCCATTATGGGCGCTAGTGCAGCACTGATGACTGCAGGTATCCCTTTCGAAGGACCCTTGGCAGGCGTGCGTATTTGCCGTAATGCTGATGGTGAATTCATGGTTAATCCCACCTTTGAAGAAGCTGCCGACAGTGATCTTGACCTAATAGTAGGTGGCTCAAAGGATGCCGTTTACATGATTGAGGCAGAGGCTGCTGAAGTTACCGAAAAGGACATGCTTGATGCGTTAATGTTTGCCCAGGACGCTATGGCGGAATTCTGTGCTGTACAGGAGCGCTTTATTGCAGCTATTGCACCTACTGCACGTGAATTCCCTATTGACACAGCCCCAGATTGGATTGCTCCTCGTGTAGAGGCAGAAGGCCGCGCGAAAATGGGTGCAGCCCTACGCAACCCCGATAAGCATGCTCGCATGGATAGTGTTGCAGTTGTTAAAGATGAGCTGCTAACACTCTTTACTGAAGAAGAGATGGAAGAAAACGGCAAGTACATAAAGGGTGCACTGAAGAAGCTGGAAGCCTCTGTTATGCGTGCTATGGTACTTGACGAAGGTGAGCGTGCTGATGGTCGTGCAACTGATGAGATTCGTCAGGTTGACTGTGTTGCAGGCTTTTTACCACGCAGTCATGGTGACGGACTCTTTACGCGTGGTCAGACTCAGGTACTTTCTGTAGCTGCCCTGGGAATGCTGTCAGAAGGCCAACGCCTAGACACTATCGACCCAGAAGAAACAAAGCGCTATATTCATCACTACAACTTCCCGCCTTACAGTACGGGCGAAACAGGTTTTATGCGTGGACCAAAGCGCCGCGACATTGGTCACGGGGCACTTGCAGAAAAGGCGATTATTCCTATCTTGCCTGATGAAGAAACCTTCCCGTATGCAATCCGCATTGTGTCAGAGGTTCTTGAGTCAAATGGCTCTTCTTCCATGGGTGCAGTTTGCGGTTCGACTCTAGCACTTATGGATGCCGGTGTGCCGATTACATCTCCTGTTTCAGGTATTGCCATGGGCCTTATCAAAGAAGGTGATCGCATGGCGATTCTTTCTGACATTCAAGGTCTTGAAGACTTCCTGGGCGACATGGACTTTAAGGTAGCTGGTACACCAAATGGTATTACTGCGCTACAGATGGATAATAAAGCAAAGGGTCTGTCGCTAGATGTTTTAACGCAGGCTATTAGCCAGGCAAAAGCAGGCCGTGCACACATCCTAGCCAAGATGCTTGAAGCTATCGAAACTCCACGTGAGGAAATGTCACAACATGCCCCGCGTATTATCACAATCAAGATACCTGTCGACAAGATTCGTGACGTCATAGGTAGTGGCGGTAAAGTTATTCGCGCGCTACAGGAAGAAACCGGCGCAAACATTGATATTCAAGAAGACGGAACAATCTTTGTTGCCAGTAAAGACCTGGGAGGCGAAGAAGCCTGTCGCCGCATTAGCGCCATTGTAAAGGATCCTGAAGTAGGCGAAGTCTACACAGGTCGCGTAGTGGCGATTCAGGCCTTTGGCGCCTTCGTAGAGCTTCTACCGGGCAAAGATGGTTTGTTGCACATCTCACGCATCGCCAACGGCCGCATCGACAAGGTTGAAGATGTGCTAGAAGTAGGCGATGAAGTTCAAGTAGAGATTCTAGAAATCGATGACCGTGGTAAGGTGTCGCTAGACCGTCTAGATAAGCCTGATGCCCCAGCTGGCAGTGGCAAAAGTGGTGGCGGAGACCGTCCATCAGGCGGACGTGACAACTACAGACCTCGTGGCGACAAGGGAGGCCGCAACAGCGGTGACCGTCGCTCATCAGGAGGCGACTCAAGGGAAGAGCGACGCCCCCGTAGACGCTAGTTCTGCTAAGGCTGCTAAAGGCCTGCCCTACTATGAACCAGAATTGACTTGTTCTACAACCTTCAGGCATCCCATTATGGGGTGCCTGTTGCAATTTCACTACTGCTAGACTGGAATACATGAAAACAACTATCAAAACATATGAATTCTTTGCCTCATGCGGACGAGGACTTGAAGGGTTACTTGCTAAAGAGCTTCGTGGACTGGCCATAAAACGCGTACGCCCTCTAAGTAATGGCGTTGCTTTTTTTGGAAGCATCGAAGATGGTATGCGCGCCTGTCTTTGGCTGCGTACTGCCAGTCGTGTCCTACTAATACTTGATCGTGTTGCTGCGAAAGATTCCGATACGCTTTACAGTAGTCTGCACAAAATTCCCTGGGAGAATCACATCGCAACTGACGGCAGCTTTGCTATTGATGCCTATGGGCGCAATGACAGTCTGCGCAATAGTCAGTTCATTGCAGTGCGCGCCAAGGATGCTATCGTTGATCGCCTTCGCAGTAAAGACGAACAGGGCAGACGTCCTAACATCCAAAGAGAGCGCCCCAATGTACTGATTAATGTCAACTTACGCGGAGAAAAAGCTACTATCGCACTCGACTTAAGTGGGGAGCCTCTACATCGTCGTGGCTACCGTGTTGAAAGTCGGGCGATTAAGGCTCCGCTAAAAGAAAATCTGGCTGCTGCTATGTTACTGGCTGCTGGGTGGGACTCTGTCGTCAAAAATGACGTAACCAGGGCATTCCTCCTTGATCCTTTTTGTGGCTCAGGAACAATTGTCATTGAGGCAGCTCTCATGGCCTCTGACAGAGCACCTGGCTTACTACGTGACTACTGGGGCTTTAGTGGCTGGCTAAAACACGATAAGGAACTTTGGTTTAAGTTACTTGACGAGGCTGACGAGCGAGCCGCAATAGGTACAGAAAATCTTTCAGAGGCATCATCATCTGTCATTGTGGCAGGGGATAGTGACATGAAATCACTACAAGCGGCAGTTGAAAGCGCAAAACGTGCCAATCTGTCAAAGTTCATTAACTTCAAAGGACAATTAGCACCCGAAGACACACTCGCCTTCTGCTCTAGTAAAAAAGAGGGGATACTCGTAACTAATCCACCCTATGGCCAGCGCCTGTCCTCAGAAGCGCAGCTTCCCGCAGTGTACGCTGAACTTACTAGCTATATTGTCCAACTGACAGCTCACCTAGATACTACAACGGTTGCTGTCATTTCGCCAGACAGGCTCTCTGAAACCTATATTACCAGGGCCATAGGTAGATCACCTTTTACTCGTCTTAAGGCCATGAATGGACCTCTCGAATCCGATATTCGTGTTTGGAAATCTGCTGACCAATCAGTGCCTACAGTGAAGACAACCAGTGAGACCTTCCAGGAAGAACCCAAACTGGGGAGCACAGGCGCTACGAAAAATTCATCACCTTTAGTTGACGCAACTCCCTTTACTAATCGCCTGGCAAAGATGGCCAAACATCGCAAGAAATGGGCTAGGCGCACTGGTATAAGTTGCTACCGTGTCTATGATGCAGATTTGCCGGACTTCAACGTAGCTGTAGATTTTTATCAAGGTGCAGCAAGCACACGGGATTCTGGAAAAAGTTGGCTGCACATTGCAGAATACAAGGCTCCTAAAGAAGTAGACGAAAATTTAGTGCATGCAAGACTTGCAGAAATTCTACGTGTAGCCCCAGCAGAGTTTAATTTGCAATCAAAAGATGTGTACCTAAAGCAGCGCAGGCAAGCTAAGGGGGGCTCACAGTATCATCAAGGCAAAGACACCTCCAAAGGTGAAGGTTCTGATGTTCCCACGCCTGGCAAGCTAACTTCCAATGCTCACCTTGTCAACGAAGGCGGGCTCACCTTCGAGGTTGACCTATCTTCTAAGCTTGACACAGGCATCTTTCTTGATCACAGAAATGTGCGCAGCATGTTGCGCGAAAAGGCACAAGGGCGCGATTGTTTGAATCTGTTTGCCTACACAGGAACTGCAAGTGTCTATATGGCAGATGGCGGAGCAAATAGTGTTACGACACTTGACCTTTCTAGTACCTACCTTGAGTGGGCACAACGTAATATGAAACTCAATAAGCTTCTAGAGAAGCCAGGGTTAGACTTGCGCTTTGAAAAGGCCGATGCACTACGCTGGCTAGTCGAGCAACGTGCATTGCGTAAGCCTAGCTATGACCTTATCTTTGTTGATGTCCCCACCTTCTCTAATTCTGCGAAGATGGGAAAGCGTAGCTGGGATGTTCAGCGTGACCATGTGGAGCTACTCATTAATGTATCGCGTTTGCTCAAACATGGGGGAGAAGCACTATTTTCCACCAACCTGCGCAGCTTCACGCCTAATCTAGAAGCACTGGCAAAGGCAAGAGTTAGCCTAGATAATATCAGCAAACAAACAATTCCTGCAGACTTTGAACGATCACCCAATATTCATCACTCTTTTATCCTGCGAAAACTTCCGATGGATTAAATATCCTGCTAAACCTGCTAAAAACGCACAAAAAAGGCATCCAATCAGGATGCCTTTTTAACATTTGTTATCTGGCCTTATTAAATAGTCGAGCAGCTGATGTAATAACTAGCGCAATAACCTTCTAAAGTGCTGAGTAGGGAAGTTCCTTCCAGGACATGCTGTTGCTGTCTGATTGCGGTCAACGTGTGTACGAAGGTCACGGTGTCCATGAATCCATCTAATGCTTGGATATGCCCTGAGAATATCACCTATAAGGCGTTCGCCTGATGTTCTGGCTGCAGGAGTTAAGTGTTCATTTTCAAAGTTTCCTACCCATGCAATGCCAATTGTCCTTTCGTTCAGGGCGCCACGCACATGTCCACCACCCGTATCAAGAGGACGGCCTTGCCATACACGACCCTGTCGATCAATCAAGAAATGATAAGCAATACCCCACATCCCTCGATCAATATGAATGCGGTGGGTTTGATGAACATTGATATTTCCTACCGTATGATGAAGCACAATGCCCTCAGTAGACCTTCTGCGCTGCGGGGGACTTGTGAAACGCAGGCCAACATTTTGCACGTAAGAGAAAGCCCTTGCCCTTACCATTATGACAATGTGTGCCCGCCTATTGTCCCAGGTAGTAGCAGTAATAGTTGCGCGTCCTTCTCGAACGCCTCTAACAAGGCCATTTGCATTAACTGTAGCAACGCCTGTGTTATTGGATGACCAGCGAATGGTATTAGGGCTAATGTTTGCTGGTCTCAAGTTCGTTCGAACCTGGAAAGTTGTGCCCTCTATGACTGTCGCCTGACGGAAGTTCAAAGTTACACATACGGTACGCACCGTACCCACGCGCACGATAATCGAGCGCGTGATGCTGCCTTGCTCTACCGTAATGCGTGCTGTCCCATTGCCAACGGCCGTGATTGTACCTGTGCGATCTACCGTTGCAACTGCATTGTTGTTTGAGCTAAAGCGCGGCATAAAATTCGTGGCAGTTGCCGGAACAGGATCTACCCAAAGACGTGTTCGTCCTCCAACGTTGAGAATCCTATCTGAAGGGTTATGTATCCGAAAGTCTCTCAGTCGTACAGCTTGAGGTACCACTCGAACAGTGGCATGAGCCACATGGCCCCCATCGGCTGACCTGACGGTGACCCTGGCAGTACCTGCCGCACGCGCCCTCATCTCACCGCGAGCACTGATGCTTACCACGCGGGGATTACTACTACTGTAGGTCACAGCACGGTTATTCGCATTAAGCGGCTGAACAATAGCTGGTAGCCAAGCAGACCCACCACGCACCATTCGAAGCGAGTGTACTGTAGTGATGCCTGTAGCACGCTGACGCACAGTAACTGTTTGCCTTGCAGTAACAGCGGCACCACCATCGGTTCGTGCGGTAACAGAGATGGTCGCTGTTCCGCGACCAACGGGACGCAACAGTCCATTATTATTCACAACAGCAACACGCGTGTTACTACTATGCCATGTAACAGCAGTACGATTGCGTGTAAAGTTTGACGGTTGAAAAGTAGGCTGCAAGGTTCGCTGTTGCCCTCTGTCCATGGTGCCAATGGCAGGAAGGGTCACACCAGTAACACGAGTAGGCACAAACTGCCACCTTGCGTGAAGAGTAATATCATCTGTGATAACGGTAGTGGGAAGCACTCGTGAACCAATACTGCCCGCAGGAGCTGTGTACCAACCCGCAAGACTGTGATCCACTCGAGTAGAGTTAGGCAGGGCACCTATGGGCTGTCCTTGCTCGACGGTTATAGCGGCAACAACCGATCCGCCATGAGAGTTAAAGGTGACGGTACGCATCACAGGGCTAGATAAAGCGTCCACCGGTGGTGATGAATCTTGCTCGGCAGTGCGAGTAGAGACAGAAGAGCTCTCCTGCAAGTCAAAGGATACTGCATCACGCGTTCCCCACTGGGCATGCAAAATCATATCTTCGTCTGGAATAGTGGCACCGGTAACCTCAACGCCATCAACAAGGTCACTAAACCAACCCAAAAAGACATAACCTGGGTATTCGGGGGCGGGCAGTTCTCCTAAAGCATCACCATCTTCTACTAAGATTGTAGCCTCAATACTGTCTTCGCCAAAGTCAAACTCAATCGTATGGATAAGGGGAGAGGAGGGGGTGGGAGCTGCTAGAGCCGAAGGCGCTGATTCAATGGAAGCAGGCTCAACCTCTAGACGGTCACCAACTGCAAAAGCTGTAGAGCCTGGTAGACTCATAAAAAGTACTACTACTAAGAGATAGGATAGGATTGCCTTAGGTTTTTTGCGGTACATTATGCTCCTTGCGTTTGCAAACGTTATAACAAAGCAGCAAGACGATTGTCTCTCTGCATAAATCCTGCATGAATTGTAGACCCTATGATAGCAAAACCAGAAAGAGCCCGTTAATGTTGTCACCTCTTTGTGGCGCTTTACCGCGCAAACTAGGACTCATGGGAAGATGATAAAATACTTGCATGAGAAACCCCTTTTATGCTCGACATATAACGCAGCTTGTTGACGCATTTTGTGAAATGGATTTGGCTGTCGAAAAAATTCAACGTGCTAAAGGAACTGCAGAACACTGGGAACTGCAGGAGCTATCTAACAGGCTAGAGACATTATTACCCCTAGTGGACACTGTTCCTCTGCCCAAATTTGCTAGGCGTGCTGGCAGGAATGTAGGAGACTTTTTCTACCTACTGCAGGCTTCAGTTGGTACAGCGCTAGAAAAATCTTCAAGTAGGTCTTTGCCAACAGTCCGCGAAGCGCGCAAGTATGATGCAAACCCTTTTGAGGCTTCAGTGCACCTAGGGTCAGGGAGCTTTGAAAAAATTCTTCTCTACCGGGCAAAGGCTCGAGAAACTCTACGCAAGCCCGCCAAGAGCTATGGTCAATCGTGCGAGCAAATCTTCGTTCCTCACTCAGAGGAAGATATCCAGCGCGCAGAGATTAAACAGGCACAAGATGATGAGAAAAATTGGGCTGAGCTTGATGTAATCTTTGCAGATATTACTGATAGCGAGAAAAAGTCTATTCCGGAAAGTTAATCAAGAACAAGTCAACAATTTTTCTAAGCTGTTCGGTATCCACGTCGCAAAAAGTTATGTGACCAACCTTTCGGTCGCGCACATTTTCGTCCTTTCCGTACAGATGCAGGTGCCCAGGAGAAAAATCTGATGTCTGCCACTGCTCAAGAGCATACTCCACATGCTGTCCAAGTAGATTTACCATCACGGAAGGTCTTACCACCTTCGGTTCAATTAGAGGCAACCCACATACCGCACGTAAATGCTGCTCGAATTGCGAGACATTGCAGGCATCTATGGTCAAATGACCTGAATTATGCGGCCTGGGGGCCATCTCATTGATAAGTATTTCATCACCAACAACAAACATTTCGATTGCAAGTGTGCCCACTAAATCAAGTTTCGTAATGAAGTCCTTGGCTAACTTATGAGCTTTTTCAGCAAGGCTGTCAGACAAGACAGCAGGGACACTGGTCAGATGCAGTATGCCATTGACATGGACGTTCTCGAAAACAGGGAAGGTTTTAACTTCACCCGTAGTACTACGAACCGCGATTACCGAAATCTCTTTATCGAAGGGTACGAAGCCCTCTAGAATACATTCGGCATTTTGAATAACTTCAAGAGCCTCTGGTAAATCACTTTCTGACTTTAGCCGCCATTGACCTTTACCATCGTAGCCACCGCTTACCGTTTTCAAGATTGAAGGATAACCAATATCTGCAAGTGCAGCACGCAGTTTAGGCCCATCGCTTACGTCAGCAAAGGGGGCCGTATTAAGCCCGCACTGAACAGCAGCACTTTTTTCACGCAAACGATTCTGCGTGATCTCAAGAGGACGATGGCCCTGTGGTAGATAACCAACACCAGATGCAGTAACCTCCTGAATTGCCGCAAAAGGAATATTTTCAAATTCATACGTAACCACATCTGAGACAGCAAGTAACTTCTTCAGCGCGGTTATGTCATCGTATGCAGCATTAATTTCAATATCAGCAATCTGTGCAGTAGGCGAGCCAGTTCCAGGCTCTAACACTGCCACCTTGTAGCCCATTTGCCTAGCAGACAAAGCCATCATGCGCCCCAGTTGACCGCCGCCAATAATCCCAATTGTCGTTCCTACTGCAGAAGGAAGAATCATCTTAGTCATTCAAATCGCTACTTTCTAGTACAGTATCGGTCATGCTTACACGATAGGTATCAAGTTTTTGCGCAATATCGCTATTTGCTGTGCTTAAGATAGAAGCAGCCAAAAGACCAGCATTCTTCGCACCTGCTGCACCAATTGCCACAGTGGCTACAGGAATACCTCCGGGCATTTGCGCAATAGAAAGAAGGGAATCTATTCCGTTTAGTGCTTTAGATTGCACAGGAACACCGACAACAGGCAAAGTCGTTTTTGATGCAACCATTCCAGGCAGATGAGCAGCCCCTCCAGCGCCTGCAACAATAACCCGCAGGCCACGATCACGGGCACTCTGGGCATAGTCAAACATAAGATCAGGAGTTCTATGAGCAGACACAACTTGTGCCTCATAAGAAATTTCCAGCTGTTCAAGTATGCCAATAGCTTCCTGCATAGTAGGCAAGTCTGACTTGCTACCCATAATTACTCCTACAAGCGGAGTATCTGACACGTCGTAGATGCGCTGCATATATCCTCCTCTATAAAGCTAAGTGAATATTCTATCACTGCAAACCTGTGGCTACTGCAGCAATTGGTGCAGCCAGACGTGCACCTTTAATTGGCAATCAATGCTTAAGGCAATCAATCTGCTATGAAGTCCAGTAATGCATTAGACTTTAATGTAGCAGAGTAACCCGA
The DNA here is from genome assembly GCA_009779855.1 of Coriobacteriia bacterium. GTDB lineage: Bacteria > Actinomycetota > Coriobacteriia > WRKU01 > WQUG01 > WRBW01. The sequence continues at coordinate 146,058 of WRBC01000004.1, forward strand.
ACAACACAGATAAGGGTAAGGGAGTAAACTACATGTCAGGCACTAATCTAATAATACAAGTTAAAAAGAGCGCAAAAAGACTTCTTCTAATAGCTGCGTTGGTCTTTGGGGCCATTGGCTATGGTACTGCAAACATCTTTGGGGTAGAAGGTGAACTAGGAACAATCGTTCTTGTGTCAACCTTTCTTTCAGTCTTTTTAGTGATTGTGTGGATAAATGCCAACTTTGAGAGACTGACTTTCGAAGGCGACGAGGTGCGCTACCGTTATTTCCTTTTTGTACAACGCAGAGCAAAAAAGTCAGAAATCGAAGAAATCACCATAGGGGAACGAAGCGGCAGACTTCGACTCTACGTAAATGGAAGAAGATTCGCTTCGCTCAATTTTGGCGTTATAGATATAACTGAAGATGAACTTGAGTCCTACGCAAAGAAGCTCAAGATTCCTGTGAAACCGGAAGACGACAAACAGGGCAGATAGGAAGAACAAATAGGGAGAGCGACTACTGTTCAATTAAATTTAGGTCGATATTAACCCAAATTCTTTCACTTTAAAAATTACCATAAGATACATTATCCGACATTTATCAGCACACCACAACCGTACCGTATGTGAAGAATTTTTAAAAGTAGTAGCTGCGCACATGCTATATTCAGAGTAATGAGAGTTAACTAGCCCACAATAAAGAAAGGACACCATGAAAAACAAGTACACAGCGGCAATATTTCAAGCAATCAAAAACAATCGTAAAAAAGGCTTTGATGACTGGTGCAACCAAAAATCTATGCACAAAGATGCTATGACTTTACTTAAAATTCATAAAGGAACTGAGGAAGAAGCTTTACTACTGAAAGCGTGGCAGGAGCTTACCCAAGAAAATCTCGTTATTCGCGACATCGAGCAACCTTCATTCTTTCGCCTCTCTAAAGAAAGCGAAAGAATACTAGAGCAGATAAGCTAGGTAAACTAGAACGTATCTGTAGGATTAACATCTACTGCTACTTTAATGTCAGCAGTTTTTGACAATCCTTTTAGTACTTCTTGAACCGCAGAGCCAATCTGTGCCCCTGGGCCTGCCTTTATCATGATGTGATACCTGTAAGATCGAGCCTTCCTCGACAGCATGCACGGTGCTGGTCCCATGAGGGTTGCCTTCATTGTTCGCAAATTTTTTGAAGCCCTGAGAGCCTCTGTAAGGCGCTCTGAAAACTTCTTGACCTTAAGTTCATCAATTCCGCTGATTACAATGTTGCACAGCGCCGCATATGGTGGGTATCCAAAGGCTTTGCGCATAATACGCTCGTTACTCATGAGGATTTCACTGTCATGAGCCTTTACAGCACGACATGCAGAATTTTCTGGATTGTAGGTCTGTATAATAACTTCACCCGTCAAGTCTGCACGACCTGCACGTCCGGCTACCTGCTCTAGCAACTGATAGCCTCGTTCGCTTGCTCGAAAGTCAGGCAAGTTTAAAGTCACATCAGCATTAATGACTCCTACAAGGGTTACATCGGGAAAATCGTGTCCCTTTGCTACCATTTGCGTTCCTAATAAAACGCCTGTTCGATTATTAGAAAACTCCTCTAATAGTGCCGCATGCGCACCCCTTGTGCTAGTTGTATCAGCATCCATGCGCACTAATGGCCAATCAGGAAAGTGTTCTCTGAATTCCTGCTCCACTCTCTGAACTCCCCCACCAAATTGGCGCAGGTAGGGGGAATTACATGACGGGCATTGCGCAGGTACAGGCTGGATACAATTGCATTGATGACAGCGCAGATGGTTTTGTGGTGCGTGATAGGTCAAGGAAACAGAGCATGCCTCACAACCTGGGACGTAACCACACTCACGGCAGAGTACAAAATTGGCAAACCCACGCCTGTTAAGAAGGAGTATTGCCTTCTTTTCCCTACTTTGAACCTTGCGGAGGGCACCCAACAATTTGCGCGAAAACATAGATTTATGACCTTCGCCGAATTCACGTCGCAAGTCAACGATCTCTACCTGCGGTAGCGGCTGACCATTAACACGTTCTGGCAATTTTACAAGTTCATACCTGCCCGTTTCTGCAGCATGCAGCGCTTCAAGACTAGGAGTTGCTGAGCCCAACACAAGACAGGCACCCGTAAGCGTGCAAAGCTTTTCGGCTACTTCACGGGCATGGTAACGGGGAGAGTTGTTTTGTTTATAGGATCCGTCATGCTCCTCATCAATGATCACGAGACCTAAGTTCACTACAGGTGCAAAAAGTGCAGAACGTGCGCCCACAACAACACCACATTCCCCTGTTCTGACTTTTTCCCACTGGGTATAACGCTCACCATCAGATAATCCCGAATGCAATACAGCAACATCATCGCCGAAACGTGAACGAATACGTCCTACCGTTTGTGGGGTCAATGATATTTCTGGCACAAGCATGATTGCAGACTTGCCCGACTTTCTGGCGGCTTCGATTGCTTGCAAATATACCTCGGTCTTACCTGAGCCAGTTACTCCCTCTAGCACAAGAGGTTTACCTTTTTTCGTGTCACATACAGCTGCAAGAGCCTTTTCTTGACCTAGCGTTAATTTACCTGGTCTAAGGTGAGGGTCTCTATCACTGGCAACATCATGATGTTCACTTGATTTTCGCGGTCTACGGACAGGCATTTTTGCCTCACCCGTATTACTGTAATTGGCAAGAGCCTTCTTGAGGCGCGACATAAGACCTGTAGGCAAGAAAAGCTTTAATGCCTCAGAAAGTGGAGCAGCATAGTAGTGCGCAATCCAGATAGCAAGTTCATAAGACTGGTTCGTAAAGTATGGACCAGAAATGTGCGCCAATAAAGGCTTTAACTCGAAATCGACATCCAGCACATCAGCAGACTCACGTAAGGCCACAATAAATCCCAGTACCTTTTTCCCGCCCAATTCAACAATCGCAGCATCACCAATGGCTATATCAGCAATCAAATCTTGCGGAACTTCATAGCTAAACGGAGCATCAAGTGCCCGCGCTGCAAGACTTATGACTACCTGTGCAATCATTATTCAGTCAATTGCTTTAGGTTATCCAGTAGGTCAAGCAATGAGTTATAAGCAGTAAAGCTTAGGTCAGCATCAATTTCTGAAGCAGGAATTAGGTCAGGTATCATGACCGCTGGAATACCCGCAACATGTGCTGCACGCAAGCCATTATTGGAGTCTTCAATGACTAAACAGTCAGCAGGCTGGAAGCCCAGATACTCCGCACATTTTAGGAAAATATCAGGAGCAGGCTTTGCATGCGCAACATAGTCGCCACCCACCACAGTTTGAAAGTAGTCACGCAAGCCATTTGTCTGAAGCTTATCTTCGGCTTCAGCATGGTAAGTCGAAGAACCTACAGCACAAGGAATATCCTGTCCTTTAAGGAAATCAAGGATTTCAATAACTCCAGGCTTTATGGGAACCGCTTTTGCTGTGGCTTCCTGCCATAGGGCATCCTGTCTTGTCGCCATCTCACTTATAGGTAACTCAGGTCCATACTCTTCTGCCAGTATCTGAAAAGCGGCATGCATAGTGCGACCAATAAGCTTCCTGTAGGTCGCATCACTAAAGTCGTATCCATATTCTTTGAAAACTTCACGCCACAAGCAACGTGCAATAACCTCAGTGTCAAAAATAACACCATCCATGTCAAAAATAACTGCCTTTGGCAGTAACTGTGACTGCATGAAAAATTAGCTGTCTTTTTCTTCAGGCTTCATTTTGCCCGAAACAGCAAAAAGGAATCGATAGTCACGAGACTAGCCCAACCCTGCGGCAGTACGCAGTTCATCTACACGGTTAGTCTGCTCCCAAGTGAAGCCCTGATCTTCACGACCAAAGTGACCATAGGCAGCAGTTTTGCGGAAAATCGGCTTCAATAAGTCAAGGTCGCGCATAATGGCACCTGGACGCAAATCAAACACTTCCAGAATCGCCTTCTCTATCAGGCCACGATCAACCTTTTCGGTACCAAAAGTATCCACCATGATACTGAAGGGCTTTGCCACACCAATTGCATAGGCTAACTGCACCTCAGCGCGATCGGCAAGACCAGCAGCAACTACATTCTTAGCCACCCAGCGGGCAGCATAAGCTCCAGATCGGTCTACCTTTGTGCAATCCTTACCGCTAAATGCTCCCCCACCGTGGCGCCCAGTACCACCATACGTATCTACGATAATCTTACGCCCCGTAAGTCCTGAGTCCCCCATGGGACCACCAATAACAAAACGACCTGTTGGGTTAATGTATATCTCTGCATCCTTAAACACTAAGGATTCTGACTCAAATACGGGACGAATAACCTTTTCAATCAGGTCAGTTCGCAACTGATTCTCTAGGTCTACGCCCTCTGCATGTTGAGTAGAAATTAGTATTTTTTCAACTGCTACAGGCCTACCGTCCACATAGCGAACTGATACCTGCGTCTTGCCATCAGGACGCAAATAATCAATCTCTCCTGACTTGCGTACCGCAGTCAGACGCTCCGACAAGCGATGGGCCAGATACACAGGCATTGGCATTAGGGAAGTTGTCTCATTGCAGGCGTAGCCAAACATCATTCCCTGGTCGCCAGCACCAATCAGGTCCAAAGGATCAGTATCGCCACGCTGGGCCTCAAAACTCTGGTCAACACCTTGAGCAATATCAGGGCTCTGGTTATGAATGGCATTGATTACACCACAGGTCTTAGCATCAAAGCCAAAATCACTGTGCGTATAACCAATATCTGCAATAACGCCTCGCACAATACTATCCACATCTACATAACCGTTGGTGCGAATCTCTCCGCCAACCATGACGAGTCCTGTCGTTACAAAGGCTTCGCAGGCACTGCGCAAGCTTGATAGGTCACCACGTCCCTCAGCTTCAAGCTTTGCTTCCACGCGAATCAGTTCATCAAGCAAAGCGTCGGAAATTTGATCACAAATCTTATCAGGATGTCCCTCTGTAACGCTTTCAGAGGTAAACAGAAAACTATTAGTTGAATCAAGAGGTATGTTAGTTGTAGCTGACATTATCTGTCCTTCCAGTGACTAATTTAGACGATTTTTAACCCTCTCAATATACCACGTTTATATTTTATTCGAGCAAGCTTCTTAGTTGATGACGCTAACGTTAGCACCTGCAAAAGTGCTATTCTTGTTTGCGTATATTTTTGTAGGCTTCTGCTAGCATCCTCACCAAATGTTTACCTATTTTACAGGTTGCCACGCAAAAACCTATCTATCAGCTCAAACCGCAATCGAAGGAGTTCATCCATGCCAGAAGTCAGTCCCGTACGCGTTCGCTTTGCTCCCTCACCTACTGGTACCCTTCATTTGGGAGGCGCGCGTACTGCCATTTATAACTGGGCTTTTGCACGTAAGCATGGTGGTGACTTCATCCTGCGAATTGATGATACCGACTCAGAGCGCTCAACCCCAGAAAACGTACAGCAGATTCTGGACGCCCTGACCTGGTTAGGGCTTGACTGGGATGAGGGTCCAAAGCTTGACGGAAGTATTGCTGGCGATGCTGGCCCCTACTTTCAGACTCAACGCGGTGACAGCTACCAACCAGCACTTGAGAAAATGATTGCAAATAATACTGCCTACCGCTGTTTCTGCACAATGGAAGAGCTTGCTGCAAAACGTGATGCGGCACGCCTTGCTGGTGGAAGCAGTGGTTATGACCGTACCTGCCGCCACCTGTCAGTCGAAGAAGTTCAGACAAAAGTTGATGCAGATACTCCATTCGTATGGCGCCTGAAAGTTCCTGAAGGTCGCACATCAATAGTAGTGAATGATCTAGTGCGCGGCGAAACAGCCTTCCCTATTGAGGCTGTGGATGACCTAGTCCTCATGCGTAGCGACGGTACACCCACCTACAACTTTGCCAGTACTGTTGACGACGCTGACATGGGAATTACTCACATAATTCGTGGCGATGACCACTTATCAAACACACCTAAGCAGATTCTGATATTTGAAGCATTGGCGGCTGATGACGATAAGAGTGCAGTACCTGCCTTTGCCCATCTATCCATGATTTACGGTGATGACGGGAAGAAATTGTCAAAACGCCACGGTGCTGTGGGTGTTGAAGAGTTCGCAGCGATGGGTTTTCTGCCAGATGCACTGCTTAATGGTCTAGCGCTTCTGGGCTGGTCACTAGATGCAGAAACTACCATCGTTACCCCAAAGATGCTAAAAGAAAAGTTCAGCTTAGACCGCGTATCAAAAAATCCCGCACGTTTTGATATGGCAAAACTGGAACACATCAACAGTATCTACATTCAGGAAATGAGTACGGAAGAGTTTGTCCAGGCAATGCTTCCTTGGCTAGAGGCTGAAGGCCTAAGCGATGCAGAAGATGTAGCTGCACGTCCTGAATGGTATACGGAACTAGCACCCTTAATCTCGGAGCGCATTAAGTTAATGACAGAAGTTGTGCCTATGACTAAGTTTCTCTTTGTTGATGAGGTTGAAATTGACAAAAAGGCGCGCGCAAAAGCACTTGACAAAGATTCGGAAACTACAGCGATAGCGTTAAAAGCAACCTATTCAGCGTTAGAAGGCTTGGATACCTTTGATTTGCCTAACGTCGAGGCCGTAGTTAAAACCCTTCCAGCGGAACTTGACCTAAAGCCACGGGTAGTCTTCCAAGCCATACGGGTAGCCCTCTCGGGATCGTTAGTAAGCCCTCCCCTTTTCGAGTCAATTGTGCTGCTGGGTAAGGAAAGGTCTCTTGAGCGACTATCTGTTGCAAGCAAGCACTAGATGACTGATGTGCGCTTCTACTCTTAATGCTGCATTGACACTAAGGGTGCAAATCTTTAGTATGGAAATCCTGCATTTTGTTGGGGTGTCGTCTAATGGTAGGACAGCGGCTTCTGGTGCCGTATGTGAGGGTTCGACTCCTTCCACCCCAGCCAGCTTGATTCTGCAGTTGAAATTGAGCAAAATGCCCCGTTAGTCTAGCGGTTTAGGACGCCGCCCTCTCAAGGCGGAGATCGTCGGTTCGAATCCGATACGGGGTACCATCACACTTTTTAAAGGGGCTGTATCTTTTGATACAGCCCCTTTTCAATTGGACCAGATATGAGGTTACTGTGGAGAGAGCTTAAGGACTCATGAATGTGTCCCTCGTTTTACTTTACGGTCCTTGCAAGCCCCTTCGTTTGCACAGTGCCAAAAACAAGACGATAAATTCCCTGCAATTATCAACAACGGTTCTGTGGGGTTTGCCGACAAGTTCTCTATGAGCCTTGATGTCTGCATCGTGTAGAAAGGTTGAAACAAATTCCCAATCGTCTCATTGAACATTCCCAACATGGGAGCCATTCCCAGCACCATTGATACCGGAATCGCAGTTGACGTTGCGGCCTGTACACTTTTTGCTGAAATCCCTAAACTTGCACCTAACAATATTGAGCACAATACGCTTACAATCATGGCAAGTAGAAATAGTGCGACCTCACTGCTTCCTTCTGCGCCAACCATTGCCACAAAAATAAGAGAAGTGATTGTGGCAAACACCACCAGCACAGTCATGATCCCTATCAGGTACTGGACCGGCTTGACACCCGACATCACCATAAGACGCAAGCTCTTACCCTCTTTATCTCCTGCAATAATACCTGCAGTAGTTGGAATCAAAATCATTCCAGCAAACATTGCTGCAAACATGCCTACAAATAAAGTGTCAGGCATATAATCATCAGGACGAGCAACAAATTCAGTCATGACAAAGGCCACTGCAGGAAACATGAAGAATTGAATCAGGAATGACTTGTCTCTTAAAAATCCCAATGCCTGCTTGTAAATTACCGCTTTGATATTATTCATAGTCTTGGACTCCTGTCAGCTTTATAAACACAGATTCTAGGTCATAGGAGGTCTTAATAGCATTGTGACGCTCACAAATTTCTTTAGGTGCGCCCTTCTCTACAATCACACCCTTGTGTAATAGTGCAACTCTGTCACACAGCTTTACTGCTTCCTCCATGTTGTGCGTCGTCAGAAAAACCGTTGATCCACTATCGCGCAAGTCTTCGATCAAGCGATGAATTCCTCGTGCTGTATTAGGATCAAGGTTACTGGTAGGCTCATCTAAAAATAGTACCTTTGGTCTGTGCATTATGGCCCGGGCCAAGGCTAATCTTTGCTTCATGCCTTTGGATAATTCTGATACAGGTCGCTTCAAAACCTCCCCTAGACCAACACTCTTTAGGACCTCTGCTGACCGTGTACGTGGCAGACGATAAATATCAGCGAAAATGTTCAGATTCTCAAGGCAACTTAACTGAGGATAGAGTCCGTCCTCTTCCAGCATGAGTCCTATTTCATTTGTCTTTGCGTCAATACTATGCGTTCCGGTGTCAGCGTCTAATTGTTCTGTCAAAATATTAATAATCGTTGTTTTCCCAGCGCCTGATGGCCCCAGTAGTCCAAAAATTTCCCCGCTTGAGGCTTCTAGCGACAAGTCAGTTAAGACCTTTTGTTCACCAAAGGATTTACTTACATGCTTTAGGTAAATCATTTCTTGCTATTCTCCTTACGTGTTATTTGATTGCAGGTAAGTAAAAAGCTTCTCTGCTTCTACAATAGTTGTCTCACTGGTCGTATTTTCAAAGTATGCCTGCAAAGCCGATCCGATGAACTCCAATGAACGAACATGCACTGTATCTAGTTCTGAATGTTGACTTACAGCTCCTTCGATAGCCAATGAAATCTTTCCCAGCAGCTCAACGTCCCCATGTGTCAGATGCATACAGGTTTCCCACCAAGCTTGCGCCAATTTCTGCCCTTCTGGACTGTCAGGACTAATTCCCTCATCAAGTAAGCGCAGAGCCTTAGTCCTCTGCTTTCCCATCTGGCCAATTAGGTCCTTTGCCAGTTCTGACTTTATAAAGACCTCACTGCTTTGACCACGCAAATGACTTAGCAGATCATCGCCCATATGCGTGATAGCCCAGTAAAATTCATTACTCATTTGCAGGCTTGTTATTATGTCCGCATACCTGGTGAAGTTCACATCTTGTCTTTTTAGCACCTCAACCTCGAGTGCTTCAAGAATGCGCTTTTGCTCTTGCAGTTTCCTTAATCGTTCCTCGATAGAGACGATTTGCTCCTGCAATGCCCTACTAACACTTTGCGAACTTTCCAAATTAGACATTTTGCTCTTGATGTCTTTAAGCGAGAAGCCCAGGTCTTTGAAGGATAGAATTTGATAGAGTCTAACTACCTCTTCGTCCGAGTAAAGTCTACGACCACTTTCTGTCTTTGTCTTAGGCTTTAGTAGTCCTTCTCTGTCGTAATACTGAATCGTACGCACAGATACGTCCATCCTTTTTGCAAGTTCTCCCGCAGTAAGCAGAGGTCTCTTACCATCCTGTTGTTCATGTACTACCATAATCTTCTCCTGCATTTTGCTTATTCCGTAACGTTACTAAACATAGAATAGTGTATTACCTTACGTAACATACAAGCATTTTAGTAAAAAATTAAACTTTTCGAGGCTCTGCGATTTCTCATAAAAAAGAGTCCCCCATGGGGGACTCTTTAATAGCAATATCTATTCTGGGTTTTACTTACATAAGGATAGGCTTCCTTCGACAGTTGCCTCTTTGTCAGTGCTAAGAAGCCTCAAAATACTGTTCATACCAGACAAGGAAGTTCAGTATGGTCCAAATTTTTCTGCTATTGTCAATCTTGCCCTCTCTGTGCTGCTGCAAAAGTCTATTAAGTTCTTTTTCATCAAAAAACTTACGTGCAGCTTCACTACGGAAATATCCCTCAACATAGCTGCGATACTCTTCTTTTGCCAACCAATTTTTTAAGGGAACAGGAAATGCCTTTTTCTCCCTTTGCGCAAAGGATTTAGGTAGGTGCCTCATGGCGGCAGCTCTAAAAGCAACCTTATCCTTAGCAGGCGTTACACGGTACTTCGTAGGTAACTTTGCCGCAATATTAACTAGTCCCTGATTAAGATAGGGGGTCTTAATTAAAAGTGAATTTGCCATACTCATTCTGTCAGCTTGATGCAGGATATCCCCATGCAACCAAAAGTGTACATCGATGTACTGCATCTTTGTTGAATCATCCAATGTCCCTGCTTTATCGTAGTAGGGTTGAGTCAAATCCAGAGGTGAAGCATCAGTAGAAAATTTCAACACCTTTTTACGCTCATCCTTACTGAAGATATGAGCATTCCCAATAAATCTCTCTTCTACTGGCTTACCTGCGCGAATCAGGTAATTCTTTCCTTTAATAGAAAAGGGCAATTGAGACAAAGCTTTGCTAAGGGCTTTTCTGATTATCTTAGGGACAAAATTAAGCTTCGCTAAAGCAAAAGGTTCAGAATAAATGCCGTAACCACCAAAAAACTCGTCAGGACCTTCCCCTGAAAAAGCCATTTTGACATGCTGGGCAGCAGCTTCACAACCTAGGTAAAAAGCAATGGCCGCAGGATCTGCCAAAGGCTCATCCATAGAGTAAAGGGCCTTAGGTAAGGCATTGAAGTATTCCTCAGGTGAAATATACTTCACTTCATGATGCATTCCAAACTCTTCTACGAATTCTTTTGCGTACTTAATTTCACTGTAGTCTTTATCGTTATAGTCGTCATACCCCACAGTAAAACACGCCTTGGGCTTAGCAGTCGCTGCAATAAAACTAGAATCTACACCAGCTGACAGAAATGAGCCTACTTCTAACTCAGACTCTTTATAGGGTTCAACAGCACCTAATACAGCATCTTCAATCTGCGAAACTGCTGTATTAAAGTCTTGTTGTTCTGGGGTGAATTCGAAAAAATAGTAACTTTCCGTCTCTACCTTGCTGTCCTGAAAAATCAGAGACTGTGCAGGCATAAGTCTATAAATTCCAGAAAAGAATGTTTCTTCCAGGACAGAGTACTGAAAAGATAGGTACTGTTCTAGCGCGGGCTTATTAAGGGTAGGCTTAACCTCTGGAAAGGCTAGGAGGCTTTTTATTTCTGAAGCAAATACAAGCTCGCCTTGATGTACGCTGTAGTAAAGAGGCTTGACACCAAAACGATCACGCGCAGCAAAAACTAACTTCTCCTGCTGGTCAACCACCACAAAAGCAAATGATCCCTGCAGGTGCGACAGCAAGTCACGACCATACTCGCGATACAACACAGAGATAAGGTGTACTTCGGAATCATCAATGAAAGAATGACCTTGCGCCTCTAAGTCTTTACGCAGTTCAGTATAATTTTCAATGTCGCCATCAAAAACTGTAACGACTTCTGTATCTTCACTGTGAATGTTTTGACAAATGGCTTTTCCGTAACCGACCCCTAAGCCACAAAAACCAACGGAGGCATCTTTTCCCAGATAATTTCGTGTGTAATCTGGACCTCGATGCTTCACTTTATCCATCATGACAGATAGCACATCAGCACTGTTATTAGTCTTTCCCGTAAAGCCACAAAAACCAGACACGTTACAACCTTCCTTCAGCATGGAATCTCTGCACATTGTATCAGAGTAGGGTATCTGCCCCCTTTATGGACCTCTTGTCCATTTTCAAGAAAAAAGAGCTCCAGCAAGGAGCTCTCGAATCATTTCTAAAGTAAAGCCTTAGTGTAGTAGGCTACACTGGCCAGGCCAACATCATACCCACAAGAGTCAACACAAAAATGCTTGCAGCGATAATGGTCATACGTGTTAGGTTCTTTTCGATAATCCCTGTGCCAACAGATGACTGGATACCGCTAAAAGCTTCCGACAAACCTGTTCCCTTTCCTGAATGCATAAGCACTAAAACTATCAGGGCAATACCAGAAATAGCCCAAACCGTAACTAACGCTATCAACAAAATGCTCACTATGACTCCTTATAGAAAATGCAATACTTAGGTTTAAAACAAAAACTACAGCTATCTAGTGTACCATCAAATTGCTACCCGTCCACATTTTTGATGGCTCCACCCCCAGCATTGTTGTGATCGTAGGGGCAATATCTGCCAAGGTTCCCCCAATTTTTAACCCTTCAGATTCAGTGCCCGCAATAATAAGGGGAACAGGATTTAGGGTATGGGCAGTATGAACTCCACCAGATTCTTCAAGCATCTTTTCTGCATTACCGTGATCAGCAGTAATTATAAGTACCCCGCCTTTTTTCTGAAAGGCTTCCCAGGCTCTACCGATTTCACGATCAACTGCCTCTACCGCTTTTACTGCAGCATCAAAAACGCCTGTGTGTCCTACCATGTCACCATTAGCGTAGTTAACAATGTAGACATCAGCTGCATCTGAACCTAGGGCTTCCTCTAGTTGGTCAGTTATTTCTGCAGCACTCATTTCTGGCTGCAAATCATAGGTAGCCACCTGAGAGGACGGAACTAGAGCGCGTGACTCTCCTGCACGCGGCTCTTCTACTCCCCCGTTAAAGAAAAAGGTAACATGGGCATACTTTTCGGTCTCGGCAATACGTAACTGTTTAAGCCCCGCATCAGAAATAATGTCAGCCAGTGTCTCTTGAACATATGCCTTCGGAAAAGCGACAGGGGCATCAAGCTCTGAGTCATATTCAGTTAAGCATACTGCATTAATCTTTGGGGTTGCTTTGCGCTGGAAGCCATCGAAATCTTCATCTATCAAGCTGCGCATGATTTGACGCGCACGATCAGGCCTAAAATTAAACATAATTAGCGAGTCGCCATCCTCTAAAGGTTGGTACCCGTCAACAATCAAAGGCTCAATAAACTCATCAGTGACATCGCGTGCATAACTAGACTCAATCACGTTTGCTACTTCATCAGCAGCGACCTTTCTGCCCTTGCCTAGGGTAATCGCATCGTAGGCACGCTGCGTTCTATCCCACCTTTTATCGCGGTCCATACCAAAATAGCGCCCCATGATCGTTCCTAAATGTACTTGGGGCATATCTGCCATAAAGCATTGAATATTGCGCAAATAATCTGCACCAGAGGTAGGAGAAACATCACGACCATCAAGCAGGGCGTGAATAATCACCTTTTGTGATCCCTGTGCTACTGCCAGCTTAATAAGCATTTTCAGGTGCGAAAGGTGACTGTGCACCCCCCCATCCGAAAGCAAGCCAATCAGATGAATCGTCTTATCATTGCAAATTGCAAAGTTTAGCGCGTTAATAAGAATAGTGTTAGCAGTCAAGCTGCCATCATCGATGGCTCTATCAATGCGCGAGAGCTCTTGGTAGACGCAGCGTCCTGCGCCGATGTTCAGGTGTCCAACCTCTGAATTGCCCATCTGGCCTGAGGGCAGGCCCACAGCCTCGCCGCTCGCGCTAAGCATGGTGTTAGCCTGGGTCAGCCACAATGTATCAAGGTTAGGAGTATTCGCCGCTAAAATTGCATTGCCTTCTGGATGATCGCAGCTTGAACCATAAGCGATACCATCCATGATAATAAGTCCAATAGGGCCTTTTGCTTTTTGTGCCATTAAATAAGTTCTCCGAACTACTTCTTGTAATAACTATATCTGTCTTGCTTGCAGCTATGTTTTTGCAGCAGCAATGATGGGGTTGAAGGCACCTGCAGTCAGCGCTGCGCCGCCCACAAGGGCACCATCAATATTCTTCTCTGCAAAGAACAGTGCTGCGTTTTCAGCTTTCACTGATCCCCCGTAAAGGATGCGTGTATTTGCTTTAATTGTTGTGCCAAATATATCTCCCAAAATATTACGAATATGCTCGCAAACTTCCTCTGCCATTTTTGGGGTAGCGGTCTTGCCTGTACCAATTGCCCAAATGGGTTCATAGGCAATGACGATACCCGTCGCACGTGCAGCACTAACATCTTCCAGTCCCGCACGGATCTGACCCTCGATAAATGCTAGGGTCTCCCCCGATTCGCGTATGTCTAGACTTTCGCCACAGCAAAGAATGGGCGATATGCCGTGACTGATGGCTGACTTAACCTTTTTATTGATCACTTCATCAGTCTCGAAGAAGTGTTCCCTGCGTTCACTATGTCCTAAGATGACATAGCCCACACGCGCAGCAGTAAGCATGGTGGGTGAAATCTCACCCGTAAAGGCTCCTTCTGCTTCCCAGTGCATATTTTGCGCAGCTAATCCCAGCTGCATTCTGTCGATATCTATTACTGTTGACGCACTATGGATAGCAGTAAATGGAGGGGCTACTACTACCTCAACATCAGCCTTAAGCTCACGACAAAAGTCGTCAATGTTTTGCACAAGTGACACACCCTGCGCTGCAGTAAGGTGCATTTTCCAATTGCCCGCAACTAATGGCTTGCGTGATGACATCTTGAGCCCTCCTATTTGTTATCTAGTGCGTTTAGGCCTGGCAAATCAGCACCCTCTACAAGCTTCATGGATGCCCCTCCACCTGTAGAAATGAACGTTACCTTGTCTTCATAGCCAAATTTCTTTAAGGCCGCAACACTATCCCCACCACCAATGATAGAAACAGCACGATTATTACGCGCCACCGCCTTTGCAATCTCGCGTGTGCCTGATTCAAAAGGTGCTACCTCAAAGACCCCCATAGGTCCGTTCCAGTAGACCGTCTTTGCGCGCTCAATTTCGGCCTGAAACATCGCACTGGTCGCGGGTCCAATATCTAGACCCATAAGACCTTCTGGGATTTCTTCACGCCCAACAATAAACGTAGTTGTATCCTCTGCGATTTCTGGCGCGACCACAAGATCAATGGGAAGTAATAGACTGCAGCCCGTTTCTTGGGCCTTTTCTAGCATTTGCCTAGCCTCATCAATCCACTCACGCTCTACCAAAGAATTCCCAACGCCAAGCCCTTTTGCCGCAATAAAGGTAAAGGCCATGCCGCCACCAATAAGTAGCTTGTCACAGGTGTCGAGCAGTTTGCGAATAACACCAATCTTATCTGAAACTTTCGAACCGCCCAGAATGCCCACAAAAGGCTTCTCTGGATTACCCAGGGCTTCAGTAAGTGTATCAACCTCATGTGCTAATAAAAGACCCGAGACAGCTGGAAGTAGCTCTGCAACACCAACTGTCGAGGCATGGTCTCTATGTGCGGTTCCAAAAGCATCATTTACATAGATGTCAGCAAGTGATGCAAGTTGACGGGCAAATTCTGGGTCTTTGCTTTTCTCACCAGGGTTAAAGCGCAGGTTCTCTAGCAACATTACTTCACCATCAGACATGTTCTGCGTCGCAGTTAGCACATCACCGTCCAGATCACCTTCTGCGAAGGTAACCTCACGACCTAGCAGGCGCGTCAAGACTCGACAGATAGGCCTTAGCGAGAATTGTGGGTCTGGCTTCCCATCTGGACGACCCAGATGACTACAGAGGATTACTCTTGCATTATGGTCCGCTAAGTAGCGAATTGTTGGCAAAGCTGCACGTATGCGCGTGTCATCTGCAACAGTATCACCGTCTAAAGGCACGTTAAAGTCAACGCGTACTAAGACTCTTTGACCTGCAACCTCTATGTCTCTGACTGTCTTTTTAATACTCAAAGGACCTGCCCTCTCTAATTGGTGCGAATTGTAACGTACTAGGCAAAATGCGGCGCGAAGTGTACTGCCCGTCCAATTGGTTTAGCTCATCATAAGCTTTGCTAAGTCAACGCAACGGTTCGAATAGCCATATTCGTTGTCGTACCAGCTGACTACCTTGACGAAGGTGCCTGCCTCGCCACCCATAACCATGGTTGAGAGTGAGTCAAATACTGAGCTTGCTGGATTACCCACAACATCAATTGAGACGATAGGGTCTTCGCAATATTCTAAATAGCCCTTCATGGGACCCTCTGCCGCAGCTTTCATGGCAGCATTGATTTCTTCTTTTGTGGCTGGCTTTTCAAGTACGCAGACTAGGTCAACCACTGATCCATCTGGCACGGGAACGCGCATGGATGCTCCGTCTAGCTTGCCTTTCATGTCAGGAAGCACAAGGCCAATTGCTTTCGCTGCCCCTGTAGAGGTAGGAATAATCGATACAGCCCCTGCACGTGCACGGCGCAAGTCGCTATGAGGTTGATCAAGCATTGCCTGATCATTGGTGTAAGCGTGAATGGTATTCATGAAGCCTTCTTTAAGGCCAAAGCTATCACGCAGCACTTTTGCGAAAGGCGCTAGACAATTAGTGGTGCAAGATGCGTTTGAAACAATGAAGTGCTTTTCTGGGTCATAGTCGCCTTCATTTACACCAAACACAACAGTGAGGTCTTCGTTTTTAGCAGGTGCTGAGATAATAACGCGCTCTGCACCAGCGTCAATATGTGCCTTAGCGGCATGGGCATCAGTAAAGAAGCCTGTTGACTCTACAACAAGCTGAACCCCATCTTCACCCCAGCTAAGATCTGCAGGGTTGCGTTCTGCACTTACCTTGACTAGTTTGCCATCGACAGTAAAACCACCATCTACAACCTGAACATCCTTATCAAACTTACCGTGGACTGAATCATACTTTAAGAGATGAGCAAGAGTCTTCGGGTCTGTTAGGTCGTTTACCGAAACAACTTCTACCGCTGGATCTTCCCACGCCACACGAAAAACAAGGCGTCCAATACGTCCAAAGCCGTTAATGCCAATCCTGATCATAGGTGCTTCCCCCTACATGAAAGAAGCGGCGCAACTAGTTAGTTCACCGCAGACAACATATACCGCATAAGTATAGCAAACATAACCATGCTGTTAGCTGCTACAGAACAATAATTTGAAGGTTGCAAATTGTGCAGAAACGCTTTATTGAAGTGCCTTACTTGCAGGTAGTCTCTGTGCGTCCAATATGAGTAAAACCTAAATCGTCCAAAGCCCATTTCGGAAACTCAAACCTTACCGTCATCAGAGGGTCAACTATCTGACAAATACGCAGATTACCTACTAGTGACATTAAGCGCGCAGAATCATTCACGCCTAGCCCTACTGTTTTTGTCAGGAAACTCATCATCATATCGTTTGCTAGCTTGCAGGCTTCATCTACTGTTTCGGCTGATGCGAGCACTGCATAAAGACCCGCATTTTCAAGAAGAGGAGTCGGTAAATTAGGGGCATCTACTACTTGCGCACGGATGGTTACCTCCCCTGATGTTTCTGCCCCGCAGATAAGTACCTCTCCGTCACCCATAACTGCATGCAAGTCACCACAGGCAAAGAGGCCACCTTCTACTTCTGCCTTAAAATAAAGACTTGAACCTTCGGTCGCTAGGCGACAGTCCATGTTTCCCCCGTGCGCGTCCGGCGTGCCTGTTGGCACGGACTTATTTGCAGGAGTCATGCCAATAACACCAACCATAGGATTAATCGGAATATCAAGCTTTCCACGTTCTGTTTCCAAGACTATGTGGTTGTCCTCTTTTTTAAGGAAGGTTCTTTCTGCTTCTGCGATGTGGTCAGCCAACGCACCTGCACCTGGGATGCAGGCCATAAGTGAACTTTCAGCGATTTCAATTTTTAGGATGTCAATTCGGACAATGTCGCCAGGCTTTACCCCTTGAATGTAGACAGGTCCTGTAGCTGGATTAATACGCGACCAATCGAAGGCTTCCATGGCATCATCTTTGGATTTGATTTGTTCTGCGAAGCAATCCATAGTCTCTACAACAAGTACTTCACACTGATCGATAGATATTACCGGTTCATGATTGGGGTCAAATGAATAAATTGCTTTGTCTCTGGCAAGAAACTTGTGCATAATTACCCCCCAGCAATTCTGCGCTTGTTGTTTACAGACTGTCCAAATGCGACAACAATTGCTCATTAATATTGGGTACAAGTATCGCATATTGCCTGTATAATTTCTACCGCTTTTATGAACTTGCTGTCACTGTTATCATGCAGTAATCGCCCTACAGGCATTACGAGTCCAGCGTTATCCTAATTGACCTCATGAGAGAGTAGCCCACTCAAGCCATCCCACAAAAGCCATAATGGGAAAAGTTATTATTATCCAGAAGGTTCCAATAAGCACCAATCTTTGAGCAAGTTTAACACGCCTTCTAGTCTTTTCATCTCTACTACGACGAAGGACATTTTCAGAAGCAAGAACACCTACTAGCATAGTGGTGGAACCATTTATAAAAAAGGGAGGAATAAGTATAGGAGACGCAAAGATAAAAGCCCAAATGAGCACTGTCTTTACAGATAGATGTCTAAGCCATGATGATTTTTCTACTTCATATCCTACGGTAAAATTGTCCACTTCCAAATTTCCTGCAGCGAGTTTTTCTTTCATGCTTGCTAAAATCTCACAATCAAGCCCCGTCAATTCTTTCTCAGTCCTGTTTAACTTTTTGTTAAAGCTTTTTTGTGCACGCCTCAATAAGTGGTCAATTTTTTCATCTGTCGGGGCGTAATCCATTTTCATAGCAAAAAAGGATTCTCTTATAGATAAATACTTTTTCTTGTCTACTCTAAGAGCTCTGATGAAGAGCACTTCGTCGCACTCACCAGGCTTAACGCGCAAATCCTTTCTTTGGTAGATTCTTGATCTATTTAGCGAATTAAGTGGATTCTTCCAAGCAATCAGCCAAAGGAACACAGGTGCTTGAATTGCTATCATGAATAGGGCAAAAAGGAAGGCTCCTAGTACTTCTTGAGGGTAAAAGGTCACTTTCGTTATCCTGCTTCGCTGTTAGTTGGTGCTTGTTTCTCATCAACAACTACAATTGCTTCACCAATGCCTGTTCTTGGGTCAAAAAGTGGCCTAGGTGCATGTGTAGTCATCCTTAGATCCTCCTAATGTTATGCGCTCTAAATTGTTGCGAAATAATATACAAACGTCAATACAAGAAGGCATACAAAGTCTATGCGTGTTCAAGCATGTGAGCTTTAAGGCTCTATAAAGCCAGTCACTGTCCATCACCTCCCTGGCTGCACAAAGACTCTGACACCTGCAAGCACTCTTGAGTAATAGTTGCAGAACACCATTAAAACAAGTTCACTTATTCCTAGACTACAAATTACTTAGACGCATTACTTCCCAGTCAACAGTGACCAGAAGTGTCACCAAGGGTGACCATACCGTGACTGCAAGACTAACTAGCAAAATCAGCATAGCTGCAAACCAACCAATTTTATTGAAATACAATCTCCAGTCAGTTGGAATCATTGGCATAAACAGTTCATTTTTAGGTAAGCTCCAAAAGGAATATATCAAAAATACACTAAATGCAGAGGCACTAATAAGCAAAGGCACATTTATCCAGGCATCTGTCAAAAAGCTGCCTGTACTAGTCACATACCAGTAGTACAATTTTGGCAATTGCTTAGTGTAAGTAAAATATGCAAGCACGACAACAGGAGCAAGACAAAGCGTTTGCAAAAAAACAGAAACCAAGAGTGCTATTTTCATACCCAATGATAGTACTCTTGAAAATGTCAGTATAATTAAGGCGCAATGAATACCCATAAGCATAACACCAAGAAAGTAGAAAGTCAGTATACTTTGCGCATGAGGAGCAACAGTCCAGTAATCTACGGACGTCTCAAGTGACTCAAGAAGATTAACTGTCCACATAAGAGCAATCGCCATAATAGACCCTGCTCCAGTAATAGCGGTAGCCATAAGTGGTCCCGTCTTAACGATGCTGCCTAGTCCGCATTTCGCAAAGTAAAAAACCACGCAATAAGACATTGAAGCCAAAAGACTAAGCAGAACTATGACAAACAGGAGGCCAGGCCGACCACTTTGAAGTGCTCCAGCCTCAACGTAGAGAGGTAAAGGATGAATAGCCCAAGCCTGGCGCATAAGCACAATTATGGCCTGAATGGAAAGGAGTGCAACCGTAATCATTAAGCCGATTTTAATTCCGCTGCTATTCTTTTTATACTCTTTAATTATTTCCACAACAATTTCTCTTCCACTATCTCAGTCTGCTTTGAGCTTTTTCTGACCATTTTGCTAGTCTTACACTACTTGCCGCCGTTGCACTTGCCTTACTTCTTAAGTAGTTGAATATTTCAAATTCAAAGCCCGTCATTCTAGCCCCGCTAACTCGTAAGCCATTCATTGGTATTGTCACTGTGCTCGGTGAACGTCCACAACGAAAATGAAAAGCATACCTTGCTTGTGCATCAAAACTAATTGTTGCGTTGACTAATCGGTTGCGCTGCGAACCAGCAATAGCTACCCCTGGAGCACTCGAATCAACAACCATTCCTGCAGTATCTCTAACTGATTTACTTTACAAATCTGCCGTACACCCTTTGTTAAGAGCTTGCCTGAAAAAACGTGACTCTCCAAGAAAGAATCTACACCTTACTTCTGCACTTAGCGGGGCTCGGGAGTCCTTCAAACAGTGATAGCTTCTCCGAAAATCGGAAAGTAGAAAATCACATCATTGTCACTTGCTCGAGACATAAACAGTTCATATACAGGATTGGAGTCAGGCCCACTTGCGTTATGCAGCACGATGCGATACAGGCTCATATCAGCTCTCTCATCGATACGGGGCATGAGAAATCTATCGTCTGGACTGATATCATCAATCATAATTTCTTCAACTCTAAAAACACCCTCAAAGGGCGCAAGGTGCTCTTCGCCATGGCCAATTCTAAAAGTCATGTCCGAATTGAAAGTATAATTCATGCGCTGCTCATCAATGACGGACAAAATCTTTCTAACAGTCACTGTCTCCTTGTAGGTAGGCCAGTAAATAATCACATCGCTGTCGTCCACACGAGACATAAGCAGCTCAAGGTGTGGCTCAGAAATAGCAGTATACCCTTCCAAATTACGGGCAGAGATACGAAATAGTCCAGCATGAATGCGCCCATCAATACCTTGCATGTGCTGTCTATAATCTGTATCAATATCATCTAGTGTGATTTCTTCAACCTCAAAAGTGCCAATGTAGGGTAAGATTTGTGATCTAACATGCCCAATACTAAAAGTCATATCCGAATTGAAGATGAAGGCAACCTGTTCTTCAAATTGAAGAGGAGAGAAAATCACGTCAGCATCTCTACGTGCCTCTATTTCTATATATGTCCCTGTAATTGCATCAAGAATTTCGAGATTTGCCTCACTCGCCAGTTGTTGTTCGAAAGTTCTCGCAGGGCTATTGTCTTCTTGCCTATCGACAATTTCACCTGCTATCAAAGCACCTAACACTAAAAGCATAATGACACTTGCGATAATAAGTGCAATTCTTAAGAAAAATGTTCGACTTCTCTTTCGCTGTCCGCATTTTTCTTCAGTGGCTACAGTGTGCTCATTAGGGCTCATGTCACTCTTGTACTTTTCGTGCAGTTACAGCTTGATCGAGCGTATTAATGATTACATCATCCCTCTCATTAATAACACGAATCCAAGCTAACTCAAACATTGGTAGATATATCACTACATCATCGTCACTTATATGCGACACAAATAGCTCAAATCCACGCACAAACCCCTCACCTCGGAAGTCAAGTAACTTAATACGATATAGGCTCTCATCTCCCCTCTCGCTAATACCTGGCATGAGCAGTTTGGTGTCCTCGTCAATATCGTCAAGCGTAACTTGTTCAGGACTAAGAATTCCTTCATGTAACACTTGAGCAGAGTCCACTGCTTCAATTCTAAAGCTCGCATCTGGATTGAAGGTGTAGCTTCTTCGTTCATCACTTTGCAAGGATACAAAGGTACCATTTGAACTGTCGTAACTCTTCTCATCAAAGTACGTCCCAGCAATAACCTCTACCAAGTCAAAGTCGACTTCTAGTGCTTGTCTAGTCTTTACGACACGAGAAGTTTCTGCCTCAGGAATTCCTTTGCGAATAGGAGTATAGAAAATTGTATCGTCATCATTTGCACGAGACACAATCATCTCAATTTCTGAGAAGCCATGAAGACTGCTTTCATCATGCATAACAACACGGTACCAGTCTGTATTGAAGCGCTCTTCAGCATATTTCATAAGAAGCCTGTCATTAATGCTTACATCAGCGAGAGATATCTGTTCTGCGTCAAAAGTTCCCCTAAAAACAGTTACATACTCTCTTGCATCATACCTATTCCCACGATCAAACGTGTAGCCCATTCTGTTAAAATCAGCTCTGAAAGTTCCCTCAAGAGTAAACGTGTAGATAATACTAGCTCCGTGCTCAGGCATATCGTCAAACTCAATGGGAATAAAAGGTGAGTCTCCGTTACCATAGGTGTAATAGCCCTCAACCCACTCGTATGTACCGGCAATAGTAAGAATTGCCAGAGGGTCGGTTTTAAAAATTGGGTCTATTTCTTGTACTTCGCCAGCGGAACAACTACTTAGGATGAGTAGACATAAGGATACCAACAAAGCAATAATCGCCATCTTGCCGTATGCACTTTGACTTTGCACAGTGCTAAAGCGAGGTTTTGTTTTTGGGTTTTTTGAAACTGCCAAAATCACAAACTTCTCCAGGTACCCTTCCTTGGCTCTTAGCTCATTTTATCAGAGCCTAAACTTGTATTTTGAATACATCATTCTCCCCAGCCTCTCACTAGATTAAGCCCAGCATAAATAGCACTATTACCCAGAAGAACATAGCCACTATAAACGCTAAGGCTAAACAGATTACCGCTACATACCATCTGGCCTTGTTTAGCTGAAGGCTCATTTTTTCCTGAAGTGAATACTCTGAAAGAAACAAATTGTTTCTTGGCAGATCCCAAAAGGCAAACATCATAACTATGCAGAAGAAAAACGCATTTACCCACAAAAGATTATTTATCTGTGTGGGGTACTCAGAAGAAAGCAGGTTGTACATATACACTAGATATATTTGTTCATGATAGGTAAGGTAGGCAAGAGCAGCAATGGGAAATAAGCTCAACAGCTTTACAACAATAACAAGAATAAGCAGCCCTTTCGTAACCGCAGAAAAGACCTTTCGAAATGTAAATATAACCAGGCCGCAATGGATGGCTGTAACTATAATGCTAAAGACGAAAAAGCAAGTACTGAAAAAGCATGGGGAGAAATTGCTACCGAATCTTCCAAAACTATCTCCAGCGCGTAAAAAGGATTAATTAGGTGCATTACAGTAATTGCCATAATAGAGACTACTCCAGAACAAGCGGTGACAGTAAGCGCTCTCGTACTAACTGCTCTACCTAGCGCACCTTTTAGGAAGTAGAAAAATACACCATAGCATACAGAGGCGAGCAAACCCAGAAATAACGCAAAAAAGAAAGCTGCAGGATACCCAATTTGAAACGCCTCTTCATAGATACGGAGTGAAATATCAGGGGACTCCAAAGGCGCGACCCAATATATTGTAATCGCTTGCAAATAAAGGATTGCGATGGTTGTCACGAGGCTAAGCTTAACTCCATAAGAGTACTTTGTTAGCGTATTCATACGTGCTACTGTATCTGTCTAACCATTATAAATTCATCCAGAACACTTACATAAAGCACTACTTCATCCGAAGTCTTTGAGCGCAACATAAACAATTCAAGCTTGGGTACAGACTCGAGACCAGTAAGATTGTAAGCAAAAATACGATACCATTCTGTATTGTCACTTTTAAGAAAGCTAGGCGTGTCAAGCCAGTCGCTTATGTCAACGTCATCTATTTCAATCCTTTCTGCTTCGAAGACTCCTTCATAGAAATTTGTACTTCGATTTAAAGTGTGTTGAACTCTAAACGTCATATTGCTCCGGAAAATGAAAGTCATACGTTCGTCAACATCGATAGTTAAAATTTCTCCGGTGGAACCGCTATAATGTCCCTTCTCTGTGTATGAGCCAATAACAGGCTCAATTGTGTCGAAGTTAACCTTATCAGTAGCTAAAACCTGCCTGACAGTCATGGCCGACCTAGTACTAGGTGAGTAGAAGATTCTTTCACTATCATTAAGATAAGCCATAAACATCTCAGACTCGAAATAGCGCTCAGGTCCAAAGTCATCAATGAAGTATAGAGTAACGCGATACAGTCCTGAGTTAGCATGAATATCGATGTAGGGCATAAGCTGCCTCTTGTCAGCATCTATCTCGTCAATTGTGATTTCTTCCACTTCAAAAGTGCCTTCAAAAATGTGCTCAAAACGCTCGTCAAAAGAAAACCTATTTGTAACTTCTCTAAATTCAAATGATCCGTCCAAGTTGAAGATGTAAACCATCCGATCATCAGACTCGGTCGGAGTAAAGGTCGCTTCGGGCTCGTTACTAGCAAAGTAATAAAGACCCAGTTCATCATAGACACCAGCAATGATATCAATTGCTGCTGGACTACTATTGTTGCCAGAAAAGTCCTTGACATTAAATGCAACCCAGACTCCTGCCGTAGCGAGGGCAATGAATGCAAGAGTGACAGCTATTACTAATCTGTAAATATTCCCATTTTTCATAATTGCCTCTACCTCTAGCTGCTTGATTGACACTATAGATTTCTCCAAGCACTGGTTCTGACAGGATGAGGAAAGGAAAAAGTCTCCACTCCTCCCTGAAGCCCACGCATAACCATTCTAGTTTGATACTGTATTGCTATACGGACTAGGCGAGATCCCGAGTGCCCAGTATGCCTTGCCACTTCTCGAGCGTATTTAAACCTGTGTCTTGACTGGTGCAAATGCCAAATAGTAGTTCCTTCAATCACTCCCTTGTTAACTGCCTGGAAAGTTCGCCACTCTGTCATAAGAGAATATTCCCTGTGGCTCGTCCTTTCCCATACTCGCACAGGTAACACTTGTGGAGTTTGCACATGGTGTCCTTGACCCAGAGGAATCTCTCGACAATCTCTCGCGTGGTCCCTATCGCGCGCCTGTATTATTCTTGACCTCAAATTCGTCTGGTTACTTCCAGGACGTCCATCACCTAGCATAGTCTGAGCTCTTCTAGTTTGAGCGTCAGAGCCTGTCTCTCCTCTGTTGATACGAGTGGTTTGCTCTTGGATCCTTCTGGCAGTATTATTTGAGGAAATTCCTTGCCTTTGTGTCAGAAGAACACGATAATTAACTGCAGTTCTACCAACCATTGCATAAGGAATCCTCACTGCAGCACCTGTAGCTACACTTACAGATCGTGAAGGTGCACCAAATCTTCCAGGCACTGCAGTATGCCCACTTGGGTCTAACCAATTAAGTGGGTCATTAGCTACGTAAGTATATAAGTTATGAGTCCTTGGGTCTTCAGAGGTTCCAAGTACAGAGTCTCTTGATATGAATCTACTTAGGTTTAG
>WRBC01000005.1 GCA_009779855.1 Coriobacteriia bacterium
ACAACTACGATAGGATTAAGCTAAAGTTAGGAGGATTGAGTCCTGTAGACTACCGAGCTTATTATCTAAAAGCTGCTTAAATGGTATTCTGTTTCTGTTCAATAAATGGGGTACACTTCAAATTCGCTGTGGCGGTTTTGCTGTCTTCGAGCCACAATGACCCGCGCCAGCTTGATGGCCTCTCGCACTACTGTCAGCACAAGTGCTATAACAATTAATGCTTCTGCCATAATCCTCACCCCTTTCTAGGGACTTAGATTGAACCGCCTGCAACATCAGACTGCCAATCGCATAGTAGCAGCGCGGATAAGGCAGTGCAATACTTATGAATTTTGACCTGCAGAAATGCCCATTTTGAGTGTATCTGCGTCTTGCCGTCACGAGAAAGTAAATTTAAAAGAGCACTTCATTTAAAAAGAAAAGTTTGCAAAATATCGAAAATCTGTACGCTAAGTAGTGTATTATGAATGCCCCACTAAACTAATGTACGCTTCACACTAGTTGCCATTGGTGTTCGTAGATAAGGGCTGGGCATACTGCGTAGCTTTGTATATTGATATAAGTTAGGGGCACTACTCATGGATGTGAAAGAAAGGCTAAAGAATCATGCAAGCTTACTACGAAAGATTCAGATTACAGAACGGCAGATTGAAAGCCTTAAAGAAAGGCTAACTTCAGCAAACACGATTAATCCAGAGCGCATTTCAGTACAAGGTGGTGAGCAGGCTGACCAGTTGCCACTAAAGCTTTATCAGATAGAGTCAATGCAAAATGAGCTTGCAGGTCTTCGAGTGCTGCGAGAACAAGAATATGATCTTCTTTGGGGCATGGTCTCATCTCTTTCCAATAATGATGAAGCTACTGTTCTGCACTCATACTATTTCTTACTAGAAGACAGAGAAGAAACCGCGCAGCAACTTTTTGGGGATAAAGAAGACTTTGCCGAATGCCGCAAGCAATACTTACGTAAGGTAAGCAATCTACACACATCTGCACTTTCAAAGTTGCGAAGAAAGGAAAAGGTTCAGCTAAGCGTCTAGTTTTACAAGGCAGGTGATTACAGGGTGGCTATTGGACTTTTAGCACTGGTTAGCACCAATTAGCATTAGCAAGAACTTCTAGGAACGAGTAAGCATTGCTAAGAATCTTCTAGAACAATTAGTAACTTTTAGGAACTCACAAGCATACATTTGTACGATATAGTTAAGATGTCCAAAAGTGAGTCAATGCTTCTAGTCTCTGAATAAAGCAAACGACAAAACAGACCTCTAGAACAATGGCTTAACATCAGCTAGTCTAGGCAGCACATAAACTCACAGCGAAACCGCTCCCCTTAACAGGAGCGGTTTTCTTTTTGGCAAAACACGTAACTGGGGTCCAAAGAAGGCCTAACACACAAGAAAAGGAGAAAAGAAATGAACTCGAAAAACGTACACAGTGGTAGACCAAATGTAGGCGGCGCAATCTTTACAGCTCCCGCCACAGCAGAGCTGCCTACAGACGCAGTCTCACCTTTGGCAGACACCTTTGTTGAACTGGGCTATGCTTCAGAAGAAGGCATCACAAACGCCATCGAGACTGAGTCAAATGCAGTTAATGCCTGGGGTGGCGATGAAGTGCTTAACGAAATCACTAGCCGTAACGAAACCTTTAGCTTCAAGCTAATCGAGACTAGCGTAGCAACACTAAGAGAAGTGTTTGGCGCAGAAAACGTCAGCGAGAGAGCAGACGGAACCGTAGTATTGCACAACGCTCGTGGCCTGGCAGAGCGTATCCATGTCTATGAAATCCTTATGGGCGCAGGACAGGTTAAGCGCATTGTAGTTCCTCGTGTAAAAACAGCTGAACTAGGTGAAATCGTCTACAACGGTGCTGACCCTGTTGGCTATGAATTGACTCTAGCGGCACTACCTGACGCAAAAGGCAATACTGCTTACGAGTACATTGCGCGCATTGATGACGCTGGTGGTAGCAATGCATAGGCAAGATATCAGTCCACAGACAGAGGCTGCCCAAAACCTCCAGGCTAGTAACCAGCCCAGCAATCAACCTGATAAAAGGCTTGTTACTATTGCCTCGCACGGGATTACCGTGCAAGTAGATCAGGACAAGTTCAATGATCTTGAGCTATTCGACATGATTGATGAGATTCAATCAGGCAATGTGTTCAAGATGCCAAAGCTTATGCGCCGCATTTTTGATGACCAGCACCAGATGGTATTGAACGGCTTGCGCGAGGAAAATGGGATTGTAACTGCCGATAAGGCCTCAGAATTTTTAGTTGAGGTGTTGCAGCAGATAGGCCCAAACTCCTAACGCTCTTAGTTTTTCGCAGGGAATATTCTGCAAAGCTAAGGGCAGACTTTCAGCAATATTATCAGTTGAACCTTGATGGAATGGGCAGAGACTACACGGTACTACATGCAGCGGACTTAGCAGCTAATTTGCCCGCTGAGTCACGCTGTATGTGTGCAGCTGAACCCGCGCTTGAGTGGGACAGGCAAGATCACCTACTAGCTGAAACGGTAAACATGCTGCGCATCTTAGTGTGGGCGCAAACTAAGGATGGTCAGAAGGGGAGAAACCGTCCAAAGATGGTGGAGCCCCCTAGATCACGTACGCAGGTCGCGACGCGAAAGAAGAAAGAGCAATTGTCTGCCGATGA
Organism: Coriobacteriia bacterium; assembly: GCA_009779855.1. GTDB lineage: Bacteria > Actinomycetota > Coriobacteriia > WRKU01 > WQUG01 > WRBW01. The sequence continues at coordinate 2,666 of WRBC01000005.1, forward strand.
CTATAAAGAACAGCTAGCTAGGATAAGAAAAGGGTAGAGCAGGGTGCCTGTGGCACTCTGCTGCCCTGCCGCTTTAGAAGAAGGAGGAACCTTTAGTCTGTAGAGTCTTTATTCAGCAGGTAAAGAATTTGCTTATTTTGACTAATGATCTCTTCATTTTGGATGATGATGCGCTCACTGCGGCGAATGAGCTCTTACTAGTCAGATAGCTTGTTTTGTTGCAACAGGTCGATGATAAGTTGATTTTGGTGTGCAAGTCCTGCGTTCTGGTTGATAATCTGCTCATTTTGGCGAATAATCTGCTCATTTTGGCGAATAATTGCCCAATTTTGATGCGAGTGAGCTTGGCCAAAATAAGAAATTTGAGAAAAGGCATTTATAGATTTATCAGCTGCGCTTTGATTGCTAGCAGCTACTTTAATGTCTTGCGTACTGCGGTTCTGAAGCGCGCTGCTGGGATAGTCTTCAAAGTTAAGTTCATATCTTGCAATCAGTTCATTAATGTTCTTTTTTTGAAACATTGAATATGCCCTTTCGTGTGTACTTGAAGATCTATCAATTTGCACATGTTTGTCATTAGGTTAAGTCCATTTTACCTCACAGAGATTTGATGTAGCTTTTACGATCATAAACGGGAGAGACTGAAGGAAGTGTAAAAAAGTGAGTAGGTACTCACGCTTGAAGGGAGATGAGAGTATGTCTGCAAATAATGCATTAGGGACGGCAGTGATTAATGTTGTTCCTAATATGAGCGGATTTATTACTGAGGTAAGAGTGAATTTGAGAAACATCGACTTTACCTCAATGGGGAGAGAAATTGGAGATGGGATATCACAGGGGGTAAAGGAGGGGCTAGAAGGGTTAAATCTGCAGCCAGTAACAAGCAGCTGGATGAGTTCTTTAGGAGACGTTGCCTCAATTGGGTCTGGTGCGGCACTTGCGTTTAAGCCACTTCAAAGCTTATTTGGAGGTACTACAGCAGCAGCTCAAGGCATGACAGCCGCGCTCGGGGGTACAGCTGCAGCGACTACGGGTGCATCTGGTGGATTTGCAAAACTTGCGGGGTCGTTTGCTACCTTTGCAGCTTCTGGAGGGAAGATAACCTTAATTATTGCCGCTGTCGTTGCTGCAGTCGCATTACTTGTTGGCGGCTTTGCTTGGTTGATTGATGTGACCATTGGACTTCGGAATATCTGGGAGGGTTTGAAGATTGCCTCTGCTCCTCTTGTTGCTAAGATAGCTGCTATTGCTAGCGGATTGCAAAGTGCCATAAGTGCATTTCTTGAAAGCGAGATTGTTGTGAGGGCTCTTGAAACCATGATGAGAGGACTTGAGCTTGCTGTCATGGCTTTGCTTGGACCATTAGGCCCACTAGTCTTTGCGCTTGGTGACGTAGGACAGAGCAGTGAAGCAGTTAGAGTAGCTCAAGAAAATCTTGAGCGTGCAACCGATAGACAGCGCGAAGCAGTGAATCGTCTTTATGACGCGACCAAAAATCTTGATGATGCACAGAGAGGGCTCGAGGACGCCCAACATGGCGTACTGATGGCTAACCGTAGGGTTGAGGATACTTATGATGCATTGCAGAGGGCTCTTGATGAGCACGGTGCAGGCACAAGAGAGGCTATTCGAGCTCAAGAGGACCACGATCGTGCCGTTACAGAGCATGAACGTTCTCTCGCTGCGGCAGAAGAAGCAACAGACAACCTTGCGGGGGCGCAGACAGAGCAGACTGAAGCCTCCCATGAAATAGTAGAAGCCAACATGGATGTCATAAAGTCAACAGGTGAATATATTGCAGCAAATGACGATCTGGAGGAAAGCACTCGTGAAATGTGGAAAGAAATGGCTATCGCTTCAGAAGGCGCACATAGTGTCATTACTAGGTGGACAGGTGAGCTTGGTGATAGAGCACGTGAGATGTGGGATGGTGCGGCGGGTCTTGCTGGCGAAGCGTGGGGTGGTATTACTCGTCATGTTAGCACTAATAGAGGCTTAATCCAGGTAGGCATTGGCGCTGTTCGAGAACGTGCCTTAGGAATATGGAACGGTGCAACAGGCCGTGCTAGTGAGGCATGGACGGGTATTTCTGGTCATGTAAGTACTGCCAGAACCTTAATTGAGGCAGGCATTGGTGCGGTGCGCGGTCGCGTTGGAGAAATGTGGAATGGTGCTGTAGAAAGTGCCAGTGGTGTCTGGAACAGTGTACGGGATACGGTCGTAAATACAGTAACAGCACTTCCAGGACGAATGGCTGGAATTGGCCGCGATATTATTCAAGGTCTAGCCAGGGGGATTACTAATGCTAAGGATAGGGTGATGTCTGCAGTTAGAAGAGTCATCAATGCTATTCCTGCCGCTGCTCGTAACCTTCTGGGCATTAATTCTCCCTCACGCGTGTTTATGGAAATAGGTACAAGTATCTGCGAGGGTCTTGTGCAGGGTCTAAGCGACGGGACTTCTGATGTCATAAAGGCTGTATGTAATATGGCTGACGCCATCGCCGGTGCCTTTGATGTCTCAACGGCATTATCCCTTGGGGCAACAGCTTCTGATGTCAGTAGTTTTGGCATTGGTGGGACAGGTCGCAGCTTTAGTTTAGCTGGTGCTGGTGGTATGGGGAACACCTATATGACCTTCAATACCCCTGTAACGGGTTATCACGAAGTACTTGCAGCTAATCGTAGTGCGCAAAGACAAATGGCAAGGGGGTAGAAGATGTTATTTGATAGAAAGCTGTACGGTAAGATTTTTGATGTTCTTGAAGATGACACTTTTGACCAGCCTGACCTGCCTGAAGTACCTGACATTCCTGAACCAGAGGTGCAGCCTCCGCTGGCTCCTGTTGATCCTAATCAGAACTTATTAGATATCGAGATTTCTAATAGTGATCGCGTCCTTAATCTCTCAAGTCATGCACATGAACTGAATGTGCTGATTGGTCATGACGGACTTATGTCGACCCTAGGTGAGACTGCTCACTTTGATCATGCCATCCTAGACGGTGGTACGGTGGGTGGTACTAGGGCACAGTCTAGGCGCATTACCTTAGATTTTGCAGCGACAGGTGTTGGACACGCACAGGCAGCGTCCTTGTTTCCTTTGGGTCGCAAAGAAACAATCAAAGTTACACGCGGAAATACTACAAGGGTTATTGAGGGCTACCGTGATGGCATAGTTGAACTTCACGCGGCTTCAGCGCTAGCAACACCGGTGATATCGGTGTCGTTTCTTTGCCCAGAGCCCTTTTTCAAGAGTGCTCAGGGAATAACATCAGATCTTGATGGAACAACGGGTGGCCTGGAATATCCTGTAGAACCATCAGGGTATCCCGCACATTACGGCACCATAGGTGGCAGTGGGTCAACAACGGTGTTTAATTATGGTGATTATCCTGCATCTTTCGTGCTGTCTATGACGGCTACTGCTGCAGGCACCATAAACCTTTTGATTGATGGGGAAGAGCATGCACGCATTACAGGCGTTGCTAGTGGTGAACGCATTGTTTTTGACACGGTCGCTAAGATGCTTAGTGTGGGCGGTCAGAAAAGGCTTAATGCACTTGAAGGTACGTTTCCAAAGTTACCTCTGGGCAAAAGCGAAGTTGAATTAGTAGGGCTTGCAGGCAATCCCCGCATTACCTTTCATGAACTATTCGAAGGGGTGTAGGCTATGGAACTTTATCTGCTTAACGAAAACGCAGAGCGCATAGCTATCCTGCCAGAATACGAAAGTCTGTCGTGGTGCACGGGACTTATGGGTGCTACTGCTGACCTGAAGGCTCCCTTTAGATGCTTTGATGACATTGTGCAGGCGACCTACCTGGAACGGTCAGACACTGATACGATTCTTTTTATCAATAAGAAAAGAATCGTAAGTGACCTTGCAAACAAGGGCAGTTATTTATCAGCATATGACCCTGTGGGCCTGTTAAAGCGCAGGGTGCTTTTTAGGACACATGATTTTAATGCAAGCCGTGCAGAAATTATTCGTAGGCTTGTTGCGGCAGCAACTGCTAGTAACGCGCACGTTCCTGGGCAGAGTAGGGCTATTTCGTTCTTTGCTCCACTTACTGTAGCGCGCGCGGGACAGCACTTGAATGTACAGCTTGCTCAGCAAATGTCGTGGGGCACAATCTATGAACATATAGAAGGTCTTATTGAAGGCCATCCCATTCGTTTCTTTAGTCGCTTTGAAGTTGATGCAGCTACGGGTGCTAAGCGCATTGTGCCTTTGCTGTATGAGGGTCGTGACTTATCAAGTCAGGTAATCGTATCAACCAGTTACGGTGATCTAACTGACGTGGACTACAGCTTTGAAAGTATTGACCGCAAAAACACAGCCATCACTGCTGGCCAGGGTGAAAACACTGACAGATTTGTTGTGAGTTCCCGCATCAACCTTGATGTTGATTATGGTGAACTTTTTGTTGACGCTAATGACATTGGTGAAAGCGATGGCATTGAGGGAAGTCCTCCGCTTACAAGGGCGCAGCAGGAAGCTCGCCTTAGGGCGCGTGGCATCGAAAGACTTCATGAACAGCCCTGTGAACATGCGTTGACAGGTACTGTTGGCCAAGAGCGTTTTCAGTACGGAGTCGACTACCAGATAGGCGACCGAATTGGCTATGAAGCCTTTGGTGTTAGACATGACGACATTGTGAGTGAGGTTGAAGAGGTGTTTGAAGGACAGCACTCTCATATCAACATCACTATTGGTACTACGTATCCAACTATTAGACAACTTGTAGAAAGGAGCACTTCATGAGTGACTCGACTTTAATTACTTTGCCCTTTGACGGCACCCAGGAACATCCAAGACCTGTTTCCGCAGCGCATAGACGCATGCTTTACCGTGACCTATGGTCCGACATGATTGTGGAGCGCTTTAACTTCACGCAGACAGGGGACGCAGAGTTTACTGTTACAGGGGTACTGCTGGTTGATGGTGCCTATGTGCGCTTTAACAGGCATCCTATAAGCGTAGGTGGTCAGCCAATGGGCGCACATCTTATTGTGGCAAGGATTGGTTCTGCAGATGGAATGCAGAACATCGAGTTCTTTTTTGCCCCGCAAGGTAACCCAGAGGGCGGACTTATTGTTGCTACCTTAAGCCCGCAGGGTGCTAGCTGGAACGCTACAGGAGTACTACCCTCCCCAGTTCGTATTCCTGACGGAACTATTGTAGGGACAAAGCTTGCGAACCAAACAGTTACAAGGGCACAGATCGCTGCTAACGCGATAGATGACCCTAGGATATTTACCGGGGCGGTAAGCAATAGGGCACTTGCAAACTTGGCCGTGACTAACGACAAGATTGCCAATGGAACCATTGCTGGAAGCAAGCTTCGTCGTGATGGCTGGACCAACTGGGGATGGGCTGCTCAAAGTGGGTGGACCGCGCAAGCCGGACAGCATAGATTTGCAAGGCACGGGGGGATTGTCCATTTTGAAGCTGGCATCAGGCCAACCCAGGCAGCACATCAAAATGCAACAGGCAATAACGCTGACTATGTTGTCGGTAGAGTAAATACTCCAGCAGCATTGCCCTGGACGACTGTTCACCTGACGGATGCAGATACAGGATCGATTTTCTCTTTCCGCACTAATGGTGACATTGTCAGACACAGCTCTGGGTTTGCCCCGTGGGGTACAGGTTTCAGAATAATCCGTGGTGTATTTGCAGCAAATAATCCAGCATAGGACGTGGATTGATAGGTGAAGGCCTGCGCCTTCATTGAAAGGAAAAAATAGTGGCACCTGCCTGGTGGCAGACGATCAGCCAAATTAAGCAAACAAATAACTAAATAGATAGGAAGGGGGCGCACATGGCATCAACAGAAAGTGCGATATCTGACCGTGAAGTAATCGAAGCTATTGCTGAACTGCGTGGTGATATTAAGCGTGTTGAGACAAAGATCGATACCTTCTCTGATCCTTGTGATCTTGCGACTGAGGCTTATGCCATGGTGCGCCAGACCCAGCATGAGCAGGGTGTCCTAGAGACACAACTTGGTATTTTGTGGTGGGCTGGCAGCGTCGTATTTGTCGCTGTCGTAGGACTGATAATCCAGTCCTTTGGAAAGAAACATCTAAGAAAGGATGCGTAATATGTTTTATTGGATACTGTGCGAGAACTCGGCAGTTGCAAGATGGCTGCGCACTGTTTTGCACTGTTTTGCAGGCGTATTGGTGGTGGCCTTGCCTGAAGTTCGTTATGCACTAGGCGACGTTTTAGTGGCGCTTAACATGCCCGAATGGGCAATCGTTGCGATTGTTCCTGTGGTCATGCTGCTACTGTCGCCCCTCATGACAAAATTGGGGGAATGGTCAGTTAAATCCAGTCCAGATCAGTGCATTGTCTGCGACGCTCAAGGTAATGAGTACTTCATTGACGAAGTATTGCAGGGCTGTCCAGAGGGTGCATATTCTGAAGCCAAATTAGAGATGACTCTATCAGTAGGTGATGGTCATGGCTAGAAGGTACAGTGTAAACGCAGGTCACAGTGCTGCAAGTCCAGGCACTAGAGGGCACGGATTACATGAACACATTGAAGCACGTTGGGCTACCAATCGCATGATCCAGAGGCTTAATGCCATGGGCAATTGGGCGGGTAACTCCACCAGTGATGCAGCCACCGCAAGTGCTGTACTTACCCAGCAGCGCGACCGTGCGCGTGCGCATAATCCGCATATCGTTATCAGCAATCACCTTAATGGGTTCAGCAATGCAGCAGCACGGGGCGTGGAAGTTTTGTACCGAAACGCAGCAATGCTGCCCCTAGCACGTGCAGTGAGCGCTGCCATTGCCCGCGAACTAGGCATCCCAAATCGCGGACCTAGGCGCAGGACAGACCTGTTTTTTCTAAACAGTTTTCCTAGTAACGGAATCCTAATCGAATGGGCTTTTATGACGAACGCTGCTGACATGGCAGCATGGACAGCACATAGGAATCGTGCGGTGGACGCAGTAGCGCAAACCATTGCAGTAAATACGGGCGGACGTGTGTCTGCACCTGCAGCAACTAATCCTGCAGCAACTGCTCCTGCGGGTGCCCCCGCAGTAGACCGTGTGGGCAATCTGCCCCTTCCGTCGCTAGCTGGGGTTTTTGGGATTCAGGCGGTAACAGGGAAGAGGTTTAGGCTAGCAGCAAATCTAACGGTGTGGAGGCAGCCCAATAACACAAGTGGATCCACAGGGGCAGTGCTTCCTCGTGACACGGTCATCACTCCCTTGCGCAGGGCGACTAACGGCCAGGCCATAAACGGAAACCGCAACTGGTGGTGGACGGGCATGGGCTGGGTTCCGGGGACATATTTGGCAGGCAACGTCGAGCAGTTTAGGACTACTTCACGTACACACTTCAGGGGCGCCCCTAACGGAACAATCCTTCGCACGTTGAATGCAGATGTCACCGTGACCGCAATATCTTCGTCTGAAACTATTCAGACGGTAGCAGGACATAGGTGGCGCAACGTATCTGTTGGCGGACAGCGCGGCTGGATTGCAACTAGTTTGCTGCGCGCGATTTAAGCAGACAGCCTGATGAGCGACTTAAACCCTTGCGCGTCGTATGCGTGATTTAGGTAAGCACACACATCAGATGGGCGCCTTTATTAGGTACCGCTATAGAGACAAGTACACACAAAAGATGAGCACACACAAAGAAAGGACTAAATTATGAAGCAAGCATTTTTTGAAGCACAGGGGGAAGCCCTTTTTCAGTCAGGACCCTTTATTGACTTTACCGAAGGGGAAGTAGCAGGACTTACGTTTACCTTTGGCGATGACTGGGAGATTACCGACGAAGCACTGGTGCTTTTTGCCGGTGGGGATTTGCCCGCACCCCGTCCAGTAAAGCTAGAAGATGGCAGATGTGCTATTCCCGAGGCCGCACTGGCTGGTGAGTGTTTCACCTTTACTCTTATTGGTCGGATGGATGGCAGAACTGTGACCTCTACCAACAGTATCGAAGTTAACTTCACGAACAACACCGCGACAGAGGTTAGTTTTGCGCCAGTGTCTGTGGATTTGCTGATTTGGCTTTGGGAAGTCTATTCTGCTGAAGGTGGCTCTGCTGGGGGTGTTGGGGATGGCAAGCTGACACTGAGTCCCACAGCAGGCATTCCTAGTGTTGCTGTGCAGCAAGCAAATCCTAACGTACTGTACTGGGAGGAGTAGCCCATGTCCCGTACAGCGGCAGGCGGCCGCACTTTAGCGCGGATGGCGGCAAGGGGACATCAGCTCTCTCGCCTCGCCAATCGCGGAAACACCGTTTTTAGGCAGGGACAAGGACAGGGACAGGACCAAGGGCAGCCAGAGCCAGGATCACGCCCCTTTGCTCTCGCATTTTGGACGACTGATGATCACGAGGATTCTGGTTATATGGACTACTTGCGCGGAACTGATTTCCCTTCAGGCGTTGACTGGGTCAGTTTTGGCGGGGAATTTGCAGGCGCAGACGTAGAAAACAATGGCGAGAACGAGATCATTCTGTGGAATGTATACACGCACGGCGGTGATCTACTGCGTATTGTAATAGGGGACGAACTTCCTAGGTGGACCTCATTCATCACGATTCAAAGAGATTCCTCTGCTGATGTCACTGCAGACATGATTGATTTGCCCTCTGGTATGACGGCAGATGTGCAGGCGTCTGCCCAGTGGATAACCATTACTAATATTCGTTGGAGTTAGGAGAAAAGATGAAAATAACACTTACTATAGACCCGAAGCAATCATTTGGACAGACAGTTCAGCAGGTTCGTCAGGTAATATCAGAAACTGCAAGTGATACAGAGGCGCTTGCTAATCCGCACATGATTACCGTGTGGAGCGCAGGAGCTCCTCTGTCAGAAGGCCAGCTGGTGAGGCGGCTTGACCAAGTCTTTCGTGTTTTGCAGGCACATACTGCAAGGCCTGACTGGATGCCTGGTCATACTCCCGATTTTTACCGTGAGATTGTTCAGGGAAGCACTGCTTCATACGAGCCTTGGCAGGCGGGTAGGCTGTATTCTGCGGGCGAACGCGTTGCACATGCAGGCAGAAATTGGGAGTCAGCCGTCAACAGTAACCACTGGGAGCCCGGTTCCCCCGGCATTGATGCCCGCATTTGGAAGGAAGTAATTTCAGACAGATTCAGCTAAGTGTCTTATAATGTTTGAGTGTCGCAATTGCTGTTCTTTGGAATAGGCAGCATTACGCCGATTGACCTGCGGCATTTTAAGGAGACCTATCATGAAGAAGACCGTACTTTTACTGGGGATTTTGCTAGGGGCGATGTTAATGCTTACTGCCTGTAATGGAAATGGGGACGATGGTGCCTTGGTTGTAGAGCCAGGTGATACTATTGCCGTTGAATATACAGGAAGACTTTCTGACGGTGAGGTTTTTGATACCTCTGAAGGTCGCGAGCCACTGGTGTTCCAGGCGGGTGCTGGCATGATGATTCCTGGTTTTGATGATGCCGTAATGGGCATGGAAATAGGCGAAGAAAAGACAGTGGAGATTCCCGCTGATCAGGCCTATGGTGACCAGGGCGTTCCTGGCCCTGATGGTGAGTACATCATTCCGCCAAACTCAGACATCACTTTCGATATTGAAATTGTTAGTATCGACAGACCAGACAGCGAATAGTAATAGGTTGCGCTCTGCCAATGGGCAGATGACACCTACTTTTTAGAGGAGCAAACACGCAACATGGCGCTTGACCGATTAAACGAACTGTCCTTTGAGCTTTATTTGCGCAAAGAGGGCAAAAAGATTGATGCCTTTCTAGATGAACATTTTTCAGCAGAGCAAGGCGCCCATAGCGACATGTTGCGCTACCTCTACACACCACTTGCAGAGTTTAGTGCAAATAGTGGCAAGCGTCACCGTCCCATCATCTGCATGCTTGCGTGCGAGGCTGTTGGCGGTGACCCCACGCTAGCGCTGCGTAGCGCAATTGCTATTGAGCATTTTCATACAGCAGCGTTAATTCATGACGACATTCAAGATGATGCTGAGACTCGTCGCGGCGAGCCCTGCTTCCACATCAAAGAAGGTGTTGCGCTAGCCATAAATGCAGGCGATTTGGCCTTATCTTTGGTAACGGGCAGTGTCGTTGCAGATACTTCTTTGGATGACACTACAAAGATTGCTGTTTTGCGCGAACTGGTTAATATGACCACGCGTACCATCGAGGGTCAGGCCCTTGATATCGGTTGGGCGCGAGACAATCGTTTTGACTTAGATGTTTCTGATTATCTGGTTATGGCGACCCATAAGACGGCTTTTTATTCAGGGGCTACCCCTTTGGCAGTTGGTGCAATTATTGGGGGTGCTGATGAATCGCTTGTCGAAAGCCTACGTAGCTTTGGGCAGGCAGCGGGTCTTGCTTTTCAAATTCAAGATGACTTGATTAATCTGACAGGGTCAGACCGTAGCAAGGATTTCCGCATTGACATCACCGAAGGCAAGCGTACCCTAATGGTAGTACATGCTTTAAGCAATGCTGAGCCAGAGGCACGCGATCGCTTACTAAGCATCCTGCACTCACGCACATCAGATCCTGCTGTATTGGAAGAGGCCGTTCAGATTCTGGAAGAGGCGGGCTCCATTGACTTTGCACGAGCCCTTGCCTTGAGCCTGATTAGTGATGAGAAAGCCAAATTGGCAGAAGCGCTTGAGCCCAATAAGGCATCACAGTTGCTCATGTCTATGGCAGGCTTTTTTATTAAGCGCGCTCAGTAGCTTTCTCTACCGACCCAAGTTCAACGCGCCTACACATAGAGCACCTCACAATAGCGAGTACCTGGCAGGCCTGCGCAAAATTTACCCATGGCTCACCACAGCCTGGCTCTATTTGGGCGCTTTTGAATCTTCCAGGAATTCTTCAATTACAAAAATAATAATGATTCTTAATTTAGCTGTTTTAGAGGGCAAATGTGTAGTATGATTACAACATGAAGGTTTTATTGTTCTTTTGAGAGGAGTAATAACTATGGAATTTAAGGGTTCAAGAACCGAGGAAAATCTAAAAACCGCGTTTGCTGGTGAAAGCCAGGCGCGAAATAAGTACACCTACTATGCAGGTCAGGCCAGAAAAGAAGGCCTGAACTATATTGCAGATGTTTTTGAGGAAACTGCTCACAATGAGATGGCTCACGCAAAAATGTGGTTCAAGATTCTTATCTCAGAGGGAAAGACTCCAGGCGAGATTCCTCTGACACTAGAGAATCTAGTTGACGCTGCAGAGGGCGAGCACTTTGAGTGGACTGATATGTACAAGAACTTTGCTGAAGTAGCACGTGAAGAGGGCTTCAATGCTATTGCAGAACTTATGGATGGCGTAGCAAAGATCGAGAAGCATCACGAAGATCGCTATCGCAACCTTGTAGACAATCTAGAAAATGACGAAGCTTTCAAGCAGCCAGTACCTGTAGTATGGCGTTGTGCAAATTGCGGTCATGACCACGGTGGCAAAGAAGCCCCAGAGATCTGCCCTGTATGCATCCACCCGAAAGCTTACTTCCACTTTGTAGGTCGCAACTGCTAAGAAAAGTATGTGGTCTTTGCAGGGACTGTCTCATGGCTTCCCTTTGCAGGTCTTGCTTCATATTAGCATTACGGCGTAGCTAAAACAGTTGTGCCATAAGCAGCACGACAAAAGCTGCAAGTGAAATATAAGGCCCGAAGGCAATAGTTTGTCCTTGGGCCTTGTTAATTGCTGATGGCACTGTAGGTGTATTTTCAGATGCAGGCACTACTTCTTCAGAGAAGGGTGGGGCAGTCTGTGTTTTTAGTTTTGCTCTGAGTGAAGCTGCAAACATTTGGGGGAGGGTGACCATGGCCGCAAGTAGGGACGCGATGGGTAGTAGCATGACGCCAGCTGGCCCAAAGAAAAGCCCTAGTGCCGCTAGCAATTTAATGTCCCCGGCGCCAAAGCCATCTTGTCTGCGGACAAGATGATAAATGAACGAAAAAAGAAGCGCTGGCCCAGCGGCTAATAGTGCTCCTATTAAGGCGTCTTGTAGGGGCGACAGGCTGGATATAAATAAGCTTTGTCTTAGCGCAAGGCCAGCCCCAAGAACAACAACAGCAAGTACCAGTTGATTCGGCAACCTGCGTTCCAACACATCAAAGTAGGATAACCATGCCAGTAGTCCAAAGAGGCAAACAATCACTATGGGGGTAATGTAGTCCATATAGTGACCGATATTATCAGTTGGCGCTTAATGCCCAGTAAAGAGCGCGTTAAGCTTGGATTAAGGTAGCAGAGCTGAAGTAGCCTCAAGGAAAGACTCAAGAATGAAGTATTACTCAATTGGATAAAGGAATTTATTGCAGATGTTACCATAGTGGTGGTAAACGTTCCTCCCTGTTGATAAAAGCCCCTGGGCTTTTCCGAAAGGATAGATGGGGAGGTCATTTTTTTGGTGGTCGTGGCAGAATGCAATATGCATAGTGAAGTTGAGCGCTGCTACTTTTGTTGTGGTGCCCCCGGGACGATTCGAACGTCCGACACCAGCTTTAGGAGTTCTCACCGAGTGTAAACAGCAGGAAATAGCAGACAATAACAAGAGTGCTATCCATACTTGGACACCCTTAGCAGAGTATAGCAGAGAAGAAAAGAAGTGAGCAGCGCGAGCACGACCTGAGCACGCAAGTGGAACGAGTAGCTTACTGCCCAGAAGTCATCGCGTGGGCTTCTGTCATAACACCTGAAGTGAGAGTACTTACTATTTGCTTCAATTTCTGCGCCACCACGAGCAAGCGATTCGGCAATCTCTTCCGCTCACTGCATCTGCTAAAAGCTATCAATATCTTGCAATACAGCCTTTGGACGATCGTGTTGTGTGATCACAATGGGCTTGTGAGTGCTGCCTGCTGCGTCCATCAATCCTGCAAAGCCACGATGATCTGAATGAATAGCCATTGGCTATAATGGTAGCTATGCCTGGAATCATCTACATAGCTACAAATCCCGCTATGCCTGGTCTGGCAAAGATTGGCTATACGCGACAAGAAGATGTAGGCACTCGCATAGCCCAACTCTTTCACGGAAGCACTGGTGTACCCATTCCTTTTGACTGCGCCTATGCAGCCACAGTTAAAGACAGCGTTACTACTGAAAAAGAAATACATGATCTATTTGCTGACAGACGCTTGATTCGCAACCGTGAGTTCTTTTGGATTGAAGTAAGAGAAGCAATAGAGGCACTTAAACCCTTTGAGGTAAAAGATGTTACCCCAGAAGCTAGAGAGTATTGTGACAAGCTACTTGGCGAAGCTCAAAAGGCAGCACGTAGAGCAGCACGCAAAAGATATGAGCGAGAGCATCCAGATCAAGAATCTGCCAAGTATCTACACAAAACCATCAAGCGTCCATCAAAGACATAAAGATTCTCATTGTATGAGAGTGGCTTCTTGCTGCAAGCGGAAGTGAAATACTTAGAGGCAACTGTAGAAGAAACACCACCTACACAATTGACATTACCTCTTTCTTTGGAAGAGCAACAACACCAGCACAGATACAAAGATGGAATGACAACTTCAGAGGTATAACACTAGGGCAAGGTCATGACAGACAAAACTTAGGAAGTAGATGGTACGGCAGAGTAAACGACCACAACCAATCTTTCCCTCCAAGACTAAGGATTACCTATATCGAATAGCTTAACCTCCTTAACCTCCTGTCTAAAAAGAGAAGAAAGCAAGCAGCCATGACTACAATAGGACACCAAATAACACCTAACCCAATAACAGTTACTCAAAGAAGCAGTAACAACCCAACAGGTAACTTTAACCAAGTAATGTAAAGATACCAACAAGAACTATTTGTCCAACAACAATGGGTAAAGATGACAGACTACGACGTATTTACTTTCAATGCAGGAACAACAGAATAATACGTATAGAACTTCCTGTTGCATAGAGGATTAGAGAACAAGATGGTAAATACACCACCATCTATCTTTTGTCAGTAGACCATGACGACCCTTACGTACCAGAAATAGGAGAAACACGGATTATAGGCAAAAGCCCCTTTACCCCTAACTGGGTATTTGAAAAGAGATACTTCACTCCACAACAAGTAAGAGATCACTATGAGGAGATACAAAATGCGACCAGTTAAGTATCAACAAATGGGGAAAATGGTGACACTAAAAAGGAACACACTATGATATATGACCTAGCAATAAACAACGGAGACTTAGACCTAGTAAACACCCATGCAAGGGTACTAACAGGTATAAGAAAACTAGAACAAGAAATAAAGCACCTAATACTAGAGAGACGTGGTAACGACCGCTTCCACCAACTATGGGGCAGTCTACAAAGTACCAAGATGGGTGAAGACAATACCTCTGAAGTAGTCTTCTTCTTAAGAAGCTCAATCCTAGTTCCAACCTGAGAAGATAGCTTAAGGCAAGATAATCGACAGCTTACAGATCAGAAGCCGAAAGAGCTTTGTGAGGGTGTATACTGGTAAATACAGTACTCTCCACGTCTCTCTTGTGATGCGAGCCAGACGGATCTTACTATAAAGACACGCTGACTGGCACACATAAAGTGTCTGTGTGCGGAGCCGTTTAAACCAGTGAGAACATTGATGTAAAAACATTTGTACGCTATAATGTAATGAGTCATCGAGAGGACTTCTGGCATTAGAGCTAACGATTTCAATAATGATAATATAAATGTAGCTAATATCTGAGGAGGATGAGCATGAGTGCAAGCGGGTTACTGGCAGGAACAGTCTCACCTTTTGAGGAGCTTTTAGGATATGAGTATCTATACAGCAAAAAAGGATCATCATTAAAGACTATATCTGAAGCTACGTTTCAGCGAAGTGTTCTTCCCTCAGAAGCTGCACGCGAAGAGCAAGGCTTACTGCATGAAGACGATGAAGTTTATAATAAGGTAAAAGAGTTCATTACAAACGTGGTTTTAGAGGACTCCCAGTTTTCGGTGCTAGTGAATGGAACATATCAGTTTCCTTCTAGTATTGGAGAGGCTGAAAGTCCTGTACCGATTCTCTACTGCCAAGGCGATGTGACTTTATTTAATGCTCCAAGTGTGTCGATAGTTGGGGCTAGAACAGCATCTCTGCAGGGTATGCAGCGTGCGTCCAAATTGGCAAAAGATTTGGCAAAGGGTGGGGTGGCTATTGTCTCTGGTTTGGCTAAAGGGATTGATACCGCCGCTCTTCAATCTGCCATTCAAAATGGAGGACATGTTATCGGAGTTATCGGTACTCCAATTAATGAAGCATATCCTAAAGAAAACACGGAACTTCAAAGACTTATTGCCAAAGAACATCTTTTGGTGAGTCAAGTACCTTTTTATCGCTATGAGCATGAGCCTTTTAACAATCGACGTTGGTACTTTCCACAGCGGAATGTAACAATGGCTGCAATTTCAAAGGCAACTGTAATTGTAGAAGCTTCTGATAGATCAGGAACACTAACGCAGGCTAATGCCTGCATTAAACAAGGGCGAAAGTTGTTTATCATGCGCTCATGTTTTGATAATCAGCACATTACATGGCCTGAAAAAATGCTAGAAAAGGGTGCTGAGATTTTGGATGACTCGCAACAGGTGCTAGACTTCTTACATTCTAAAGAATCTCTTTCTGCGGAATTGCCTGATGTCAAATGATGCTCATGAACATAATCAGTGGAGCAAAGTTGATAGGCTTGAACTGAAAAACAGGGAGCATCTGAATCCTGAAGATGAATGTTTTTATTATATGATTTTGCCGAATAGGAACGTCTATACGGGAGGCGTTCCATGGGGTTCGCCCGCAAGGTCGCAAATGATGAATCTTAAGAAGCCGATAGCACAGATTCAGGGTTATCCTAATTTGCAACGATACAAAGCTCAGGCAATCAATCAGTTTGCTGAAGATGTTGCAGAGGTATTGCAGCGAAGCACAGGTTCCCTGTTGAAACAGAGAACCGCAATAGTGCCGATGCCGCCATCAAAGAGTGTGTGTGACCCAAATTATGACGATCGAATTGCCAGAGTCTGCCAAATTGCTCAAGCTGCTTGTAATAATGCCAATCTGGACTATGTTGACTGCATTCAGTCAAAAAAGACTCGTCCTTCTGCACACAGTTCAGGCAATAGGTTAACCCCTGCTCAACACATTACCAATTTGACTTTCAGCAGCAGCGCGCTTCAGGCTTATGAAACGGTACTGCTGGTCGATGACACGCTAACCCTCGGCGCAACTTTTTCTGCATGCAAACAACTTATTTGCCAAACGTATCCTGATATAAGAGTGATTGGTTTGTTCTGGGCCATATACCAATAAGTCTGCTAGACATCAGAGTGCCTGTGTCCACTTCCACTGCTTTTTAGTAGCGGCAGGTAAGGTGTTGCACTGAGCATAGTAATTCTGCGTTTGTTGTTTTGACACTTTTGTTGTCCTTCCTGTATAGTGACTCCTTAGATTTGACCTATTTGGAAAGGAAGTGGTTTTAATGCCAAGAATAAAGAAAGAAACAGGTGAACTGAATAAGCCATCATAGATGCCTATGCGCAAAATAGTTACGCTAGTTTGATGGCACGGTGAAAATCGTGCTTTTTTGTTGCCAAAATACAAGGCAGCTTCATACTCAACAGACAAGCCACGCCCGCATTTGGTGTCGTGGCTTTTTGTATGAACAAACAATCAATAAGGAGAAACTATTTTGAATAGCAAAACCACTCTTATAACGAGTGAGAAAAACTGGATGGAGAGCAATGCTGTAGCGCAGCTTAATGCTCTTGAAAGATTAGATGATGTAGTACGTGTAGTAGGACTTCCCGATCTGCACGCAGGAAGAAGCCCTGTAGGGTTTGCACTAACAACAAGAGATAAGGTATACCCTCACCTAATCTCAAATGATATAGGTTGCGGTATGAGCTTGTACGCTACAGGCATTGAGAGAAGAAAAGCAAAACTAGATAAGTGGGTAAAGCGGCTTAGCAAGGTAAGGCTTGCCGACATTGAGGCGACCAGTACCTACGATGAACCAAGCCCTATCAGCAATCTTGGCACGCTAGGTGGCGGCAATCACTTCGCAGAACTTCACTTTGTCCATGAGGTCTTTAACGTCTGCGAGTTTGAGCGTCTTGGACTAGAAAAGAAAGCAGTCCACATGCTCATACACAGCGGCTCAAGAGGCTACGGACAGCAAATTCTAGAAGAGTTTAGTGGCATAGGATACACAGGAGCAGAAGCACAAGCATACATCAAGAAACACAACGATACGCTTCTTTGGGCAAGTAGGAATCGTGACGTAGTAGCAAGTAAGCTACTACGCTATTTGGGCTACACCCAAGAACCACAGAAAGTAATAGGTTGCACTCACAATTTCTTAGAGCAGCGTGAAGGACTATACATCCACCGCAAAGGAGCAGTATCTACAGAGGTAGGAGCAGTAGTAATCCCTGGCTCTCGTGGCTCGCTAACCTATATCGTAAAGCCTACTGATGATACTGCCAAGAGTGTCTATTCACTCTCTCACGGAGCAGGAAGAAAGTGGGCTAGAGGATTTGTGAAGTCTCGTATCTGGGGCAAGTATGACATGATTACAATCCGCCAGAACAAGTACAAGGGTGTCGTAGTATGCCACGACAAAGATTTGCTCTTTGATGAGGCGGCAGAAGCCTACAAGAATATCGACACAGTGGTGCAGTGTTTAGTAGATCACGGACTAGCAGAAGTGATCGCAACACTCAAACCAATGCTTACTTACAAAGGATAGGAGGGATACATGCTACTTCAAATATCATCGGGCAATGGCCCAGCAGAATGTGAGCTTACTGTAGGCAAGTTCTTAGAGGTACTTAAAAGTGAACTTCCTGACTTAGAAATAGTCAAAGTAACAAAGGGCAGAAACGCTGACTGCTACAGGTCAGTAGTCATCTCAACTGCCCAAGACGTATCTCACCTGCAGGGAACTGTTAAGTGGATATGCCAAAGCCCTTATCGTCCAAAGCACAAAAGAAAGAACTGGTTTATTGATGTAAGTATCTTTGAGGAAAAGTCACAGACCAACTTTTCAGAAGGAGATATACGCTTTCAAACTTTTAGATGCGGAGGTAAAGGAGGTCAGAACGTAAACAAAGTAGAAACTGGAGTTAGAGCAATCCATATCTCTACAGGGAATAGTGTCACAGCCACAGAAGCAAGAACACAGTACCAAAACAGAAAGACTGCACTTGCTCGTTTAGGTGAGGCAATAGCAAAGCAAAATCAAGACAGTAAGAATCTTGCAAAGCAGGATATGTGGTCAAAGCACGAAGCCATAGAGCGTGGTAATCCTGTGAGGGTATATGAGGGAGTGAGGTTTAAGAGGAGGTCATAGATTGAACCTCAGAGCTTCAGCAGGAACTTCCCCCATTCTCTGCTAGAATTGTAGGCGCATGAACTGTTGGAGTACGACAGAACAAACAACTTAATAGTGATTAAACCACACCGTAATGGGGCGATATTCTTCGTAACTCGGTGTGGTTGTAGTTCTGCTATTTCCGCGACAGTTCATGCAAAGAGGAATGTCGCCTTTTTGCTTGCTCTGTGCGTCCATCCTCTATATTTCCAATGCAAATACAGGAGGAAAGATGGACTGCAAAAATTGCACTGCCCAACTAAAAGATAGCGCACAATTCTGCACAGAGTGCGGCACTAGTGTTGAGTTCAATTCTGAAGAGTCAAACTATGAGCAACCTCAAGAATCTGCTAATGAAGGCGAAGTTACGCAGATATGTACAAAATGCGGATGTAAGTTCCTTGCTAAGTATGGGGAGTTTGCCCCTTGCCCCAATTGCAATGGTGGCGAGAAAGAGCATTCTAGCTCCACATGGATTCCATTGAGCAAGTTGAGCAAGTATGGGGTTGCAGTCTTTCTTATTCTCTTCGGTGCGAACTTCTTTTTTGCAAACACTGGAGCAAGGTTTGGTGGCGATTTTTACACATCAATACACAATGTTGTAGTTGATGGTTTTTCGATACTGATAATAGGCTTTGGTCTTGCTGTAGCTGCTTTCGCTAGTTCGCAGAAATAGGATGGACAAATATGTTGTATTGTGAGGAGTGCGGCACAAAGTTGCCCAAAGACGGTGTATTTTGCGAAAGCTGTGGTCATAGGCTTTCTGTTGAATTGGAACAGGAAGTTCCAGTTAAGAGTATTGCAGAATCAAAAAACTTAGCTCAAAAAGTTGTATCTTGGTTTGCGTTAGATAAGAAACGCCTAGCAATCATTGGGCTAGGGGCAGCATTGCTTGTGGCTATTCCCATTGCCAATTCCGTTATTGAGCAGAGACGTATTGAAATGGAACGTGCTGAAGCCCAAGCTTTGGCTGATTCTGCAAACTTCGTTGGGCATACTATGAGGCATGGTGCATACTTGATTCAGACCAGAAGCGATCAAGGGTTGTGGGATGATAATCAGGCAGGGCGCACAGCAGATGCAGCTTATATGGTGACTGCCAGCGGAGAGCTTTGGATATATGTTTCCCGAGATGGAAGACAAACCTTTTTGGCTAGCACCGATATTGGAATTTCAAATATAAGAACCATTGATCTTCCTGCTTATCCTAACCCGCATCACAATCCTTGGAATTGCTTCCCTTTTCACTTTGTTCATGATGCTGCGTGGATGCTCTATTTTCGTGAAGGTCACAATGGCATGATTCATGTTATGCACAATAATCAAGAGATTGGGCTGGCAGCACCAAACACCGATGGGATAATCCAGTCGTTTGCAGTAAGAGTTCCAGAAGCATCACAATCTCAAGAAATGAGGGAGTGGTTTGGAGAGCAGTTAGACTTAGCGATTCCGATGGATGAACTTGTGTATGACAAGGATACAGGAAGAGCATTTACGGCAAGAGAGCTGATTGATAGAGCTAGCCGATAAGAGGAGGAAAAGCACATGAAGTATTGCCCTAGCTGTGGCAAAGAAGTCAGTAACACAGCAAAGTTTTGTAAGCACTGTCGTTTTGACATCCAAAAATACAACACCGAAGGTGAGGCGACCAGTGAGCAACAAAGCCATGAGAAGCCCCAGAATACAATCGGCGAAGTGGATAGCCAAGAAACAGAAGAAGTGGCAGAGGAGGCTTCTGGCGTTGAGTCAGAGCCTAAAGTAATTTCACCAACACAAGGAGAAGCACCAAGCACAGAGCAAAAGAAGTCACCACTGCCTTGGATTGCAGCTATTGTAGGCGTTGTAGTTGTTGGGATAGTTGCTGCTGTGCTTCTGTTGGGTCAGACTAGCGATGAATCCACTGGTGAGCCACCAGTTGTTATTGACATACCCGACCTGGGATTATCAGAACCAGAGGATGCTCCTGAACCAGAGCCTGTAGAAGAGCAAGAGCTAGGGGAATCTGCACTGGAGTCAGAATCTTCCTTTTACGGCGTTACAGATGAGCAGTTTGACAGAGAGATGGGTGAAGCTCGCTCTGACATTGAATATTACGGACGCTACGCTGACGAGTTCTTCCCAGAAGAAGGATTTTACGGAATATGGGTATCAGCCAGTAGAGATAGGATAGAAGCAGAAAGAACACTCACCCAAGTTCTTGATAGGCTCTTTGAAAGCGAAGGGCTAGGTGCTGGTCTTGTTACTACAAGTTCTTGGAGTAACCTTAACCCAGATGTATGGCACGCTGTTTGTGTCGGGCCGTTTCTTTCTCAAGCAGAAGCTGAAGAAGTGTTAGGAACTGTAAGAGCAGCAGGATACAGTGATGCCTACGTTAAGTTTAGTGGTGCGATAAGGTAGCATCAGCACTATAAAGGTGAAAGATTAGGATAGAGAGGTACTGGGGTTTTGCCTAGCCTACTTCTTGCTTCCGTGTTTAACCGTGGGAGCTTTTGAGGTATCGTCTTGCTTGCCCCCTCCACTATCCTTCCATTTCTTATACGATACTTTGTTTCTGCATTTATCGCTGCAATAGAATCTCTCTTTGCGAGAACGGAAAACAAAATCGTATTCTTTCCTTGCGCGTCCACGTGGTCGTTTAAACCGAACCTTGCATTCTTTATTTCTGCACTGTCTGTAACCAATGGGATCAATGGCATTGTTGTAGATTTGTACAGCTATAGCTTCTGTGAGTGAGCCAAAATATAGGTCTTGCCGAAATCCTTCCAAGATGACACCTTCAGGCTCTTCCTCTTCTTTAATGTTGTAAGTTGTAATTCGTAAATGATTTCTTATTTCAGCAAGGCATACATTGAGTATTGCAATCACTTCAGAACCTAGCGCAAGGAACCCTTCTGCATCATTAGTGAAAGCCCGCTTTAGTTCTTGCTCATAAATATTCGGAAAGGTTTTACGAGCGTATTGATGCACCTTTCCCGATGCTGTAGTAGGATTCCTGCTAGTTTCCCAGCTCTGAAGGAAGGCTTGAACAAGTAGCAACTTGGTAGCGACTGCAACTATCTCTCTTACTGATATGCAATCACCTATGACTTCATTCTTCTCAATCTGCTGTTTTCGTAGCATATTGGTTTCATAGACTCCGCCAATGGCGGCATAGGGGAGAGAGTCGGCTGCTTGCAAAAATCTTTCCCTGACATCCTCGATGTCTCTTGGAGTAGAGGTATTTTTGCTGTGGACGAATCCCAAATATTCATTGAATAAAGAATCAATGTTCTTGTGGTCGGGTAAAGGACTATGAAGAAATCCATACTGCTTAACGAAGGATTGAATAGCGTTTAGGTCTCCAGCTGCAATCTTTTTTAGCTCGTGATTCCAAATGTTTGCTTCTAATCTGCGAGGTATGCTTGCATTTGCTAGTGGGTCATTTGCGGGAATCCACTTTCCCTTGTCCTTCACAAAGTCAGGCATTCCGTAAAAGCCGTCCTGCATAAATCCGACGATTTTTCCTTCATGCAGTAGAGGAATAATTGGGAAGGTGTGCCACCTAGGAGGAGCTATGGGAGCTTGACCTCCAGCAAAGGCAATCCACTTGCCATCATTCCCATACCTTAACTTGCTCTTCTTCCAGTTTGAACGAACTTTCATAAATCTCCAAACAATCCACTAGAACGTATAAAAGGGATTATACCTTACTCCTAATATTGATTTTACTTCATGAAGTTGACTGAAAACATACTTAGAAACAGGAGTGGAATGATGTTAGGACTAAAGAAAAAGCTGCAAGAAGTGGGAATCTCGCAATCAGAGTTATCTCGTAGAACAGGGATGCACTATACAACTGTTACCGCCATTGTTAATGGTCGCCTCATTCCTTGGGATGGGCAGAAGCAAAAGATTGCAGATGCGCTTGGTATCGAGTGCATAGATGAACTGCTAAGGGAGGTGGACTAACATGCCTAGTTCTCAATCTCAAGAATATCCAAGTGTAATGACTGTGCAAGAAGTGGCAGATACGTTGCAGATTACTCCCCAGACCGTAAGAGCGTTACTAACTCAAAAAACCTTACGCGGGTTGAAAGTTGGAAAGTTTTGGAGGGTGCCTAGTGCAAACCTCGTGGACTACCTGAAGGGAGGTGACTAAGATGGCTGAATTTGCTACATCTTTTTCAGATAACACGCATACTGGTAATAAATATAAATCCTACAACACTAGCAGTAGAAAACAAGACTATCTATACAGTTTTGCCGTCACGGAATATAGGTTCGGAGATGGTTCTCGCAAAGGAAGCATAAGCTATAAGTCGTTTTCTGGTAAGCGTAGAACTCATGATACGGGTGACATTAAAGGTCGCTGTTATCAGCGAGAGAGCGTGAATCGCACCAGAAAAAGAATCGAGGAGATTTCACGAGAGAACAATCTTGTGCGCCTAATTACCTTTTCAAACGGTGGAAAGAACGGAGGCTGGAAATCTCCCAAAGATGCGCTTGATAGCTTTTCTCTATTTTACAAATGCCATGCGGCGAAGGTATCACTAGGATCAATAGTTGCGGTCGTGGAGCGCGGTGATAAAGCTGGGCGTATTCACATACATGCAATAACGCAAAGAGGATACATTAGACGAGGCGAATTGGGGATAAGATGGAGTAGATTGCTGGATGGGCGTGGCTATCATTCCCCAAGCGGCTCCCATACTGTTCATGTGGGCAGAGCTAGAACTTCAATAGAGCGTGCAGAATATGTTTGCAAAAACTTACTTCAGCTTACAGAGGATAAGTCAATGAGGAAGTATCGTAAGTATCGTGCCTACAATGTTCGATATCCAAAGCCACATAAGAGAACTATCAGAGCAAGAGATGTTTATGAGGCTTACGAGATCAGTGGGATAGGTTTACCAGTAACCACATACATTTCAGAGGCTGGCAATCCCTTTTGTATCACCTTTGATAGTGAACGTCCAGGAGGCGATTACCATGTCTTTAGCTAGATAATCTGATATGTCTGAAGGCAGAATGCGATAAGTGTCTACTTCGATTTAGCACAGGCAGAGCAGAAGAGGCAAGTATCGCATCTCCTTCAGTTTGCGTTGATTAAGGTTTATTTCTGCGAACATGGATGAATTAGAGACAGCGACCTCCTTAGAGAGACTAGCAAAGAAATATGCACACGACTATGGCTTGTTGAGCATTAGACAAAATAATACAGAAAGCAAATGATAGAAGGAGAAGTAGATGACAAGACTGATAGGTGAAGGTTCAGTATATCCAGTTAAAAAGGACGACAATTCTAAGCACAGATATTCATTTTGGTATTTGGATCATGGTGGCGAGAAAAAGCGTGAAGCTAAGACGATTCGAGGGAGCAAGTCTAAGGTAAGGCGCATGATGAATGACAGAATGCGAGAAGTTGATGCTGGTCTTGATTTAAGTGGTGCTAAAACTACTTTTGCAAAGTTTGCTAATGATGAATACCACGCAATCAGAAAGAGCAACGGAGAAGTTAAACGTTCAACGCTTGATAAAGAGCTGCGGACAATCAGAACCTTATCAAGGCATATTGGGCAAAACGTTCTTATAGATATTACTCCAAGACGAATCGATAGAGTGCTTGCCGATATACGCGAAGAAGGGGAGTATAGCGGAACCACAATGAGAGACATATATGTAAAGCTAAAGTCTATCATGGGCAAGGCTGTGGATTATGAACTCATCCTTTCTAATCCGTGCAATAAGGTGAAGCCTCCTAAGGTTGATACGGCTGATGTTAGATACCTTTCAGCAGAAGAAATGGTTCTATTTTTGGATGAAATTGAGAAACTTGAAAGGCAAGAATCAGACATAAGTAAACTGATTGCTATGCGTATGTACTTAGCGTCAGGCGCACGCAGGGGCGAGATTTTGGCACTATCGTGGAAGCACTTTGACCTTACGAGTGGAAGAATCTTAATTGAGGACAGTCTAAATGAATATGGAGAACTGGGAGGACTCAAAACCAGTAGCAGTAGGCGAGAAATCAAAATTGAAGATAGCTGCATAAAGCGATTAAGATTATGGCGAGTTGAGCAAGCAGGAGAACTTCGTGGTCTGGGAGTGAAGCAAACAGAAGATACTCCTATTGTTACTAACGGAATAGGAGGATACCTCGACCCTCATAAGTTAAGTGATTGGTGGAAGAGGCAGAGAAAGAATATCGCTCTTACGCCACAGGGCGAAGCACGGTTTATTGATGTGACCATCAAGTCACTCCGCCACACCGTAGCGACCCAAATGGCTGCTATGGGAATGAGTCAGAATGACCTGCAGGAATACATGGGTCATGCAAGCTATGAGACTACTGCAAAGTATTACACCCATGTTCTTCCAGGAGCGGATAAGAAAATAGCCAATTCAATGACTCAATTAATAACTACACAGAGAGCTAAGATGGATGAATACAAGCAATTTTCTGACACTCAAGCACGATTTGAGCACGATTTTTCTGTCGTTGGGAGATCGATGAGGGTTAGTAACCCTCTGATCTGTAAGAATGTGGGGCCCCCGAGTGGATTTGAACCACTGACACCAGCTTTAGGAGAGCTGTGCTCTATCCCCTGAGCTACGGAGGCACGTGATAAGTGTTGCGAGAAAAGAAGTGGGACACTCCAGTAATACCCTCGAGTGTCCCATGTTTCGGTAGCTATTCAGTAGAGTCTGAGGTCCCTGACCCAATAGTGATGTCCACTTGCGAGTTCGGCTGGACTCTTTGGCCTGCCCCTGGATTTTGCGAAATGACTACACCAATCTCACCCTCGGCGTGACTGACGTTCCTTACGCGCAGGCCTGCGTTTTCTATTGCCTGCCTTGCGGCGGCCTCATTTCTTCCTGATACATTGGGCACCTCAACCATCTCTGGAGGCCTTGGCCCCCTGCTGATAACAAAAGTAACAGTGGCCCCTTGCTGGATTGATACACCCGCGCCAGGACTAGGGTTCTGGCTGATAACGCGCCCTTCAGCCACGGTGTCGCTGTGTGCAGCAGTGCCTTCTTGAGGATTTAACCCGGCATTGCTGATTCGGTTAATCGCTTCCTGTCTTGTTAGTCCGGCAACATCAGGTATGGCAACACTGGCAACGCCAGCCGAAACTACAACATTGATAGTCGACCCGCCAGGAAGTTCATCTCCTGCGCTAGGACTTTGATTAATAATCTGCCCCTCAGGAACAGTATTATGGTTCTCTGTAGTGTGGTTGATGGTGAAGTTGGCATCAGACACAGCATTACGCGCTTCGTCCAAAGTCATGCCCGTCAAGTCAGGTACAGCAAAGCGCCTCTCGCCTTTGCTCACAACTAAAGTCACTGCAGCATGAGCAGCATCATCTAGTTCAGTCCCTTCAGTAGGATCTTGGCTAATGACGTAGCCTTCTGGCACATCTGGACTGTATTCCTCCTCTATGGTGATAAGGCCCTCATTGGCCTCAGGGGGAGTAAGGGCATCCACAATTCCACTGTCGCCCCCGTTTTCAGGAACGATTACAGCAACACCAGCATCACGCAATCTTTCACGGGCTGCTTCTTCGGTGATGCCTGTGACCATGGGCATTGCTACCAGCTCAGGATCTTCCTCAGAATCAAAAACTCCCAGTTGCCAGGCAATAATTCCAGCAGCAGCAATCAGTGCCAGAATAATGCCAATCCATACCCAGACTTTCTTCTTTTTCTTAGGCTCTTCAGGTTCGATAGTGCGCCCAGCACCCATGGCTGCTCCTGCTGGGGCTGTGCCTGCATCTACGGCAGGCATGACGGTTGTTCCGTCCGCGTCCTGTGCCCCGCGGGGACCACCCATAGGAACGACGCCACCCATTACGCGGGTTGCATCATCGTCAGCATTGCCGTGAGCACCAACAATGGGCTCACCTCTTGCGACACGTAGCAAGTCACGGCGCATATCATCAGCAGTTGCGTAACGTGCCCGCGGGTCCTTCGCCATGGCGAAACCAATGACCTGTTCAAGGCTTGGGTCCATGTTTGGATTAATCGAGGTAGGACGCACGGCTTGCTCTTGAACTTGCTTCAGAGCTGTAGCAACGGGGGAGTCCCCGTCAAAGGGCATCCTGCCCGTAGAAGCTTCATATAAAACAACGCCCAATGAGTACAAGTCGCTGGCACCGTTCAGATCTTTACCTTGCGCCTGTTCAGGCGAAACGTAATGGGCGGACCCCAGTACGCTGCCTGTTTGTGTCATTTGCGAATTCCCCGCACGAGCAATTCCAAAGTCCATGACTTTGATGTTGCCATCAGGCAGAACCATGATGTTGTGAGGCTTGATATCGCGGTGGATAATGTCATAACCGTGCGCAACATTAAGCGCTGCACAAACCATGGCACCAATTTCTGCTACTTTGCCACTAGGTAGGGCACCAGTGCGCTGAATGATGCTCTTCAAGTCTTCGCCACGAACATACTCCATGACGATGTAATATATCTGCTTGCCATCAGGCATGACCTCTGATCCCCAGTCATAGATGTTTACAATGTAGGGGTTTTGCAAATTGGCCGCCGCTGCCGCTTCTTGTTGAAAGCGCGCGACAAAGCTAGGGTCACTTGCCAGTTGCGGATGCATTAACTTTACTGCAACGGGACGATTTGCCAGGTTTTCATCAGTAGCTTTATATACATCGGCCATACCGCCTGAACCGATTTTTTCTGTTAGGCGATAACGCTTGCCAACCAATACGTTTTGCACAGTTTTCTCCTCATACTATGGCAGAAAATTTGAATTTCAAATTATCCTTGTAATTGTAATACAAAATGCACCGTATTAGTGCATACTTGTTGCTCAATTATGACCCCTAATCTTGAGCCTGCAGCGCAGCTTCCATAACCTGGCGTGCAGCAGGGGCAGCACTACGCCCACCTTGCCCAGCGCCTTCAACCATCACGGCAACAGCTACCGTAGGATTTTCCGCAGGAGCAAAGCCAATATACCAGGCATTACTTGGTCTATCTGTGCCAACCTCTGCCGTTCCTGTTTTTCCAGCAACTTGAACTCCGGGAATGGCTGCGCGTCCTCCAGTCCCAGCATTGGTTGTCTGAATCATAGAATCAGCAACCAACTGTGCAGTCTCTGCACTCATAGCTCGCGAGAATTCTGTGGGTCTTGTCTGGCTTAATATAGAGCGCTGTCCACTGGCAGAAACAACGTGGTCAATCACATAAGGACGCATGACTACACCATCGTTTGCAATTCCTGCAGCAACTAAGGCCATCTGAAAGGCATTAGTTTGCGGACCGGGATTATCGTCATCATGTTCACCAACGGGCTGTCCGATTCCTGCCCAGGCAAGTTCCCAAGTGGTCATATTTTCTGGATGGGGCATTAGTGAGCTATTTACGTGCAGCTCAAAGGGGATTCTTTGATTAAAGCCAAAGTCCTCTGACTGCTGTACAAGGTCTTCAGCCCCAACATCTACTGCTAGTTGCCCAAAGACCGTATTAATTGACCAGGCCATGGCGTTTTGTACATTGGTAGAGGCAAAGTTACTTCGCTCAAAATTAGTTACGGGGGCATTTCCAATATCCATGGCACCAGGTGCAGGGTACACCGTCTGCGGGTTTGCAACACTGTGCTCGTAAGCAGCTGCAAGTGTTACTACTTTAAAGGTTGATCCCGGCGCGGAAAGACTTTGCCTAGAGCGATCTAGCAAGGGTGCAGTTTCGTCTGACTGCAGACTTTCCCAGAGTTCAGTCACGGAATTAGGATCATAGGTAGGGGTTGAGGCGCTGGCAAGCAGGGCGCCTGTTTGCGGATTAAGGGCCACAATGGCACCCCTATTATTGCCCAGTGCGTTTTGGGCTGCTCGTTGAACGTGCGAGTCCAGAGTTAACACAACATCATTACCGGGCACAGGATTGCCCAGCGCCGCATCAAAGACATCATTCCAGCTTCCAAAGCTGCGCTGTCCAGTTAAGGCATCATTTGCCGCGGCCTCAATACCTGCACGTCCATACTGTTCAGAGTGGTAGCCAACAAGGTGCGCTGCTAGACTGCCCTCAGGATAGATACGCCTATAGGTAACCGCTCTGCCGCTTCCTTCCTCGGGGCTAACGGGCATACTGTTTGCCAGCACCACGCCGTCAGCTGTCACTATTGCCCCGCGTGGGTTGCGTGCCTCCATCATTAGGTTTCGTGTATTCAGCGGATGGTTGTTTGAGTAGCGCGCATTAACCACCTGTAGCCAGGTGAGGTTGCCTATAAGCACTAGCATAAGCGCAGAGAAGAATACGGCAAGTACCGTTAATCTTTTCCCTAGAGCTACGCGCCCCAAAACAGACATAAGTCCACCCGTGGACTTCATTTCCGAGTTAATGCCTGTGGTTTCGTCCCCTGCCCGCAGCAGTAATGCAAGCAAGATAAATACGGCAAGAAGCGAAGTTCCTCCTCGCGAAATAAAGGGCAGAGTAACCCCCGTCATAGGAATTAGGCGTGTCACGCCCCCAATGATTACAAAAACCTGGAAGCCTAGAGATGCCACAATGCCTACGGCAGTGAAGGCGGCCATGTCAGATTTTGCGCGGGACGCAATAGAGAGTCCGCGGTAAATCAGAATAAGGAAGCAAATAATAATGATTGCCGCCCCTAGCAGACCTAGCTCTTCGCCAATAGCTGCAAAAATAAAGTCATCTTCAACCAGAGGGATACGGTGGGGTAGACCCCCGCCAGGACCAAGCCCAAAGAGACCCCCTGCAGCAAAGGCGAAAAGGGACTGAATTAATTGGAAGCCCTCTGCTGCTGGATTTGCGAAGGGATCTATCCAATTGGCAACACGTATCTGGACGTGGGAAAAGGTGCTATAGGCGAAGTAAGCTCCTGCACCAAAAAGCCCCAGCCCGGTAGCCACGTACACAAAGCGTCCTGTGGCCGCATAAACCATCGCAAGGAACACACTGAAGAAGAGAAGTGATGCCCCCAGGTCTCGCTGGAAAACCATGATGACGAAAGAGATTGCCCACATGATTATCAGGGGCATTAAGGTGCGTGGTTCAGGAAAAGGGATGACACCGAAGATGCGGCGGGTTGAAATGCTTAACAGTTCGCGATTTTCTGCCAGGTAGCCTGCCAGGAATAAAATAAGTAGAATCTGGGCGATCTCCCCCGGCTGAAATGAAAAGTTAATGCCAGGGATACTGATCCAGCGGGTCGCCCCGTGGTAGGTTCTTCCCAGACCCGGAATAAAGGGAAGTACTTGAAGAATAATGCAGCCCAAAAACATAGTGTATTTGTAGTCTGCAAGCCGCTCTAGTTTTGGTACAGCAAAAAGGAAAAAAACCATTACTGCGACTGCTATGAAAAGTAGAGTAACCTGCCACATGACTTCATCGGGGGCAAGTCGCGTTAGCATCGCAAGCCCTGTACCCGAAAGTACAAAGGCAACGGGCAACAGAACAGGGTCTGCCCCTGGTGCCCTAAAGCGCAGCACTACGTGGGTAAGGCCAAAAGCAAGAAAAAGTGCAGCAGGAACTGCCAGGTATTCCCAAGAAAAGTCACCTCCTGCCTGTGTGCCCACGATGGCGAAGAAAAGCAGGACAGGTAATGCTGCAGCAAAAAGCAGCAGTAACTCAGTATTTCTGCGGGTTCCCATTAAGGGTTGTTTTCCTCTAATAATCCGTAGGTGATAAACTCTTCAGCGCGGTCAAAATAAAGGGGAGAGCGCTCCACCATCGTCTCGAGCTCTGCCATAGCATAGTCGACAGACTCAAAGCCTGGCTTTAGTTCAATTCTTGCCTGGAATTCAGGGGCTAAGAGGTCAGTCTCCACCAGTGTTGGAAAAGAGTCCAGCGTTAGCTCGAAGCCAAGGATACTTCCCGGGACCCCTTTGTTTAAATATACGGTACCTGATTGACTGCTTAAGTAAGCACGGTTCTCGACATAATCCATTGTTAGAAAGTAAACGCCAGCTAGCGCAGCGGCAACCAGTGCAGTCCAGATAAGCATCCACAGCCACAGTTTCGAGCGTGGTTTTTTCTGCTTCATTGCAGCCATCGCGGCAGCATTTGCGCCCTGTGCTTCGTTGATGTCAACTACAATGACGCTAATGTTGTCATTGCCACCCGCATCAAGCGCTGCTTGAACTAATTTTTCTGCGGCATGATTGGGATCAAGGCTACCTGTTAGTATGTCTTGAATTTTTTCGTCTTCAACCATTGTAGTCAGACCATCAGTGCAGATAAGCAGTCGGTCTCCGCGCAAAATTGTGACCTCGAAAGTGTCTACATTTAGCTGGGGATCGCTGCCCAATGCACGGGTAATAACACTACGCTGCGGATGTCTGCGCGCTTCTTCGGCAGTCAGATGTCCGCTACGCATCATTTCTCCTACTACGGAATGGTCTTCGGTAACCTGCGATAGCGACCGGTTACGTAACAGGTAGGCTCGCGAATCACCGACTTGCGCAAATACTGCACGGCCGCTCTCTATCATAACGGCTGTCATGGTTGTGCCCATGCCTTCGCGTCCAACACCCTTGCTAATGCCAGAGATAACCGCCTGATTTGCTGACTGAACTGCACGGGCAAGTGCAACGGGTTCGGGATGTTTTGGGGCATGATCGCGCAGGGCATCGATGGCCAGTGAAGAGGCAACCTCTCCTGATTCGTGCCCTCCCAGGCCGTCTGCGACTGCATACAAAGGGGGCAGTGCTAGCAGCGAATCTTCATTTAAGGCTCGAACATTGCCCACATGGGTCAGTGCTGCAAAAGGGACAGTATTACGATTGCGTTTTTTACTCATCGTCCATCTACTTCCAGAACAAGCATGCCGATCGAGATTTTATCGCCTGCTATAAGGTTTTCAGGTATGGTTACGGGCAGTCCATTAAGTAGAGTGCCGTTAGTAGAGCCCAAGTCTTCAATAATTGCACCATCAGGAATTGGAGTAATGCGTGCATGTTTTCCTGAAATCAAGTCATCAGGTACAAAAATATCACTACCAGGAGCACGCCCGATAACAATGCTGCTGTTAATGGGCATTGTGGTACCGAGCAAAGAACTGGGACCCTGTGTAATTACAATACTTAGTTGTGCACCTTTTTTAGAGCGGCTGCCACTACGAACTAATCCCACGCCTGCTTTGATAGCAAACAGTAAAAAGATGTAGAGAAGGGCAATTAGTAATATGCGCCCTGCAAAAAGTAAGACATCTATCACAGCTAGGCCATCCTGCTTGTCTCATGATAGATAAGGGTTGATATTCCTAGAGTGATGCGATCACTATCATGAAGCTCTACAGAGCCATTGATTCGTTGTCCATTGACACTAGTGCCGTTAGTAGAGCCCAAGTCACGTAATGACCAACCTTCACCATCCCAGAAGAACTCTGCGTGCTGGCGAGAGATGTTGGCATCAGCCACAGGTAGGTCGCAGGTACTTTGGCGTCCCGTTATATAGGTGCGCTGCGGATCTAACTCGACCTCCCCGCGGTCAGGCAGCACAACACTTCCAATTCGTGTTACCTGGGGGGTTGCAGCAGGCATAATTGTTGTTGCGGGGTCTGCACTTGCTGCGCCACCCATAGAGGGGGCGACCGCAACCGCGGCGGCGGGAGTCGCAGGGACTGCAGCACCAGGAACAACTGCGGTAGGTGGGCGTTCTGTTGGAGCTGGCGCACCAGCCCACGGATCAGCAGGGGGATGTGCTGCTGGGGTAGGAATAGGATCATTAATAATGAGCTCAGGCATCTGGTCGGGCTCGGGCATTGCTACCATTGCCGGCGCAACAACTCTATGTTGCGCTGCCTCAACTTCGTCAGTAACACCAGCGACGTTGCCCATCTCTGCGTAAATGGCCTCAACGGTCATTTGCTGGCCAATAACATCGAACTTTCCTTGACGTTTCAGGTTTTCATCAATAGAAAAGCGCACTACGGGACGGGTAACAAAAGAGTAATCGCGTTCGCGAGCAAAGGCAAGCAGATAACTTTCCAGCTCCCCTTCAATAGTTGGGGCAAGGTCACCCATGTTTTCTCCGTCACGCGGAGAAATAAAGACAAAATACACGTTTGCCACATGCTGTTTGCCAAGACCCAGCTTTCGCGACCGCGTCATTTCTTTCGCAGCAGCCCGCGCAAGCTCTGCAGGTTGCACTGGTGATCGAAACACTGCTCCAAACGTCCCTTCTATAATGTTTCCTAAGTTTGTTTCAAATTCCCTAATTAGTTTCATGAACTCTATCTATTCTTGTTGGCGTCTTATTGCTGATACTCTGTTCACGGTGTCCTAGTCTATTGCCGGCACTTACCTTGTTGCCCGTGGGCCACTTTATCTGTGGCGACGTGCACGGTTAGCTGCGAACAATAACCCTAATAGTGCCCCAATTATAAAGACACCTGCAGCCACCTGAACAACCAACCAGCGATTGTTACCGCTTAGTAGTAAAATATCTGGCACAATCCAGGCAAGTAAGCATATAGCGAGCGCAATTCCCATAATTACTTTAAAGGTGATGCTGAGGACACTACGCAAGCAGCCTGCAAAATCGCGTGACTCACGGTCTGCCTTGT
Organism: Coriobacteriia bacterium; assembly: GCA_009779855.1. Classification (GTDB taxonomy): domain Bacteria; phylum Actinomycetota; class Coriobacteriia; order WRKU01; family WQUG01; genus WRBW01. The sequence goes on from WRBC01000005.1 coordinate 35,558, forward strand.
TGCGTCCCAGCCTTCTTGAAGAGGGGAGTCCCCCCATTTCGTCCGGGTCATCTGGCTCATCATTGGTTAGTTCCGGAATAAGTTTTTTAAGTTCGCGCTTGCCAGCAGTTGCAGAGGGACGATCCCCCAGTTCGGCTAATAAAACTTCATAGAATTCTTTAACACTTTCAAAGCGCATATCAGGATTTCGTGCTAATGCTCGCGTGAAAATGCCTTCAAGAACAATGTTATTTAAGTCAAGCAATGCAACTTCGTCTGCCTCTTGTGCTTTAAGCATGCTGCTAGCAGTTGGTTTGCGGGAGACTTCTTCAAAATAGGGATATTCATCAGAAAACAGTTCGTAAATAACAGCAGCAAGGGCCCACTGATCGGTAGCTTCGCAGACTTCATCTCCGGATAATTGCTCTAAAGGCATATAACCTAGGGTTCCTGCTATGGCTCTGCCATGCTTGCTTCCCCTGCCATTGTTTTGACCTATGTGTGATAGTTGAGCCAGTCCAAAGTCGGCAAGTTTTATCTGCCCCTCGTGACTTATGAGGATATTGTCTGGTTTTATATCCAAATGCAACACACCGTTTTTATGGGCATAGGTTAAGGCATCAGCGGCGGCCTTAAGAATGGCAGCAATGACTTCATCTGTCAGGTATTCACTAGGAATGTCAGCAACAGTTGCCCCGTCAATATCTTCCATAATAAGGTAGGCAACACCACGTTGTTCATCTATTTCAAAGTCAAAAAGCGACACGATGGCAGGATGGCTCAGCATAGCCGCTGTACGTGCCTCCTCTAGTCCCATTAATGCAGCTTCACTCATTTTCTGCGCGCCTGTTTTAGAGGCACCTTTGCCGCTTGCTGTTCGTAGGGGCAAGATTTTTATAGCAACACGACGGGCGATTCTCTCATCAAAGGCGCGATAGACAGAGGCAAAGCCCCCAGATCCTAGGTGCTCTAGGACTCGGTACCGGTCAAGTATAAGGTCATTTTCCTGCATATCTCCAGTATAAATTAGGCCTTAAGCAAGCAGAAGCTTGCAGATTCAAGCGCACCCATTGTGTTACTTAGACTGTCAGGTGCTGCTAGCTAGAAAAGCAAACAAATGAGCAGAATGTATCAAACTGATACATTCTCAGGGCCTTTCTCTGCTTGCTTCGATTACCGATTGAAGCAGTTAAAAATAAATTTATCTTAGGCTTGACGGAACGATAGCTTCTCGTTATTATACATACATAGTGAATGTATGTAAGTTGAGCTAAGGTCAGATTGAAGAGATTAGGAAGGAGTAAACATGCCCCGCAACAAGTTTCCAGAGCAAACGCGTCAAAAAATACTGGATGCATCCCTTGAGCTTTTTTTGGAAAAGGGCTACGAGAACACTACTGTTCTTGACATCGTAGACAATATGGATGGGCTAACAAGGGGAGCCTTCTACCATCACTTTAAGTCCAAAGAAGAGGTTTTGGATGAAATCGCAGGACGTTTTTTCTACGACAATAACCCTTTCGATAAGGTTCAAGATGAAGAGGATCTTACGGGTCTTCAGAAGCTGCAAAAAGCGATTTTTTCAAACGCAGAAATTCAAGTGGAAGTTGATGATAATTTCAAAGAGGTAATGGCAGTTACCGTAGACTTACTTCGAAACCCACATTTTTTAATGCGGCAATTCGAGTTTAACCGCAAAATTGCACAAAATTATATTGAGCCCCTTATTGAAGAGGGAATAGCAGACGGCTCCATTGCCCCCAACAATGCGAAATGGCTTGCAGAGCTGCTTATGATTACGATGAATATCTGGACAAATCCAAATATTTCACCTGGCTCTGTAGAGGAGCAGGCCGAAAAGTTAGAACTTATGCAGAGACTGTTTGACGGCGTTGGCTTTCCTGTATTTCACGAAGGGGCAGATGAGGCGGCCCAGATGCTTTTTGACCAGTATTATGACGGAGCCGACTTTGAAAAGGTTGTCGAAAAAATAGAGCAAGAAAGACTGCAGAAAGAAAATTACTAAAAGTTCTTGACAGCGTAACAAAACATTGTTACGCTACTAAGTAAGCAAGAAGAAATGGGCGCACTCCGCCCTCTCTTTTTACCCAAAGATACATACATTCAGCATGTATTATAAAGATAACTGCTTCAAAGGAAGCTACAGAAGACGACAGAGGAGGGAAGAATGATTACAAAAAGCATGAGCGTATTACCAGGATTCAATTATGTGGATGTTCTCTTGGTAGTGCACGATTCTGTTCTGCTTTTAAGTGAGCTTATACGGTAACGCAACCAATATTATTGCCTGGTTGGCGAAAGCTTTGTTCAAGCGGAAAGAGTGACACATGCCTCTTTGGCTAGACCGCGGTAAAAATATAGTGAAGATTAATAATGTTGGCAAATATACCAATAAGAAGGAGAAAGAACGACTATGAAAAGCATGATTTCAGTGAAAGACTTACATAAGTATTATCGAAGCCGTAAGGGCGATCACCATGTTCTAAAAGGTGTGAGCTTCGAAGTGGCAAAAGGGGGCATATTTTGCCTGCTGGGCTCAAACGGTGCTGGTAAAACAACAGCAGTTAATATTTTGACGACCCTAGGCAAGCCTGATAGGGGCAGCGCATCCATTAATGGATGCGATGTTGTGAAGTATTCAGATCGTGTACGTGAGTCTATCAGCTTGACAGGGCAATATGCTGCAACTGATGAACTGCTAACGGGCAGAGAGAATCTGCAGATGATTGCAGACTTGCGACGCGTGGAAAACAGCAAGGCAGAAACTGTGCGCTTGCTGCAGGCTTTTCGCCTAGAGGACGCTGCAGATAAGCCCGTATCGGACTATTCGGGCGGTATGCGCCGCAGACTCGATATTGCGATGACGCTTATGGGTAACTCTCCCGTTATCTTTTTAGATGAGCCAACGACAGGACTTGACCCGCAAAACCGTATTGCAATGTGGGAGCTAATCCGCACGATGGCAAACGACGGAGTCACGATTTTTCTGACCACGCAGTACCTGGAAGAGGCAGAGCAGCTGGCAAACCAGGTTGCCATCCTGCATGAGGGCGTGATTATCGCACAGGGTTCACCCGAAGAATTGAAACAGGATTTGTATTGCGAAGAGACAGACAGTTTACCAACACTTGAAGACGTATTCCTTACCCATATCGGTGAAAAATAAGAAGGGGCGATAATGAGATTTTTTTCTGACACCTATGTAATGTTTAAGCGCAATATAAAGATTGGCTTTAGAAATCCTGATGCCTTTGGCATGGCTATTGTTGCACCTTTCATTATGATAATGCTTTTCGGCTTGGTACTAGGTGGGGCGATGGAGATGGGACGCGCTAATTACGTTAATTTCATCGTGCCGAGCATTATGATGATTTCAATTGTGCAAAGCACTATCTTTGTAGGAATCAGCATTAACAGAGAAAAGAAGGCAGGCATTGTCGACCGCTTTAGGTCCATGCCCATAGCTCAATCTTCTTTTTTGCTAGGACATGTGTGTGCCTCTGTGTTTAGAAGTGTCATTGTGGTGGTTGCAGTAACCGTTGGGGCATTTATTATTGGCTTTAGACCAGAGGCCAGCTTTACGCAATGGCTTGCTATTGCAGGCATCTTTTTGCTCGTGACCGTTGCAGCGACCTGGCTTGCAGTATTTGTTGGCCTAGTAGTCAAAAGCGAAGAGTCAGCGTCATCATCGTTGACGATGATTTCACTGCTGCCCTACTTAAGTTCAGGTTTTGCTCCTATTGAAACTCTGCCTAGATGGCTGGCACTATTTGCAGAGCATCAACCCTTTACGCCAGTCATTGATAGCGCCCGCGCATTGATGATGGGCAGTCCTGTTAGTAACAGCGACTTAATCCTATCAGTGGTATGGTGGACGGGTATTGCAGTTGTAGCCTGTATTGCTGCGGTAAAGATGTACGGACACAAATTGGCGAAGTAGGCCGAATTGACTTAAGGTGTGCTTTAGGACAGGGTGCATAAGGCAAGACAGAACAAAATAAGAGCAAGATTAAGCGGTGGAGTGTATCCACCGCTTTTCATTTATACTGGATAGCTGGATAGACAATAAAGGCTAAGGTGGGGCTTGCTACAAGCAGGGTCCTTAAGAAAGGTTGCATCATGGGCAAAGACGCAAGTTTTGACATAGTTTCTGAAGTTGACTATCAAGAAGTCGACAATGCTTTTCAGCAAGCAGCAAAAGAACTCAAGCAGCGCTATGACCTAAAGGATAGTGGAGCCACGCTTGATTACGACAAGGCAAAGCACGAATTCACACTAACAGCACCCAGTGACTTTATTGGTGGGCAGGTTAAAGATGTGCTGAACTCAAAGCTTATCCGTCGTGACATTGACCTGAAGGCCGTACAGTGGTCAGACCCTGTTGCTGCCTCATTGGGTAATGTGCGTTTTACCGGCACCATTGTTAGCGGTATTGAAGAAACGATGATCAAAAAGCTCAACAAAGATATCAAGGCGCAGAAATTCAAAAAGGTAAAAACAGTTATCGAAGGCGATAAGATTCGCGTTTCAAGTCCCAGCCGTGATGACTTGCAGGCAGTTATCACCTTCGTTAAAGAGGCAGATTACGATATTCCCTTACAGTTTGTGAATTATAGATAAGAGCACACGTATAGATAAGAGTGCACATGGGGCTCAATATCTACACAAGTCTTGAACCTTATGAGCACTCTTGACTGCGATTAACAATGATAATTTTTCACGAGTTACTTATAGGAAGTGTGTCAGACGCACAAGATGACGATGTATTAAGTAGGGGGGCAAACCCCTGCCCTCGTTGTCTGCGCGCATCCTCAACTAAGCAAGAAAATTCCGTAGAGCCTGTGGGGTTGAATACTTTGCTGCTGCGCATTGAAGGGCTTTCTTCAGTGGAAGCCTCGGTCATGATGTGTGGCATGGAACCCTTTCGTCATCCTAGTCTAGTGAGTATCGTGCAGGCTTTGGCTGCAGCAAAAGTCCGCCGCGTTGGGATGCGTACTGATGCCGCTGCTCTAGCTAACCCGCGTGATGCGCAGGGCTGCGTAGGTAATGGGGTGCGTATGTTCGAGATACCCTTTTTGCCGCGCGAAATGGACTCGATTAATCAGGGCGCCCCTTTTGATGTGCGCTTAGCAGGGATTCAGGGTATCCGTGCTGCTGCGACGCAGTTAGGGCTAAACGTCTTTGTTTGTGCCGATATCTTTATCTGTAAACATACGGCACCCTATTTTGTCACTGTCATGCAGGCGGCCATCGTAGCGGGTGTTGATGCGATACGTATCAGTTTCGCAGAGGCAGACCCTGCTTCTTTGGTTACGCTATTAGGTGGTGACTCAATACTTGATAGTGCTCACAGTCTGGCGGTACAAAATTCAGTCGCTTTCTTTGTTGTTGGTGATGAATCTTTCGCGGGTCGCTACTTGCAGGGGGCGCAACTTTATCAGACGATAACCGCTGTCGAGACCGCCAGTTCAAACGGAACCACCTTTCCAGGCAGGTCAGGTAAGTCAGGCAAGGACGCCAAATCCGACAAAGTGGTCGGCTCAGAAAAGACTTCCAGGGTGGGGGAGAACCGTGACTAAGTCCCCTTATGCTATTGCACTAGTGGGTATCTCTCAGCCTGGGTATCAGTGCCTTGCTAATGCCTATTTGCGTGAATCTCTGCGCGGTGACGAGCGTTTATCAAATATGGCTGTTGGAAATCTAGAGTTTGATACTACTGTCAGCGCCTGGTGGATTGTCTACGACCTTTTATCACAAGAATACGAACCAGACCTTGTGGGCTTTTCCGTTTACTGCTGGAACGCGCAGACTGTTTATGAGGCATTGCGAATTCTGCGTAAAGTACGTCCAGACCTGCCTATTATTTTAGGTGGTCCAGAGGTTGGCCCTAACGCGAATGAAATTAGAGATCGTTTTGCGCCACAGGTTGTCTATGTTGCAGCCAGTGAAGGTGAGCGTGTTATCTGTGACGTTGTTGAGGTTCTTATGCGTGATGGCTCTTCGCATAAGTTAGCCTATTTGCCCACGCGTGATGCGATATCAGAAATGGACATGATCCCCTCTCCCTATACCGAAAACCACAGGCCATCTGTAGACGGCTCTGCCTACATCGAAACCTATCGTGGCTGTCCTCATCGCTGTAGTTACTGCTATGAGAGCAAGGGAATTGCACAGGTGCGCAGTTTTAGTTGGGGGCGCATTGCGGCAGACATTGATCTGGTGGCAAGCACCCCAGGAATGCAATCTTTCACCTTTGTTGACAGTGCGTTTAATCTGACAAAGGGACGACTGCAGAAGCTCTCTGACATTTTGGCACCTTATGCTGCGCAAGGAATCCGCCTGCACACCATCGAGGTTGATATCGAGAGCATTGATGATGAGCAGGCAGCACTCTTGGTACGTGCAGGAGTCATTAGTGTAGAAACGGGTCCGCAAACGACAGGAGCCCGCGCGTTAGAACTTAGTCAAAGAAACTTTAATCGCAACGCCTACCTTGAAGGGATCAAGGCTTGTCGCCGTGCAGGCATCACTGTTATTGCTGACCTAATCCTTGGGCTGCCAGGTGATAATGTTGAGTTCTGTCTTGAAAGTATGCGCTTTGTAGTGCAGGATGCTGATCCAGGGGTTTTGCAAGCGTCAAGTCTGCATGTCTTGCCAGGTACCTTGTTGTGGGACAAAGCGGATGAGCTTGGACTTCAGTATGATAGCGAGCCCCCGCATACGGTAATGCAGACAGCAGATATAAGCTTTAAGGAGCTTCGTGAACTGGAAGTATTTGGGGTGGCATTAAGTGCACTTTACCGCACGAACTCCGCGCAATGACATGTGACAGTAGTTACATCAACCTACTAGTATAGCACCACTCTTGGGTTTATTTCGGGGTGTAAAGCAACGGAATTGTAGCTTAAATTCAATGGACTAAATTGTGCTGCGCGGGTACAATGGAGGTGTTCATAAGTGCCCACTGCTTCGAGGTCGAAACAACGGTCGAACCAACACTTACGAATTCGGGAGTCTTAATTATCCCGGGGAGGACAGAAATCCTCGCGTTGCTCTGAAGTTTAGGGTAATGGTGTGGAGATTGGAGCCCTCGGTGCGGACACCCACCTGCTATCGCAGGTTCACCATACGACCTCGAAATAGTGGGCACTTTTAAGTAATTGTCTGTAACCAACCCCTGTATCACTATTAGGAGTGCTCTCCAGCGTGGCAGAATTCACCCATACTATACCTAGTGGTTCACGAATTGTAGTTGTTGTTTCGACAGGTCCTCTTGACGCCGCACATAAGCAATCAATGGAGGACAAGGACATCCGCATGCTTGATGTCATGGGCAAAAGTCAGGGTATTGCACTAGAAGAGCTAGCAGAAATTGGCTTAAAGCCTCGTGTTATTTATGACTATAACGACAGCATCGCAAAGGGTGCTGTTATGGCACAGCATCCTGCTGCAGGTGTCTTGACCTGCCCTGATATGGAATCTTTGCTCTTAGTGTCCAGTGGCCCCTCTATCAACGAGCGTGTACAGGTAAACTTGCCTGACGTGCGTGGCTTAGAGGAAGGGGAAGCCAGCGCTAAACTTAAAGATGCGGGACTGTCTCCGCAGATTGTGCACTACAAAAGCTCTAGCGTGCAAAAAGGTAAGGTGTCAGCGCAGATTCCCAACACGGATTCGCTTGTCGCGCAGCCAGAGGTGAAGTCAAAGGTTGCTTGGATTTTTATCGCCGTTATTATTGCAGCTCTACTGGGGTTAGGTTACTTCATCTTTGAACGAACTAATATTGAGCCACCTCCCCCCGTTGAGCAAGCTGTTTCTCAAGTGGTTGTGCCCAACCTAATTGGACTAACAGAAGAGAGTGCCACTCTTGAGCTTCAAAAGGCTGACTTAAGCCTAGGACAGGTAACAACAGCATCTGCTGAAGACACTCCTCAGGGGGCCGTGCCTGGAACGGTGATTAGTTCGACCCCTGCAGAAGGTCAGGAAGTTGTGGAGGGCTCGCCCATCTCTATAGTGCTAGCAGCTGAAGCGCCCGGCGAGGCTGCCGATATGGTTCTAGTTCCTAACACGGTAGGTCTGAGCGAAGAGGCCGTGCTCGATATTTTTGAAGAGCTTAATCTGACCGCAAATATAGTCAGATCGCCAGACCTAGAAGTTCCCGAAGGAAACGTCATTATGCAGAGTCCTGCAGGGGAAGCAGAAGTTATTGAGGGCTCCATAGTTGTTGTGGTTATCTCTACAGGGGAACCCTTAGAGCCAACAGAGATTGAACTGGCAGATGTTACAGGACTACCCGTATCAGAGGCAACATATGAGCTGCAGGAAGCAGGACTTGTGGTGACTCTGCCCCTTATGGGCGGCAGCAATGAGGCGGCCTTGGGTACTGTTGAAGGGCAGATGCCAGAAGCAGGCAGAAGTGTTTTGCTGGGCAGTGTTGTAATTCTAGAAGTCGAAACACAGTAGCAGGATTTTTCTATGCGCCGTCTGTTCTTGCGCTATCTAAAGCCCTACCCCTTTGCTTTGGTGATGATTGTTGTCACTACTCTTGCGCAGGTGGGCTTTCAACTGTACTTGCCAACACTAATGAGCAGTATTGTTGACACGGGTATCGTGCGAAAAGGTATGAGCGAACAGGATGCAGCTGCAGGCATCATTGGCACCTATGCGACCCAGATGGATTATTTAATCCAGGTTGGCGGCTTAATGTTGGGTGTCACCGTGCTTAGTGGTATTGCTGCCGTGTTAGCAGGTTATTATTGCTCGCGCGCGTCAGCTGGCCTAGCCCGTGACCTGCGCGAGAAAGTCTTTGCAAAGGTGGAGAATTTCTCACTAGTCGAGATCAATCGTTTCTCGACAGCATCATTGATTATCAGATCAACTAATGACATTCAGCAGATTCAGCAAGTATCGTTCATGCTGCTTCGCATGGGCTTGACTGTTCCTGCCTACATTGTAGTTGCTTTTGCGTTGGCCTTTCGCGAGAATATGCAGCTTTCTTGGATTTTTGCAGCGGTCCTACCCGTGTTTTTTGGAATCTTCCTTGTCACGATGAAGTACGTTATGCCCATCTTTAGAAGCATTCAGAAAAAGACGGACCATCTGAACCTGATTGCGCGGGAGGGCCTTACGGGGGTACGTGTTATTCGCGCCTTCAACCGTCAAGCTTTCCAGCAAGCGCGCTATGCACTGGCCAATGACGACCTGACTGACGCCAATATTCGAGCCTATAAGATCATGATTACCTTGATGCCCTTAGTCATGCTGGTGATTCAAATGACTACTATTGTCATCATTTGGTTTGGTGGTCATCTGCTTGCTGATGGCGGTGTTCAGTTAGGTAGCCTGATGGCATTCCAGCAGTATGTAATGTGGGTACTTTACTCGCTTATGTTCCTATCAATGCTCATGGTAATGGTTCCTCGTGCCAGTGTCTGTGCCGAGCGCGTTATGGAAGTCCTTGATACGGAACCAGTAATTAAGGATCCTGTCGAAGGCACTGAATTGGATGTTGAGCAGGCGGCCACTGCAGCTGCTTTGTGCAGTGATGCTGCAGATAGTAGTGTGACGCCAGTGCCTGTTGTGGTAGGCAGCGATTCGGCAGGTAGTCTAGAATTTGATGATGTCAGCTTTCTTTTCGAGGATCAAAAAGGTGTAGCTGGGGAGGTCCCCACGCTTTGTAATATCAGCTTCCGTGCACGCCGCGGTCAAACTTTTGCGATTATTGGATCGACTGGCTCAGGAAAATCAACTATCGCAAATCTTGCGATGCGCTTGTACGATGTAAGCTCTGGACGAATCTTGTTGGATGGCACTGATATTAGACAAATGCCCCAGCAGGATCTTCGCGATCGCATGGGGTATATTCCTCAAAAGGCGGTGCTCTTTACGGGCACACTTGCTGAAAATATTCGTTACGGCAAATCAGATGCCAGCGACGAAGAGGTTATCGAAGCACTGAAAATCGCGCAGGCGTGGGATTTCGTTGAGCAGCTTCCAGAGGGTCTGGATACAGAGGTTGCACAGGGCGGAACGAATTTCTCTGGTGGACAAAGACAGCGTCTGGCTATTGCCCGCGCCCTGGTCAAAAAGCCTGAAGTCTACCTGTTTGATGATAGTTTCTCTGCGCTAGATTTGCGTACTGATGCCCAGTTACGCACAGCATTAAAACCGCTGCAAGAAAACAGCACCATGGTTATCGTTGCTCAGCGCATTATGACTATTCAGGATGCTGATCAAATTATGGTTCTAGAGGACGGACGTGTCGGTGGAATAGGCACGCATGACGAACTTATGGCAAGCAATAAGGTCTATCAAGAGATCGCGGCCTCCCAGTTAACTGCAGAGGAGGTGGCACACTATGGCAAACAGTGCAAATGATGAACGCATCCAAAAAGAGCGCAGGCAAGGTTCGCAACACAGCAATGTAAATGCAGGTGCTGCTATTGCTGCCCCTCCTGCAAAGGTTGATGACTTCAAAGGAACCCTGAAAAAGTTCATAGCATTATTTAAAGAGGACAAACTACATCTTTTCTTGGCTGTGCTGCTGGCAGTGCTAGGTGTTTTAGCAACGGTGCTTGGGCCCCGAATACTTGCAGAGGCAACTAATGAATTAGCAGACTTTGTAACGGCGACATATGCTGCTTTGCAGGATGCGACTTTAAATGCGTCGGCAGTTGCCCCAGCGATTGATTTTACTTTCATTGCAAAGATACTTGCAGTAGTGGGTGTGCTCTACTTGTTGGGTGCTGCATTTAGTTATATCCAGCAACGCCTAATCATTCATGTAACGCAGAAACTTATTCATGGGCTGCGTCAGAAAGCATCTGAAAAACTAGACAGATTACCCCTACGTTATTTTGATCGCAAGCCTTACGGCGATACCTTGTCACGCATTACCAATGATATTGATTTGATTAATTCCAATCTGCAGCAGGTCATGACGCAAACTTTGACCTCACTGATCATGATTGTCGGAATATTAGTCATGATGTTTGTCATCAATTGGATGCTGGCTCTGATTTCATTAATTGCCCTACCAGTGACCATGCTGCTTACTGCTTGGGTTGCGCCAAAGGCCCAGCGCTTCTTTGGTCGTCAGCAGGCTCAACTGGGTGAACTTAACGGCCAGATTGAAGAAAACTTTAGTGGGCACAATGTTATTAAGGCCTTTAATCGCGAGGAAGCCTCTGTAGAGCGCTTTCGTAAGACAAATGAAAAGCTGTATGGTAGTGCATGGAAGGCTCAGTTTTTAACAAGCATCCTGATGCCGCTGTTTACCTTAATCACCAATATCCAGTATGTGCTTATAGTAGCGATTGCTGCTATATTGACGCGTCCAGAAGTTATGTTCCTAGGCACGAATATAGGTGGGCTGCAGATCGGTCTGATCTTGGCGTTTATCCAGTATGTCCACCAATTCCAGCAACCATTGGTTACTACAGCACAGATGGCGAATCTAATCCAGGGGACTATTGCTGCAGCAGAACGTGTCTTTGAACTGCTGGAAGAGGACGAAGAGCGTCCAGACGATGAAGAGTCCGCAAAGCATGACAGTCGCCCTCGTGGTGCGGTAAGTCTAGACAACGTTAACTTTGACTATGTGCCTGACGAACCCTTGATTCGCGATTGGAGCCTAGAAGTAAGTCCTGGTGAAATGGTTGCAATTGTGGGACCGACTGGTGCAGGCAAGACAACGGTGGTCAATTTACTTATGCGCTTCTATGACGCAGATAGTGGCAAGATTTGTATTGATGGCATTGATACTCAAGAAATGACACGTGCTGGTGCCCGTGGATTATTTGGTATGGTGCTACAAGATACGTGGCTCTTTAGCGGAACTATCTATGAAAATATTGCCTACGGTCGCGAAGATGCGAGTCGCGAAGAAATCATAGAGGCGGCTAAGACAGCTTTTGCCGATCACTTCATACGTACTTTGCCTGATGGTTACGATACAGTCCTGCAAGAGGACGCTCAGAACCTGTCAGTTGGACAGCGTCAGTTACTAACAATTGCACGTGCCGTATTGCGTGACGCGCCTATAATGATTCTAGATGAAGCCACAAGTAGTGTTGACACGAGGACCGAAAAACTGATTCAGGCAGCAATGGCACGTCTTATGCAGGGTCGAACGAGCTTTGTCATAGCTCACCGCCTATCAACTATTCGCGACGCAGATAAGATTGTAGTAATGCAGCAGGGCCGTATTGTCGAGACAGGAACTCACGATAATCTACTAAAAAGCGGAGGCTTTTACGCAGAATTATACCTGTCACAATTCGCTGAAGACGAAGATTCGTAATGAGAAGGCAAACGAGTAAGCTCACCAAAAAGCTCATTATTGATGGCTACAATCTGATGTTTCAGGCTGACCCTTACGCAAGGCTTGCACGCGATGACGAGTGGGATCTTGCCCGCGATGCACTGGTGTCTGACGTTGCGTCTTATGCAGGACAACAGTTCGAGGCAACAGTCGTATTTGACGGAAAGAATAACCCCGTCAGTAACCGTAAAGATGAGGATAGACTGGGTGTAAAGGTTATCTTTTCTGATTACGGGAAAAGTGCTGATTCGGTAATAGAGCGCCTGGCAAAGCAGGCAGTTGATGCGGGTATTCAGGTCGAGCTTGTAAGTAGCGATGCCCTAGTCCAGTGGACTTCACTTGGCAAAGGGGTAGTGCGTCGTAGCGCGGCAGAGTTTGCTCAGCAACTAGGTTTTGGCTACAGTGAATGGGAACGTGAGCGTGATGCCCATCCTAAGCGGTCAACGCTTGCTGACAGAGCAGGCCCAGAAGGCGCAGAACTTCTCCGCCGCATTCGTGATGGACGTTCGTAATCATCGCGCTGTGCTATGCTGAAAACCAATATGAAGACATTCGAAAATGACTTACAATCTGCTCTAGGATGCAGTGCTGTTTTCGCTAGGCTAATTGCTTCGCGTGGCTTCACCACGGTAGAGGCTGTTCAAAAGTTCCTTAGCCCCTCCCTTGAAAAAGACTGGCTTGATCCCTATGAGCTTCGCGGCATGGAAGATGTTGTCACAAGACTAGATGCTGCACTTACCAATGATGAGCATATCTGTGTTTTTGGCGATTTTGATCTTGACGGAATTAGCGCGACAGCGCTGATGGTTCGTGCCCTGCGGAAACTGGGCGCAACACAGGTCAGCTATCTTATTCCAAAACGTATTGGTGAAGGATATGGTCTTAGCGCGAACAGTGTACCAAAGCTTCTCTCGCTTGCTCCAGATTTGGTTGTTACGGTAGACAATGGTGTTTCTGCTGATGCTGAAATCAAGATACTGCAAGACGCAGGTATTGATGTTGTTGTAACTGACCATCATGAACCAGGGGACAACTTACCAAAAGGCATTCCCATCCTAAATCCTAAAATGGATCCCGATTATGGCAAGCAGCAGATGGTTGAGGGCTATCCAGAAGAAACAGCTTTTGAGCTGAGTGGTGCAGCAGTCGCACTAAAGCTTGTGCAAGCACTTGGGGTACGCAGACTGAAGCCTCTTCTGTGGCTAGAGTACTTAGACTTAGCAACTTTAGGTACAGTAGCTGATGTCATCAATCTAACAGGGGAGAGTCGCGCCCTTGTCGCTGCAGGTATAGAGCAAATGCGTGTACGGCCTTTACCCGGATTGACAGCACTCACTAGTCAGTTAGCTAATGTTGACCAGGCTCAGATAACAGCACAAAATATTGCCTTTATAATAGGCCCTCGTCTGAATGCCGCGGGTCGTGTAGGGGACCCCGTAGAGGCTCTGAAATTGTTACTGGAAGATGACCCAGAAACAGCACAAATCCTTGCAAGCCGTCTTATTGATTTGAATCAGCAGCGCCAGGAAGTAGAGCGCGAATTAGGGGCTGCTGCCGTCGAGCAAGCTCAGCGTAACTACGATGGCCAGCGTGCCTTAGTGCTGGCAGGTGCGGGCTGGCATGAAGGGGTGCGCGGTATTGTGGCTTCGCGCCTAGCAGAACGTTATGGTGTGCCCACCATAGTCGCAAGCATCAACGATCAGGGTCTTCTAGAAGGTTCGGCACGTAGCGTAGGCAAAGTTGATTTGTTTAAGGCCTTTTCAGCTTGCTCTGATCTGTTTAGTCATTTTGGTGGCCATGCGGGGGCAGCTGGTCTTACTCTTAAGGCTACGCGAATCGACGAATTTAAGCAGCGCCTTTTTGCCTATCTGGACACCCTCCCTCAAGAAGAATTTGCTCAACAGAGGCGTTCTGATATTGAAGTAAACTTGGCGGAACTGGACTATGAACTAAGCTGTGAATTCGAACGGCTGGAGCCCTGTGGTGAAGGTAATCCCCGGCCCATTTTTTCAGCGCGTAGCATCGAAGTGACAGAAGCAAAGGCTGTGGGGGCAGAAGGCACGCACCTTCGCTTCATGGCACAGCAGCAGACTGCTCGCGTGCCTGCTATTTGGTTTCGAGCAGATCATATTGATGAATGGCTGAGTGCTCCTAATCAGGCTCCACCTATGGGGGACGCCATTTTCAAATTGGATAAAGATACCTTCCGTGGCCGCAAGGGTGTGCAACTAAACATAATTGAGGTATCTATGCAGGGTGACGATTTCCTACGCGGACTGTATGAGCGCGCCCCTGAAATAGTGCAGCGTCGTGAGTATGCAGGAATCAGTGACGCGGAGAGCTTCCATACGAAACTAGTTGGCGTAACCTTTGAAGGTCGCCAAGAGCTGATAGAGAAACTAACGCTAGATGACAAACTAGAACTACTGCGCGACACGAATAACGACTTTGACCAAAATGCCATTGCGATAGTGGCAAGCAGGCTGCGCGGAATCAAGGGTGGCCAACTAGGCTTTTTGAATCGTGACCTTGCCCGTGAATTAGCCCCCGTGATAGATGACGGTACTGACTATCATGTCAGAGTTGCTGACATCACAGGAGGATCCGAGGACACCTCTGCGCGTGGGGTAAACATCCTTATTGCACGTGCAGACGCAGAAGAGTCTGCGACGCAAGACTTCGAAGCTGGTCTTGCAGAGCGCAGGCGTCTGGCCACCTTGCCTGCTGATCAATTGCGAGACGAGCTTCGCCGCGTGTTCATAGGTGAGGGCAGACTGCATGATGCACAGGCAAAGACTCTTGACTCGTTGGCTCAGGATAATAATACGCTTACGGTAATGGCGACAGGTCGAGGAAAGTCGTTGATTTTCCACATCCATGCTGCAGTTACTGCGATTAAGCAAGGGAAGCCCAGCATTTTCATCTATCCTCTGCGCGCCTTAGTGTCTGATCAAGCCTATCATCTCGAAGAAGCTTTTGCGCGCATTGGCTTAAAGATTGCGGTAATCACGGGCGAGACCAGTGTCGAGCAGCGCGAAGATAGTTACGCGCAGCTGTCCAGTGGGCAAATTGATATTGTCTTGACTACTCCGGAATATTTGCATTTTCACGCAGAATCTTTTGCAGCAGTTACGCAAGTTGGATTTGTCGTAATCGATGAGGCTCATCATATTGGACAGTCCCGCGCGGGAAATCGTCCAGCTTACGCCCAATTGGGTGCAGCTATCGCAAAGTTAGGTAGCAAGGGAAGAGGTCCAGGCACCAACTCTAGCACAGAAAGTAGCCCAGCTGCCCTGCCCACCACTCTGGCAGTAACCGCAACTGCCGGAACAGAGGTTGCTGCACGCATCTGTGAAACTTTAGGTATTGAAAAGCGCATCCTAGACCCTCATGTGCGTGAAAATCTTTTGCTGGTTGATAAGCGCACTGAAAAGGCCAAGTCCTTCAAGCAAAAATATGTGCTTCAGCTTGCAGAAGAGGGACCCTTAAACCAGGGCTCAAAATTAGTCATTTATGTTAATTCGCGAAAAGAATCAGTTACTTTGGCGCGCATCATAAGGAAGGCATTGCCAGATCTTGCGTGGAAGACCTCTTTTTATAATGGCGGCATGAAGCGAGCTGAGCGTGCAGAGGTTGAGTCACGTTTTCGTAGTGGTGACCTGCGCATTATTATAGCTACAAGTGCCTTTGGTGAAGGCGTCAATATTGGTGATATCCGTGACGTTATGTTGTACCATTTTCCCTTTAGCGCAGTAGAGTTTAACCAGATGTCAGGGCGTGCTGGTCGTGATGGTAAGCCAGCACATATCCATTTGCTATTTAATGAAGAAGACGCCCAGATAAATCGTTTCATCTTGATGCCTTTGGCCCCCCCGCGCCTTTCGCTAGCTGCGCTTTATCACGTGTTGCGCAGACTTGTAGAAGGAGAAGGCAACGGCTTCAAAATAACTAATCGTGATCTGGCAGAACTTGCGAATGATCAGCTGCGAAAAACAGGGGCTTTTGATAAGGGCAAGGGACGGAAAAATCACGCCAATGGCAGTAACGCTGGGGGTGGTCAATCTGCTCGCGACGATGCGCAGGTTTTACGGGAAGAAACAGTTTCGCAAGGCCTGGGTATATTCCGTGAGTTAGGTCTGGTAACAACTGCAGGACATTCTTCTGCGCGCACCATTACCTTGACAGAAGGTGCAGCCAAAGTAGATCTTCAGTCAAGCGTGCGTTATCTTGAGGGGCAGGATGAACAAGCGGACTTCGAAACTTTTAGAGAGTGGGCACTTTTTGCTGCAGCAGATGAGTTAAGGGATCGTTTTACCCGTCCTATTTTGCCCCAATAAAGTGAACGTGCATAAAGCTTGACAGAAGACTGTACTAGCAACATAATACAGTTTAGGAAATGAGTGAGAGGATTTTAGAGATGTCCAAAAGCAATGTAATAAGAAAGATGGTTGCACCCATCGTTATTACAGTGATTACCTGCATGTTTCTTATCGGACAAATTGCAGTCTTTTTCTTCATTCCGGAAATGCCTCTGTGGGGGACCTTCCTTGGCGTTGGTTGCTCATTGCTTGTTTTGGGGGCAATGATTTATGTCCTGATTGAGCGAATTAAAGAGATTAAGAGCGGGGTAGAAGATGATCTTGACAACTACTGACACTATTTCTGGCAGGAATTTCGAGCACTTAGGCCTGGTTAGGGGCAGTACCGTCCAAACAAGAAATGTCGGTCGTGATATTACGCAACAGCTAAAGTCATTAGTTGGCGGAGAGCTACATGCCTACACAGAGATGATGAATAATGCACGTGCTCTTGCTACAAAACGTATGGTAGAACAAGCCACGGAAATGGGCGCTGATGCCATCGTAACAATTCGCTATAACAGCTCATCGGTAATGCAGGGTTCAGTAGAAATTATTGCGTATGGTACTGCGGTAAAATTTACTTCTTAATATGTAATACCCAGACTAAAGTGCAGTAATCAGACGTCTTTGTCTGAAGCCCCGTTAGAGCGAGAATTCTAATATGACAAAATTCAGTGCCGATAGGCCAATTTATACACAAATTATTGACCTAGTGCAGGTTCGTATTGTTACGGGTGTCTACCTACCTGAGTCAAAGCTGCCCAGCGTGCGCGACCTTGCGGTAGAGCTTGGGGTAAATCCCAATACTGTTCAGCGGGCATTTTCAGGACTCGAGCAAAGCGGACTTGTTAGGTGCGAGCTTACCTCAGGACGTTTTGTCACTGATTGTGTGCAGCTGATTAAAGATGTGCGCCAAAAGCTCTTGAAAGAGCAAACAGAGGACTACGTTAAAAATATGCGTCACTATGGCTGCAGCAGTACAGAAATCTGTGATTTAGTATGTCTTTGTGCAGAACAAACGGAGGCAACCTCATGACCTTACTTCAGTGCAAAGAACTCACAAAGACTTACGAGAAAGGTTCAGCTCCTGCCCTGAATGGTCTCGATTTAGATCTCGAGCGGGGCAAAATTATTGGCTTACTTGGGCCCAATGGTAGCGGAAAAACGACCCTCATCAAAATAATCAACGGACTACTTGTTCCCACGGCAGGTAAAGTACTCATTAATGGTCGACTACCTGGGATCGAGTCAAAGAAGTCCATTGCGTACCTTCCTGACAAGAGTTATCTGGCTGACTGGATGCGTATTGCGCAGATAGTAGATTTTTTCGATGATTTCTATGCAGATTTTGACCAGCAGCGAGCATTGAGCATGCTTGAATTGTTAGATATTGATTCAAGGCAAGTCTTCAGGTCTCTCTCGAAGGGCACAAAAGAGAAGGTGCAGTTAGTTCTTGTGATGAGCAGAACTGCGCAACTTTACCTGCTGGATGAACCTATTGGAGGAGTCGACCCTGCGGCACGCGACTTCATCTTGCGCACAATACTGACCAACTATTCAGAGGAAGCCAGTATTGTTATCTCAACACATCTTATTGCCGACGTGGAATCGATACTTGATGAAGTTATTTTTCTGGACAAGGGCAAAGTCACTCTACAAAGTTCAGTAGACGCTATCCGATCAGACAAGGGAAAGTCCGTGGACGAAACATTCAGGGAGGTGTTCGCATGCTAGATAAGCTGATTAAGCATGAGTTCACTGCACTAGGACGTACTCTTATAGTAATCCACATGGTCCTTGTGGTCGTCAGTCTTCTTACGGCAGGGATTGGCCTGCTTAAGCCTGCCGGGAATTTCTTTAGCCTGCTTATTGTGCCCGCAGTAACGATTCTTTACTTCGTGGTAGTGTTTGGGGTGGGTTTCATAACACTTTTTGTAGTTGCTCAGCGTTTTTACACGAACTTGCTGGGGCCAGAAGGTTACTTGATGTTCACTTTGCCCGTATCAAGGCGTGATTTAATCTTGGCTAAGTTTATTCCGGCGATGTCTTGGCATATGATCTCAACAGTATTATCCATTGCCTCGGTCGTTATAGTAGCGCTTGCCTGGACAGATACAAGCATCCTTGCCTACCAGCTGCTTTCTGGGATTAACGAACTCTTTTCCCTGGGAGAGGTTTCCACAGTGCTTATCGTGGCACTTATTGCGCTTACTTTTGCAGGAAGTGCAAATTATATCCTGATGGCGTACCTATCTATGGCTTTAGGCCAATTGGCTAATAAAGGACGGATTGTCCTGTCAGTCGCCATTTATTTTGGGATTTACATGACTCTGCAATTTTTAGGTCTTATTGTAGTAGCGATAGTGGCTTTGGTTGCTCCTGCATCTGCCTTAGAGGTGCAGGTTGTTGGCGGGCATGCCTTTACGGTAATTGCGCTTGCAGAACCCTTTGATGACCAGGGCTTATTAGCACTTGTGCTGTTAGGGGCAACAGCACTTACCTTAGGGGCAAGTGTTGCCTATTTCTTCATCACTGAACGCCTTTTAGATAGGCGCCTTAATCTGCTTTAGTTGAGTGAAGCTTCTTTTTTACAGGAAGTAATCGTTGTGGTATTGGCTGGTAAGATAATACAGGTTAAATGACTCGTGAAAGGAGCCTAGCATATGGCCTTAACTCAGGCTGAAGTCCGCGAGATTGGATTGATTGCTCGTCTTAATTTAGAGGACGGGGCAATTGAGGGACTCCAAGAAGAACTAAATCAAATTCTAACCTATGTTGAGCACATGCAGGAGCTTGACCTTGAGGGAGTAGCACCCACAGCCTATTCGACAGATTTCACGGATAGTCTGCGTGACGATGTGCGTGTTCCCAGTCTGCCGCGCGAGGCAGTACTTATGAATGCTCCCGAATCAAAAGAGGGGGCGTTTCTTGTCCCGCGCATTAAGGCACTTGGGATAGAGGACAGCAGAGAAGATACAGCGGGGGGGGGCTCATAAATGTCTGATACGCAGAAGCGATTGGCGGATACGCTTCCTTTCATGTCGGCCACAGAGGTCTCTGCGCTGGTGACCAGCAAAGAGGTCAGCGCACGTGAAGTTGCGCATACTATGCTAGATCGCATCAAGCAACTGGATGGTGACATCCACGCCTATAATGAGGTTACACCAGAGCTTGCTTTGGCCGCAGCGGATAACCTTGATAAACGTATAGCAGAAGGTGCCACGGCTGAAGAATTGGGTAAGCTAGCGGGTGCCCCTGTTGCCTTCAAGGACAATATGAACTTAGTTGGCACACATACAACATGTTCATCAAAAATGCTGGAAGGTTTCCAGTCACCCTATGACTGTACGGCAGTGCGCAGACTTCTTGATGCGCACACTCTTCCCTTGGGCAAGCTTAATATGGACGAGTTCGCTTTTGGCTCCTCCACAGAAACCTCTGCTACGGGACTTACCCATAATCCGTGGGACCACAAGCGTGTTCCAGGGGGATCTTCTGGGGGAAGTGCCGCAGCGGTTTCAGCAGGTATGGCGACCATTACTCTAGGTTCTGACACAGGAGGATCCATTCGTCAGCCAGCAGCCTTTACCGGTACCGTTGGACTAAAGCCTAGCTACGGACGTGTGTCTCGTTATGGCTGTGTTGCTTTCGCATCATCGCTGGACCAGATTGGGCCTTTCTCTCACACGGTTCGTGACAGTGCGCTTGCGCTAGGTGCCATTGCAGGAAAAGATCCGCTAGATGCTACCAGTATGAATGTTCCTGCTGAAGACTATTTTGCAAGCTGCAATCAGGGCGTGGAGGGTATGCGCGTAGCCGTGGCTACTGACTTGCTAGAACAAGAAGGCCTTGATCCGCGCCTAAAGAAAGAAGTTCTGGACAGTGCAGAATTGCTTGCTGGTATGGGTGCAGAGGTTGTGGAAATCACATTGCCCTCTACCAAGTACGGGCTTCCTGCTTATTACGTACTGGGCCCAGCGGAGGCCTCCAGCAACATGGCACGTTTTGATGGTATTCGCTACGGTCATCGTGCAGAGAATGCAGAAGATATTCTTGACCTGTATATGCGCAGTAGATCAGAGGGCTTCGGTGATGAAACTATTCGCCGCATCATGATAGGTACCTATGTTCTTAGCTCAGGACATTATGACAGCTACTACATGCAGGCTCAAAAGGTACGTACGGTTATCAGAGATGACTACAAGGCGGTGTTCGCCCAGGCGGATGTTTTGCTGACTCCTTCAACGCCTGTGCTGCCCTTCAAGTTTGGCGAATTTGCTGATGATCCTACGGCTATGTACTTATCGGATTACTATACGATTCCTGTAAATATGGCAGGTATTGCAGGTATGTCTTTACCGACGCGCCTTATTGATGGTCTGCCTGCAAGCGTTCAATTGGTAGCGAATCATTTTAGAGAGACTGACTTATTCCGTGCAGGTGCAGCATTAGAGAGCAGCTTTGCTTTTCCTTACGACAGTGTTCCTGCAGGACAGGCATAAGCAAGCAAGCGACAGCAAGAGTGAATGACGATAAGAAATATATAAGGACAACACGGACTACGATGAAGGCGGAAAAGGACATAAAAAAGCCTCTCGATGTTGACGAAGGAAACCCTGAAGAGGGAATCAACGGAAATGGTGAGGTGGGCACTGCAGAGCTTGAGCAAGTAGTTGCAGATCAGGCGGCTCGTGCTGCTGCGGCAAAAATCGAAGACTCTTCCTCTGAAGTTTCCGACAAAGCCCCTGCAGAAGATGACACGGCACTTTCTGACCAACTGCAAGGCTTGCGTGGCGAATTGAAGTCCACACTACCAGAGCCAGAGAAGTTTTTAAGCTTTGAAGCAGCAGTGGCTGACAGAGAAAGCAGCGAAGAAGATGAGCAGTCTCCGGGCAGATTTCCTAATTCCCCGCGCTTTTTGCTGCGTTTTGGCATCATTGCCCTTGTTGTTTCACTTATTGTAGTGGGTGGACTTGTCTTATTTCTTCGTGTAGAGATGCCCTCTTTGGTGGGACAGACTTCGGTAGAAGCAAGTGAGACCCTTGTCGACCTTGGGCTTGATTTTGAGCTTTTTGAAGAAGAAGTTCCTGGAACCCCTGCAGGACAGGTGCTCTCTACAACACCTGCAGCGGGTGAGTACGTTATGCGCGGCACAACGGTAGTAGTACGTGTTGCAGCAGATACTGATCTTGTGGCAGTACCCGACTTGCGAGGAATGAGTCTTGATGAGGCTAAAGAGGCTCTAACAGCTCTGCGCCTAGACGCTGAAACGGTTTATACCTTTGACGGTGCTGTGCCTGCGGGCAACATCGTTGGTTTCTTGCCGGTAATAAATACGCAGATTCCTGCGGGTACTTCTGTGACTATCTTAGTTTCTGCAGGAGTATTCGAGGCATCCCTTGATGTCCCGCGTGTCATTGGCTTGACTGAAGAGGCAGCCCGTACCGTTTTGATAGAGGCAGGTTTTAATCCCGTCATGTACTATGCAGCAACAACACGGGGAGAGATTGACCATGTTGTTTCACAAACCCCGGGTGAGGGTAATATGGTGAGTCCAGGATCGCCCATATTGATG
The DNA here is from genome assembly GCA_009779855.1 of Coriobacteriia bacterium. Lineage (GTDB taxonomy): Bacteria > Actinomycetota > Coriobacteriia > WRKU01 > WQUG01 > WRBW01. The sequence continues at coordinate 57,813 of WRBC01000005.1, forward strand.
ATGGTCTCAACAGGGAACTCTACTACAGATCATCCTATTCCTGACGTTTCAGAAGAGCGAAGGGCTGAGGCAGAAATTATTTTAGAGCAAGCAGGATTCGAGCCAGAGCCCTTTTCTATCGTGGATGCTGGCGTAGATGCAGGGACGGTTATCTCTCAGATGCCTCCTGCCCAGGATGCCTTGCTACGTTCTGGTGATCCTGTGGGACTGCTTGTCTCAGCAGGCGCGAACTCAGCAGCAGAGGTTCCGAGTGTTTTAGGACTAGATGAGGAATCTGCGCGCGATACACTTCGCGGGGTAGGACTTAATGCCGTGTTTATTTTTGATCCTGTTCTGGCCGGATCATCTGTAGATGACATTAGCCCAGAAGTAAGGGGAGATATTGTTACGCAGCAATTTCCTGCGGGGGGTAGCCAGTATCATATCGGGCTTCCCGTCCTAGTATTTTTGTCAGCACAGGATTAGTCAATTAATCATTTCGCTATTTAGAAGAAGGCTTTATAAGGGGACGAAGGAAGGTAAGAAGCATGCCAAGAGAATTAAAAGATGTACTGCATGACTGGGAAGCAGTGATTGGTCTCGAGATTCATACAGAAATTACGACATCGCAGACAAAGATGTTTTGTGGCTGTCCTGTCGCCTTTGGTGGTGAGCCGAATTCGCGTACCTGTCCTACCTGTGCAGGTTTGCCAGGTGCACTACCTGTGCCCAACAAGAAGGCAATCGAATGGACAGTGCTCTCTGGTCTGTCTATTGGTTGCGATATTGCGCGCTGGTCTCAGTTTAGCCGCAAGAATTACTTCTACCCTGATATGCCAGCAAACTATCAAATATCACAGTTTGACACACCTTTTTGCTTTGACGGTGAGGTCACGGTAGAAGTTGATGAAAAATTCACTTGGCAGCGCTATGACCGTGGTACCGCAGACAATGTCAAAGCTGTGGAGGGTGATGTCGATAAAGGCTACAATGCGCGCATCGGCGTAACTCGCATTCACCTAGAAGAAGACACAGGCAAGATGATACACGTTGGCGGTAGTGATGGCCGCATTACGGGGGCAATCGCTTCACTCGTTGACTTTAATCGTGCAGGTTTGCCACTTATGGAATTGGTAAGCGAACCCGACATTCGTACCCCAGAAGAGGCTCGTCGTTTTGTTCATAAGCTACGTAATATCTTTTTGACCTTGGGTGTTTCAGACTGCAGTATGGAGGAAGGTTCCATGCGTGTTGATGGAAACATTTCTGTACGCAAACGCGGAACAACGGAGTTCGGAACAAAGACAGAGCTTAAAAACATGAACTCTTTGAAAGCCTTACATGATGGTCTTACCTACGAGATTGTCCGTCAGGTGGAGCTAATTGAATCAGGCGGTAAAGTTACGCAAGAGACACGTCACTACGATCCTGTGACAAAGGTAACAAGTACGCTTCGCTCGAAAGAAGATGCGCAAGATTATCGCTACTTCCCAGAGCCTGATATTGCCCCTGTTGTTTTGACTGACGCGCAGATTGAAGAAATTGCTTCCCGCCTACCAGAGTTACCTGATCAGCGAAAAGATCGCCTGATGAAAGACTTGGGTCTTCCAAACTATGATGCAGGTGTCATAGCAGGTGACGTTGAACTGTCAGCCTATTTTGATGAGGGTCTTGCCTCAGTAGGCAAAGGGCGCCTAAAAGATCTGGCAAAACCTTTTGCAAACCTGGTTCTGGGCGATTTGAGTGCCTACCTCAATGCTGAGGGTATTACTGCTGACGCAAGCAAAATTAGCAGCGCTGACTGCATGGAGCTTGTCGGGCTTGTCCATGAAGGGACTATTAGTGGCAAACAAGCCAAAGAGGTTTTTGAACTGATGGTAGAAAGCGGAGCAAGTCCCACAACTATCGTTGAAGAGCGTGGCATGAAGCAACTTAGTGATGCGGGTGAACTTGAAGGTATCATTACAGCTATTGTTGAGGCTCACCCAGATCAGGCTAATGCCTATCGTGGCGGAAAAACGGGACTAATGGGCTTCTTTGTCGGGCAGGTTATGAAAGAGACAAAGGGACAGGCAAATCCTAAAATGGTAAACGAGATATTGGGACGCTTGCTCTCTTAGGATTGCTGCGCACAATTATGACGTGATGAATTCCCCCCGATGACCACAAATCCGCTGCTCATAGACCTGTACCAGCTGACCATGGCGCAGGGCTATTTTCGTGAAGGTATGCAGGAAGCCCAGGCCTCGTTCACCTATAGTTTCCGTGAACATCCCTTCAAGGGGGGATTTGCAGTTTTCGCGGGGCTTTATGAATTCGGAAACCATCTAGAAAACTGGAGTTTCAGCACAGAAGACATACAGTGGCTTTCCTCATTAAAGGCTGCTGACGGAACAGTTTTATTTGGCAAGGATTTTCTTGAATACCTAAAAAAGTTACAAGTAGATCAACTTGAGATATCGGCGGTTTCTGAGGGCAGTATTGTTTTTGCTGGTGAACCTTTGCTACGCGTGACGGGATCTTTGATTGTTACTCAGCTTTTAGAGACAACGCTTATGAATCGTCTTAATTTTGAAACCTTGATTGCAACCAAGGCAGCACGCTGTTATATCGCTGCTGGGGGCGATCCTGTTCTTGAATTTGGGCTACGCCGGGCACAGGGACCAGATGGAGGAATTAGCGCCAGCCGTGCAGCCTACATTGGGGGCTGCAGTGCGACTTCAAATCTTGAAGCGGGGCGCAAGTTTGGCCTTCCTGTTGCAGGTACTCATGCGCACTCATGGGTGATGGCGCACACTAGCGAAGAAGAGGCTTTTGAATCATGGACGCGCTCTGCTGCCAATAACTCAATCCTGCTGGTAGATACGTACAATTCTGAAAAAGGGATAGAGCAGGCGGTAAAAGCAGGGGCTGCACTTGAGGCTCGTGGGGGCACCTTTGCAGGGGTTCGTCTGGATTCGGGTGACCTTGCTTGGCTGTCAAGACGTGCCCGAAAAATGCTTGATTCTGTAGGCCTGGAACATGCGAAAATATATGCGAGCAATAATCTTGATGAGCACACTATTTTGAGTCTAAAATCCCAGGGTGCGATGATTGATTCCTGGGGGGTTGGTACACGCCTAGCTACGGGGGGCGACCAGTCTGCTTTAGGTGGCGTGTATAAAATGACCGCAATGAGACCGTCCCCAACTGATTCGTGGGAACCAAAGATTAAGGTGTCTGATCAGTCGATTAAGACCAGCATACCGGGAATACTTGCGGTTCGCAGATTTCTTGATTACAAGGGTAGGCCTGTCGGCGATATGATTTATGATTTGAACAATCCCCCTGCAGGAGGGGCAGAAGTAACCATTGTTGACCCAAGGGATGTCACGCGTCAAAAAAACTTCGACGCAGAGATGGACAGTATCGAACTGCTAAAACCCTTCTTCAGAGGAGGATCCTTAGTTCAGCTGCAGAACGATATTCATGAAATTAGAGAGAACTGCCTGGCAAATCTGGCAGTATTGGATAAAAGTCATCAACGCTTTATGCGCCCACATCTTTATCCCGTGGGTCTAGAGCGCAATCTTTTCGAGAAGCGTCTAGAGATGATTACGAGACACAAAGGAGTGTCCTAATGTCACAAGAACAAAAGCAGGCTCAGTTAGCCGTATTTATAGATTTTGAAAACCTAGCGCTAGGTATTCAGCCTAAAACATCTAGCGGTAGACGTCGTAAACGCACTGATAAGTTAGATATGCAGCTAATTCTAGAGCGTCTTGTTGAAAAGGGAAAGATTGTAGTTAAGCGTGCTTACTGCGATTGGCAACGCTTTCCCGAATACGTAGTTTCCTTGCACGAACTGGGTATTGAGCTTATTGAGATTCCTGATCGTTATATGACGGGCAAGAACTCAGCCGATATTCGTTTGGTGGTGGATGCTCTAGAGATGGGCCTCTCGAAAGACCACATTGATACCTATGTCATTGTATCGGGGGACAGTGATTTCTTACCCCTGGTAAGTAAGCTCCGTGAAAATGGAAAGACCATTATTGGCGTGGGACTTAAAGACTCAACTAGTGACTTGCTTGCTAACAATTGCGATGAGTTTATCTTCTATGACGATATTGGTGCGGGCAGCGAGGTGCCAAAGATTGGTGAGAATGTTACCCGTAAACAGCGCCCCGCCTACAAGCTGCTGTTCGAGACCATCGATGCTATGCAGCGTGAAAGTACTACAAAGATGCACAGTTCATTAGTAAAAGATACTATCCGTCGCAAGAAACCACAGTTTTCCGAGCGCAGTTATGGGTACCGCAGTTTCAATCAATTGCTCGAGGATGCTCAGACAAAGGGATACATTGAAATCTGCAAGGATGAGCGCAGTGGCACCTATGTTGTGGAAGGGTTCGCAAAGCAATGAACCTAGGCAAGACGGAAAGCAGAAGTAAGTGAAGCAGGAAACACTAGAGGGGTGCAAGGTACATGAGAGAACATAGTGATACGACTGCCCTTTTCAAGCTGGTAGAGGCAGATAAATTGCAGCGCAAAGAACAGCTAGCAAAACTAGTGTCGTATCAGTCCTTAGCCTTTCCTGGCTATGATCCTGCTCAGTCGGCGGAGTGTGCCCAGCTTGTTGCAGCGCTATTGCGCGATGTAGGTTTTGCTGATATTGAGATGCTTGATGTTGGCGGGCAAAATCCCACAGTGTGGGCAGAGACTAGGATAGACGATGATGCTCCGACGATATTTCTTTACGCACATTACGATGTGCAGCCAGCTCCTCTAGAGCAAGGTTGGGACAGCGATCCCTGGACGATGATTGAACGTGATGGTCGTTATTTTGGGCGGGGTTCTGCAGACGATAAGGCGGGAATTGTTCAACATCTGTCAGCACTGCGCGCACTTTGTGAACAGCGAGGCCTGCACGGTGTAGGTCAACTTCCCTTCAATATTAAAGTTTGCTTCGAGGGTGAAGAAGAGTATGGTGATTCTCTGCCGACGTATATACCGAAAGATGCAGACCGCTTTGAAGCCGATGTTTTCCTAGTCTGTGACGGGGGTAACCTAGAGCGCGGGAAGCCTATCTTGCAAACGACATTGCGCGGGGTAGTAGAACTGAATATCGAGGTTCAAACCTTGCCCAATGCCCTGCATTCGGGTGCTTTTGGGGGACCAGCCCCAGACGCTTATTTGGCGCTGACACGCTTAATCTCTAGTCTCTATGATGCAGAAGGAAACACCGTAATTGCTGGGGTGAAGGATGCTGACTATCAGGGAAGTGCCGATTACAGTGACGAGCTTTTTCGTCGTCAAGCAGAGGTCCCAGAAGGCATTGAATTGGTGGGAACGGGAAGCGTTGCATCTAGACTGTGGACGCGTCCAGCAGCAACAATTGTAGGTGTGGATATGCCAAGTATTGAAGAATCTTCAAATATAGTTATCCCGAAGGTAAGTGCTCGAATTTCGCTACGCTTTCCTCCGGGGCAGGACGGTGCAGAGGTACTTGAAGCTCTTAAGCAGCATTTATTGGCGCGGGTGCCTTGGGGTGCAGATGTAAGCTTCACTAGCGAAAATATCATGAATGCCTTTGCGGCAGGGGATGCAGGAGGTCCTTATACAGCGCTTATGAAGGATTGCCTGACAGAAGCCTACCAGTCGCCCTGTGGTGAGGCAGGTAGTGGGGGCAGCATTCCTTTACTGGGAGTGCTCCAGCAGGTATCGCCAGAAGCAGAATTCTTGCTTTTCGGTCCCATAGATAGTGAGCTATCAAATATTCACGGGGCAAACGAAAGCGTCTGCGAGCAAGAACTGGAGAATTGCACTAAGGCAGAAGCTCTTTTCATGAGTCGGTTGTCCTAATCACTCTTCTGAGACTACATGCCATGAACTAAAGGCGGAGCAGTTAAAGATCACAGCCCGTGAAGGACTACTCTGACGCTCGATACTAGACGTTCCTATGAGATAATATTGCGTTGGAACAACCGCAGATCCGAGAGGACAGCACATGCCAGGTGTGGTTTTGATAGGTGCCCAATGGGGCGATGAAGGTAAGGGCAAGATTACAGATTTGCTCTCGCGCGATTACGACTATGTGGCGCGCTTCCAAGGTGGAAACAATGCGGGCCATACGGTAATCGTAGGGGATCGCACACTTAAGCTGCACCTTATTCCCAGTGGGGTTATGTATGATAATGTCACGCCCATCATAGGGAATGGCTGTGTACTGGACTTGAAGGTCCTTATTGACGAAATTGACCGTGTTGAGTCTGAAGGTATCAGCTGTGAGCGTCTTATCATCAGCAGTAATGCACACATTATCATGCCCTATCATCTTGATCTTGATGAGGCCAGTGAACGCAGGCTAGGTAAAAACCTTATTGGTACGACAAAGCGTGGTATTGGTCCTGCGTACCAGGATAAGATTTCACGTATGGGACTGCGCATGCAAGACCTTTTTGATCGCTCAATCTTTAAGGAAAAAGTTGCGGCTGCGCTTATCGAAAAGAATGATGTGCTTGCAAAGGTCTATGACCTGCCTACCTATACGGTTGACCAGATTGCAGAAGAGTACCTACCTTATGCAGAGCGCTTAAAACCTTACATTCAAGACACCTCCCCGCTACTTAATGATGCGCTAGATGAAGGCGACTGGGTGCTGTTCGAAGGTGCTCAGGGAACATTGCTTGATATTGATCACGGCACCTATCCCTTTGTAACTTCTTCGAATCCCATTGCGGGGGGTGCTGCAGTAGGTACAGGAGTCGGCCCGACAAGGGTTGACCGTGTACTGGGTGTTGCTAAGGCTTATATTACGCGTGTGGGCTCAGGCCCTTTCCCAACAGAGCTCTCTTGCAAAGATGGTGACACCTTTATTGATGTGGGGCACGAATTCGGTACTACCACAGGCCGTCGCCGTCGCGCTGGTTGGTATGATGCAGTTATCACCAAGTATGCTGCCCAGGTAAATGGGCTGACCGACCTGTGTATCACAAAACTAGACGTTCTTTCTGCCTTTCCGACCATTAAAATTTGCGTTGCCTATGAGCACCTTGGCAAGACGTATACAAGCGTCCCTGGTCATCAGAGTGCCTTCCATCATGCAAAACCTGTTTACGAGGAAATGCCTGGCTGGAATGTAGATATTACAGGGTGCCGTACGTTTGAAGATCTTCCTGTAGAGGCACAGAATTACATCAAACGCTTGGAAGAGCTTGCTGGTGTTCCCGTGACTATGATTGCTGTTGGTCCTGACCGTGAACAGACTATCCACAATGGGTTTCTCCAGAGAAGCTAAAGACTGAAGAATAACGAGGACAGGCACTAACGATGAACATACTTGTTATAGGTTCTGGTGGCAGAGAGCATGCTATTGTGCGCGGGCTTGCTGCGTCACCAGAAGTTAAGAATATTTACGTTGCTCCTGGCAATGGAGGGACAGCTCTTGAAGAGAAGGCACATAACGTAGAGGTCTCTTCACCACTGTGCTTTGCGAAAGATCATGCTATTGATCTTGTGGTGGTAGGTCCTGAGGCACCGCTGGTGGAAGGGCTTGCTGATGAGTTGCGTGCAGCGGGTATTGCCACGTTTGGTCCAGGAATTGACGGCGCTTTGCTGGAAGGGTCAAAGCAGTTTAGCAAGGATTTCATGTTTACTCATGGCATCCCAACTGCTGCATATGGCGTATTTACTGTAGATGAACGTGAGGCGGCCTATGCCTGTCTTGAGGACTTCGGTGCTCCCGTCGTCGTAAAGGCAGATGGTCTAGCAGCAGGTAAGGGAGTCACGGTTGCTGCCACTCTTGAAGAAGCCCGCGAAGCGGTTAATGAATGCTTTGATGGTCGCTTTGGGGATGCCGGAGCAACTGTAGTAATTGAAGCCTGTCTAGCAGGTGACGAATGCTCAATGATTGCCTTTGTAGATGGGTCAACCGTCTTGCCTCTGGCCCCCTCGCAGGATCATAAGCGTGTTGGGGATGGGGACACAGGCCTCAATACGGGAGGGATGGGCTGTTACTCTCCTGTTCCTAGTGTAAGCGACGAACAGCTTGTGCAGATGACAGATATCCTTAACCGTACAGCAGCAGCACTTGTTGAAGAAGGCATTGAATATCGAGGCATTCTTTACGCGGGTTTTATGTTGACAGAGGAAGGTCCACAGATTCTTGAGTTCAATGTGCGCTTTGGTGATCCAGAGACACAGGTCTTATTGCCACGCCTCAAATCTGATCTTGCGCAGATAATGATGAAGACAGCCTGTGGTGAACTCTCAGGTACAGTTCTAGAGTTTTCGGATGAAGTAGCGGTGAGTGTTGTTATTGCTAGCGCGGGATATCCAGGCACTATAACAACAGGACTGCCCATTACAGGAATTGATGACGCTATGGCAAGGCAGATGAAACCAGAGGCTTCTTTGCACATTTACCATGCAGGCACGAAGCTACTCAAAACAGATGAGAATAGTGAGGAGCTTGTTACTGCAGGCGGACGCGTGCTGAATGTAACGGCACTCGCGCCTACCTTTGAAGAGGCAATTGAAGTAGCCTATCGCGCGGTAGAGAATATTCACTTTGAGGGGGCATTTAGTCGATCAGACATCGCCCAGCGAGCACTCTTAAAAAGAGAACAGAAATAAAGAAGATTAAAAGAGGGTATAAGGAGTCAGGTTGAAATATGATAGATCCTAAAAAGATATTCCCTCAGGTAGACGCGAGCGTACAACTTTTTTTCGCAGCCATAGTCTGGCTTATTGGGGCAGGCATGATCCTGCGTCTTGCAATGATTTATTTAGCTCAGGTAGGAAGTGAGCACTGGTGGATTCCTCCGCTAGGTCTACTGCTAGGTCTACTGAAGGCTTACTTTCTTATGATACCCAGTGCTGCAAAGACAATAGAGCGCATCAGAGAACAGGGTCGTAGCTGGCTATTTAATAGCTATGCGCCACGTGTTTATCTGCTGGTAGGAGGCATGATTGCCCTGGGGGTATCTTTGCGCTTACTAGGACCAACTGATGTCTTAGGCTATCAAATGTTCCTTGCAGTTCTTTATCTAACCATTGGCGTAGGAATGTTTATTTCCGACGGGGTATTTTTGGCAGCACTGCGCAAAGGCAAGGCTCGCAAAAAGGCTAACAGTAAGCAGTAAGGTTCACCTTCGCTCGAAAAGCCTGCCAACAGAGGAATGTTTTATTTCTGGCGGGGTATTTTTAGCAGTGGCAGTAGCTGGGACAGAGCTAGCACGCTATTGTTTGCTGGGGGGTTACGATGTAGTCCATCTTTACATCATGAGGTTCTGCTGGCAGCTGGTCAAAGAGCGTTTCGTCATAGCTAATTCCGACAAGAAGTGGACCTTTTGACACGGACAGTCCTTCTGGTGCTTCGTCACTTTGTTGCGATAAAAGCTGCGGTACAAGTCCTTGCTGTAAGGGCGCAAGTAGTTGATCGTAGTAACCCTTGCCGTAACCCAGCCTATTCCCCTGCGCATCAAAGGCCAGACCGGGCACTAACATTACCGCAATATCCTTCAAGTCGACTAGAGGCATGTCAGCCCCTGGTTCTGGTATTCCAAAGCTGCCAGGAAGGAGATGCTCCAACAGCGCGAAGTGTAACGAGAGTTTGCCCTTGCCGGCAATACGGGGGAAGGTCATGCGTGGACGTACTCCGCCAGATGACTCAATCGTATCAAGGAAACCATTGGGATTAGGTTCCCCTTTGCTGGGGGCATAGCTGGCAAAGCATTGCTGATGGTTAGTTTGTCCCTGCTCTAGGGCGATTCGCAAAGCATTTTGTACTTCCGGAATTGAAAGGAAGTTTCCTGCAATAAGAGAGGACGACCTCAAAACGAAGTCGTCCTTTTGTAAAAGTTCTTTTCGCACAGCTAGTGCCTGTGCTCGCAGACCTTCTTTCCCTTTTTGCTTGAAAGACTGACCAGTGATACTCATCTAAAGAGCTTTGGTTAAGGGGTACCGGGATCGGGTTCGATGCCGGGCTCGACCAGTTCGCCTTCCCCGAGCAATTCATCAAGGTAGAGAGTATCGTCCTCAAAAGTCATATCCCCTTCACCTAGGCCAAACTCTTCCATCATGCCTTCGTCAAGCATGAATTCTTCGCCAAATCCTTCTTCATCAAACATAAAGTCTTCATCGAAGTCAAAGTCAAATTCTTGTTCCTGTGCTTCCCACGCACGCTCTTGTTCTTGCAGCCACAAATGAGCTGCAGGGTAGACGACAATGGCGTAGGAGAGTACGAAAACAAGCATTGCTGCAAGTGCAGCTCGTGCTGGGCGTATTTCCAATCCCTTGTCATGTTTCGCCTTCACAGCACCAATAATCCATGCACTAAAGAGGGCAGTAAGTAGGGATGCAAGAAGTAATGGCAGGAAAATGCCTAGGACAAAGATCGAGCTTGCAAAATGCCAGAAGTCTGATGCAAAAGTGCCGATACTTTCCATAGGCATAGACATTTCAATGAAGTTTCTGCCCATGATGTAAAGTGCTACCAGTAGCGCATAAGAAATGACTGCTTGGATTGCTCCAATAGGGACTGCGAAGAGGTAGCGAACAGAGGCCTCTGTGGGATAAATCTTTCCACAAGTGTAGACCTTAATTCCGCGCATGACCCCTCCGTGGATGGTCAGCAGTATAAGAGGTAATACGACAAGTAATGCCTGCACGGAAACAAAGGCAAAGTCCATCACCATAAGGAATTGGGGAATTTCGCCACCTGCACTAAGAGGATCTATTTCAGCAATAAGTCGATCAGCATGAAGCATGAGACTGTTTTGACCCAGGTAAACAGCTAATGAGGTCGCGAGCCATAGTACGACCCAGCTTGCATGCTGGGGAAAGAGCCAGCTTATACCTTTACCAATCTTGCAAAGAGCTTTGCGAAGCTTGCCGTCCTCAGCTCCTGAATTAGGTTTATCAGATCTTTTCGCAACGTCATCCTCGTTTTTTTCGTCTTTGTTAGAACTTGCGTCAAGGACGGCCTCTTCAAGTATTGCATCAGCGGAAGGAGCTCTATCCTGAGAAGAGCTTTTCTCTGCTCCTAGGGGTGCCGCATCAATCAGGCAGTCAGCAGTGACCATGCCTACCAGACGTTCATCTTTGTCTACAATCGGTAGGGCTAGCAGCTTGTTCTTAGTAGCAAGCCATGCGGCGTATTCAGGATCCTTGTTCGGGTTAGTGCTGGGAATGTCATAACGGGCAAAACTTTTCAGCTTTTTGTCTGCATCCTGCAAGAGCAACTCTGATAGAGTAACAAAACCCATAAGGCGAGAATCTGCCTTCGGCAAGCCGTCTACATCAGTTTCTCTAACCAAGTAGATGTAGTGTAGGCCCTTCATGTCTAAGCCTAGACTGCGTAGATGCTCTGTAGTCTCTGCGACAGTCATGTCTTCAGTAGCAACGGCAGGTGCGGGCACCATGATGTCATCAATATAGATTTTGCGGTTTCTCATTTTAGATATAGTGTCCTAACGTATCCTCTATCGGTGGCTATAATTCACGCTTGCAGGCAAGTATAGCACGCACCAATTCTGTCCATCCGTCGCCTTGCGATCCTTCTGTCAGGTAAGCATTCGGCATGCTGATAAGGGCGTCTTTCATATGGGGTGAACGGAGTGAATTCTGCAGCATAAAGATAGCTGCGACTTCTGGGCCACACTCTAGATCGGCCATGCCGTCCCCTACCATTAAGGCTTCGTCTTTACGTAAGCTCCGACGCGCAAGGTCTGCCCTAATGGCAAATCCTTTAGTAGCCCCCGTAGGGGTCAGGTGATATGCACGAATGGGCTCGCTACTTTCAATTAACGTATGAGCAGAGGGGGCAATGACGCCGTTCTCAATTAGGGTTATAGGAATCTCAAGATTGGCAAAAAGTACATTAGCTTTTGCAGCATCAACGCGTCCGCGTAAGACATTAGTAGCTTGCCTGTTAACATTCCAGGGACTATGGTATTCAATTTGTCCGGGGAAGGCAGCAAAAAGTGCTTCCATGGCACCGCTAGCATTGATGATGTCAAGCGGTGTTGTGTCGCCGGAGGCACGTTCGCGTAATTCTGCAGACCAACTGGGGGTGTCGTAAACATTTTCGCGCACACCCTTATCAGCATGCCAGTATGACCTGACAGCGCCAGCCTCTCCGATAAAGTCGTTCCAGCCACACAGTCGTGAGATCTCGATTAACTGGGTAACACTGCGTCCTGTGCAGGGTACTACCTCAAAATCAGGACTTAAATTGACCTCAACAATTGTCTGTGCCGTAGTGGCGCTGGGCTGATTATTTCCATCGACCAGCAGACATCCACGTTTCCCTAGTACTGTTCCGTCAATGTCAGTGTAAAGAATCTTTATGTGGCGGAGCATTTCCAGAAGCTCTCCATCGCCGGCGCGTGCGCGCTGCAATTCTTCAGAAAAATTTTTCACGGTGTGTCCTCCTCAAATCAGTCTTTCATTATAAATGATGGGTGCTTTTATCTTGTCCTTGTTAGAGGCTTGTCGTCAGTTTCATGAAATTTCACTGAAATGTTGCGTGCTGAAGTATCATAGTAGTTTGCGCTTGTATAAGACTTTGTGTGACTGAAAGGGCATTTTAGAATGATTTTTGATCCAGTTTTTATAGGAATCATGATTCTATCAATAGTTTTGGGTGGTCTTACTCAACTCTATATTAAGAGTACATTTAAGAAATACAGCAAGTCTGGACTTGCCAGACCTGCAAGTGGGGCACAAGTTGCAGAGCGTACTTTGCGCCACAGCAATTTGCCTATTGCCGGTCCCAGTGGGGCAGTGGGCGGAAATGCTTTTGGCAAAAGACCTGTTACTGTCGCGCGTTCAACGCAGGGTAAACTTTCGGATCACTTTGATCCGCGTAGCAATACGGTTGCCCTGTCAGAAGTAGTTTATGATAAAAGCAGCATTGCAGCAGCTGCAGTAGCAGCACATGAGGTGGGGCATGCCATTCAAACTGCCGAAGCCTATTTACCGGGCAGAATCCGCTCGGCGCTCGTCCCTGTGGCGAATTTTGGCTCATCCATATCCATATGGCTGATAATTGGTGGACTCTTTCTTGCTTCAAGCAATGAGTTTCTTGGTACAAATCTTATGTGGCTGGGCATTGCACTTTTCGGAGCAGCAGTACTTTTCCAGGTAGTTACCCTACCAGTCGAATTTGATGCGAGTCGTCGCGCCATGGTACTTCTGCGTGAAACGGGTACCCTGACGGCGGCTGAACTACCAGCGGCACGTAAGGTTCTTACAGCTGCGGCACTAACATACGTGGCGGCAGCACTTATAGCGGTATTGCAATTGCTGTATTGGATTGGGCTAGCTAGGGATTAAGATAAGCAACTGTGAACAAAAGGCCATCAACAACTAGGCGCTACCTTCGGGACGCTACTCTGGGACAGCGACGAGCTGCATTTGCTGCCGCTGTTCTAACTGTTGTTATGTTGATTGCCGCCATCGCATTGTTCTTCGCAACAGAGATGGAGATGCTGCGTCCAACCCCAACAACTGCAGCAGAGACTCAGTATTTGCGTGCGCGAAGCGCAGAGAGTGATGCGATTGATGCAGCGAGAGCTGCAAGGGTGGCCGTCGACACCGCCCCTGCCGTAGTGGCAGCGCGTATTGACACTGCTGATGCTCAGCTTTTGATGGGACAATTTAGCGCAGCAGCACGCACCCTTGACCTGGTGCTAAGGGACAACCCACACAATGTGAGAGCTCTCATCTTGCGCGGTAACGTGTATGAGACCTCTGGTGATAAGCGCGATGCGGTAGATACCTACCATCTTGTACTAGATTACGTAGGTACGCATGAACCTGAAGTGCGCCGTGAGGCACTGCGCGGGATTGGCTACAGTCTAGCATCGTTAGGCGAAGGTCCTCAGGCGTTGGACGCGCTCACCCAGGCTGCTCTGATCGTTCCAGAGTCAACTACCTTGCATCTTGCAGCGGGGGAGCTTGCCCTTGAACTAGAGCGCTGGGAACTTGCAGCAACACATTTTTACTCCGTTCTTCGCTTTGCTCCCAACGATGAGCTCGCACTTGATCGCTTAGCTGTGCTGGAGCGTGATCATAGCGAGGCTGCTTCGGCAGCGCTTATCGCGCTTACCGAAGGGACTGCGTATGAATGAGAAAAAGCCCTTCATATTACCCGCAGATATTCGTCGCAAGCGTATCTTTTGGTTGCTCAGCCTTTTCTTCGTGTTTCTACTTTGTCTAGGAATGCTGCTACTTGTGCTCTTGTTGAATATGGTGCAGCCTCCTGGTTTTGGTTCTGCTGCTCCTTCGCCTGTAGCGAATTTTCAGACATCGTTTTATGGTCCGGCGGAGGCGCTTCTTAATAGACCAACAGGTGTTGCCCTTTCTCCAAGCGGGGAGCTCTATGTATCTGATACGGGCAATGCGCGCGTGATTGTTCTTGACCGGAATGGTGTTATGTTGCGCAGCATTACAGAGTTCACTTTAGCTCTAGATGACAGCCACGCAGATACTGATTCTGAAAATGGTGATGTGCGAAGGGGATGGCAATCTGCCTCTTACACTACGCCAATCGAGGACACACCAGGTGCCTTTGTTGCCCCAACAGCATTAGCTTTTGCTGATGACGGCAGATGGTTTGCTGTGGACCAAGCACAAAGGGTACTGCTTTTCTTTGACGCAGAGGATCGGTTGTTGCAGGGGGTTACTTTTGAAGAAGAGGAGCCCATTAGTGTTGATGTGAACCTAGTTGATGAAGAGGAGCAACTTTTTGTCACAACACGTTCAGGTATCCTGCAGGGAAGCCTTGAGGGAGAATTCTTTAGTACCTACATTAATTGGGGTCTACTTTCTGGGCAACTAGATAATCCAGCTGCGGTTGTAGTTTTTGATCCAGCCCATATGAGTGAAGAGGCATCTATTTCTGCGACTGATACGGTTCAATTAACCATTGTTGCTGATACGCTTAATAATCGTGTTCAGGCCTTTAAAAACTTCGACACAGAGCCTGAGGTAGCCTGGATGTTTGGAAGGCCAATCCTTTCTCCTGATGCCATGGAAGAATTGGATTATGAGTTTGAAAATATGATCCTAGGATACATGTCAGCCCCAGTGGATTTAGCACTTTCCCCTCTGGGAAGGCTTTTTGTTGTAGATGGACTGACTTCAGAAATTGTTGTTCTGAATGCGCAAACAGGGGCTTACGAATACACGGTCTCTAGCGTGGGTTCGCGGGACGGGCTACTGTACTATCCTTCAGGTGTGGACTATGCCCAGGGCAACATCTATGTTGTGGACAGATTTAATGATAGGGTGTCAGTGTTTGAGGATGCCCCACCAAGTCCTGCAGACGAAGTAGAGGAACCAGTAGAAGCCTTCAATCGTTGGTTTTTATTAGCGTTGCCAGCTGTAGCATTCTTGTTAGCGCTTCTTAGGCTATTGACCTTGCGTATACCACGTTATGTGCTGGACTTGAGTTCTTTAGAGAGCTTGTCAGAGGACGATCAAATGCTCATGTTCATAATAGAGCACTTTGACAATTTAACCATTGTGTCTGGTACAGAATCAGTTGCTGAAAAAGTATTGCCAGGTTATGACTGGAAAGTCGAGATAGCCAAAGAAGAAAAGCGTGACACTTTGATAGAGGAGTATTCGGGACTTAATGATTTGGAAGCAGAAGCATTAGCCTTGGCCTTAAAGAAAAAGAGCCGTAGTTATCTACTGACGGCTTCATCTGCTGTTGAGCACGCAGGTAAAGAACAAGAAGCAAAGGTCGTAACCTTTGCAGAGTTCCGTGCCGTTGCACAGGGAATTATTGCTGAAGAAAGTCTTACAAAAGAAGAGGCGGCAGCTATTCTGAAGGATGACATTTCCCCGGGTGAAGAGGCAGAGAAAGAAGCCTCATAATTGCATTAATGGACAGTGCCAATTTACTTCCTGCACTATCAATATGAGTAAAAAGATTGTATTATGTACTAGTAGGATTTTCTGTTTTTTGACGACAGTCTATTGGTTGGCTGAAAGATTAGGCACATGATGAAGAGACGTACCATCGCAATAAAGACAATCAGTCTAGTACTGATGGTTGCCTGTGCGACTGTTTTTATAGCCGCACCTGCTTTTGCGGCAAACATTAATCAAATTTCAATAACTGAACTAAGCGCAGCACTAAGTGAAGGGGAACCTGTTCCTCCTGCGCGCATGTTTAGTGAGGGACTAGATTTCGAGGCAGCAGTAAGGCTTCCCGATGTAAACGGCAGGGAAGTATACCTAAATACGGCACGGCAACTTATATATAAGGCAAGTGACGGTACCTTTTTTGATGCCAGCGTTGGTGAAAACGTGGTTCCTGCAGACCTAGTCTTCGGGCCAGCCTACATGTTCCCCAGTGACGGAAATCAATACACCTTTACTGCGGGTGAAAATCCGCACCCAGGATTTGAGCTAAGGGGTCGAGGCCCACACGGTGGTTATACAACCACTTCGGCGAAATGTGCTACCTGTCACTCTGCACACTCTGCCGTAACTACTGAAGATCCCAATGATGTTCGTGCACCAGGCTCAAGCAGCGTAAATCTTGCTTCGCGTGCTAATGCCTCGCTTACTCGTGCTGGTTCGACTGGCTGTGAGTACTGCCATTTGACCGGTACTCCTATCGGTGCAGCAGGCATGAGTTCAAGGGTTGTATACACAGGTGGCATCGAGGGCGGCACAAGTAACATGGGCGAGGACATTTCAGGCCACTCGCTTTTCCAGCCCAATATGGTGATTCCTAATTCGGCAATGGTAGATACTAGTGGAAATCCCATTATGGTTAGCGGGCAACCTCAGCCAGTAGTGCTAACAGATGGGTTGACCTGTGCTACCTGTCATGCTGTGCACGGAAACGTGGGAACCTGGCAGCCCGAAGAGTTCTTTAGAGGGGTTGGTACGGGGACTTTCGCACAGGGTGGTGCGTTTAGCAACGATGAAACCGTTGATGAACTTTCTTATCGAATGTTGCGTGTAAGCCCAGCAGGTGTGGCGAATCCTAACATTGCTCCTGCTCCGACAGAGCCAGCAGACCCTAGTAGCCCGCTTGTGTATGCCACAGACACAAACCAAATCAATCAGTTCACTATGGGCACGTGGTGCTCAAGCTGTCATAATGCTCCTGGCATGAATAAGGTTATGGAAAGTACCACTGCAAGTGGGGCCACCTTTGAAGAAATGATGGACTCACTACCCAGTACCTTCACGGTAAATAATGCTGACGTTCACAGTGTAGATGGTGGTTTTGCAGCCAGCTATCCAGCGGATGCTCCAGATCTGCCAGAGGAAGCTCATCCGTCAACTTTTGTGGGTGTTTACTCGGGGCCAGGACAGTGCTATACCTGCCACCGTGGGGATTTGGGCGGACCGCTCAATGCGCAGTGGACACTTAACGGGTCACCTGTTGCAGAGTGGGAACTTGGTGCAGAGTTAGCCCCTGACCCTGATGCGCCTACGGACTTGGACACACTTGCCCGCTTCCGCGCCCTGGGTTACTTTGCTCTTGATTCAGGCACAGCGCAGCAACAGCTTGATCAGCAGGCTCGTAATCTTGCCTGTTCTAGCTGCCACTTTGGCACTGCAGATTATGCGCGCTGGTCACTTATGAGTGACTGGCCACACAGATCAGCAGACAGTGATGTCATGTTGCTAGGACTTGATTTAAACAGTACTGAACTTAGTCAAGTGGGTGACTCAGGAAATGCCACAAGACTTCCTGCAAGCCTTGCATCAGAGCGCTTCTGTTCTCGTTGCCACATCAGCATCAACGATGCAAGTGCTGCTAATATGTTTGCTATTTCACATCACTATCTAGAGCATAACAATATTAATAATGAAGAGACTACGGTCACACTGTTTTCTCCGCTAAGTCCTGGAAATGAACCTACAGGCGCAGCAGGGTCTGGAAGTAGCATAGAGACGACTCCATAATTATAAAGTGGTTGTTATTTGATGAGGGCTGTATGAATAGCGTACAGCCCTCTCTAAATTGTTATATAAGAAAGGGAATTGTTATATGTCTTTAAAGAAGCGTTATCTGATGACACCAGGACCGACTCCTGTGCCTGCAGACATTCTGCTGTCGATGGCGAAACCTATTACTCATCATCGTACGGTGGAGTTTGAAGAGGTATTTAAGGAGGCTCGCTTAGGCTTGCAGTACATCTTTAACACAAAGAATGAAGTGCTACTTTTTGCATCAAGTGGCACAGGGGCCATGGAGAGCTCTATTGTTAATTGTTTTAGTGCGGGGGATAGTGTCATTGTTGCGCGCAATGGAAAATTTGGAGATCGTGAAAAGCAGATTGCTGAAACCTATGGCTTAAAAGTTATTGATCTAGAATATGCCTGGGATGAAGTTGTGAAAACTGAAGACATTGCACGCGAACTTGCGACAAACCCTTCTGTGCGTGGGGTGATTGTGACTCAATCAGAAACTTCGACAGGAGTCCTTAATCCCATTAAGGAAATCGCAGAAGTTGTACGCGGCTATGATGAAACATTAATGATTGTGGATTCTATTACTGGCATTGGTGCTGTAGCTTGCGAGACTGATGATTGGGGTCTTGATGTGGTTATGACAGGATCGCAAAAGGGGCTTATGTTGCCGCCAGGACTTGCGGCAGTGTCAGTTTCAGAAAAGGCATGGCGTGCTGTAGAGAGGTCTACGTTGCCAAAGTTCTACTTTGACTGGAAAAAGTATCAAAAGAGCGCCGACAAGAACACGACACCCTTTACCCCGGTACTCACTTTAATCCAGGGGCTGAATGAAGTCTTGAAGCTAATGAGGGATGAGGGACGCGAGAATCTTATTGAGCGCCACAGCTTGCTCGCAGAAGCTGCGCGTCAGGGCGTTGAAGCAATTGGACTAAGGCTGTTTGCTCCTCCAGAGGGACGGGGTAGCGCGGTGACTCCTGTCTGGACACCAGAAGGTCTTCCTGCGGGCAAGATTGTAAAAATTATGAAAGAGGACTACGGGGTAACCATTACTAATGGCCAAGATGACTACAAGGACAGGATTTTCCGCATTGGTCACTTAGGTTATTTTGGCATGTTTGACATCATAACTACGCTAACTGCCTTAGAAATGGCACTGACAAAACTAGGCTATGACTTCGAGCAAGGCGCAAGTATCAAGGCAGCAGAATCAGTTTTTCTGAGATCTCACGTCTAGAACACGCTTGTTACACAGACACTTTAAATGAGAGGACTTTTGTGAAAATTCTAGTGGCAGACAAGGTAAATCAAGCAGGTATTGACTACTTAGCAGATGCTGGTTATGAAGTTGAGGTAAAGGTTGGTCTAAGCCCAGAGCAGCTTGCTGCAGAGATTCCTGGTTATGATGCCCTGGCAGTGCGCAGTGCTGTCCAGGTAACGCGCGAAATTATAGAGGCAGGTACAAGCCTTAAGGTGATTGGTCGCGCTGGTGTAGGTACCGATAATATTGACAAAGAGGCTGCTGCAGAACAGGGCATTGCAGTGGTGAACACCCCTGCGGCAAATGTTGTTTCGGCTGCAGAGCAAACCTTTGCCTTGATGCTGGCCTGCGCGCGTAATACAGCACAGGCTAACGCTAGCATGCATGCAGGGCGGTGGGATCGTTCAGAGTTTACAGGACTTGAGTTGTGCGGTCGTACTTTAGGCATCATTGGTTTTGGAAAGATTGGTGCTTTACTAGCGCAGCGTGCTAAAGCTTTTGGCATGACCATCCATGCCTATGACCCTTACGCTGATTCTGACTTTGTTACACAACATGATGCGATACTATTGCCAACCCTTGATGAGTTAATTTGTACTTCAGACGTTATCTCAGTTCATTTGCCAAAGACTCCAGAAACGACAGGAATGATTTGTGCAGATCAAATCGATAAAATGAAGGATGATGTCATAATCCTTAATGTGGCACGCGGAGGGATTTGCAACGAGACCGCACTGCTCGCAGGACTTGAGAGTGGGAAGATCTGGGCAGTCGGGATAGACGTTTTTGATCCAGAGCCACCTGTAGATTGTCCCTTGGCAGGCTGCGATAGGGCAGTGCTCACTCCTCATTTGGGGGCCTCAACTAAAGAGGCACAGGTGCGAGCAGGAGTTCAGGTAGCAGAGGCAATAGTGGACGAGTTAAAGAAATTCAGCTAAACTGTCTTTCGCAGCACTTGCAGCTGCAATCACATGCGCGATTAGCTCAGCTGGGAGAGCACTTGCCCGACACGCAAGGGGTCACTGGTTCAAGTCCAGTATCGCGCACCATTTAAAACAGTACCCCGCATGCCTCTCTATGACGCGAACCAGGCGGGGTCTTTTTGTTTATTTGTGGAGGCTTGGCTTATAGGACAAAATGCGTATCTGAGCATTAACTTCACTCAAGCCCGTTGTGACTTCTCTGATTTTGGCAACAGTTGAGATAAGTTTAATCACCCATCAAGACACAGTGTAATAATTGCATCTTGTTGTTTTGAAAGGGTGTTTATCTATGAAAAAGTATATTGTGTGGATATGTGCGGCCTTGGGAAGTGCTGCCGTTGTTGAACTTTTCTTCTTTTCTCCCCCTGCACTGGGCTGGACCTTACTCTTCTTGATTTGTCTGGTACTGTACTTTGTATGTTATGGGGTAAAAGAATTTCCTAAAGCGGTTGACTGGGCTTTAATTGCGACGATAGTAGGCCTGGCGTTGCCTTTTACTCTTTTTAATAACGCGCCCCTGCGCTGGTTCAATTTTATTGCAATCACTATCTGTCTGCTTGTTTTGTTTTTGCGCAGAATCGTTCCAGAGGACACAGGCTGGGACAAGCTTGCTTTTTATGGTGAGATGTTTGCTGGCGCAGTCGTAAGACCGTTTGCTTATATTGTTCATCCTTGGCGTGAGAGTTTTAATGCTCGCCGTACAGCTGCAGTTCCTACTCCCGTCTCTGCTGTAGATGCAGCTGTACCTCCTGTGGCTGATGCAGGCATGTACGCAGAAGCAGGGGCAAATCCCGTTTTTCCAAACCCAGCCATTCATGGGCAGTACCCTGATACTGAGCGTGTTGCACGGTCAAAACGCAGGCAGGCTATAGCCCTTCAGGTTTCGTTGGCTTTGCTCGTGGCAGTGCCACTACTCACTATTTTAGGTAGCTTTCTTTATAGTTCTGATCCAGTGTTTGCCGCGCTTGTTGATGGGGTAGTGCGCTTTATTGTTAACTTAAATATTGGAACCATTCTTTTGCATGCAAGCATCATGGTGCTAATTTTTCCTTTCGCCCTCAGTTTTTTCTGGTCGTTCAATAAGGGGAAGCTTGTTACGATTAGACCAAAAGTGCCACAGAATCATGTTCAGGCTCCCCCTGAAAAGAAGGCAAAGTTTAAATTGCCCTCAATTTTTTCTGCGACCTTGCTGCTGCTGATTAACTTAATGTATTTTGTTTATGCTGTTGTACAATTTCGTTTTCTTTTTGCAGGGACAAGCGGAACCCTGCCAGAAGGACTGAGTTTAATCTATGCAGAATATGCTCGTAGTGGCTTCTTTGAACTAGTGACTCTTGCTATTTTCAATTTTGTTCTTATTGCGATAAGTGCCTACTTTACCCATCGTGAGGGTCGCGCAGGTGTTGTGCTTCGCATTCTTACTATCACCTTAGTGGCTCTTTCAACCATTCAGCTTGCTTCTGCGACTTCTCGGATGGATCTTTACATTCAGACCTTTGGTCTTAGTCAGCTACGTCTTTTTGTACTGGCCTATATCGCATTTATTGCTGTGGTGTTTGTGCTCTTCATAATCCGTGAATTGTTATCAAAGCGAGCAACACCCTTGTTTAAGGCAGCTGCTTTTTCTGCCCTTGTACTCCTGTTGGGCATGAACTATATAGTGCCGGATGCTTTGATTGCTCGCTACAATATTGATCGCCAAATCGCAGGTGAGTTAAAGGTTCAGAGGTTTGACTTTAACTATTACGCTTACCAATTGTCTTTTGACTCTACAAGAGTGCTTCTTGAAAATGAGCAACGTCTACTTGAGGCAAAACCAGAACTTGAATCTGACTTTAGAAGATTACATAGCGCACTTTCAAGGACAAGGGCAGATGTTCCTTCCATGCGTCCGACCCAAGGACAGTGGGGCTATTTCTCTAGTTACAGGGTCTGGGGTCTAGATGAAAAGGAGTCTTTTTATGTAGCGGGTAATAACAGAATGCCCTTTATGGAAAGAGAGCGCTACGACAATACCTGGCGTAGTTTCAACTTAAGTAGTGAGAGACTTTTCAGGATGGCTGACGCTCGTAGTGAGGCAATCTATTAGTGCTCCGCGCTTTATAACAAGCAGGGATAATGACTTTTTTAAGCAGATAAAGTCATATCAGCTAGCGAAGTATCGCAAGCAAGACAATTGTTTTCTTGCAGAGGGCGAGAAAGTCTACCATGAGGCCTGTCGAAAACTGAAATTGCGGTACACCATTGTTAGTGAAAGTTACTTTCTTGCGCATCCTTATGTTGCAGGTGATGATGCAGCTAAGGCATCGGTTTTCGCTGACAATATTTTTGAGTCGGTGTCTGACCTTAAGACAAACCAAGGTATCTTAGGCATTTTTGAATTGCCCGTCTTTAACCTAGAGATATCTAGGTTAAGTAGAGTGGCTTTACTGGAAAAGGTGCAAGACCCTAAAAATGTTGGTGCCATAATTCGCAATGCGCATTGCTTAGGTTACGAGGCAGTGTTTTTGGATGAGGACTGCGCCGCACCTTTTTCACCTAAAGTAATCAGGTCGTCAATGGGGTCAGTTTTTCATGTGCCTGTATTGAGCGGTGATATACTGCAACATATTCAAGAATTAAAAAGTGCTGGATTCGCCTTGGTGGGAACCACTTTGGCAGGTAAAGAAGAAGTGCAAACTGCAGACAAGGTTGCCCTTCTGGTAGGCAATGAGGGTGGCGGATTAAGTAATCAAGCGCTAGCGCTTTGCGATTATCTATTTAGGATAAAGATGAATCCTGAAGCGGAGAGCCTTAATGCCGCAGTGGCAAGTGGTATTGCCATGTATCTGTTTAATAATGCTTAGCGGACTATGAGGGTCAGGTAGGCTGAAAGGATAAGTAATGGAACTTATAGTAGCGCTTGTGATTGGTGCTGTACTTGGTGTAGCCTCAGGCTTTGCTTTTGCTAGCTTTGCAGCACAGAAGAAAGCTGAACCTATACGTCACCGTGCAGAGAAGGCGCAAAGCCTAGAACAAGACCTTGCTTCTGTGCAGTCGGAACTTGCTGGCACAAAGACCACTCTTGTTGCTGCGCAATCAGAGGTCATAACCTTGCGTGAAACGCAGGCGCGTGCACAGGCACAGGCACAGGCATATCAAGAGCAGCTAATAAAAACTGAAGCACAGCTGGCACAGATTAATCAGCAAAAAGCTGCTGATCTCGAGCAGGAAAATAAGGTAATAGAAAAGCTTGCTCCTGTGTCAAAAAGCGTTGATACCATGAAACAAAAAATTGCAGAGATGGAAGAGGCTCGTCTGCGCCAGGAAGAAAACCTACATAAGACGATTGACCAGCTGCAAGCAACTACGAGCACTCTTGCGGGGACTCTAACCAAATCGCAGGAACGTGGCCGCTGGGGAGAAGTTCAGCTAGAGCAAATCTTTGAGAGCGCAGGTCTTATAGAGGGTGTGCATTTTGATCGTCAATCGACAACAGCTGCAGGTTTAGCAGGGGGTGGCGGCACACGAATCAGACCAGATTTTATACTGAGACTGCCCAATAAACGTGTTGTTCCCATTGATGCTAAGGTGCCTTTTGATGCCTACGATAGAGCCTGTGAAATCCCTTTGAGCTCCGGTCCAGATGACCTCCTTCGCCGTGAAGAATTGCTTAAGAAGCATGCCTTGGCGCTGAAAGATCACGTAAAGGCACTTTCACGTAAAGAGTATGGCGAATCATTGGACGGTGCTCCAGATTTTGTGGTGGCCTTTCTGCCAGCAGAAGCACTGCTTTCGGCTGCCTTAGAGGCAGATTCACAATTGGTGGATTATGCCTTTTCTCAGCGGGTAGCCCTGGCGAGTCCCGTGACACTGTGGTCGATTGTGAAGTCTATTGCCTATGCCTGGCAGCAGCAGGAGGCAAGCGACAACGCTCAGGAAATTGTCGATGTAGGTAAGCAGCTACTTAATCACATGGCAAATCTAGCCAAGAAAAGCAACAACCTCAAAAGAAGTCTTGATAGCACCGTTAAGAATTACAATGAGTTTGCGGCGACCCTTGAGACAAGGGTTTTGGTGCAAGCTCATAAATTACAAAAGCTTGACATGAGCAAAGAACTTCCAACAGCAGATCAAAGCGAGATGACAACGCGTGAATATGTCAAGCCAGAATTGAGCGAAGGCAATGATTAGTTTGCTATCATATTAAGCCACATTTCTATTTCTACTAGAGCAAAGGAGTACCCTATGTCCATTGATAAAAAACTTGTTGAAGAAACACTTGCAACTATTCGTCCACGCCTGCAGGCAGACGGAGGCGACATTGCCCTAAAAGAAATCCAAGAAGACGGAACAGTCCTTGTTGAGTTGCAGGGTGCGTGTCGTGGCTGCCCTATGGCAGGACTTACTATGGCATCACAGGTTGAGTGTGTTTTGAAAGAGAACGTCCCAGGAGTAACTAAGGTTGTTAACGCAAGCGCAATGTAGCATTCTAATGGCACCTAGCTAATGCGAATAGAGCAAACTTTTAGAGGGCGCCCAGTTTAGGGCGCTCTCTTGCTATTATGGACAGTATCGTTTTACACAACAAGCGCAGCAAAGTGCGATAAAAGGTCCCAAGGAGCCATCATGATTATTATTCTAAAGCCAGAGATAGATCAGCAGGAACTAGATAATCTTATGACTTGGCTGCGCAATATGGGCCTAGAGATTCACATGAGCGAGGGAGCAAACACGACCATAATGGGTCTTGTGGGTGATACTTCAACGGTGGATATCAACTTACTGCGCGCCTTAGACTGCGTTGCTGACGTCAAGCGCATCCAAGAGCCCTTCAAAAAAGCCAACCGTAAATTCCACCCTCAAGACACAGTAATTACTCTAGCGAGCAGCGATGCTGAAGGCACAAGCTATGAGGCAAAGATTGGCGGTGGTCACTTCATGACAATCGCTGGCCCCTGTTCTGTTGAGTCACGTGAACAAATCAGTGAAGTTGCAGCAGCAGTAAAAGGCAGTGGCGCGCAAGCCTTGCGGGGTGGCGCCTTTAAGCCGCGTACTTCTCCCTATGCTTTTCAAGGGATGCAAGAAGAAGGGATCGAGCTACTGATAGAGGCTCGCAAGGCAACAGGACTCCCCATCGTTACCGAGATTATGGACTTGAATCAGTTAGATTATTTTGAAGATGTTGATGTCATTCAGGTGGGCGCGCGTAATATGCAAAACTTTGTCCTATTGCGTGAACTAGGCAAGATCAAAAAGCCCATTTTGCTCAAGCGTGGCTTTGCAGCGACCATTGAAGAATTGCTCATGAGTGCTGAATACTTAATGGCGGGGGGCAATGAACAAGTTATTCTCTGCGAGCGTGGAGTACGCACCTTTGAGCCTCTAACGCGTAATACTTTAGATCTTTCTGCTATTCCGATTATTAAGGAATTGTCACACTTGCCTGTTGTGGTGGACCCAAGCCACGCAACAGGGGTGGCGCGCTATGTGCGCCCCATGTCGCTGGCAGCAGTTGCGGCAGGGGCAGATGGCCTTCTCATAGAGGTACATAATAGTCCAAAGACAGCACTCTGTGACGGGCAGCAATCAATAACCCCAGAGGAATTCGATAAACTGGCAAAAGACATTGACGCTATGCGTATAGCCATCGGCCAGTGCAACAGACCCAATGCTTAAGGAGTAGTACCTATATGGATGAGACAACACTCAATCTAGACAAGCCGACTTTTGCTGATGATAAAACGGTAGGCATTGTGGGACTGGGTCTTATCGGAGGTTCGCTGGCAAAAGCCCTTAAGGTTAATACAGCAAATCGCGTACTGGGCTATGACATCAACCCTAATGTAGTAAAGCAGGCGCTGGCAGAGGATGTCCTTGACGCCACTCTTGCCCTGTCGGAAACCAATGGCCTTCAGTCAGGAGCCCCATCTGCACAACTGCATGAGTGCGATATGATTCTCATTGCGCTATATCCAGAGGCAACTATCGACTTTGTGCGCGCGAATTGGGATAAATTCAAAAAGGGCACCGTCATAATTGATTGTGCTGGTGTTAAAGCAGAGATTTGTGCAGAGCTTTCCGCACAGGCTGCAGAACGTGACCTTTACTTTGTAGGCGGCCATCCCATGACAGGGATTGAACGCACAGGCTATGAGCATTCTTTCGCACACCTGTTCAGCGGGGGAACCATGATTCTGTGCCGCGACGAGCACACCAATATCATTGCACTAAAAGCAGCAGAAATGCTTTTCACAGGAATTGGTTTCTTGAAAATAACAATCACCAGTGCTGAAGAGCATGACCGTGTAATCGCCTTTACTTCTCAACTACCGCATGTTGTTGCGGGTGCTTTTATTCGCAGTGAAACAGTAAAACAGCAGCTGGGCTTTTCAGCGGGCAGCTACCAAGACCTAACCCGTGTTGCCTTTCTGAATGAACCTATGTGGACTGAGTTATTTATGGCGAACCGTCAGAATCTCATAGCAGAGATTGAAGGACTGCGTACACGCCTGGAAGAGTATGTCCAAATACTCGAAGAAGGCGATGAACAAAAGATGCTTGCTCTACTTGCAGAAGGCAAGCAGGCAAAGCAACATTATGGCTAAAGACACCTTAGTCCTTCAGGGTAATCAGCATTGTGACATTGTCGTAGAGCCAGGACGCCTGTCAGGTAGCATAGAGGCCATTCCTTCAAAGTCATATGTTCAGCGCATTTATATTGCCGCCGCCTTAGCTGATGAAACTACAACAGTAACCAGAAGTGATTATTTGTCTAACGACATGCTTGCAGCCTTGCTTGCCCTAGAGTCTGCGGGTGCTGGTTTTAGAATTTCACCCAACTTTGACACAATCATTCCACTTGGTACGGACGCACATAAGTTATCCACCGTTAATTGTGGAGAGAGCGGAACGGTGGCTCGACTACTTCTGCCTGTGTTGACAGCGTTTTTTGAGGGCGGTATCTTGACAGGGGAGGGTAGTCTGCTTAAGCGACCTTTTGAAGCCTTGTGCAAAACACTTGAGCAGGGCGGAGGTATTCACTTCGACCAATACTCCCTGCCTGTTTGCTGGGAAGGTTGTCTGCAGCCAGGCACCTATCATCTGCCGGGTAACGAAAGTTCTCAGTATATATCTGGACTTCTTTTTGCCCTGCCCTTACTTCCTGAAGACAGTATCGTAGTTCTTACATCGCCGCTGCAGTCAGTAGGTTACGTCGACATGACCCTTGATATCTTGAGGCAATTTGGAATCACCGTTGAGTTTGATGAGTCAAACACCTATTACATTAGGGGTGATCAGCAGTATAGATCTCCAGGAGACATTACTGCCGAAGGGGATTGGTCGAACTCTGCCTTTTGGCTTGCGGCAAATGTAGAAGTAGTCGGACTTAAGGCCGACTCCTTACAGCGTGATCGTAGTTTCTTGCAGGTGAGGGATCAGGCAGTAATTGACGCGACAGATATTCCGGATCTTGTTCCTATACTTTCTGTATGTGCTGCATTACGTACAGGGATGACACGCATCTGCGGCATTAAGCGACTGCGCTTGAAAGAAAGCGACCGTATTGAGACCACGCTTGCAATGCTAGAAGCCCTGGGCTGCAAAGCAGAGCTTTGCTCTGACAGCAAGGACGAAATAGTTATTCATGGTTCAGGGACTATCCCAGGAGGAGAGACTGTCGATGGTGCTAACGATCATCGCATTGTAATGGCCGCTGCGATTGCGGCAAGTTTTGCAGAGGCTCCTGTAGCTATCAGCGGTGCGCAGGCTGTTGCGAAAACCTACGCGCACTTTTTCAGTGACTTTCAAGATCTAGGAGGGAAGGTTTATGTCGTCTAGCTTTGGGAAGAATATTAGACTGCAGGTCTTTGGACAGTCGCATTCAGAGATGCTTGGCGTGGTTATCGATGGTCTGCCTGCCGGCCTTCACATTGACGGGCAAAAAATTCAAGCGTTTCTTGACCGTAGGCGCGGGGGGCAAAATGCCTACTCTACCCCACGTGTAGAGGCAGATGTGCCCAACATTGTCTCAGGGGTCGTGGACGGAGTAACCTGCGGTGCTCCACTTTGCGCGCTTTTTGAGAATGCCAATATTCGCAGTAAAGACTATGATGAATTGCGGCATGTGCCCAGACCTTCACATGCAGACTTTTATGCAGGCAGGAAGCATCACGGTGCGCAAGACTTTCGCGGAGGCGGCCACTTTTCTGGGCGTATGACCTTGGCTCTTTGCTTTGCAGGCGCTGTTTGTATGCAGTTGCTGGAAAGTTGGAATGTCCACATTGGAGCCCACATAGAGCAGATTTACAATGTACAAGATCTGCCCTATGACTCATTGAATGTAAGCCAAGATCAACTAAAGTATAAAGGGTTCCCTGTTAACGATCCTTCTGTTGCAGAGGCCATGAAGCAAGCAATGCTTGACGCTGCAGCTGAAGGTGATTCTGTAGGCGGCATTATAGAGTGCGCTGTTATTGGCCTACCAGCAGGTGTTGGATCTCCTCTTTTTGCTGGCATTGAAAATCAGCTAGCGCAAGCAATATTTGCTGTTCCTGCTGTGCGCGGGATAGAGTTTGGTGCAGGGTTTGAAGCTGCAGGGATGTTGGGTAGTGAACATAATGACCCTTTCTATCTTGATGTAGCCCAATCTGCCGGTGCAACTCAGTCTGTCCAGCATAAATCTAACAATGCAGGGGGAGTTGTAGGGGGACTTACCACGGGTGCACCACTCATCTTTAGGGCTGCAATAAAACCTACCCCCTCTATTTCAAAAGAGCAGAGTTCAGTGAATCTTAACTCTTTGGAAGAGGTTAAATTATCCATAACAGGACGACATGATCCCTGCATAGTGCCCCGTGCAGTTCCCTGCATTGAGGCTGTTGCAGCTTTTGTGCTCGCAGATATGTTGGTGCAAGACTATGCTTAATGATGGTCGTGAACTTGAATATAATGCTGACTCGTTGCAGACCGACGTCAATTCACAAGAGTTTACTGCCGAACAGCAGCTCGATATTCTAAGGCAGGAAATTGATCAGGTTGACAATCAGATAAGAGGCCTGTTCTTACAGCGCATGAAGACGGTACAGCAGGTTGCAGAGGTAAAGCGCGATGCAGGCATTCCTGTATTGCATAGCGGGCGTGAAGAAGAGGTATTGAAGCGTTTGACCAGTGGTCTTACCGTGCAGCAAGAACAAGAGGTAAAAGCTCTTTACCAGAAACTCTTCGAGATATCTCGTAAGCGACAGAGCTAGTATTTCATATTTTCTTCATATTTAGCTAGGATAACCTTAAGATAGCTCATAATAGAGTGCGAAAATTACAGAGTTGTTCTAATATGGAACACAGCGTATCGTTCCTGCGCACAATTTGGATTTTTGGTTGCGGTTATAAA
This sequence comes from Coriobacteriia bacterium, assembly GCA_009779855.1. Lineage (GTDB taxonomy): Bacteria > Actinomycetota > Coriobacteriia > WRKU01 > WQUG01 > WRBW01. Next base: position 87,340 of record WRBC01000005.1, read on the forward strand.
TCGTCTACACTGCAACCAATGATAGTAAATGAGTAGTAGAACTAAACAAAGAAGAAACGCGAGGAAGAAGATGATTAAGGCTATGAAAGGTGCCCGCGCTAAACTTTCTTTTGCGCTCGCACTTGCACTGGTCATGGGTCTTACAGCCGCTGGTACGGCTTTTGCAGATCCAGCCCCAATCTACGTTAATCCAAACAGTTATGCAGAGATCACAAAGGTTCTCGAGAGACCCATGGGGGTACACCTGCCAGAGCCAGCAGATGCAGGATTCAATTTCTCTGCAACACCGCAGGCTTTTGATGGGGGCACGATTCCCTCAGGATTAAGCTTTCCAGACATTGCATCAATCTCTCTAAATACCAATGATGGGGTTCTTCCTGATGTTTGGGAACGCACTTATCCTGAGAATTGGGGAGTCGACTCCATCGAAAGATCTGTTAGATTTGACCTCGCTGACTTGACCTTCAGTCGTGCGGGACAGTATGACTATTTGGTAGAACAGCAGCCCAATAGTCACGAGGACATCACTGACTCGAGCGAGAGGTATATATTGCGCCTAACCGTTGGGCAAAACAACGCCATCAGCAATGTGCAATTCTTTGACTTCCGTGCGGGTAGCATGGGCGCTGCAATTGATTCTCCTCGCTTTATAAGCACCTATACGCCTGTGGGATCGCTTAGCATTACGAGTGAAGTAGCGGGCGCTGATGCTGATGAACATAAGGACTTCGATTTTAGAATCAGGCTAACCAGCACATCTTTTGCAGATTTTGATGGCACAGTGGACGCGACGATTACTAATGCCGCAGGTTCGGGAGCATCAAGCCACACTATCACCTACAATCAGTGGTATAGCTTTACCTTGCAGCATGGCTGGAAAATGGAAATCAGCAATCTGCCTTTGGGTACTGCCTTCATGGTAAATGAGCCAGCTCCAACAGATTACATTCCTTCAGTTGATGTTACCGTAGATGGGAATATCTCCTTTGTCTATTCTGTAGGTGACCTAGATAGAGCAATCACCTCAGAATCAGCTTTGGCACAGGCTTTCTTGGTAGAAGAGCGTGTAGTGGGTGCGGGAGAAAACCTCGTAGCCTTTAGTCACTACATGCCTGATACTCCAGAACCGCACATCGTGCAGGACAATCTGGTCTGGTTTGCTGTTGCAGGTATAGGGGCAGTATTCTTCATAGCCCTTGTAGTGTTTATGCGTAAGCGTCTTAATTAATAAACTAAGTAGACTTTGCGAGCGACAGCGCAGAAATTAATCTAGAAGGTAAGCCGCTCCTTAAGGAGCGGCTTATTTAATGAAAGGATTTTGCCGTGGAATATAATGCCGTGTTTTGGGTAATTGTTGCGATTATCGCCTTGAGCTTTATTTGGGGACAGGTTCGTGCGGCACTTAATAGGTCACGCATGGGTGATACCTTACCAGCAGAGCTTGTGGGCATCTATGATACAGATGACTATGCACGCCAGCAGCAGTACCAGCGAACCTATGGTAAGTTTTCACTCATCAGTGGAAGCGTTTCAACCCTGGCATTTTTGCTGGTGTTATTCTTCGGTGTGCTCGGCAACCTTGAGGGCGTTTTACAACAGGTCACGAGCCATTATGTTTTACTGCCTTTGCTTTTTGTTGTCGTTATTGTAGTTGTGGCAACCTTGCTTTCTCTGCCGTTTGAATATTACAGCACCTTTGTTATTGAGGAGCAATTTGGCTTTAACAAGTCGACCAAAATAACATTTTTTCTTGACGCACTAAAAAACCTATTGCTTTTACTAGTTTTGGCAGGGGTTGTTGTGAGCATCGTGTCATTTCTCTATCATCTTTCGCCACAGTGGTTTTGGGTATGGGCTTGGATTGCATTAACTTTCTTCAGTGTCGGCATTACCTACTTCTATTCTCAACTCATAGTTCCTCTTTTCAATAAGCAGACTCCTCTTAAAGAAGAAGGGGAGGAGGGGAAGCTAAGGACTGCACTTATGCAATTAGCGGAAAAGACTGTTTTTCCTATTTCGGATGTTTATGTCATTGATGGATCAAAGCGTAGCACGAAGGCAAATGCTTACTTTGCAGGTTTCGGAAAGCGCAAGCGTATTTGTCTGTACGATACCTTAATTGATGATCTTGACACAGAGGAAATTGCAGCAGTTCTTGCGCATGAGATTGGGCACTATAAGAAGCGTCACGTTCCTATTAATATGTTACTTGCTGTTGTGCAGCAAGGTTTCCAGCTGTGGCTTATGTCACTCTTCTTAGGCAGTGTTGCACTTGCCGCAGCGATGGGGTCAACTACAGGTGCCTCGTCTTTCATTTTAGGACTGATTGCGTTTAGTCTTCTCTATGGGCCGATTTCTGAGCTACTTTCTGTAGGGGGTAATGTTTTGTCCCGCCGCTTCGAATATCAAGCTGATGCCTTCGCAGCTAGCTATGGTTATGGTCAGGCATTGGTTGATGGACTCAAGACCATATCTGCAAAAGCACTTGCCAACATGACCCCGCATCCCATTGTGGTCTTTTGGACTTACTCTCATCCGCCCTTACTACAGCGAATGCAGGCGCTGGGAATTAGTGGTTTTACAGAAAAGCCAGAACTGGATGTAGAGGACGTGCCGGATACGTCAGATGGTGAACACTAGCATTTGAGGACGAATGTCAGGGCAAGATTCAGGCAACACAGGTGAAAGAAGGGCACTGGTTATCTTAAAACGTATATAATGAAACAGTAGTGTCAAATAGACATGCAAGTGGCCGCAAACCCACAAGTAGGAGGCAGCAATATGTCCTTAGGCTCAAACAATCAATCTTCTGCAGATGAATCTTCTTCAAGTCAGCACAGTTCCCCCAACCCTTCTTCGGATGGACTTCGTTTAGGCGAACATTTTCTAAACGAGCCTTCTCCAGGTGACGGCAAGCTTTCACGAAAGAAAATTGCGCTTACGGCGGTAGCTGTAAGCGTTGTTGTTTTGCTGCTTTCGGCTTGTTCTGTTTTTGCACTATATTTCCTTTGGCATGGGCCAGGTATGATGCCCTGGGATAGTTATCGCTGGCATGACGATCCTCAAAGCAACATCGTGCTTATAGAAGAGTCTGATTCAGCGGCGATAGATTTCATTGTTGGTGAATATAAGGTGACAGAAGTTCAGTATATTTTTGAGAATCAAGAGTTCGATTCTGACTATGAAGGTCATGAGTGGATACTCCAAAGGTATGTGCTCAATTCTGATTCAAGCTTTGAAAGAATTTTCCCCGATTCCTTTGTAGAGAAGGGCACCTTTACTATAGAAAATATTTCTGACGATGAGCTGGCTGCCAGAGGCGACCGAGGAATCAGTCGTTTTTTCGATGAGCGCTCAGAAGCAGAAACCTACCGTATGATTTTTAGCATTGAGGAAGGTCCTCGTGACTTTCATGAAGAGATAATCGTGTCCCATGCAGGGGATGAAGACATAGCTTTCTATTTCCCTGAATTTGGGGATATTGAAATGCTCATTAGAGCAAGGTAGTAGACTTCCACAGCGCCTTTTTTGTTCATGCTTCTGCTACACTGTTTTAATACTCTATTGGTTCTATGTGCTGCGGACCGGCACAAAGACGAAGAGGGAAGCTGGTGAAAATCCAGCGCAACCCCCGTTGCCGTAATAGGGAACGAGGATTAAGCACAGGCCACTGGCGCGGATTGCGCTGGGAAGGCGCTTGTCCTCATTTGACCCTTAAGCCGGAAGACCTGTCAAAGAGCCCTAAAAAGTATCTGTCTTTCGGCGGGAAAGACCGGATCTATCTTTTTAAGTAGATAATCCGGACATAAGACTCCGTCGCAAAGAGCGAGGAGGAAACAGATGCACGTCAGATCAAACATAAGCCTTAGGCTTGCACTAGTCTTAGCGATATTTGCATTTTCGTTATTAGTGATGGTTCCCGTAGCGTGGGCGCAAGAGGTTACTGCTACTTTGCGCGTAGAATTTATTGAAGATACGAGGCTTGCTCCTATGGAAGTTACGATGGAGCACAGACCTCTCAGTGACTTTGGTATAAACATGAGCGATCCGGGCTTTGTTACTCCTATCCACCTTCTTGCAGAAGGACTTGAGCAGCGTTACGGTGCAGGATCTGCGGCAAGCATGATTAATGCTCCTGGAATGCTCATGACTATCGATGATTCTTTCGGCTCGATTGCAGGTGAGCCCAATGTATGGTGGATGTTTGCCATCAACCAATCGATGCCTGTGTCTACAGATACTGGATGGGGATATGCCTCAAATCAGTACCGTGTTCAAAACGGCGATGATATTGACTTCCTGGGCATGTGGGGAGGTCAGTGGGGTGTAGCGTCACCCTTTATAGGCTTCTTTGGTAGCCAGACTTACCATACTACTGTTGGGCAGCCCTTAGAGGTTGAATTGCTTGGGCTTGATGGCTTTGATGACTTTGCTGTGAGACCTTCGCGCATACTTGAGGGCGCAGAAATCCTTGTAGACCCTGCAGGCAGTACACGTGCTGGCGCGACAACAGCTAGCGGCACTTTTATTGATGAAGAGGGTCTGGCAGAACTCACTTTCGACGAAGCAGGTACATTTCTGCTTAGTGCAAGGCGACCTATCGCAAGCCCCAGCAGCCCTAGTGGTACGGTCAGTGACATTACTCGTCCCTTTGCGGTAGTAACAGTAAGCGAGTCATCTGGTCAGCCTAACTGGACTCAAGAGGGTGCCCCAGCAGCAAGTATAGATTTCAGCATTGAAGAGCTCACCAATCTAGTTCCAGGTGTTGAGTACAGCATTGACAGCACAGGCAGCACTGACAGTGCGCGTATCGTGGCTAATGCGGACGGAACAATTCCTCTAAGTGAAGCCTGGTTTGGACAAGGCATAGATATTGTACGGCTGGGTATTGCAGCAAATCATACTCTTGATAGTGACCCTCAGAACTTAGCAGTTCCTTCTCGTTCGTCTGCCCCCACGGGTCTAGGCTCAATTGACGCGACGGGTACTGTTGAAAGTGCTACGGGCGTGATTACAGGGGTAGGTTCTGCTATGGAGTGGCGTCTACGTACGGGAACTACATGGACGGCTGTCTCAGGTGCAACGGTAGAGAATCTTATTCCAGGCACTTATTATGTTCGCTTCCAGTCAGAACCAGGCTCTTTCGCTAGTGCATCCGCAGCAGTAATCGTGTCCCTAGATCAGCAGTACTGGTCTCAAGCAAGCACGCCAACAGCAGCAGTAGATTTTGAACTTGAGGTACTTACGGGACTCACCCCAGAAGCTGCCTACCTTATTGCTGGACAACATAACATGAGTGATTCAAGTGGCGCGATTCTTTTGGACGCTGCGTGGCTTGGTCAGAATATTAGTATCGTAAAGTTAGGCAATCCTGCCAACTTTACCCTTGATAGCGATGTCCAGTCTCTTGCGGTCCCGCTACGTCCGCATGCTCCTACAGGGCTAAGCCCAGCTAATGCAACAGGCACAAATAGTGACGGCTCTATTGCTGGTGTGGCCTTCACTATGGAGTGGCGCTTAAGCACTTCACATGCCTGGACAGCTGTTACAGGCGCGACCATAGAAAATCTTGTAGCAGGCACCTACCATGTTCGCTTCCGGGCTACATCAGGGTCCTTTGCAAGTGCCTATGCCACAGTAACGGTATCTGTGACAGGAGAGCTGCCCAGTGTCAGGTGGAGTTCTTTTCGTGGCAATGCCTTTAATTTGGCAAGAGTCGATTCAGGTACTCCAGCTACAAACCAACTAGGTAGAACACTTTGGAGCCAGCCAGTTAGTGATGGGTCATCAGCCCTGTCCCCAGTAAAGGTGGGTGACGCCGTTTACATTGCAGGTGGGTCGACTTTGTGGAAACTTGATTCTGCGGGAAGCATAGTTGACACAGTGCCTCTTGAAGCTCCCATAGGGCAGGCGGCCTTCCTTGCGGCAGGCAGTGGTAAAATTTTCGTACCCATTGGTGCTGGACAAGTGCAGGCTTTTGATGCACACACTCTGCAGCCACTTTGGACATCTGAGCCTTTTGCAAGCAATTGGCAGGCTTTAGGTGCACTGACGTATAAAGATGGTTACCTCTATGGTTCTGCAAGTTTTGACCTCTTTATGCGCCATAGCGAAGGGGCCTTCTTCTGTCTTGATGCAAGCACCGGTGAAGAAGTATGGACCCACTCTTCCTCTTCTGGTGCAGCCCAGACAGGATTCTATTGGGCGGGCGCAGCAGTGACAGATCATGTAGTACTTTTTGCAGGTGATGAGGGCATATTGGTTTCACACACTGCGGGAACACAGACGGCACGAGCAACGGGAATCGTTGACACGGCCGTGCTTGCTGGTGGCGTGCGTAGCCCCGTACTGTTTGTTGAAAATGAGGTGTCTGCTGATGGCAGCGGTGTTGCTTTTGCTTCAACACGAGACGGTTTTGTGTCACGTGTCGTGGTTGCTGCTGACGGCAGCCTAGGTCCAGTCCTGTCGGCCCCCTTAAGCGGAGAGATATCCACGGCGACACCGGTAATATACCGAAATCGTCTTTATGTTGTATCAGGGGAACTGCTTGATGGTGGCTACGTAGATGTCTTTAGCGCAACAACGCTAGAGCGCTTGCGTAGTATTGAGCTGCCCGGATTTAGCCAGTCTTCTCCACTTCTTGCTACTGCTGGCTCAAATAGTGCTAATGGCTATGAAGTGTCATTGTTTGTGGCGCTTAATGATATGCAAGACGATGTTGTCCGTATTATTGATTCAGAGCGTGTTGGTGCTGAAATGCGCGCAGAAACCTTTCTAAGTCCAGGGGGATCGTTTGCACTGAATTCTGTAAGCGCCTGTGATCAGGGTAGACTCTATTATGTTGATGGACGTGGCAATTTCACTGCAATTACCGCTGCGAACCAGCAGTTGTCACCAGGCAATGGCGGTAACGGCAATAACGGTAACGACAATAACAACAATGGTGACGCTGGTGGAGGCACGGATGGCAGCGGTAATAATGGTGGTGCTAACGATGACATCTACTCACCTCAAGAGGAGGACGAGACTACCTCTGAAGAATCTGGTTCTGAAGATGCCACAGGGATTCCAGGCGATGGATCAAGGGCAGCAGGCGAAGGTCCAAAAACTGCTGATGTAAGTGATGCTATGCGTTGGCTTTTCTTTGCGGCATTAGCGCTGACAGCAGGGTTTGCAGTGATTGCAGCTAAAATAGCTGACCGAAAAAAAGAGAAGCTGAAAAAGCTAGAAAAATTCAAAGAAGACGCTAGCCAGCACGAAGACAGCAAGGCCACTGTAGCGACGACACCGGTGGCAGCAGGTCAAGCAGAACATAGCGAGGGTGCTGACTTGCAGAGTCCGTACCAAAATAAACAGGAGCAGCGCGTATGAAAAGGTGCGCATTGAGAGTTGCCATCTGTCTACTTGCAGCGCTATTTATTCTAGTGCTTGCTGGCTGCAGCCGACCTGAGCACACAGGACCAAAAGCAAGTAATACTTCTGCCAGCACAAACATTGTCACGAGTGGTCCAAGCAAGTCATCGGCTGAAGGAACATCCACTGCCACAGATACCTCATTGGATGATGAGCAAGATCAGAACGAAGATGCTGATGCAGAAGCAATAGGCCAAACAGGTGACGATTCTGAAGGTTCTGCTGAGGATACTGAAGCACAGGGACAAAATGCAGGAAGCAGTTCTGGTGGCAGTTCCCGCAATTCTAATTCTGGCAGTAATGGGTCAGGTTCCTCCACAGCAAGTTCTGGGGGCCAGGGTACAGGTGCAGGCACAAATTCTAGCGGCGGTAATGTCTCTACACAAAATAGTAACCGAAATACAGGACAAAGCTCTGGGGGAAGTTCAAACCAAAACGCGAACCGAAATTCCGGACAGGGTTCAGCAGGAAATTCTAGTCAAGGCAACACGGGTACCGGGCAGTCACAATCTGGCGGATCTAACCAGAGTAATACCCCTAGGACTATTACCGTGTCGATTGAAATCGAGGCACGTCTGGCTCACGCGCAAAATCCAGCAGCGCTATCAGGCATCGCTAATAATGGGATAATTCTTGCACGTAGGAATGTGACCTTACAGGAAGGTGCAACAGTACGCCAAGCCTTAGATGCAACAGGAATACGTGTTAATGCGCGCGGAGCATATATTGCAGGGATTGGTGGTCTATCTGAAGGGGACATAGGTCCCCGCAGTGGCTGGATGTTTAGCGTAAACGGGCAATTTCCCGGAAGTTCTGCATCTGCTCAAAGACTTAACGCAGGGGATGTAATCGCGTGGCGCTATACCCTGAATGGGGGAGCAGACCTCGGTGCCAGCTGGTAGAACGTACAGAAGGCATAGGCTAAAACGGCGCTTCTTGTTGTTGCATCCAGGTGTTATGATGGCCTTTTTTGTTGGTGTCATTGTGGTGACCTTGCTTAGCTATCACCCATTAATCCTGGGACTTTCTTTTGTGTTTGCGGCAGCAAGTGTAATCTACTATCTAGGAGTAAAGGTACTGGGACGGTCATTAATGTGGTTAGGACCGATGACTGCTATTGTTGTAGTTTTTAATACGGTATTTAATCGTCGCGGTGCGACAGAACTTTTCACTACCGAACACCTTCAGATGACTTTTACCTTAGAGAGTCTACTTTTTGGCCTAAGTATTGCACTTATGCTGACTGCAGTTATTCTCTGGTTTCGCCTTTATCAAGAACTTATGACAAGTGATCGCTTTCTTTATCTTTTCGCACCTATTGCCCCAACTTTCGCCCTAAGTGTCACCATGGTGCAGCGCTGGATTCCTCTAACGAAGTATCGTTGGCAGCAGATTAGAGATGCTCATAAACCCTCAAGATTTGCGGCTATTCGATCTTTGACACACTCATTGTCAGCACTCATGTCATGGTCTATGGAGGATGCTATACAGGCAGCAGACTCGATGCAGGCTCGTGGATACAGTAAAAGTAGTTCTAGCAATTACGGCAAGAATAATCAAGGCAAAGGCGCTCATGATACAAGGAAACGACGCAGAAGTAGCTTTCGATACTTTCCTTTCACCACTTATGATGCCATCGCACTTACTGTAGTCATCTTACTTGCTGTCACAGCGGGACTAGCCGTCTTTTTCTCAGCTAGAGAGCTCGCCTTTTTCCCCGTTTATAGGGGCGTTGAATATCTTTCTGCCACTGCCCTAATAGCTGTAACCCTGCTTATGTTTTTTCCACTGCTGCTTGAAGGTGGTGAGCAGCTAAGATGGCGATTATCCGCGCAGAAAACCTAGGTTTTACCTATCCAGAAGCTCAAAATTCAACCTTTGATGAGGTTAATTTTCAAATCAGTGCAGGGGAGTTTGTCCTATTATGTGGACGCACAGGTAGCGGCAAGACGACCTTGTTGCGACAGCTTGTCCCGGCTCTTGCCCCTCATGGTCAGTCTACAGGTGAACTTGAAGTAAAGGGAAGTGTAGGCTTTGTTCAACAGACCCCCGATAATCAAATTGTTACAGACATTGTTTTTCATGAACTTGCTTTTGCTTTAGAAAATCAAGGTCTGCCAACCCAGACCATCAGGCGGAAAGTGGCGGAGATCGCCAGCTACTTCGGCCTGGAGTATTTACTAGAAGCAAAGACACATTCTTTGTCAGGCGGACAGAAGCAAATCCTTAACCTAGCAGCAACCCTTGTAGCCGAGCCAGACATCCTTGTCCTTGATGAGCCAACCAGTGAACTTGACCCTATAGCTGCACAGAACTTTTTGCGTCACCTGGCACGTATTAATCGTGAGCTGGGAACTACGGTAGTATGCTGTGAGCATCGCCTAGATGAAGTTCTTGACCTTTGTGACAGGGTCTTGTTGATGAGCAAGGCAAAGGGACAGGATTTAGGAAAGCAGGACATAGAGGGACGAAACATCGAGGAACAAAACTCCAAAGAACAGGACGTTCAGTCGCATACAGCGCAGCAATTCGTCCAGAGTTGTCTGGGAGTCAATAGGAACTTTGCTCTTTACTTGCCAGAACCCACCCGTATTGCTCTTGCTGCTGCCAGTGCAAAGAGGACTCCTGCAGAGCCTGTAGGATCCGCCGTAAAGTCCATAAAGCTCACAGAATGGCCTCTTGATGTAAAAAGTGGGCGCACTTGGTTGATAGAAAACCTTGCTGTGTTTCCTCATGCGCAGACGAAGCCTTCTGTGCAATCATCATCTTTCTCTTCGTCATCCCTGTCAGGGCCCCCTGCAATCACTATCCGGGATCTTTGTTTTCGCTATGAAAGGGAGGAGCCTTTCATAATAAGATATCTGAACGCTACGTTTAGTCGGGGAAATGTGCATGGCATAGTAGGCGGAAACGCTTCAGGAAAGTCTACTTTGCTTGGGCTTATCTCAGGTATACACCGATCCCAGCTAGGCAAGGTCCGCATAGACAGAAACTTAAGATTGGCAGCACTGCCTCAAAATCCTAAGGCGAATTTTGTTTGTGATACCGTGCGCGAAGATCTTCATGACTCAAATACAGAAATAGATGCAGAGGCAGTGCTACAGGTGGCACGTGACATGGATATTACTCATCTATTAAACAGTCATCCCTATGACCTTTCTGGGGGAGAAACCCAAAAGGCGGTTCTTGCAAAGTTGCTACTAAAAGATCCCGATATCCTCTTACTGGATGAACCAACTAAGGGTCTGGACGCACAGGCAAAACAGGAAATTGGACGTATCTTTGACCAATTGGCTCAGCAGGGGAAAACGCTCATTATCGTTACTCACGATCTTTCTTTTGCAGCAGAGCATACGCAGACATGCTCTCTTTTAGCAAATGGTGAGCTTATAGCCCAGGACCAAACTCACAATTTCTTTCTTGGGAATAGCTTCTACACTACGCCGACAAATCGTATGTCCCGAGGCATTGTTGATGACTGTGTAATCGCTGATGATATTCTTAGGGCCCTGAAGCTTGAAGAGTCTCAGCAAAAGGCTCAAGAAGCTCCCCTGTTATGAACCTTCTTATCTCGTCAGTCGTAGTAGGTATACCTCTTATTGTGCTGGTTTTTGGGATTGAGCGCGTGAAGCCTCGCCCCCGCGACCTTATGCCTGTGATAGTTTTAACGGCCCTTGCTATATTGGGGCGTGTGGCTGCCATGCCTATTCCTAATTTTCAGCCAGCAACAGCACTCATTATTCTAGCGGGTTTCTTTTTTGGTAGACACGCAGGGTTACTTTCGGGCATGTTGGTCGCGCTAGTTTCGAATATATTTATGGGACAGGGCCCCTGGACTCCTTGGCAGATGCTTACCTGGGGGCTTGTGGGTTACGGAGCAGGACTTTTAGGGGACAGAGTAAGCTGGGCCCAGCCTCACGAAGTTGAGCCCAGAGAACCTGAGAAGAACAGATACACAAAACGCAGGAGGATCATTTTGCTTGCGGTTGTAATCATCTACGGTGTGGTGGCATCACTACTCTTTGGGATGATTATGGACGTACAGTTCTTTGTTGCTTATATCTGGGAATCAGGATGGCCAGGTCTTGTGGCTACATGGATGATGGGTCTGCCCATGAATGTTGCTCACGCGGCTTCAACATGCATCTTCTTGGTGCTTACCCTTATTCCCTGGGGAAAGAAGTTTCATCGTCTAAAGACGAAGTACGGAATCCGAAGCATTTAGATATACTTAGGTACCTGTGATTCAAAGTATAAGGAGCACGATACATGAGTGATGAGCAAGCAAAGTCTCGTATTGGGGTCTATTTGGACTGTGACACCAGTCATCCTAAAGAACATCAGCATAATTTGAATATGATGGAAGCGCTTAGACTCTGTACGGATGCAGACGGACAGTCGTATGAAATCTATGTTTACAGTGCAAAAAAGGTGTGGAAAAACTATTGCAAAGAGCACTCATTGACCTATCGTCCTTTTCCCACAAGTGGTGCTTCGAATCATATTGGCAAAATGCTGTTTGGGAAGTACATTGATAGCCCAAAGCCGCCTGAATGGGTGGGGGAGATGCTCAACCGCAAGGCGCATGATTTTAAGGTAGAGACTATGATTTTCTCTGCCCCAACGACATTAGTACAACAGATGCAGCTGCCAACGGTAGTGGTTATGCTCGATCTAGCAGCGAACGGCGTTGGTGATTATGACGCGCAGTGGTATAAAGATCTTTATCAATCGATACTAAAGAATGCGACAGCCGTTATTGTGGATCCAACAGAGGGAACTGATTATTTGAACGAAGCACTGGCTGAAAATCCGGCAGATGTAAAGATGCTTTCGCTTGATGCCAGCTCTAATGTACTGGCTTTTAGTCTGGCTACTGTGCTGCGCTCTGTGGCGGTGTCCTCACCTGCAGAAGAGTCCAATCCTGTATCAGAGCCCGAATTTACGACAGAATCTAAAGTAGGGGGAGAATAATGGACGTACTTACAAAAATCAAACTTGTTGAAGCTAAACTGAAGGCTATATTAGATAAAAATGGTGTCGTTATGCCAGAGGTTGCCATTGTATTAGGAAGCGGACTCTCTGATGTTGCAGACAATGTTATAGATCCACTTGTTATTTCCTATGATGAACTTGCAGACTTTCCTGTGGCTACAGCTCCAGGTCACAAGGGGCGTTTTGTTGTGGGTAATCTGGGGGATACTCCTGTGATAATAATGCAGGGACGCATCCACTACTATGAGGGTTATCCAATGACAGATGTTGTTCTTCCCGTGCGCGTGCTTGCTCGCCTAGGTGTTAAGAATTTTGTTTTGACCAACGCTGTAGGTGGCCTAGCAGACGGAATGCGCGAGGGTGACCTAATGCTCATTACTGACCATATTTCAACCTTTGTTCCTTCTCCGCTTATTGGTCCTAATATTGATGAGCTTGGCTTGCGCTTTACCGACATGACTCATGTTTATGATGTAGGTTTACAGAATGTTTTCCGCGAAGCGGCAGATAAGCTGGATATTCGCCTGCTCGAAGGGGTATATGCTCAGTTCACGGGACCCCAATTTGAGACTCCGACAGAGATTCAATTACTGAAAGGCTTGGGTATTGATGTTGTTGGCATGAGTACCGTTGTAGAGGCCATTGCACTACGCCATATGGATATTCGTGTCAGTGGGGTTAGCTGCATCACAAATCTGGCAGCGGGCATTAGTGACGAGCTACTATGCGGCAGTGACGTGGTAGATGTTGGGACCGAAGTCGGACCAACTGTGACGGCTCTAATCTCTGAAGCTGTCAGGAATTTTTAGTCGGTAACGGTGGTAATCAGAAGCCAGCAGCCAGTAACTAGAAGCGCTCTAGATATCTTAAGGCAGCCCAATCTTAGAAAGTGAAACATCTCTATGAGAGCAATAGTCCATGATGGGGCAAGAACCTACTTTACTACTGACCATCCTGAACCAAAGTTAGAAGCAGGGGAGGCACTGGTTAAAGTTACTCTTGCTGCACTTTGCAATACTGACCGTGAAGTTATGGCGGGTTACTCGCCAGGATTCAATAACGTTATGGGGCACGAATTCGTGGGAATTGTTGCAGCCGTAGCTGACAGCACAGATCAGGCGGCAGCTTCGTTAGTGGGTAAGCGTGTTGTAGGAGAGATTAACCTAAGCTGCTTTAGCACCGACTGTCCCTACTGTTCCACGGGACGCTCGACACAGTGTCCAGAACGAACAGTGGCAGGCATCCACGGCAGGGATGGTTGTTTTGCGGATTACCTTGCCCTACCCACACGTCTGCTGCATGTGATTCCAGACAGCTTGCCAGATGACGTTGCTATCTATGCAGAGCCCTTAGCAGCGGCACTGCGCATTACAGAGCTGTCGCATATTTCGCCAGATCAGCCTATTGCACTGGTAGGTGATGGGCGTCTTGCCTACATGATTGCACAGGTCATAGCCTTAACCGGGGCTCCTTTGACGGTCTTTGGTCTCTCTGAAGATAAGTTAGCATTGTTTGAACCTTTTGCAGTGGACACGCAGTTAGTTAAACAGGCCGCTCAGACTAATGACATTCATGGTTATGAGGTTGTCATAGATGCGACAGGACACCCTTCAGGCCTGACGACTGCGCTAAGCTTAGTTCGGTCAGGGGGTCTGCTTGTTATGAAGTCGACCTATGCTTCAAGTGTAGAAATCAATATGAGTGAAGTAGTTGTGCGTGAACTTACCATTCGAGGCAATCGCTGCGGACCTTTTGCTCCCGCCTTGCGTTATCTTGATCGCGGAATGATTCACTTGCCTTCCGCAGAGGTTTTCAATCCTGCAGATTTTCAGGAGGCCTTCAAGTCAGAGGCGTTTAAGACGGTACTTGATTTCAGTTAAACTGTAGTAAGCGAGAGGAAAAGAAAAGCTGGTCTAGGGTAACTGCCTTGATCTTGGTTTGACTATGATACTATTATAATCACATTTGCTCGGACAGAATCCAGATAGAAAAGGAAAGAACTATGAAAAGAAATCGTCCAATAATCCTGACTTTTGTAATGGTCTTGCTTTGTGTAGCCATCATGGGTGCGCTAATGGGGTGTTCAGCAGAAGATGGTGAAGTAGGCAATATAATCGATCGTACCCTTTGGGATATGCGTGGCTATCCTAGCCAGCAAGAAATTCTAGAACGACTGGAAGAAAAATACGGGGAAGAATTCGGTCTTGTCAGCCTGAATCCAGGCGCACGCTTTTTTCAGGGTATTGCTTTTCCTCAAGACAATCCTGATTTGCACTTTTCGCTAGAGATGAAGGATGATGAAGGCAATCCAGTGTCTATTGAATATATGCGCGACGATTATCAAGCTCGCTTGGCAGAAGTGTACATTGAAGATAAGTTGACCCCAGTTTTCGAGGATGAGTTTGGGCCAGGTGAAATCGCGAGCCTTCGTATTGAGGTAGGCCTGTTTGACAGAAGGGAAGACGCAAGTTTGCCTCCTGTAGATTTTGAATGGCTTCCTAGTGATGGTCTGGATGCTTTAGCGACTACAGAAGATATCTCTATGCTAACGACCATCCATCTTATGCTGGAGTCTGTTGAACTGCTACGAACGATAGAGTTTGAACAGCTAGAACAATTGGCTGAGCTGATTGTCGAGGACGTGGGGATACCTTTGAGCGGTGACCTGTATCTTCGCGCAGTGGAGCAGAATCCTGTTGACGAGAGATACATACGCTGGACAGTAGAAGATGGTCAAATAAGTGAGGTCAATCCCTAGGTCTGATTGCTGGCCTTCGGTCTAGCTTTAACTTCATAGTCACCAGCGGATTTAGCAATCTGCTGACTGAATAACTGGCGGCCTGCTAATACTAATAGGTGTTGTTTTCTTCTTCTGTGTCAGTTACGATTGCAACTCCAGAGGAGGTACCTATTCTGGTGGCTCCTGCTTCTATCATGACTAGCGCAGTCTTGCGGTCTCGAATCCCTCCTGATGCTTTGACCCCCATGGGATCACCTAGGCCTGATATTCCGCGTGCTTTGCTCGCCATAAGCTGAACTGCATGGATGCTTGCTCCTGTTTTGCCGTCTGCGGTCATACCCGGTAAAAGCATTCCTGTTGAGGTCTTGACGTAATCTGCTCCAAAGTCCCAGCAGATCTCACAGGCACGAATGATTTCATTGTCGTTTAGTAGGGCTGTCTCTAGTATTACCTTTAAGATTGCTCCAGCTGCATGCGCTGCATCGGCTAGGGGGGCGATATCTTCGCGAAGGGTCTCAAGATTGTCAGTTTGCAGTGCGATGTTATTGATGACGGTATCTAGTTCTTGGGCACCATTAGCAAGTGCGAGTTTTGCCTCTGTCAGCTTGACACTAGCAGCATGAGCACCTGTGGGAAAGCCTATTACTGTGCATACTTTCACCTCACTGTCATGCAATAAGTCTGCAGCAAGCTTTACCCAAATAGGGCTTATGCAAACTGCTGCAAAATCATACTCCATCGCTTCAGCACAGAGTAGACGGATGTCAGTCTCGCTAGCATTAGGTGCCAAATTAGTGTGATCAATATACTTTGCAAGGTTCAAAATGAATCGCCTCTCTGATGCGTAGGTTCAACTATCTTTTGGATTTGTCGTAGAGTTCACCCAGGGCTCGCGGCGCTTTATTGCTTCGCCCAAAGAAAGCAAGCAGCAGCAAGGTCACTACGAAGGGTGCAGTCATGGCAAGGTCAATCACTGCTGCGCTGGCATCGAAGACAGGCAGTAGCTGGAAAGCTGCACTGCGCGTTAGGCCAAATACTAAGCAGGCCGCAAAGGTGGGCACAATTCTCCAGTTACCAAAAATCAGTGCCGCAATGGCAAGGAATCCATAACCCATATATATCGCAGGCGAGAAGTTTGTTGATATCGAATAAGCAAAGCTCATGCCCCCGATACCTGCCAATGCTCCTGAGATTACAACTGCCCCAAAACGTACGCGACTTACGTTTACTCCAGCAGCATCTAGCGCTTGAGGGTTGTCGCCAGCAGCACGAACACGTAATCCAAATTTTGTTTTATACAGTAAATACCAAAAGAAGGTTGCTACGATTAGGATGATAAACATGAAGGGATATACGCGGGTAAACGCAGCTCCTATAATGGGAATTTCCATTAAGAAAGGAATATCCCATCTGGGTGATGTTTGCAACATGAAGCGCTCAGAGGCTTCTCCAAAGAAGGTTGCGTTAATAGTTGAGGTTAGGAAGCCCGTTAGTGCGACTGACAAAATATTAATTACTACACCACTGATGACTTGGTTTGCCATGAACTTTATACAGAGTACTGCATGGATGACAGCGAAGAGTGCTCCGCCTAGGGCTGCAAAAGCAAAACTTAGGTACATGGGCAAATCAGAACCTGTTGCAAATAGCCCCACTGTTGAGGCCACAAAAAGTGCGCCAGCAAAAGCCCCAAAGCCTAGTAAGCCTTCTAGTGCTAAGTTCACGATACCACTGCGCTCAGAATAGATTCCACCAATGGCAATAATCAAGAGGGGCAAAGCAAAACTTAGTCCATCCACTAGGATTGCTGCGTAATTTACGTTGAGGATACTCATGCGTCATCACCCCCTTTAGTGGCATTATCGTCTGTATTAGCGTTAGCGTCTGCAAGGCTGCGCTTTTTTACATCCAGCCATGAACGTAGGTAACCTCCGCAGGCAGTAAACAGTAAGATCATGCCGGTAATCAGTGCTGCAATTTCTTGACGTACACCTACGATTGAGCTCATATAAGTTGCTCCGCTTACTAAGGTAGCGATGAGTGTTGAAGCAAGAATGGCTCCTAGGGGATGAGCGTTGCCTAAGAAAGCTACAGCGATTGCGTCAAAACCAACCCCGGGTAATACTCCTGGGGCGATTGAGGGGACACTGGCCATGTAGTGAGTCACACCAGCAAGTCCGCCCATGGCGCCTGATATCGCCATGGCAACAATTACCGTGCGTCCAATCTTGATGCCTGCATATTGCGCGGCTTTGGGACTTTTACCCACAGCCGTCATCTCGAAACCTTGCTTAGTTTTTGTTAGGAAGAACCACAGCAAGAAGGCCATAATCAAAGCCAATAAAAATCCAACGGGAAGCCGTGCACTAGCTTCGCCTAACTGGACTGGTTCTGTCAGTAATCGTGCGTCAGCACTTGCTGCGCGCATATTACGTGAAACAGGATCCTGATGGCTTGATGTGATGAAGTAGCTCACCGTTAGCATGAAAATATTATTGAGCATGATCGAAGAAACTACTTCATGAATGTTAAAACGGTATTTCAAAAAACCAATCAGCGCGCCAGCTAAGGCACCCACAGCAATTGCAATAAGAAATACTAGCGGACGTGCAAGCCAAGCAGTCATGTCACTATAGCCCACAAGTACCGTGGCAAGAAACGCCGCTAAAATCATTTGACCTGCGACACCAATGTTAAAGAGGCCCGCACGCAGGGCAACAACAACCCCAAGGGCGCCAAAGAGTAAAGGGGTCAGTGTAGTAGCGAGGCCTACAAGATCAGTAAGTTGAGACTGTCCACCGCCGTAGTTTTCTTTTGGCCACCAGCCAGCACCAGCCAGTAATCCTCGAAATACGTCAAAAGGATTATTGCCAAAGATAAGGATTACCACAGATATTGTTAGTAGGGATAAGAAAATCGCAAGCAGGGGGATTGTCAACGATTGCCATCGTTCATTTCCAAAGCCCTTTACAAGACCCTGGGTCACCATTCTAGTTGCCTTGTCTAAAGATTTATTTAGACTGTTTAATGCATGCCTTGGATCTCGTTGATCGTGTGGTTCATGGTCCTGTTGTTGGTTATCCTGCGGAGAGGCTCCAGAATTTTTAGTCATTTTCTGTCACCCCCATCATGTATTCGCCTACTTTGTTGGTGGTGAGTGTAGACGCAGGGGCCACCTTAAGCATTTGTCCTGCATACATCACTCCAATAGTGTCAGCTAAATCCATGACCTCATCCAACTCTAGCGATATCAAAAGAATAGCCTTTCCCTTATCTCGTTCATCTAGGATACGCTCACGAATGGCCATAATCGCGCCAATATCTAATCCGCGTGTAGGTTGAACAAATATAAGCAAATCGGCATCTTGGTCAATCTCTCGACCTACGATAGCTTTCTGCTGGTTTCCTCCACTCATTTCGCGTGTTGTTGTCTTACATCCGCGCGCACAACGAATATCAAAATCTTCGATGAGTTTTTCGGCACGCTCGGCGAAGGCAGTTGGGTTTAACAGAGAAGATGTGCAGAAGGGCGCCTGGTAATAGGATTTTAGAGCAAGATTTTGATCTAAACTAAAGTCAAGCACTAGCCCAACTGATTGACGATCCTCGGGGATGTAGGCAATGCCTGACTCGCAACGCTTGCGTACATTCAGCTTTGCTAAGTCACAGTCATTTAGCCTGATGCTGCCTTTTTTTACCTTCGTCAGTCCCGCAACGGCATCAGCAAGCTCTGTTTGTCCACTGCCCGATACCCCCGCAATTGCAAAGATTTCTCCGGCGCGTATTTCAAAGCTTACATCATTGACTTTTGGGAACCCGCTACTATCTTCAACGCGTAAATCTTGCACTTCAAGAACTGTTTTACCTATTGCTTTAGTAGGTCGCTTTGCGCTGAAGTTGATGTCGCGCCCAACCATTTTTGCAGCTAGTTCTGCAGGACTTGTGTTCTTTGTCTCGCTAACATCTACCAGCTTTCCGCGCACAAGAATTGCACAACGATCGCAGACTTCCATAACTTCATCTAGTTTGTGCGTAATAAAAATAACCGTCTTGCCTTGGTCGCGTAGATTTTTAATAATCTGAAGAAGACTTTCGATTTCCTGTGGGGTCAGCATGGCGGTAGGCTCGTCGAAGATGAGCAATTCCGCATCACGGTAAAGCATTTTTAAGATTTCGACACGCTGCTGAACAGACACGCCTAAATCACTGATGACAGCGCTCGGATCGACCTCTAGACCATATTCCTTCGACAGCTCCTCGATGCGTTTCTCAGCATTTTTGATATCTACATAAGGAAAGATTCCCAAGGCGCGTTTTTTGGGTTCATCCCCTAGAATGATGTTTTGCGTGACTGTGTAGTTGCTGATAAGTTTGAAGTGTTGATGGACCATCCCAATGTCAAGAGCGACAGCTTCATTGGGAGAATCGATTTGAGCCTCTTTTCCACGCATAAAGATTTGACCTTCGTCGGGCTGGTAAAGTCCAAAAATCATAGAGGCAAGGGTAGATTTCCCCGCACCGTTTTCCCCTAAAAGGGCATAAATCTCGCCCTTGCGAATATCTAAACTTACATCATCACAGGCGACAATGCCTGGAAATCGTTTGGTGACACCCTTTACCTCTAAAAGAATCTCTTGTTCTGCCACAGAGTTGTTCCCCTTACAGCCCATCAATCTAGCAAACTAACGCAATAATAAAAGGCGGTGCCCCACATAAGGGGAACACCGCCTTCATTTTAGCACTTCTGGGGCTTATATCTTAAAGCAGCTAAACCCCTTTAGGCTGACTGCAGTTACTACAGTCCTGGGAAGTCGTCTGGAGTATCGTCGCTAAAGTTTCCTGGAGGAACGATGTCGCCAATCTTTACGCCGTCAAACGCCTCAAGGATGGCAGTAACAGTGTCAGGGTGTAGCTGATGACGACCATCAAGGGTCACCATACCAGTTGACTCTGTGTCAGCCTGCATTACGTAGTTGCCACCTACAAAGGCACCATCTACGATAGCCTGAATCTGACGTTCAACATTTAGATCCATCACCTTTAGCGCGCTTGTTAGTACAACATTGCGGTCACCGTCGACACCTAGATCAAACTGGTCAACGTCACAGCCAATAACCATAACGTCGTCTGCTTCTTTTGCAGCAGTAAAGGCACCGTTGCCTGAACCACCAGCAGCAACAAACATGATATCTACATCTTCTGCGATAAGGGCATCGCCAATTTGTTTACCGCGAGCCTCGTCGTTAAAGGTACCTACGTAGTTACCACCGATTTCAATGTCACGTACATCAGTTCCTGAAAACGCAGCAAGTTCTACGATTTCTGCGTCTGTTCCTAGGTGAGCATTAGCAAAGTTTACACCACTGTCGAAACCAAAGTGATAGTTAACTACTGGAGGAATGGCTCCACCACCAACGAAGGCTACTTTGCCTGTTTCTGTTTCAAGGGCTGCTGCAATTCCTGCAAAGAAGCCACTTTCTTGCTCTGCAAAGCGCATTGCAAATACGTTAGCTAGTTCTACTTCTTCTCCCTCTTCATCGACAGGGAATGTGTCCACTAGGATGAAGTAAGTATCTGGATTCGCCTCTGCGACAGGAGTGATTCCTGCAAACTGGAATCCTGGTAGTACAACGATGTCGTAGTTAGCGACAATCTGCTCTACAGCGTTAACAGCGTTGTCCATTTCTGGCTCACGAATAGTGTTTACATTAACTTCGCCGTCAAAGTGCTCGATGAAGTTCTGCACACCTTCATAGTTGTTCTGGTTAAATGATCCGTCATCTACACCAGATGGACTGGTTACTACAACAATGCTAATCGCATCCCCGTTGTCCGGATCTAGGGCTTCCTCAATATCCGCTACAGGATCATCGCCATCACAAGCCACAAGTCCCATAGTAAGGACAAGCGCAAATGCAATAAGCAGCACTTTCTTCCAGTTCATACAGGTCCTCCTTCGCAAATAATATGCGTATCGGGTTAGCGTCAGACCTTTTCTGACACCTATTTCCATTCAATGAATTGTAACGCAACGTTTGCGTAGGCGCTACACGTCAGGCCACCAGCGTGTCGTTATATATGCATGTTATCAATTCCGCTTTGAGTCGAGAATCGGCGAATAGCGCACGAAAGATGAGATCTTGCTATGTGCTGCAAGAACATGATCTAATAAGGAATCAATTTAGGAGAGGGGTGCAGTTAAGATGAGGATTACGCCACGAGAAAAGAATATTGGAGAAATATTTGTTGTAGGTGATCAGGCGGAGTATTATCGCATTCCAGAGTACCAGAGGAGCTATTCATGGACGCGCACATATTGGGAAAATTTGTTTGAGGACATAGTCACAAATGATGACGCATATTTCATTGGTACAATTATTACTGTTGAAGACGACACCAAACCTTGCATAGATGTATTGGATGGTCAGCAGCGGCTCATTACTGTCTCTTTACTCCTTTTAGCTCTTTATGACTCGCTTCGTGCAAAGATTAATATTGAAAATGCGGACCATCAAGAAATAATTCTTGATCTGCGGAGACGCTTGGTTCAGGTCAGAGATGGCCGCAAAGAGCAGCGTTTACATATGCTTGACCTTGATAACGAGCAGTATCGCAAGCTTTTGCTTTGTAGTGGACTTATAGAAGATACGATACCTCAAATTGATGGCAGGTATAAGAACCTTGTTCTTAAAGCATACGATTACTTTGTGAGTGAAGTCCAAGATCGAGATCTAGACGAATTGTTTAAGCTCACAACAAAGGTTCAGAACCTTACTACAGTTAAGATCAGAACAGAGGATATGTCGGAAGCGTACTCATTATTCGAGGCGCTGAACGGAAAATCTTTCCCTTTGTCAATCATTGACTTGCTGAAGATTGGATACTTCAAGATTGAAAAAGATCCTATTGTTGCGCAAGAACGCTGGGACCAAATCATTGAAAAACTTGAAACAGATAATGTGGCAACAGGTATTCGTTTTTTCTTAAACAATTATCGAGCGTTTGCGATAGATTATGGTTTATCGCAGCAGACAATTACCAGAACAAATGCTGTTAAAAAATACCAAGACCTTATTGAAGATCAAGAAGCAGGATTTATTACTGAATTGATAGACAATGCAGAATTATTTGCCCAAGTAATCCGAAAAGATAAAGTAATTGGCAGAATTAGAAAGCTGGATGTCTCCCAAGTTTATCCATTGTTAATGTATCTACTTAAGCACAAGGAAAGGTTGGGCATTAGCGATGAGCAGTTTTCGGTGCTCATTGACCATGTGGGAGCGTTCTTTGTGAAGAGAAATGTATCTAACGTTCCCCAGGCGAGAGATGTTGCAGCAATGACCTTATCACTACTTAAGGACCTGAAGGGAAAAACGGGAGAGCAAGCGATTAAGCTGGTCAGAGAACGCCTTAAGCGCGAAACTATATCAGACGCTGAATTAAAAGAAAAATTGTCAGAAGTAAGACTGTATGACAATCCTAATGTTGCAATGTATGTTTTGTCTCGACTAGAAGATGTAAAGCGACCACTAGAAAATAGGGGCGTCCGAAGAGACTTTGACTCAAGAACAAACAATGGGGCAGCTATCTGGCAGGTCGAGCATATTCTCCCACAGACACAAGAGCTACGGCCAGAGTGGATTAGTATGCTGCTTGGGGGAAATGCAGAAGATGATGATTCGAGTGAGAGTCAACTTGAACGCGCGAGAATTGTTCAGTCAGAAAATGTAGGTAAGCTAGGCAATTTGACAATCACTGCGCATAATAGCAATTTGAGCGATAAGCCATTCGCGGAGAAGAAGGATTTCATTAAAGGCAGGGAAGAGCTTTGGTTAAACGAGGGTGTTCTCGAGAAAGAGACTTGGACTGCGAGAGAAATTGATGAGCGCACTAATGCGCTAATCGAAGCAATCGTTGCGTTGATCGCTGCAGACCAACTTTAGTTCAAAATTTGAAAGACTGCTCGCTAGCTTAGGCAGCATTAGTAACATTCACTAAGGACTTGTCATCAATCACCCTCCGAAATATTAACGGTTGCAGGCTATGGCACTGCAGAGTTTACTGAAAAGAAGTCCCAGTTTATCGGGGAAGTCTGGCATGTTGACTCGCAGAAACAGGCCGAAGAGCTTATCGCACAGGTGCGGGGTGCTCATCCAGAGGCAGCGCATACGGTGTACGCATGGCGGCTTGCTGATGGGCAGACTGCGCGCTGTTCTGACGACGGTGAACCAAAGCAGACGGCGGGTATGCCTGTCTTAGGCGTGTTGTCAAAGGCTGAATTATGCGCAGTGCTGTGTGTTGTGACTCGCTATTATGGCGGGATTCGGTTGGGTACGGGTGGCCTGGTACGGGCGTATGGTCAGGCGGCCGCCCTTGCTGTTGAAGCTGCTGGTGTTGCAGCAGTTCGTGCATGGCAACAACTGCAGATTCAGTGTACCTACCCTAACTATGAACGTTTGGCAAAGTTAGTTGAAGATAGTGGTGCTCGGGTCGAGGCTGCTGATTATGGGGCAGAGGTTACCATACGTGTGATGGTGCTGAGCAATCAAGCTGACACCTTAGAGCTTGCTGTTACTAATGCGACATCAGGCTCCGCTGTAATAGAGCGCGGAGCGACGGTAGACATGCCTGGTCCTGTGTAGAGCACTACACCTCAGGCCACCAGGAATTGGCTGCAGCTTCCCGCTCGATAGTCGTAACAGGGCCATGTCCTGGGTAAACTTTTGTGGAGGGATCAAACTTATGCGCGATACGCTCTAGCGATTTCTCCATCTCTTCTTGGCTTCCGCCTAAAAGATCGGTGCGACCATAGTTACGGGCAAACAGAGTGTCTCCGCTAAAGTAGTGCACCTGTCCTGTGGCAGGGTCAGTAATCACATAGCCTGTACTGCCTGCAGTATGTCCAGGGGTAACCATGACCTCAACTTTCAGTCCAGCAAGGTCAAGCACATCTCCGTCGTTAATTTTGTAGTCAACCCTAGGTACTTCGACTTCGATGCCATAACGCTCACGAATTTCTTCAAGCATTTGCGGACTAGCAGCCAATTCCGCTTCTGACATATACAAAAAGGACGAACAGTCATCTGCAATTTCGTCTGCAGCTTCAACATGGTCATAGTGTCCATGGGTGAGCAATACGCCAGCTACAGGACGCTCATCGATTATTTCAAGGATTTTGTCAGGGTCACCACCTGGATCAATGACAATAAGTGGTGCAGCCTGTCCATCCTTTTCAGGGATTCCCTCAATCAGCCACACGTTTGTCGGATAAGCGATGTCTCTAACTTTTACGCGGTCAACTTTCATGGTTGCTCCTTGTCTGCTGTATCGATTGTGCTGGCTGTACCATATTCAGGCTGTATTGGTTCGGATATCTGCTCCCGTGGTGAAGTAGGCTTGGACAGTGGTTCAGGTGCTGGATCGAGGTCTTTCAATGAACGTGAGTCTCTTATTAGTAGTACTAAATTAACAGTAAAAATCACGAGACCTGCAATTAATAGTGCAATAAAGATGTTTCTTCCACTTGGGTCTGACCACACAAAGGTGAAGGTTGCCCCGTTAATTCCGATGTGAGCTGCAATGGCTGCCCAAACACTGCGGGCACGTAATGCTATCCAGGCCATCAAGATTCCTAGGGTTGCCGCCATGATTCCCCAGGCTAGCGTGCCGTGCAAAATTCCGAAGAGCACTGAACTCAGCAGTGCAGAGGGTAGCAGGGCGATCCCGCGACGTAATTCGCTCAGCACAAAGCCACGAAATATAATTTCTTCAACTATAGGTACGACTGTTGACCCAACAATTGCCATGAGCACTGACCCAAAAAGTAGCGACTGGGCAAGACTTGTCTCATAGTCTTGCAGAACCTCAAGTCCAGGCATATTGAAGAAAGAGTTAAAGGCCATGCTAAAGCCTATCCCTAATAGTAGGGCTGCGACGACTACGGAAGGCCTCACAGGGTTGAGCCCAGCAAATCGCCGTGCATCAAAGCCACGTACTTTTACGATTAACCAGCAGGCCAGTAGAGCCAAAATACCGGAGACCAATAGAGCCCAGGGCATAATAGAGGTAAATTCTGTCGCGGCAGCCTGTAGTACATATTGCATTACTGCGGAAGGATCGTCAGGATTTAAGGTTCCTCTCGTAATAGCAGTGACACTAACAAAAAGGGCGCATCCGTAGACAAGTACAAATCCTGCAACGATTTGTGAGCCTACAAAGATTACCGCATAAAGTATTGACCAGAGCAGGGCGGCCAAAGGGTTGCTCCTTTTTGGTGGGGGCTCCTTGCTGACAGGTACCTGCCCGTCAGGTATTTGATGGTGTTGTGCGCTTTGTTCTAGCTGTTCCTGCACGTGACGTACTCCTCCGCCAACTTCATTAATGAATTCTGCTTTTCTAAGCGTAGTGCAATGCAGTAAAGTCTGCAATTTTTTATGCGCTTTATGTGTGGGTTACGCTTAAGCACGTGTTGATGACTATATTTTTTTACTCTGTTACGGTAAAGTGACTAGTTAGAGAAAACGACTTGCTGGGTACGTCACGGGCTAAAAGGTAGCTTATGTGTATAGGGTGATGTCCAGCCACGCACAGGTAAAGGAAGACCGGTGCGTAGACTGATTATGGAGAGGAGTAATTGTGCGCAAAAGTAGACTATTAGTACTTGCCTTGGCTCTTGCCATGGTATTTGCTCTAGCACTTACTGGTTGTAACGGTGATAATGACACCAATGGTGACGATCCTGTAACTGGTGATGAGCGTTCAGGCGGAACTTTCCGCATGTACATCAATGAGCCACAGTTCATTGACCCTTACAATGCTGGGGAAAGCGAAGGACTGCATGTAGTGCATGCTATCTTTATGCCGCTGATTTACCCAAGCCACCAGGATCCAACGGTGATTGAGTATGGGGCTGCAACGAGCTTCGAGGTTAATGATGATGCAACTGTCTTTACCTTTGAGCTAGATCCAGCTGCTAGGTTTGCTAACGATACCCCAGTTACCGCTGATGATTTCATTTTCGCGTTTAACCGTATCGCAAATCCAAACACAGAAAACACTATGACAGGTGAAGTTGATCCTTCAACAATTGCCTCACAGCTAAGTGCTGTTAAAGGTTTTGATGCAGTTCAAGAAGGGAATGCAGATACTCTAGAAGGCCTTGTAGCTCTAGATGATCACACGCTAGAGATTACCCTTGATGAGCCCTTTGGTGACTTCATTCAGAACGTTATGCATGCTTCTCTTGTGCCTGTGCCACAGGACTTAGTAGAAAATGGTGTTCCTTTTGACGGTGGCACTGTTCCTTTCGGTGAAATGCCAATTGGAAATGGTCCATTCATGATGAGTGAGCCATGGTCTCCAGGTCAATCTATTGAAACTGTGCGTAACCCCTACTTCAGTGGTGACCCAGCGTATGTAGATGGCGTTAGCTTTAGAATCTTTGCTGATGTGGATGCTGCTTTTGTTGACTGGCAAGCAGGCAACCTTGACCTAGCAGAAATCAGCTCTGGTCAGCTAATCGCGATGGAAGAGCAGTATGGTGTTGCGGGTAACGATGGCTACACTGCAAATCCTGGTAACCAGGTAATCAATGGTGCACAGGCTGGAACATACTTCATCTTGGTTAACAATACTGAGGAAGCTGCGCACCTCGATAACCCAGACGTTCGTCGTGCACTTACCTTGGCAATCAATCGCGATGCCATTAATGATCTTGTTTGGGAAAGTAGCTATCAGGTAGCTACTGACGTACTACCTCCAGGTATCCCAGGATTCGAAGAGGGTGCATGGGAGGATTCACGCTTTGATCGTGAAGCCGCCGAACAAGCTCTAGTAGATGCTGGTTTCCCTGGTGGAGAAGGCCTACCTACTCTGACACTGTCACTTAATGCAGGTGCTGGTCATGAGCCAATCCTGGAACTTATCCAGTCAGATCTAGCTGAAATTGGTATTACAGCCAACCTTGATGGTATGGAGTGGGCTACTTATCTAGATGCTCTAGATGACAAGAACTACGAAATTGGTCGTCTGGGCTGGATGGCTAGCTATCCAAGCACTGATTACTTCCTCTATGAACTGTTCTCGACTGATAATCCTAACAACTTTGTTGGCTTTAGCAGTCCAGAGGTAGATGAAATGCTTATGGAGGCAAGAACAATTGCTGATTCAGAGGATCGTGCTGAAAAGTACAGAGAAATCAATGCTCTGATTCAGGCAGAGAATCCGCTTATTCCAATCGCATTCTATGCACACCGTATGATTGCTTCAGATCGTATGAATGACCTGACAATCAGCTCACTAAACAACGTAGACTTCAGACGTCTATGGATTACTGCTGACCAGCAGTAATTACTTAAGCAATTTAAGCGCGAAAGAGGGCACCCATCTGATTGGGCGTCCTCTTTCAGCGTATTAGATGAGCAACTCATAAAATTAGTGCAAATTTTAACAGTATAATATGATTTGACTTCTGCGCTGGGCAGCCATATAGAGCTGTTTAGCCTAGAAGGCAAGTGACAAGATGTGATTGGTTCTGTGCCCATCTGATGCATCAGATGGGGTATGTGGACCACAGGGGGCAAGGGGCTTGATGCCAAATGCTTAGATACATAATTAAACGATTGTTGCAGTTTATTCCCGTGTTTTTGGGGGTAACGCTGCTTCTGTTTTTCATTTCATACCATATGCCAGGTGTTGATCCAGCGCAGATGCGCATGGGGGAGAGGGCGGTTACGCCAGAGTTTCGTGCGCAATTCGAGGCAGCCCATGGTTTTGATCAGCCTTGGTACGTTCAGTATGTGAACTATCTAGGAAATTTAGTACAAGGTGATTTAGGGCGTTCTTACATGTCTGGTCGTGCCGTTGCAGATACTTTGGCTGACAGATACCCCTACACCTTGCGACTTGCCTTAGTGGCTGTCGCCATTCAGGCGGTTTTAGGTATTGGGGCTGGGATAATATCTGCGGTGAAACGACGAAGTTTCTGGGATGTTCTCGTGACAATATCAACTTCACTTGCAGTATCTGTTCCCGTATTTTGGTTGGGTCTTATACTGCAATTTGTCTTTGGGATATGGCTGCAGAATATAACGGGGGGTGCAGTTTACTTACCTGTTACAGGGGCCAGCGGCTCCATGCCCACATGGATGTACTATATCTTGCCCGGCTTTACTTTAGCAGTTGTGTCTTTAGCTTATACGGCGCGCATTATGCGCAGCCAGCTGCTTGAAGTCTCTAACGCGGATTATGTGCGTACAGCAAAAGCGAAGGGTTGCTCACCTGCTCGTATTTTGTGGGGACATAAGATGAAGAATGCTCTGATTCCTGTTGTTACTTCTATGGGTGTTGACTTTGGCATTATGCTCTCAGGTGCAATTTTTACCGAGACAGTCTTCAATTGGCCAGGTATTGGTCTTTTATTATTTACTGCAATTACGCAGCGTGATTTCCAGGTAATTGTGGGAGTCACAACGGTCATTTTGTTTATTATTATGTTTATAAGTCTAATCGTTGACATTGCTTATGGATTCTTAGACCCGCGGATTAGAATCGCAGGAGGTGAGGAGTAATGTCTTCTGTGAAGCCAGGTCTTGGTAGCAAAATTGACAAAATAGCTGCTAAGTCAGCTAGTGAGCGTAAGACACGCACCTTGTGGGGCGATGCTCTGCGCAGACTAAGTAGGAATTATCTTGCTATGGGTGCGCTCGCGTGGATACTTATTGTCATTATTGCCACGGTGTCAGCGGATTTATGGGTTCCTCAAAACTTTGGAGATCCCACGTTAATTGATACGCAAACTGCGGCTCAAACACGTTTGCAACCACCCAGTTCAGAGCATCCCTTTGGTACAGACGATATGGGACGTGACTTATTTGGACGCGTTATTTATGGCGCACGCGTGTCACTGACAGTAGGAATTGTTGCCACTGCGGTTGCCTTTAGTGTAGGAATCTTAATAGGGGCAATGGCAGGGTTTTTGGGCAAGTGGGTCGATGCGCTCTTGATGCGCATGACTGACATCATATTGTCATTCCCCTATGTACTTATGGTTGTGCTAGTAATGTCTGTGCTACCTCAGGAGGTACGGGGTGCCTGGAGTGTTACCGCCGCAATTGCGGCTTTCTCTTGGGGGGCGTTTGCACGCCTTTTCCGCAGCAGTGTACTAAGCGTAAAGGAAAACGATTATGTACTTGCTGCGCGTGCTTTAGGCGCTTCAACAGGACGCATTATCTTCAGGCATATTCTGCCCAATGCCATTGCACCTGCGCTAGTAATTGCAACTATGACTATCGGCGGTATTATATTGACCGAATCTGCGTTGTCCTTTCTGGGTCTAGGGATTCAGGCTCCTGAGATTAGTTGGGGGCGCATGATTGACGATGGTCGTAGATTCTTAACACATCAACCTCAACTGGTACTGTATCCAGGACTTGCGATTTTGTCGACAGTACTTTCCTTTATGTTGTTGGGTGACGGTGTTCGTGACGCTCTAGACACAAAATCAAAGGATTAAGTAGATGGTTTTTGGCAGAAATAACAAAGAGAAGAAGATATCTGATCATAGCTGGGATGTAGACGATACCAGTCCCTATACAGATGGACCTCTGTTGGAGGTTCAAGACCTTAAGATGTACTTCCATACTCGTGACGGTGTGGTCAAGGCAGTAAATGGTGTTAGCTATACCCTAGAAGCAGGTAAGACCTTGGGTATAGTGGGCGAGAGTGGTAGTGGAAAGAGTGTTACGGCGATGACCCTTATGGGGCTCATCAACATGCCTCCTGGAAAAATTGAGGGTGGAGATGCGCTCTATCGTGGAAAAAGCTTGATTACTGCGAAAGAAGAGGCACTACGCAGCATCCGGGGAAATCGAATTGCTATGATTTTTCAGGATCCTATGACTTCACTTAATCCTGTCTACAAAATAGGACATCAGCTAGCAGAGCCCTTGCGCATTCACAAGGGCATGAAGAAAAAGGAAGCCTGGGCGCGTGCTGTAGAACTGCTGCGTATGGTAGGTATTCCCAACCCAGAGGTGCGCGTTAAAGAGTATCCGCATCAATTCAGTGGTGGTATGCGTCAACGCGTGATGATAGCGATGGCGCTTGCTTGTGACCCTGACATTCTTATTGCTGATGAGCCAACTACTGCACTAGATGTAACCATCCAGGCACAGATTATTCAACTGATGGAAGAATTGCAGGAAAAGAGCAACTCTGCGATTGTTATGATTACTCATGATCTGGGTGTTGTGGCTGATATGGCAGATGATGTGTTGGTTATGTATGCGGGAAGACCGGTAGAATTCGGTTCTGTGGATGATGTGTTCTACAAGCCATCGCATCCTTATACTTGGGGGTTGATGGGTTCGCTTCCTCATACAGCAAGCGACTTAGCGGAAAAAACAGAACTACTCCCTATTGAAGGTATGCCACCCAGCTTAATAGATCTTCCCGGTGGCTGCTCTTTCCACCCGCGCTGTCCATACGCAAAGGAAATTTGTGTTAATGAAGTGCCTGTTCCGGTACAAATTGAAAGCACTTCGAGCAAGCCGCACACAGCTAACTGTCATTTTGCAGGCAACCCTGGTTTCACAAAGGAAAAAATGGAAAAGGTTCTGCAGACTGATGCTTTCCGCAAAGAGGATGGTGATGTATAAATGAGCACTCCACTTCTTGAAGTCAAAAACCTGAAGAAGCACTTTAAGGTGCGTTCAGAGCGCGGTGGTAAAAAAGTTGTTAAGGCGGTCGATGGCGTATCTTTGAGCATTGAGGCTGGCAAGACTTTAGGTCTTGTAGGGGAAAGTGGCTGTGGTAAATCTACAACGGGGCGCACCATTATGCGTCTGCTTGAGCCAACTGATGGTGAAGTCTTTTTTGAAGGCAAGAATGTTCGCAAGATGAATGCTCGCGAGTTAAAGGCGTTTAGAAAAGAAGTTCAATTTATCTTCCAGGATCCCTATGCCTCGCTTAATCCGCGCTTTACTGTAGGTGAGCTTGTGGGGGAGCCTCTTGCGATACACAAGATAGGCAACAGAAAAGAACGCATCGAAAAGGTAAAAGAGCTTCTTGATACGGTAGGACTCAATCCAGAGCATATTAACCGTTATGCTCATGAATTTAGTGGGGGACAAAGGCAGCGCATTGGTATCGCTCGTGCTTTGGCACTGAATCCTAAGCTGATTATCTGTGATGAGCCTGTAAGTGCGCTTGATGTATCTATCCAGGCGCAAGTGCTTAACCTGATGGATAAACTTCAAAAAGAGCGCGGCATTGCTTACTTATTCATCGCTCATGACCTATCGGTAGTTCAGCATATTTCTGACGACGTTGCAGTAATGTACTTGGGGAAAATCGTGGAACGCAGCGACTGGCGTGGTCTGTATGAAAAGCCAAATCACCCTTACACGCAATCTCTATTATCAGCGGTACCAGTTCCCGATCCTGAGGTACAGCGAGAGCGCAGCCGTATTCTACTTGCAGGGGATCCTCCGTCACCCATTGATCCGCCGCCAGGGTGTAATTTCCACACACGCTGTCCGCTAGCACAAAGTGACTCAGAGAAGTTAGCTCGCTGTTCTAGTGAAGTGCCACATTTGCGTGAGGTTGGTGAAGGTCATACCTGCGCCTGCCATTTCGCCAGAGCGTTTCCCATCTCAGAGGAAATAGCAGCTGAAAATTCTGTAGTTAGATAATTTAGTCTACCTAGTTTACTTTTTGACGCTTTGCTAATTGTTTATTTGCGACACGGTTGCTTGCCCTAGAATGGTACTGTTATGAAGCCAATTAAGTATAAAGATAAAGGGTCAGCAGTAGAAGATATTCAGCGCCGCTTGCGTGTGCTGGGATACGCGCTGGGCGCAGAGGGCAATAGTGCTGAGTTTTTAGATGACACACTAGCAGCAGTCAGTGCCTTTCAGCGCGCAAAGGGAATTGAGTCCACAGGTGCTGTTGGTCCGCGAACATGGTCAGCCCTTGTCGATAGCACCTTTGAACTAGGGGATCGCATGCTTTACTTACGTATGCCCTACTTCCATGGTGCAGATGTAATTCAACTGCAACATGCCTTGAATTCTCTAGGTTTTGTAACGGGAGGGGCTGATGGTATTTTTGGGGTCAGTACAGAACATGCTGTAACGGAATTCCAGACAAACTACAATATTAATCCCGACGGTCTAGTCGGTAACAATACCCTTCGAGCACTGCTTGATTTGCGTCATATGTGGGGGGGCAAAGAGGGTAGAGCACATTCATCTGTCCAGGGTGTTGTGCCACAACAATATCAAGCCCTGGCGAATTACTACTTTGACTTCCAGGCTAACTCTTCGGAAAAGAGTGTCACTGATGCAGCCACTTCGGCAGCCTTGCGTCGCTTAGTGCGCTACGCTAATAACCTTGAAGACGCAGCGCGGGCAGACTTGGCGCAGGCTGGCGCGATTATTCCCGCAATAACAGTCCTTGTGCGTGTTGGCTGCGGACAGGAAGGCGACGAAGACGTAAACGCAAGTACAGATACAAATACCAACGGTTCTGCCGGCAGTACTGTCATCTACCAGAACGACTTCAAGTCCTTTAAGGGAAGCCTAGGTGCTGTTGCAAAGGATCTTCAAGCACTAAAGAATGAAGGTCCTAATTCATCCGATAGACAGGAAATCCAGATTCCCAGCTATGAACTGAAGGTTATCATTCCTTCGCAGTTACTGAAGGCTGGTGCCGAATCCAGTTTGCCCGTTGGCCTGCAATTGATGGCTTCTCGCTTACTTGATGGGCTTTGCCTTGCAGCAATGAGCTAATTTTTGATAAACTGACTAGTTCGTGACTATGAATATATGTACCCACATAAACACATTGCAGCGCTTAAGAATAAGCTGCATAAGGAGACTTTTTCCATGCACACAATAACTGTCGTGACAAAAAAGTTATCTGCTGTGGTATTGAGCCTGCTCTTACTGAGCACCGCCGTTCTACCAGCATTCGATGCTCTTTTTTCTACGGATGCCACTGCACTATTAAGACCTGCTGTGGCAATGGCAGATCCTTTAGAGCAGCGTCAAGCACAGGTGCGTCAAGTTGCTGCAGAAGTTGATGAGCTTGATCGTCAGCTTGCGCTAGCTGCCGAAGATTACAATGAGGCAAGTGAGGCCTATGGTCAGGCAGTAGAGCGCCGTCAAGAGGCAGACACACGTCTAGAGCAGACCGAAGAGCGTCTTTCTGAAGTTCAGCTACATCTAAATACGCGCGCTACAGAAGTGTATCGTAGTGGAACTGCTGGTTCAGGCATTTTAGAAGTTATCCTAGGTGCAACATCCTTTGAAGAATTCGCAGGTCTTTGGACTTTGCTGGAAGACCTGAATCGCAGTGATGCAGCTAGCTCAGAAGAACTTCATGAACTGCAAGTTGAAATCAGCGAACTGCGTGAAGAATTGCTTTCTGCAGAAGCAGAGGCGGAAGAACAACAGGCACGCATGCGAGAGGCGCGCCAAAGCGCAGAGGGTAATCTTGCTAGCAGACAGTCTGTTTTGCGCGGACTAGAAGCTGAAGTCCAGGAACTTCAAAGACAGCGTGAAGAAGCTGCGCGTCGCGCTGCAGAGGCAGCCGCACGTGCCGCTGAAGCTGCCAGTACCACTAGCAATAGTGGTGGGGGTGCCTCTGCATCAGGAACTCCAGCTGCAAATACTAGTAGTAACGCCGCCCAGGCTTTCCCAACCCCAACACGTCAACCACGTAGTGAAGTACTTAACATAGCCAGGCGCTATCTAGGAACCCCTTACTTGTGGGGCGGATCGACTCCTGCAGGATTTGACTGTTCAGGATTTACCAGCTACGTTTTTAGGCAGGTTGGTGTAAGCTTGCCTCGTACTTCGCGTGCACAGATTAACGCTGGGCAACGTGTAAGTCGTGCTGACTTGCAGCCAGGCGATTTGGTGTTCTTTGGAAGCCCTATTCACCATGTAGGAATTTATGCTGGCGGCGGCCAGATGATTCATTCGCCCACGACAGGTAGTACGGTAAGATTTGCTCCGTTAATGGGCAATTTCGTAGGTGGAGCCAGACCTTAACAGAAAGAGCCGCGGTATTGTGGTGGAGAAGAAAACTAAGAAAAAGAAAAACTTCATCCACTATGTTCTTTACGCAGCTGGCCTTGTAGTTGCGTTAACGGTAGTCCTTATGACGGGCATCGGCTACATAATGCTGCAGCCCCTTCCTGACGTTTCAATGGAGGCTATTGAGCGCAGGTCGTCACGTCCCTCCACAATATTTGCAAACGATGGCAGCGTGATTGCGCAGTGGCATGGTGACACAGAGCGCCTGCCCTTGCATGCCGACGAATTCCCTCAAATCGTTTTTGATGCAACAGTTGCCATTGAAGATCAGCGCTTCTTTGATCACTCTGGTCTTGATGTGCGTGCCATTATGCGTGCAGTCCAGCGAAATATGCAGGCTGGGGAAGTGGTAGAGGGCGGATCGACTATCACTCAGCAATTGATGAAGATGATGTACGTAGGTGACGATCAGTCTATGCTCAGAAAGATCGAAGAGGCCATACTTGCTTCGCGTCTCGAGATGGAGCGTGACAAAGACGACATCCTGGCAGCCTATCTAAACATGTCCTTCTTTGGGCAAGGTGCTTATGGGTTAGCAGCGGCAGCAGATATTTACTTTGGTGTAGAGCCTTATGAGCTTACTACAGCCCAGGCGGCGACTTTGGCAGGTATCTTGCACATGCCTTCTGCGTACAGACCACACGAAGACTTACGTCCTCTAGAGCAGCGCAGGGATCTTGTCCTGCGCGAGATGCGCGATCAGAGATTTATCACCCCTGCTGAATATTATGAGGCGAAAGAAGAGGTTCTTAAGATAGAGCCCCGTGTCTCGAACGTAAGTGATGTGCGTTTTCCTTTCTTTGTTGACTTGGTGCAGCGTGAGCTTCTCAACGTTTTGGATGAAGAGCGCATCGCACAGGGGGGACTCAATATTTTTACTACGCTTGACCCTGCAGTCCAGGAAGCAGCAGAAGAGGTTGCCGCAACCTTTAACAGCGAGGCTGAAGGCCCCACAGTGTCGATGGTAACCATGCGCCACAGTGATGGTGCAATACTGGCACTTATCGGGGGCAAGGACTGGGATGAAAGTGAATTTAATCTGGCGGTGCAAGCACGACGTCAGCCAGGATCGGCTTTCAAGCCACTTACTTTGATAACTGCGATGGAAGAGGGAATAGATGCCGATCACCGTATGGATGCTACCTCCTTCGAAGTCGAAGTGCGTGATGAGATGTGGAACGTAACTAACTATGGCGGAGCAACTCCGTCTAGCCCCATGTCTTTGCGTGCTGCTACCGTTAGTTCTATTAATACCGTTTATGCACGCCTTATTATGGAGGTCGGACCACAAAGGGTGGCAAACCTAGCTCATGAGCTAGGTTTCGAGGCGGAAATGGAGCCTGACCCCGCCCTGTCCTTAGGTGGTCTGCGTTACGGGGTGTCCCCTCTAGAGATGGCGCGTGCATACACCACCATGGCAAAGGACGGAGTGGATATAGAACCGCAGGTAATTGCCCGCATTAGCACTAAGAATGGTGTCGATAGTGCAGATAGTGCAGATAGTGCGGATGAGCCAGAGCCAGAGCCAGAGATCCTGTACCAAATGTCCCCCGATCCTCATGAGCAGCGAGTTTACTCTGAGGAAACAGGGCGTGAACTTCGAACTATCTTGCGTGAATCAGTGACGCAGGGAACAGGAGTGCGTGCCGATATTAGTGGTGTTCAGGTTTCAGGCAAGACAGGAACGACACAAAACTATCATGACGCCTGGTTTGTAGGATGGGCAGAAGGCGTGACAACAGCAGTGTGGATGGGTTTTCCTGAAGCCCAGATAGAAATGCGCGACATTCGCGGACGTGATGTGACAGGGGGCAGCTATCCAGCCCAAATCTTCCATGATTTCATGGTGAGCGCCATAGAGGTACGTCCTGGTGTAGGAATGCCCTACGTGCCGGGAGTTACGGGTGTATCAGAGGATGATTTGCCTTTTGGACATGAAGACATACCTACTTTAGAAGAGGTCGAAGAGATCCTAAGTCGCCAGGCACAGCCAGAAGAAGACTAGTCTTCTTCTGGTTCTTCAGTGGCATTCTCTGAGCTTGGGTCTGTAGCATCCATATCCCAGTTGTCCTTATCATCGCTGTCGACTTCGTCGCCCTCAGTATCGCTTTCGATGTCAAAGTCTTCTTTCTTTTGGCGGACGATAAGTACAACAATCAAGGTTGCAGCAGCAAGAAGCACTAAAGTACTGCCCATTATGATTAGTCCTGTTGGTGTTGTGAACCATGCCATTGCGCTAGGAGTAGTCTCTTGTGAGATTTCTGCAGCCGCTGCAGCTTCTGCTAGCGCTGCATCACGTGCTTCACGCGAACCAAAGGCAATAAGGTATTCCTGCAGTACGCCTCCAGGAACATTTTCTCGAACGATACCATAGATTTCTCCATCCTCAGTGTCAGCAAGCAGGACGACCTCTTCCTGGCCACCTGCTCCAACGCGGTCAGGACTGGGGGAAACGAAGCCTACAACTAGTCCATAAAGATCATTAGGTGGAACAAAGGTAAAGCTAGCTAGGGGAGCGTCTCCCATCTCTGATTCGGTGTCAAACAAAACAGCATCCATGGCGAAATTAGCACTGAAAGTGTGTCCCTCAGTTAAGGTGAAAGAATACGTGGTGAGGTTTTCAAATTCCTCCAGTTCACTAGGAGTAGCTTCGTACTCTAGTCCGTTTAGCAGCTCTCGTGTATCAAAGTCCAGTTCTTCCAGGACTCCTAGTTCAAAATCTTCAATAAAGTAAAATTTTACTTGAGCAGGCAAAGGCGTATAGGGGTCGATGCTCCCTACAAGCGTTACAGCGATACGCTCTTCTTCAGCTTCCTCCATCAGATAGATCCACACGGCCTGAATGGGAGCAGTTCCGCCAGCAGCAGCTTCTATGGCTGCAGCGGTTCTTGCCTCGGCCTGTTCCTCAGCCAGAGCATCAATCTCTTCCTCGCTTCGATCAGAAAGTTCAGCAGCTGCATCCTCTGCAGTTTCTGCTCCAGGCAGGGCATACCCAACGTTTATGGCTGCAAAAAGTCCTAAAGAGAGAATTAGTGAAAAAAGAAAAACGCGCAGGGCAACATTACCAGCAGGAATAAGGCTTTTAATCATGAACGAGCACCTTTCATTGAAGATAAATATCCCATCTATGATACACCTGCCCACACTTACATGCCAGTCATGCCCTGTGGCAAAATAGGATGTGCATAAACCGAAAGCTGGCATATCATCAGCACTGTCATGACACTATTAAGAAGCCACTAAGAACCATCAAGACGGTAAGGCAAAGCACTTATGAGGAGTACATCCATGCTAAAACCCCTTAAGTTATTCGTCCTAATCTGCTCTCTAGCGATGCTTGCGACATTTTCCGTACAGCTTGCATTTGCTGCCCAGACTGATACTGGCGAGGTCAGCACCAGCGAGGTCAGTGCTGACGAGACCAATGTTAATGGGGATGCTCAGCCAGACGGGCTTGCCCAGCTGGAGGCCATTCCCTTCGAAGCCATTAACTATTACATTGCGCGCCACTTTAATGCCTACTCTGTGGCGGTTACAGGATTTTTAAACCCTGAAGTGGAGTTACCTGCAAAGGTTGAAATCGCTGTTCCCTCAGGCTCAGACATTATTTGGTTCAGCGAGTTTTCTGGGGGATTTGTTGGAAACGACCCAGAGTTTAATGAGCCCTTCGATATGCGCACAGAAGGAAATCTTGACATTTACACTGTTGTGACACAGTACAATCATGCCATTCAAATCGAGTATCACATAGAAGGCGATCCAAACACACAGGTTTCTTCAGGAGCGTATAGTCTTGTGATGGAGTACACTCCTTTGACGGATACTCCATTAGTGCGGCTGATGACTAATCTGCCTGCAGAGAGCGTAGTGGAAGATCCCTACGTAGAGTTTATGGGCGAGGATGAAAATGGCTATCTAGTGTTTATGCGCCTCTACACTGATGTACCAGCACTTACCCCTGTGCAGGGTGAAATCACCTATACGCCCCCAGAAGGAAGAGGCATGGTTGCTCAGGGTGGTGACCTGTTGGGAGGGTTAGGAGTAGCTATCATTTCGGCCGTAGTAGTTGTAGCTGCAGCACTTGCATTCATCGTTATTTCAAATAAGCGCAGGAAACAAGCAGAGTAAAGTCTTATCCCAGATTAGAGTAAGGTCTTTATTCAAATTTGTTGATAATATGCAAATTTGACAGTGGTGCCGTGAATAAGATATTGTTCAAAAGTGGGTATTTGTTACAAATCATGTAACAAATGTGTGAACAGGTATGAGGGAATGCACTGCATCCACGGGAGGCACTAAATGAAGAAATTTCTAAGGTATGCCGTAGCCGGATTGACTTTTATGATTGCTCTAACAGCATTAGCGGGTGTGGCTTCTGCTGCGAGCATCTTTATGGGGATTAATAATCCCCAGGTAACTAATTCCCCAGTAACTTCTAGTTTTGCGACTTCTCCTTTTTTCTCAAGATCCCCTGCTGTGTCAGGGCTCGGAATAACAGGTTCCATTCCGCTAGACTTTGATGCACCATCAGTGGCTCATAGCGTTGAGGGGGCAGGAGCAGACCAGAACCTAAAGTTTCCTTATCGACTTGACCTAACAGGAATGAATAATGCCCTGGGGTCAGTTACCAGTTTCCGTTTCTATGTCGTGGATACACTTACTCGTGAAATAGTGACTATGCCAGGACATATAGGTACCGTTTTCCACGGTGGGCCTGCCGTCATGTCTCCCTGCGGGGATTTTATAGAACTCACCCCATCAAGCGCGTTTCCACCAGGTGTAGTTGTTAGCGGCAGGACATTCGGACAGATGACCATCCTCTTGCAGCATGGACAGGAAGTTTTCGTCACCACAGAGTCAACAATCTACAATCCTGACGATTATCCTGCGCGAGGCCTTGATGCCTTTTTCGTTAGTTCATTTTTCTGGACTGATGGGGAGCCCATAGGCTTCAGTCCTCCCCCTGCTTTTCCTGGACCAACGCCTAGTTTTGGTTTAGCACATGCAGACTATGCGTTCCACTTAAATAATCCTCATGCGCCATGGCTTCCTATATTTGGCCCTAATACACCCCCGCAGCACTTTAGCCCAGGACTAGGCTTGCCACCTAGTTATGCTGAAGGGTTTGCTTTTAACACGGGTGCTAATCTGCAAGATAACATTATCAATAGCACGGTTCGCGTAGAGGCAGTTTGGACACGTAGTGGCTATACGCCCACTCAACCCCCCTGTGCGACTATGCCACTTACGAAAGTGCTTGAGACCTCAGTGGATGCCACTGCTACTGTTCCTGCTACAAGCTTTACCTTCAACTTTACACCCTTAAATTGGGACGGAAGCAGCACTGAGGCGACTCTGGCCGCTATGCCAACAATTTCCTCACCAGCAGGTGTTAGCTTTACCTCTGTTGAAACTACAACCACGCTTATGCGCGATATAGAAATCCTTGATGTACTTGAGGGGATTACTTTCCCGGGTACGGGTGTCTTTGTCTATTCTGTAACTGAGGATGCAGATACCAATACCTTGCCAGCTGGTTGGTCGTTGTCGTATTCTCCTGCAGAATACGAGTTACGTATTGATGTAAGACAGGGTCCCGAAGGTCTTTATATTTACGACGCAACAGTCATTGTAAGGGCAGTTGACAACCTTGATCCAGATGCCCCAGCACTAGGTGAAGTGCTGGATGAGCTCACCTTTACTAACGTTTTAACCCATACCTTAGAATTGCCCTGCGATGAATGCGGAGAATATCCTTGCATCTGCGAGCCTTCTGAGCCCACAACAAGAACGGTAAGAGTGGATTTCTTTGAAGTGAGCGTGGGTACTCCTCGTGTTGCTCATATCTATCTTCATGATGTTCCTGTGGGAACCATAATTACCTTAAGCATGATTACCAATCCAGCAGGGTTCCCGCGGGCAGGATTCTTGCCGGGAGTATTATATGATCTCAATATAGAGGTAACTGCAGAAGGTGAGATTGTCGTGCGCGTGCTCTTTCCGCTAAGGGACGACAACCAGCCGCCTCCGCCACCAGAAGATGAGGGAGAGGTTGCAGAGACAACACCCACGGTTCCCGTTCCGACCCCGCCGATTAATGGGGATGATTCCGCAGGAACAGAGACAAGCCCCACTGCTCAGCGTACGTCTGATGGAGCCGGCCCTGGACCACAAACAGGAGACATATCAAATCCTAGCCTGCATCTGTTGAACATGATTGCGGCAGCGGTGATAGCTGTGGTTGTAGCTCTTAGGTTAAGGTGTTCTAAAGGGGCCTTAACAGAATCTGAATCTGAGTAGCTTGTACTCTGTTAGAGCCCTGTTAACCCCTGTCTTAAAGGCTTATCTAAAACACCCCACTCTGTTTGGCAGAGTGGGGTGTTTTGTTCGGGAAAGATAGGTACTGTAGACATAGGCTCTCTGTGTTTATAGGTGGCAATAAGCAGACAATTGTAACTATGTTTGAACAAGTATCAATTTAGTATGGAGTTATTGTGGATATTGCTGTTAAGAGAGGCAGAAATATTGAGACTTACTTTGACAAATGTTACGATGAAGTGTGCTCTTTTTGGGGGCATGGATTTAAGTATGTTTTAGACTCGTATCACTCTTAAAGCAGGAATGATGCGAAGCTTAAAGATTTTGGTCTCATGAGAACTTTGACCGAATATCCTTCTCGGGAAAGGAGGTGCTTTATGAAGAGAAACAATTTATATGTAAGTAAACTTAAAGGAGAACTAAACATGAAGAGAACAATAGTAACTCTTGCTTTGGTAGCTGCCTTCGTCTTTGCTTTTAGT
>WRBC01000006.1 GCA_009779855.1 Coriobacteriia bacterium
TCCGCCCTCTGGGTTTCTTGTGGAAGTTTGATTTCCTACTTCGTCATGTGTGAGGTGTGTAACACGTCTAAGCGGATCACGAATGCGCTCTACGTTGCCTACTGCATCATAGATCGTGGCTGTTTCGGCACCATTAGGTTGTGTAAGCGTTATGACTCTGCCCAGTAAGTCGTGTTCAAAGTAGGTGGTATATCCGCGCTCATCGGTCTGCGAGACTGCGTTACCCATTTCATCAAAGGCACTTTCAGTGTAGACACCTGATGAGTTGGTCTCTTTTACCTGCCTACCTAATGCATCAAATTCAAAAGTAGTAGTTTGGTCAAGTGGATTAGTGGTTGCGATTACCTGGCCAATTTCGTCATATTCCGTAGTCCACGTACGGCCAAAGGCATCTTCTCTTTCTATCTGTCTGCCCTCAGAATCATAGGTGAAGAGAGTTGTTTCACCGTCCGCTTCACAGGTGCTTGAGGTTAGGTTGCCTAAAGTGTCAAAGGTATGCGTTGTGGTGTTACCGCGCAAGTCGGTTTCTGAAATAAGGTTGCCTGCTATGTCATATTCAAAGGTGATTTCCTGGTCTAGGGCATTAGTCGTGCTAAGCAGATTACCTACATAATCGAAGGTATGTGTAGTTGTGATATCTAGGCTATTGGACTCTTCAACGATATTGCTCACTTCGTCGAAGGCTCGTGTTATTTGTAGGCCCTCAGGAAGGGTCGTGGTGGTCTCACGACTTAAACCATCGAACTCTCTTAGAGTGATGGCCCCTCTAGGGTCTGTTTCCTTTGTGACATTGCCTAGGGCATCCAATTCGAAGGTCGTGGCATGGCCTAGTGCATCCGTTGACGCAGTTAGCCTATCAGCCGCATCATAGGTGAACGTTGTGACATTGCCTAAGGCATCTATTTCCTGTACTGCCCTACCCGCACTGTCAAAGATCGTCTTGGTCTGTGCGCCTCTGGCATCAATGGTGCCTACTACTTGCTCCACCGCATCATAGATTGTACGTGTTTCATTGCCATAGGCGTCACGGGTTAGTACTTCATTTCCAACCTCATCAAAGACTGTTTCTGTCGTATTGCCCAGTGCATCGGTCTGCGATAGTACCCTACCCTCTGCATCATGCTCAAAATAAATGGCATTGCCTAGAGTATCCTCTTCCCTAGTGATATTGCCCACCGCATCATGTTCAAAATTGCGCGTATTACCGTACTGGTCGGTGCTCGATATGACCCTACCTAGTGCATCATGTTCAAAAGCAGTTTCTGCCCCTTCTGAGGTACTTTCGCGCACAAGCCAGCCTGCAGCATTGTATTCGTATTCTGTGATAAGGCCAAGTGGACTAGTTTCACTTACCAGCCTGCCAAAGTCATCGTATTCGAAGGTCGTGGTTGCCCCGTTAGGTGCAGCCTCCTCAAGTACGCGTCCGTGCACATCCAGGGTATAGTGGGTTTCGTGACCCAGGGCATCTATGCGCTTTATAGGCACTTCAGTAATCGTGCAGTAAATAGTTTCTTCTGTATTGCCTAGCGCATCTGTAGTGCTAATGACGTTTTCATTGCCATCTAGCTCAAAGATCGTTGTATTACCTAGAGGATCGGTTTCTGCAATTACGTTACCCATCTCATCATGTTCAAAGTAGGTAGTGTGACCCAGCGGATTCGTTATAGAGAGTTGATTGCCTAGATAGTCATAAGTCTTGGTGAAAGTGTTCCCCAGTGCATCGGTAACACCTTCCATGTAACCCCAGGGGGAATAAGTAAAGTTCGTAGTAAAACCGCGTGCATCCGTGATTGAACTAGTCGACCCAGCTGGCGTAAAACCATACTGCATAAGCGCACCGGTGAAGTCTGCTTCAGAGGTGATATTCCCCTGCGCATCAAAGGTGTTACGCGCCGTATTGCCCAGTGGGTCAGTGGTTGCGGTCAGATTCCTCTGCAAGTTGTAGGTGAAGGTCGTTGTATTGCCTAGTGCATCTGTCTGTGTTGCGGGCTCTGGATTAGTGCCTGTGTAAGTAAATTGAGTTGCGTTGCCCAGGGCATCGGTCTGGGTAAGTACTCTGCCTAGGCTATCATGCGTAAAGGTTTGCTGGGTAATTCCGTTTACATTGATTTGCGTTAAGTTGCCCTGTCCATCATAGGTATTAACCGTGTGCAGTCCGCAGAAGTCCACATGTCCTGTCACTTGCCCGCGGGCATTATAGCTCCAGGTGGCCTGTGCCCCGTCTGCACGTATTTCTGATATTACATCCCCCCGTGCATTGAAAGTACGTGACGTGGTGTTTCCTGCACGATCAGTAGTCGTAGTGGGGTTTCCGTTCGTATAAGCAAATACTTCATAGCTACCATCGGGGTGTTCTACCCGTATCTTCCTACCCTGATTATCCATAAATACGCGCTTCTCGTTGCCTAGGGCATCAGTCATTAGCACCTGACTGGTCACGCCGTTTGCATGACGCGCCACGTATTGGATGTAGGATACTCCCCCTTCACCGTCTACCTGCCTAGTTACACGGCCGTAGTTGTCGAAGGTGTCTTGAATCATGACTGTACCGTTAGGATTTATCCATGAAATCATACGGTGCTGCGTGTCATAGGTGTAGCGATAGGTCCTACCCGACGCATTTGTGAAGGAGGTCATGTTGTCATTGGCATCATAGGTGTATCTAAGTGTGCCCCCTGTTGGAAGTGCTATCTGCGTTATGCGTCCCCGTACGTCAGTTGTGATGTTGTACCTAAGACCTGAAGGATCAACTATCGCTGATATGATTCCGTACCTGTCACGCTCTAGAGTGGTGACACGACCGCGGTAGTCAGTGATTGTGCGTAGCTGGCCATGCCTGTCAAAGCGCCTAGTCTCGCCAGCTTCAGTGCGTATCTGCCATTCATAGACGTTATAGGATTCGGGGCCTTCTCCCCAATCAATACTGTTTGTTCCCACCTGTATACGGCTTAAGTCATAGTGATGACCTTCAAAAGATGCACGGAAGCTATTTCCAACAGGAACGAACTCAAGAATTGATCCGTTTCCTCTGTTATAGGCTATGTAGTCATTTTCTAAATGCACTAAGAACTCATCAAAGCCAAAGGACCAGCCACGTCCAAAGGGTGACATGACGTCAGCACGCAGCGAATTGTAGTCACGTTTTAGGGTAAAGTCTGCACCTAGGGATTCGACAGAGAAGTCTTCTTCCCAAATCCATAGGTTTCCTGTATTAAGGTTTACAGGATCCAGTGAGAATATGGCATTTTTACCTTGCCCATTCAGCAGGTTATTAATTTGTGCCTGCATGGAACGGTTCGGTGTTGTGGGTGAGGTAAAGTGCCTATTTACGATTCTTGGGTTTCTTAAGAACAGCGTATTACCCTGCCTGATAAGCATGTCGGGCGTTCGGTTATCTGCAGCAATCGTGGCTACCGGTACGTTATAGAAGCGCCCAATCGATGCTAGGGTATCCCAGCCAGTCACACGGTAAACAAT
Source organism: Coriobacteriia bacterium (assembly GCA_009779855.1). Classification (GTDB taxonomy): domain Bacteria; phylum Actinomycetota; class Coriobacteriia; order WRKU01; family WQUG01; genus WRBW01. Next base: position 3,478 of record WRBC01000006.1, read on the forward strand.
AAATCTATCCGACCTGTTCTCGCGCCCTGTGCTACCACCAATCTGGCGCGCCCTAAAGTGATAGTAATAGTAGGTATTAAGTTGCGGATTTAAGAAAAGCGTGCCTGTTTGCCAGTTCTGCCTTCTACCTGAAAAAACAGAAAGGCGGCTAGGGTTCCCCAGCATATTTTCAAAGTCCCTTGAATCTGGATAGATAAGAGATCTGTTAGCAAGGGTCGTTCCTGTCTGCGGGTTTGTGTTAGTTCCGCATATATTTACGCGCCAGTCTACCAAGGCATCTGGACGTGCCATCCCGTAGACAAAGGTACCCACGGTATTGATTTGCCCAAAGCGACTGTTCTGTACCATGGGGGTTACTCTGCCCCGGGTACCATTTAGGGGGAAGTTAGGGTTTGCCTGGGGTTCTGGTGTCCAGTTAATGATGACGCGTGGTCGCCAGCTTTCTTGAAAACCAGGGTTGGCACGTGGGTTTGACCTATCTGTCGCAAATCCTGACACCGAATGAGCTTCATTCCTTGCGCGCAATTGGAAGCCATGATGAACTTCTCTGTTCGTGACCACGTTTTCAATAGCTGTGCGTACATCAAAGTGTTGGTAACCTATACGTGACTGCTGTGTAAAACCTGGCCCCTGCGACGTGGGCTCACGCCTCATAGAGACAGCCTGGTTCCAGGTTATAGTATCAACTCTTTGATTCCAGTTATAGAACAGTCTGTGAGCTTCAATACGCATCGCGCCATTAGACCTATTGGATACCTGTCGTAACCTTAGGTGCGCTGAATCTATGCGAGCAGACGGTGGAATATTAACGTTATTCAATTGCCAGAAATAAATCATATGGCGAGCAAAGCCAAAATCATTGGCACCTGCTACTCCCAGATAACGGGCTCGCATATTGCCAACGTACGCATGGGCACGTCCACCATAGAGCCTTCTTTGAGTCACCGTTCTACTTGTTGAGCTGCTATTCTCTGTAGTGCGCTCTGAAAGCACTTGAATATTAAGACTCACAGGAAATATGCGATCTTCAGATGCAAGCCAGTCCGTATCAAGCCCCAGGGTAAGTGTGTAGTTGCTTCCACCTGTATTTTCCAGTGAAACAGTCGTCTCAAGGCTCATTTCTTCGGTAGTGCACATAAGAAGTGGGGCCGTTAAAACATAGACGATCTCTTCGGTTTGACTGTCAAAGAAAAGGATGGCTCCCTCATCCTTTTCTACCACTAGACCGTGAGAATCAATCTCAAAAGTAAGTGTGTCAAAATCTGTGGGTTCTCGCAGAAGGGCAGCGATATGAGTAAACTCTGCCTCAGTCCTAAATTCAACATCAACGTCCTCAAAGACATCATTATAAAGAACCGCATTTTCTAGGTGTGCTGGACGCGTAAAATCACCGTCTGCCTGCGTAAGCGTAAGTGCCTGCCCCAGAGATAAAAAGCTAGCTGTAAAGTCTTCGTCTTCTTCCAGGTCTACAGGCAATCTTACGTCAAGCAAAGTCGCGGCTGGGTTCAGATAGTCATTAGCAAAGAGCAATGACGCAGGCTCAAGTTCAGTGTCTACAGTAAGTGTCGTACCTGATGAGGTGTAAAAGTAATTGGGGTCAGTCGTGATCATGGTGCGGTAGGAGTCTTGTCCTACTCTAAAAGTTTTGTGGAACTGTCCTACTTCGATGGGATCACCTAGGCCCGCAAGTTCAGGGTCGACCTCATCTTCTAGTACCAGCGGATACCTTAGGTCGGGATTAAGTTCAGGCCCCTCATCGTAGTTGCTATCTAGGCTACCATCTGGCGCAGTAGTGGTTTCTGTAGAAGGCGGGGCTGTAGTAGTCGTAATAGTTGGCGTGGTGTTATTGGAGGGAAAATTAGGGGACGCAAAGTCCTGATTGGTCAAGGATGCCGTCCTGTTTGCGGTGTGTTCAGTATGTGCCGTAAAAGCTTCCCCTACTTCTAGGTCGGCGAAGCCAAAATCTGCAGGTGCAGGATAGCGGAAGATACCCTGTCTGAATTGATCTACCCCTCTGACCGTGTCTGCAATAGCCACAAGGGGAACAGATACGAACAGCATAAGCGCTGCCAAAAAGACGGCAATAATCTGCCTCCATTTAGCGGCATGGGGACTAGTAACGCGGGGATTAGCGACGTGAGAAGAGTTGTTCATAGCTTTCCCTTACTCCTCTTCCGCGTAGTGACGTTCAGGTGCGTATTCTGATTCTGCACCAAGAACGTTGCCTTGATTGTCGTATGCACCCTCTGAGTCCCACAGCGCGGGGGTCTGCTGTGAGTCCTCCTGCTGCTGTGCTGCGTCCTTTTGCAAGGCTAGGGCAAGAGCCATGTACCACACAGCCACTAGGGTAGAAAGAACAGCCACAAGGGCGCTCAGGCCAAGGCTTGTGCCAAAGACGAAGAGCACCACAAGCTTTACCAGATGTATTGTAGCCACCCAAACGAAAAGAATGCCAAAGCTTTTCGCAAAACCAGCAAAGGTCAACTTTTCTTCCTTAAGGCACGACGCAAGGAACACGTAGAAAGCAGTTGCAAAGAGCACCGCAAGCAAGGCGCTTGCGTGATCCACTCCTGTTTTTGTCAGGTCGAAACGCGTAACATCCCCCGCAAAAAGAAGTCTAGCAAAATGCCCTAAAGCAAAACTTTTTACTGCAGTCACAAAGAGGAAGCCTAAGACTAGCAGCGCAATCCTTAGGGTCACTGTCCTTTTCCTTAGCGGGCGCGCAAGGCTAAAAAGTGCCCAGATTAGCGCAACTAGGCTTAATGCAAGAGGAATTAGTGCCAGCACAACAGGAAGCACAGGATGACTGATGCCAGTAGCAATATTGGGGTCGAAGGGGTCTGTCAGCAGGCGTTCTGTCTTTTGGGACGAAAGCAGCGTCGCTGTCGAGAAAACAAGAAGTGCTACAAATGCAGCCATGGCTTCTTTTTTGTATATGCGCAGCTGCTCTATGGTAGAGGGAACGAAAAGGAACTCTGCTACGTTTTTCGTAGGCTGCTCTTCTGGTGGATTCAATGCATCCTCCAATGTTTCTGCAGCTGTTTCTTCAAGCATTTCCCTGGACAACTCTTCGTCCACCCTTGCTTCCCTATCTTCGCGCACGTTTCTATTCCTGTTCACTGGTCTGTCTTTACTCATGAGTCCACGCACACCTAACAGTTATGCGATATATACGATTACTCTGTCTGTCCTGTGAAGTCACCCTAATCTGCACTGTACGGTGTTCTCCTCTGGGAATGTTTAGACGTAGCGAGCTTGCATTTTGAAAGCTTTGCCTATCCGAAGTTCTCATCTGGATACGCGCTGCACTATCACGGGGTATAGGCGTAATGGTTACCTGCGAAATCGTGCTGCGCAAATTAAGACGGGAATTTAAACTGCCTGGCGCAAAGTGCGTAGTAAGGGTACCTGCAGACCTTGAGACCTGCTGTAACCTTGCGTCATTTGACCTCCACTGTGCGTAAAGAGCCATATCTGCTGTTGCCCGGGTTTGCGGACCTACTGGCTGTCTTCCTGCGCTATCAAGTGTCCATCCGCCAAAGACTCTGCCCATACGTTCTGGCACGGGGAGGCTGCCAAGGCGTGCGCCCACCTCTCGTGTTTGTGCGGCAATAGTACGTCCGCCATGTGCGTCAAAGGTGATGTTAACCTGACCTGCTCGCCAGCGTGCAAACAAAGTGATATCACTGGTGACAATGTGGTCTGCACTGATTCTAGTGCCGCCTGTTGATGAGGAATACCAACCCAGGAAGGTGTGGAAGGGTTTATGCGGGGTGGGCAGTGCCTCTAATGCCTTGCCAAAGTGTGCAGGCATCTGTGCCACAAACGAACCACCCTGTGAATCGAAGACAACGCCATAAGTACTTACCGTCCATTGTCCGTACAGTGTTTGCGAACGAGTAACGGGGGTTGTGCCAGTGATATTGGTGCCCCCTTGCGACCTATCAAACCACCCTACAAAGGAATAACCTTCACGCGTAGGGGTCGGCAGTGCACCCATCGCGTCACCAAAGTTAAAGAAGTGGTCAGGAACAGCGCTTCCCCCTTGAGAATCGAAACTTATTCTAAAGTCAGCGGGGCTCCAGTGAGCAAAAAGGACTGTGTCAAAATCAAGCGTCAAGGGCAGGGTAGCCAGTGTGCCACCCACCATCTGCGTGTGCCAACCCATGAAGTTATAACCCGTACGTACGGGGGTCGGCAGTGCATCAAGCGTCGTTCCCTGGGTGTATTCTGTCGTCTGGGCAGGCATACCATTTTGCCCGTTAAGGGTCAGGGTAACTGTTGGAAGTGGCCTCCAGAATAGCTGGTCTAAATCTACGAACTCGCGCGCGTCCAAAGAAATCACCGTAGCATCATCTGCGTCAAAAGCGTCCTCGAAGAACTGTAGATTGTCAGGGATGGTATACCCCGCAGGTGCAAAACCTAAATAATACGTACCTGCATCAAGGGCAGCAAAGGCAAAAACACCATCTGAAGAGGTTTGAGCTGTATACAGTGGGGTCAGATTAGATGTGTTTTCGAAAAGGAATACCTGTGCAGGGTACACGGGAAGTCCTGTGACCTCATCGACTAGTATGCCCGTTATATGGGCTGCGGGGGAAAGGGTTGCGTTATGTCCCGTTAGATGAGTCCCCGCAGTTATAGTGATGCTGTTTGCAGCGTTAGGATCGTCGTGCTGGAAGTGATAAAGGGTTGAGTGCTCCCCTGTCACATCTGAGAACTCCATAATATACGTGCCAGGAATGATGCCCGCAAGGGTGAAGTTTCCAAAATCATCGGTAAATGTTTCATGTGCAGGGTTCTCTAGGAATTCCTGCGTGATGGGGTTTGGTGCGCCTGCCATATTAAAGAGCCTCACAGCTATACCTGGAAGCAAGTTAAGCGAAGTATCAGCGACGGTACCTGAAATACTTGAATCTAGGGTAAGCGTGACATCTCTGCCACTTAAGCGCTGAGCATTCGCAAGGGTGATGGGACCTGCGCGCGCAGGGACAAAGCCATCTACGTAATACAGATCTATAAATCTGCCCTGTGTATCAGAGAAGTGCAGGAAATACGTTCCTGCGGCCAGTGCTCCAAAAAAGTAGGCACCGTCGGTTTCTGTAATGGTTTGATTGATGATTTCGAAACAGTCTAAAGTTTCTGGGTTAATTACTCCAGTACCTAGTCTAAGCAGTGATACGACAATATCTTCTACGGGGATGTTTGAACTATTCCTAGCGGTTCCCGAAATAGTTGCTGCAGGTGCTAATACGGCATCTATGTCTTCCCTTACATCTTCAGCCACAAGGGGAAGTGGAGTTGCTGTTTCCACCGAATTAGTAGCCGCGTAATACTGCGTTAGGAACAGGCCATCTGGACAGGAGAACTGAACAAAGTAGGTCCCGTTTTCAAGGCCAGTAAGCGCGAACTCTCCATTCACATCAGTGTCGGTACTGGATAGTGCGAAGAAATCGCCTGAATCTTCTACAAAAACAGATACGATTATGTCCTCTAAGGGCGTATTGCCTGTGTCAGTAACCGTACCCGTGATGGCCCCTGATTGGGTAAGGATTGTATTTTGCAGGGTAAGGTTTGCATTCGCAGGAGCCGCTACTGTGTCGGCGGCCTCAAGCGCATACATCTGATGATAGTAGATATGGCCATAGTTAAAGTCGAGGTCTCTAAAAGATAACTTGTAGCTTCCTGGCACAAGTGGACTTAGGGTATAAGACCCGTTAGTCGCAGTTGTTGTACTGAGCTCAGCAATGTATTCAACACCCTGCGGGGTCACCGTCTGCCTATATGCTGTCACTACGATATTTTCAAGTAGTTGTCCTGCATCGTTTTGAACGACTCCCGAAAGAGTGGCAAAATTGGGAATGGCGTTTATGCTTAGGGTGTAATCCCCTTCTTCGATACCTGCAGCGCTTGAGATAAGGACATGATAAGTACCCGTTGTTGGCGCGATTAGACGAAGTTCAAGTCCGTCATACACAACCTGCGCATCACGCGAATCTATCAGCACATCCCCGCTTGCATTCGTAATAAGGAAAAGCATGTCAAATTCAAAACCGCTTACAACAAAGCTGTAAGCGGTACCAGAAGTTAAATTGACTGAATAGGTGTTAGCATATCTATCTTCGTCTATGATTTCTATCAAATGAGAAGGTGCGCCCTCAAAAAGCTCTGCATCGTGACTTATAGGAGGATTACCTAAGCCTTGAATGACTGACGAAGGAGGCAGGGTAACAGAGGATGCCAGTGCAAAAGCTGGAATAAGACTGGCAAGCACCATAAAAAGTACAAGAAAGAAGGGTATCTTTCTTCGTGTCTTGCTTATGGAGGTTTTCTGACTCAAGTAGTGTTCGCTTTCTTTGCGGATAATAGGGGCACTGCCTGCACTGTTTACGTCACGTTACCTTCACGGCATAAACCATAACAGAAGCCTTGAAAGCCTGTCAAATAGTTATGCGAGCCTTTTCAGACATTTTCGCCTGTTAAAGGATTGGACAATGTCGCTTTAATTGACGATACAGTTAGCTTGCCTTTCTTGAAGCTCGCTAGTAATCTGTGGTAACATACTCTGTTCGACATTCAGATAGTTAAAACCATTCAGAAATACCAAGGAGTAGCACCATGTCAAAAATATGCGCCGTATGTGGCAAGAAGCCCAGCTTTGGGCGCAACGTCAGCCACTCTAATCGTGTAACCAGCCGTAAGTTCCTACCGAACGTGCAACCTGTTAAGGCACGCATCAATGGCAAGGTTACTAAGGCAAAAGTATGCACAAAGTGCATGAAGGCTGGTAAAGTAGAGCGCGTTTACTAAGAGGCGCTTCAGCTAAGTTTTTGTGCAAGCCTTGAGCTAACTAGCCAATCGCTTAAACTGAAATACCCCACCCTCTGTTAAGAGGATGGGGTATTTTTATGTGTCTGTGTACCTAGACTAGTCTGGACTAAATATCATCCATAAACGAATCACTCTTATTGCGATTCATCTTTGAGAAGTCTAGGCGCACAAAGGATATCGTTGAAAGCGTCAAGAAGATCACACCAAACACTACTAATATCAATACCGAATACATCGGCGTGATGGTAAAGCCTGCAATCTCGAAGGCTAGCTCCTGCGTAACCAGCACATCTACAGGATCGCCTGTACGTTCAAGCACAATGGTACGGAAAAAGGCAACCGCGTAGGTCATGGGATTAAAGTAGGCAATCGTAGTCAGAAAGTTATTAAGCATTGACAGCGGAATGTAGGCCCCCGACAAGAAGGTCATAGGCATAGTGATTGCCATACTTACTGCCTGGAAGGTTTGAATGTTCTTAGCCTTCGTAGCAATAAACAGACCAAAACCTGCAAATACTAGTCCAACAAAGATCATCGCAAGCAAGGTATACACAATCGTCAAAGGCGTAGTAATACGTAGCCCGATTGCAAACCCGATTACAAAGATGATAATTCCCTGCAGAGCAGCAACCGTCGCAGAAGAAGCGAACTGACCTAGGGCAATCGTCAACCTTGACACAGGTGACACAAGAACTTCCTTCATGAACCCTGATGTTATGTCATCAATCGTAGAACTTGATATGCGTAAGGCTGAATCAAATACTACTGCGATGATAATACCCGCCAGCATAAAGGATGTTGCATTTTCAATATAGTCATTGCGGAAAATCTCTGCAAAAATGAATATGAAAAAGAAGGGAAAGACTAAGTTAAAGATAAGCGCTGGCTTGTTACGCCAAAATGCTCTAAGGTTGCGCTTCCACAAAGCAAAAATAACTGCCATTAGGAACCGCCTCCTTCCCTAATCTCACGCCCTGTTATTTCTAAGAAGACGTCATTAAGGGTGCCCTTGCGAACTTCAATGTCGGTGACCTCGTCCTTGCATTCTGCAAGAACATGCAACAGTTTCGCACTATCATCAACAAGGATGCGATGGAATTTCTCCCGCTTCTCATAGTTCATGCCCTGCTCATCCAGCAAGGTTTCTAGTAAGATAGGGTTGCTGGTTGTTACGTAAGCCCTATCTTTTGTGTACTGCTTCTTGAGTCCAAAAGGCGTATCATGTGCAATAATCTTTCCTTTATCCATAACAGCCACCTGGTCACAAATCTCAGCCTCGTCCATGTAGTGGGTGGTAAGAAAGATTGTGATGTTCTTTTCCTTTTGCAGGCGAAGCATATATTCCCATACATGGGCGCGCGTCTGAGGATCAAGTCCTGAAGTAGGCTCATCCAAAAACAGCACCTTTGGATAGTGCATGAGTCCTCTTGCGATTTCTACACGACGCATCATGCCTCCTGATAAGGCAGAGACTGAGCGCTTACGCCAATCAAGTAGGTCTACCAAAGTCAGAACGAATACAATACGCTCTTCAACTTCTGAGCTGGGCACACCATAGAATACGCAATGCATGCGCAGGTTTTCCTCGATGGTCATCTTCTTATCAAGGGTTGTATCTTGGAATACGACACCAATGCTTGAACGTACATCGTTCTTCTGTCTTGCGACATCCTTGCCATCGATACGAAGTTCTCCCTCATATCCTTCAAATATTGTGCAGAGGGTATTGATGGTCGTTGACTTCCCTGCGCCATTCGGCCCCAGGAAGGCAAAGATACTGCCCTCCTCGACATCAAAACTGATGTCGTCTACGGCTGTAAAATTGCCGTATTTTTTCGTGAAGTTTTTAACTTCAATTATTGGTCTCTTACTCAACCTAAGTTCACCTCTTACTTTTCTGCACCTCTATTAAAAGCACACCTGTTCGCTCTTTTGCCGCATGTTAGCTTATGCGAACAATTGTATTGTGTCAAGAGGTTTTCAAGAATTTGTGTCGCTATCGAGTGATATTGTCATAACTGTTATCAGACGAAAGTATCACAGAGCTGTCAAAGTACGCTGCCTTGAAGCTGGGCTGCTATCCTGCAGCCAAGATCTCTACCCCACTGCAATAACCTCAATCCCCTTTTGGGAAAGAAGTTCAGCAAGTACCCCATTGCCTGGGTGCACTGTTCCCTCGAAGCTGCCATCATAAGTTTTGCCATACCCACAACTAGGACTCTTTGACTTTAGGTAGGCTTTCGTAACCTGCTTTTCTCTACATCTGCGCAGTACCTCCGCCGCACCTTTCATAAAAGCTTCAGTTACATCTTCCCCATCTGCATTCATTACTTTTGCAGTACCTGCAAGTACCTCCTTGCCAGTGCCGCCCACAATCTCGCAGGGGATGCGCGGAACAGACATTCCGCCTAAAAGTTCTGGACAAAGGTTTATGTACTCTAGCTTTTCGTTCTGCAATTGTTGGACAAGTCCCTCATTAAGGTTATGTTCGCCATTGTAACGGCACTTTTTGCCCAGCAGGCATGCGCTAATCATAATCATTGCTCTGGCTCCCCTGTTCTGACTCTTCTTTATTTTGCTGTTTTTCTTTAGTAGGCTTTCCTGCAGTAAACTTGTCTTTGGCATTGCTATAGCGTTCACACACTGCAGGCACTGCTTCGTCAAGTTCATCCTTTTTGCGCTTTGCATAAAAACCAAGCTTGACAATACTGATGATTATAAAAGGACTCACAATCGAAAGACTTGCCACGAAAAGGCTCCAGAGAAATTCACGCAATGACTGACCGAACTCGCTTGCCTCTTCAGAGTCCATTCCTTCAAAGATATCGGCTGCAAGCTGTAGGTAGTCCCCCATTGCCTCAAAGTAAAGTCCGCCGTGCTGCATCAAGATAGTGCCAGCACTAAGCCCGTAGTCTTCTAGGAAGCCATCAAGGGCAGATGCACGATACAAAAATGTTCCAAAAAGTCCAAAATCAATCGCCGTAAGATTAAACGTTGTCTCATTAGCATCAACATCTTGACGAATCGTGAAAGTAAGTATCCCGATATCTTCAACAACCTTGACTAACATGGCGCGTTGATGACCTGGGTCACTCCGTGCGCGAATCAGCCAAAAACCTTCATACTGCGCCATATGTTGAATGAAAGCGTTAAACTCACTGTCGGTTACGGCTCTAAAATTACCGTTAACTACAGAGGACCTTAACCCTAGATGAGTCTCAAGGTGCGCAGAGTCAAGTCTTGAGCCAAATTCTCTGGCGATTATTTCTGGTGAGGCTATATTGATGTCTTCCTCTTGCTGGATATGCCTAAATGTAATTCCCTCACCAGGGGATTCGTTTATTCGAGCCAGCTCAAATGGCTGACTAAACAGAAACGAAAACAGCAAGAACAGTGCAGCAGCCACTATGCATAATGCAAACAGCACTGCTACCCAAATCCTAAAGGGCGTATTTATATGAGTCTGCTGAAATATCCGCGCCTGACTAAGAGCTTTAGTAGCCTGCTGAATTCTTTCATTTTGCAGAAATGTATCAAAAAGCGAAATTGTGTTAATCCTTACTTAAAACAAGCCTATTGGCAGAAAGTCCCATCTTCGTTCGAAGCGATAATTTCAGGTCAGACTCCCCTGGTTCAATTTTGCATTCTTCACCAAAACGAATTCCTGAAGAGTCAAAATATACTGCATACATCAAGACCTTTGAGCTTGGCGCCTTAAAGCGGATTGCTTTATCATTCCCAACCACAAATATCTGGTGCGAACCTTTTACTAGTCCTTCCGCAAAGCCCAGTGCATACTTCTTGACCCCCGTGTATTCTGCCAACTCACCTTGAGGAATATCCAGAATCACATAGTAGTCAAGCCACTTACCAAGGAAACTTTTCTCGCGCTTAATAGTTACCGTTCTCATGCTTAGTTTGACCCGCTAGCCAATTCGCTCGAGCTTGCAATGTTCCACATAACGCCAAATTTGTCTGTTAGCATGCCATAAGCTTCAGCAAAGAAGGTTTTGTCCAGGGGCATATAGACAGTGGCACCTTCTTGCAGGTTATCAAAGATACTTTGAGCCTCTTCGACCGTCCCTGTATTTACCGTCATTGACATGTTGTTGCCGTACTCTGCCTCCCAACCAGGATAACCATCTGAAAAGAGGACCTGAAGGTCTGCCATATCCATCCTTGCATGAATAACCTTATCAGCAAAATCTTCAGGGAGCGGACGGTCAGGATCAGCAGGAGCTTCCCCATACGTAAGAATGAACTCAGGACTTGTGTTGAATGCCTTGCCATAGAAGTCCATAGCTTCACGGCAATTGCCTTGGAAAAAGAGCATTATGGTCATCTTCATGGGCTTCTCCTTTTAATCAGAATTCTGTGCACGTAATTAGTGTACCGTGTGGTTAATAGCGCGCTTCTGCATAAACAGCACCTTGCACTGCACAGCTAACACCTTTGACCTCAGGACACATGGTACATTTTAACAAATAGGTATAATGGTTCAGGACTAGGCTCTGGCTAAAATGCAAACATACGATGCAAGTATATGGTGCAGGGCTTGGCGGGAACATCCAATAAAAAGGAATATTTATGAAACTTTGTTCAAAGTGTGGGGCACAACAGGAGACCAGCAGCTTATATTGCACTGCCTGCGGTCAAAAATTTGAAAGCGTAAGCGTGGATGCGGCGGCGCAAGGTACAGCTGTACCTGAAGCACAGATAGGCATGCAGCAACCAAGTCCGCAGCCTACGGTCGAGTTCCCGCAGAATGAACAGGCACCACAGGCAGGTGTTGACGCGATGCCTTCTGGCAATACGATGCCCCCCAATAGTGGTGCAATGCCTGCAGAAGCAGCGAAGAAGCCTTTCTATAGGTTATGGTGGGTGTGGGTGCTAGCGATTTTCGGCTTCCTTATAACCTGCTGCATTATCTCAGTAGTGATTATCTCAGCTGCAAGCAATTCGGATGATGTCGTAGACGTGGGCAGGTACGAACAATCCACTCAGATCGAACGTGAACTTAGTCCCGAACTAGAGCTTGCACTCGAGATGGTTGAGGCAGCTGTAGGTTACTCTGCTTACGATATGGAGTTTGGAGTATTTGATTACACGGGCATCCTTGTCATACTTGTTGACGAAGAGACTGGTGCGCAACTGGCTGTACTCAACGAAGGTGAAGAGCAGATTTTTCCTGAAGACATTCCCGTGCTTGAGGCTGACCTCATAAACTGGAGAATCGTTGCTCCTGATGATTTTGAAGAGCGCACTACCCATGACGGACATGATTCTTATGTTCTGAATGTACTTGCAAGAGAGGCTGACAACCTGGGCCTTTTCAACTGGGATCTTCTTGAGGGAGCTTCCGGAGAAACGCCTACCGAAGTACCTGCGGAAACTTCTGGAGATACAGCTACTGAGACAGAAATGACCGTAAGTCAGCAGCAGGCAATTAGGTCAGCTGAAAGCTACTTAAGAGTTGCTTCCTTCTCAAGAAGCGGGCTTATTGATCAATTGAAATTTGAAGACTTTTCAGTAGAAGACGCTACTTTCGCCGTTGACAGTTTAGAGGTCGACTGGGGTGAACAAGCAGTGGATTCAGCAGAAAATTATCTTGATTTTATGAGCTTCTCCCGCCAGGGACTGATAGATCAACTTATCTTCGAAGGATTTACTGAGCAGCAAGCTATCTACGGAGTCGACGCAACAGGCCTCTAACTAATTTATGACCTCCCCCGTCACCCACCACAAGAAAAAGATTAAACAGGAGGATATGTGCGAGGACAATTTTATTCTTCGCGTACCCGTGTGGGGCCTGCTGAGCAATGTCATATCCGTACTTGTCCTTGGGGTAGCTGCTATATTCTCCGCATTATTTATCAATCAGGAAACTGAAGGTTCAATCGTGTTTTGGGTGCTTCCTCTAGCCCTTGTTGGAGGCGCCCTTTTCTACACATATTCAGCTGTGTACCACGCATCCTTCAAGACACAGGTAAAAGGCAAGAATATCAGTCACCGAGAAATCTTTTGGCCAACGTTCACTTTTATCTTTAATGACATTAAAGGAGCACAGCTTAGACACTTGCCTGGGCACTATTCTCGCCTGACCCTTTACTCAAGAACTCCCTTCAAGGGAAAAGAAACGCTTTTAATTGCTGACGGAGCCTACATAGGTTACGGCTTACTTCTAGCCCGCCTAGAAAAAGAAGGTATACCCATTACTTATAAGTAGCTATGAAAATCAGTTAAGACTTGCTAGGTTAAATTGCAGCTTGGTGGAGGTGGTGGGAATCGAACCCACGTCCAGAATAACACCCTGCTAGGCATCTCCAAGCTCAGTCGTCAGATCGGTCTCGAAGTGCTAAGCTCTGTCGACCGGCTTATGCACTTCATGGCTGTTTCATCTTAGCTGTAGGCAATACAGCCCACCAACTACAGAGCAGACCCTTAAAATGGCGTCAGTCTAAGCGTCAGGGTCTTACACCTAGAGGACGTCGCTAGCTAATTAAGCTGCGAGTGCGTAATTATTTTCGCCAATTACAAAGGCATGTACCCCTGATTTACAAGGAGAGGAGACCTTGGCTTGCTTCCTAACAGTAGCACTATTCTGTCGAAACCAGTCACCCCCATGGTGCCCTTCTCAACTTTCAAGATTCAGAAATGGATTGTTAGTGTAACACAGGAAAGTGGCACAGCTGGAAGGAAGTAAAGGTGGGCTCTGTTATGAGCCTCTTTAAGTTAGGGGTTATGACTACCAGCTGTGCCCAGATATGTGACGTACTAGGCAAAATGAGGGGAACCTAGTACAGGGGAAGAAAAACTAAGAGTAATCGAATTGGCTAAAATAACGGCAGAAAGATAATCGCTAGAGCTAGCATGGCTATGATTACTTCTACAAAACCTATGGATGGAGTCTTGCTCATTGATTTCATAGTGTTCTTTACTAGTGCTTTCATGTCTTTCACACTCACTCTCTAATCAACTGATCGAGTTTTCTGTACATTTGTACTCGAAGTACACTTGTTCGTTCTTTTGATGTATACTACATTATGCGAACAATTGTATTGTGTCAAGCGATTTCAGAACATTTGTTTGAAAATATTTTGAACTTCATTTATAATCGAATCCAGTGAATCGATTTATACTTGAGAATAGACTCTAGGAGGTCCTCATGACTAATACTCGACCAGAACTAACAAAACGACAGCAGGTAGTCTATGACTACATTCTTAAAACCTACAAAGAAACTGGGTACTTCCCTAGCGTTCGTGAAATTCGTGACGGGGTTGGGGTCAGTTCTACTGCTACTGTTCAATCACATCTCATGAAACTGGTTGAGAAGGGCTATATTGAGCGCGCAGGTTCAAAATCACGCACACTTCGCATTCTGCATGACATGGATCGTATTCAACACAGTCCTGAATATGACATGGAAGAAGTTGTGCCTGTTCCCCTAGTAGGTGCAGTAGCTGCGGGTATTCCTATAACGGCAGACGAAAACCGTGAAGACACCATTCCCCTACCTGCCTCTATGGTTAAGGGCGAAAGCTTCATGTTGCGCGTCAAGGGTGACTCAATGATTAATGCTGGAATTTTTGACGGTGACCTTGTTATTGTACGCGTGCAAAACACTGCAGAAAACGGTGACATTGTCGTCGCTATGATTGAGGACGAGGCGACTGTTAAGACTTTTTACAGAGAGGCTGAGGGCATTCGCCTGCAGCCAGAAAATGACGCACTTGAGCCGATTATCACCCGCGATGTTACTATTGCTGGCAAAGTGATTGCCCTGATGAGGTCTATTGCTTAAGTACTGTAGGCTCTCTGCCTTTAAAAGACCTATCCTAGGTTAATAAAAATCCCAGCCTCCTTGCAAGGAGGCTGGGATTTTTGCTTGCTATTCTTTCTCTACGGCAAAGGGTTCAAATTGTCCTACAAGACCTTTAGGAATACGTAAGGTCATGCGAGTGCCCTCTGCTACATGTGACTCTTCCACGATTGTCGTGCGGGTATGAGCTAGCTGTACTAGCTCCCCTCTTGTGAAGGGGATTAGTACGTCCATAAGTGCTGCACTTTTTGCAGCAAAGCGTTCTATTGCCAGAAGCAGCTCGTCAAGACCTACCTCTTTATATGCTGAGATCATTTCACAGCCTGGGTGAAGCTCTCTAAAGCGATCAAGTCTTTGCTCACCATCTTCGCCCATATCATCAATCTTATTGAAGACTAAGAGGGTCGGCTTATCGATGGTACCAATTTCACGCAACACTTCTTCTACCGCTGTGATTTGACCTTCAGCATTATCAGCAGACGCATCCACAACGTGCAGTAACATGTCTGCTTGATTGACCTCTTCTAGCGTTGACTTAAAGGCATCAACAAGGCCATGGGGCAACTTATTGATAAAACCAACTGTATCCGTCAGAGTTATTTCTCGTCCGCTTGTAAGCGCCAGATTACGTGTAGTTGAATCGAGCGTTGCGAACAACTTGTCGTAAGCTAGCACATCTGCGTCTGTTAAAGCATTAAGCAAGGTAGATTTACCTGCATTGGTGTATCCCACCAATGACACTTTAAAGATGCCCGAAGCCATGCGCTTGCTCCGCTGTGTCTCACGCTCTACGGCAACACGCTTAATCTCACGCTTTAAGTCTGACATGCGCTTACCCAGCATTCTGCGGTCAGCTTCCAATTGGCTTTCACCCATACCAAAGCGAGCACCAACACCGCCACCAAGCTTTTCAGCCTCAAGGTGGCTCCACTTACCACGCAGCCTAGGCATCTCATACTGAACAGTTGCAAGTTCTACCTGCAACTTACCTTCGCGTGTTGTGGCGTGTGAAGCAAAGATGTCTAAGATGAGTGCCGTGCGATCCATTACCTGAACACGGTCCTCCTCTAGTGCATCTTCTTCCGACAAATCAGTCTGAAGGTTCGCCTGCTGACGAGGAGACAACTCATCATCGAAAATAACCAGTTCGACATCGTGCTGTTCTAATAGAACCTTCAACTCTTTGACTTTGCCACTACCAATAAAGCTGCGCGTATCCGGCAAGGGTAGTCTTTGAGTCATGCGGCAGACCACATCAACGTCTGCTGTCGAGGCTAATCGTTCTAATTCATCCAGTGAGCTATCAATATCCCACCCCGATAGGGCATTTTTAGTAGAGGTAATATCAAGACCAACAAGAATCGCGCGTGCGTTCTTTTTTGTAATTTCTTCCATAATGTATCAACTCCTAAGGTTTATGTATTCATACAGGCAAATATCAAACTGCTACCTGTAAAAGACTTCACGTTAACTGCGAGCCAAAGCTATAGGCTAAGACACATGAGCATTATTGATACATTAACTACATTGCGTCAGTCCATCCAGTAAGAAAAAAGGGGCAAGCCTTATGGCTCACCCCTTCATTATACGTTATCCATTTTAAACTTTAGAGCAGTCTAGGACTTAACAGTAGGTCCAGGACTTTACTCGCCTTTACTCACTCTTGCTAAGGATTTACTAATGGCACCTTAAGAAAGCTTCTTCATGCGCTCAAAGGCTTCTACGATACGATCATCCTCACAGGCAAGCGAAACACGGAAATAGCCCTCTCCGTCTTCTGGACCATAAGCGTTGCCAGGACCAATGATTACATGAGCTTCTGTCAGTACCTTTTCAACATACTCGGCAGAAGTATAGCCACTAGGAACCTTAACCCAGATAAAGATAGTTCCGCGCGGATAAAGGTACTCTAGACCCATTTCATCCAGCGCTGCCATCGCAATATTACGGCGACGCTCATAAAGGTCTGACATTTCTTTTACCTGGTCTTGTGGACCCGTAAAAGCAAGTGCTGCCGCTTCCTGAACTGCCGTAAAGATGCCTGAATCCACGTTCGACTTCACCGTACCAAGAGCCCTGATAGCATCAGCATTACCCGCAGCAAAAGCAGCACGCCAGCCTGTCATGTTGTATGACTTTGAGGCACTAAATATCTCGATACAGCAATCCATGGCATCTGGACGCTCTAGAATGCTTGGTGGCACGTAGCCATCAAAGGCGATATCACAGTAAGCGTTATCGTGCACTAGTAGCAAGTTATGTTTTTTTGCAAAGGCAATAGCCTTATCAAAATACTCTGGAGTCGCAACTGCTGATGTTGGATTGTTAGGATAGCTAAGAATCATCATTTGAGCCTTCTCCAGCACATCAGCAGGAGTCGACTCAAAGTCTGCCAGCCAACCATTTTCCTCATTCATGGGCATCCACCATGAATTTGAGTCATTGAGAATTCCACCACCCGAATATACTGGGTAACCAATACCAGGGATTAAAGTGTAGGCACCTGGATCTACAAAAGCTGGGAATAGGTTAGCAATCCCCTCTTTTGATCCGATAAGTGCCAGTACTTCAGTTTTTGGGCAAACTTCTACGTCAAAACGGGTCCCCATGAATTGCGCACAGGCCTGACGGTATTGCAGCGACCCAGTGTAAGACGGATACTGATGATTCGCGCTGCGCTGTACAGCCTCAATCATTTCGTCTATTACGTGCTGGAAAGTTGGCTTATCAGGATCACCAATACCCAGAGAAATTACATCGTGCCCCTGCTCAACAAGCTCTGCTTTTTTACGGTCAATCTCTGCAAAGAGATACGGGGGCAAGTTATCCAAACGCTTCGCTGCAAATTTCTGTGTCATTAGAAATCCCTTTCAGTTCAATTTCATTATGTGTTTGAGTTATCAGTACGATTTTACTGCTGTCTTATTGTAGCGCAAGGCAAGCAGGCGTAAGTAAGTGTTTCCTAAACCTTTAATGCCAGTTCTGTGGCGGCAGTAGTAGCCTGCAGAAGCTTCGCCACCTGCACAGCATCACCTATTACGTGCACCTCCTGAGCATGGTCTTTTGCCGTTTCTTCAAGCGGGTTATAGCTGTCGACACCCATGGCAAGTATCACGGAATCAAAGTCTGCTAGCTCTAACTTTTCATCGCCGTATACACACTTCACACCATTAGTGACAAACTCTTCAATCCTCGTATTGGTGAGCACCTTTACCTCACCCTGTTGTATTCTAGGCAGAAGAGTCGCCCGTACAGTTGCAGCCATATCAGAAGCAATAGTCGGAAGCATCTCTACAATAGTAATATCTCTGCCATATTCCAGCAGGTAGTCAGCTGTCTCTGTGCCAATCATTCCGCCGCCGGCGATTAGAACTTTGTTGCCTGGTAGAACCTTACCCATAAGTACATCATTAGCCTTAACAATTTGACTATTGTCGATTCCTTTTATATCAGGCTTCACAGGAATTCCTCCTGTCGCAAGCACAACAATATCTGGATCGACTGACGCAATAAGTTCTTCGTCTACCTCTGTGCCCGTAAAGATCTCCACGCCGTATATTTCGCACATATTCGTGTAGTAGCGAATAGCCTTCGTAAAGTCACCCTTACCCGGCGGATAAGATGCCACAAGGCACTGTCCACCTAAGGTTTCTTCCTTCTCAAAAAGTGCAACTGCATGTCCGCGCTTTGCCATAATCCACGCTGCCTGTAGTCCAGCAGGACCACCACCCACAACCATGATGCGCTTAACCTCTTCAGCAGGGGAGGTTTCCCATTCAAATTCTTTTCCTGACAGAGGATTTACCGCACATGTTACACAATTCGCTTTAAAGATTTCCTCTAGGCAGCCCTGGTTGCAACTAATGCAAGGTGCAATCTCATCTATATCCCCAACGTAGGCCTTGTTAGGCAAATGAGCATCTGTGATAGATGCCCGTCCCATAGAGACCATATCAGCCCTACCTGATGCAATAAGCTCATCAGCAAAGGCAGGATCGTTTACTTTTCCTACTGCGATCACGGGCACGTTGACAGACTGCTTAACCTCTTCAGTAAGGTCCGTCATGTAGCCTACAGGCCATTCACTAGATCCTGCCACCCACTCAATACTGCCGTACGTACCGCCAGAAACATGAATTGCGTCTACCCCAGCCTCTTCCATGGCCTTGGCAACCGCACGTGACTCTACAATGCCACGACCACCTACTCTTTTTTCGTCACCACTCAGACGAAACAATACAGGAAAGCCATTCCCAAGCCTTCTGCGAATACCTTCAACAATAAGACGCGGGAACCTCATTCTGTTTTCGAAATTACCCCCGAATTCATCCACACGACGATTTGAATAACTTGCCATATATTGGGCAATCAAATATCCGTGAGCACCGTGCAATTCAACAGCATCTGCCCCAGCTTTCTTAGCGCGAACAGCAGCTTCAACAAATTTGTCGATCATCTCATAAGTTTCTTCGGTGGCAAGTTCACGCGGAGGATACTGCAAGAAAGGACAGGGAATTGGTGAACTAGAAACTACCTCAAGATCACCATTGATGGCAGGTACCGTCTGACGACCAGCATGATGCAGTTGAACTGCCATCTTACCGCCATGTTCATGGATTGCCTCCGCCAGCTTACTGAAGCCTTCAATATGGTCATCTGACCATAGACCTGGCTCTCTGACAATGGCTCTACCCTCGGGTGATACTGCTGTGACCTCGATTATGACAAGACCAAAGCCACCTTTTGCCCGCTCGCCATAGTACTTGGCCATTCTGTCCTCGGCAATGCAGGCATCGTTTGCAAGATTGGTGCCCATAGGGGGAACTACTAGGCGGTTACGAAGATCGAGAGAACCTATCTTGATTGGCTGAAATAATGACCTAAACTTCACTGAAACCCCTCCTAATTTGGCATACGCAAACAACGGCAAATTCAAGCTTGGTTACATAGTAACAAATCCGCCAACTGCAAGGGAAAACATATGTCACTCATGCAGCGCAAGAAAATGCTAGGCTAATGCCCTATGTTTACGTGGACGACCCACCTGTCTAGGCGATTCAATTTTGGCACTAATGGAAGAGGTGCTAACTAGATTATCTCGTCCCTTTTTTACCGCATCCAATTCTTGTGCAGCAATCATCTGTCTAATGCGTCCCTGGGTGACTCCTAGTCTTCTCGCTGCTTCAGTAGTTGTTACTCTCTCATCTATTACCTCAGATTCTGTTCGCGGACTAATCGATACAGCAATTCGCAAACAACCTCCTCTTCCATTTCCAAAGGTTGCCTTTGGTAACCTTTTCCCATCGTGCCGTTCAGATACTATCCAAAGCTCTAATGCATCTGAAGCCATTAATACAGCATCGGTTAAGTTATCACCACACGTACAGATCTCAGGAATGTCAGGAAAATGCACGCTGTATCCGCCGTCTTCTTCTGCTTCAAATAACGCTTCATATGTGTATCTCACACTTCACCTCTTCTTATAGCCCTGCCCGTTTTTTGACTGCTTTCCAGGTACCCTTTTTGATATTTCTGTGTCTAGGAACCTGAATTTTCCGCCCATCTGGATGCTGGAATATCGAATGATTTCCACCTTCCCTAAGAAACTCGAAACCTGCTTCACTCAGAGCCTTAATGGCTTTTCTTCTTTCCATATTTCCTCTTCCAATATATTATAACGTAAACGTTAGAATATTACTCAGATTCTCCAATTAATCACTTGCAGAGAGCACAGTAGCACTGGATGGTTGAAGGCTGATAAAGAGGAGGTTAAAGCATAGTTAGAATATGACTAAAAAGAGATTAGTGCGATGTTAGAAAAAGATTAAGCCCCCGGAATCCCAGGGGCTTAATAAGAAAGAAAAGACAAAACGAGCAACTAGGTTAGCAGGGACTCTCACAGGGAACTGTGGTCAGATGAATGCGTCCTGTAAACACCTCTTCTGCAGGGCCTGTCATAAATACCCTATTATCTGGGGCTATTTCTATAGTCAACGATCCCCCCAGCAGTTCTAGGGTTACCCTATCGTCACAAAATCCTTTTTGGTGAGCAGCTACGGCAGTCGCGCAGGCTCCTGTACCGCAGGCTAAGGTCTCCCCTGCTCCGCGCTCCCAAACACGCATGCGGATAAGATCTCTGCTCTCAATAACTGCATATTCTACATTGGTCTTATTGGGAAAGGTGGAGTCTACTTCAATCGCGGGACCTTCAGTGCTTACAGGTGCTGCACCAAACTCTTTCGGCAGATCCTCTACAAAGGTTACCGCATGGGGATTACCCATAGAGATGCGCGAGTAAGTACGTCCTTGCAGCTGCACATCGCTATCGATGTCTGCAATGCCCATATCAACACGTGCACCCAAAAAGCGTCCTTCGTCATCTAGTACAAGACCAACGGATTTGACTCCAGCAAGGGTCTCTATGCGAAGTTCACCATAGCTAGGTTCTGCCTTCCCATCGTTATCGTCTGCAACGCCCCCTTCAGCAAGAGGCCATAGATCCTTCTCAAAAACATAGCGGGCTACACAGCGGATGGCATTCCCACACATCTCTGCAACACTACCATCCGAATTATAGAAATCCCAGCGAATATCTGCAACATTTTGATCAACTGCATTGCGCAGATTGAACACACCATCTGCACCAATGCCAAACCTACGATCACACAGGCCAATTGCAATCTCTGGGGTCAGCTTGATGCAACTTTCCCCGCCTTGCTTTGCCATATCATCAAATAAAATGAAATCATTGCCCAGTCCCTGAAGTTTAGTAAATGCACGCTTCATTGTTTTGTGAATCCTCCTTATGTCTGCGCAGAATGCCGACTGCAATTATAGCCCTCAACTAACTGCAGCGCCTGCTGTGCAACTGCAGCAGTAGTCATGTCGTCACTTTCAATCCACTGCACACGAGGGTCATTACGAAACCACGATAACTGTCTTTTCGCGTAACGGCGGGTTGCCTGTTTTATTGCCGCCACTGCTGCTTCCAAGTCCTCACCGCCCTCTAATACGGGAACCAGTTCTTTGTAACCAATTGCCTGCTGAGCCGTTAGAGCATCACGGTAGCCTGCCTGAAGAAGCGTACTGACTTCCTGCATGAGGCCTTGCTGCATCATATCATCTACGCGCTGCTCTATACGTCGGTAAAGTAGCTCGCGGCTACAATTTAAGCCTATCCAAAGGGTAGGATAATGACTACTGCGCTCTTTGAAGCCCTGTTTGATATCAGCGTAACTCTCCCCTGCCTCCCAAAGTTCTAACGCGCGAATGGTGCGCCTGGCGTTATTGGGATGAATTTCTTTGGCAGCCCTTGAGTCTTGAGAAACCAGCATGTCATGTAGCTTCTGTGCCCCAACCTGCTCAAGCATTTTTTCATATTTTTGCCTAAGCTCTGTCTGGTTTTGCAGCTCTTCTTCACCCAGCCCTGCAAAGTCAAAGTTATCCAATAATGCCCGCAAATAAAGACCCGTGCCTCCACAGACTACGAGCGGATAACTTTTAGATACCTCACTATATAAATGAAAATCTTCGTCAATAATTTTACGTCCGTAGATCTGATAATCAGCAGCAGAATAAGCGCATGATGGCCCAACTAGATCGAGGCCAAAGTGAGGAACAAGACGTTCAGACACGGGAACTTTCGCCGTTCCTATATCCATTCCCTTATATACCTGCATTGAATCTGCAGAAAGTACGCCAACTTTCTGTCCGCCTTGCTGTCCTAGCTGCAGGGCTAACTCTTGCGCGACACTGGATTTACCCACGCCTGTTGGTCCAACAAGGGCTACAACGGGTACCCCAGCAGAAGAGTCAGCAGACATCTTTTTCCTGCTTGTCAGGTTACCTGCAGGTACAGACTTAAGCGTCACAGCCAATCAGTTCCCTGCGTCTACCAGTTCCCCGCGCAAGAACCAGGTGCTCGCTTCTGTTACCTTTGCAGAGGCAATGCGACCGGCAAAGTCATCAGCACTTACCTGCTTACCTTCTGTCTGCGGCAGTGGAATATGCATCACTTTTGCACCAAAAGTTCTGCCTGTTAGCATGTTTTTATCGCGCTTTGATGTACCCTCAATAAGCACTTCCTGCACACTGCCTATCAAAGGTTCGTTACGGTTGCGTGCGCTCGCCTGAACGCATTCTACCAGGCGCTCGAAGCGCTTCTGCGCAACATCTGCAGGTACCTCGCTGTCCATAGTTGCTGCAGGGGTTCCCTCGCGCTTCGAGTAAAGAAAGGTAAACATCTGGTCATACACAACCTCTTCTGCTAAGGCTAAAGTGTCCTCGAAGTCTGCTTCACTTTCCCCCGGAAAGCCCACAATCATATCCGTTGAAAGAGCAATATTAGGGATAGCAGTGCGCAGCTGTGCAACTAAGTCAAGATATTCCTCGCGTGTATAACGACGTCCCATGTCGTCTAGTACCTTATTCGAACCAGACTGTACGGGCAAGTGCAGATGATGCATGATATTGGGAGTAGTTGCCATAACTTCAATAGTTTCTGGCAGCAAGTCTTTAGGATGACTTGTTGCAAATCCAAGGCGTTTCACACCCGTAGCAGCAACTGCACGTAAGGCCTCAGCAAAAAGTGGCCTACTGTCTTTACTGTCCCTGTCCCCATCACCTTCGTCGTTCTTAACCTCACCGCATTCAGTTAAGTCACGACCATAACTATTCACGTTTTGCCCTAGTAGGGTAATCTCTAACACGCCATCTGCAACCAAGGCTTCTGCCTGTGCAACGATATCTGCAAGGGGGCGCGATACTTCACGTCCACGCACATAGGGCACGATGCAATAGGTGCAGAAATTATCACATCCTTGGGTAATGGGCAGCCAGGCATGCCAGGGATGTTCACGTGTGGTGGGCAAATCAGCTGCAAAACTATCTGATTCCTCTTTTAGCTCCACGGTCGCATCAGGTAACCACGGAACATAGTTATCCGCCTGCAGAGCAGTGTCACGCTTTGCGATAGCTTGATTGTAGAGTGCAGGCAGACTTGCAATATTATGTGTACCAAAGACGATATCAACATGCGGCAAGCTATCTAGCAATTTGTCACCATCACGCTGACCAATACAGCCACCAACAGCAATTAATGGCGGTAAGGCTGGCGTGGCAATTCCGCCGCCATTGGCCTTTTCAGTACTCCCGTTATAAGCATTAGCATTACTTGTCTTAAGATTTTTTAAACTAGCTACTTGCCCCTGTAGGCGCTCATCAGCATTCTCGCGAACACAGCAAGTTAGAAAAACGATAAGTGCAGCTTCCTCAATAGTATCTGCAGGGGCAAGGCCCTGCGATTCAAGCAGACCAGCAATGACCTCGCTATCGTGTTTATTCATCTGGCAGCCAAATGTTTTTACAAAATAACGATCCGACACCTAGTACTCCTTATCGAAATTTAGCTTAATAGTGATGGTATTCTTTTTTACGCTCACCTTTGGATCATCGTTGCAGCTTATGTAATATTTTTCTGCCAATGTATCAAAGGCACGCTCTACCTCGCCAGCAAAGTTATGCAAATCTTGTTTCTCTATTTTTAATCCGCGTAAGTCCTGGGTTAGATCGATGCTGCTGGTCTCTTTCGGTAAATCCTTCGTCAGTAAAGCGTAGACATCTTTAAGGGCTGCAATCTCGCCACTATCAATACGGTAAGCACTACGTGTACTTACCTCTAAGCCTAAGTTTTGCGCAGCTTCAACAAGTAACGCAGGATCATCTGCCTCCGCAGGCCTTAGGCAATGAGGCATCTTTGCAATGGCACTGTTGTCTTCTTCCTGATAAACAGTAAGGCGTTCCTCGCCATGTGCTTTCAGGGTCGCAAGAACCTCATTAGGGCTACCCACATACACTTTAAGTTTTGGATGCTTTAGCGCAAAATCTGCAATATGGCGCAGTAGGTTCTTTGGTCCACTTGCACAGTGCAATCTGCCCTCATCGTCACGCTCGACTTTTGGCCAAGTGCTTTGATCGGCGCGCTCCTTCAGCTCATCAGTGTCCACTTCAAGCGAAAAAGCAGCACCAAGACCTGTACCACTAGCCTGCAGTGCTAACTTGCGCGTATTTTGAGTAATCGAATACAGAGCCATGCCGCGCCCATGAACACCCCACTCATCTTCAAGAATGCTTGTAAGCTTACTCGTCACGCGGGCTTCAAAAATACGGTTAGCTAGCCTATCAGGAACACCCTCCCCGTCATCAATGATATTCAGTAGACGAACCTTGTCGATTTTTGTGCTAGCAATAAAGATATGCCGTGCACCCGCGTCACGCGAATTGCGCAGCATCTCTATGACGATGTCTTCAACCTGGCGAATATCATGGCGGGCCTGACGACGTTCTGCTTCTGCCGTATTAAGACGGACAAAGCCTGCACCTAAATCCTCTTCAACCTGCAAAACCTGATCACCAGTGACCTCTGCCACAAAATCTAACAGAGGATCACGATCTCTGGAGCTGTCAGAGTCGTGCCCTCCCTTATTATGCAAGTCGTCACTAAAGGGACGACCGCTCTGTAGATTATTTTGCGTAGTCAACGGCGCGGCTTTCGCGCAAGACCAGAACTTTAATCTGTCCTGGATACTCTAATTCTGCTTCGATCTCTTTTGCAATGTCGCGCGCAAGCACTACGGCATCAGCATCGCTGACAGCTTCAGGCTCAACCATGACACGAATTTCGCGGCCTGCCTGCATAGCAAAGGTCTTTTCTACGCCCTTATGAGCATTGGCGACTGCTTCTAGTTTTTCTAGACGCTTGATATAAGTTTCAAGTGTTTCGCGGCGCGCACCAGGACGGGCAGCTGATATGGCATCTGCTGCCATAACAAGAACAGCCTCCACCGTAGTTGGCTCAACTTCGCCATGATGTGCTTCAATGGCGTGCAGCACTGGTTGTGGCTCACCAAAGCGGCGCGCTAAATCGGCACCAATGCTTGCGTGAGGACCTTCGACCTCGTGGTCAATAGCCTTACCTAGGTCATGCAGCAGTCCTGCACGCTTCGCAAGTGCCACATCAGCACCTAGCTCCTCTGCCATAAGACCTGCAAGCCAGGACACTTCTAGTGAGTGGCGCAGAACATTTTGACCATAGCTGGTACGGTAGCGCAAGCGACCTAAGGTGCGAATAATTTCAGGGTGTAGATTGTGTACTCCTGCATCAAAGGATGCTTGCTCGCCTGCGCGCTGAATTTCTTCATTAATAAGTTTAGTCGCCTTCTTAAACATCTCTTCGATACGTGCCGGATGGATACGACCATCGGTAATCAGAGTGTCTAGGGTGATACGACCAATTTCACGACGTACTGGGTCAAAGCCTGACAACACAATCGTCTCTGGTGTATCATCGATGATTAAGTTGATGCCTGTAATCTGTTCAAAAGCACGAATATTTCGACCTTCGCGACCAATGAGGCGACCCTTCATATCATCGGAAGGAATCTTCACTACAGATACTGTATTTTCAGAAGTGTGATCAGCGGCAATGCGCTGAATCGCCAAACTAACGATGTTGCGGGCACGTTTATCGGCCTCTTCTTTTGCATAGGTCTCAGCATCACGAATGATTGTTGCAGCTTCACGCTTAACATCGTCAGCAATGCTTGCCAGTAACTCTTCTTTGGCTTCGTCAGTAGTCATATTGGCAATGCGCTCAAGCTTTACCAAGGCTTCGTCCATTGCGGTACCTAGCTCTGCCTCACGTGCCTTGACTTGTCCCTGAGCACTAGAAATTTGATGCTCGCGCTTATCTAGGGTCTCTGCGCGACGATCAATGGTTTCTTCGCGCTGTGCTAAGCGATTTTCTAAAGCAGAAATTTCTTTACGGCGCTGCTTAACTTCAGCAGCTTCATCTTGCTTCATTTTGAAAATATTGTCCTTGGCTTCCAGCAAAGCTTCACGCTTAACGCTCTCAGCCTCTGTTTTTGCCGTTTTTACCAGCAGTTCTGCGTCTGCCGCTGCTCGATTTGTTTTCGCGTTAACTACTAAACGATTCGTGAGAAAGCCCGCTACAAAGCCTACTATTATGCAGACAGCGGGTATTAATACCGCTTCCATATGTATATCCTTTTCGTCGTGTGCCCCTGTAACGGGCGATTAATGTTTGTCTATAAGCGCTAACACCACCTAGGTTTGGGTAAAACCCATCAAGCAAAACCCAAGGGTGCAGCCATAAATTACCTACTTAAATATTAGCATAAGGTGCGAATTTACTTGATGTTTGCCCATAAATGATAGATGTGGGTGATAAAATGATGCAATGATACAAGAACCAAGGGGCAACTCTAATAATAATGACGGCAAAACTACGACACCTCTTCCCTCCTTCATCCTAGGTACAGCAGGTCACATTGACCACGGAAAATCGACCCTTGTGCGCAAGCTCACGGGTACTGACCCTGACCGCCTAGCTGAAGAAAAACGTCGTGGCATAACTATCGAACTAGGCTTTGCGCAATTACAGCTTCCCAGCGGAAATACTTGCGGGGTCATTGACGTCCCTGGTCATGAGCGCTTCATTCGTCACATGGTCGAGGGTGCCACTGGGGTCGATGTTGCACTGTTGGTGGTAGCTGCAGATGACGGAGTGATGGTCCAGACCCGTGAACATCTAACTATCTTAGAGTTGCTTGGAGTCCGTAACCTGGTCGTCGCTGTCACAAAAAGCGACGCTGTCGATCCTGACCTTGTGGAGCTTGCTCTGCTTGATGTTGCTGAACTGCTTAGTACGACCACCTTTGATGGTGCAGACATCATCGCAGTCTCTGCTCACACAGGTGATGGTCTAAGCAAGCTTCTCTCTGCTATCGAAGCTGCGGCCGCACGCGTTAGCCGTAGCTCTCATTCAGACTTTGTGCGTCTACCTATTGACCGCGTATTTTCGATTGAAGGTGCCGGCACGATAGCAACAGGCACATTATGGGATGGCATTATTCAACTAGAAGACCAGCTGATTAGCTCATCAGGCAAGGCAGTACGTGTGCGGGATATTCAAGTTCATGGTACAAAGCGCAGCAAAGCACGAAGCGGACAGCGTGTTGCGCTAAATCTAGCCGGAATAAAGCGTGAAGATATCAAACGAGGGGAATTGCTGCACACACCAGGGAAGATACGTGAAAGTTCGCGCTTTCTGGCGCTACTTCACTACAGCGGTAATGTCCCTCTTAAAAATGGAGCTACCGTCATGATGCATCATGGCACAAGCGAGACAAAAGCCCGTGTGAAATTTCTCTTTTCAGACAAGCGCGTGAATGAAATTGCCGCAGGTGATAATGCCTATGTGCAGCTGCGTTTAGATAAAAGTCTTCCCCTGCACTATGAAGACCGATTCGTTGTACGCAGCCTCTCCCCCGCTTTTACTATAGGTGGTGGTGCGGTCTTGCTTGCTGACGTTGGACAACACACAAAATTAAGTCAAGATTGGTTTACGCTTCTCGGCATGCTTAGCAAGAACGAAACCAGCAATGCTGCCAAACACTACTTGAAGCTATACAGTGCCCCTCTAAACGCAGAAGAAGTTGCAGCAAGGCTAGGATTTAACACTTCAGAGGTTGCACAAACCCTCAATCAGTCTGAACTTCCTCGCATCAGGACAGAAAGGGAAACTTTTTACCTTGCAAGCGAGACTCTTTCTTCGCTACAAAAACATACCGGGGCTATCCTGCTAGCCTTTCATGAGGAAAATCCTCAATCACTTGACGTAAGTCAGGGGGCTCTGCACGGACTAGTATTTCCCCATAAGACCCCTCAGGCTGAGTCATGGACAGAAGTCCGCTTCGAGGCGTTTCTCGCTGCAATGGCGCAAAATGAACTGATCAATTTTGATGGCGGTAAAGTTAGTCACCCTAAAGCAGCATCCAGTGTCCAAGCTTTACATGAACAAGTGGCTAATCAGCTACTTATTGATATCGAAGCACAGGGACTTGCCGTAAGCAGCACTGCAGAACATGCAGAACGACTAAGCCAGCCACGCGACCTTATCGCGCAAATCTTAGGTCAGTTACACAGAGACGGAAAATTGGTTCGTCTAGCGAGCGAATATCATTTCACTCCAGAGCACATCAAAGCAGCGCAAGATAAACTCATTGCAGAGTTGAAGTCACGAAATGAAGGAATGACTGCAGCTGAAATTCGCGACCTTTGGCAAATCAGCAGAAAGTACGCCATTCCCTTGCTGGAATATTGCGATGCTCAAGGAATCACTTACCGCGAAGGCGACCTGCGTCACTTGAAAAACTCCCCACAAGAATGATTACACAGGATTAACTAAAGAGGTCCTCCATTAGGTGGCTTGGAAACCTTGGAAGATTAGGTTGTCAGTAATTAGCGCACCTGTTTTGGCAAAAGGTAAGGGGATAGGAGCAAGACGTGTTCCCAGCTTCTGCATATCGTCACTCATGTCATAAACCATAGCTTTTGCATGTATCAAGGCATCCTCTGCGTCGACTCCACTAACAAATCCTATGATAGTAGGGCCTGCCCCAGAAAGTGCAACAGCGTCCGTACCTGCATTCATGAGGATTTCCTTTACAGGATAGTAATCTTCTATCACAGGCAAACGGTAAGGATGATGCAGTCTATCCTTCATCGCTAGCTGCAGCAAATCTGCACGTCCCGACACCAGTGCCGCTGCCAGAAGTCCCGCGTGGGACAAATTGAAGGCAGCTGTCTCATGACTAACCATCTCTGGCAAAAGTCCCCGCGCATAACTGGTCGCCATTGACCCTGTTGAAGGCACAATAATCGCAGCAATAGGACAGACCAATTCGAACCGTTCACTGTGAATCATCTCTGTGCCATCAGAAGTTTGCTTGTTAGAGTCTTGTTTCCCCAATACTTTCCAACTAGAGTCTTTCCATCCTGAATCTTTCCAACAAATGGTAAAGCCCCCCATAAGTGCTGGTGCAATATTATCGGGATGTCCTTCAATCTCTGAAAGAATACCCAGCAACTCGCTATCAGGCAGAGTAAACAGCGGATCCAATTCTTCAAGCAGGCGTCTTGCCAGTACTCCCCCGCCCACAAGTGCTGACGATGATGAGCCAAGGCCACTGCCCAGAGGAACCTTATTGTCGCAAAGGATTCTTGCCTTAAGGTCTGGCTTACCTGCATGAGCAAAAACTGCCCTCATAGCAACCGCTACCAGATTGTCCTCACTTGAAGTAAGCGTACCTAGACCTTCGCCTGTGATTTCAATATTCCACTCATCAGCAAAGCTGGCATGAAAATCATTGCGCAGCTCAAGCGCCAGACCAAAACTGTCGTACCCTGGTCCCAAATTGGCAGTAGTTGCGGGTACTCCCACGGAAAATTGATAACTGGCCATCTTAAACCTCCGTCTAGATTTCCTCCACGCGCAGTACAGAAGCAACCTCAACAACTGAAGTAAGTTCTTCAATGTCACGGAGCACTGCCTGCATATCCGCTTCAAGCGTGCGATGAGTTACAAAGATAAACTCTACCTGACCCTCTGCATAAGCCCCACGTTGCTTAAGCGATTTAATTGAAACGTCATATTTGTCGAACACTTCACCTAGCTGGTGGATGACACCCGATCTGTCTTCGATGACTAAACGCACACAGTAACGTGTCTCCAAGTCTTCCAGGGGACGAATTGGCAGTGAGTCTGTACAGGTACAGCCAATAACTTCGTTGCCTGACTGGTAAGCGCGTGCTGCTTCGACTAAGTCGCCCACAACTGCACTTGCTGCAGCACCTGCACCTGCGCCTTCACCAAAGAACATAAGGTCGCCCACAAAGTCACCTGTCATATAAACTGCGTTATATACACCATTTACCGAGGCAAGCTGATGGCTAACAGGAATCATCGTGGGATGAACACGCACATCAATACCATTTTCAAGTTTATTAGCAATAGCAAGCAGCTTTACGGCATACCCAATTTCTTCAGCATACTCAATGTCTGCCGCAGAGAGCTTACGAATGCCTTCTGTTGCGACATCATCTAAAGTCACGCGCGAATTAAAGGCAAGCGATGCTAAAATCGCAATCTTTGCTGCAGCATCAAAGCCATCAACGTCAGCTGTTGGATCAGCCTCAGCGTAACCTAGATCCTGCGCCTCTTTTACAGCATCATCAAAACTAAGGCCTGCATCAGTCATGCGTGACAACATATAGTTGGTCGTACCATTCACAATACCCATAACACGCGTGATCTCATTACCTGTCAGTGCATGCGTGAGTGGCTCCAACACGGGAATTCCTCCCCCAACAGATGCCTCAAAGCGCAGGTCAACACCTTTATCATCAGCTAGGTTAAATACTTCTTCCCCATGAGTTGCAAGAAGTGCTTTATTGGCCGTGATAACAGGTTTGCCAGCCTCAATTGCAGCCAATACTAAATCACGAGCAATACCCGTACCGCCAATTAGCTCAACAACAACGTCAACATTAGGATCGTTTACGACCTCAAAGGCGTCAGTAGTTGCCTGATCAGCTGTTAGTCCTAACTGATCAAAGCGTTCAGTACTAATATCTGCTGCACGCACAACCTCAAGGTCAACCCCTGCGTGAGTCTTCATTTTTTCGCGATGCTTATTAATGATGTCAATAACGCCGCCACCAACAACACCCAAGCCTAAAATACCAACTTTAACCGTTTTCATGTGAAGCCTTTCATGCTGTGCGTCTGCACTTGCCTAAAATTGCGTGAAATCCCGCAAAACTCTTAAGAATTTTTCCGAACTAGAGCTTAATAGTTTAGCAAATAAGAACCGTGGTCAGAGTATAATGGTAGCTGTTATTTTGGAAGACTTCGCAATACGAGGAGACGTACATGATGCAACTGGGCATAAACAACCCACTTCCATTCCCTGCAAGGGTCTTTATTTCTGCTATCACTGTTCTGCTTGCTGGCCTCTTTGCACTAAGCCCAGCGGTCGCAATCGCAACAGAATCAGAGACAGAGGCTGACAACGAATATGCGGAGGCTATCCATGACACGGCCACCACCCAAATTGCGCAGTTTGACGTCATTCAGTATAAGGTTTTGCAGTCAGAAGACATGTGGGTTGCTCGTGTCATTGTACAGCTTGCCGAACATGAGCCACTACCTGCAACTATCGAGGTTGCCGTACCGCAGCACTCTGCTGTCTTTCACTTTGGTGAAGATGGGCAGGGGGCATTTCCCTCCCCTCTTGATATGCGCATAGAAAACGGGTTCGACATCTACACAGGGATCATGACGCAGGCACGAATCGCCACTCTTGAATACACTCTGCCCGTCAGCCCCTTTGAGCAAACCAGCGCTGACCCCAGCATCAATGTCAGTTATACCCCGCTACATAATGTGGAAGAACTTTGGCTGATCGCTGCCCTGCCCCCAGAAAGCGCTGTTACAGACCAGCAATTTAGATACATAGGCTCAGGCCCCCATGAGGAACCTGTCTTTGCATACATTGTGGAAGATGCCATAGGCGGACAGGAATACACAACCCAAATTGCCTATATCGCCAATGCGGGGGACCTCACCTCGCCCAGTGATAATACTGTCGCGCTGATTATCTTAGTAGTCTTCTTAGTTATTGTTGCGGCTGTTGTACTTTGGCTTTTCAAGCGCGGACGCACCACCCCCACTACTGTTTTACTCTGCGCATTTTTGCTTGCAGGATTTACCTTTGCGGGAACCGCAGTTGCGGGTGCCAGCGAAGAGGTAGCCGTTGAAGATCCACGTGGAATTCGCACACAGGATGCAGCAGAAACTATTGAGCCCTTTGTAAATCTACAGTATAAGGTTATGCTATGGGAAGGTGCCTGGACCGTCACGGTCAGAGGAAAAATTGACGAACATGCCCTGCTTCCTGCAACCGTTGAGATTGGTGTTCCAGCGGGCTCTGAAATCTTTTGGCTGGGAGAGGTCTACGCAGAGCATGGAAATCCTCCGACTAGCAATCCAGAGATTAGCCCTCCTTACAACATGAGAACTGAAGGTGATATCGATATTTATACCGCAGTCATTACAGAGGCTCATGCTATTCAGATCGAATATAATCTACCCTACGACCCCAGAATTGAAACCGAAGAAGGACCAGGACTTCGAATAACCTATACTCCTTTACATGATGTCGAACAATTATGGCTTGCTGGGGCGACCCCTCCAGAAACTGCTGTTCTTGACCGTAATATTCGTTACCTAGGAACAGGTCCCCACGGTGAACTTGCCTTTGCTTATGTTATTGATGATGCCACAGGCGGACAGGAATATTCGGAAGACATCATCTTTACAACAGGAATCGCAGAAACTGAGACCAATGTTGACCCTCTAGTTCCAATCGGAATTGCTGCGTCTATGCTTCTACTAGCAGGCGGCGGATTCTGGTATTACAAGCGAGGTGCCTACAAGGCAGATACTAAATAGTATTTGACGACCACGTTCGGCATCGAGCTGAAAAGCTTATCCGCTGAGCCTCTAGAGCAACTCTAGACCTGAAAATAAGAAAAATGCCACCCGATTTGGGTGGCATTTTAAATTTCGTGTTGGTGGTCCCAGTAGGATTCGAACCTACAACCTAAGGATTATGAGTCCTCCGCGCTAACCGTTGCGCCATGGGACCACGTCATGCTCCGCACAAGAAATCATTACGCGATTGAATATAATAGCACAGACTACTACTCTAGAAAGTCGCGCAGTTTAGCCGCATAACTAGGATGGCGCAACTTATTAAGCGTCTTAGACTCTATCTGACGGATACGCTCCCTCGTAACACCGAACTCTCTACCAACCTCTTCCAGTGTACGTGCGTGCCCATCCAACAGACCAAAGCGCAACTCTACCACTTTACGCTCACGTTCCGAAAGCTCATCAAGTACACGATTAAGGCCTTCTTGCAGCAAAGCATGACCTGCTGCCTCTGATGGCCCCATGACTAGGGTGTCCTCTAGGAAATCCCCTAGTTGACTGTCTTCTTCTTCGCCAATAGGTGTTTCCAGTGACACGGGCTCTTGGCTAATCTTTAGGATTTCGCGAATGCGGTCACCGTCTAGACCCATCTTCTCACCAATTTGTTCTGGTGTAGGGTCCTCCCCTAGTTCCTGGACCAATTGACGCTGGATACGAACGAGCTTGTTGATGGTCTCCACCATGTGTACAGGAATACGAATAGTGCGCGCCTGGTCTGCAATTGCACGGGTGATTGCCTGACGAATCCACCATGTTGCATAGGTCGAGAATTTGAAACCTTTTGTATAGTCAAATTTTTCTACCGCACGAATAAGTCCCAGGTTACCCTCTTGAATCAAGTCAAGGAAGGACATGCCGCGGCCGATGTATTTTTTAGCAATAGATACCACCAGACGAAGGTTGGCCTCTACCAAGCGACCTTTCGCCTCAAGACCGATTTGCTCCTGACGGATTAGACGACGTTCAACAGGACGTGGCAGTTTAACATCTTCGTCATCTGCCTTCTCTAGTTCATCAGTTGCCTCAAGGCCAATTTCAATCTTCTTTGCTAGATCAACCTCTTGCGCTGCTGTCAGCAGGTTAACCTTACCAATCTCTTTTAGGTACATTCGAACACTATCAGTGGTCATGGTGACGGCCACATGGCGCTCACGCGTGGACTGCTTGCCCTTCTTAGCGGACGGCTTCGCTGTCTCCCGGATAATTGACTCGAGTTCACGAATGTCAATATCAGTAGATTTTTTGGCAGTCGAAAGCTTCTCTAGAGACTCTACATCAACCTCAACCTCTTCACTGTCCTCATCTACACTGACTGCAATCTCGACGTCTGTATCATCGTCATCAATGTCATCTTCAGTGCCCGTACTACCCGTAGTCTGAGGGACCTCTTCACTGTCAACGCTCTCTTCATCAAGTAACGCAATCATTTCTGCGCCATCGATTTCCTCTTTAGCTACGGCATCGTCAATCTTGATTCCCTGATCCTTAATAAATCCATAGATTCTATCAGCATCAAAATCTTCTTCAACGACACTTTCTAGTGATTCTTGAATTTGCGAATCGCTTAACTTGCCTGCAGACTTGCCTTCTTCTATCAGGGTTCGAAATTGAACGGCAACATCATCGCCAAACATAATTTCTTCAATGAACGTATCAACTTCTGATTTGTCCTTTTTCGAAACCTTCTTTGCAGGACTCTTCTTTCCTGCAGTCTTAGTTTTTGCTGGCGCTTTTTTTTCAGCAGCGGTCTTTTTAGCTGAAGACTTTTTTTCCGCAGTAGCCTTCTTTGAGGTAGCTTTTGCGGATTTCGCTTTTGCCTCTTCACTCTTTTTATTGTCTTTTGCTTTTGTCATGTTCACATCCTTGAAAAGGTAGAATTATTGAAAGCGTTTTTCACGTATTTGGTGGAGCTCCTGACTTGCCGCAGTCAGTGCTTCCAAATAAACCTTACTGTTTTCATTATCCCTTTGAAGATCACTGCGAATAATTCTAATTTTTCGCTCAAGTGCAGATTCTCTTAGTCTATACAGTAGACTGTCTGCTAAGTCGCGCACACTTTCGCCAGAACCTTCAAAGTCATAGGCAGTCACCAATTGTGCCATACCTGGGATATCCTCGTCCAGCAACTTTACGCTGTAGTCGGCCTCTTTATGCGCAAATTCTGCAATCTTGTCATAAGCGGCACGGTACATGGGATGAGTAAAGGGGCTTAAGTTCTGATTCTGCAAAATATAATCGCGCGCAGCAGGTGCCACAATCATTAGGGCAAGCAGCTCACGTTCCATAAGTTCAGTAGGCGTTAGCTGGGAAAGTCCACTCGCGCCCGCAGCATCATTGCCACCAGCAGAGAAGGTGTCGGCAAAACGCAGACCTTGCTCCGCTTCCGCTATCCCATACTGATCTGAAGAAGGTCGTGACGGTCGTGCATCCTCTAAGGCTTCAAGCACTTGTGCCTCTGTAACGTCACCACCTGCACGTGTTAGACTGTCGGCAACATAGTTGGCATAACCGCCTGCAAGCATACTTCCCTTTAGCGGGGCTAATACAATTACACTGTCATTGAGCGCCTTAACGCGTTCTTCTGGACGGGATAAATCCCATCTGCCCAGTCTTCTGTCTAAAGCAAATTCAATCAGAGGCTTTGCTTCTAGCAGCAATTGTGTAAACTGGGCCTTACCTGTCTCGCTCTCCATTAAATCTGCTGGATCTGCACCTTGCGGCAAACAAACAACATCCAGATTGACAGGAGAAGCAGAGTATTCAGGGGACAAAGATCGGTCAATATGTTCAGATGCCTTATCGGCAGCGCGCATTCCTGCCTCATCTCCATCAAAGATGTACACGACACGATTTACCGTGCGACTTAAAATCTTTACATGTTGAGCCGTCAAAGCTGTACCCAGGGTTGCTACACAGTACTCAAAGCCAGCCTTACTTAAGGCAATAACATCTGTGTAGCCTTCAACTACCAATACTGTCTTTTCCGTATGCATACTGCGTTTTGCATGATCTAAACCATAAAGGTTGCGGCTCTTATTAAACAGTGGGGTTTCGCTACTGTTAATGTATTTTGGTTCGCTGTTATCAAGGACTCTACCACCAAAAGCAATAGCCTGACCTTGTGCATCTGATATAGGAAAGATAAGACGTTTAAAAAAACGATCCTGAAGACCTTTGCCATAATGCGAGTGCATGGCCACATTTGCCGCAACCATATCTTCATCGCGATGCCCCTTAGTACGCAAATGTCTGACTAGTTCGCCTTTACCTACTGCATAACCCAGCTTCCACTGCGTAGCTATGTCAGAGCCAAAACCTCTACGTGAAAGATAGTCTCGTGCCGCAGCTGCATCAGCAGCAGGAGACCTGCGCAGATAGGTAGCATAAAAATCGACCGTATCAGAACAGACTGCCAGCAAGCGCTTGCGTCTGCCTGCTTCTTTTTGCGCTTGAGGATCAATAGCTATTTCGATTCCAGCACGGTCTGCCAAAAGCTTTACTGCCTCTGGAAAGGATAAGTTTTGAGTCTTCATGACAAAGCTGAAAACATCTCCGCCCTCACCGCAGGCACCAAAGCAGTGCCAGCGTCCACTGTTGGGATCTACCTTAAAAGAAGGAGATTTTTCCTTATGGAAGGGACAGCATGCCCAATACTCTCGACCCTTCATACGTAAGTCAGGAGCATACTCCCGCACCAAAGCTAGGGTGTCAGTCGCATCACGAATCTTGTTTATATCTGTTTCGTTGTATCGAACCATACAAATTATAAGTGCCCGTGGCAGTGTTGCACTTCGTTCCTAAGCAGACTTAACATATACTTGCCTCATTGTCACTGCGTTCACGATGCCAGCTTGAAGGAACAAAGAGATCCTCGTAAAGACGTAACGCATAGCGATCAGTCATACCCGCAACAAAATCAATGCACGATTGAACATGCTCTACTTCTGAAATGCTTTTCTCTACTGTATCCCGCTTTGTTTTATCCTGCTTGTAACGATACTCTACAGGAACCTCGTCAATATTATCAATGTAGTATTTGAAAAGTGCCTTGACAAGGTTTTTTGCCTTTGGCTCCTCTGCTTTTGCACGGGGCGAAAGATACACATTCTCAAAAAGAAAGTTACGCAGACCCAACATAGCCTCACCTACAGCAGGCGACAATTCAATATGGTCTTTACCCGCAGAAGCTTCAATCATATCTTGCACTAAGGTAGTGATACGTTCTGGGGCATTATTGCCTAATACTACACAATAATCTGTGGGAACATCCTCTTCTGACAACACGCCCGCACGCAGAGCATCATCGATATCATGATTGATATAGGCAATGCGGTCTGCTGTACGTACAATCTGGCCCTCTAGGGTCATTGGCATGTGTTTGCCAGAGTGACCCAGTATGCCGTCACGCGTTTCCTGGCAAAGGTTTAATCCTACCCCCTCGTACTCAAGCTCTTCTACTACGCGTAACGACTGCACAGCATGGTTAAACCTTGCAGGGGCATCAGGGAAACGACCACTCTGGGCGAGTTCTGACAAAACCTCATCCAGTGCAGCTTCACCTGTATGCCCAAAGGGGGTATGTCCTAAATCATGTCCCAGGGCGATAGCCTCTGTCAAATCTTCGTTTAGCGCTAAAGTGCGCGCAATAGAACGTGCAATTTGAGCAACTTCTAAAGTATGCGTCATACGTGTACGGTAATGGTCACCTTCTGGCGCTAGAAACACCTGAGTCTTATGCGACAGGCGACGAAAGGACTTACAGTGCAGAATGCGCTCACGGTCACGCTGAAACTCAGTGCGGTAATCGTCTAAACTGCGCTGACGTTCACGTCCCTTTGTCGCATCAGAAAAAGCTGCAAAAGGAGAGAGCGTTTCGCGCTCCCTCCTTTCTAAGTCGACTCTTTTAATCAGGATAGCTATTACTCCCCAATCGATGCGCGCGCTGCAGCAAGGCGTGCCACAGGAACACGATAGGGTGAACAGCTTACGTAGTCTAGTCCTAGCTTAAAGAATTTCGCGATTGAGTCAGGGTCTCCACCATGTTCGCCACAAACACCCAGCTTAATACCAGAGTTTGTTTCACGTCCGCCCTTACATGCCATATCTACCAGCTTGATAACACCGTCATCAATAGTTTCAAAGGGATTCACAGGAATAACCTTACGCTCTAGGTATTGAGGCATAAACTTTGACTCTACATCATCACGCGAGAACCCGAAGGCGGTTTGCGTCAAATCGTTAGTTCCATAACTAAAGAAGTCTGCATGCTTCGCAACCTCATCAGCAGTCACGCAAGCGCGTGGCAGCTCAATCATGGTTCCAATAAGGATATCCACTTCTATGCCGGTTGCTGCAAACACCTTTGCAATGATTGTCTCAGTTTCAGCACGCAGGATTTCAAGTTCCTTATCGACACTTACCAGTGGAATCATGATTTCAGGACGAGGATCAAGTCCGCGCTTCTTCAGCTCGCAGGCTGCCTCTGTAATAGCACGCACCTGAATACCATAAAGATCTGGGAAGAGAATACCTAGACGACATCCACGTGTGCCCAGCATAGGATTCATTTCAGAAAGTGCATCAATCTGTGCAAGGCGCTTGCGTTTCGGAGCAAGCACATCATTACTCACACCCTGATCTTCTAGCTTTGTAATCTCAACTTCAAGCTCACGAGGGCTTTCAAGGAACTCATGTAGCGGTGGATCAAGCAGGCGCACTGTAACAGGAAGTCCGTCCATGGCCTCAAAGATGCCCAAGAAGTCGCCAACCTGTGCCTCTTCAAGCTTCTCTAAAGCAGCCGACCTAGTCTGCTGATCATCGCTTAGGATGAAGTCCTCGATGATGGCCTTGCGCTCCCCTAGAAACATGTGCTCTGTACGGGCTAAGCCAATACCAGCTGCACCGAATTCGCGTGCTAGGGTTGCATCTTCTGGCGTATCAGCATTTGCGCGAATACCTAGGGTACGGAACTCATCAGTCCATTCAAGGATAGTACCAAAGTCACCACTAACCTCTGGTTCAATCAGTTCGGCAGCACCTAGAACCAATGAACCTGAAGTGCCATCAATCGAAATGATGTCACCTTCGTTAATAACAACGTCAGTCCCCTTAACACGGGCCTGTTTCGCCTTTGCATCAATCGTTAGGGAGTCTACACCGCAAACACAAGGCTTACCCATGCCGCGTGCGACTACTGCCGCATGTGAAGTCTTCCCTCCATGTGAGGTCAAAATACCCTGCGCGGCAATCATGCCATGCAGGTCGTCAGGCGTTGTTTCCCAGCGTACGAGGATGACCTTCTCGCCCAACTCTGCTGCAGATTCTGCACAGTCAGCAGTAAAAACAGCTTTACCTACTGCAGCCCCTGGACTTGCATTGAGGCCTTTTGCCAGTACATCATAGGATTTGTTTGGATCAAATTGTGGATGCAGTAGCTGGTCTAGCTGTGAAGGATCAATGCGAAGTAGCGCTTCTTTTTTATCAATACAACCCTCAGCAACCATATCAACAGCAATCTTCAGCGCAGCCTTTGCAGTACGCTTACCTACACGGGTCTGCAGCATCCAGAGCTTACCTTGCTCAATGGTGAATTCAATGTCACACATATCGCAATAGGCCTTCTCGAGGATGTCAAAAATCTTGTCAAGTTCTTCACCAGCAGCAGCTAGTTCAGGGTTCTTCTTTAGGTCAGCGATAGGGTCGGTTAGACGAATACCCGCCACAACATCTTCACCCTGTGCGTTTACCAAGTAATCGCCATAGTACTCATTGGTACCATCAGCTGGGTTACGCGTAAAACCTACACCTGTAGCAGAAGTTTCACCCTTATTACCAAAGACCATGGCTTGCACATTGACAGCCGTTCCCAAATCATCAGAAATCTTTTCCATACGACGATAGTCAATCGCACGACGATTGTTCCAAGACTTAAATACTGCCTCGATGGCAAGACGTAGCTGCATAGCAACGTCTTGTGGGAATTCCGCTTTTCCGCCCGCTACAAGTTCAGGGTACTCCCCATGATCAACGTGTTTCGAGAAAATCTCCTTAAACTCTGCAACCAATTCACGCAAGTCAACAGCAGTTAGCTCATTATCTGCCTCTACCCCACGCGCACGACGTTTCAAGGTTAAGGCATTTTCAAAGAGGTCACCCTCGACATCCATTACAACCTTACTAAACATCTGAATGAAGCGACGGTAAGAGTCCCAAGCAAACTCTTCGTTCTGCGTTTGCTTGATTAGGCCTTGGACGCTCTCGTCATTTAGACCCAGGTTCAGGACAGTGTCCATCATGCCTGGCATACTAAAGGCGGAACCACTACGAACTGCCACAAGCAACGGATCATCAGCATCGCCTAGCTTTTTTCCCATTTTTTCTTCTAGTTGGGCAGTATAACGGTCAATTTCTTCCTGTAGGCCAACAGGATAAGCAGCAGGGGTAGCGCCATAGTACTCAACGCAAGCCTGACAAGTAATCGTGTATCCAGGGGGTACAGGCAATCCCATATTAGCCATTTCAGCCAAGTTCGCACCCTTACCACCTAAGATGAACTTCATGTCCTTATTGCCTTCAGTGTTATTGCTACCGTCAGCATTCTTGCCAAAGCCGTAAACGCGCTTAACTTCAGTCACGTCAACTCCCTCTCTGTCGTTACTAACTGTTCCTGCTGAATTTTTAGGCAAATTCGCAGTCAAACTAAAAATGGGCTGAAAAAGCCCGCCCCTAATAATATCGAATTGCAGTGGAGTGCGTCCAGTTATCACTCGCACAATTCGGCGCGGCGGTACCCTAACTGTATTTTGCCATTACCATCTGTGCCAGTTGTTCATTTTGCAGTAACTCTAGAGGCACTCTCAAGGTAACAGTAACCGTTCCCGGGGCACGACCTATATCTATTCCCCCACTAATAGTTACCCTATTGCGAACTTCATCAAAGCTAATGCCCAGCAAATCTGCAGCGCGCTGCATGCCATTATCAATAGCAATGTTTAGATTTCCGCCAGTGCCTACAAAAGCAATTGGCATACTGTCCTCAATAAGTGCCTCATCAGCAGCCCCTGAATCCTGCAAGATTGATACTGCTTGTTCAAATTCATCCATAGTCAAAGGCTTTGCTAAGAATGGCAGGTCTTCGGGCACCTGAAGCAAGACTGGTCCGTCAATTTCTAGTCCCTTTATAAGCTCAACGCGAAGCACAGTCACCGCAGCTACATCAGTAGTATGTCCAGCGATTTCTCCGTCTGACTGCATGGCATGTGCATCCCCTAGGTATACTCCTGCACCCTCCACTTTCACAGGGCAGATTAAGGTTGCGCCTGCGCGCACCTTATTGATATCCATATGACCATCAGTCCTGCGTGCCAATTCTTCTGTGGACTTAGCATAATCATGCGGAGCACCCACTAAGAACTCACCAAAATCACCTGCATTATGTGAATCGGGAAACGGCATTGATGGAGTAGTCCCCAACTGTCCTAAGAAGGGTCTCATACGGGTTACAACGCCCTGCAAATCACTATTGCCTAATAGCACCGAGGGATTTTGAATGGACTCCTCTGGAATATCCATTACTGCAGTCGCGTCCTTTGCTAGTGCCTCTGCGATTGCTGCACCTACCGTAATGCCCATCGTTCTCTCCTTATTGAAAACCATGGTATAGCCATGAGCCATTTCAAAAGGAGCCGCAGGAACACCACAAGCCTTACATGTTATGGCATCTTGCCCTGTTCCTTTTACCTCTGTTTCTGGTGAAGCTGCTCCGCAGGATGGACAAAGCCTTGCCACATAAGGATCTGCGTTAAAGCGCCCCTCTAATGCTGCGTCTGTTCCTGATGAGCTGGCGTCTGAAGTTACCGTGATTGATTCGATAGTTAGTGCAACAGCGTCACCTGGCTGCGCCCCCTCTACATACACAGGCA
The DNA here is from genome assembly GCA_009779855.1 of Coriobacteriia bacterium. Classification (GTDB taxonomy): domain Bacteria; phylum Actinomycetota; class Coriobacteriia; order WRKU01; family WQUG01; genus WRBW01. The sequence continues at coordinate 45,467 of WRBC01000006.1, forward strand.
CAGTAACTTCATGACCGCCGCGCAGTTCTGGTGTAAGCATGGGACCCCAGCATCCTGGAGCTGTGTGAGCAACAATTCTGCTACCTGATTTTATGGGACCCAACATTTCTGCGCTAGGGTCAAGAATTCCATTGGTGTATTTGCTAACAAAGATCGTGCTGGCTGGCGTATTGGTTGGTGTACTCATTACTTAAAGTCCCCTTCCTGCAAACTGCATCATTTTCACTGCTTACACTGTAACAGAGAACAAAGGCCCGACTGGGAATTAGTCAATTCGCTAAAAAGGATGCGCGACTATCCCTAGCTGCGTTACACTGACTAAAGGAAAAAGTAAGAAAAAGCAAACGATATTTGCTTGATAGAAAGAGAAAGTATTTATGAATTGTTCAAAGTGCGGAAACCAACTTCCAGAAGGTAATAGTCCTTTTTGTCCCTTCTGCGGAGAATCTCAACCTAACGAAATGAATACAGACAACACTGCTGGCGCCCCAGTAAACACAACAACAGACGCAAACCAACCAGCTGACAGTGCAAATGGAAACATCCCTGGTCAGAATCCCCCACCAAGCTTCCCCACAGAAGGACAGTCACCTATGGGTGCACCTGCACAAGCAGCACCAATGGGCGCCGCGCATTCAGTGGGTACTGCATACAATCAGCCCCCACAGTCATTTAACCCTTTTGATGCACAGCAACAACCAGAAAAGAAGAGGTTCCCTACCTGGGCGATTGTGCTTATTACTACGGGAATTGGGCTATTCCTAGTAATCTGCTGTACGATTGCAATTATTGGGGTTGTTACCAGCGATGAGTTTAGAGAAGGATTTGAAGCAGGATACAATGCCGGCTTTGAAGGTACTTCTGGGCAATATGGACAACAACTAGATTGGCCTGTTGATTCAGACGATACCTCTGGAAGCAGAAGTGGAGCCACCGCAAGTGCTTTGGAAGTTCAGAACTTCATTGATGACAACAGGGACATGCTTGAAGAGATTTCTGAACTCTCACTTCTCTTCATGGGAGAAGGAGCTACGGCCGATTTCTTGGCAGCTGATGGTGAGTTCATATATGTCTACACCTTTGGAGACGAAGGATCCTCAGGGCTTCTTGCAGACACAATTGTGTCGGAGCTAGACCAACCTTCGTCGGCAGATCTTTATGAATTAATTGCAGACGATTTTGCCTGGGAGATGGATGTGGATTTACTAACAGTGACAGTACGCTACTATCAGAGCGACGGGGATTTGATCGTCGAAAGATCCTTCGACAACCGCGACCGCTAAAGACTGACCCTTAACGGTTAAAGGCTAGCCCTACACAGAAAGGTTCGTACTATGCCAAAGAAAATACTACTGATTACTCTGTCTGTACTGCTTGCATTGGGTTTTGCGCTCATAGTTACTGGCTGTACTGATAATGATGATACTGACAGTAATCCCGTTCAAGTGTTTATTGATGAAAACAGAGCAATGCTTACAGAGGTTTCTGAAAGCCACCTTGAAGACTTAGGTTCAGGAGCCACAGTTGACTTCCTGGCAGACGACAATGAGTTTATCTACGTATACACCTTCGGCCAAGGACCAACAGCAGAAGAGCTTAGTGAGTATGTTACGGGACTGTTGGACTACCCCTCAAACACCATTATGTATCAAGAACTTGCAGGTGAGCTTGCTGTCCTTATGGAACTTGATGCCCTGACAGTAACCGTACGTTACTATGATGGCCAAGGGAACTATGTTGGCTCAGAAAGCTACGATAGTCAGTAGATTTACACTAAATCTTTTAATGCAGCGAAGGGATGGTTGGCATCTGGTTCATCGCCACAGCCACAATCCCCTTCGTTGAGGTCAGTCCCGCACTTTATACAGAGCCCCTGACAATCACTGTCGTGAATAGGGGCAAAGGGAGCCTCCACAAGCAATGCTTCGTGCAATAAGGGTTCTATATCAACCTTGAGACTCTCGTCGATTACAGGATAGGGCTCGCCATGCTCATCCTCACACGCCGTAAAGAAAAAAGTCTCTTCGAGCTGAGCATCTAGAGAAAAATCGAAGTCTTTCAGGCAGCGCACACAAGCAGTGCTCAGGTCGACATGCACCTTGCCAGAGGCCTGAACGCACTCCCCCGCATTAATGAAATTCAACTCATAGTTAGCAGGTGTCGTGCAGCAAAAGTCTATGGTGCCCAGCTTAAATTGCGTCAGACCACTGTCTTCTGCACCTGTATTTGCCGTCGTCCCTTTTACTGTCAAAGACGCTCCGACACCTTCATCGATGACGGAGCGTAAATCAATCAAAATACTCATGTCTGCTTACCTTACTGCCACTACCTGTGGCTTACTACTGCCAGCTTAGCTAGTGCAGGCAACAGGGCTTATCTTTGGATATTCTTTCCTTGCAGACGGTCGCGACCACGTTGTACCGAGGTCAGCAGCTTGCTCATATTAACCTCAAGGTTAGCAAGCATCTCATCGGCATAGTCTTCAGCACCTAGGCGAATTTCGCGTTCGTTTGCACGTGCCTCTTCCATGATTTCGTGAGAGCGTGCCTCTGCTTCACGCACAATCTGGGTTTCAGCAACAAGTTCACGGGCACGATCCTGAGCTTCCTCTAGGATGCGATTAGCCTCGCGTTCTGCCTCTTCAGTCATCTCTTGACGCTGCTTCACAATCCAACGCGCCTGCTTTAGGTCCTCTGGGTACTGACTGCGAATTTCATCTATGATGTCATAGACAGCATCAGGATCGACCATCTTAGCATTTGACAATGGTACGGCTTTCGACGAGTCAATTAGCTCTTCAATGCGATTGACTAATTGTTCGATGTCCATCTCTATCCTTATCTCCGATATCTACATTAGCTATGCGCTTAACCTACTCACTCACACAATCTACGAGGCACAAAGCGCAGTTTCATGCACAGCTTATAATAGCCCGTAAGACAAACACATCGGGGGCAGAAAGAGTCATGTTTGCCATTTTGTTACGCAATTCACCGTATGCCCGATGACTTCTGCTCGAAACGAATGCGGTTTGCCTTATCTGCGAGTCTTCTCATTCTGTGGTTTACTGCCGACTTTGACAGAGGGGGCTTGGACGCTTCCCCCAGTTCCCTTAAAGACACATCGGGATTCTGTAAGCGCAGGCGAGCAAAGTCTGCTAACGCCTCTGCCAAAGAATCTAAGCCCACCGTGCTTTCTATCAGTCTAATGTCTTGCAGTTGAGAGAGTGCAGCTTCGCTTGCCTTTGCCTGGTTTGCTATTTCTGCATTTACGCGACGGTTCACATCGTTGCGATAGGACTTGATAATACGAACGTTCTCTGTTTCTAAGAGTGCATTATGCGCCCCAACCAAAGCAAGGAAATTAATAATAGGTTCAGCACCCTTTAAATAGGCTGTCCAAGCCCCACGTCTTGATATGACGCGGGCATCAATAGTAAAGCGTCCCATCAAGGTGGAAAGCTCTTCTGCCAAATTTTGTGTGTGAGTACGGATCTCAAAATGAAAGTCACCCTGAGGACTTGCGATGAAGCCCGCACCCAGAAAGGCACCTCTTAAATATGCCATAGCGCAACACTCACGCTTAATAAGGGTTGGCTCTATACCGCCACCCAAATAAACGCTTCCAGCAAGCCCTAGTTCCTCTAGAACGGCTAGCAAGTTTGGCTGATTTGGGATGGTAATGAGGTAATTATTAGCTTTATGTAATACACTTCTGCGCCCTGTAAGCTCTGTCTTTAATTGGTACAGGCGCCTGATCAGTTTAATGGTACGCCTGGCAACCTGAGCGTTCTCTGTTGCTACTTCCAGACGATATTGATTGTTTCCTGTCCGCGTTATTGTTCCGTCTAAGCGAAGCAGTGCGGAGAGCTCTGCTTTATTACAGCACTCTCGTGTCTGTTCAAGGCGAGACAGTTCATCACGAACTTCTGCGGTAAAAGACATTATTGCTCAATCAGTGCTGGCAGTGCAGAGGCCAGCTTGTGTTCGTCATGGTGCTGCGGATTATGCGCTGAAGCAAGGGCTGTCGCAACAACCTGAATCCCTCTTGCCTCCAAGCGCTGAACACTCTGTTCGTCATGCATACTATAAGGTAATAAGACCGCATTGATTCGGTCACGCATACCATAGTGGTCTAAGGTTGCGATGTAATCACAGGCCGTATAGCTAGCAGTCTCACCCTTCATGTTGGCCACATTACAACAGTAAATAACACGCGCATTACTGCGCTGGATTGCATCTAAAATGCCTGGAATCAGCAAATTAGGAATAATGCTAGTAAAAAGCGATCCTGGCGCAAGGACAATTGAATCGGCCTGAAGAAGAGCCTCTACTGCTTCACTATTAGCAGCTGCGTCTTTTGGGCTAATCTCTACTGCTGCAATTGCAGTTGGACTGCACGTCAACGAAGCTTGTCCGTATATCTCTTCCCCATCACGGTTAAAGCCGTGCAGGATTAAGTTTTCGAACGTTGACGGAAGAACGCGCCCCTGCACTTGCAGTATGTCCTCGAGTAACCTTACTGCTTGCTCAAAAGATCCAAGATCGTCTGTAGCTGCTGCCAGCATAAGGTTCCCCAAAGAGTGCCCTGCAATACCCTCACCCTTATCAAAACGGTAGCCTACCAAATGGGCAATCTCTGCCTGGTCCGGCGCTGCAAGGGCAGTCAAGCAACTACGCACATCCCCAGGAGGCAGCATTGACAACTCACGGCGAAGTCTGCCCGTTGAGCCGCCATCATCTGCCATGGTTACTACAGCAGTGGGCTGCATACCCAAGTCCCTGGCTGCAAGCAAAACAAGGGGAAGTCCCGTTCCGCCGCCCAAAGCAACTAACTTATGATTAGTAAAGGTTTCAGTAATCATGCTGCTCGGTATCACGCATAATATCACGGTGCATCGTCGTTACCTGGTATCCTGCAGACCTTAGGCGCTTAGTAGTTTCTTCTGCTAGTACGACACTACGATGTCTTCCCCCCGTGCAACCAATAGAAACATTTAACGCGAGCTTGCCTTCTGAAATGTAATACGGAATCGTAGTAGCAAGAAGATCAATCCACTTTTCTAAGAAATCCTGAGTTTCGGACCTTCCTAGAACAAACTGGTTGATTTTTGCATCCTTACCACTAAGTGGACGCAAGTCAGGATCCCAGTAAGGGTTGGGTAAAAAGCGCACATCATAAATTATGTCGGCATCTGCCGGAGCACCGTATTTAAATCCAAAAGAACTAACAAGTATGGACAGCTCTTGCACTGCCTTGCTTGTGATGAAATCACTTTGAATACGACCGCGCAATTCGCTGGCGCGCAGAAGAGTTGTATCAATAATTTGATCGGCACGCGCGCGCAATGGCTCCAGTATTTCGCGCTCGAGCTCAATTGCACGCTTTAGGTTTGTACGGCCGTCTTCTAAAGGATGTCTACGGCGCGATTCTTTGTAGCGATTAAGTAAGACCTTGTCACTGGCCTCCAGAAACAATAACGCATGTGGAGTAGTGAAATCTGCACTATCTAGCGTATCAAGCAGCGAGTCAAATAACTTACCCCCACGGATATCACATGCTACAGCTATGCGTGAAAAGTGTGGAGTATCAATCTCTGCAAGCTGAGCAATCTGAGGAATCATTTGTGGCGGAAGATTATCCACACAAAAATAACCAAAGTCCTCTAATGAGGCCAAAGCACGTGAGCGTCCTGCCCCTGACATTCCTGTCACGATAACAAGGCGTGCATCATAGGGATGAGGGCAAAGATCATCACTACTCTGCCCTTGAATGCTATTATCCTGGGATACACGTCGATTATCATCTATATTCATCTGGTTTCCCTACTTCTTAAGTGGCCTTGCATAATGAAGAATCACTATTCCTCAAGCTAGGCGCGGGTGTGTCTATACCTTCGAGTTTAGCACATTAAGGGATAACAACTTCGAAGGGCCAGCTCAATATTCCCCCGAATTCGTAGATTTTCGTATACCCTAGATCGACTAGAGTATGCGCAGCGTCTACACTTCTATTCCCACTGCGACAATAAATGAGGATAAGCGCATCCTTGTCTGGCAATTCGTCTGCTGCCCTAGCAGATAACTCATAGTCAGGTATAAGAAGTGCCCCAGGAATATACCCCTGGTCAAATTCTTCCTGCGTACGCACATCTAAGACAATCACCTCTGGATGCTCCGCTATCATCTGCATCGCAGTCATTGCATCAATGCGCAGAAACCCGTCCGTATCTGAATCTGTGACTACCCCTTCTTCAACTGCAGAGGTGTTACTTGCGACGTGATCACCCTCATCATATTCGCCTTGGACAGATTCTCCTGCACAGGCCACAAACAGTAATGCAAGCATGGAAAGTAGGATAACGAGACAAGTCTTTAGGTTTGTTTTGTTCATGACTACCCTTTCAACTTACAGATACTTCGCTGTAATCGATTCTTTACAGTTCTTGAGTCCTGCTGGCGGACCTGAGTAAAGAACCTGGCCTCCGCGCACGCCGCCATCTGGTCCCATATCTACAATCCAGTCAGCATTTCGAATAATATCAAAATTATGCTCAATCACTATTACCGTGTTTCCATGGTCTACCAACTGATTTAGGTTATCGATAATAACTTGCGTATCGCTCATGTGAAGCCCCGTGGTGGGCTCATCCAATATGTAAGTGCCGCCTTTCTTGCGCAATTCCTTAGCGAGCTTTAGACGTTGACACTCCCCTCCTGATAAGGTGGACAAAGGTTGGCCAAGGGTCATATAGGCTAATCCCACATCATGTATACCCTTCAGCTTGTTCTTGATTGATTTGTCTTCGAAAAAATCCAGGGCATCAGCAACAGTCATATCCATGACATCAACAATGTTAACCCCTTTGCCTTCTTTGCTCCCTTTATAGTAATAGTCCAGCACCTCTTTCTTATAGCGCTTACCGTTACATTCAGGGCAAGTCTGGCTGATAGTATCCATGAATGATAGATTGATTTCAATACTGCCTGCACCTTTACACATGGAGCAAGCTCCCTCAGAGTTGTAGCTAAACAATGCTGCACTAACATCGTTTTCATCTGCAAATAGCTTCCTAATACGGTCCATGATGCCCGTAAAGGTAGCGGAATTGCTGCGTGCATTGGCCGCAAGCGCACGCTGGTCAATACAAACAGCATCTGGATGTTGAAGTGCAAAAACATCGCTAACAAGAGTGCTTTTTCCTGAACCAGCCACTCCTGTCACAACAGTCAGTAGACCCTGTGGCACACTTAAAGAGGTATCTTTTAAATTATGTAAACTGCTTGCCGTGCTCTTGATAAAGTCTTTTGCTGGACGAGGGTCTATCTTGATATTTCCGCCCTGATTTAAGAAGCGTGCTGTAAGCGTATCAGCCTTCTGAAGGTCTTCAAAGCTGCCCTCAAAAACAATTTGTCCGCCATGGCTGCCCGCATGAGGCCCCATATCAACAATATAGTCAGCGATTTTCATGACATCAGGGTCATGTTCGACTACAAGTACTGTATTGCCCTTGTCACGCAATTTTATCAATAACTCATTTAGGCGATGTACGTCACGGGCATGCAGGCCAATGCTGGGCTCATCAAAGATGTAGCATAGCCCCGTTAGACTGCTGGAAAGATGTTTTACCATTTTCACTCTTTGTGACTCTCCGCCAGACAGTGTTGCCGTTTCGCGGTCCAAGGTAACATAATCTAGTCCAATATCAATCAGATTCTGAACACGTAAAGCGATGCTCTTAGCCAGAGGATTATCAGCAAGATCCCCATCTAATCCGTCTAATACAGCAAGCAAGTCCGTCAATTGCATACTAGTCAAATCATAGATATTGTAGCCATCAATGGTGGCCTCTAACGTGCGCGGACTGAAACGTTTTCCCTGGCACATAGGGCACAACTCAGATTTTGTGAATTGCTCCATCTTTTTAACCGTTGCTTCCGACTTTTCATATTCTGTTTTAATGTTCTTTCGGACAAAGGTGGGAACAAGACCCTCGTAAGTTGTATTCATCTCGCCGTCACCCACGTTAACTTTAACTTTTTCAGCTTCAGCGTAGACTAGGCGCTGATATTCTTCTTCGCTATAATCGCTAATCTTTTTGTCCGGATTAAACCCTCCATTATTAACAACAAATTTCCAGAACCAGCTACCTGGCTTGTATCCTGGCAGTAAGATTGCACCCTCATTGAGGGATTTTCCTTGATCCAGTGCAGCTTCAAGGTCAAGGGTCAATACCTTGCCAATCCCCTCACATTGCGGACACATACCTAAAGGATCATTAAAGGAGAAGGCGTTAGCATAACCAATACTTGGAGTACTGTAGCGAGAGAAAAGCACGCGAAATAAGGGGTTAATATCAGTGATTGTGCCCAGTGTCGATCTAGCTGTTCCGCCTAGTCGTTTTTGATCAATCGTGACTGCGGTAGCCAGACCTTCAATACTATCTGCAGCTGGCTGACTATAGCGCGGCATAAACAGGCGCGTGAAGCTAGTAAAGGTTTCATTAAGTTGACGACCTGCTTCCTGTGCAATCGTGTCAAACACGATAGATGATTTGCCGCTACCTGAAACGCCCGTGAATATTGTAATCTTGTGCTTTAGAATATCTAGGCTAACATTACGCAAATTGTTTTCACGCGCCCCTACGATACGAATAAAGTCTTGTGACAAGATAGTCCCCTCTCAAATTGGCAACCTGCGCGCAGACGATAAGCAACAAAGGCCATTATAGCAAGCTGAAATCTGTCCAAACTGTACTTGGGTTGCTTAACCCAGCGTCATTTCACTCGCTTCGTTTGAGTTGACTGTATCTATCTTATAATGAGGGTATGAAATTCTATCTTGTGGGCGGATATGTGCGCGATAAGGTCTTGCTAGACCTAGGCTACACTCTGCCTCATGTAGCTCATGATAGAGATTACGTCGTCATTGGAGGAAGCACAGAAGATATGCTTCTGGAAGGCTTCCAGCAAGTTGGCTCCTCCTTTCCTGTTTTTCTTCACCCTGACACAAAGGAAGAGTATGCCCTAGCGCGCCGTGAGACAAAGGTGGGAAATAGACACACCGACTTCACTTTTGATTTTGCTCCTGACATTAATCTAGAAGAGGATGCATTAAGACGTGACTTTACTGTAAACGCCCTCTATTTTGATGAAGAACATGGTGAACTTCTTGATCCTACAGGATACGGTTTACGGGACTGCAAGGACAAAATACTTCGCCATATTGACCACGGTGGAAGCAGCTTCAATGAAGATCCTCTGCGCATCATTCGCTGCGCACGTTTTGCCGCACAGCTAGAATTCAATGTTGCCGATGAGACAACAGAACTTATTAAAGACATGGTCAAGAAAGACGTACTGCAATACCTTAGCCGTGAACGCATTGATAACGAGTTCACGCGTGCAATGAATGCCGAACACGACTCTGCAAGCTTTCTAAAACACCTATATCAATGGGGTGCGTTAGATAAGCTCTACCCCGAACTAGCGCGCTTAGCAAGCTGCCAGGAAAACCCAAAATATCATCAGGCAAGCACAACCTGGGGACACATGCTCGCTGCTCTTGATGCAGCGCGTGCTCAAGGCTCTGTCGTCAAAACCGCAATTGCTTATCATGACATTTATAAGCCCATTGCTTATGCGCAAAGACTGGAACAAGGACAGCATGTGCCTCATGATGACGACTATGCTTTAGAATATCTAATAAAATACTTGAGCCAACGCAAGTTCAGTTCGCGCACAAAGAAGCTCTGCAAGATTGCCGTAACGCACCATATGCGCATGCGTTATTTATTTGACGGCATAAGTATCAAGAAATGGGTTGATATGATTGCCTCCATCACAAATGGATTCAGAAAGGACTACAAGCAGCAACTGCTCGATTTGCTAGAAGTCTGCAAGGCAGACGATACTTCCGATCGGACAGGAAATTGCTTTAGTGCCTCTACAGGCAAAGATCGCTGGAAAATCATGAGGATATGTGCCCTGCAAACCTTTGGTGTTTGCAGCAAAATCCAAGCACGAAACATTCCTGACTATCAGAATCTGAAAGCTGATCAACTTAAGACCAAATTGCGTCAGACACGAATAGAGGCAACTTCAAAGCAAGTGGATTTCTTCAAGCAAACAAAAGACCTGTCCCCTTATAAGGACAGGTCTTTTTAGTTGCCTAGTAAAGTCTTTTCGGTCCTTCGCAGTCCTATAACTACGGGGCACCTCTACTTTGCCATCTTGCCAGTTCGCCCCTGTCAAAGTTTACATGGCAAACTTCACAGGTCTTCATGTCGTGGCATTCTAGACAGCTCTCTCCGCCCACTTCACTGGCCGCTTGAGCATGCTGAATCCACTCCCAGTTTACATTGGGATCAAATTCCCAACCAGGAACATACTGTTCCCTATGATGACAGGCACTACAGGTGTCTCCGGCACTGGTGCCCGCTAACGAACCTGCAGCAGCGGGAGTATTATTCACAGACGAGACTATATGACAGATAGAGCATGATTCCTGGTGGCTTGTTGCATCATCAATGTGTGGCTGCATAGTATAGCCATCTGGATGAGGCATGGCGATTCCACCGTGGCAATCGTCACAGAACCTTGTGGTGTGACAGGTGTAGCAATAATTGATGGCGCGCACACTAGGCACACCATTAAGCGCACGAACACTAGGGTCACCCATATCATAACCTTTACCCTCAAGATCATTATAAGTAGGAATGGGGCCTTCTACAAAGGTGCGAACGTCTTCAGCGATTTCTAAGTACCAAGGACCATGGATGTCCTCTACAAAATGAGGCTGCCTATGATTTTCTGGAACTAAGTCGAAATTGGCTGTGTGGCAAATGGCACACTCGCCTGTGGCCCCTGGATATTCGCCAATCGGATAGGGTGTACTTACGATTTGACCGTCGTCCCCACCAAAGCGGTGACAGCGGTAGCAGGCAGTCATCGTCATAAAGTCATCGTGCAAAGGCTGGTTCTGCACCCCGTAAGAATAGGTGAGTTCGTACCCGTAGGGTGTCCAGTCCCCACCTTCATAATGTCCAACACGATTGTGACAAGCAGTACATGTGATTCCTTTATCAGTATGTGCCCAGTGATCCATGATAATTCCAGGACTGGTGCTAGGCTCACCGCGCATACCTGCGCCTCCACGATTATCCAAATTGTGACACTGCGTGCAATGATAAGATGGCAGTTTTGTGGGATTCATTGAAAGATCACTAAGGGGATTAATAGGCAGATCGGAAGATCTCATAACGGTAGGAATGCCCTCTTTAAAGAGTGCTTCAACTTTAAACATCAGGAAAGAAACTGGGTCGCCACCTGGCTGTTTGTGGCAGGTGATGCAGGCTACATGCGTATGCGTAGAGTTATCATAAGAGGTTACTGCGTCAATCTGTGGATAGTGGCAAACTGCGGCACAGAACCAGTACGTAGTTGTAATCGAAACCCCAATGGCCACAACCAGCATAAGGGCAGTTAGGACAGATCCCAACCAAATAATCGCTCTAGGCCTTGTCCTTTTATTCTTAAACGCATCTACAATTGCACGTATCAGCTTCATACACATCTTCCCCGTATCGTAGGCATAGAGCACAGCAAATAATCAAGACATGCTGCCATGCTTGCAGACAAGCACTAACACTGCTTATTGTAACGAAAGTTAGTAGTAAGTTCTAGTCTAAATTAGACTTTTATGCGTAACAAAGAATTGCTGCCTTCGATAACCGCGGGACAGACACCAAAAAGCCCCGAGTAAAACTCGAGGCTTTCAAATTCAGTCTTATGTGGTTTTATCCTATGGATTACCTCTACTTTGCCATCTTGCCAGTTCCCCTCTGTCGAAGTTTACGTGGCAAACTTCACAGGTTCTCATGTCATGACATTCTAGACAGCTCTCTCCGCCTACTTCGCTAACCGCTTGAGCATGCTGGATCCACTCCCAGTTTACATTAGGGTCGAAGTCCCAACCAGAAACATATTGTTCCCTATGATGACAGGCACTACAGGTGTCTCCGCTTGTTGTACCTGCTAGAGACCCTGCGGCAGCAAGAGTATTATTCACAGGTGAAACCACATGACAGATCCCGCAAGAGTCTGGATAACTAGTAGCATCATCAACGTGTGGCTGCATAGTATAGCCATCTGGATGAGGCATGGCGATTCCACCGTGGCAATCGTCACAGAACCTTGTAGTGTGACAGGTGTAGCAATAATTGATGGCGCGCACACTAGGCACACCTTGCAATGCTCGTACACCCAAACCGTCGATATCATAACCCTTGGCTACAAGATCGTTGTATGTTGAGCGAGGACCATCAACGAAGTCTTGAACACTCTCTGCGATTTCCATATACCAGGGGCCATGAATGTCCTCTACAAAATGAGGCTGCCTATGATTTTCTGGAACTAGGTCGAAATTGGCTGTGTGACAAATGGCGCACTCGCCTGTGGCACCTGGATACTCTCCAATTGGATAGGGTGTGCTTACGATTTGACCGTCATCTGCACCAAAACGGTGGCAGCGATAACAAGCAGTCATCTTCATAAAGTCATCGTGCTTTGGTTCATTGTATCTGCCAGGGGCATACTCTGTAGGGTCATGCACATTCACCCAGTCGCCACCCTGATAGTGACCGACACGATTGTGGCAAGCAGTACAGGTGATTCCTTTATCAGTATGTGCCCAGTGATCCATGATAATCCCAGGACTGGTGCTGGGCTCACCGCGCATACCCTCACCACCACGATTTTCTAGGTTATGGCATTGTGTACAGTATTTGCTGGGTTGCTTTATGGGATTCATGGCAAGATCACTCATGGGATTGAGGGGTATCTCTACCGTTCGCATGATTGATGGGGGCATCTTCAGCAGCGCTTCAACCTTGAAAAGGAGGAAAGATACTGGATCGCCACCTGGCTGTTTATGGCATGCAATACAGGCAACACCCGTGTGAGTTGAATTGTCGTATGAAGTTACCGTATCCCACTGCGGATAATGACAAACCGCCGCGCAGAACCAATAGGTAGTGGTAACACTAACCCCAAGGGCTACGACCAACATAAGAGCAGTCAAGACAGTACCCAGCCAAATAATAGCCCTAGGTCGAGACCTTTTACTTTTGAACGCATCCACAATCGCACGTATCAGCTTCATATATACATCTTCCCCATTTCGCACGTATAACGTACAGCAAAATAACTACAGCAATTTTACTAGAGTCATAGACGTGCAACAATAAGGAGTACTGTCACAAAAGTTCACAATATGCGGTGGTTAATCCCGAGCTTTGCCCACTGTTAATGCGTAAACAGTGTATTCCTCTATACCATCAATACCTAACGCCTCATCGCAGGCACTCTGGTCATATGCAGCTAAACAGCAACTGCCCAGACCCATTGAGGCTGCGCTAAGCATAAGGTTCTGCCCCAAGTGCCCTAGGTCAATTAGCATGACCCTGTGTGACGCAGTCGAGTAACGCCATTCGGCACGGTAGGCACTACAGGTTACAAGGATGACCGCTGCAGCACGTGCGGCCCACTTTTGTCCTGCCATCATATAAGACATTTTTCCTGTATAGCCCTCGGCATCATCTGCGATGTCACCAACACGAGCAATGGCAACCTGCTTCTGTCCTACATTCTTAAGGGGCAGATAAAGATAGCTTCCCGAATCAATACCCTCAACATTGCGCACAGAAACATACAGGTTAAAGGGGTGGCGCGCACCGCCACTCGGACTAGGTCTTAAGGTTGCTGCATCGTTTGGACCACGAAAGTCCTGGATTCCAATGGCACTCCAAAGCATAAAGGCAAGCTGTGCTTGAGTCATAGGCACATCAAAATAGGCACGCTTGCTACGGCGCACATCCAGTAGTTCTGTGTAGCTGTTACGCGATGTCACCCCATCAAAAGGTGGTAGCGTGACAATTTTGTCTGCTTCCTGCTGCCCTGTAATCAGTTTTGCATGCGACGGATGGGATAGTCCCTTTTTCTGATCGCTCTCATCCATGGCACCTTCAAATGGTGGACAGTGCATAAATCTTCGATTATTAAGTATCTGAGTTTGCAGTTCGCTCATTAATCTTCCCTATCTTTGTCCTAGGTATCCTTTTGATAATCCGGTGTTAGTAAATGGAGCTCTCCCCTACTTCAAAACACCAATAGATGCCCGCTATCCCATCAAGAGGCTCATTGAGTGTTGTCAGCACAATAAGCGCATCTGCAACCTCACCACTATCATCGTAGAATAATAAGGTTATCCGATAAGTGTCGCCTGGGGCAATTACTCCTGACACTTCAGCATCCTGCTGGTTCTTAGCAGCATCTTCCCCCCATGAGTCCCAGGTATATTTAAGCTTTGCTCCTTTTGAGCAAAACGCAGACCAAGTAGCGTCCATAGGCAAAGTCACCGTTTCGTCAGAATTGTTAGCAATCTCTATGTCAACACTGGCTGCCGCTTCGGGGTCGCGGATAGCGGCTCCACTAGGACGAACATCGAAACTCACGCCTTCAAGGGATATAGGTTTACCTAAAGTTGCCGTCATTCCGTCGGCAGGTATTTCTGATTTGATCAAATCACGCAATTTCCCATCATGCTGAGGGGAATAGTTAGAGCTTGCAAGAGTCTGCACAACATCATCTTGCATGGCGATACAGTCTGCCTCAGTTTTAATGACACCATAATTATGTGCGGCAAAACTACCTAAGAGCAGAACTGCCACAGCACAACAGGCTAAAAAGATTACCGACACACCAAGAACAATAAAAAGAACTGATCCTTTTTTGTGTCCGCCCATGATTGATACCTTTCCTCGTAGGTATCTTCCCCATTACAAGAATAACTCTTTTTACATATATTTGCCACATTTGTTTCAAAATATTTTCACATTCATGAAAAGTCTCAAGTTAATGAGTCAAGGAGGCACGAACAGAAGTTGGAAGGGTATAATAGCTGAGTTCAAGAAGAAAAACTAAAACTGAGACACAAAGGGAGTGATTGCCTTGAAGCTAGGAGAACTGTTTGATCTAGCAATTAAGCGCGGCATTGAACATGACCCCCGCGGCAAAAAAGCTGTGGATAGAGTACTACGCTTAGCTAAAGAAGAATTTGAAGCTCTTGATGATGACAAAAAGAAAGAATTTGACCAGGATAAGTTGCAAAACCCTTATACCGATTCAAAGATTCTTACGGGTGACCTCGACCGCAAGATTAAAGGTCTCATTATTGGTGTAGACATGGAGGTCGGAGAAGTCTTACTAGCTGACCGTCTACGTGAAAAGGGTGAGGATATTGACCTGATCTGGTCACATCACCCAGAAGGAAAGGCACTTGGTGGCCTGGCAGAACTGATGAAGATGCAAGAAGATCTTCTTAGTGACTTAGGACTACCTATCTCAGCAGCCGAAGGACTTATGGCAAAGCGCATCAGCGAAGTCGATCGTTCCATATGGCCTGTTAACCACAACCGTGCCGTAGATGCTGCAGAGTTGCTAGACTTTGCAATGCTTAGTGTTCATACCCCCACTGATAATATGGTTGCAACTTTCCTACAGAAGCTCATGGATAAAAAGAAGCCAGAAACTCTGGGGGACATTGTTAAAGAACTGAAAGAGATTCCTGAGTACGCACGCCAAATCGAAAACAACGCAGGACCTAAGATTCTTCTAGGTAGCGATAAGATGCGCGCGGGCAAAATTGTTGTAGATATGACAGGCGGAACCAGCGGATCGGAAGATGTGTACGAACGCCTAAGTCGCGAAGGGGTAAGCACCATAATCTGCATGCACATCCCAGAATCACACCGCAAAAACTGCGAGAAGAATAATATTAACGTGATAATCGCAGGTCATATTGCCAGTGATGCTGTAGGCATGAACTTACTTATGGATGAGATTGAAGCAAAGGGCGTGAAGGTATACTGCTGTAGTGGCTTCTATCGCCACAAGCGCAACTAGTGGAACGAGCTTACACGGATTACACAAATCCAAGGGACAACCCCTTAGCCTGACAGAAACAGTCAGTCAAGCCAATAATAGCGCTATGCAAATCGGGACTTCGTTAACGAAGTCCCGATTTCAATTACTGAAAAATCCTTCACTCTATATCGAGTCATCTGCTTTAGGCTGACTGTAATTTTGATGCGCTGCAGTCGCCATAGCTTTCTTCTTTTTATAGCGACGTAAAACTACCACAAGAACGACCGCAGGAATCCCCAGGAAGACTAGGGCAAAAGGAAGTACCGCAATAAGTACAAGAGCTATCCCTTGAACGAAATTGCCAAACGCCTCCAACGAAGCAGTAAAAGTGTGTCCTGCACGAGCAAGAAAGCCTTCTTCTGCTGGTGGAGTAATAGTTTGGACTTCTGTAAGCGTGACAGTAACAGTGCTCATCGCCGCAAGGTCTTCCGTCATAAGGTTTTGACCTCTTAGGCGCTCGATGTCGGTACGAACTTCTGAAATCCTGTCTCGAATTTCAAAAAGATCGCTCATATCAACCGCTCTTTCCATGAATTCGAGCAATTCGGCCTCTTCGGCCTCTAATATCTTGATACGAGCTTCGTTATCAAAAAAGGTATCTGTAACATCGTCCCCTGTTTTAGAGAGCGAAAGCAGATTACCTTGCTCTGTTATACCCTCTACGAAGCCCTCAAACTTATCCTGAGGAACACGAAGTACGGCGCGATAAGTGCGTAAGTTATTCTCGCTACCATCCCCTGTTAGTTCAGAGTCTTGAGTATGTCCACCAGCTTCTGATAGAGCCGACTCAATGCCTGCTTTGGACTGATCAAAGTTCTTGGTTTCTAGTCTTGCCTCTGCAAAGAAGATGAGCATTCGATTTTGCTCTGTCTCCCCCCGAGGAGCAGGCAAGGAATCTTCTGCGTCCTCCGAAGTCTCTGGCAAAGGTGAACTTCTCACGTCGATGTCTGAAGTATCCAATTCGGCCTCTTCACCATCAAAACTTCTGTACGCAAGATTCCTTGAGCCCCCTATGCCCAAGGTGGCACTATCTTCTGCCACAAACTCTTTCTCTGTTTGGGTTGTTTGGGGTTCAGATAGGGTTGTAACCTCTGCTGCACTGTCATCTGACGCACAACCAATCACTGCGGTTAATGCAAAAAGCATTAAGAGTACTGCAAGAACTACTGGTATTTTTCTCATAATTTGGCCTCCCGTATGCAGTCTAACATAAGAAATCATTGTAGAGGCCTCAGAAAGCGTAGCTCACTTTGAGCACACTGAAGCCTCTACATATAATACGATTTAGGAGTCCAACAGGTTGCAGCTACCCTTTCGAAGTAGTGCTTTTTGGTAAAGCTTCACTATCGTTATCGAAATCATCGCCACCTTTAGCCTTCTTGTGGTTGTAGTACAGCATTCCTATAGCCATTACCACAGCAAAGAAAAGCAAGAAGAACAGCGCAGCACCTGCTTGAGTATAGAAAACGGCATAAATCAAGAAAGATGCACCTAGAGTCGCTGCTGCAGGGGCAACAAAACGATTAAACCATCCCAATTCCTTGCCTTTGATCATAACCATGATAAAGACGGGAATCAGAAAGCTGTTTAGGGTAATAGGCACTAATCCTGCGATATCAAAGGTTGCTACTCTGCCACCGCTAACCCAGTTAAAGAAGTCTCCGTACCAACCAGTGAAATTCGCACCCCAGGCTACCATCCATGCAGCAACAGCCAACAAGAACAAGGTTGCTGAATTATTGGGCATGTTTGTCACACGATCAACCTGTGAAAAGAGATCTGGGTTGAAGCCTTTTTTCTTTGTTGCAAGGGCATAGAATGTCTTTTGTCCACCAATCATGAGCCCATTAAGTGTGCCTAGGCAAGATATGATTACAAAAACGAAGAGTAGCGTTCCTGCTGCCTCATGGAACAAGGTTTCAAAGGCAGTTCGTACTCCACCAGCACCTGCAATCTGGTCAAGAGGCGCAGAACCAAAAATCCCCACAAAATACGATACATAGATAGCAATAATCACCAACATACCGCCAACAAGAGCAATCGGTAGATTGCGCTTAGGATTCTTCACTTCACTTGCAATGTTAAGCACAGCTTCCCAGCCAATATAGGCAAATATCGTTGCGATCAAAGCAACGAAGAAGGGATTTGTTGCCAGGTATCCTACGGCATCTGGAACGTAGGCTGAGACCTCCCTCATGTTGTCTATGGTTGTACCATTTACCAGACCCATGATAGTTCCCACAACACCCATGATAATCAAAGGTATTACCTTAAGAACAGCACATGATACATGGAAGCGTGATGCAAGTTTTGGGCTTAGTACCGTCATGGCATAGATTGCGACCAAGTAGAACAGGGCCAACATGTATGTATAACCGCTAAAAGCCGCCTCAGTTTCAGGTACCCATTGAAAAAGTACCACGGTAAAACGAGCCGAAATCCAGGCTAAAATTCCTGTGAGTGACGGGAAAAAGATAGTTGCCAGAAACCATCCAAAGGCATAACCGTATCTTCTGCCTACTAGATGCTCTGAGAGGCCTACAAGTCCTGCCTGCTCAGGGTTCCTAACAGCAAGAGTCGAAAATACGTAAGCAATGATGAGGGTGATAAGACCACCAACAATCCACGCGGCAACTCCTGTCCACATATCCGATCCAACAGCTTCGAGAATTACTTCGTTACGGAAGAAAATTCCACTACCGATTACGGTTCCGGTAACCATTGCAAAGGTCATCAAGAGTCCGTATTTTCGCTTTAACTGATTCGAGTTCTCCATGTTTTCTCCTGCCTTACTTATCTTTCTTCATCTCGCCTACATGCACCTGCTCTTTGCAAAAACTTGCTTACTCCACCGTAAAATAAAAAAGACCCCGATTTCGGAGCCTTGACTTAGTAACTAAGATCTTTCTAGCGTTTGGGCTAGGCTCCACTTTCAACACGACCGATGAGGACCAGGACGAGGCCAATAATCACGACAATAAGACCGTTTGCGCGGCCTGCAGTCGTAGGTAGTGGAAGGTGATATGTCTTAGTTATCTTTTTCACAGTGGATAGAGTCTAGCATAGAAATTTTTACGTACTGCTATTTTTTTCAAAAAACTTTAGCTGAATGAAGTGAACGGTAGCGGAGTGAGCAGAAAGTTCGCTTGCGAAACTTTCCGAACGAAGCGCACTGTAGACGAAGTCAATGGTAGTTATTTCCGCTTAAATTGCTTCCTGCGACGAGACTTTGCATGTGCAGAGCCCTTTCTTGCCCCTGTTCGCAATTTAGAGATGATCTCCCCCTCTTCGCTTTCCTCTAGCTCTGCCCTTAGCTTAACAATCTGGTCACGCAAGCGCGCCGCCTGTTCAAAATCTAACCCTGTGGCTGCTGTATGCATCTCTTCTTCCATGGCAGCAAGGATGCGCATACCTTCATCCTTAGGAAGTTTTGCGAGCTCTTTAACGGCATCCTTGACGTCAATACCTTCCTCTTCCCCATCTTGGATAAAGCTAGAGATATCTGCAACCGCACGGCGTACGGTATGTGGTTCAATGCCATGCTCTTCGTTATAGGCTAACTGGATTTCCCGGCGACGCTCAGTTTCTTCAATAGCTTTGCTCATAGAATCAGTTGTACGATCTGCATACATAAGCACGCGCCCACTAACATTTCGTGCCGCGCGTCCAATTGTCTGTATCAGAGACCTGAAATTGCGCAGGAAACCTTCTTTGTCTGCATCAAGAATAGCAACCAGTGATACCTCTGGAAGATCGATACCTTCACGCAGTAGATTAATACCTATGACCACATCGATTACCCCTTGACGTAGCTCTCTAAGGATCTCAACGCGCTCAAAGGTATAGATGTCTGAATGTAAATAACGTACCTTTATACTGTGTTCAAACATATAGTCTGTCAGGTCTTCTGCCATCTTTTTGGTAAGCGTCGTTACAAGAACCCGGCCACCCGCTTCGATCTCTTTCTTTACCTCATCAAGTAAGTCATCGATCTGCCCCTGACTGGGGCGCACCTCTACAAGAGGATCAACCAGCCCCGTTGGACGAATGATTTGCTCCACAACTTGATCAGAGACACTTAGCTCATAGTCACCCGGAGTAGCAGAAACATAGACAACCTGATTAATTTTGCGTTCGAACTCGTCACTACGCAATGGCCTATTATCAAGTGCTGTTGGCAAGCGGAAACCATGTTCAACCAGAGTCATCTTACGACTGCGATCGCCCTCATACATTCCGCGAATCTGCGGTATCGTTACGTGACTTTCGTCAATAATTAACAAAAAGTCATCAGGAAAATAATCAATGAGTGTTTGGGGAGGGTCGCCTGAACTACGTCCATCCAGGTGCATCGAGTAATTCTCAATACCTGAACAAAAGCCCATAGTCTCTATCATCTCAAGATCATAAGCAGTACGCATCTTCAGGCGCTGTTCCTCAAGGATCTTATTTTCTGAGCGGAATTCTGCAAGGCGTTTATCAAGTCCCTCTCGAATCTCTTTAACTGCGCGTTCCAGTTTTTTGCGCTCAGTTACGTAGTGACTTGCTGGCCATATGGGGAGTTCATTAAATTCACGCAGGACCTCCCCTGTTAAGCGATCAACCTCTGTCAGGCGCTCAACCTCATCACCAAAAAGTTCTACGCGATACGGATTGTCCGCATAAGGAGGAAAGATATCAATAACATCCCCTCGCACACGAAACGTGCCACGCTCTGGGGCAAAGTCATTACGGTCATACTGAGTTTCAATAAGGTCAGCTATCATTTTGTCGCGGTCATATTGAGTACCGACCTCTAAGAATACCGCCATTCCTGCATAGTCCTGCGGTGAGCCAATACCATAGATGCAGGATACACTTGCCACGATCACTGTGTCCCGACGAGAGAGCAAGGCCGCAGTCGCTGCATGACGCAATTTCTCGACCTCTTCATTGATGCTTGCATCCTTTTCAATAAAGGTATCTGATTGAGGCACATACGCCTCTGGCTGATAATAGTCATAGTAGGAAACAAAGTACATGACAGCAGCATCAGGTAAAAAATCCTTGAGTTCTGCAGCAAGTTGAGCCGCAAGTGTTTTATTGGGCGCCATAATAAGCGTCGGACGCTGAGTCGCCTCAATAAGCTTAGCCATGGTGAAGGTTTTTCCGCTACCCGTAACTCCGAGGAGCGTCTGCGTGCGTAGACCAGACTCTACCCCTTCGGCGAGCTCTGCAATTGCCCTAGGTTGGTCTCCTGATGGCTCAAAGGGAGCCTTAACAACAAGGGGATTTGCTGCGAGCGCTCTACTACTGTCTGTTTTTGTGTGTTGCCTCATAAGATGCTTCCTGTTTTATTCTTGATTTAATATGGAACGCCTATCCCTGCAGAGGACTGGCTTCAATCAGTATGCGAACCTCTAAGCGCAAGTCGTCAAGATCATCACAGTTCTCAATAACTGTATCAGCCTCTGTTTGGTAGGCGCTCATTCGTGGCTGCCTGTCCATGCGACACAACGCATCTTCATAGCTATATCCATCTGCAATTCCGCGCTCTAGTCGAGTCTCCTTGTCCGCAGTAACTGTCCAGACTATAGTATCTACGCCATCAAATTGGAAGATTTCTGACAGATATACCGTCGGAAAAGGCAATTCGACTATGGGTAGTTCTCCCGCCTCTAGCGCACGAGCAATGAGCTGACGTGCTGCGGCTATCGTTGGGGGATGAACAAGAGCGTTCAATTGCGCTGTTGACTGATCATCAGCAAAAGCAAGTTCTGCTAGTGCCACACGATTAAGACTCGCATCATCGTTAAGAACATGATCTCCAAAAGTATCAGCCAATTCATGCCTTAGGGCCAGATCTTCATTCACAACCTGACGAGACACTTCATCAAGCGCGATAATCGATATTTTCTTGCCTGCACTGCGCAAAGCAGCTGCTACAAGATGAGTGACAGTTGTTTTTCCTGAGCCAAAAGGGCCCGTAATTGCGAGAATTTTCATACGTCCATTATAAGACAGATATTTCAATTGAACAAGTGTACGTAACAGGGGAAAAGTAGGCAGGATAGGACTGAGCGCGAGCGAGAAGGAACGCTCAGCCCACGCCTACCTACTTACCCGTGAAACCCTAGACTAGTCTTTTCCCGCAACCTTCCGAGCCTCTGGTATAAAAGCTGCAATTCCCCCGAAAAGAATACCAGCGATAGGCCAAATAGCCCACGAGATATGCCACGCGCTGAAGACGAAGCTCCAGGCCAGGTAGATAACTACCATCAAAGGCCAATAAAAAGCTGCTATCGCACCTACTATAGTGTCTGACTTGCGCTTTGCTGGCTCATAGTCACCGCGCTGCAACAACTTGTCGTACGAAGCATGCTCCATGCCCGTGATAATGAAAACGCCCGCAGCGATTCCTCCCGTCAAGAGCAACAAAAGAAGAGCAGGGATCGATATTGTTGACGCGTTAAGAGTTGGCAGGGAATCAGCAAGCCAAGGACTTAACATAAGCAGAACAAATGCCATCATAATAGCAGCCACAGCAACTATGGCTCTAAGGGTATCCCGCGAGACGGAGCCGTCTTTCTTCATTTTGATGCGGACTCTTTGTCCAGCACCAAGGTGAAAGCGACCCTCGTCAATATCTTCAAAGTTCGAAAGACGCATGCCGTAGAAAATGAAAAGTCCCACCGCTGGTATTGCAAATAAGAACATCAAAGCAACAGCCAATGAGCCGTGCATACCCGGAATAAGTGACGAAGTTCCAATAAGCGAAATAACACCCATGACGCAAAGTAGTACCCCTAAAGCAATACCCTTTGAGGACTGTCTATATGTATCAAGAAATACATTGACCTCTGCTTCTGTCAATGAAGGATAATTAGATGCTGCAGCGTCCGTGGCAGATACGCTGGCACTAGAACCAGAGCTAGCAGGGTCTGATGCAGCACTGCTAGCAGAGGTGATACCTATCTCGGCGAAAAGCTCATCAACGTTTCCAAAGTCAGATATCACAGCTCCAATTGCCTCGTTATCACTAACTCCACTGCTCCTGAGTTCATGATATTTCTCTTCCATGTTGTCTAAAAGCTCAAACTTTACGCGTCGCACCTCATCTGTGTCAGGTGCAGCTGCAAAAATGCTATCTAGATATAACTTAATAGTTTCCATTTATGTCCTCTCCTCCTCAAAGAAAACGCTCAGAACTTTTTTCGTCTGCTTCCATTCGTTAATTTTTTCCTGCAATGTCTTACGGCCCTCATCAGTTAGTCGGTAGTATGTACGTGGCTTCCCTCGAGTAATTTCACCAGCATAGGATTGCAGTAATCCTGTTTTTTCTAAGCGGCTGATCGCAGAATACAGGGTTGTCTCCTTCATCACGTAGCTGCCTTGACTAGTTTCACGAATCATCTTTGACAGCTGATAACCATAGGAGTCTTGCTTATTGAGCAGACTCAAGATGATAGTGTCGTTGTAACCGCGCAATACATCACTACTCAGTTCTGACATATCTACTCCTTTCGTCCTCGCTCAAAACTTAAGTGAACTTTGCATTCTTTAAACATCCATCTGTTAATCAAGTTATTTACTTCATCTGTTGTAGTACATGTGATGGAGTAATAATACATGAATTACTACGACAGGTCAAGTAGTTTACCAAGAATGAATTTAATTCATCTTTTTTGCGCTATAATCATGCCTTATTCTTTGCCCCTGAACTACTTAAAATTTCATCGCTCCTTGAAAGGAAGTTTGGCACATGAAGACTATCTATTCCGGTAAAACTAAAGATGTTTTAGTTGATGAGGCATCTGGAAACCACTTCCTGCTTTACAAAGACGATGCTACTGGAGCTGACGGTGTTTTTGACCCAGGCTCTAACACTGTGGGCGGCAGTGTTGCAGGCAAGGGGAAAAGTGGGCTTACCCTATCTGCTTACTTTTTTGAGTTACTTGAAGAGCAAGATATTCCTACTCATTATCTAGGCTCGGATCTAGATGCAGGACTCATGCAAGTGCGCACTGTCACCGTTCCCCCACTGGAATTTATTCTACGTTACTCTGCTGCAGGCAGTATGTGCCGCCGCTTCGACCTAGAAGAGGGTGCCCCTTTTGATCCTCCCTACTGCGAGGTAACCCTAAAAAATGATGAGCAGGGTGACCCCCTTATTAGTGAACGTATCTGCATCATGAAAGGCTTTCTTGCCCCTGGTGAATACGACCAGTGCATTGAATTGCTCCACCGTATTGGAGAAGTGCTTCGAAAAGAGCTTGCAGATATAGATTTGAGCTTACTTGATTTCAAGGTAGAGTTCGGATTTGATGAAAATCGCACCATTGTTGTGGCTGATGAAGTAACCCCTGATATCTGGAGGGTACAGGACAGCAACGGCAACATCCCCAATCAGGTCGATTGCGCTACCCTTATTTTGGAGAGTATTCAAAAGTAGTTAGGGATAGAATATGACTGAGAAAAGTCAGAACAATAGACGCGAGGCCGTTCAGCAATTTATCGAATCTTTTGGCGTTCCAAAATGGCTTGTCAGTGGAGGAATTACCTCTGTAATGGCACTTTGTCTAGGTGTTGGTATTGCAGGCATCTTGTATCTGTTCAATTTGACATCCATGGTTTCAGTACCCCTCTTGCTTGCGGCTGTCGTAGCAGTAGTGGCTCATCCCCTAGTGAAATTTGGCGATAAAATTAAGCTCCCTCGTGTTCTTTCGAGTATATTAGTAATCTTTCTTATCCTAGGGATTGCATGGGGGACGATACAAATCACTTTTGATGGGGTCATCAGTCAAGCACCTGCTATTGGCCAACAGGTAACAACAGGGGTAAATGATCTTGCTGACTACACTCAAGAAGCACTAATTGGCTTAGGTGTTCCCGAAGAAACTATCAACGAATACATGAGTCAACTAACCGATGGCATTTCTGGCATCTTTTCTTTAGGAGCAACAGGGACAAACGGAAGTAGTACTTATGCCGGCGGATACTCTGATGGATATACTGACGGGTCCGGCGCAGGAACAGGTCTAAACGATATAGGATCCACCATACTGCAAGGAGCAGGCTTTGTCGGCAACTTCCTCTCGGGTCTTGCTGGTGGAATCTTCTCCGTCTTTATTTTCCTCGTGTTTTTGTATTATTTCCTTTCTGATTTTGAAAGAATTCGGGACTGGCTAAGCAATAACCTCTTTAAAGACAAACGTCTAGGCAGAATCGTTATTAACGACATTACCTATTCTCTTAGTGGCTATTTCCGTGCTACTACCCTGACTGCAGTTATTGTAGCGGTTGCTATTGGTATTCCTCTTTGGATTATGGGTGTCCCTCTAATCATCCCCATTATTATTGTCACCGTACTTACTGCCTATATCCCCTTCCTAGGGGCGTTTATTGCCAGTGCCTTCACCGTTTTGATTGCACTTGCCGCAGGTGGCATCTATTACGCGCTTATTGCTATTGTGGTCATGCTGATTGCAAACAACGTACTGCAAACTTTTGTCAATAATAAGCTGATGGGTGATTATTTGAGCCTACACCCCCTGGCAGTACTGATTGTTACCTTGCTTGGTACTGTTGTTGCAGGACTCTTAGGTGGAGCACTAGGTGCACCCTTCCTTGCAATTGGGATTGCTATCTACAACCGTGTTCAAAAGGCTAAAAAGGGTGAGCTGACCGATGAGGACATGGAAGAACGTGTTCACAGCAATAAGGAGCTGCGCAAGATTACTGCGCCACTAAAAAGGCTCTTTGGGCACAAAGCTAAAGCCTCGTAGCAATTAGCTCAACAAGCCCTTTCCCCGTAGATTCTTTAGCTTCAAAGATTTGATTCTCGCTGGCAGAGTTGTCGTACAATTCTGCAGTTGTTATAGGCCCTATGCTAAATATCTTACGACTACCTAAGTAAGCTAGACCCTTTCCTATCTTTGTGTCGTCAAGAATATCTATAAAATTTCGCACTGTTGACGGGGAGGTAAACACTATGCCTTCTGCTTCTTCAATGGCATCTATATCTGCACTGCCGGGACGCGCACGAACTGTTTCATAGACAGGTGCTACTGTGACCCTGTACCCCAGCTTCGGCAACTCCTCCACTAAGACATCTCTTGCGGCAAGTGCACGAGGAATAAGAATCCTTCCCTTTTTTGCATCAGGCTTTTCTCCACTAGTCGCTTTTTCGCTTGGACTCAAGGCCACAAAGGCCTCAACAAGGCCTTCTGCCTGAAACCTTGTCACAGGCATGAGATTAACCTTATATCCGCGCGCTGCAAGGGCACTCGCAGTAGCAGGTCCTACAGCTGCAATTTTTGGAAGCTGCATACATGCGTCCCCATTATCCAAGTAGGCAAAAAAATGATTTACTGCATTAATGCTCGTAAATATTATCCAGTCATACGTTCCCAGTTCAGTGACTGCCTGTCTAATAATATCCTCATCTGGAGGAGGGATAAGCTCTATTGTGGGAAATGAAATAACACGTACACCTAAGTCACTCAGCGCGCGCGCCATGGACTCACTCTGCTCTGGCGTACGTGTCAGTACTACTGTTTTATGTTCTGCAGCCACTACTTTAGCAATTCAGCAGCATCTGTCGCTGCTCGCACTGCTGCCAAAACTTCATCTGCACCCATGTCCTTCAGTTCCGCGACTACAGACTCACCTAGAGCAATAGGATCACTGTCGTCCCCTGTCTGGCTTACACGCAAGATGGTTGATCCGTCTACTGAACCCACCATAGCATCAATCCTTAAGATGCTTGTACCTTCCTCATAGCGACAGTATGCCCCAATAGGTACTTGGCAGCCACCTTCCAGGCGGTTCATTACCACACGCTCTGCCATAATGCAGCGCATAGTGGCAGGATCAGTAATATGCTCACAAACTTCATGCATGAAGGTGTCGTCGTCACGAATCTCAACTCCAACAGCACCCTGTCCTACTGCTGAGATCATAATATCAGTAGACAGATAGGTTGTGATGCGATCTCCCCAGCCTAAGCGACGAATACCTGCCGCAGCCAAGATAACAGCGTCAAGCTCTCCGTCCTCTGCCTTGCGCATGCGTGTATCTAGATTTCCCCGCACATCTACAATTTCAATATCAGGACGCAGGTTGCGCACATGAGCAATACGTCGCAAAGAGCTTGTGCCAACACGGGCGTTCTGCGGCAACTCATTAAAGCCAGCACCTGTGTGAGAAATCATAATATCGCGAGCATCTTCTCTAGCGGGAATACCTGCCATAACAAGACCCTCAGGAAGGTCTGTCGGAACATCCTTCATTGAATGCACGCATAAATCCACGGTACCCGCCATTAACTCTACTTCAAGTTCTTTAGTAAAGAGACCTTTTCCACCCACTTTTGCCAGAGGAACATCCAAAATCTTATCACCTGTGGTTTTAATGGTTTTGATTTCAACAGGAATATCCACTAAGTCTTCGATAAGTCCCTTAATGTAGTTTGCCTGCCACAGAGCGAGCTGGCTACCACGAGTACCAATTACAAGTTTTTCTCTATTGGCTTTTGTTATCATAACTATCCTTTTCGCCTCTTTCCTAACTGTTTCCTCTATATTTGTAGCAATGTTACTATTCTCAACCTTAATCAGATGCACCGCTAGGTCGCTTACCCAACAAGCTTCGGATTAGTCTAAACCCTTTATTCGCGTCCTGTTCTTCTTCTAGGCCGTATAGATAACGCGCAGTTTCAACCGTTGCAATCCCCCTACGCCCAACACTTGCCTCGCGCAGCTTTACCGTTGGATTATGCAGCATTTTATTTACGATTGACTGCGTGAGCCTATCTACGGTATCCCTATCAGAAGGGCTTAGATCCCTTAGGCGCTTATAGGCACGTGCCAGTTCTGCCTGACGCAACTGTTCTGCCTGTTCACGCATGGAGGCAATCGTCGGCTCAACTTCCATTAACTCTAGCCATTTTTCAAAGTTGGTGATCTCTTCTTGAATAATGACTTCTGCTTTTGCAGCCTCAACCATACGCTCTGCCTTATTAGACTCTACAATCCCGTCAAGCGCATCAACATCGTAAACATATACATTACGGAAATCAGCGCACTGCGGATCAATATCACGCGGGACAGCAATATCAAAAAAGAACAAGGGGTCACGGCGACGTGACACTACATCAGACAACTCTTCCTTTGTGATGACATATTCAGTAGCGGCTGTAGCCGACACTACGATATCAGTAGTACGCAGGGCCTCGTAGCGCTGGTCAAACTCTATAGCAGATCCTTTAAATTTCTCTGCCAGTTCTTCTGCACGGGCAAAAGTTCTATTAGCTACAACTACTTCGCTAGCACCATTTGTTTGCATGTGTAGCGCAGTAAGCTCTGACATCTCTCCTGCACCCAACAAAAGAACACGTCTACCCTCTAAGCTATCAAAGACGCGCTTTGCCAGCTCAACTGCAGCGTAAGATATAGACACCGCACTGCTGCCAATATTGGTTTCATTGCGGACCCGTTTTCCTGTCTCGAAAGATAGGCGAAAAAGCTTATTAAAAACACGGGCTGTAGTACCCTGTTCAAAAGCCAGGTCATAAGCCTCTTTCAACTGACCTAGAATCTGAGCTTCTCCTACCACCATAGAATCAAGCGATGCTGCCACCCTGAAAAGATGGCTTACCACTGCCTCCCCTTGTTGGAAGTACAAGTAATCAGCAATATCTGGGCGAGGGTTAGGCAAATGATCCAATACAAGGTCAGTAAACATTTGCTTTGCATCGCAATCTAAACGCGTAACAAAGTAGAACTCGCTACGATTACAAGTCGATACGATAACTGTCTCATTCAGTCGGTCATCGCCTAAGCAGCGGTCTAAAATTGCCTTCTGATCGGCTAGGGTTAATGCAAGTGACTCACGCACTTCAACAGGTGCCGTCTTATGACTTAGCCCGATAAGTACTAGTTGCATGTAGAATATCCCCCTCGGTTTAATGCGGTCTGTTCAGGTAAGCAGGCCGAGGGGGATGTTATGTCATGCAAAGCAGCGCTTTGCTGATGACCATTCTTGTGTGCCTTGCGTGCTACGTCTTTAATTTGAGCATCTACAATGGCAAAAAATATTTCAGGCAAAAGCCCCTTTAGTCTAAAGTAAAATTTTGAGGTAGCCCCAACAATAATATAAAAGCGCCCTGAATTGATTCCCCTGACAATCTTTTTTGCGACAAGGCGAGGATCAAGAGCAGTAATACCACCTGCAATTGCCTCAGTCTCTGCGGGGCGCGCAGAACGCTCTACTTCAAGCCCTGGTGTTTTTGTATCAGGAGGACAAACAACGCTAACTGCAACACCCAATGGCTTCATCTCGAAACGCAGTGCTTCAGAAAAGCCCATCACAGCAAATTTTGCAGCAGAGTAACCCGTATATCCATATATCCCTAGGAAACCTGCTGCAGAAGCAATGTTTACAATATGTCCTGCGCCTGCCTTAGCCATATGTGGCGCAATAAC
Source organism: Coriobacteriia bacterium (assembly GCA_009779855.1). Taxonomy (GTDB): domain Bacteria; phylum Actinomycetota; class Coriobacteriia; order WRKU01; family WQUG01; genus WRBW01. The sequence goes on from WRBC01000006.1 coordinate 74,913, forward strand.
ACGACAAACATTAACAGTGCCATCAAGATCAATACGCAGGTTGGCATTAAAATAATCAGCACCCATTTCTAAAAAGCGTCCGACATTCACAATGCCCGCAGCATTAATAAGTAGCTCTGGCACGCCATGTGACTGAACAGCCTGGTTTAATTGTTGGTTTACCGCATCAGTGTCTGCAACATCAAGTGAGACCGTTACCATGCTGCCAGGACTATCGCTATATATCGAGTTTAGCCCCATAAGTTCGTCTGCTGTTTTTGCAAGGCGCTCTTCATTGCGAGCAATCAGTACTAGGGGCTTACCAATGCGCCCGTAATGACGTGCAAGCTCAAGGCCAATACCGCTACTTGCACCCGTAATCATTACCGAACCAGCACCAGTCGCCCTGTTTTGAATGTTCGCTGTTATGCCTGCAGTCATGCTAATTGAACACCCCAAAGATATGAAAACCTGTAGGTAATGTTCTTGCAAGTACCATAAGAACGGTAATAAGTACTGCCCCTAATAATGTCATCCAGGCAGTTAGTACATTGTCTGTTTTTGCACGGTAGTACAGGAAAAGCACCAAGGAAAAAACAATAAGTATCAGACCTGAGAGCACAATACGTACATCTAAAAACCATCCTTGCGCATCTACAGCAATAGCACGCGTGACCCCCAAAACCTGCCCAGCAAAATAAATGGGAAGTCCTACGGAAAGCACACGAATCCAGAGTCGCTCAATATTAGCTAAAGGAGGAAGCGACTTCAAGAATTGCGGCGGCGTCTTACTGCGCAGGGCACGTGACTGATATACATAAAGCAGAGCTGTCAAACTACCAATTAGCAAAAAGGCATTACCAAAGGTTATTAATAATACGTGATAGCCAATCATGGCAGAATCCATCTGTGTTGAAATAAGTTCTGGGTAAGGCGCAAAGTTGCCCCTTACTGGAGCGATAATCTGCGCGACAAAAAGTAACATCGCTGCTACAGGAACAAAGATTGCCCCGTAGCGAGGAAGCTTCATGAAACAACCAACTATAAGGTAGCTAAGCACTATCGCCCACGTTAACAACACAAGCACATTAGATCCACTAAGTAATGTCCCCCCGTGATAAACAGAGGATAAGCCAATGGATGCTGTCAGAGCCAACCACGACACTAACAGAAGAATGCGTCCATAAGGAAAACTTGTCGGCCTACGACGAGTAATCTCTAGCACATAAACCGCACTTGCCATGAGTAACCCACAAAAAGCAATCCAGTATGCGTATGTTGCCAATTCATACAGCATGGTCAGACTCCCTAGTTATTTCTTTGATTCAGCTGGCTTTGCACCAGCAGAGTCTGATTTTCCTAGCTTTGCATCGACAGCTTCTTGCAATGTCTGTACTTCTTTTTCTAGCTTAGTGGTACGAAACATCAGCGCAACAATGTAACCGACAAGTCCAAGCCAGATGATGGCATAAGCAGCAACCACATAGGGTGCGTCATGCAGTACCAAGTTATAAATTTCTGCCATACTTGGGTGAAGTTCCATTATTTCTTCTCCTTCGACTTAGGTGTTCCTAATACGGCAGCTGCGGAATAATTAGGTGCTCCTGTTGGACTACCCGCTTTTGCAGCGTCTGCCAGTGCGTCTTCAATATCTTCTTTAATTGCCTCTATCTGAGCGCGCTTCTTTTCTTCACGAACGCGCAAAGTATAAATGGCATAGCCTAGCATCATCATTCCAAAGATGCAGATAATAAAGGGGATCAGGTTTGAGGTATCCATGCCAGGGTTCAGAGCATCTGTTGGATGCGCCTGCACCTGATTGGTAACGCGCGTGAAAATAAACGAGAAGGGCACAATAATCCAGGCGAGAATGGAAAACACCGCGCTATAGGTTGCCCTTTTTTCTTCCCCGCTGACTGATCTGCGCAAAACAAAGTATGCCACCACAAACATAAGCATAACTGAATACGTTACCAGCCTAGGTTCTGAGAGCAAGGTCCCAAAAAGTTCACCCCAGCTATTTATCCACGATGCTCGCGTCCACAGAGAACCCGATATCATTGTTCCTAAAGTAAAGAGAAGTGTGGTCTCCATAGCAACACGACTACGCAAGTCATAGTTCGGGTCTTTTGTACGCAGGAACAACACCGAAAATATCGCAGCTAAAGTGAAGACCAGTAGTGAAAGCTGTGCGATTGGCACATGAAAGTAGAATATTTTTTGACTAAACCAGGGATTATGATAGTTGACTGTTCCGTCTGGTGGCTGGGGTTGAAATTCTGGAGGAGCCAAAGGAACGCGCGTATCATGCACGAAGCTTGGCACATTCACTGTCGTCGTGTGATACTGCATGTTAGCAGTAGTGAAAGCCATCACAAAGGCAATAGTAGTAAGAATCCCCCCAATGACTGCCAGAACAATGGCAATCTGTATTTCTCTGCCCTGTAAAAAGTCTCGAGCCTTAATCAGTAAATCCTTCATTACCTTCCATCACACTCCTAGTATGTAGTCATAAAGACCATAAGCTACTGCAATAAGGACAGCATTGTAAAACGCTGCTGCTGCGCACATTTGCCAAAAAGTCGCCTCGAAACCTGGGCCACCCATAATCGCTGCATTTAATGCAGTTACCAGCACCAGAAGAAGCGGATACATTACAGGAATAAACAGCACGGCAAGTATAAAATCGCGTCCTGCTGTGTTCACCGAAATCGTTGCAAGCAAGGTACCCACACCTGCAATACCAACAGCCCCCAAGAAGAGTACTATGGCAGTCATCCACCAAGGTCCAGGCGTGATGTCCCCCAGCAACACGGGAAGTGCCCCCGAAACATAGATTAAATAGAACAAGGGCACCACAACCACCTGAACTATAGCCAAAAACAAGAAGTTTGTAGTTGCCTTTGCTAGGAATATAACAGGTCTATCAATGGGTGCTAAAAGTAGAGCTTCTAGCTGTCCCTGATCGTGCTCGTGAATAAGTGAGCGGTTCAGACCTAACATCGAAGTAAACACTATCATCAGCAACAACAGACCAGCTGCGATTGCCGTGACATCAAATTCTGTACCTGTCTGGGATAGGGCAATATAGTAGATTACAAGCACTAAAATACCGTAGAGACCCATTGAGGTTACCATCTCTTTGGTGCGCAATTCCTGCGCAATGTCTTTACGTAAAAGCGCCTTATACTGGCGCCAACTTGAAATCTTCGGCAGAGAATTATCCATTAGGATACCCCCAGCCCTACAACCTCACGGTACAGCGACTTGAATGCACCCTGATCGATATTATTGCACTCATCGTACAGAACAATTTGTCCGCGCGACATGATAAGGGCATGACTTGCAAGTTGAAAGCCTTTATCCAAGTCATGGCTAACCATGACAAAAGTATGATTGTCCCGAATGCTTCCAATAAGTGAGTCCAATATGTCAGAAGCATGAGGGTCAAGTCCTGAATAGGGCTCATCAAGAAATAATACCTCTGGCTTTGGCAGCAGCGCACGGGCAATAGACAGACGTTGAGTCATCCCGCGACTAAAGCCACGAACAACATCATAGCGCCTGTGGCTAAGCTCTACAGCTTCAAGAAGTTCATTAATGCGCTCTTTAGGATTCGGTATACAGTACAGCTCTGCAAAAAAGAGAAGATTTTCTTCTGCACTTAAATCACGATATAGCAAAGGGTTATGACTAATAATCCCCAGGCGACGACGCAACTCATCCGCCTGTGTCTTAACGTCAAAACCAGCGACAGAAGCACTACCCTTTCCTGTCATAGGAAGCAGGGTCGACAGAACCTTTAGGAGCGTTGTCTTTCCTGCACCATTGGGACCAAAGATAGAAAGGAAGGCCTTATTTGGCAACTGAAAGCTAACATCATCTACAGCTTTGCGCGGACCAAAGCTGCGCGAAACCCGGGACGCGACAATCGCCCAATCGTCACCAGGCTGCACAGCTTCGGCCGTAGCATCCTTGCTATGATGCAAGTCTTCACTCAATGAAAATCTTCTCCGCTAAAGTCCGTTAACCGGTCTTTGTCTTAGCTGTCCCAGCGGACTTCTTCTTGCTCCCGCCAGGCTTACCTTTACCACTCTTTCCGCCGGCAGCTAGGGCTCCCTTTGGTTGAGGTTTCGCCTTTGGCCATGCGGCGAGAGCGTTACCCACCAACAGAAGACCTGAACCAATCCACATGACCCAGATGAGCGGATTAATCATGATAGTAATAGGAATAGTATCCTCAATCTCTGAGTTTCCAAAAGTCAAGAAGACATCACGCAGTGGTTCTGACATTACCGAAGCATTAATGCGGTTCATTTCACGAATAGGATCATAGTACCTAGTTGGTTCAATATGTCCTGTGACTTCTCCGTTATACATCACTGCAAAACGGGCAGTCTCTTTTAGTTCCTGATTGTCATGCTCATACACTGTCTCTTGCGTAAATTCTTCCAGCATAAAGGACCAATTTGAGTCTCTAACCTGGATGGTAGAACCCGCCTCTAAAGGAACCTCGAAATGCTCTGACTTAACGTACATGATTGAACCGACCAAGCCAATAACAGTCAAGCCGATTGCAAGGTGAGATATATAACCACCCGATTGTACGCGTGCCTTGATTAAGATATTCCCAAAAGCCTTTAGCGCATTTTCGCCCGTAGCTTTTACGCGAGCTTTTGTGCCGCGTACAAAAAGAGCAATATTGGTCACTATAAGGAAGCAAGAGAGGTAGAAAGCCACCAAGGCTATGACCGAATAGAGAACCGGTCCATACATAGTGAAATTCTCCGCAGCCGTAAAGTCAGGGCTTGCCGCCATAACTGCGTATACAGGGTGAAGCTGATCCCACCAAATCCAGACCAACGGAGCAAAAGGTACAAGACTCCAAGCAGCAGGTGCCCATATTCGACTAAAGAGCGTCTTTCCGTCAGTTCTGTCCCAATTAAGCATTGGGCAGATAGCAATCATCGCAATATAAATAATACCTAGGAAACGCGCGATTACTTCATATTGACTAATCGCGTAAACACGACCTGTCGTAGCCTGTGAAGTAGTCATAAAGAGCAGGATAATCGTCATCAACGTCAGCATTACATTGTTGATGTAATACATGGCATCTTTACCTGTTAATGAGTCAAAATCGCTATTGTTCTTTAGGTCACTGCGACGATACACAACACCTATCAACATGACGATCATTGATCCTACCATGATGACGAAGAACATATTTCGAGCAACAGGGTCTTCTGGGAAAGCGTGTACTGAATCAATAATACCCGAGCGCACGATAAAGGTACCCATTACTACCATGGTGTACGTCAGTGCTGCCAGCATCAGGGTCCATATTTTCATGTTCCCCTTACGGCGGTATACCGTCATAGAGTGAATCAAGGCAAGACCTGCAAACCAGGGGAGCATTGACGCGTTCTCAACAGGGTCCCATGCCCAAAAGCCTCCCCAGCCTAATACTACGTAGGCCCAAATCGCACCTACCCAAATACCAATACCAAGCCAGTACCATGAAAATACCGTAATGCGATCACAGGCCTTAACCCAGTCAGAACTAAGGTTACGAGAAATAATAGCACCCATACCGTAAGCGAACGGTACCGCAAGACCTGCGTAACCTAAGAAGAGCGTTGGGGGATGCAATACCATCGCCCAGTGCTGCAGCAGCGGATTCATTCCAAACCTTGTTGCCGCACCCACTAATTGTCCGTCGACATACATATGCGCCGGTGTTTCTAAGAAGGGCGCATGACCTTTGGTTAGAACCATGAACGAACTAAATACAAGAATTAGAAGGTTCAAAACCATTAAAGACATTGCGTGAAGACCAGTGTCGTCACTCTGTCTTGAGTTGCGGAAAGCAAGGTATCCCGCAAAGAGTGTCATCAGCCATGCCCAGAACAGCAGTGATCCTGCTTGTCCTGCCCAAATTGCAGAAATATCTAAAAAGAACGAAATATTTGATACGTCCTTAGAGTGATTCTCTGCAATATAGAGCATGCTAAAGTCACGTGTCACGAATCCTACAAAGAGAACCATAACGGCGATGGTCATACCCATCATCGACGCAAGCGTCGCATAATTACCTGCATTGGATGCTTTTGCACCTAATGCAGTAGCCCTGCCCAGGATATAGAGAACAACAGCTGCGGCTGCCCCCAATAAGCCCAAGTAGAGACCAAACTGTCCGAGCAATATCATACAAACTCCTTCAATTTTCCCACTTCCTTTTTTGTGGGATTTTCTATTCGTCCCTGCTATATAAGCAATCGCCCTTGCTGCTATTTGTGTGCAACAAGGGCGATGCTACTTATTTACTAATTATGAGTCCGCAATATTTGCAACAATCTCTGCAATAAAATTGCCGTCTTCATCAAGGTGTCCTGTTAAGACTACGGGCGTTCCGTCAGTAACGGTATCAGCAAGACCACCGCTAAACTTGACAGGTATCTGGATACTGGGATTTTCAATATCATGCACTGTCAGGCGGATTTCCTCGCCTGGAGGAGTGATCGATCCATCCACTACACGAGCACTAACGCGAACAGGAATACCTGTCATATCCATGCCCTCATCCATGTCAAATAAAGCATAAACGGGTAAGGTATTATCGTTGGTTTCGTACCTTGAAGGACACACGGTAAGCATCTGACTAGAGACAATAGTTTTGTCTTCTTCAATAACGCCTGTAATGATTACCCCGGTACCATCACCAAAGTTTGCTGGGGGGACTCCTTCGAAAACCGCTGTTACTTCTGCTTCAGAACCTGATTCTTCATCGAATACCTTGAAGACCATTGGATTTGACTGCCTGTCCCAAGAGCCTGCAACAACGGTGCCGCTTAGCTGAACAGTCTCGCCCACATAACGATCCGAGCTTTCATATAGTCTATCTACTGTTAAGCTGAGTGAGGTTCCGTTAAAAAAGAAGAAGACTACTGCTGCAACTACAACAATACTCAAGACCGCAGAGATACCAATCAAACGATTACGCGCACGACTACTACTCATCGTATACTCCTCTGATAAAAAACTATTTACTTAAGATAAGAGGGTCTATATCCCACCTACCTGAACAGAACATATAGTAGCACAGTACGGTCTATTTCAAAAGGCAATAATAGATATTTCACGCAAATATGACTATTTTAGTATCACGGTTATTTTAAGGGACTCTCGCTCTGGTCTTCCCCGAAAGAATCCTCTAATTCTGCTGCACGATCTACTGACGCAAGGAAGGCCGCCACTATTGCTTGATTTACTCCTTCACTATCAAGAGTCTTCAAGGCTGCTTCGGTTATTCCTCCAGGGCTCGCAGTCGCCTGCATTATTTCACGCGGACTTCTGCCTGTTTCAAGAATCATTTTTGATACGCCCACTGCCGTCTGTGCTGCCAGGCGCTTTGAAAGATCTGCCGGTAAGCCTGCCCCTACTCCTGCTGTTATGAGAGCATCGATAACATAGCTAAAGTAGGCTGGTCCCGACCCCGATATTGTTGCACCTGCACTCTGCCATTCTTCTGGAATATGCTCGCAACGTCCTGCACTCTCGAAAAGCTGGGTAACTGCGGTCTTCTGCGATTCTGAAACATTTTCTGAGTAAGATATAAGTGACACCCCTTCACCTACTGCAATAGGCATATTGGGCATCACCCGCACTACGGGGATGCTTTCATTCAGCACTTGATAGTAGTCAGCGATTGTAATGCCGATAGCAATCGAAACAAAAAGGGTTCTGTTTAGGCGCGGAGCCAATTCGGCAAGAACTGCATGGGCAATTTGAGGCTTTACCGCAAAAAGGCAGATATCATTTGAGCCATAACTTCGGTAATCTAATTTTGATATAACTTCAATGCCATAGCGATCACGCAGGAGGATTTCTTTATCATGATTGGGCTCAACCACTATTATCTGTGATGGATCAAGTATTTCTGCTGCTAGGATACCGGACAAAATGGCCTCTCCCATTGCTCCAGCACCAACAACCAATAGCCTTCCTTTAACGCACTTTTCCATATTAGGTGTGCCCTCTCTTTAAAGCATTAAAACACAGGTCTAGCCCAAATCCAGCAAATATTACTTGTCTAGATGAATTTTATCTAGGCCTCAAAGTATAGACATGGGCCGACGAGCGCGCCAAATGTCCTTCCAAAGCATAAACGAGCCCTGCCATAAAATCTACGAAACGTTGCCTCTGTAAGCTGGGCACCAGTGATAAATCAACAATTACCACCTTGCCTTCTTTTAGGTGATTGGCTACAAGTATAGCTTCTGAAAAATCTTTTGGCTTAAAGGTTGTACTTCCATCAGCCTCAATTCTGGGCTGGGCGCTGCGACGACCTTCTGTGGTCTCGCGAATTTCTCGCCCTGTAATCTCTGACACACGCTTTAAGTCAGGCTTTCGGACGTGCTTTGTAACAGCACTTGGGGCAGCCCCTGACGCGTAAGGTGAGTCCTTGGCGTAACGACGTCCCTCTGCCCCAGCGGCAACACCAGCAGAAGGTGTTTTAGACTTTTTGCTAACCCCCGAGTAAGCATTGCGAGCAGCAGCTTCGCTTGCATAGTCATTTTGACTCGCCATCATAGTCACATCCTCTGCAGTATGAGGACTGTCGTCCTCCTGCAAGTATTCCGCGTCCCAGTTTGCCCCAAAACCTAGGCGTGCTTTTAATTTATCCATCTTGCTCACTAGCAATTTTCCTATCTACAGCACGCTTCTTGCCTAGAACATCCTAGGCAGCAAACAGCGCAGTACCCACACGAACTAACGTCGCACCCTCTTCTATAGCAGCTTCAAAGTCACCCGTCATACCCATAGAAAGTTCAGACAAGGACACCGAAGGTCCGTCTTGAACAGACTTGTCGCGAAGCTTGCGCAAGTCCTCAAAAATCCATCGTATATCACCCGCAGGAGCAAAGGGAGCCATCGTCATGAGGCCGTTTACTTGAATATGGGCAAGCTCGCTATTTGCTAGATGCAAGAGTGCATCCAGCTGGCTTGGCTCTATGCCCTGCTTTGCTTCTTCCCCACTAATGCTAACTTGCATTAAAACAGGCTGCTTGATGCTTTGTAATTTCGCACGCGCATCAATGGCGCGCAATAGGCGCTCTGAATCTACGGAATGTATCAAGCTGGCGACACCAACTACTTTGCGCACCTTATTGGTTTGCAGGGTTCCGACATAATGAAAGTCTGCGTCTGGGCAAACTTCTGCCTTGCGAACCAATTCATCCGCGCGGTTTTCTCCAAAAAGATACTGATCGCACTCTGTCTGAGCCTGCTTAACTTTGTCTACACTCACAGATTTTGAGACAGCTACTAAGCAGATATCCTCTGGCTTACGACCACTACGTCCTGCAGCATCAGCCATTCGTGCGCGGACAGCTTCAAACGATGCTGCTAGGGTACTCATGCTTTCCTAAAGAACTCTAGATGATTTTTTGAGGCTCTAAATCTGCCTCTACTGCTTCAAGCAAGTCACGTTCACCCGTTAAGAAATAGGCAAGACGCTCACCCGTATCAACACAGTAGTCAGCAATGCGCTCTAGGGCGCGTGCTGACATAACCATCTTTGAAGCTGCTTCTATTTCGTCTTCATCAGTCAGACGTCCCAGCTCACGGTAGAACTGCTTATTAAGCGAATCTACAGGCTCATCCAATTCTGGCAGCTTTAGCGCGAGCTCAAGATCGCGCTCTTCTAAAGCCTCACGCGTGGCATCCATAACGCGGTAAACAAGGTTTGCCTGTGCCTTAATTAGGTCGATAAGGGGCTGTGGAACAGGCTTATCTGCACTACGGCGTGCTGCCTTTGCGATAGTTTGGGCATAGTCCCCAATGCGTTCTTGATACATAGCAATGAAGGACATTGACATGAGAAAGCGCAGGTCACGTGCCACAGGAAACTGAGTTGCAATGAGCTCGATGACACGCTCTTCGATACCTAATGTCAAGCTATCAAAACGATCATCGTCGTCAATAATTTCCTGTGCAACTACTTCGTCACCCTTTATAAGAGCATTAACGGAAAGTTTTGTTGTATTAAGAAGTTCTTCCATGATAGCAACGACATCACCCTGAACGTCATGCATATCTTGTCTGAATTGTTCACGCATTGCAATTAACCTCCTAGCGAGAGAAGTGTATAGGTAGATACATTCAACTATAACAGGCGAAGAAGAGTAATCCCCTTCTATCCTGCAAGATTTAACTAAAGTTTAACCAAATCTTCCTGTAATGTAATCTTCGGTTCTTTTATCAATAGGCGCCGTAAAGATATCACTTGTTTTTCCGCTTTCCACCAGTACGGCTGGCTCTCCTGCTACTTCCTGCAGGAAAAACGAGGTGTAGTCGCTAACACGGGCGGCCTGCTGCATGTTATGGGTAACGATAATGATGGTAACCTCATCCTTGATTTCTGCCATAAGGTCTTCAATCTTTTGCACTGAAGTGGGGTCAATAGCAGAGCAGGGCTCATCCATCAGCAACACCTCTGGCTGCACAGCAAGTACACGAGCAATGCAAAGGCACTGCTGCTGACCACCGCTAATGGCAAGGCCGTTTTTATCCAGAATGCCACTAACCTCTTTCCATAGATTCGCACGCTTTAGTGAGTCTTCTACGATATCATCAAGATCAGATTTCTTCTTTACGCCCTGCAGGCGCGGGCCGTAGGCAACGTTGTCGTAAATCGACTGAGGAAAAGGATTTGGCTGCTGGAAGATCATACCCACGCGGCGACGCAAATCTACGGGATCTACACCAGAACTATAGATGTCAGCACCCTTTAGCAACATGTCTCCCCCGACTTTTGTATCAGGAATTAGATCATTCATGCGGTTCATGCAACGCAAAAAGGTAGACTTTCCGCAACCTGAAGGTCCAATAAAGGCCGTGATTGCCGAAGGCATAACATCAAGAGAGATATTGGTAAGAGCGTTGAAGTCTCCATACCAAAATTCTAGATTGCGCACATAATAACTTGTTACCAGTGGATCAGTCTGTAGTGGGGTTGAATACTTTGTTTGATGTGTGGACGCGCTCATGTGAATAATGCCCTTTCTATGCGTTATCAATACGTGAGTAGCGCTTTGAAATGTAGCGCGCGCTCAAGTTCAATACCAATATAATCAGCAGTAGCAGGAATGCTGTTCCGTAGGCTGACGGCAAGTTAATGCCCTCAACTGCCATCAAGTAAAGGTGTACCGACATTGATCTGCCAGAGTCAGTAGGAATAATAGGTAGGTTAATCGCAATACCCATGGTAAGGAATACTACAGCGGTCTCACCAATGGCTCTTGCAAGTGACAAAATGAGACCAGTGATAATACGCGGAGTTGCTGTTGGCAACACCACACGACTCACTGTTTGCCATTTCGTTGCGCCCATACCGTAAGATCCCCAGCGAATATAACGGGGAACAGCGCGGATTGCCTCTTCTGTCGCACGCATAGTAATAGGTAACATAAGCAGTGACAAACCAAGAGATGCTGCAAGCATCGACAGAGGAATATTCAAAGTTTCTACAAAGAAGGCTAGGCCAAAAAGACCCATTACGATGCTTGGCACACTGGCAAGTGAGTCTGCCGCGAAGCGAATCGTTTTGACAATGCGACCCTGCTTAGCGTATTCTGCCAAATAAACAGCTGCTAGCACTGCAATTGGTGTTGATATCGCCATGGCAAGACCCGTTGAGTATAAGGTAGCCACAATAGTGGGCCAAATTCCACCCTCTGCATTAACACCCTCTGGCCACGTAAAGATAAAACGTGGGAAGTCCTGCAGAACTACACCTAACCCATGATAGGCAACGTAGATAAGGATGACGGCAAGCAAGCCGATAGTGATAATCGTTGCACCCCAAAGTACTCCTAGTGCGATACGGTTATTTAGATGTGCGCGGCCTAGACCACTACCAGATTCCCGGTGCTGTTCTTTAAGCTCTTTCATAACCTGCATACCGGTCTTCCGCTGTCCTGCACCAGTAGCGTTGGTACTGCGAGTGTTCTTATTCTTATTCATGTTCGTACTCACTATGCCCCACCCCCTTTCTTGACCTTTTTAGTTTTCTTTGTTTGTTCACGTGCAAGAAGTCGTACCGTCAGTACAAGACTCATTGATATCAAGAAAAGTATGGCTGCAAGTCCAAAGAGGGCTGTCCTGTGCTCACCTGATGAGTAACCCATTTCTAGCACGATCTGGCTAGTCATAGTTGAGATTGGTGCAGATATTCCAGCAAATAGCTGCGGAGCATTACCCACAACCATCAGTACTGCCATAGTTTCACCGATGGCACGACCCATACCTAGGATAGTGGCATCAATGATTCCAATACGCGCTGCAGGAATAACTACCTTCCAGATTGTCTGCCATTTCGTCGCGCCCATGGCATAGGAGGCCTCTCGAATACCCATAGGAATAGAATTAAGCGCGTCCTCAGAAAGCGTTGTGATTGTAGGCATAATCATAATTGAAAGCACAATCCATGCAGTTAATGGTCCAAAACCTGCCCCGCCTACAAGTGCTGACACTATAGGTACTACCACTACAACACCGAAGAAACCTACTACTACCGAAGGAACGCCAGCAAGCAATTCTACAGCAGGACGGATTATTGCGTTAGCACGTGGACTTGCTACTTCTGACATAAACACTGCAGTCAGCACGGCAAGGGGCACGCCCAGAACAAGTGAGCCGCCTACAACCACAAAGCTGCCCAAAATGAAGGGCAGTGCACCAAAGGTATTATCTGCAACAGACCACTGGGTTCCCGTCAGAAAATTCCAGAGCCCAATGTCACTCAGAAGAGGGAATGCGCGCCATGCCACAAAGGCAAAGATAAGCCCTGCGCCAAGCACCGCCAAAAACGCGCAGACGAAAAAGAGTGTCGCAAGTGAAGCCTCTTTGATCTGAGTACTGCGCGACACAAGCTGCAGCTTTGTTGCTGGCCTAGCCTCTGGAACTGGTTCGCGCTGAGCGGCAGTATCGGCCAGTTCCTTCATTACAACACTGGGCGTATGTGTTAGTGTCTTTTTGCTGGGGTCTGCATCTGTACGCAGACCCTCTTTGCCCGCTTCTACTTCATTGCTTTGAGTATTCTCTTGGGCGTCCACTGCTGAAGACCCTACCTTAGAATTATCTTCTTCCGGCATACTGCTAACTTTGTTTTTATGTTCATCCATTAGTAGTTGCCCTCACTTAGCATGCGCCTAAACTCAGTATGGTCTGCTTCAGTTATCGGCAAGAAGCCTGCATCTCTTACAGCGCCCTGCTGCACTTCATCAGAGAGGACAAATTCGATATATTCAAGGGCTGATCCTTCTGGAGTACCAGCAACCAAAAAATGTAACGCGCGAGAAATGGGATATTCCTCACTGATGATGTTTTCGTCAGTGGGCTCTACTCCGTCAAGGGAAATAGCCTGCACATAGGTTTCTACATGTCTTGGCTCTACAAACCCTACTGAGATATAACCAATGGCTTCAGGGGTACGCGCGACTACCTCGCGCACCTGACCAGTACCTGGCAATACTACAGAGTTGACCTCAAAAGATTCATCGTCCATCACCGCAGAAGCAAACGAACTGCGTGTACCTGACGCTTCATCGCGATTAACAAGCACGATGGGCATATCTGGACCATCTAACTCTTGCCAATTGGTGATATTTCCTGAGAAAACATCACGCAGTTCTGCAAGCGTTAAGTTATTAACAGGATTATCAGGATGCACGATTACTGCAATACCATCGTAGGCTACAGGAATCTCAATAAGATCAAGATCAAGTTCAGCCCCGCGAAGATCACGCGATGAGGTACCGATATCTGCTGTGCCCGTAACACCAACAGCCTCGATTCCTGCAGAAGTTCCCATACCTGACACCAGCACAATGTACTGCGGATGCGTAGTTTCGAACTGCTGGGCTGCCGTTTCTGCAATGGGAAGAAGCGTCGTTGACCCCGACACAATAATCTGTCCCTGAATATCACGACCCGTGCATCCCGTGAGCACGAATGATGATAGCAGCAGGACTGTTATCATAGCCGCAAATACAAGTAGTTTACGTAGCGGTCCGAGGGTCTTAGGTATCGAGCTAAATCTGTGAGAGCCCTCTTTCTCACAGCTCGAGCAACACACAGTACCACTGTTCGCAGCCATAGTAATGTGTAGTTCCTTTCTATTTTTATAATACAGTGCAGTAAATTATAGACAAGCGAATCATGAAACTACAATATTACTTATGTAAAATAATTGTTAAACCCTCGCCAAGCACTTTTGAATCTACAGAAGCGCCTTTGTATCACGAGCAATCATGAGCTCTTCATTGGTGGGAACTACCAGCACTTTGACGCGTGAACCCTGAGCTGAAACCTTGAATTCTCCCTCAAGTCCATTTTTGATAGTTTTATTTCGCCCAAAATTACGCCAAGGATCAACAGCGATTCCCCAGTGCTCTAGCCCACTTAGAGCTGCTGCACGCATAACAGGACTATTTTCTCCGACACCTGCAGTCATCACGATAACATCAAGACCACCCAGCACTGCCATATATTGCCCAATGAAACGTTTGATGCAGTAAGCATACATATCATTTGCTAGCTTCGCTGATTCGTCTCCGCTTTCCTGAGCATCCAAAACATCACGCAGGTCACTACTAATGCCAGAAACACCCAGCAAACCTGACTTTTTATTCATTAGGTTATCTAATTCGTCAGGGCTCAGTCCTTCTTCACGCATAAGAAAAGTCACAATGGCTGGATCAATACTTCCTGTACGTGTACCCATCATCAGGCCCTCAAGCGGAGTAAAGCCCATGCTTGTGTCAACCGACACACCATTTCTGATAGCTGCAATTGAAGCACCGTTTCCTAGATGGCAGCTAATAATTTTCAGATCGCGCAAGGGAATACCGACAAGCTCTGCAGCACGCTGCGCCACATAGCGGTGAGAGTTTCCGTGAAAACCATAACGACGCACTTTGTACTTTTCATAAAGTTCATGAGGTAGTGGATAGTGATGGGCCTCTGGCGGAATACTTTGATGATAGGCTGTATCGAAAGCCGCCACCTGGGTAACCTCTGGCATAAGCGCACGTGACGCGCGAATGCAGCTTACCGCAGCTGGATTGTGTAAAGGCGCTAACGGGGATACCTCGTCAAGTTTCTCTAGCACATCCTCATCGATGGCCACCGATTCAGAAAAATACTCTCCTCCATGCACAACGCGGTGCCCAACAGCACTGATGTCTTCAAGATCCTGGATTACTCCCCCGTCTTCTGCAGACAATGCCGCAATGGCCGCCTGAAGAGCCTCTTCATGATTTGCAAGGGATAGGTTTTCGCTGCTTTTTTTATCCCCAATCGTCCAGCTGTGATCAGCCTTTCCCTTTACTCCAATACGCTCAACCAAGCCTTGTGTCAGCACATCTTCTGTATTGCTATCCATAAGCTGATACTTCAATGAAGAAGAGCCTGCATTAAGAACTAAAATTTTCATATCTTCGCCCATATTTCCCCCTACCCCTTATCAGCAGCCTGTGCTGCTGTGATCGCGATTACGCCCAATATGTCGTCAGCGCTACATCCGCGCGAAAGATCGTTAATTGGTGCCCCAATCCCTTGTGTGATGGGACCATAAGCTTCTGCCTTTGCCAAGCGCTCTATCAACTTATACGCGATATTGCCAGAGTTCAGGTCAGGAAATATGAGACAATTCGCCTTACCTGCAACTTTACTATCAGGGGCCTTGGATTTACCGATGGCCTCTACGATAGCAGCATCAAGTTGCAACTCGCCATCAAGAGCAATGTCAGGACGTTTTTCCTGCGCAAGACGCGTGGCCTCGACAACCTTTTCCGTCAAAGAACTGCTTGCGCTGCCATAAGTTGAATAGGACAGCATGGCTACCTGAGCCTGCTTACCCACCAAGGCCTCGAAAGAACCTGCTGACGAAATAGCGATTTCTGAGAGCATTTCTGCGTCAGGATTTTCTACAAGACCGCAGTCCGAAAAGAGGAATATGCCCCCTTCACCATACTCGCAGTCAGGCACATCCATAATAAAGTAACTTGAAACTAGCTTTGTTCCTGGTGCCGTTTTAAGTATCTGCAGTGCTGCACGTAGTACCGCACTTGTCGCATTGACTGCTCCTGCTACTGCACCGTCAGCTCTGCCCGTCTTTACCATCATTGTAGCGAAGTAAAGAGGATCTGTAATAAGTTCATCTGCCTGCTCACGGGACATTCCTTTTGCCTGACGTAGCTCAAAAAGCCCTTCAGCTAATTCGCTCTTGAAGTCTGCTGTAGCTGGATCAATCACCTGAATAATGCTTGTGTCTACATCCGCTGGAACATCGGCGTCCGCTGCAAGCACGGTGATGCGAGCCACTTTTTGACCTGCCGCCTGCTTTGCAGCCTCCCAGGTACGAGCATCAGAGCCTTCTGGCAAAACTATATGCTGGTTAGCAGCACGTGCACGTTCAATGGTTTTCTCGAGAAATGAACTCATGAATACTCTCCTTTTCTGGCAGCCACAAGACTTATTAATTTCTAAGGCAGTAGATTATACTATGTTTTCTGTGAAAGGGTCTCCCCCTAGCAAGTGCACGTGTAGGTGAAAAACCGTTTGACCCGCACCTTTGCCATTATTTTGCACGATACGATAACCTGTGCCTGCAACCCCTTTAATTGCCGCAACCTTGCTCGCTGCAGAAAATAAACGTGCCAATAGTTCTGGATCTGGGTTATCTTCTAAGTTCACCACATGCTGGCGTGGCACAATCAAGGTATGCACGGGCTTTTGAGGACTGATGTCATCAAAAGCAACAACATAATCATCCTGATAGACGAAATCTGTATTAAAGTCCCCTGCAATTATTTTGCAGAATATGCAGTCAGTTTGCGCACTTAGCTCTTGTGCACTTTGGGTGCCACTACCCATAATCAGGTCCCTCTATTTCACCCATCATAACCTGAACCTTTTGCTCTGCATCTACAAGCTTTATTTGCAATGAACGAATAAGTTGGACGCCTTCTTCATAGCGCTTTAAGCTGTCTTCCAAGTCTAGTTGACCGCTTTCAAGTTGTGCCACAATGCCTTCTAGCTGTGTCAGCTGTTCACTGAACTTTGCTTCCGAGGCACCGCCTTCAACTACAGAGTCAGGTTCAGCAGCAAGCTCCTCTACGCTGGATTCTGTGGCTTCTGGTTCTGCGCCTTCCCCCATGTCCTTATCCACAGTATATTCTGCAGCTACTGCTGGAACCATGGTGGTTTCATCTTCATCAAAAAGGTTATCCATGCCTTACCCCTTTCACTTCACAGTCTAATTGACCGTCCTTTAACCTTATCCGAATGTCTTGTCCAATGTTTGCAGCTTCTACAGTATCAAGCACTTCCCCAGATTCTTCATCAAAGACTGCTGCATACCCCCTGCCCAATACCTTTAGAGGGGAAAGAGCGTCCAATGCCTGTGCATTCTGCTCTAATCTATGACGCCTTTGCTCTACAAGTGTGTTGCCACGTTTATGCAAGTGCTCTTGAGCGCGAAGTAACTTTGCCGATTGTGCTTCAAATCCCCTACCCATTTGAGCAGTCATTCGCTGCAAAACGGAGTCAAGCATCATTGCACGTACCTGTAGCAGTGCCTCTGGACCAGAAAATACTGGCCTGCTCGAATAACTATCAAGCTGTTGACGCAATAGGCGAACCTTTTTCTGTAGAGCTACGCTCATGCTACGAGAGCTGCCCATTAAAATCTGCTGTATGTCATCTACATTAGGCGTACTTACCACCTCTGCAGCCGCTGTTGGTGTTGGAGCACGTAAGTCTGCAACGTGGTCAGCCAGACTTATATCGGGCTCGTGACCAATGCCTGCAACAACAGGCTTTTGCATCGCAGCAATGACACGAACGACCCGCTCACTTGAAAAAGGCAGCAAATCTTCAAAGGACCCACCCCCGCGAGCAAGGATCACCACATCCGCCTGTGACACATCGGCAGCCTGCAAGCCTTCAACAATACGCTCCTCAGCCTCTGACCCCTCAACGCGCACACCAAAAAGAAGGACTTCTGCAAAAGGCCACCTGCGCGCAAGCGTCTTTGTGATGTCATGTATAACTGCACCTGCCGGTGAAGTAACTACTGCAATTTTTCGAGGGAGTAAAGGAGGACTTTGTTTGTGGGCTTCGTCAAAAAGTCCCTCTGCGCGCAGGCGTGCTTCAAGACGCGCAAGTTCTAGGCGTAACTGTCCCTCCCCCGCAATATGAATCTTTGAGACATGAAAGCTCATCTCTCCTTTTTGAGGGTAGACAGAGAACTTTCCTTCAACCTCTACTTCTAGACCATCCTTAAGGTCTACACCAGCAGCTTTATATACATTGCCCCAAATAATGCACTTTAGAGCACTGTCACTATCCTTTAAGCTGAGATACTTTGTAGCATACCGATTGCCTGTAAAACCTGAGACTTCACCAATGATACGCATGCGCATGGATTCAAGTCCAATTTTGACGATGTTAAGCGCCTCGCTTACACTAATCGCACTTTGCTCAGGCTTGCTTGGCATTAGTCGCCCCCTGAGATGGATTCTGCACTGAATCCTGTACTGGTTTAACCTCTTCAATCACAAGGCAATTGTCCCTCATCAAAAGGCAGATTTTCCCTTCAAGTAGCCGCTTAAGCTCTTCCCCTATAAGATCTTTGCGCCAGCCCTGCATAAGTGCGCAATCTTCATTACGATGAGATACATAGTCTTCAAGTAATGCCCGCGAAGCTAATGCAGAACTTGAAATGCGATTCTGTTGAGCCCGCTTCCTGACAATGGCTGCCATGAGCTCGATTGCGGCACTATCTTCCCCCGACAATCTACGGCGCTGCGCAAGTTGAGGCCAGTCCTCTTGCAGACAAGCCTTTCCTGCCTTCACTGCAGCAAGAATCTTCGGTAGTGAATGCTTCAGATTAGAGTCCACACCACGTAGTTCTGCAATGGCCTCTGTACTTGCTGGTGCACGCCTTGCAATCTCAAGGATTGACTCATCAGGCAGCAGCCAGCGCTTTGGAATATTCCTGCGCATGGCTTCGCTTTCTCGCCATGCAGCAACTTCACGCGCAATGGCCAGCTGTTGGGGCTTAAGCGAAGAGACTCGCTTAAGTCTACCGTACTGCTCGCGGATGTTAACAGTCAGTGCTTTATCTGAAGATTTGTAACTGAACTCTGCCTCAAGCCATGACTCTCTTCCTAGTGACTCAAGCTCTGACTTGATAAGCGGATAAAGCTGCAACAGGTAGTTTACGTCATCTTGCGCGTACTTAAGCTGCGCCTTACTAAGCGGACGCTTTGCCCAATCCGTAAAGCTATCTGCTTTATCTAGCTTAATATCTAGTAAACGTTCGACCAAAGCAGCATAACCGATTTGTTCTGGCTGCCCAATTAGAACCGCTGCATCCTGTGTGTCAAAATAAGGCCTAGGAGCAGCCCCACAAGCATCAAAAAGAATCTGAAGATCTTGATATCCCGAATGGAAAACTTTAACGATATCAGGATTAGACCAAAGCTCTGCCAGAGGTTTCAAATCAAGCTTTTCCTGCAGAGGATCAATAAGAAAGACTCTTGTTTCACCATCAATCGTAGCAGCAATCTGCAGTAGGCAAAGTTTTGGGAAATAAGTCTTCTCTCGCATGAATTCCGTGTCAATTGCAAGCACAGAAGTGTTCACGAGTGCCGACACGGCAGATTCAAGTTGTTTTGAATTTATAACAGTGGTAACGGGTTTCATGGAAGTATTATAGAACATCTAGCCTATAATATTTTGCCTGCACGCACTTTCAAGAAACCAGCTACAATCATTGCAAATATCGTCTAGCATTGCAGCAGTCATACCTTTGTTAATCTTTTTAATAACTTCCTGATAGCTATAGTTATCTTCTTCAAGGTTAAAGCAATCCATTACTTTTTTGTCCATCATCTTTACCTTGAGATCCTTCTCGCAAATACCTGCAGCAACTTTCTTAGGACACTTATCGCAAATACTGTCTGTAGTAAACACAAGCTTGATGGGAGTACTGTCCTCATTTCGCAGACGTGAAACAATCACTGTCATATTGCGAACAAATTCTTGGTTGTATCCCTTACCTTCATATCCCTGCGTGCAAAGCAGGTGATGTGGCCGTAACCTTAAGATGGAATCATCTTGTTCGTGCTTTTGTTTCTTAGGCATCTTCATACCGTAAGTAATCTATGTTTTCGCGCCACTGTCAACAACCTGACGTATCTTAGGAGCAATGGCAAATATGAGAGCAATTTTCAGGAGCTCAGGAATCAGAAAAGGAAGCATGCCCAGTACAAAAGCCTCAAGCAAGCCAATTTGCATCACAAGTGAAAGTTGCGCTGTTCCAGCCATAAGATTAATAAGCATACCAACAATAAGGCCCCCTGCAAGAATGCCCGCGGCAAGCAAGCGTTGTCCACCCTCCCTTACAAGTACTGCTCTGTCAGCAGCGATTCCTGCGATGAATGCAAGCAAGGGAAAGGAAAGTAGATAGCCGCCTGTTGCGCCAATGAGAAAGCCAAACCCACCACTAAAAGCCGCAAACACAGGCACGCCTAACGCACCCAGAAGAAGATAGAGTGCCGCTGCTATCGCACCTCTCCGCGCCCCTAAAACCACACCAGCAAGTGCAATTGCAAAGGTTTGCATAGTAAGCGGCACAAAAGGCAAAGGTATGGTGATTTGCGCTAAAGCTGCGATTATGGCAACGAAAAGTGCGATTAGACATAGGTCACGTGTTGTTGTTTTTACTTCCACTTTGAATCCCCCTCCATTTAAGTTCTAGTAACTGTATAGGAAGAAAATAAGATTGTCAACTAATTTAATAAAGGATGGTGACAATTGATGAAGGTGAGCTGATTTTCGCATGAAGATAACCCTCACACTAGGCAGAATAAGGACTGTTCTTAAGGTGGACTATCTGGGCCGCACGCTTACCTCACCAGAAGAGAGTGTCACTACTTCCCCTGTGTCCTTTTCTACAATAAGTTGCGCGTATCCATCAAGATCAAGCGCAGTAGCCTCATAACTATCACCAAGACCCGTTACGATAACCCTTTCACCCAACATAAACATGCGCTGCCTGTATCGCGCAAGCATGTCTACATCAGTGTCTTGTTCCTTTGTCCTTACGACGCGATTAATGACTTCCGCTGCAAGACGATTTCTTGTTACAGATGGTTTATCCGCCCCAAAGATTGACCCAATAAGATTACGCGAATCCTGCAAGACCCCTTCTGGCGGATCAATTAAGTTAATCCCAATTCCAACCACAATCCATTGCATGGTTCCACTCTCAAAATCCATTGCGGCCTCAGTTGAAATCCCACACACCTTTTTGTCCCCAACAAAGATGTCATTTACCCATTTAATGCGAGGCTTTGCTTCTGAAGTTTCCTCAATGGACTCACAAACAGCTACAGCAGTGCAGGCTGTTATTAGGGTAGACGCATCAAAACTCAGCAGCTTTGGACACAGCACTATACTCATATAGAGTCCACTTCCTGACGGGGAAATGAAATTCCTGCCGTAACGTCCCTTTCCTGCTGTTTGCTGATTAGCAATCACAACTGTGCCATGCTGAGCCCCTGCTACAGCCAGCTCTTTGGCAGTTGTATTAGTTGATTCTAGACAGTCGTAGACAAAAATCCTCTCTGTCAATTCTTTCTGTTCTAGATAAGAGGCCATACCTTGCGCCGAAAGAACATCGCTGTCCTCGCTTAAACAATATCCCTTATTGGTAACTGCTGTAACCTTGTGCCCATCTTTTTCTAGTTCTTTAATTGCTTTCCATATGGTATTACGGCTTACCCCAAGCTGTTCAGCAATATGCTCCCCTGAAATACTCTGTCCTCTACTGCTTTCAAGTAGTGCAAGAACTTTCTCTTTTGTACTCATCTTGATGCAGTCACCGGACACGTTACCTCACTATAGTTACCCAGGAAAGCAAGGTACTTTGTACATAAGTTTAGACGAGTCAACAAGTCATGCACCTTTTCATCATCAATACTCGCCTGCACATCGAAGTAGAACATAAAGTCAAAATCCGTGTCGGCTATGGGACGAGACTCAAGCTTTATCAAGTTCAGCTGCAGATGAGCAAATTGCTTAATTACCTCGTAAAGCGAGCCTGATTTATGCTCAGTAGTTAACATAAGACTTATTCTGTCTGGATTTCCGTAGACCTCACACTTTTTCGAGATACAGATGAAACGTGTGTAATTGTTGGCATTATTTTGAATGTCTTTTTCCAGAACTGTTAAACCATAGAGTTCCGCACAATTTTCTGACGCAATAGCCGCAACATCTGTCCTGCCACTTTCTGCAACCAGCTGCGCTGCTGTCGCTGTATTTGCGCACATAATAAGCTCTACATGAGGATGTCTTTCTATAAAGGCACTACACTGCCTTGCAGCCTGCTCATGCGTGTATATTTCCTTTATGTCCTCAAGGGGGATCTGCCTATTTCCTAGCAAGGTGTGAGAGATAGATATTTTTACGCTTCTTACGATATAGAAGTTATATTCCTTCATCAGGTCATATACGTCTGTCACTGATCCCGCATTTGAGTTTTCAATGGGGAGTATTCCGTACTGACATAAGCCTGCATCCACAGCCCGAAAAACACCATCGAAGGTGCGCATATTCATGATTTCGGGTTGCTCAAAAAGAATATCTGCTGCTACTTGAGAAAAAGCCCCTTTAACCCCCTGACAAGCAACTGATGCACTTTTTGGGAATTCTTCTTTTCGGTACTCTTTAAGGCTAATCATCTTAAATCCTCTTGTTCTCGCAAGATTTGCACAGAAGACTATCGTATCAAACTAGGTACTAATGATTAGAAAATAACCAAAGAACAATGGGTTACTTTAGAAGATGGCTGGGGTACTAGGATTCGAACCTAGACAACTGGCACCAAAAACCAGCGTCCTGCCATTAGACGATACCCCAACGCAAACGCAGCGAGAGGATTGATGCATTGCATCAAATCCTGAGCGCAGTGCTGCGAAGCTACAAGCAACGCAAGCGTAGCGAGAGAATCATGTGCTTGCACAATGATTCCGAACGAAGTGCGGCGAGGCCAAAGGCAGCGCCGACTGAATAGTGTAGCACAATTTTTAAGGCTATTCCACTGACACAGTATCGTTGCCTAGCTGAGCCTTGAGACGACCAAGTAGCTGGATATTATCAGGATTGACTTGCTCTGGCAATACAGCCACTGTCGTAGTTGCTGACACAGGTTCAAAGATGTGCAGTTCGACAATGCTTTGCCCAGGAAATTGCGCCAAGCTACGACGGAAACTTTCTATAGCTGCCCTATCCCCCATTTGCTCTGGAGTTACCTTTACAACCAGCTTTGGCTTAGGGCCATTATCTCCATTGCCACCATTATCACGCGGCAATTCTTTAATCTCGTTCACGATAAGGGTCGTGTCACCGTCTTCTACCTTATACTGCCCGTTCATTAACACTATTCTGTCGTTTTCGATAAGGCGTTCATAAGCTTTTACCGCCTTACCCCAAACAACAAAGTCTAAACTGCCGCCCAAATCTTCCAGCTGACCACGCGCATACATATTCCCAGATTTTGAGGGTCTGATCTCAACCCCCGTAAGCATTCCCGCAAACCAGCCAGAAAAATTCTTAGGAATCTCTGGCGAGGTGATACTGATATCAGCATACTCTCGTATGGCATCAGCATAATCAGAAAGTGGATGATCCGAAAGATACATTCCCAGATAATCGCGCTCGAAAGCCAGTTTTAAGCCCTTATCCCATTCATCAGCAGCAGTTCCTGGGGGCTCCATGGCATCATCTTCAAAACCATGCTCCTCTGGCTCAAACATATCAAACATTGAAATCTGGCCGGCATTACGCGCCTGTGCACGGGTTGCTGCGTGCTTCAGTAGACCCTCTTCAACAATGCGGAAAAGCTGCTTACGCGGATACCCTGTAGAATCAAAGGCGCCCGCCTTAATAAGTGCTTCTACTACACGTTTATTAGAGACTTTTGCCTCTGCTCTGTTCACAAAATCATACAGATTTTCGAAGGGTCCATTTTCTTCACGGTCTGCCAGAATAGATTCGGCAACTGCCTCTCCTACACCCTTAATACCCGCAAGTCCGTAACGGATTCCTTCTCCTGGGTTATTAAAGAAATAGATGTCTGACTTATTGACATCAGGCGGAAGTACAGCAAGACCTTCATCCTTGCACTCTTGAATGTAGCGAGTAAGCTCGTCAGTCTTTCCTAGCTTGCTCGTAAGAACTGCCGCCATAGTTTCGCCAGGATAATGAGCTTTAAGGTAAGCAGTCCTCATGGTGGTAAGACCATATGCAGCAGAGTGGCTTTTATTAAAGGCGTATTCCGCAAAGGGTAAAATATCTTCCCATAACTGTGATGCCATAGTGCCATCATAACCACGCTCGACCGCACCATTAACCCACTTTTCTCGCATGGGGGTGAGTACCTCAAGAATCTTTTTACCCATTGCCTTACGCAGTTTATCCGCTTCTGCTGCAGTAAAGCCACTCATTTCCATAGATATGAGCATTACCTGTTCTTGGTACACGATTGCGCCATACGTGTCTTCTAGGATAGGCTTTAGACGTTCATCGTAGTAGGTTACTTCTCTTTGCCCATGCTTTCGCTGAACAAAGTCGTCAACCATGCCTGACTGCAGTGGCCCTGGCCTAAAAAGAGCCAAAACAGCTACGATGTCGGCAAACTGTGTGGGTCTCATCCTGCGAAGAAGTGCCCGCATGCCAGAACTTTCCACTTGGAAAACACCCGCTGTATGCGCGCGTGTTAGCAAGGCAAAAGACTTAGGATCATCAAGAGGGATTTCGTTCTTATCAATAAGGCGGTCGTAATTTTTCTCAATCGCTTTAATAGCGTCCTCGATTACCGAGAGATTACGCAGTCCTAAAAAGTCCATTTTCAGGAGTCCCATGTCAGCAAGTGTTTCGCCGTCATATTGGGTAATTACAAGTGAGTCATCCTTATCCTTTGTGTCAATCTTTACTGGCGCATATTCGGTAATATCTTCACGGCTAATGATTACAGCGCAAGGGTGGACACCCTCCCCGCGGATATATCCCTCAATAGATAGTGCTGCATCAATGACAATTTTTGCCTCTTCATCGCCCTTATAGAGTTCCTTGAACTTTGGATTTTTCTCCATCGCGCCGTTGATGGATGTCAGAAAAGGTATTTGGGCGTTAATCTTTGTACCCAAACCAAAGGGTTTATCCATGATGCGTGCGATATCGCGAACTGCCTGTTTCGCCATAAGTTTAGAGTAAGTGATTACTTGCGTTACACGACTTTCTCCGTACTTTTCTCGTACGTAATTAATGACTTCATCACGCCTACGAGGCTCGAAATCCATATCGATATCAGGCATTTCACTACGCTCCGGATTAAGAAAGCGCTCAAAAAGCAGGTCGTGTTCTAGCGGATCGAGGTCAGTAATATCTAGCGAATAGGCAATGATTGAGCCTGCTGCACTACCACGGCCAGGACCTACTGCAATGCCGCGATCTAGGGCCCAGCGAGTAAAGTCAGATACGATTAAAAAATAGGCGCAAAAGCCCTTCTCTGCAACAATGTCTAACTCGAAGTCTAGACGGTCTAGCGATTCCTGCGGGACATCATCAGTACCATAGCGCTTTTTTAGGCCATCAACACAGAGTTCGCGTAGATGCTCACGTTCTGTTTTTTCTTCTGGGATCTCAATGACAGGCAAAATGGCCTTACTAAAATCCAGTTCAACATTACAGGCCTTGGCGATATCAAGTGTATTGTCATAGGCACCCGCATAATCCCCGATAGCCTCTTCCATTTCTGCACGTGACTTCATGTGCAGTTCTTTGTAGGCCTTCATGCGATTGGTATCATCAAGTGTTCTACCACCTGACCCAATGCACATGAGGTAGTCTTGCATGGTATCGTCACCCTCATTAACATAATGAATATCATTTGTCGCAACAAGCCCAAGACCCATTTCGTGCGCTAACGAAGAAATGCCGTCACAAAGCTGCTTTTGCGTCACGCCACTTCTTGTAGAGCCTCCATGATTCTGAATTTCTAGGTAGAAGCACCCTGGATCAAAAACACCGGCGTAGTATTCCGCCCATTTACGCGCCTCAGCAGGGTCGCCCTGCTCGATAAAACTTGAAACAGCACCATACATGCAGGCTGAAGTTGCAATGAGCCCTGATGAGTACTTTTCTAGAATCTCGCTATCAACACGAGGGCGATAGTAAAAACCTTCAGTTCCTGCATGACTACAAATCTTCATAAGGTTCTGATAACCCTCATTATTTCGGGCTAACAAAACTAGGTGATAGAGGGTTCGGTTGTTTTGATCTTTAACAAAGCGAGAATTGGGTGTGAAATAAATCTCGCAACCAATGAGTGGCTTAATGCCTGCTGCAGTAGCCTGCTGATAAAAATCGATTGCGCCAAACATATACCCGTGGTCAGTAATGGCCAGCGCGGGCATTTCTAGTTCTTTTGCGCGTGCAATAAGCGGCTTAACCTTTGCGGCACCGTCAAGTAGCGAATATTCTGTATGAGTATGAAGATGAACGAAACTCATGGGGTTCCCTCCTCAAGACGTTTTAATAGAGTGACATACCCCGTATTGCCATACTGCAGGCACTTTGAAACACGGGCGATAGTTGCAGCAGATGCTCCTGTTTCTTTCTCAATCGCTGCGTAGGCAAGACCATCCAGAAGTAGCCGTGCCACCTGTAAGCGCCCCGCCATCTCACTAAGTTCTCGCGGAGTAGTTACATCAAGCATAAAATTAAACAATTCATCATTGCCGCGAGCTAATCGCAAGGCACTAAGCAGTTCTTCTACTGAATCTGTTCGCAAAGGATGCTGTGAGGTATTCTGTGCTTCATTAGCTATATTAGACATGGGAGTAACTCCTCTTAAAATTGCATGGGGTTATTAGTGCGTCTTCTTTTTGAGATTCTCGCCAGGCAACATACGCCTTGCTGCAAAAACACCTTCGACTCCACGAAGTGAGCTCAGTAGGGCATCTAGATTTGCCATCTCGCCTGTCTCGAAAAGGAAGCGCATATCCACAATACCATCTTTATGGGTCGTTGTTGCAGATGACAGAATATTGACACCACTTTCTGCAACTTTCATTGTGACATCCTGCAGCAGGCGGAGCCTATCCAGTGCCTGTACAAATACTTCTATGTGATACGTTGCGTGCGTACTACGATCCCACTCGACTTTTATGAAGCGCTCTGGTGTGTGCTGCAAATCCTTAACGTTAGGACAATTTGCGCGGTGCACCGAAACGCCGCGTCCGCGCGTGATAAAGCCCATAATGTCATCCCCTGGTACGGGGTTGCAGCACTTCGAAAGTCTTACTAGGATGTCGTCAATACCAGCAACGCGGATTCCCCCACCTGTTGGCTTTGGTCTACGGGCATGGCGCGGGGCCATCATGGCAGTTTCTAGGGTAAACTCTGCCTCTGCCGCACTAGCAGCACCACCTGGTTTTTCCGCCACTTCCTCTGCAGCCAGGGCTTTTGCACCCTTGCTGTCTTTAGCAAGCAGACCAGAAGCACTTAGCTGCTTAAGTAAGCGCGTACCCACAAGACGTGCAGACAGCTTCGATGAACCAATTTGCGCGTAGAGCTCATCAATGGTGTTGTAGTGCATATCACGGGCAACAAGTTCTAATTCTTTTTCTACTTTGCGTGTAGCGATGCTTACCCCATGCTTGCGCATGATTTTCATAAGCATGTCACGGCCACTTGTTATATCGTCAGATCGCGTACTCTTTGATAGATAGCTACGAATCTTGCTCCGTGCACTAGGAGTAACAACAATATCAAGCCAATCACGACTAGGACTCGAGTTCTTATTGGTCAAGATCTCTATCTGGTCGCCCATCTCTAGCTGATAGGCCAAAGGAACAATGGTGCCATTCACTTTTGCGCCTACCGTCTGATGACCGACCTCTGTATGAATGCTATAGGCAAAATCAAGCGGTGTCGCACCTTTCTTCAAGGGCTTTACGTCACCACGAGGCGAAAAAACAAAAACCTCTTCATCAAAGAGATCAATACGAAGCGCGTCCATAAACTCAACAGGATCACTGGTTTCATTTTGCCAGTCTAGGATTTGGCGCAGCCACGACAGGCGATCATCCATTTTGTCATCAGCGCTTGCCGGCTTGCCCTCTTTGTAGCGCCAATGTGCAGCAATACCGTATTCGGCACGGCGATGCATTTCTACCGTACGAATCTGGATCTCGAGAGGTCTTCCTGTTGGTCCAATTACCGTCGTGTGAAGTGATTGGTACATATTAAATTTCGGCATGGCAATGTAATCTTTGAAGCGTCCCGGCATAGGCTTGTATAGGTTGTGCACCATACCCAATACACCATATACATCCTTGACCGAGTCTACGATAATGCGCAGAGCAATTAGATCATGGATCTCGCTGAAGTCCTTGCCGCGGTTTTGCATTTTTTGGTAAATACTGTATAGATGCTTTGGGCGTCCTTGAATTTTCGCCTGGATACTTACCGTGTCTAAGACATCTGCGATCTCTGTCATGATAGCTTTACCGTAAGCCTCGCGTGCCTCACGACTTTCCTGCACCATAAGCTCTACTTGATGATATTTGTCGGGAGAAAGATAGGAAAACGCCAAATCTTCAAGCTCCCACTTGATTGCAGAGATGCCAAACCTATGGGCAAGGGGCGCAAATATCTCCATTGTTTCTTGCGACTTAAGAATGCGCTTGTGTTCTGGCAGAGCGTCGAGGGTTCGCATATTGTGCAAGCGGTCAGCCAGTTTAATCAAAATCACACGCACATCTTTTGCCATGGCAATAACCATTTTGCGCATAGAGTCTGACTGCTGCTCGTCACGGGTGGTATAGCTCACTTTACCAAGCTTCGTTACACCGTCAACGAGGTCAGCCACCTCTTCACCGAACTCTTCTTTAACTTCAGCTATAGTAATGTCATCGTTGTCTTCAACGGCGTCATGCAGAAGTGCCGCCTGAATAGTTGCCGAATCCATATTGAGTCCTGACAGGATGTCAGCAACCTCAAGAGGATGTCTAATAAAGGGCTCCCCTGATTTGCGAAATTGCCCCCCGTGAGCTTTTTCTGCAAAGTCATAGGCCTTACGAATCGCTTCAATGTTTGCATTTGGATTTGAGGTCAGTACATCGCTTATTAAGACCTCAATGTCTAAAGGAATTGGCTCGCTCATACCACCTGCACGAGTTCATTATCTTTATTCAGGAGGTTTTTGTCTTTGTTTAGATGCTGGTAGAGCAGGAAGCCACCTACCCCAAGCAAGACCACTACCACAACGATTGCCGCAAGCAATATAAGACCGTTGCCAGCTTCGCTTTCCACCGCAGCTTCATTTGTCTGCCTAGCTACAGGCGGCGGAGCAGTGTCTGCCTCTCCTGTATTCCCAGATACAATAAGGGGGTCTTGATCCGCTTCTCCTTCTTCTTCAACGCTTTCTGCGACAGGCGTTGATTCTGTGCTCGCAGCAGCCTCAGTAGTTATGGGTGTCCTCTGTACAGTAGCAGGACGCGATGAAAAGCCCGGGGTCCTATTGGGATTACTGCCAGAAGCAGGAACAGGGGTAACCGGTATGTCACCTTCATCTGGTGCTACAGGCGGGACTACTGGTGGCACCGGAGGAGTCACCGTGGCTGACCTGTTGTCGATGGTCGTCACCAAAACAGTGGTCATTACCCTAGCAATCTCATCAGAAGAAAGTTCAGGACTTGCAGCAGTAGGCGTCGAGGGAACACTAAGGGAAAGTGTGCGTGCGTCAATTTTGTCGCACTGGATAAAGTCCGTCAGTTCTTGCTGGTTTACAGCAATTTCCTTCGTTAATGATTCTCCAGACTCCACATGATAGGCACGCGCAAAGGTTCTTTCCAGTACGGACTGAGCAGTAAGACCCGCCCTATCAGAAAAAGGTTTCCTAAAGTTGTGGGCATAGAAAACAACGCCCTCTTCAACAGTGGTGCGATCATCAACAACAAAAACGTTGATAGTTGCTGTAGGATAACTGGTTGTCTCGCTACTAGGTTCACTGTAAGAATCTACCGTTAGTGCATTGTCGCCTTCTATAGTCAAAACTACTTCATAGGCGCCGATTGCAGAGCGCACATTGCTTTCTTTAACAGCAAGAGTCAGCTGTCGCGAGAGATTATTGTCGTCGTATGCCGAAGCGTAAGATAAAGCCACTGCGTCCATATTAGGGACGTCGTCAAGGTGCACTACAAAGTTGCTGGCAGTAAGCGTATAGTGCGAAGTTGCGCCAGCGCGAACGACATCAGCATAAGGATCGTCGCCTGTAACAAGCGTGCCCACCTTTGCAGCAGCCTGCGCGCGAGCAAGTTCTACATGAAAGTTGCTAACAAGTTCAGGAAACGCGCCTTGGGCTGGTGTCGCTGACAACAAAGTTACCGCAAGCGCCACAACAAGACTAAGAACAAAAGTGGCACGCATGCATAACAAACGCAGAAGTGCACCTGGAAATCTGCAGGACACAGAGCCATCCGCAGTCAGTGCCGCCTGTTTTGAGTATCTTTTTAGCCTTGCCGTGCTCATTCGAGTGCCCCTATCCACCCCACATTAATCATGCCCACTATTATAGCGAAGATGACACGTTTAGACTGGGTTTTAGGACTTAATTTTCCTCTCAAGCTCTTCAACGCGCTTGCATAATTGATCAATGGTACATTTCACTGGGTCGGGCAGAATTTCTTTAGGTAAATCACCCTTTGACGCGTGACCCTCAGAATCCTTAGCTTTTGAACCTACAATCTTTGCAGGAATACCAACGACGGTAGCACCCTCTGGAACGTCCCTTACTACAACAGCCCCACCACCAACTTTTGCGTTATTCTCTAGGGTTATCGCCCCAAGAACCGAGGCGTTTACGCCAACTACTACCCCATTTCCTAAAGTGGGATGACGCTTGCCCGTTTCCTTGCCTGTTCCGCCCAAGGTAACCCCCTGGTAAAGAGTAACGTCATCACCAATGATGGTAGTCTCACCAATGACAACACCCATACCGTGGTCAATAAAAAAGCGTCTACCAATCACTGCCCCCGGATGGATTTCGATACCCGTAAGAAAGCGTACAATCTGTGAACCCAGGCGTGCAAAAAAAGTAAGTCGCCTTTTATAGAGCCAGTGGTGAATGCGGTGTAGTGCAATCGCATGTAGTCCTGGATAATTTACCAGGGCATTTATGACACCAGTCGCTGCGGGATCATTTGTCTGTATTACTTCAACGCTATCGCGTATTGTTCTAAACATTACCTTTCCTCTTTCAGGTCTATACCTTCAGGCTATTTGCGCTCAAACAAAGTTTATGCGCTGCAAAGCAAGACAGTTGCGTGAGCCGCTATACCTTCCTTGCGACCCGCAAAACCCAGGCCCTCTGTCGTGGTCGCCTTTAGCCCCACCATGCTAACATCTACCGACAAAGCATCAGCTAGATTTTTACGCATTTCTTCGCGGTAGGGCGAAAGTTTTGGAGCCTGAGCTACAAGAATGCAGTCTGCATCCAGAATTTGATAACCAGTATCTACAATATGCTGCGCTGCTATGCGCAACAGACCTATTGAGTTTGCACCCTTAAAACTTGCATCGGTATCAGGGAATAGCTGTCCAATATCATGGGCGCCCTCAATACGCGCCGCACCAAGCAATGCGTCTGCCAAAGCATGCGCCAGTACATCTGCGTCAGAATGCCCCTCTAGTCCCACCTCATGAGGAATGGTTACTCCCCCTAAAGTGAGATCCCTATGAGGGGCAAATGCATGAACATCATATCCTGTACCGATACGCAATCCCTTAATCATGGGGCTGTCCTACCTTCGTCTGTGTCAACATCACCTCTGCAAATTCGAGATCTTCAGAGGTTGTAACCTTTATATTATTACGTGAACCCGCGAACATGCGCACTTTGCCACCCGCATACTCACAGTAAGAAGCATCATCAGTTCCCTGATATCCTTCTAGCTGTGCCTTTTTATAGGCGCTCATAAGAGTCTTTCGCCAAAAAATTTGAGGAGTCTGTGCATGCCAATAAAGAGATCTGTCAGGCGTATTTGTTACACAGCCATCCTTAACAGACTTTAGGGTGTCAACTGCGGGATTCCCCACAACAACACCAGCCAAGCCACAGTCATGAACCAGTTCCTGAGCAGCAGCATGTGCGCACAGTCCATCAAGCAGAGGGCGTGCACCGTCATGGACAGCAACAATGTCTACTTCTTCGCCTAAGGCTTCAAGTCCAGCCCTAACGGATTCTTCACGTGTAGAGCCACCTGCAACAAAACTAAGCGGCTTTTCCGTACGTACATAATCGCTTAGAATCTGAGCGTACTCTTCCACCCGTTCAGGATCGCAGACTACAACGATGCTCTGAATACTCTCTGCTGAGGCTAGTGCATCTATTGCCCATGCTGCCACAGGCCTACCTGCAACCTCGAGTAACTGCTTACCGCCTGCCGCACCAAGGCGTGTACCCTGGCCGCCTGCGGCAACAATCCCTGCGACCTTTACCGCAGGTGATACTGTAGTCTTGCTGGTCACCTAGGCTCCTGCCCCGGAACTTCCCCCACGAGTAGGCTTTCTGCTGGACTTCCCTGCATTACGCGGAGTAAAGCCTGCTTCTATCGATTCATTTATGATATCTGAGAAAGCACTCACATCACTTTTCTCACCCTTTACCTTTTTGAAGCACAGGTGTGAGTTATCTTTAGAGTCATTTTCTAAACGATTAGAGGGAGAGTCGCCCTTTGTTGCTTTTTTCTTGCTTTTTTCTTTTGCGGAAGGCTTTTCTAGATGGGCTTCGATAACGTCCCCACTTTTCCACTTACCTTCCAGCAACTCTTCAGAAAGCACATCATCGATATAGCGCTGGATAGCACGACGCAAGGGACGTGCCCCTGAACCCTTATCATAACCCTTGCCTGCAAGGAATTCGCGCGCGTCCTCTGTCAGACGCAAAGACAGTCCCTGCAAGGCTAGTTGTTCTTGGGTGGTGCGCAGCATAATGTCTACAATATCTTTAATCTGATCTTTTGTAAGTGCATCAAAAATTACAACCTCATCTAGACGATTAAGAAACTCTGGACGGAACAGGTCCCTTAATTCCGTCGTAATCTTTTCGCGCAGCTGATCGCTAGAGAAACTGTCACGCTGCATCCCAAACCCAAGGCTAACGCCCTTTGTGATATCGCGTGCGCCCACATTACTTGTCATGATTAAGACAGTATTGCGAAAATCAACCTTACGCCCCTGGCTATCAGTCAGACGTCCTTCTTCTAAAATCTGCAGCAAGATATTGAAAACATCGGGGTGCGCTTTTTCAATCTCGTCAAAAAGGATTACGCTGTAGGGTCTGCGGCGTACACGTTCTGTCAGTTGACCACCCTCATCATAACCAATATACCCTGGAGGCGAGCCCACTAGACGCGAAACACTATGCTTTTCCATGAATTCACTCATGTCAAGTGAGATGAGTGCTGACTCACTGCCAAAAATAACCTCTGCCAGTGCTTTTGCTGTCTCAGTCTTCCCTACACCTGAAGGTCCCAGGAAAATGAAACTACCACCTGGTCGACGGGGATCTTTAAGCCCTGCACGACTTCTACGAATCGCGCGTGAGACAACATCGATTGCTTTGTCTTGACCAATGATGCG
Source organism: Coriobacteriia bacterium (assembly GCA_009779855.1). Classification (GTDB taxonomy): domain Bacteria; phylum Actinomycetota; class Coriobacteriia; order WRKU01; family WQUG01; genus WRBW01. Next base: position 108,678 of record WRBC01000006.1, read on the forward strand.
ACTGTGCATCTCTGCCTCGATATTCATGAGACGCTTCGACTCTTCTGAAGTGAGCTCCGTTACCGGAATACCCGTCCACACGCTAAGCACTTCTGCAATCTCTGCAGGAGTAATCTCTGCTGGATTATCATCATCATTCTTCTTCCAGGCAGCAATAAGCTCTTTGCGCTTTGTAATAAGCTTGTTCTCTTTATCACGCAGCTTACTGGCTTTTTCATATTCGCCTGCAATGATGGCCGCCTCTTTGTCGGCATCATATTCCTTGATCTTTTTATCAAGGTCACGAATCTCCGGGCTAACTGTCGCACGCATGATGCGCATTTTCGCACCTGCTTCATCAATCAAGTCAACTGCCTTATCAGGCATGAAGCGGTCAGATATATAGCGATCAGACAGCGTTACTGCACTTGCTAAAGCTTCGTCTGTGTAACGCACAACATGGAAGGACTCGTAACTGTCAATAATCCCCTGCAAAATCCTTAGCGTTTCTGCATTGGTAGGCTCATTGACCTGAACTTGTTGAAAGCGGCGCTCTAAGGCGGCATCTTTTTCAATATGCTTGCGGTATTCCTCTGTGGTGGTGGCACCAATGGTCTGAAATTCACCACGAGCAAGTGAGGGCTTCAAGATATTTGCTCCGTCAATAGAGCCCTCTGCAGAGCCACTACCAACAAGCATGTGAATCTCATCAATAAAAATGATGACGTCACCACGCTTGCGAATTTCATCAATAACGCGCTTCATGCGCTCTTCAAATTCGCCGCGATATTTTGAGCCTGCAACCATTCCTGAGATATCCAGCGAATAGACCTGCTTAGCTCTTAGGGTCTCTGGGACAAGGTCTGCAGCAATAAGCTGAGCCAAGCCTTCTACAATAGCCGTCTTACCTACACCTGGCTCGCCAATAAGAACAGGGTTATTCTTCATGCGGCGGGACAGGATTTGAACAACGCGGTCAATCTCGCGCTTGCGGCCAATAATAGGATCAAGAACACCATCCATAGCTTCACGTGTTAGATTGCGTCCAAATTCGTCAAGAAGCGACATGGAACGGGCACCCATACCAGCCTCTGCACCAACCTGTGCCGTAGACAATAACTGCACCATGGTGGCACGTACTCGCTCTAGGTCTAGGCCTAAGTTTATTAATGCCTGGGCTGCCGAACCTTCGGTCTCGTCAATAATGCCCAGCAGTAGGTGTTCTGGTCCCACATAACTATGGCCAAAGCGAACAGCCTCACGCATGGCGTGTTCAAGAACACGGCGTGCATGGGGCGAAAAGGTTAGATTTTCTACTGGTGGATCTTCATTGGTTTCTATTAGACGCTCGACCATGATGCGCACGTCTTCTGGGGTTACTTCTAGTTCATGCAGCGCGTCTACAACAACACCCGAGTCACCGATAAGACCTAGCAGCAGATGTTCTGTACCAACATAATTCTGCCCTAGGGCACGCGCTTCTTCTTGTGACGCCGCGATAGCTTTCTTCGCGGGTTCAGTAAAGCGTTCAAACATATAGTGTTAACTCCTTCACTATGTTACTTCTGTCAATCTTACATTCTAGCACCTGAGTCCCCGTGCATAGCTGATGAACACAAGCTGGTGGCAAACTGTTAGTATTAGTACATCTGATATTTACCGCAAATTACCTGTACTATTTTGTCACTTTTATATCACATGAAAGGTTGCATATGTGCCTAGCAATTCCAGCCCAAATTAAAGAAAAAACAGGCGTTAACTTAGCCGTAGTTGACGTGATGGGAGTAACCCGGAAAATCTCTTTAGACCTTGTGCCTGGTGCCAACATTGACGACTGGGTGCTGATGCATGCTGGTTTTGCCATAGAGATTGTTGATGAAAAATTCGCAGCAGAAACCATTGAGCTTATTCATTCTGTCCAGTTCTCTGATGATGGCGGAACACTAACAGGGGCTGCACCTGTCCCCTTTGAAGGAACAATGAGTGGCGGCATAGAAGCAGTGCGAGAAGCTGCCATTAAATCCGGTGCTGCAGGACGCAACGCGGGAGAACATGACTCCACTGCAGATAAAGAGCCTTCCTAAGCTTCAGAACAGGCCTAGAATATGAGTCACTCCACACCAAACAGCAAGAAGGAATCACTACCTGAACTAATAGAACAGTGGCGCGATCCCGACCTTGCACGTATCCTTATCGAGGGCATTGCTGCACGTGCAGAAAAACTTGTTCGCTTGCAGCAGAGTGGTGCCGATAAAACTGAGAAAGTGTCCCCTTTAAAGATTATGGAGGTCTGCGGCACTCACACTATGGCGATCGCCAAATGGGGGCTACGTGCAGTACTTCCTAGCGCGATTAAGCTTATTTCTGGTCCAGGATGTCCTGTATGCGTAACAGCGAATCAAGACCTTGACCTAGCTATCGAGCTTGCAAAGCAGCCTGGCGTTATTGTTGCAACCTTCGGAGACATGATGAAGGTTCCTGGCAGCTACGAATCACTATCTGACGTCAAAGCAAAGGGACACGATGTACGTATTGTGTACTCCCCGCTAGATGCCTTGGCCCTGGCGGAGCAAGAACCTGGACGGCAGGTAATCTTTATAGGTGTAGGCTTTGAAACCACCGCCCCTTTGATTGCTGCAACCATCAAGCGTGCAGAAGCACTGCAACTTGAAAACTTCAGTGTCTGCGCGATACATAAAACCGTACCTAAGGCACTTCGTGCCCTTGCAGATGACGCAGAAGTTCAGGTAGCTGGCTTTATCTTGCCAGGACATGTGTCTACCATCATTGGACTAGAGCCTTATCAGTTCTTAGCACAAGACTTTAACGTACCCAGTGTTATCGCTGGCTTTGAGCCCGTAGATATCTTGCAGAGCATTGTGATGCTTCTGGACCTTGCACTGGAGAAAGCACATGCTGAAATTGGGCGCAATGAAGGCAGCTTTGAAGCTCGTGTCGACTTAGCCTACACACGCGGGGTGCGTGTTGAGGGTAATCCTGCTGCTCTAGCTGCCCTAGAAGAAGTATTCGAGCCCTGCGACGCAGTCTGGCGAGGCCTAGGAGAAATCCCTGGTACAGGACTTACCCTACGCAGCGCTTATGCGAAGTACAATGCCGCACTACGCTTTGATGTGCAGCCCCCTCCTACCCGCGAACCTAAGGGCTGCCAATGTGGTGACATACTACGCGGAATTATCTCCCCGCATGATTGCCGACTTTTCGGACATATTTGCACCCCAGAGAACCCCATAGGTCCCTGCATGGTATCAAGTGAAGGTAGCTGCGCTGCTTGGTATCGCTACTACGGAACCGCAGCTACATCAGTGGTCAGTAACACGCAAGGGTCGTCCTTGTAGACGGCACGCCATACAAGCAGTATAAACAAGACCAAACAAAGGATATCGTATCGTGACCACAGCAAACCCGCAGAATACAGAACAAGCAACAGTACAACTAGCACATGGCTCTGGTGGGTCAATGATGCAAAGTCTTATCAGGGATATATTTGTGCAAGCATTTGGCAATATTCAGCTAGAGGATGCCGCAAGCATTAGCCTGGCTGGCAGTGGTGCAAACAGGGCTGATACTCAAATATCTTTATCGACTGACAGCTATGTAGTGCAGCCCTTGTTCTTTCCCGGGGGAGACATTGGCCGCATTGCTGTCTGCGGAACGGTTAATGATGTTGCAACTTCGGGTGCGCAGCCTGTGTGCCTTTCTGTCAGCTTCATTTTAGAAGAAGGGCTTCCCTTAGCAGACCTAAAGCGCATTGTGGCGTCAATGGCAAACACCGCCAAAGAGGCTGGAGTCACCATTGTCACGGGCGATACAAAAGTGGTTGGCAAGGGTCAGGCAGATGGCATATTCATCAACACAACAGGAGTAGGACAGTTGCCTGCTGGACGTACTCCCTTACTTGCACGCGCGATTCTTGCAGGTGACCTTATCTTACTTTCCGGCAGTCTAGGTGATCACGGAATGTGTATCATGTCTCAACGTGAAGAACTTTCCTTTGCGGCAGACTTGTCCACTGATGCCGCACCTCTTAACCACATGATTGCTGATGTGCTTGCTGCAGCGCCTGATACGCGCTGCTTCAGAGACCCTACGCGGGGAGGTCTCGCAAGCACCCTTAATGAACTTGCTGATGCAGCTAAGGTACGCATGACAATTGAAGAGCGTAGTGTTCCTGTAAAGCCTGCAGTACAGGGGGCTTGTGAGATGCTTGGGTATGATGTTTTTCAGGTAGCGAATGAAGGCAAGATGGTTGCCATTGTCCCCCACGAACAAGTAGAAGCAGCTCTTGCAGCCATGAAGGCAAGTCCTTACGGAAAAGATGCTACTATTATAGGCAAGATTGAACCTCTTAGTGATGAGGAAAAGTGTGAACATAGCCTGCTTAACCAAGAAAACTTTAAGGTGCAACTGCGCAACGCCTTTGGGGCGACACGCGTGATGGATACCTTAGTGGGAGAGCAGCTGCCACGTATTTGCTAGTGGCAGACGAGGATTGGAAGTGAAACTAACATGACCGCTCATGTATCAGCAGCAGGACAATTCCTGCCACATACGTCCGTGCATTCTGCCCTGCTGAAGCAGATGCCCCAGGTATCGCAGCCACCCTATGGATTTGCCGCGCAGTCGCCTATGACGGGATGGAAGCATTCTGCTACCAATGCTCCCTTGTTGATTAATAACCTACAGCGCCTGCAAGAAGAGATTGCACAAGAATTTCCTGTTCGTGATATTGTCGTGCTTGGGATGGGTGGCAGTGCACTGGGAGTACGCATCTTCTTAGACCTCTACAAACAAGAATTGAAGAATCTAGGTGTAAGGGTACGCGTTGTTGACACTACTGAACCAAGCAGTGTTAGGGCAATTCTTAATGACTTTGACGCCGCTGCCGGACTAGTCATTGTGTCAAGCAAATCCGGAGGCACGATTGAACCACTGTGCCTTAGTCAAATATTCTTCAAGTATATGAGCCTAACCCTAGGGTCTGACCTAGCAGCCGCTGCTCATTTTATCTCTATAAGTGATGAGAACACCGTATTGTCAAAACGCGCAGACGTCCAGGGTTGGCGCGGCATTATCAATACGCCCCCCAATGTTGGGGGCAGGTTCTCTGTTTTGACGGCTTTTGGACTGGCCCCTTTGGTGCTAGCAGGCATTGATCCTAAGGTGGTTGTTGAGTCCGCCCAGGACATGCAGTTTCTGTGCCTAGACACAGAAACTGCATGTCCTGCAACCCAATTGGCCGACTCGATTTTTCAAAATCTACGTGATGGTCGTGATAAGTTCATCATCGGCTATGATGAACAGTCTGAGTCATTTGCCCGCTGGTTAGAACAACTTGTTGCAGAATCTTTAGGCAAGCAAGGAAAAGGATTAATTCCTCTGCCAATGCCAATGGAACGGGCGAATAGAATACTTGCCTTAGGGCATCCTGACATTCAAAACATTGCGCTTGCAGGATTGCGCCCAGATGTTGTTGGTGGGGACTTATTACGTTGGATGTTTGCCATAGAAAAACTTGCTACTTATCTACATCTAGATCCTTTTGATCAGCCCAATGTTGAAGCTGTTAAGCAGTCAACACGATCATCGATGAATGGATGTACAGAGAAATCTTTAAATGATTACTTAGAACAGTTGCTAAACGCCAATCGTATCGCGAGTATTGACCACATGCCAAACCTTGTCGGACCTCAAAGCTTCATTGTCCTTATAGCATGGACACCAGAGGGTGATCAGGCAAGAAGCAGTCTTGAGGCACTAGCTGCTGACTTCGAAGTTCACTACAAGCGCCCTGTAGTTGTTGCGGAAGGGCCTCACTATCTGCATGCTTCGGGTCAGCTTTATAAGGGTGGTCCTAATTCAGGAGTCTTTGTGACCATCACACAGGAGACAACAAGTGACATCACGATACCTGAGACTAATTACAGCCTAAGACAGCTATATAGAGCCACCTTCAATGGTGATATTGAAGTGATGTTATCTCTGGGCCGAAAAATCGTGAAGCTATAGCTCAAGAGCCTGCTTAAGGGCAGGAACGCGTCTGCGTGATACGGGAAGCTCTTCTTCTGCGCCCTCTACTGTCAGGGTAAGTGCTCCTCCTTTTATTGAGTTCACGCTTGTTACTTGACTTAAATTTATAAGATATCTACGGTGAATTCTAAAAATATTGGTGTCCTCGAACTGGGACTCAATCTTTACTAAGGTCTTCGTTGACAAGAAACGATCATCTGCAGTAAAGATGTAGCTGTAGTCATCTTTTGCCATGATGTAACAGACATCCTTGATGGGGATAAAGAGTTTCTTCCCACCCTTACTGACCATAATTTTTGTAGTATCAGTCTGATCTGCAAGTTCTGCTTGAGCACCTGCATCCCCATCTTGAACGCCCTCTTTCTGCTGCACCAGACGTGCACGCACCTTATCCACCGCAGAACGAAGACGTGCGGTTTCTACAGGCTTTACCAGATAGTCAATGGCATCTACATCAAAAGCCTTAACAGCAAACTGACTATGTGCTGTGACAAACACAAGCGCAGGCGGATTGGGGTGCGAAGTCTTCAGTCCTTCCGCTAATTGAAGTCCTGTAATGCCTGGCATATTAATGTCAAGGAAGATGACTTCAGCTGGAGCCTTTTTGATAAGCGCAACAGCATCGCGGACATTACCAGCCTCCCCCACAACGGTAATCCCATCAATATCATCAAGCAAAAAGGCAAGCTCACTGCGCGCGGGAAGCTCGTCATCAATTACAAGGGCACGAATATCGGTACTTGTTGGCATAAGGTACGGCCTCTTTCTACTCTATTCTGCTGCACTACTGGGACTACCAGATAAACTATCTATTACTGCCTATTTAGGGCTTTAAACGTCCCCGTCATAGCACTGTAGTCTACACCACGCTCACCCTTTACTAGAGACTTCAGGGCGACATCTTCTGAAAGTTTCTCTATAGCACGCGGCCAGAAGCGCTGTAGTTCAAAGTACTTGTTGCAGTTTCTGCGTGCGTAGGTATTTGCTTTGCCAAGGGCGTCCCATGCAGCACTCCAGTACTGTCCTCTATGAGGTCCAGATACCGTACGTAAAATTCCTGTCACGAAGGCCTGCAAAGGAACGGAGGGGGAAATTCTGCTACCCGGAAAAGGGAGAAGGGAATGGGCGGTTACCTGTGCCAAATCTACCTGAGACTTAGCAAACTCGATCTTTCTATGCTCATAGATAAGACGATAGATATTCTGACGGAATCGTTCTGCTGAGTTACGACCTGTCTTTGGCGAATTGTGCCTAATAACCCACTGGTCATCAATGTAGATATCCCCCCCATGAAGGCGGGCATTAATCACGTAATCGACATCTTCCCCGCGCATAATCCAGGGGTCAAAGGCGACCTTAGTAAACATCTCGCGGTGTATTGCAAGGCAACCCCCATAAGCTATGGTGCTTCGGTGCATACGTGGAGGCTTTAGCGCCTGAGCAATGGTCTTATTGATTGCTTCTTGATCTTTCCAAAGGAAATCTGCCCAGTGACCTTTCACGCGCGGCATAAGTTTACCTAGGCTTGCCCTGTCTGCTTCATCATTTCGCTTCAGCTGACCCGTACCCATTTGGTAGAAGTCGCCTGTCATATCTGTAATCATGCCACTCTTTGCGAAAAGATAACCACCGGAATGGATGGGCTGACCCAGTCCAAAGGTTGCATTAGACATGAAGTCGGGATCGTCTACTAGTTCATCATCATCAATGAAGATGAGTGAGTTAAAGCCCAGAATCGAGGCTACCAAGCAGCCCAAATTGCGCGTTGCACCATAGCTTTTGATAGACAAGGCCTCTATAAGGGTGTGCATCTCCATTTGTTCTAGACGGCGAAATAAAGAACTTGCTTCGCTTGTGCCAAAGGTAAGAATATCAAGTTGTGGGAATTGCTCTGCAATCTCGCGAACGCGGTCGTCAGCGCGCACGTCAATCACAGAGTCTGTTGTTGCAACCACAAGGATGATCTTATTAACGTCTTTTAAGTTTGCAAGCGAAGTCAAGCAATCCACAAGGGGGGGCTTTTGATTATCAATAGCTGTTGGGTGTGAAAATGGTGCACCTGCACTAGCCTGGTCAAAACTGTCGACAGGCGATGTCTTCCGGGCAGAAGACCTACCTTTAGACTTGGATGCAGATTTCTTGCGTTCCTCAGATGACCTTTCAGAGCGTGCCGAAGAATCAGCATGCGTCCAAAAAGTAGGGATAATAATTGCTGGGCGTAATTCCACCAGACCTACCTCCTTAACCTAGTTCTGCCTAATGGTTATGCGCGATAAAATACGCGCAAGGGGCAGTCCAAGAGCATATACTACCACGGTTTGACCAATTCCTACTGAAACAAGCCCAAATAGATACATAAGCGCAAAGCTTCCAGCAGCGCTAATTCCTAAAAGAGGAATCTGATAGAAAACTTCTGAATATCCTAATGCATTCATAATAATGGGCAAATATGCGGGAACTATAAGGGCATTTACAATTACAGGCCCTGCTAGCGCAAGAAGAATATTACGGTGGCGTAGACGATATGTCCAGATTGCTCCTATGAGGGTGGCAAGCGTACCAAAAACAACATCAAGCATTCCTAGGGCGCCTGATCCTGTCATTGCTACATTAATCAGATTTGCTAAAAAAGTTCCAAGAGTAAGCCCCGGCACTGCTTCAGCAAAGAAAAGGGGTAATACCGTCAGGGCTTCACTAATTCTAAACTGCATAGGTCCCCAGGCAAAGAAGCTCATGAATTGCAACACAAGCAGTGTTGCTACCGCATGAACTGCGGCAATAAGTCCCGCACGTGCTATGTAGCGTATGCGCGGATTACCCTCGCTAGACGAACCAGGTAGGCCGGATGATACCTTAGATGGTGTACTCGATTTATCTGAGCACTCTGTATGCTTGCTACTGTCGCCCTCCATTATGGCAGCAACGCCTGTGCAATCTGAACGGCATTAAGGGCAGCACCTTTTCTTAATTGGTCTGCTACGCACCAGAAAGCCACTCCTGACTTAACGCTAGGATCACGACGCAGACGTCCAACGTAAGTTTCGTTGGTTCCGCTGACAGGATAAGGCATGGGATATTCTTGCTTTTCTGGATTGTCGATAACCACGAGTCCAGGTGCATTTTCTAATGCGTTGCGCACCTCATCCAGCGTTGGATAGGCATGGCCTTCGGCATCTAATTTGTCTGTGTCAAATTCCACATGGATTGACTCTGAATGCGAACGCAGGATTGGGATACGTACGCAGAAAGGCGCAACCTCAATATCTGGCGCATGCATAATCTTTTTGGTTTCTACAACCATCTTCCACTCTTCTTTAGTGCTTCCATCATCCATGAAAACATCAATTTGTGGAATGCAATTAAAAGCTATTTGATGTGCAAAAGCCTCTACGGTCAGCTCTTCTTTGCCATTTAGGTAATCACGAGTCTGATCGTACAGCTCTTTCATGCCTTCAGCACCAGCACCACTAGACGACTGGTAGGTGGAAACAACTACGCGCTTGATAGGTGCCAATTGGTAAATAGGATTAAGAGCAACAACCATTTGAATGGTTGTGCAGTTAGGGTTTGCAATAACACCTTTATGCCACGTAATATCATCAGCGTTGACCTCTGGAACTACCAGCGGGACATCGTCACGCATACGAAAAGCGCTGGTGTTATCAATCATTACCGCACCACTTGCCACAACCGCTTTCTCGAAATGTTCACTAATGCTGCCACCTGCCGAAAAAAGAGCGATGTCAACGCCTTCAAAACTATCCTCTGTAAGTTCCTGTACGACAAGTTCCCCATCTGCTGGGGCTCCTGGGCCTGCATAGGGTATACGCTTACCCGCACTACGAGCACTTGCCAGTGCAATAACCTTACTTGCAGGAAAGTTTAGCTGTGTCAGTACATCAAGCATTTCTTGACCAACAGCGCCCGTGATACCTGCAATGGCAACAACGGGATTTTTTGGCATAGGCTTAGCGACATACATGGGAATACTCCTCGCTCATAACGTAGGTCAGTAGGTTAGGTTGCTCTTGACGACCGATTTACTCTTGGTCTAAGCCAAAAGCAGTATGCAGGGCACGTACAGCAGTTTCAGCCTGATCAGCTGCGATAATGCAGCTTACACGAATAGGTGAGGTAGAAATCAAGTCAAGGTTAATACCTTCTTCTGCCAGTGCCTTAAACATTTTCGCAGTAATACCAGGATGCGACTTCATACCAGCGCCTATGATGGATACCTTTGCAATATCACGGTCGATATTCCAAGTACGCGCACCAATCTCTTTCAAGCATACCTCTAGGGCTGAAGTCACACTATTGATGTCATCTTCTGGTGCGGTAAAGCTGATATCAGTAAGTCCTGCATCAGATATATTTTGAATAATCATGTCAACATTTACATTGTTTTGACTTAGCGTGTCAAAAACACTTGCGGCAATACCTGGTCTGTCGGGAACCCCACGGATGGTAATCTTTGCCTCACCAGTGTCATGAGTAACTGCAGATACGACCGCATCTTCCATGCTGGGATCCTCTCCTTTAACGATTGTGCCTTGTTCTTCTGCCGATTTGAATGCATGACGACAGTGAATAATTACATCAAAATTGCGCGCAAACTCGACGCTACGCATGCTTAGCACACCTGCACCTGAAGCTGCCATTTCAAGCATCTCCTCATAACTAATGTTGTCTAGTTTATGTGCATTTGGAACGATACGCGGATCAGCAGAATAAACACCATCAACATCACTATATATCTCACAGGCATCTGCCTTGATACCTGCCGCCAGTGCGACTGCAGTGGTGTCACTACCCCCACGGCCAAGCGTAGTAATCTGGCCATCAGTGGTACGTCCCTGAAAACCTGCGACGATAACGATTTTTTTCTGAATGAGCGCTTCCAATACGCAGGCTGCATCAATGCGCACAATTTTCGCCTTAGAGTATACAGAATCTGTGATAATTCCCACTTGAGCACCCGTGAAAGATACAGCTTCATATCCCTGGCTTTGGATTGCCATAGCAAGCAGCGCAATGCTGACCTGCTCACCCGTAGAGAGCAGCATATCCATTTCGCGCTTGCAGGGCTTGGGATTAGCCTGATGCGCTAGTCCGATAAGATCATCAGTGACCTTGCCCATAGCAGAGACTACTGCAACAACATCGTCACCTGCCTGCGCACGCTCGATAAGGCGCACAGCAACACGGTTCAGACGATTGATGTCTGCAACGGAAGTTCCCCCAAATTTCATCACAACTCTAGCCATGGATTTTAGTATACGCTAAGACTAATGGCGGGAGTAGGTGTAATAAGATTTTTCGCGGTGATTTTTGTTAAGAGTTGCAGGGTGTCTAAGGTTAATGGGTCAGATTAGTTTAATGGTGCCCCCAGCTGGATTCGAACCAGCGGCCTTCTGCTCCGGAGGCAGACGCTCTATCCCCTGAGCCATGGGGGCCAAGAATAGGAAAACCTCTCTCCAAATTTAACACAGTAACTAAGTCACAATGCGAAGTCCATCCTGCTCAAAACAATGCAGGTCTTTATCACTGCTAAGTAAGACAAGGTCATGCTGCAAGGCTTCCCACACCAACATATTGTCAAATATATCGTTATGACGCTGAGGTAACCTGAAACTGGTTACAAGTGTGCCTGGCAGCAGGTCTAGACAATCAAATTGGGAATCAATATCAATGGCATCAAAGAATTCTTCTGGGTTCCTGTTTTTTAAAGGCAGCTTACCTATACGATACTTAATAGCAATCTCCCACATGCTAAGCGGAGAATAATAAATAGTATTGTAGGGATCTTCTAAGTAACGCCGTACCTTATGAGAGATCTTGTGCGGAGACAATTGGCTCCAAATCAGCATGTTAGTATCAAGCAGATATTCCACTAGTACCACCTTCTGGATGGCTTAGCTCCTTTACGTCTTCTTCAGAAGAGCGAAGTAAGTCCTCATACGACATTTTTGGAACGCTGACATCCAGATTCCAATGTGAAAGCATCCCCAGTCTGCGTCTTTTTGGTTTACTTGCCATCCAAGTCTTATAGGGAATCATAACTACAATTGGTTCATTTTTTCGCCCTTTTGTTATTGTTACTTCTTCACCAGCCTGCACTCTTTCAAGCACGCTTGAAAACTGAGCACGAGCTTCGGCTATAGCAAAAGCCTGCATGATTTCCCCTTAGTTCAATAAATTATTATTCAATAATCTTTATCAAGGTACAGTATCCCATAACTTGTACAAATTGTACAAGTTATGGAGCTATCCTTTTTTCAAAGGAACCTAAATGCCTGTCATACATCGCGCACCAATCACTCTACTATCATTCTTTTGAAAGACACCTTTACTGTGATAGATTAAAGTAACTACTTGCCGCTTGACTGAAAGAGGGCTTTCTTATGGATAGAAGCTACGGAACACTGCAGAGCAATTACCTGAACAAGTTAATGGGCAGACTTACTGCTAGAAACCAGGGTGAGTACGAATTTCACCAGGCAGCCCTTGAAGTACTTGAATCCCTGGAAGGCGTGATTGAACGCCATCCTGAGTTCATCCGCATGGGCATAATTGAAAGTCTTGTTGAACCAGAACGTTTGATAAAGTTTCGTGTTCCCTGGATTGGAGATAACGGTCGCGTCTATATTAACCGTGGCTACCGCGCCCAGTTTAATAGCGCCATAGGTCCCTATAAAGGGGGCTTACGCTTCCATCCTACTGTAAGTGAAGGGGTTGTTAAATTCCTTGCCTTTGAACAGACTTTCAAAAATTCACTGACAGGGCTTCCCATGGGTGGCGGCAAGGGTGGAGCTGACTTTAACCCTAAGGGCAAATCAGAAGCTGAAATCATGCGCTTTTGCCAGAGTTTTATGACAGAGCTCTCTCACTATATTGGTCCTAACACCGACATTCCTGCGGGAGACATCGGGGTTGGTGAACGCGAGATTGGGTACATGTTTGGTCAATACAAACGCATTCAAGGAGAGTTCACTGGAGTCATCACGGGCAAAGGCCTTGATTATGGGGGTAGCCTCGTACGTAAGCAGGCTACAGGATACGGACTCTGCTATTTTGTTGAAGAGATGCTTAAGGAAAAGCAGCGAAGCTTCGACAGCATGACAACGGTCATTTCTGGATCGGGAAACGTTGCAATCTATGCCGCCAAAAAAGCAATAGAGCTGGGTGCGAAAGTAGTTGCCTTGTCAGATTCTAGCGGATTCATCCACGACAAAAATGGCATTGACTTAGACTTGATTAAAGAACTCAAAGAGGTGCAGCGAGCACGCATCTCTGACTATATATTGAAGCACCCAGATGCAACCTACACTGAGGGAGCCAGAGGCATCTGGAATATCCCTTGTGATATAGCCCTACCCTGCGCTATACAAAACGAATTGGACGAATTGGCTGCCCGCGAACTGACAAAGAATGGCTGCGTCCTTGTCGCAGAAGGAGCAAACATGCCCTGTACTCCGGGTGCACTTGAAGTCTTCAAAGAGAAGGGAACCCTCTTTGCCCCAGGCAAGGCAGCAAATGCAGGAGGAGTAGCAACCTCCGGACTAGAAATGAGCCAAAACTCACTACGCTATAGCTGGGACTATGAAGAAGTTGACTGCAGACTGAAGAACATCATGCAGGACATCCACAAAAGAGCAAGCACTACGGCAGAGGAATACGACGCAAAGGGTGACTTAATCCTAGGGGCAAACATTGCAGGCTTCATGAAAGTGGCTAATGCAATGCTTGCCCAGGGCGCTGTTTAACCAGCCAATTGAAAATCCCTATAACGCAGGTGTGAGGACAGCGCTATAGGGACTAACAGTGAAAGGTAATAACGCTTTTTCACCTAAGCTACTGGCGTCCCCTCAATAGCTCTTCTCTTCTTAACTACTAAGGTAGCAGCAAGTATGACAAGAGCAGTAAGTGCAGTAAGAGCAAGGGTGCTTTGTGTGTTAAACCCAGTAGGCGGTACAA
>WRBC01000007.1 GCA_009779855.1 Coriobacteriia bacterium
TCCCTAGTACGAGAGGACCGGGATGGACGAACCTCTGGTGTACCAGTTGTCAACCAATGGCATTGCTGGGTAGCTACGTTCGGTTTGGATAACCGCTGAAAGCATCTAAGCGGGAAGCCAATCTTGATTAGGCGGTTGACGCATAATTCGCCCTTGTACTAACCACTTTCTCACGCACCTAAAAGCTAGAGTAAGCCTTGATTATTGATTTGGTTTAACGCTGATTTTTGCGTGTTTATACCAGAGGTATACCTAATATTAACTTGTTCAGAAACGATTTGTTGTGTGGATATTTAAAGAGGGACCCATATCCACACTAGACCGATTATGGATATGGTAAGAATCAATATTCTTGCAGAGGTATCACGCCTAGTGCCAGAGGCTCCTCCTTTTCCTGACAGTGAATCTGCTTTTGCTAGAAATATGTCTGGTAAAACATGTGTTGACTGGTGCTCGTTGTCTTCATTGTCACTTGCAGAAAAGTCGATTGTTTCCATGGAGCCCGAGACAATCTCTGTCTGCAAAGCTAGGCTAGCAGCTACAAAATCTGCAGCTTTATGTCTGAGCCTTGTTTGGGTATTAATATACCGAAGAACAGATATAGTTAATACAAGGATTGTTGTAGTGGCTAATAGCTTATGAGTGATTGACTCTGTATTGGGTAGTTGAGTGAAGAGTACAGGTACGAGGGTAGCGAATAGTGCAATTCCTGCCCAGCCTAAGGTTTCTTTCTGTCCATGATATGCAGCGTAATTTTTGTGAAGGCCTTCAAGGTAATTTAAGGCTTCTCTACGACCTGTTGGTTCCTGATTTTTTGCGGAATTGCACTCTGTAACGTTTTCTTCCATTGCTTCTCCTAGGTAGTCTAATAGATTACTCCTTTACAAGGGGTGACCTTTGAACTGCGCAAGCCAGTCCATTATAGCCTCCTGCAGTTGAGAGATATAGACTACTCAATCTGTTTAATGAGGTGTTTAACTTTAGGGTTAGTTGTAGTGCTCCAAGATTACTATCACAACAATATGTGGTGTTATAACCACTATTAGTGGTGATGGGAGTTGAGATGGAATGGTTCTATATTTTGTTTGATAGTCACTCTGCTGCCGAGACACCTCCGGTCTATGAGACTGGTTATGCATCGCGCATTGCTGAGCAGGGAAGGGGTTGTAGGGTGTGATCTTAACGCGCTTTTGCAGTGCCAATCTGCCACCCCTATGCTGGAACCTCTGCTTTCCAGCGTTTCAGCGTAGGAAGGTGCTCTTTCAGGATGGCGCGTGCTTCATCTTTTGTGTAGTTAGTTCCCTGCTCCATGTTCCAGTGATCAAGGTAACCTAGGTTAGTCTCAATCATCTCATCCATGCTTGGGTCGCCTGTGAAACTCCCATCTTTGTAGCAGTACACGCAGTAATCAGTGCTGATGCCAGCATCTGTCTCTGTGCCGAAGTCCCCAATAGCACGCAGGTGCATGGCACAACTTTGGCAGAAAAATTTGTCCTCGGTCGCCCCAAGCAACTCATCAATAGACACACTAAATGTATTCGACATAAGCCTGAGAGTATCAATGCTGGGTGTAGTCTCTCCCGTTTCCCAGCGAGAAATTGCTTGACGGGTTACAAATAGCTTTTCCGCTAATTCGTCCTGAGTCAAATCGAGGTTTTTACGAAATTGAGCAAGGGCTAGTTTGGTTTCCATGGATGCCACCTTAGGTCTAAATGACGTACTGACGAGCAAGAGCTACCAGAATAGCAGGACTGTCTTACACTAACCAGCAACTAGTTGTTGCTATTGTTATCTTTATGCTCGGCATCCTTCCCCTAAGCGCGATTACCTCGGTACTCCATAATCCAGGAGTCCCGCAATTTTCCTTCGTGCATTTCATGTTCTTTCACTATGTAAAGCTTTACAAATCCAGCTTTTTCATAGGCTCTAATCGCCCTTTTGTTTGTTGTCAGAGGGTCAGTAATAATCGCATCAGCACTCTTTGCATTCATCAGATATTCAAAGAGCAGTCTTAAGTACTCTGTCCCTATTCCTTTTCCCCAGTACTCAGGCTCACCAATAAATTGATCCATTCCATACACGGTCTCGCCCTTGTTCTCATATTCGTACGCTTTGTAAAGATCATCATAAAGACGGTAGACCTGCCCATAACCAATTGGCGTATCATCAATTTCGATTATTGTTCGTATTACTTCATCTTCCCAGTCAGTATAAAATTCCTCACTGATCATTTCTTCGGTAAAATGCCTGTCCCGACCTTCGTACCATTCGAGTACTCGGCCGTCATTCATCCATTTGCGCAGTAGTGTCCTATCTGATGGCAGTAGGCTTCTAACAGTCATAGTATCTTTTCTTAAAAGCATTACTTTTCACCAAATTGCTTGACCCACTCCGCGAAAGCATCTGCAAATTTGCGCAGTCGCCTTTGAGCACTTTCATCATGAAAGCCGCTGTCATCGACAAGGGCCGCAATATCGCTCAGGTACATTTCTGGTTGATTCATCATGCAGATATTGAGGATTGAGGTAACCTGGCGCAAGTGATGGTTGGCACCAAATCCGCCAAGTCTGCCAGGGGAAATGCTTACGATTGCACCAGGCTTGCCATCCCAGCCGCTCTCGCTTCTAGGAAGTGATGCAATGTCCAGAGCATTTTTCAAAACAGGAGGCACAGACCGGTTGTACTCTGGGGTTACGAACAGAAACGAATCCATGGCTCTAACTTCTGCACGTAAATCCTCCCACGCTGCAGGAAGGTCATTTTCGTTGTCTAAGTCCTGGTTATAAAATGAAAGGGGAGTAAGGTCGAAAACCTTCACATTAAACTGCTTTTCCAGCAAGTCCGCCAGATAGAGTGCCACTTTCTTACTGTAAGAGTCCTGGCGAAGACTGCCTGCAAAAATCCCAATCGTTTGCTTTGCTGGAATTGTACTCATAGTCTGCTCCTCTACACTTGGATGGAATAATGGTAGCTCAATGCGCCTATTGGGAGCATTGCAGTAAATACTCCTCAGAAGATTCGAAGCCTGACTCAGCGACTGGTAAGGTGCCACTTTCCGCAAAGGTCACAGCGGTATACGCTTAGCTTAGTATAGCGTTCAGCCTCAATATAGCGGACAGCTTCCTCTGCAGCATATTGAGAGTCGTATGCTTGTTTCCCCGTGGCTGCGCAAAGTAGCACGCCTTGGGCAGAAAACCGAAAAGTGCGAGCTTGTTTCTGCGCGCCCTGCTCGCGTGAGACTTGCCTAGTTGCCTGTCTAGCCGTCCGTTTCACCTTCTGCTGCTGGACATGCTTCGTCACCGATGCATCAATCATTTCACTAATTTCGTCGTTAGATATATCTTGACTCTCGAACCGAATGCCAAAATCACTTCTATGGTCATCCATGCGACCATCCGTACGGCTATTCATAGGATATCTCTAGGCAGGATTTTTCACGCTATCATTCAGCGCTACCATCAATATTCGCCCTTGATGACAAAGAACGATCCTCGAATCGTGCCAGCCAGTTTAGACTTTTGGTGGGCAAACTTGAACTTGTCAGCCAGTTCACTAGGCACGTCCATGCCTTCTGAAAGCTTGAAGCCAACGGCACGTTTCTTGGTGTCATCAACAGAATACATAACGTTCAAAGCCAATCCATCTCGATAAAAGACATAGGTAAACTTAATTCCATCAACCTCAAATTGCGCAGTCTCTAAGGGTTTTGCTGAAAGTACAATTTCGCGCTCAGTCTTTAGAATGCGATCAACATAGGCAAGCACGTCAGAGCTTTCACTAGCAGGAATCGTGACAAAGTCTTGACTGTATTTGTTATGAAAGTAGCGGGCCTCATTTGCGCGCAAACCTGCTAAAGCAGTAGCGACAGGTGAAGACTCTAGTCCAGCAGTAGAGACCTTAACAAAATCAACAAGATAAGACATGGCATTTCTCCCTTCATTCTTTTCGTTATTGCCAGACTTATAAAATTTGCAGAGTGGTCAAAAGTCCTATGCCACTCCAAGCAAGGAAGGTGGCGACAAGGGGGAAGGCCATATGGATTCTGCCCAGAGCAGTAGCTACAACACTCGATATGAGTACCGCTAGAATATAGGTACTTCCTATGATGGTCACCGTCCATGACAGATGAATAGCTTCAGAAGTAATCATTATGACAAAAACTGGATACATAAAGGTCATGCCTACGACAAGCACGCCAAATAGAATCTGCAACTTCGTATTAAGGGGGGCCTGAACCTGAACCTGAGTCCCTGCAGTCCCCGTGGTCTCTGTATTTTCGATAGTCATTCTACCCATCCTTTCAAAGCGGCATGACAACATATTTCAAGAAATAGCGACCCATGCTAAATCATGCCCATCAAGGTAAAGGCTGACCTTTGCAAGATGAGGAGAAACATCAAGCAGGAGGCGATAATCGCAGGTATGCCAGATTGACCTAAGACAGCTTTGTATCTTGTGTAAACGAGGATAGACGCTACAATTCCTGCAACCGTCACTATAAGGGCAAGGGCAGTCAGTGGATAGATAAGACTCGTCATCCAGAAGGGCAGATTAGGATAAGTGTAGCTTGTGGTCCACATATTGGTTGCTGCATCGAAGCTTCTCGTCACGGTAGGACTGGCGACAAAAGTAGTCCCCAAAAGCAGGAAGTACATAAGAGCCTGCACTGATAGTATAGCCCCGAGCTTAACTGCGACACTTTTTCGCGTATTCATTTCTTCCACGGAGACCTCGTTTCTTTGAGCGAAATGAAACCGTTCTATGATTAATAGTCTACCGTACGCTTTGTGCCTTTCGCACATAACAACTCAACCGCTTTGATAGAATACTTATCATAAAGGTGTTTGCTGTCAGCAGCCTGTTCTCCGAAGAAAGGGCAAGGTCTATGAATAACGCTATCTACACTGTCCCTGTTCCCGTCAATGAGCCCGTCAGGTCCTATGCTCCTGGATCCCCAGAACGTGCTGCCATTAAGAAAGAACTTGACCGCCAGACAACGGCACGCCCCATGAAGATCCCCGTAGTAATCGGCGGAAAAGAAACCTTCGATGGCGCAAAGGGACAGATCAGAATGCCCCACGACCACGCCCATATCTTGGCAGAGTTCACTATGGCAGGCACAGATGAACTGAAGCAGGCGGTAGAAAGCGCTCTGGCAGCTAAAGAGGCATGGGCCGCCATGCCTTGGGAACATAGGGCCTCGATCTTCCTCAAGGCCGCTGACCTCGTAGCAGGACCGTGGCGCGACCGCCTTAATGCAGCCACAATGCTTGGTCAAAGCAAGACAGTCTATCAGGCAGAAATCGACTCTGCCTGTGAATTTGCTGACTTCCTGCGTTTTAATGTGCACTTTGCTCAAGAGATATATAAAAACCAACCTGAAAGCGCGCCCACTATGTGGAACAGGATGGAGCACCGCCCCCTCAGCGGCTTTGTGTTAGCTATAAGTCCCTTCAATTTCACAGCTATCGGTGGCAACCTGCCAGCGGCCCCAGCACTTATGGGTAATACGGTGGTATGGAAGCCCTCCTCAACAGCGATTCTTTCTAACTATATGATTTATCAGATTCTGCAAGAGGCTGGCCTTCCTGATGGCGTTATTAACTTTGTACCCTCAAGAGGGGCAGATGTCGATGCCGCAGTTGTGCAGGATCCGCGCATGGCAGGTTTCCACTTTACAGGTTCTACCCAGGTGTTTTCGCAGGTGTGGCGCGTGATTGGCGATAATATCTCTGCCTATGAAAATTATCCGCGCTTAGTGGGCGAAACAGGCGGGAAAGACTTTATTTTTGCGCATCCCACGGCAGAAACCAGAAAGCTTGTTGTCGCAATGGTGCGTGGAGCCTTTGAATACCAGGGACAAAAGTGTTCAGCTGCCAGCCGTTGCTACATTCCGCAAAGTCTGTGGCCAGCTGTTAAAGATGAACTTCTAGATGAGGTCGCTAAGTTGAAAACAGGTGACGTGCGCGACTTTACCAATTTCGCGGGTGCTGTTATCGACAAAAATGCCTTCAAGTCCATTACGTCCTATATTGATTACGCCCATCAGTCTGCAGATGCTGAAGTGCTTTGCGGGCACTATGATGACAGCAAGGGTTACTTTGTGTATCCTACGGTTATCCAGACGACTGATCCGAATTTCAAAACTATGGTGGAGGAAATCTTTGGTCCTGTTCTTACCATCTACGTTTATCCCGATGAAGAGCTTGACGATGCCCTAACCAGCTGTCGCGAAGCTTCAGTGTATGCGTTAACAGGGGCGATCTTTGCCCAGGACCGGGACGCAATCATACACATGGACATAGCTCTAGCTGACGCAGCTGGAAACTTCTACATTAATGATAAACCGACCGGTGCCGTTGTTGGACAACAGCCCTTTGGCGGGGGGCGTGCATCTGGCACCAATAACAAGGCAGGAAGCACGCTCAACCTGCTTTGTTGGACCAGTCCTAG
Organism: Coriobacteriia bacterium; assembly: GCA_009779855.1. GTDB lineage: Bacteria > Actinomycetota > Coriobacteriia > WRKU01 > WQUG01 > WRBW01. The sequence goes on from WRBC01000007.1 coordinate 6,454, forward strand.
AACCATAAAAGAGACCTTCCTTCCTTCAGAAGTGGTGGAATATCCCTTTATGGAAGAGGAATAATTGCAATTTTCAATTATTTTTGGCTAATGTTGTAGATATCTATCTTGATAGTAGTGATAATAGTGCGCACGGGTAAATGCTACATAAAAGAATTGATTAGAGACAGGGATACTGCTGCATGAAAGATAAAAAGGCAAGCGGGCAAGGAATTGGGTCGGTTGACGATCTGAATGTCAAGATGGATAGGGTTCGCAGGGCGCAGGAAATTTACGCGACCTTCTCTCAAGAACAAGTAGATAAGATCTTCAAGGCTGCGGCACTTGCGGCATGCAAACAAAGAATCCCTCTTGCGAAAATGGCAGCAGAGGAAACGGGAATGGGTATTGTCGAGGACAAGGTGATAAAAAATCACTACGCCTCAGAGTACATTTATCACCAATACAAGGATACAAAGACCTGCGGACTGATCGAAGAAGACCAAAGTGCTGGAATTAGAAAAATTGCAGAACCTATGGGCGTCATCGCAGCGGTTATCCCAACAACAAATCCTACGTCGACTGTAATCTTTAAAGCCCTGATAGCACTAAAAACGAGAAACGGGATTATCCTTATGCCCCCTAAAAGGGCCACACAATGCGCAGCAGAAGCTGCCTTTGTGGTGTATGAGGCCGCGGTTAAAGCGGGTGCCCCGGAAGGGCTTATTGCCTGGATAGAAACTCCGTCCCGGGAACTTTCCCGTGAAACAATGCAGAGTTCAGATTTGACTCTTGCGACGGGTGGTCCTGGCATGGTCAGGGCAGCCTATTCTTCAGGCAAGCCTGCAATCGGGGTTGGTGCTGGAAACGTGCCTGCAGTATTTCATAAATCAGCAAACGTACGAATGGCGGTAAGCTCGGTACTTATCTCAAAGACCTTTGACAACGGCATGATTTGCTCATCAGAGCAATCTGTGATTGTTGATGATGCCATCTATGACGCGGTAAAAGAAGAATTCACCTATCGCGGTGGCTACTTTCTTAAGCCCGCTGAACTAGAGAAGGTCAGAAAGACCATGGTGGTAGAGGGGTCGCTCAATACAGAAATTGTAGGACAGCCCGCAACAAAAATCGCAGAACTTGCTGGAATCACGGTTCCTGCAGACACAAAGGTGCTTATAGGTGAAGTAGAAAGTGTAGAACCTTCGGAAGAGTTCTCGCGCGAGAAGCTCTCGCCGATGCTTGCAATGTACCGGTACACTACTTTCGACGAAGCTGTTGAAAAGGCTGATAGGCTTATCCGTGAAGGAGGCTTTGGGCACACGACATCTCTTTACATAGATACGCACGAAAATAAGGACTTGGCAAAGTTTGAGAATGCTATGAAAACCAGCCGAATCCTAGTGAACACACCTTCGGCGCAGGGGGGCATTGGAGACCTGTACAACTTTAAGCTTGCGCCTTCTTTGACCTTGGGCTGTGGTTCCTGGGGCGGTAACTCGGTGTCAGAAAATGTTGGAGTAAAGCACCTATTGAATATCAAGACTGTTGCTGAAAGAAGAGAAAATATGCTGTGGTTCAGAACACCTGAAAAGGTCTACTTCAAAAAAGGCTCACTTCCTGTTGCACTAAGTGAACTGAAAGACGTCTATGATAAGAGAAAAGCCTTCATCGTCACTGACGAATTCCTCTACACAAACAACTACACAAAGCCCCTTACTGATAAGTTGGACGAAATGGGCATCAAGCACTTTACCTTTTTTGACGTGTCCTCTGATCCGACCTTGAAATCGGCAAAAGAGGGCGCAAAAGCAATGTGCGACTTTGAACCAGACTGTATCATAGCAATAGGCGGTGGTTCGCCCATGGACGCAGCAAAAATAATGTGGACACTTTACGAGCATCCTGACGCAGACTTCCATGACCTAGCGACGCGTTTTATGGACATACGTAAGAGGATTGTGTCCTATCCAAAAATGGGGGAGAAGGCAAACCTTGTAGCGATCCCCACCACTGCCGGAACGGGTAGCGAGGTAACGCCCTTTGCCGTTATCACTGACGAAGAGACAGGAATAAAATATCCCATAGCTGACTATGAGCTGCTGCCCAATATTGCGATTATCGACGTTGGCCTGATGATGGGCATGCCGCCGTCACTGACTGCCGCGGCAGGAATTGATGCGCTGTCTCACTCGTTGGAAGCCTACGCATCAATGCTTGCAAGTGACTACACGGATGGTCTTGCGTTAACTTCGATTAAGAACATAATGAAATATCTACCCGTAGCCTACGCAGACGGTAACAATGAGGAAGCAAGAGAGAAGATGGCAAATGCTTCTACTATTGCCGGCATGGCTTTCGCCAATGCCTTTCTGGGTATCTGTCATTCGATGGCACACAAATTGGGAGCCTTCTTCCATCTGCCGCATGGTGTGGCTAATGCCCTGCTTATAAGCGAGGTCATCAGGTTTAACGCAACAGAAAGACCTCAAAAGATGGGGGCGTTCTCTCAGTATGAATACCCCAAGGCTACCGAGCGCTATGCAGAGATCGCGTCGTTCCTTGGGCTGCCCGGTGAAACAAATGAAGAAAAAACAGAGCACCTTATCGCTGAGGTAAATAAGTTAAAAGAAAACATTGGCATTGAAAAATGCATCAAGGACTATGGCATTGCAGAAGAGGACTTCCTCGCGCGTCTTGATGAGATGGTAGAGCAAGCCTTTGATGATCAATGCACGGGGGCAAATCCCCGCTATCCTCTGATGAAAGAATTAAAGGGAATATATCTAAGAGCGTACTACGGTACGCAAGCCGACTAAAGATAGGTGGTATACATAATGGCAGGCAGTCTTAAATTCTTTAAATGTGAACACTGCGGTAATCTGGCGGAGCTCATCCATGACTCAGGCGTACCAATGGTTTGCTGCGGTGAAAGTATGCATGAACTTGTTGCAAACACGGTAGATGCATCCTATGAAAAGCATGTTCCCGCTGTTACGAGAATCGATACGTGTCCCTGTGGGTGTACGTGCGAAAGTGCACTTCGCGTCGAAGTGGGTAGTGAGCCCCATCCGATGACGAAGGAACACCATATTAGCTTTATTTGTGTTGAAACAGAAAATGGCGCAAAAAGGCGTAATCTACAAGTTGACCAGGCACTGGTAGCTGAATTCTGTTGCTGTGATGATAGACCTGTGGCAGTGTATGCCTACTGCAATTTGCACGGCATGTGGAAGACAGAAGACATCGCCACCTCTTAATAGGCTTACTGCCTAGTGGGCCTGTAGCCTATGCTACTAGAGAAAATATGTCTCACATTAGGACTTGCGCTGATAGGATCAGTGCTTGTTAATAGTGTTATCTTGTCGCGAGGGGGAACGCGGGCAATCGTTTTTGGTGAAACAGACAAAACGGACTTTCTGCTCATTCCTCTCATGGCTACTTTTGTCTACTTGCTGCTTGCGCAGACTTTTAATCTGCCCGCACCTGCCTTCCTTGTTGCTCGCCTTTGGGGTGTGGGTGCTCTTGAGGAAGGTGTGCCGACCACAGGAAGACTTGGCATCGGCTTTTGTGCCTTTGCCGTAGTGGGTCTTATCGCGACCCTCATATCGTTTGGATCATCGTTTCGTATAGGTATTGATGAGCGTCATCCCAGCAAGCTTGTGACGACAGGTATCTTCGCCCTAAGTCGCAACCCTATTTATGTCTGTTTTGGCATATTTCTCATAGGGCTTACTCTGGTGTTTGCCTCGCCCTTTATCATCGTGGTGCATACCTTGCTCCTCTTACTTTTTCACAGGCAGGTCTTGAAGGAAGAGCAGTTTTTAAAGGATGAGTATGGTTCAGCATTTGAAGAGTACCGCCAAAGGGTGCCGCGGTACTTGTAGCGACTGCAGCAGCGACAGCTCACACTAAGAGGTTATTGTGACATTTCTTCTGAGTGGTAGACTTAAGGGTAAAGCCAATTCGTGACGACAGAACTTCGAACGAAGGAGGAAGCATGGGTTGTACGGTTAGCAGAATCGCACCTTTCCTAACATTTCAGGGAAAAGCTGAAGAGGCGATACATTATTACGCAGACACCTTGCCAGGCGCAACAATCGAATCCCTTGTGTTCTTTGAAGAGGGCCAGGGTGGTATCCCAGGGACTGTGATGAATGGTACGTTGCTTTTCGCAGGTCAGCGGATACTGTTCATGGACATGGACCCTGCGACAAATCCTCCAGCGTTTAGTTGGGCAACTTCGCTCTATCTTGACTGCGAAAGTGAAGAAGAATTTGATACCCTTTTTAAAGGCTTATCGCAGGGCGGCACAGTCATGATGCACGAAGGTCCCTTCATGCACTTCAAGCAGGTTGCTTGGGTCATAGACAAGTATGGAGTCTGCTGGCAGCCCGTCCTAGAGTAGGTTGAGTCAATCTGAGGCAGTCAGCCCTATCTGTCAGTTTTCTGCAACAGACTTTAAGTAATTGTCGATGGCTATGTGATCTTCTTCAACTTCGGCAATGGCTGTAAAGACTATTTTCACGCGTGGCGTAGTAGCGCGCTCTGCAGCCTCACGGTAGAACTGTGCCGCGATTTCTTCATGCTGATGACTCAGTTCGATGTTTGCCGTCCAGTTATCTTGTACTGTAAGTGCCTGTTTTGGCTCGGTCGGTACAGGCACTTTAAGAAGCTTGCCAAAGACAGATAGGTGTTCATGTTCAATCTTTCCTAGAGCCCGGTAAGCACTGGGAATAAGGCCATTGCGGTCTCCCATTTCACCCAAAGCTTTGTAAAGCGTCAGGTTAGTGACCTCAAGATCGCAGGCATACTCAAGGTCTGCGCGCTCACTTTCTGTTATCTGAACATCATTGACCCTCAACGGGAAATTCGAAGAGGGAAGAATATATTGTGCATGCGCGCCACAAAATGGACAGTTGGTGGGGCGATCATAGCCTAGATAGCTATCTCCGCAGATACAACAGCGCCATACTTTTGCTTCTGTCATGATTGACTCCTTTCATAGATGTGAACGAATTGCTCTGTGTTTTTCATTACGTACCTTGAGAGTCCAAGAACTCTTTGAGCACAATCGCGTGATTGATTTCTGGACTTCTTGCCCCGTAGAGCAGGGTAACCATACCTTCTTTACCCAGAGCAAGAGCCCGGGTAATCTCCACCTGTTTATCCTCGTCATGATTTAGTTCCATCAGATAGCGCTGACGAAACTCTACAAAGCGGTCTTCTTGATGATCGAACCAGATGCGGAGCTCAGGACTGGGTGCAATATCTTTGAGCCATCCGTCCAGTGCAGCGCGTTCTTTTGACACTCCGCGAGGCCATAGGCGATCAACAAGCAGACGCTTGCCATCACTAGGCTCTGCAGATTCGTAAATGCGTTTGATAAGAAATGGCATAGCTAAGCTCCTTTCACGCTTAGAGCGTTAACTACCTAGAGCGAGCAAAGCGCCTGCCACTATAACGATAGGACAGGCGCCGGTACAATAGGGTGAATGACTATAAGGGGCAACCCAACTTAAAGGGATCCCACCTTAAGAACCAGTCACCGCTACGCTACTTTTTGCCCCTAGTGAAGAAGTAGATTCCCGCGGCAACCACAGCGATTACGACAACTATAATGATGATAGTCACCCAGTTCTGACCTGCGTCATCAAGCTCTTCTTCAGCATCTTGGTAGGCGTCTGTTGCTGCAATATCATTACCCGCATCGTCAACGTCAGCTTCTGCATCGTCGTAGGCTTCAGCAATGCCTTGACCTGCGTCATCCAGTGCTTCTTCAGTATCACTGTAGGCGTCACTTGCGTCGGTGCCCAAATCATCAGTTACTGCATCCACATCGGCTTCTGCGTCAGCTGCTGCAGCAATGCTTGTTGCTGGTAGGGTGGTAAAGCCTGGAGCAAGTGCTGCAACTGGCAGTAGAGCTCCTACAAGGCATAAGGCTAGGACAAGTGCAAAAATACTGACGCTACTTTTTCGAGAATTCATAAGAACCCCTCCCTTTCAATAGGAAACAAGACGTCTTCAGTGGGTATATTGTAGCATTATGTGAAGAAATGCACACATTATTTGATTATTTTTTGCATATTAAATCTATATTTACCATAGAAAATCGTACAGGAGGTTTTTTAGAACTCACTTTAACTTGTGGAGATTTGTGGCATATTTGACAATGTATGTATCAATTCCTGCTGACTAAGGTATTATTAATAGCTTGTGAAATGGTTAGTGTGCAATAGTAAGTTTTAATGAAAGGGTTTATCCAATGTCAGAAACATCCGGTAAAAGTAAGATAGCTGCAGGCCTACTTGGCATTTTGCTTGGTAGCTTTGGTGCGCATAAGTTTTATCTAGGTTACACAACACCTGCGGTCATCATGCTTGTCCTATACCTATCATCATTTGTCTTCGCATTCCTATTCATAGGTTTTCTTTGGATGTGGATTCCGGGACTAATTGGTATTATCGAAGGAATCATCTATCTAACAAAGAGCGATGAAGACTTTCAGCAGACGTACGTTATCGGCAAAAAGCCTTGGTTCTAGGCCACAATCTACAACCTACCTATACGTACATAGTACAATGTGAAGCGACGGGATATCCCGTCGCTTTTTGCTTGTAAAGGACACCGTAAAGGGGAACTACGTGAAGAAAGAGATTATCAATTCTGAAAAAGCATTCGCAGCAGTTGGACCGTATTCACATTCGGTTTTGGTGGATGGCAGCCTGCAGTTTATTTCTGGACAAATCGGAGCCGACCCTAGTACAGGAAAGCTGAAAGCAACTGTCGAGGATCAAACAATCCAAGCATTCGCTAACCTAGAGGCAATTTTAGAAGAGACAGGCATGAGTTTCGAGAATGTAGTAAAGACGACAGTGTTCCTGAAGGACATGGATGACTTTGCTGCAGTTAATCAGATATATGCACAGTATTTTCCTCATGATCCACCTGCGCGTTCTTGCGTGGCAGCTGCAGCGCTGCCCCTAGGCGCGCTGTTTGAAGTAGAGGCAATCGCTGTTAAATGAGCCTTGTTCGAAAAGCTCTCATCGTCCTACTCATTTCTGCTGCCAGTTTGCTGGTGGTAGGTTGTCAGTCAGGATCGCGCGTATTTGATCCTCACGTTGGGACGTGGGAGGGTCACGTTAGTAAGCTGTCTATGTCTGCAGCACCAGCGGATGAAGAGTATTATATCCAGGTGACTGTCCTTCCTGGGGGGATTCTCTCTTTTTCTAACCTTACTACAGGCTATGTCGATGACTTTGCCTATTTTGCCTGGTCTGATGATGAGGAAGAGGGGTGGAGCCTGCGATTAGATATCTACCCTGTGGATGATTCCTCAGGACAGCAAATTGCTACTGCCTACCTCTCGCATCAAGCAGAGGATGTTATCTTGTTTTCTCCCCGTCCTGCAGGACTGGCTTTGCTTAATTTTTCAGAAGTAGAATTGTGGCGTGTAGAGTAACCACAGAAATGCGCCATCTAATCTTAGATAACGTAGTAAAATTGCGGGAGAATAAATTGGCGCTTACGTAGGAAAGGACTGCTCTATGCAGGGAACAATACTCAACGTCTCGTTCCAGGACAATGTCGGGATGATTTCTGGGGATGATGGCAATAGATACAACTTCGACGCAGGACAGTGGCGCACAGGCACTGCCCCAGCTGCAGGACAAAGAGTCGACTTTATTCCATCAGGAACAACAGCGACAGAGGTTTACCCCATGGTTGCTCAGGTCGCAGCAAGCACATCAGGAGAGAAGAGCAAAATAGTTGCAGGACTCCTTGCTTTTTTCCTGGGATCACTGGGGATCCATAAGTTTTATTTGGGATATAATACAGCCGGTGCAGTCATGCTCACGCTCTACCTAACGGGATTTTTATTCGCATTCCTGTTCATAGGGTTTCTCTGGCTTTGGGTACCTATGCTTATCGCCTTTATAGAATCAATCATTTATTTCACCAAAAGCGATTATGACTTCGAGCAGACCTATGTGGTCGGCGACAGACCGTGGTTTTAAGGGGATTATCATGCAAAACACTCGTCCATTATCTAAACTAATTGTTCTGTTGGTGGTAAGTCTCTGTGCTGTTGCCCTGCTTTTAGGGTGTGCAAATGACGAACAGCCTGCAAGTGACGCTGCCCAGAGCTCTGCGCAAGGTAGTGACCAGGAAGTACTTGAAGTTGAAGACATTCATACGACCCCTGCTTCTTTTCAGCATGACGTCATTGTGACGGGCACCGTCACCACGTTCTCAGAGCGTGACGCTGTAGCGCTGATCGGAGTTGTCGACAATCAGCACATCCTAGAGTGCCTAAATCTGGAATGCCCAGGCTATAAGATTTATGCAGTTAACGTGAGTGGTAAAGATCTTCCAGATCCAGGAGACGTGATAACCATGGTTGGTAGCTTTCAGGCCATGGGGGACTTCTGGATATTTTCCATATCTGACTATGTGACTAACAGCAATATTATGGACAGACTACAGTAGGACTTTAGCGTGAGCACACACCTCAATTTGATGCAACATGTGTTATCATTGCTAAATACAAATATGAACGAAGTATGTTGCAAAAATGGAGCATGAGCCCATGCTTGCAAGGTGAGCACACGGACAGGTGCTTAGACAGGAGCGTAACCCATGGATGTGAAGAAAATCCTCAAGGCAATAGGCCCCCTGCTGCTACTCGCGATTCCAGCGATTATTCTGTGGGCAATCTTTTCAGATTCGCACTACGATACAAACATAGGGGCATACGAAGCAGAGGGAGAAGTAACCTACAGTCTGACTGACCCAGAAAGATACGGCTTAACGGGGGAGGAAACTCCAAGCCGATAAAGGCAGACACTGGGACAAGGGTAAACTGTAGAGACAGGCAAAGATAGCAGTAATAACAGTAAAAAGGCTGAGCACTATGAGGTGCCCAGCCTTTTCTTTTGCTTCGTTAGTGCTTACTAGAACTATTCTATGATTTAGTAAGCCTCAAGTTGACGCATAAGGTCATAGAATTCTGGCGATGAAGTCGCATCCCCTAGTGCAATAAGGAAGATTATCATTGCAATTATTCCAACGACAATACCAACAGATCCTAGTACGATACCAGCTATTGCCATACCGCTTTTCATGCCTACAGGTGTCTTGGTTCTGCCAACGATACCGCAGACCAGTGATCCGATTGCCATTGGGAGTCCTACCCACCAGAGAAGGCTGACTGATACGCAGGAGATAAGAATGCTTAGAATACCTAGGACTAGGGCTATAATGCCCCAAACTTGTCCAGGGTTGCTTTGAGGGGCAGCAGGCTGTTGGTGAAATTGCTGCTGCGGTGGTTGATGATGAGGGGCGGGTTGCTGTGGTACTTGCTGTTCCATGGTGATCCTTTCGTTGCTGAGCGCATACGCCTATAACTGTTACACATAAGGTAAATAATAGCGCATTACACAGAGTCTTGTCATGACAAAAGCTTATGCGGTACCATAGTTCAAGTTTTTTAGTCAAAATATTTGAACCATGACTGCAATACATGACCGCAGCAAAAGCCATGTTTCTGGCAGGAGCCGTGTTCTTGACGAGCATTGGCCTCAAATAAGCTAGCACGAACCGAAGGACAGATATAAATCGAATCAGTAAAAAGAAGGGAGGGCAAAGTGGTCGACAGTGCTTTCAATGAGGTATATACAAAGTTTAAGCTTAATTTTTACAGAGGCATATTTGAACGCATCAAAGAACGCGAGGGTAGTCTTAGCGCGTCAGAAGCCTATGCGGTGGAGGTTATCCATGCCCTGGATAAACCTACGATTAGTCAGTTTGCTCAATTTCTACAAGTGTCAAAGTCAAATGCAACCTATAAGGTGAATACTCTCATCAAAAAGGGCTACATTGAAAAGATTCAATCTGACACCGACAGACGTGAAGCTCATCTGCATACAACGCCGAAGTTTATGCAGTACTACGCAATCAATCAAAACTATATAAATGTTGTGACGCAGCGTATCAAGGAACATTTCTCCGTCGAAGAATTAAAGCGATTTGATGAAATGCTAAGGATCATATCAAGCGAGCTTATGCCAGAAGCTAATGAAAAACTTCAGCTTGATAAAGCAGGCAGAGAGCAAAATCAGAGGGAAGAGGAATAAATTACATGGGAGTAAGAATCATCACCGACTCTACATCAGAGATCAGTCAAAATCAGGCAGGTGCTCTGAACATTTCAGTTGTGCCTATCAAGTCAGTTTTTTCAGATCGCGAGTACCGTGACGGAATAGATTTGACGACGGAAGAATTTTACGAAAAACTTGAGGAGGCAGAAACCTTACCTACAACAAGCCAGCCCTCCCCAGGCGATTTCGAAGCAATCTACCGCGAGGCCTTAGCAGTAGGAGATCAAGTCGTAGTCGCTACTATTTCCTCGAAACTTTCGGGAACTTGGCAAAGTGCCTGCATTGCAAGGGACTCCCTTGCAGGCGAAGGGACTCTAAAAGATGGCGACATTCATGTTGTTGACAGTGAAAATACCACTATTGGGCTAAACATCTTGATGCAGCGCGCCCTCCAGATGCGCGATAAAGGGATGAATGCGAAAGAAATTGCAGATGACCTTGAAAAAGCAAAGAGCGAGATTCGTCTCTATGCTGTGGTTGATACCTTAGAGTACCTGCACAGGGGTGGACGTCTCTCGACTGCTTCAAAAGTTGCGGGAACTCTGCTTAACGTTAAGCCACTTATTACTGTGGATCAGGGGGAAGTAAAGGTAGTCGGCAAGTGCCGCGGACTGAAGAAGGCCTACGATGAGATGTATGATCTTGTGGCAAAAGCTGGTGGGATTGACTTTGGTGCACCCTTTGCCATGGGTTACACAGGCGACAGGCACCGTTTCGCTCAATTTGAAGAAATGAGCAAAGAGCACCTAGGAAAGCACAGTCCAACTATTGTGGGTATTGGTTGCGCTATTGGTACTCATGTAGGACCTGGGGCTGTAGCAATCGCATTTTTTGTACAATAGACTTCTTTGTTTCTCTATTTAGAAGGGTCAAGGTACATGCTATCAACGCTATCAACGGGAGAAGTGTTTGAAACGCTTAAAATGATTGATGAGGAGCATCTTGATGTCCGAACGATCACCATGGGAATTAATCTACTGGACTGTGCTAGTGCAAATCCGGAACGTGCTTGCAATAAAATCTACGATAAGATTTGCCGCAGGGCAGATAAATTGGTGCAAGTGGGCGAGGATATCGAAAAGGAATACGGTATTCCCATTATCAATAAGCGCATCTCAGTAACACCCATATCTCTTGTTGCAGCTGCTAGTGATACGGATAACTATCTTCCCTTTGCAGCCGCCCTTGATCGCGCTGCCAGTGAAGTTGGGGTAAATTTCATCGGTGGATTTTCTGCTCTCGTACATAAAGGTTATACTGACAGCGACCGAATCTTGATCAAATCTATTCCTGAGGCATTGGCAAGTACGGAAAAAGTCTGTGCCTCTGTAAATGTGGCCTCTACCACAGCGGGTATTAATATGGATGCGATTGAACAGCTGGGGCGCACGATAAAGTCTGCTGCAGAACTTACTGCCTCTACAGGAGGCCTTGCCTGTGCAAAACTTGTTGTCTTTGCCAATGCTGTAGAAGATAACCCCTTCATGGCAGGAGCCTTCCACGGAACAGGGGAACCCGAAACCGTTATCAACGTAGGAGTAAGTGGTCCTGGCGTGGTAAAGGCTGCGCTAACGGGCGTCAAAGGCGCAGATTTTGGTGTGGTTGCAGAAACTATCAAGAAGACGGCTTTTAAAGTGACTCGTATGGGACAGCTTGTAGCACAGGAAGCCTCGAGAAGGCTAGATGCCCCCTTTGGGATTGTAGACATCTCGCTTGCTCCTACGCCAGAGGTAGGGGACAGCGTCGCCTATATTCTAGAAGAGATGGGCCTTGAAAAGTGCGGAACTCATGGCACAACAGCAGCACTTGCCCTACTTAATGATGCTGTCAAAAAGGGTGGCACTATGGCTTCTGGTTATGTCGGAGGCTTAAGTGGTGCCTTTATTCCCGTCAGTGAAGACGCGGGCATGATTAGCGCTGTTCAAGAGGGGGCACTTTCCCTGGATAAGCTGGAAGCCATGACTTGTGTGTGCTCTGTGGGTCTGGACATGATTTGTGTTCCTGGGGATACTCCTGCTTCCACCCTGTCAGGGATCATTGCAGATGAAGCTGCGATTGGTGTTGTTAACAATAAAACTACTGCAGTAAGGATAATTCCAGCCCCGGGCAGAAAGGTCGGCGACGTTGTAGAGTTTGGGGGCTTGCTAGGCACAGGTCCTGTCATGCCTGTCAACAAGTACAGCAGTGAAGGTTTTATCGCCAGAAAAGGGCGTATTCCAGCACCTATGCATAGCCTGAAAAATTAAGGAGAGATCACGTCATGCAAAAAACAAACGCTGTTATTACGGTAAACGGACAGGATAAAGTAGGAATAATATCGACGGTGAGTGGCATTTTAAGTAAGAACAATGTCAATATTGCCAATATTACACAGACCATTATGCAGTCCTTTTTCACCATGGTTATGATGGTAGATATCTCAGAGATGAGCACTGATTTCGAGGCACTTACAAAAGAACTAGAGATCGCAGGTGAAGATCTGGGGGTTCAGATAAGAATCCAGCACGAGGCTATTTTTAATTCGATGCATCGTCTCTGAGTGACTTTGAGGGCACCTAGTCGCCTTATCGAACGACTCGTGTAAAGGGGGCTTATTTTCAAAATTAGAGTGGCCGCCGCAGGAAAGAAAGGGGGAAGACCTGCGACGGCTTGGAGGGAAGTAATAGAACAATAAATATAATACTCCTAGTCACAATTAAAGTCAAGTTTTCCAGTCACATATAGAAGAAATTCTTGACCTCTTCACAATTCATCGATATTATGAGGGATTCTGTTTAAATCGCGTTATCTTAAACGATAAGGCGCAGCAGAATGGAATTAATTTCTGCTGCTCAGGCACTGTTTCGGTATAATAAAGGTCGCGAATATGCTGGGAGGGCTTGGACGGCGATATACTGCCAATCTGGTCAGGACCGAAAGGTAGCAGCCATACGTGGTCACTGTCGAGCGTCCGAGTCCACCCAGCATATTCCATTGGAAATAGAGTAAGCACTGCGGCAGTTTCAGGTGGAGGAATCTACTTCGTGAGTCATCAATCACTTTATCGCCTCTATAGACCAACTACCTTTGAGGCAGTGGTTGGGCAAAATCATATCGAGCGCACACTAAGAAATGCTGTGGCAACTGACAGCGTTGCGCATGCCTATCTTTTTTCTGGTCCGCGCGGAACGGGCAAGACTACTACTGCGCGTATTTTGGCGGCAGCTCTTGTCTGTGGTCACACTAAAGAGGGGGAGCCCGACGGTGACTGTGAGCAATGCCAGCAAATCAGCGAGGGTAGGCACCCTGACATTATTGAACTTGATGCTGCGTCCCAAACGGGCGTTGATAATGTGCGCGAAGAAATCATTAGCAAGATGCACCTTGCTACGGTACACGGTAAATCAAAGGTGTACATTATCGATGAGGTCCACATGCTTTCAAAGGGCGCATTTAATGCCCTGCTTAAAACTTTAGAAGAGCCTCCGCAACAAGTTGTTTTTATTCTCTGTACCACTGATCCTCAAAAAGTTTTAGGGACAGTTCGTAGTCGCTGTCAAGAGTTTGACTTTCACCCTATTTCCGTAAGTGATATTGCAGGCAGGTTAGGTTATATTGCAGATAAAGAGGGTATTAAGGCAGAGCCTGCTGCGCTTGAGTTGATTGCACGTCATGCCGCGGGAGGCATGCGTGATGCAATCACTCTGCTTGAGCAAATGAGCGCCTATTCGGGCGGAGACATTAAAGCAAGTGATGTAGAGGACTCCATGGGTGGGGTCAGCGGGGATTCTCTTGCAGATATTATGCGCATTATTGCAAGGCGCGATACTCCGGCATGTTTTACCTGGGTAGCCAAACAGGTAGGTGCGGGTGCTGATCTTGTAGAGGTTACTCGCGCGCTACTAGACTATGCGCGTGATACCTATGTGATATCAGCCCTTAATCTAAAGAGTGCAGATGCTGGGGGCGTGAACCGTAGCGGTGATGACCTGAAGACACTTGAAGAGATCGCAAAGACCTTCTCTGGTTCAGGACAACTTGAACGACTGCTTGACTTACTCTTTGAGCTTAGTGACAAGCTGCGCTGGAGCACCGAGCCTCGCATTTTGATTGAACTTACTTTGGCTAGGGCGACCAATGTTCAGGGTGAAGTAAGCTTTGAGGCCTTGGTGGAACGCATTGAGCGCCTTGAACAAGAGGGGGTAGCATCGGCAGCGCCGCAGACACCAACATCACAGACGGTACCTCAATCCCAAGCATCCGCTTCTGCGCCGGTAAATCAAGCTCAGACTCCTGCGCCAGCTTCAGAGCCTGCGACCGTGATCACGTCTGTTGACTCTGCGCCAGTGTCTGGCTCAGATTCAACTAGCAAGAAGCCTGCTCTGAGCACTGATGAGGCATCCCTCAATCGCAATTGGGCAGAAATACTTGAACATATTAGGCAGGTAGGTCCATCAAGGTATCCACTTTTTGCCGATGCTCGGTTGAGTGTGCGCCCAGATGACCAGGCGCTCATAATCGAATTTGCTCAAGCAGATTCCTTTAAATACAAGCAGGCAAAGCGCGCCGATAATCAAGAGATCCTTGCAAAAGCGATTCATGCTATTTACGGACAAGAGATTAGTTTCTCATGTAGGGAGGGAAGTTTCGAGGCTACACCTTCTGCGCCTGCTTCATCCGCGCCAGGTGCTACACTAGGCGTACCTGCCCCCGCGCCAACTCTAGCTCCGGCTCAAACAAACAGTTATGAGCAGCAGGCACCTGCTTACGAGCCCGTGCCTGATTCAGCTTACGAAGATGGCGGGGTACCTCCAACAGTCACAGAGCTCATACCGCCAGCATCTATATTGGAGCCAACTCCTCTGCCTGATAGCCCGCGCAGTAGTGGGGCTTTGGAGGTCTCAACCCTACTGGAAGAGTTGGGTGCAACTAAAATCAAAGAAACAAACGAATAAAAGCGCAACAATAAGAAGAAGGGATATTCCACGTGAACATTCAAAAACTGATGAAGCAAGCACAGCAGGCGCAAGCCCAGATGGCAGCAGTTCAAGAAGAGCTCGCCAACGAGACCGTTGAGACAAGCGCCGGCGGTGGCATGGTCAAGGTTGTTATGACCTGCGACAGAAATCTTCAGGAAATCAAGATTGACCCCGCTGCTGTTGATCCGGAAGAGGTTGAACTGCTAGAGGATATGATTCTTGCGGCAATCACTGAAGCAACACGCACCGCAGAGGCAACTGCCAGTGCGAAGATGGATGAAGTCACGGGCGGAATGAATATCCCTGGCCTCTAGTTTGGCTTATAGGTAGATTGCTTTGAAATATCCGACTGCTATCCAAAACGCCCTAGATGAATTAGGCAGACTTCCGGGCATTGGCCCGAAGGGCGCACAGCGTATTACTTACTGGTTGCTTGCGCGTAATCTGGATGATGCTAAGCGTCTTACTGACAGTATTCTTGAACTTAAAGAGAGTATCAGCTTCTGCCCTGTGTGTTGGGATTTTGCAGAAGGTGGGGGACTGTGCAGAATCTGCGAAGACCAGCGTAGGGACGTTTCGCTTCTCTGTATTGTGGAGGAGCCACGTGATGTCATGGCGATAGAACGCACAGGGGAGTTTCGCGGGCGCTACCATGTTTTACATGGGTCAATTTCACCTATGGACGGTGTGGGACCAGAGCAGCTTCGTATCCGTGAACTTCTTGAACGCCTTGCAGGGGACGAGGTTGAAGAGGTTATTCTGGCAACCAATCCTAATGTGGAAGGGGAAACCACAGCAATTTTTCTTGCAAAGACTCTAAAGCAGTTAAGTTTAAAGGTAACAAGGCTCGCCAGTGGACTACCTGTTGGTGGGGATCTTGAATTTGCCGACGAATTAACCTTGGGGAAGGCTCTTGAAGCTCGAAGAGATATGTAATTTGGAGGAAGTATGAACGCAGAAGTCAACACAAGCACCGTAACTGCACTGATTCTAGCTGCAGGGGCGGGAACACGCATGAAGTCCGATAAGCCTAAGGTGGTACATAAGGTTCTTGATGTTCCGATGATTCAGTTAGTTATTACTGCCGCTGAAGAGGCAGGATGCGAGCGCATTCTAACCATTGTAGGACATAAGCAAGAGCAAGTACGTGCCGTTGTTCCTGACACGGTAGAGTGCGTCCACCAGCCTGACCAAAAGGGTACGGCTGATGCTGTTGTTGTTGCTGCAGATGCCCTAAAGGGCAGCACAGGTTATCTGCTGGTCATGTGTGGAGACATGCCCTTACTGCGTCCCGAAACCTTACGTCAACTTATCGATGTTTGTCGTAATCGCAGCATGGCTGTGCTCACGGCGCAAGTAGATAACCCCAGCGGCTATGGTCGTATTGTCCGTGACGAGACAGGCAGCATTGCAGCCATTGTAGAAGACAAGGATGCAAGTCCTGCAGAACTCGCCATCAATGAGGTCAACACAGGTATTTACTGTTTTGCTCTTGAGGGGCTCTTTGAGCGTCTGGAAAAGATTGATAGTGATAATGCTCAGGGGGAATACTACCTGACCGACATGGTAAAGGTGTGTCGCGCAGAAGGGGAGGCCGTCATTGGCCTACAACTTACAGAGGCCGAGGAAGCCCATGGGGTGAATTCCCGCGTACAGCTTGCGCAGGCTGGCCAGTTCTTGCAGAAGCGCATCAATGAAAAATGGATGGAGAAGGGCGTAAGTATTGTTTCATCAGAGATGACATGGATTTCCCCTGACTGCGAGCTAGAGCATGATGTAGAGGTTCTGCCCAATACAACCATCGCTAAAGGAAGTACGGTAAAGCGTGGCTCGGTAATTGGCCCTAACACGCGCATGTATCAGGCAACTATTGGGGAAGACTGCGCCGTGGAAGAATCAATAGTCCATGGTTCACGTATGGGGGACCGTTGCACGATTGGACCCTATTCTTATATTCGCCCCGAGGTTGACCTGGGTAATGATGTGCGCGTAGGTCCCAGCGTAGAAGTAAAGAAGTCGAAAATTGGTGATGGCAGCAAGATTCCACACCTTAGTTATATTGGGGATGCCACTTTGGGTGAGAAGGTCAACGTGGGTGCCGGAACTATTACCTGCAACTATGACGGAACGAAGAAGTCGCACACAACCATTGAAGACGGCGCCTTTATTGGTTCAAGTACGATGCTTGTAGCTCCCCTTACAGTAGGGCAGAATTCTGTCACTGCTGCTGGTAGCACTATTGGTGAGGATGTTCCTGAGGAATCACTCGCACTTGCGCGTGCTCGCCAAATAAATAAAGACGGTTGGGTCAAGAAGAAAAAAGAAGGTAGGTAACGCACTATGTCACGAAAGATGATGGTCTTTTCTGGTACTTCTCATCCAGAGCTCTCGCAGGAGGTTGCAAGTATTCTGGGTATAGAGTTGGGCAAGGTAAAGATTGAAAAGTTTGCGAATCAAGAGATTTACGTTCGCTTTCTTGATAGTGTTCGTGGCGCAGAAACCTTTTTAATACAGTCCTTGTGTGGGGACGTAAACGAAGCTCTGATGGAGCTACTTATCATGATTGATGCAGCAAAGCGTGCAAGTGCTGCAAGCATTTGTGTTGTGATCCCTCATTTTGCCTACGCAAGACAGGATAAAAAGAGTGCTGCCCGTGAGCCCATTTCTGCAAGGCTTGTTGCTGACCTGCTGACAGTTGCAGGAGCTAACCGTATTATCACTATGGATCTGCACCAAGGACAAATTCAGGGCTTCTTTGACATGCCGGTAAACCACCTAACCGCTTTGGGGATTCTGGCAGACTATTTCGAGAGCCTTAACTTAGAAGATGCTGTTGTAGTGAGTCCTGATGTAGGCCGCGCGAAAGTGTGCAAGAAACTTTCAGACATGCTTAATGTTCCTCTTGCCATCATGCATAAGGAACGTCCAGAACATAACGCGGCAGAGATCACCTCTATTATCGGAGACGTAAAGGGGAAGACCTGTATCGTAACTGATGACATGATTGATACAGCAGGAACGATTACTGCAGGGGCGCAAGCCCTTGTAGATAAGGGTGCAAAGGCAATTTACCTAGGGGCAACCCACGGTATACTGTCACCCCCAGCACGCGAGCGTATTCGAGACTCGATAGTTGTGGAGTGCGTGGTTACAAATACTGTGGCAATCCCTGAGGACAGGACCTGCGATAAGCTAACTATCTTGAGTGTTGCCCCCATGTTTGCAGCAGCAATCCGCAACGTCTTCAATAATGGAAGCGTAAGTGACTTGTTCGATCCCGACTTCGAATTTTAGAAATAAGTGCTCTTTCGTCGTAAAAATAAGAAGCAGACTAAGCAGGAATCTGCTGACTTCTTGATAGTTGGCCTGGGTAATCCTGGGCCAAAATATGCCCATACCAGGCATAACGTAGGGTTTCTTGCAGTTGACGCACTGGCAGATGAGCTGGGCGGCAGTTACTGGAAGGATGAAGCGGGGGCTGCCACTTGCAAGGTTAGTGATAAAAGCGGCGATAGTGACCTAAAGATAGTACTTGCTAAGCCTCAGACCTTTATAAACCTTTCAGGTAGTTCGGTAAAGAAGCTCTGCGAGAAATATGGCATTAACCCAGAAGAAAATCTTATCGTCATTGCTGATGAGCTTGACTTGCCTGCGAGTGAAGTGCGCCTAAAAAAGGGAGGCGGCCATGCAGGACATAATGGTCATCGTTCGATTATTGACAGCTTAGGCACCCGCGAGTACCAGCGTGTTCGTGTGGGGGTGGGACGACCTCCGGGGAAGATGGATGCGGCTGACTATGTTTTGCAGCCTTTGCGTCCGCAGGCTTATGACGATTTGGTCGGGGATGCCTTGACAGCAGCGAGGCTTGCGCAAGAGCACTTCAGGTAGGATGCAGACAGTGCCTTCGAGCAGCCCTCTAATCTCTAATTAAAAATACTCCCTAGCGAACTGCTAGGGAGTATTTATTTCTCATATGTATGTCTTGTATGTATGGCTTGGTTAAACTTTAGAACGTCATGGGGTTTCTGGGCTGTCCATTTACGCGAACTTCCCAGTGCAGGTGGGGGCCAGTACTCCAGCCTGTGCTTCCTACAGCACCAATGCGCTGTCCGGCAGTTACCTGTTGCCCGACGCTTACGTTGATGCCTCCTGCAATGAGGTGGGCATACAAAGTAGTTACACCATCACCGTGGTCAATAATGATAGTGTTTCCAAAACCACCACGCCAACCAGCAGCAATAACACGTCCGTCTCCTGATGCCACTACAGCGGCTCCATTGATCCCAGGTCCAGCAATATCGATACCAGTGTGGAATTCGTTGCCGCCACCAAAGGGCCTTGCTCTATTACCAAAGGGCGAACTTACGCGGGTAAATCCAGGAACAGGCCATGTCATGCGACCCTGGAAAACTCCACTACCCGTACTTCCTCCCAGGCTTCCGCCACTTTGCAGTTGGCGTGTAAGTTGTGCCGCGGTCGCTTCATGTTCTGCGGCAAGGGCGCGTAGCCTTTCAGCGTTTGCCTGTGTGTCTGTCAGCATGGCAGAGCGTTCATTTTGCAGTCTTGTTGCCGTGTCAGCGGCTGCTTGCGCACGCTGTTGTAGGCTACGTAGCTCTGCTTCGGCTGCTGCTGCCTCAGCGCGTCTCTCCGAAACCTCTACCAGAATAGTGTCGAGTCGCTCTCTCTCATTCTCAAGACGTCTGGTAAGCACCTCAAGGTCAATAGAGATCTGACTGTTATGATCTAGAACTACCATGATGTTTTCAGCGCGGGCGATAAGGTCACTTAAGTCTTCGGCGCCAAAAAGGATGGCAAGCAGGGCATTACTTTCGCCCCGATACGTACTTACAGCACGCGCGTTAAGCAGTTCTTGCTGATGGGCAAGTTCTTCTTCGGTCTCGCCAATCTGAACAGTCAGTATATCTATTTCTTCTTGCAATTCGTTAACTTCGTTCGTTAACTCTGTAGTTTGCATAGTGGCGCTTTCTACCTGGGGCGCAAGCTCTGCGGCCTGATCGGTGTAGCGCGAAATACTTGCATCAAGGTCACGAATCTCAGCCTGCAGTTCTTCAGCGCGCTCATCTGCGGCGGCGGCACGTTCACGTGCTTCAGCTGCACGTTCGCGCTCTTCAGCAGCGGTAGCTGGATTAGCGTAGGCTGTTTCGACTGCCATCCCAAGGACACCGCTGAAAGAACAGACGGCCAGTAGGACAACCATAAGGCTGGCTATTGAGGTGCGGCGAACACGGCGGCTAAGGCCGATAACCCCAGCACCCTTGTGTGAACAGAGACTTTTTGAATTGCCGTCAGATGACAGCCTGTGTGAAATGCATGAGTTATACTTCATAGTGTCAGAAATTATACGGAGCCTACTTACGCATTACTACCGCAGGTATAACCTGGTTGCACATTCGTAAGATTTTCGAAAGGGAATCGTTTCAGTGTTCACAAATACTTCAAATCGCATGCCACAAATGAACGAGATTCTGGCTAAACGTCAACTTTCAGACGGAATCATTGAACTCACCGTGTACGAACCACGCATAGCAGCAAAATGCCAGGCAGGTCAATTCTTCATGCTTAGGGCTTGTCCGCGCGGCGAGCGCGTCCCCTTCACCTTTAGTGACTGGTCTCGTGAAGAGGGTTGGATCCGTTTCATCTTTATGGTGGTCGGAAAGACAACTTCACTATTGGCAGAACAGAAGGTGGGAGAGTACGTCCAAGACTTAGCAGGTCCCCTCGGACGACCTTCCCTGTCTAGTCATGATACGCGTAGGCCCAGACTCGGTAGCGACTTTGAAGGTCTAGCCCCAGGGGGCAATGTGGTCGTCGTTGGTGGAGGCGTTGGAACTGCTGTAGCTTATCCCGTTGCCCGGGCATTATGCGAAGAGGGCTACCAAGTTCAGGTTATTATTGGTGCGCGTACTGCTAGCCTAGTGATACTGGAAGAAGAGCTACGTGCGCTTCCTCTAGAAGGGTTGCATATTATGACTGATGACGGCAGCACAGGTGAAAGGGGACTTGTTACAGCCCCCTTGAAGCAGATTTGCGAAGCTAAGCAGGTAAGTCATGCAGTAATCATCGGTCCAGCAGTTATGATGAAGTTTGCCTCTGCAACAGCGCTTGATGCTGGGGTTCCGGCTACGGTTAGCCTGAATCCTCTTATGATAGATGGTACGGGCATGTGTGGTGCGTGCCGGGTCAGCATAAATGGGCAGACAAAGTTTGCTTGCGTGGATGGACCAGACTTCTCTGCAGCGGGGGTTGACTGGGCAGAGCTTATGTCAAGGCAGCGATCTTACACTGATGAAGAGCGTTTGGCACATGGAAGTTGGCTAAGCGAACACAGGCACGATGATTGCGACTGCTTTGACGAAAAAACAATCTGGAGAAAAGAGTCAAAGGGTCCGGTAGGGGGCAGTGCATAATGAATGAGCGCGACTATAACCAGGAGGGGAATAATCAAGGTGAGGGTACCCTCCAGCCCAGCCCATCATCACCTGCCTCCTTACCCAACGATCTGCCTAGGACACGTCCTGTCACACGTGCAGCGAAGCCAACGCGGCATAGACCTTCACGTGAACCGCGTCATGCTATGGCAAATCAGCCGGCAAGCCAGCGTACTAACAACTTTGATGAAGTTGCTCTGGGGTATACCTTAGAGCAGGCCACGGCAGAAGCTCAACGTTGCCTGCAGTGCAGGAATGCTCCCTGCGAATCTGGTTGTCCTGTAGAGGTGCGTATCAAGGATTTCATAGCTGCCATGATTGGCAATGACTTACCTGCGGGTGTTGCGGCACTTAAAGAACGCAATGCGCTGCCGGCAGTTTGCGGTCGGGTATGTCCGCAGGAAAACCAATGTGAAGCAAAGTGTGTACTGGCAAAGCGCGGCGAACCTGTTGCAATTGGTAGGTTGGAACGCTTTTTGGCAGACTGGGACCGTAGTCGTCCCGAAAATGAACGTAACATGACAAAGTTACAGTCATGTAAGCATAAGCGTGTAGCAGTTATAGGATCAGGTCCAGCAGGATTGGCCTGTGCAGGAGAGCTCTCTCTGCGAGGTTATCATGTTGAAGTTTTCGAGGCTCTGCATGCACCAGGTGGTGTACTGGCCTATGGAATCCCTGAATTCCGCCTGCCTAATGACATTCTTGAAGATGAGGTTGCAGCGCTTCGCAAATCGCGGGTTACCCTGCACATGAATGCACCCATCGGCGCGCTTGCTAGTTGTGAAGAGTTATTGGAAGAAGGTTTTCAGGCTGTGTTTATAGGGGTGGGTGCCGGGCTACCACGCTTCATGGATATCCCGGGCGAGAACCTAAATGGGGTGTACTCTGCCAATGAGTTTTTGACGCGCGTTAACCTTATGCATGCCCATGAATTCCCCAGTTGGGATACCCCTGTGCAACGGGGACGCAAGGTCGTAGTTGTTGGTGGGGGCAATGTTGCAATGGACGCGGCACGTACTGCCCTGCGTCTAGGCGCTGAAGAGGTTACCTTAGCCTATCGCAGGACTCAAGCAGAGATGCCTGCACGCGATGAAGAGATCGAGCACGCTATAGAAGAAGGTGTTAAGCTGCTAGAACTGGCTGCGCCTTTAGAAGTAGTCGGGGAAGATGGCTGGGCTACTGGTTTGCGCCTGCAAAAGATGGAGCTGGGTAGAGCAGATGCGTCAGGCCGCCGCCGTCCTATACCACGGGAAGGGGAGGAATACACCCATCCCTGCGACACGGTAGTAAGTGCCATAGGAACCTTGGCTCATCCCCATTTGCGTGAAGTAGCTGACGTGGAAGTAAATGAATGGGGCTATCTGGCTGTAGGCGAAGACGGACAGACATCCAATCCGCGTATATTTGCAGGGGGCGACATTGTTACGGGCGCTGCTACCGTAATAGAGGCAATGGGAGCAGGAAAATCAGCAGCCATTGCTATCGATGAAATGCTAGATGCCTCAGGTAGCCACTAACCATATTGATCTTTGATCATCGAGTACACAATATTGCTGGAAACCTATTTAGAGAAGCGGGGAGTTAGCTTATGTTAGATGCAAAATTTGTTCGTGAGAATCCTGATGTCGTACGTGCTGCTATGCAGTCACGTGGCTCAAGTTGGGATGTGAACGAATTTCTTGCATTAGATGAGAAGCGCCGAGCAATAATCCCTGAGGTCGAAAGCCTGCAAGCTAAACGTAATGCAGCATCAAAGCAAATCGGCGCCCTGATGAAAGAGGGGAGACGTGCTGAGGCGGAGGCAGCCAAAGCAGAGGTTGCAAACATCAAGGATAAGACAGCGAGTCTTGATGCACAGCGTGCAGACCTCGACATGCAGGTTCGCCATTTGCTGGTCACAGCCCCCAATCTGCCCGATGCCAGCGTGACGACCGGGCAAAGTGAAGATGACAACCCCGAGGTTAAGCGTTGGGGCACACCACGCGACTTCGCCGCAGAAGGCTTCGAGCCTCAGGCGCACTGGGACTTAGGGCCAGCTTTAGGGATTGTAGACTTTGAGCGTGCAGTAAAGTTGGCAGAGAGCCGCTTTGCCGTGCTAGCAGGAAAAGGTGCTGCCCTCGAGCGTGCGCTCATTACCTTTATGATTGATCAGCATCTTGATGCAGGTTACAAAGAGTGGTGGCTGCCTGTACTGGCAAACACCGATACTTTATTTGGTTCAGGGAATCTGCCAAAGTTTGAAGATGACCTGTATAAGACTAAGACAGAGTGCAATATTAGCGAAGAAGAAGGCGGCGTTACTGCAGGTCAACTTTACCTGACCCCAACTGCGGAGGCTACTCTAACAAGTCTGCACCGTGATGAAGTTCTTGAAGGTAAGCAGTTGCCGCTGTATTATACGGCTTACACCCCCTGTTTTCGCGAGGAAGCAGGAAGTGCTGGACGTGACACGCGTGGACTTATCAGGGTACACCAATTCGACAAAGTTGAAATGGTCAAGCTCACCCGTCCAGAGGACAGCTTTGGTGCACTTGAAAAAATGACCCTGCAGGCAGAAAAAATTCTAGAATTGCTAGGGCTGCCGTATCGCCGAATTGAGCTGTGTACAGGTGACATGGGCTTTGCAAGCGCAAAAACTTATGATCTTGAGGTTTGGTTGCCTTCTTACCGTGACTACAAAGAGATATCTAGTTGCTCTAATTGTGTTGACTTCCAGGCACGCCGTGCAAACTTGAAGTACCGTGATCCGGAAAACTTTAAAGGTTCGCGTTTCCTACATACACTCAATGGAAGTGGCCTGGCAGTCGGGCGCACCTTTGCCGCAATCATTGAAAACTACCAAAGCGAAGACGGTAGCGTAACTATTCCAGAGGTGCTGCGTCCTTACATGCGCGGATTAGAGGTAATTACGGCAGATGAGTAGAGCACAGTACAAAAAGGACTCAGCAAAGCTAGCGAAGCCAAAAAAACCCTCGAAACCAAAGCAAGCACCAGAGCCGGTTCACGGCCCAGTGCTAGCACAGGAATCAGAGCCAAGCCGCATATCGAAGTTTCTTCGTGTGCTTTTCTATGTTTTTGCCGTAGCACTTTCTGCGGCATTTCTTTACTTTGGAAATATCATAGCGACGGGCGATGGTGATTTTAGGTCTGAAACCGAAGATGCTACCGTCTACAATGCGAGGGTTATTGACATTGTAGACCGTACGGTAGACGATTTCGAAGTATCTCAGGACTTCTCCCTTTCTGAGGTAATGCTCATTTTGCGTGCCGAAATTACCAGTGGGGACAGGCGCGGGGAAACTGTTTTAGTAGAGCATCACATTTCTGACATGCTTGAAGTCTCTGACTACGAACTTGCAGTAGGGGACAGAATCATTATTGGTGACATGCAGCATGCTGACCATTTTGTATTTATGGATTACCAAAGAATCAACTACATAGCGATCCTTGGAGCCATCTTCTTTGTTCTGGTAGTGGTTCTAGGCAAGATGAAGGGCTTTAACTCGATTATTGCCTTGGGCTTCACTTGCCTGGCTGTCTTTATGGTGCTTATTCCTGCGATTTTATCTGGACATAATATCTATGTGGTCGTGCTGATCATTTGTGCTTACACCATAATTTCTACCTTTCTCATAGTCATTGGACCCAACAGAAAATCTTTGACCGCTATCATAGGTTCGCTGGGAGGGGTCTTGCTCGCAGCACTTCTTATGTTGCTTATGGATGGCATTATGCATCTAACAGGACTTATTGAAAGTGACTCACGCTCGCTTCTTTACTTGCCCGTAGAAACTCCCATAGACTTAAGAGCAATCCTTTTTGCTGGGGTGATACTGGGCTCGGCTGGGGCGGTTATGGACGTCGCGATGTCAATATCTTCTGCATTGTGGGAGATAAGACTAGCTGACGCAAAGGCGCACTTCAAAAGTTTGCTTAAGTCAGGGATAGAGATTGGCAGAGACACCCTTGGTACCATGCTTAATACGCTCGTTCTTGCCTACATAGGTAGTTCGCTCACCCTAATTCTGCTTGTGACAGCTTATGCAACCTCATTGACGGAACTTCTCAATACAGAGATGATTACCGCAGAATTCCTTAGAGCACTTATCGGAAGCTTCGGAATGCTCTTTGCCATTCCCCTGACAGCAGTAATCTGTGCATGGTGGTTTTCTCGAAGCAGGGGGACAGGGGATACAGGCGGCGGAGCAAGTCCAGAGTCAGGGATTGCCGCACAGGATGAAGTCCCACCGTCACAACAGATAGATCAAGATTTTGATCCAAAGCATTATGTAGAGCTGTCTTTGTAAGTGCATAGTAAGTATGCGTTCATGTTTCTTATTCGCAAGTGCAGATTGTTGTGTCCTTGCCTAGAAATACCTGGAGTACTGGTTGGTGGCTTCGCCGGGTCTTATACGCTATTGCTAGGAGGAGCCCAAATTCCGTAGTGCAGCTTTACGACATCGATAAAGGATTGCCCCTTATCTTCTGTTGAAGGAATAGGTAGAAAGTAAATGGGGTCGCTGGCGAAATACCAGCATCCGTCTAGACGAATAAGTCTTGCTGCAACCAGTCCCGCATTGTCTTCTATACTTTGAGATGCCGTGGCGTCACGAACCTCGAAGTGTGCATCTGTGCTGCATTCTCTTAGGGTAAGCATTTGACTTTTTGTATCAACCTTCTCAATCCAGAAATGACTCACATAGCTGGAATCATTGGCTTGTTGCATTAGGTCGAGCTCTTGCGCATCAAGTTCATCAGGATTACGGTAGATATAGGTTTCGAGCGCAGTCTTTCCTGTCTTTAGTCGAAAGTCATAGGCTAGCCATTCGTTGAAGAGTTGCTCGATCTTTTCCTTTGGTACACGCTCTTGTGTTGCTTGCACGTAGGCGAAGAATTCCTGTCCTGCACGGTCAACAACCTCTGGGTGCTGCTCGTAAAAATGCTGCAAGACGAGGCCCATCTGTGGGCTAGGGTAGTCAAAGCTTTGTCGTTCCTGCATGAATCCTCCTACTCTTCGATTTGTCTGCGACTGCGCTTCTTGTCTGAAAGACGCTTTTTGGCATCAAGCCTTCTTTTGGTGGCGGCCCTGCTAGGACGTGTCGCTACGCGCTTTGGGGGACGATAATTGGCAGCCTCTAGTTGATAGCGCAACCTTTTCAAGGCAACACGCTTATTCATAAGTTGGCTGCGTTCATTGCGCGCGACAACAGTGATTCCGCTAGGCTCATGTATCAGTCTGACAGCACTGTCAGTGGTGTTTACCCCTTGACCCCCAGGACCGGAGCTACGAAATACTTGCACTTGGCATTGACGCAGAAGGCTTTTGTCATCTTTCGGGATAGCATGCTTCATATCAATTAAGTGTAACGCATGACCTTGCAGAGGGTACTGTAGTAAGTCAGGATCATGACTACTGCATCTTTAAAATATTTTATGTAACACTTTGTTACATAAAATATTTTACTTGAATTTTGCTCTATACTAGTGCAAGTGAAAAGAAACTACCACGATAACTACTCTAGAAATTTAGGACACAAAAAAGGAGAAAGAAATGGAATTTAGTACAAAGTGCTTGCAGGCAGGATATGAGCCGGGAAATGGGGGCCCGCGTCAAATCCCTATCTATCAAAATACAACATGGTATTTTGATTCGGCAGAACATCAGGCGAAAATCTTCAACTTAGAAGAGGCAGGCTACTTCTATTCACGTCTGTCAAACCCTACCTGTGATGCAGTGGCGGCTCGCCTTGCAGCTTTGGAAGGGGGAGCAGCTGCGGTACTAACCTCTTCAGGGCAGGCGGCCTCGTTTTATTCGGTCTTTAATATCTGTCAGGCAGGGGATCATCTAATCTGCGCCCATCAGGTTTATGGGGGTACCTATAATCTATTTGCGGTGACTCTGCCAAAAATGGGTATAGAGGTAAGCTTTGTTGACGCAGATGCACCTTTAGAAGAGCTAAAAAAAGAAATTCGTCCTAACACGAAAGCTATTTTCGGGGAGACTCTTTCCAATCCTTCTTTAAAAGTACTTGACATCGAAAAGTTTGCGGCTCTTGCAGATGCAGCAGGTGCGCCTCTTATTGTAGATAACACCTTCCCAACACCCTTTAACTGTCGACCCATTGAACATGGTGCCGATATCGTTGTTCATTCAACGACAAAATACCTAGACGGACACGGGGCACAACTAGGTGGTGTAATTATTGACAGTGGCAAATTCGATTGGGCAGCACAGGGCGATAAGTACGCCGGACTGACTCAGCCTGATCCTTCCTATCACGGACTAGTATTTACTGACCACTTTGGTCAAGAGGCAGCCTATGTCTATAAATTGGTAACATGGCTGTTCCGTGATTTGGGGGCACCATCATCGCCGCAGAATGCGTTCATCCTAGGGATGAATATTGAGTCCTTGCCGGTGCGCATTGAACGTCATATAGAGAACGCCCAGGCTGTTGCAGAGTGGCTTGATGCAGACAGCAGAATCGCATCTGTTAATTATTCAGGCCTCGAAGGTGATGACCAGCATGTCTTAGCTAGTAAGTATTTTGACCATGCTGGCGGGTGCGGTGTTATTTCCTTTGAGCTTAGCGGGGAATACGACAATGCTGTGAGGTTCTTGGACGGACTTAAAGTGGCGCGCATAGCGACGCATGTAGCCGACGCTCGCACCTGTGTCTTGCATCCGGCCTCTACTACACATCGCCAGTTGAGCGACGCACAAAGAGCAGAGGCAGGGGTAGCACCTACCTTAGTTCGCATAAGTGTAGGAATTGAGGATGTACGTGACTTGATCGCTGACCTTGATCAGGCTTTGGAAGGTGCGTTTTCTTAAGCGGCCTTGTGCCCTGCAGTTCAACACCACGGGGTTGTCGAATTGTCACGTAGTCGGCAAATTAAAAGGAGCACCTACTCAAAGCAGGTGCTCCTTTTTGCTTCATAGTTGTTCTTGCTATTAGACTGCTCTTAATCTTCTCTTAGTGAGCCTACAATTTCCCTGGCGTCATCAGCATCTTCTGGACGAACAAAAACCTTCATGCCGCCCGCAGCAGGACTTTGTGAGATAACTTGGCCAAAGCCTGTAGTTAGCTCATTTTCGACATAGTATTCAATGTCAGCCGATTGAAGCATTGACTTTACTAGTGCAATCTCACCCATGCTAATGCTGTTAAAGATACATACAGGAGCATCACTCATAATCGTCCGTCCTCTCTGTGCGATTGATAGTAAATTGCATTGTCTTAACGGCATTGACTCAGTCAATGCTCTGACCTGTCTTCAGGTAAACATTCTATCAGTCAAAAATTCAGTTAGAAAATGCCCTGCTGTCTCTGCGCTACAATATTAGGGCTGTATGAAACTAATCACTACATCAAGGAGAACCCTGTGAATTACGACATTTTAGATATGAACTTGGCAGAAGCAGGAAAGGCTCGTATTGAGTGGGCAGAGGCAGACATGCCCGTGCTTAAAGAAATTGGTGAGCGCTTTGCAAAAGATCAGACTTTTGCAGGTGTTCGAATTGGTTGCTGCATGCATGTGACTACTGAAACAGCAAATCTGATGCGCGCGTTGGTTGCAGGTGGGGCGGAAGTTGCTCTATGTGCATCGAACCTGCTCTCAACTCAAGACGATGTAGCAGCAGCACTGGTCAAGTACTATGATGTGCAGGTCTATGCTATTAAGGGTGTTGATACAGAAACATACTACAGGCATATTGACAGCGTAATTGACTTCAAGCCACAAATCGTCATGGACGATGGTTGCGATGTGGTAAGCCGCGTACACAGTGAATATCCAGAGCTTCTGGACGGCATTATTGGGGGTACCGAAGAAACCACCACAGGGGTCATTCGTCTAAAGGCGATGGCAGCTGACGGCGCACTGAAGTATCCCATCGTTGCGGTAAATGACGCTAATACAAAGCATATGTTTGATAATCGCTACGGAACAGGTCAATCAACTATCGATGGCATTGTGCGCGCTACCAACCGCTTACTTGCAGGACGCACGGTAGTAGTGTCAGGTTACGGGTGGTGCGGTAAAGGTGCGGCAATGCGTGCAGAGGGCATTGGTGCAAATGTAATCGTGTGTGAAATAGATCCCCTTATGGCGCTTGAAGCAGTCATGGACGGTCATCGTGTTATGCCTGCGGCAGAGGCGGCCAAAGAGGCAGATGTTTGGATTACGGTAACGGGTAATATCAACGTCATTGATGAGGCCATGTTCGCCAACCTTAAAGATGGTGCGATTCTTTGTAATAGCGGTCACTTCAACTGCGAGATTAATATTCCGTGGCTGCGTGAAAATACGGTATCTTCGAGCACAGTAAAGCCCTTGGTGGAGGAGTTTGTCCTGCATGACGGACGTAAACTTTATCTATTGGCTGACGGTAGGCTCGTCAACCTAGCCTGTGCAGAGGGTCACCCTGCAAGCGTAATGGATATGAGTTTTGCTAATCAGGCTTTGGCGGCTGAGTGGATGCTTGCAAATCGCGACAATCTGGAGCCGAGCGTAATCGACATGCCACGCGACATCGATGACGAAATCGCGAAGCTAAAACTGGAATCCATGGGCGTACGTATTGATGTGCTTACCCCAGAGCAAGAAAAGTACCTGGCTAGTTGGACAGAGGGTACGGTATAGGCTATACTTTTCGGTGCGCTTAAGCGGTGTGGACTAACCCGTCGCATAAGCGCATCTATTCTTTACTCTTGTGGGCCATTAGCTCAGCTGGCAGAGCAGCGGACTCTTAATCCGAAGGTCGCAGGTTCGACCCCTGCATGGCCCACCACATTCTTGCAGATTAGAGCTTTATACGCTCTAACTTTTATACTACCGAATATTACTTCCTCCTCTTGAAATACAAGCTTCGCTTCATTTTCACAATCTAAATATATACACAGAAATAACATAATTGTTTCATTGAAAAGCGTAAAATATATGGAAATTAGTGCTAGCATGAGTGCTATGAAACATGTGTTATATAACACAATACATACAATCTAAGGAGGGCTTTCAGCGTGCGCTTATCGATTATCGCCGATAAGGCGCTACTGCATCTTATAGCCTTCTATAAGCCTTGGCGCTAGGACGCAAGGTACTTTCTGCCGTTCTTAGCGCACAGTCTTCATTCCTGCAGTGGAAATTGGCTTGAAGTAATAATTTATCCTATTTATGAATATCAATAATCTACAAGATAGGGAAGATAATGAAATCTAAAACCGCAAAACTATTAGCAACTGCATGTTTAGCAATTTCTCTTTTGCTTCCTTCAGTCGTGATGTTTCCCGTATCGGGATATGCATGGATGCTTTCGGGAACTAATCAGACGGTAGCACGATCTGGACCTTCCCAGAATTGGAATGTAAGAGGTAGACGGGTAGGTGGGCATGCGCTTGGAACAAACAGCTCTTCATCGACTCCGATGCAAATACGTATCCAAGCATTTAGAGCCAATGGAGCTCTCTCTTTCTCAACAACCACTACACTTGCTTCGGGACAGAGAAATATTCGTACGGGAACACAATTGGGATGTACTGCCCCTTGGACCTTTGGTAACCATCCTTTCCGTGTGTGGATCCAGCCAGTGAATGGAAGGGCGTGGACCGGCTCGGCAAGTATTGTTAGAACTCAGTAGTAAATTGCTTTACCCGTAAATAAGTGGGACTGGGGCAAGTCAAGCCTTGCCTCGGTCCCGTGGAATATTTGCACAGAAAAGAGTGAGCGCTGTTACAAGCTTGAGGTGTGAATGACGCGGAGGAAGGTATAGCATGGAAAAGAAAAACTTATGCAGTCAAGCTATTATATTAGCGAAGCAAGAGTTTACAAAAAAGCACAGCATACTATCAAATACTTTACGAACATTTGCAATTCAGGGAGTTGTTTTAGTGGTCGCCCTACCGCTTTTTGCATTTTCCTTTACCAGCATGATTCCTGTGGCACTTGCAGGACTATTGTATGTACCTCTTGGATATAAGTTCCTGCACCCTTTTTTAAGGCATAACTGGTTATCGGTATTGGGGCTACCAATGTTTCTTGGTCTTCTCTTGGTCGCTTCTTTTGCCTTGGGTCATTATGGGGACAATAATCTCACTAATGATGCTATGCAATTTAGTAATCTTCCTTTTTTGCTCAATTACCAGGCAACTATGTTTGTCATAGTAGTAATTGGGTACCTTGAGTATTTCGTTAATTACCTTCTTCTTGGGAATATCATGTTTGTGCCTAGAGATTTTTTTTGGAGATGACCTTACCTTAATGACTGGAATTGCGATGATAATTCCGTCGCTTCTAATGTACTTTGGGATGTGCTTGAGATCGCGGAAGCATCGTAAAGCTTTAGCAGAAAGTGCAGGATAATATTTATGAGAATTGCAGAAAGAGCAATTAAAGCCCTGTTTAGAAATTTGGGAAAAGCAGTGATTCTTTTGCTGGTCATCTTTGTATTGGGGTGTGCTATTTCTGGAACAATATCAATCAGGCAGGCTGTTCAAAACACAGACACCAATTTGAGGCTAGACCTGCCAGGGATTGCCTCGGTACAATCTGACATGGCAGCAATAGAAGAGCAATATAGGATAACGGGTGAATGGCCAGTACTTGAACCTGTGAGCATGGATACACTTCTTAAAATTGGCACTCTTCCGCATGTGAGAAATTACAGCATATCAACCCACGCAGGTCTACTCGGCAGGGATTTAGAGCAAGTTACCGTAGATGAAGGTATTTTTGAAACTGACATTACAGGAGAAGGGTGGACGTCCGTCAATTTGAAAGGTGTGCACGGCGAAGGTTTGCTTGATGCAGATGAGGGTGTTGTTGAGATAATCTCTGGAAGGTTGTTTACTGAAGTAGAAGCAGATACTTTAAGCTATTTCGCCCTCATATCTCGAGAATTCGCCCGACTTAATGATTTGGGCGTTGGTTCAACCTTAACCTTGGAAAATATTGTGTGGGATGAGGATGCCTTCAACAGAAGTTCTTTTAGTGATGATGATATATTTGCGCAACAATCGTATGACTTTGAGATTATTGGTATTTTTTCTCCAGTGGCAGAGATTGACACAGGGGATGAATGGACTGACAAGGCGTTAATGGAAGACATAGAGAACCGAATCTACACTTCGAACGCAGTTGTCTTTGCAGCAGCAGGTTTTCAGATAGAGCAAGCTGCCAGAATGCGTCCTAGCGAAGGTCAGATGATAGAGGCACCCGAAGATGCTCTTTTTTTAGAAAGTATTTACACCCTTTATGACTCTGATGATTTAGTTGACTTTAAAGCATCTGCTACCGAAATTATTCCTGAATTTTGGATGGTGTCAACCGCAGGAGATGCTTTTGATGATATTGCGGCATCTATGAAAACATTAAACAATTTAGCGACCACTGTCCTGTGGATTGCTATAGGAGCCTCCGTACTTATAGTAAGTTTACTTACTACCCTTTTTCTGCGGGAGCGAAAAAAGAAATTGGTATCTACTTAGCTCTTGGAGAAAAGAGAAGTAAGGTGGCAATCCAAGTGATAGTGGAAATACTAGCGATTTCACTATTTGCAATAACTCTAGCTCTCCTAGTAGGAAATATTCTCTCAGCTAACATTTCATGAAACCATGCTTCGAAACGATATGATAGCAGGTCAAAGCATAGAGGGAAGCTTGACTTTTGGCGTGCTGGACCAGATGGGTGTAATCAATGCAATGTCGATAGACGAAATGCTTTTGGGATATAGTACGTCTCTAAATGCGTCAACAATTCTTACCTTTTATGGGGCAACCATAACAACTATTCTCACCTCCATCATGGTCCCCATGTTCTACATTTTGCGTTTAAATCCTAGAAAGATAATGATGTAACATATATGATAAGTTTACAAGTGCCCAAGTTATGGCATGTTCAAGATAAAACAAGGTAAGTTGCAGCTTCATGCGAAAGGTCCACAAAGGGTCATTAGGAGGCAGCGTGAATATAGTCAGTAGAGCAATTGCGGGCATAGTCAAAAACCCACTCAAGGCACTGATACTTCTACTTGTGATATTTATCTTGGCCACAGTAATATCGGGTGCTATTTCTGTGCAGCTTGCCATTCAAAATACAGATACCAACTTAAGGCGTGAGCTTCCGCCTGTTGTAAGCCTTGAGGAGAACCATACTGCAGCCATGGAGTGTGAGCAGGAAACAGGTGAATGGCCAGAAATTGAAAGACTCTCCCTAGAACAACTTTCACAAATTGGAAAATCATCCTATGTAAAAAACTATGACATTTCTGTTAACGCACACCTTTCCTCTGCAGATATTGAGCGTATTGTTGGCGATGAAGAGATGCGCTGGACCGAAGGTGACTGGGAAAGCTTTAACTTGTCAGGTGTTCACAGTAGCAACTTAGTGGATATCGAAGAGGGCATTATAGAGATAACTTCAGGAAGAGCATTTACCGAGGAAGAGGCTACTGCACTTAGTTATGTAGCTCTCATATCTGAAGAACTCGCCGAGGCAAATAGTCTTCATGTTGGATCCACCATAACACTCGAAAATCTCGTGTGGGATTTTCCTGAAGATGGTGAAATTCTTGACAGCTTCTTCATCGAAGAAAATATATTTGCAAGACGGTCATACGACTTCAAGGTTACTGGCATATTTAAGTCACACGCAGAATTCAATACGGGGGATGAATGGAACAATCGGTCTATGAAAGAGGAACATCTTAATCGGATTTATACTTCAAATCCTGTTTCCATGGAAGTCCAAAATTTTCGCCTTGATAGCGAAAGAGAGCGCACTCCAGATGATGAATGGTTGCAGAGTGATAATGAAGATCTCATGTGGATTACTAACGTCTATGCACTTAATGACTCAAGTGACATTGAGGCCTTTAGAGAGTCAGTGGAAAATGATCTTCCCGAATTCTGGATAGTGGTTGATGCGGGTGATTCACGTGGAGACATTGCTTCTTCGATGGAAAACATTCGTAACTTAACAGGTGTTGTACTGTACGCTGCTATTGGTGCCTCAGTCTTAATCTTAAGTTTACTAATCTTTCTGTTTCTGCGCGAGCGTAAGAAAGAGATAGATATCTACTTGGCACTAGGCGAAAAAAGAGGAGGAGTTATTTTGCAAATGATGTCTGAAGTCTTAATTATTGCACTCATTGCTATTACTCTTGCACTCTTTGCAGGGAACCTATTGGCGGGAAATATCTCTGAGACGATGATTAGAAATGATATGGCAACTGGTCAGGGTAGTTCAAGTGAGCAGCACGTCGTCATTACTAATCTTGATTGGATGGGCTTTGGTGCAGAGGATGCGTCTACCGAAGAAGTGCTGGCAACCTATAATGTGGCGCTTGATTCCGGTACCCTGTTCTTTTTCTACGTGTCTGCCATTAGCACTGTTGTCGTGGCAACTACCATACCCATGCTCTACATCCTCCGTCTAAACCCTCGCAAGATACTAATGTAAAAGAAATAACTTACTCAAAAAAAGAAAGGACTCACTGCTTATGACCTTTTTAACTGCCAAAGACATCAACTACTTCTATCCAGATGGGGATACTAAGCGCTATGTTCTCAGCGATGTATCAGCCACTTTTGAAAAGGGTAAGTTCTACACCATACTGGGTGAATCAGGGAGTGGTAAAACTACATTGCTTGCACTTCTTGCAGCTCTTGACACCCCAGAGAGTGGCGAAGTGCTTATTGAAGAACAAACCATAGGTTCTATAGGACAAGAAAGATACAGAAGAAATAAAGTGGGTATTATCTTTCAGTCCTATAATCTCATAAGATATATGACAGCATTAGAAAATGTGCTCGTTGCCATGTCTATTACAGACAATGAACTCCCTTCTGATCACAAAGAGATAGCCTATAACTTACTAGACTACCTAGGCATCACCAAAGAAAGGGCAGACAGGACAGTTACTAAACTCTCTGGCGGAGAACAGCAAAGAGTGGCTATTGCTAGAGCCCTTGCCACTAACGTAGACTTAATACTTGCTGATGAACCTACGGGAAACTTAAATGAAGAGATGGAAACTGAACTTATAGACATCTTCAAGAAACTTGCGCACGAGCACAATAAATGCGTAATAGTAGTTACTCATTCAAGTGCTATCGCGGCTCAGAGTGACGTAAGCTATCGCCTCTACAAAGGAAAGTTAACCTTAAACGATGAGTGATTTCCTAAAACAATTTTCTGACGATGCCTACAAGGCAGGTAAGACAATAGAGGGAGAAGAGTCTAGGATACCCTCGTTAGACCCTTTTGAACCTGTTTCTTCTGAGCAGGATGCTCACGAAACTGCGCAGTTGCCAGAAGAATTTAGCAGCGACCTTTCAGAAGACTTAGAAGATAATCCAGTTGAAGGCTCAGAATCTGATATTCCTGGGTACGAGCATGAAGGGCAAGACCAGCAAGAAATCATTCAGCAGTCCGTAGCTCCTACGCCTACAAAAAATCCTAGGCAAAAAATTACAGGCGCTACGCACGTTGTTAAAAAAGACAAAGCCTACGATAAGAAAAAGATTGTACGTTATCTAGCAATTGCAGCCTCAATCCTTGCCCTTGCAGCGCTCGCTTTTGGGGTTTTCTTCATTACTAATCAGGTGGAGGTAAGAGGCTTTGTAGGGGTGCAAGTCACAGAAGCCAGGACCTGGGGTATCCAGAACAGAATTACTATAGAGGTTAGAGAAGTCTATAGTCTTGATGCTGAAAGCGGGGTCGTGCTTTCGCAAAACAGAGAACCTGAGACCCGTATATCAAGGGGGTCAGTTCTCTCTTTGGAGGTATCAAAAGGTCCTGATGTGACTGAAGTTATTGAACTACCTGACTTTGAGGCTATGACTACTCAAGAAGTCAGGGAGTGGAGGCAAGAGGTAGCAGCATTAAATGCTAATGTAAACGAAGAGTACAGTGCAGAAGTAGAACAGGGTCGTTTTATTAGGCTCGAGTTTACTGATTCGTCCGTGACAAAAGACAACTACACCAGAGCAGACGGACTGCTTATCTATATGTCTCGTGGTGTACAGGTCTTCGAGAGAAATATTGTTGTTCCTAATTTTGTTGGAGACCCTCTATCAAGGGCGCAGGAATGGGCGCGCGAGCAAGGAATAGAGCTAAAATTAGAAGAAGCTCCTCATGACACAGTTGAAACAGGAAATGTTTCTGCACAAAATATTGACGCAGATGAGCGTATTGCCAGAGGGGACGAACTTACTCTTACGGTGTCTCAAGGTCCTGCAATAACAGTGCCGAACTTTTCAACAATCTCTTTTGAAGATGCTACTGAAGTAATAGAACTAAATGTTAGAGTACAAAGAAGATACAGTGCCTCTGCTTCCTTTGGAAGGCTTATGTCTCAGTCAATACCTGCAGGCACTGAGCTTGTAGGGGAAGGACACGTCATTACTGTTGTCTATTCGCTTGGTAGACCTTACATGGATAACTTAATCGGACAATCTGAAAGTGTGCTTGCTGAACAGTTTTATAGTTTTACCTCTCAAGGTGCAAACATTACCTATCAAGTCTTCTATGTAGACGGGCATGAACCTAGAGGCACTATTGTGGACATGTCTCGTCACGGACAATTCTTAAGCATGAGTGATCATGTTCGCATAGACGTAAGCCGCGGAAATCGAATCCCTCCTGAAGGATTTGAACCTTCTGTAGGTGGTATGGAAGGCGGAAGTGTGAACTAGCATATCAAAGCGATGAGTCCGAAAAACTTACCTCATTCAAAGGTACTTTTACCAAAAGTTACAACTCAATAAACTCCACCTGTGGGGGTAGCTGCGAGCCAGCAAGTGCAAGGGTTAGAACCGCGATACTGGGCGATGAGCCCTTTCTTGGTTCGACAGGAGACCCTGGGCAAAGAATAGTGATGTCAGCCTTCTTGTTAGTCCCTTTGTTAACCGTGTCCTTATTGGCTCTGCTCCTCGCCTCACTTCTGTAGTCAAAATCTTGTTCGAACCTAGGAACATGAGTATGCCCGTGTATTCCTGCAATATGTTCAACTTCATGCTCCTGCGGACTTAGCCTGCGCAGCTCAACCCTCAAGTCACTGGGTTTGTGTGTAATGACCAGCAAGGCATTTCCCATAAGGCGCTTTTCAACAAAAGGCAACTTCTGTAATTCTGGCTGAAAATCGCAATTGCCCCGCACAGCAATAACAGGGGCGATTTGCTCCAGCTGCCATAAAGTTTGCTCAGACTCAACATCGCCAGCATGAATTAGGGCGCACAGTTCGTAAGGTTCAAAAGCAGATAGTACGGCATCAGGCAGGTAGCCATGTGTGTCAGAAAGAATACCCAGCTTGACGCTTTTTGCATGACTATCTTTTGCGTTAGTGGATATGTCTTGAGGCAGTACACTCATCATTAAAGCCCCTTCTCCGTCTTTCCTGCAACGTATTTAATCTTCACTACGCTACTAGTTATACAATGATATAGCGTGTCTTGCTAAACAGTTTACCCTGTTTAGCCATAGATTAGACTACGTTAGCGAAGGAACTTCCAGAGGAGTGAAAGCCCATGCAAGAAGGCACCCATTCGGTAGTGTTGGTTACCTGCCCTAATAAAGATGAAGCCCGTGAACTTGCGCGGCTGCTTGTAAGGCGCAATCTTGTTGCCTGCGGACAGATGCTTGACATAGAAAGTGTCTATGTCTGGGAAGATGAGATTCGCGAAGACCCAGAAGTCCTCCTAATCTTAAAGGCACGCACTGAGGCATTTTGTCAGATACAGAGTACCGTTCTCGAGAACCACTCATATGAGGTTCCTCAGGTTGTTCAGTTGCCCATTACAGCTAGTCTCCCTGCTTATTTAAGCTGGATAAATGAGCGTTACGCCTAAAGTAGCTTCTAACATTGAATATTAAGACAAAGTACAAAAGAAGTTTTTCCTGGGTAGGCTCAATTGGTATAGTGCTAGCACTTGTCTTATTGGTGCTTGTAGGAATGCCCTTGTATGCCGCGTCTCTTCTTCTGCATCAGAGGTACGATGTACAGCAGCGTGATTCTTTGGAATTTGGCATCGAGTCACAGTATATTACACTTACCACATCTGATGATTTGAACCTCGCAGCGTGGAGGACTTTTGCAGAAACAGAGGGCGGTAGTCCCTATGGCACCGTTATCATACTATCTGGTATCCAGCGACCATCTGTTACAGAATTCTTTGGCTATGCAGACATGCTTGCGCAGGAAGGCTGGGACGCGCTACTGATAGAGAAGCGTGCACGGGGCTCAAGTGAGGGCACTACTATAGGGCTAGGCTTTACGGAATGGAAGGATGTGCAGGCGGGGGTCGAGTTTCTGGATGCAGACCAGCGTGCAGGTGACTTTCCTATTGTCGCCATGGGCACTTCTGCTGGTGGGGCGACGGTACTTACAGCCGGGGGCAATGTTCCCAGGATTGATGGGGTTATCTCGATTTCTGGCTACAGCACATGGACTGAAGCCTACGTCGATAATGCTGTTGAAGTAGGGATTCCTCGCTTCGTAGCTGTCGCAAGCAGTCCGTTTATGGATCTGATTGTAGGTGCACGATTTGGTTTTGATGTAACAGGTAACACGCCAGCGCATGCTCTGGAGTACTTTGGGACACGACCTCTACTGCTTATGCACTCTACCGAAGACCATCATGTTCCCATCACGCACTTCAATCGCCTGCAAAAAGAGGCAAGAGCCTTTAATATCCCTTTAAGCACCTTTGTGCGTGAAGGGGATTGGCACTTTGTTGTTTATGACCACTATATTGAGGACCCAGTACAAGACGATGAGTTTTCGCAGTCTATTTTGGATTTCCTCAACCAATTTGAAGAGGGCAGTAATGGGCAAGATTAGAGACACAATAAAGCAATACACTTTAGGTGAAGAGGTTGCCAATTCTGTTACGCACGGATTAGGCGTGATTTTGGGCATCGTTGCTCTGCCTATCCTGCTTATTTTCGCTGTGCAGTCTCAGGTGGATGTTGGGTATAAGATTGCAGCATCTATTGTCTATTGCCTGTCGATGATTCTGCTTTACTTGGCATCAACGCTTTATCATAGCCTCGTAAATGAAAAGGCGAAGCGCGTCTTTAAGTTACTTGATCATGCCAGCATCTACCTATTGATTGCTGGCACGTACACTCCTTTTTGTTTAATTACCTTGCGCGACTACAATGGCTGGCTTCTCTTTGGCATTCTTTGGGGGATGGCGCTTGCCGGTATTGTCAGTGAAGCTTTTTGGAAAACACGTCCCCGCTGGTTTGCAACGGTCATCTATTTGGTGATGGGCTGGACAGCGCTTTGGGTTATCCCTGATATGCACCGGCTGCTCGAACCCGCTGGGTTTTGGCTGCTAGTTGCAGGGGGTATTGCCTATACGCTGGGAACTATCTTTTACGTCATCAAGCGTGTCAAGTGGTTCCACAGCGTTTTCCATGCCTGGGTGCTGCTGGGAACATTCCTTCATTTCTTCGCGATTTTGCTATTTGTGATAATCTAACTGATAGTTATGTAAATGAGGGAGTCCATACATTTTGGACGCAACTTATAGCGAGGTACTAATAATCATATGCAACACCATCAATTAACAGCAGGATTTTCTGCTGCGGAAGACCAGGGATCTGAAGACTCTCTCGCCCCGAAGCCTAGTGCAGCAGACGCAGGTTACGTTTCTCGTCGCTATGTTGTTAACCCTTCTGTATCTACTCAACCTATTTATCATCAGGTACAGGCAGAGATGCCGCAGGCTCAGCAGGCAGTGGCTCCCGCACGACCTATACTTCAATTGACACAAGAACAGATAGCAGCCGAACAATTAAGGCAAGAATCGCCTGCTCCTGCTCCGCAAGAACCCGAGTCAGAACTTCCGCCTCTGACACCTTTATTCGAGCCTCCGAAAAAGCCAGCAGCAGTTGCTCCTTTGCGGTCACAGGCTCCAGTTCAAATACCTCCTCAGCCCTCACAGATGGCAGAGCGCGGCCAACAGCAAGCTCCAGTCCAGCCACCCCAGGCTCAGCAGACCCCACTGCCGTCACAGCAACCATATCAA
This sequence comes from Coriobacteriia bacterium, assembly GCA_009779855.1. Lineage (GTDB taxonomy): Bacteria > Actinomycetota > Coriobacteriia > WRKU01 > WQUG01 > WRBW01. Next base: position 47,034 of record WRBC01000007.1, read on the forward strand.
CAGAGGCCTACGCAAGTACAGTCACAAGCTCATCAGCAAACCTTTCAACCTCCTACGATTCATCAGCAAGTCCAGGCTCAACCACCAACGCAGCAGCAGGCAGCAGGGCAGATGTCGTCGCAGCCACAGCAGCAGCCAACACCGCAATCGCAACACGTCACTCAAGCATTTCCTGTGATACCTCCTCAGCCCTCACAGATGGCAGAGCGCGGCCAACAGCAAGCTCCAGTCCAGCCAACCCAGGCTCAGCAGGCCCCACTGCCGCCACAGCAGCTGCAGCAGCAAGATGTTGCTGTAACATCTGCAGCACAGTTGCCTCTTCAATCGCATCAGCAGGCACTTCATCTGCAACAGCAAGTCGCTCACGCGGCTGCGCAACCTCTTCCGCAGCAGGCTCAGGCTCAGCAGGCTCAACCAAGCCCTCAACCACAGCAGGCACTGCAACAGGGACACCCTCAGCAACTTGCTGTCCAACGGCCTCACTACTCAGAGCAGTTTCTGCATTCGGTACAGAACCTGCCGCAGCACGGACATGCTGGTAGTCAGTTGCAGCACATCCCGCAACCGCAAATACAGATAGCTCCTTCTGCCTACAGTAAGTTTAAGCTTCCGGTGATTCCCGGTGTTGCTCCGCGGACCACGTTACCGCAGGGTGTCGGACTGGTACTTGAGGGTGGTGGCACGCGTGGTTTTTACAGCGCGGGGGTATTTGAGGCCTTTATGGACGCGGGCATCATGTTTCCTTACATCGCAGCAGTATCGGCTGGTGCAGCAAATGTACTCAGCTATATTTCGGGGCAGAGGGGCCGCAATCGTCTGATTGTAGAACGTCTTGTTGGTGATCCTCGCTATCTAAGTGGGGGTAACTTATTACGTGACCGTTCGCTGTTTAACTTTGACTTCATTTTTAAGACTATACCAAAGGAATATCTATTCTTTGATCAAAAGATGTTTGACAGCGTTCAGACGCGCTTGCTTACAGGGGCATTGGATTGTAGAGAGGGCAAAACTGTCTGGTTTGAGAAGTCAAGTTTAGGAACAGACTTTACCCCTACAATCGCGTCTTGTTCAATTCCGCTTGTCTCACGGATGGTGCGCTTTGATAACAGGGAGCTTTTTGACGGGGGGATTCTTGATCCTATTCCGGTAGAAAAGTCAGTTGCAGACGGAAATCGCTTCCACGTGATAGTGTTGACGCAAAATTTTGGATATATAAAGCCTCCTTCGAAAAGCGGTGCGCTACTCAAGATGGCTTACCGAAAATATCCTCATTTGCTCTGGGCACTAAAAGAGCGCCATGAGGCGTATAACAGACAGGTGGCTTTGGCCGAGCGCTTAGAACGTGAGGGTCGCGCCATCATTATTAGACCGCACAACACAGTAGATGTTTCTCGTATAGAGGCTGACCCAGATAAACTGATTGACCTTTATGATGAGGGGCATTTAGACGGTGCGCTTGCCGTGGATAAACTCCACCAGCTCTTCCGTTTCTAAGGTGAGGCACCCATGAGTAGGGTTAAGATAAGACTTCTGCCCTATGTAGTGTTTTGCGCGGGCGCTGCAGGCATGTCCTTGCAGCTGGTAGGTTCACGTTTACTTGCACCGCATTTTGGAAATTCAATTTTTGTATGGACAAGCCTTATTGGGGTAATGTTGGGATTCATGGCATTAGGTAATTTCCTTGGGGGTAGGCTTGCCGATCGCATAACGTCTTCCAATCTTTTGTTTTGGATATTAACTTTGCTCTCTGCAAGTATTTCACTGGCTGCTGTCGTAGGTACCTGGGCGCTAGGATTTTTTGCTGAAATTGAGTCTTTGCGTGTAGGAATGGTGTTGAGTTCTGTCATGCTTTTTGCAGTGCCTTGCACGCTATTCGGAATGGTTTTGCCAGCCTCAATACGTCTGCGCATGCACGCGGTCGTAGATTCGGGAACCAATGTGGGCACCCTATCTGCTGTGTCAATGATGGGAAATATTGCGGGAACATTTGCTACGGGCTTTTGGTTGATAGCTTTCGTGGGCAGCCGCAGTTTACTTGCTTGGATTGCATTATTAGTGCTGTTTTTAGCAGTAGTCATGGGACTATCTTTTCCGCGCTTACGCAGCAAGATGCGCCCCAGTACCTCCAATACTGAAGGTTCTTCTGATGCCGACTGCCAGCAACTCGCAGAGCCTCCTTCGCCGCCACTTTACAAATTAATAGTGCTTGGCATTGCGATGACCCTAGTAGCTGCTGCCTTTGTCTGGCATCCTCAACCAGCAGCTACGCAAGATTTACGACTCTTTGATAGTCTCTACGGTCAGTACTTTGTGGGGGAAAGGGCAATCGCGGGATTTGACGAAGAACCGCGCACTATTCGCTTCATTTCAAATAGTTCTAAAGCGATGGAATCAGCAATCTATGCTGATACTTTAGAGCCTTTCTATTTTGAATATTATGCCTTCTACGATTTGGCAGCAGCCCTTAGTACTGAACCGCGTACTGCCTTAATGATTGGTGGCGGGGCCTTTGTTTATCCGCGATTTTTCTTTCAGCAATACCCTCAGGCACGTATGGATGTAGTAGAGATTGATCCAGCCCTGCTTGATGAGGCAAAGGAAAACTTTGGCTTTGAGCCCCATGAAGGCCTCAATATTTACTTAGAGGACGGACGCATGTTCTTGAACCGCGCTGCTCAGCGCGCGATATCTGCTCAGGATGGCACTGGCGACAACAATGATAAAGACAGCAGCGATAACGGTCTTTATAATCTTGTAATTTTGGACGCCTTTAACTCTGCTAATAATATTCCTTTTCAGTTGGCGACACTTGAATCTATGCAGCGTTGTGCGGATGTAATGACAGAAGACGGCGTTCTTGTCATGAATATGATTGCCAGTGTGAAAGGGGAGGGGTCACAGCTTCTCGCGTCGCAGTATCTTACTTTACGTGAAGTCTTTCCGCAGGTAGAAGTTTTCACGGTAAATAATCGCACAATAGAAGAAGGCTTGCCGCGCAACATAGCAATTATTGCAACTAAGGACGATGTTTTTGACTTGCAGAGAAAGCTTGAACAGCTTAATCCTCAATTAGCGAGTCAGCGTGTTAACCTTGATATAAGTGAGGCCATGGTGCTAACTGATGATTTTGCCCCAGTGGATCAGATGCTCATAAGCGTAAATCGGTAAACTGACAGCAAAAGCTTATCTTAGAAAGCTTGAAATTAATCTACGGTTCTCCTTAAAAAGCTGCTCTACTTCATCGCGCGCTTCAGGGCGCACCAAAGGAAGCAGTTGCTGAACAAGGGATCCAACAGTCGCATCATTCAATTCGCCGTCTTCGTATTTGTCCACTGCTTCATTAAGTAGGCGTTTTACGGCGGGTAGATTTTGTGGTTCGGTTCGTTCTGTCAGATAGTCTAGAGCCTGGTCAAATGCTTGAGTAACTATAAATTTCATACTGCATTGCTCCTTTGGCGTTTACTAGTTTTCTTCAGTGACTGCTTCGATTGCTAGTATGGTTTGTGCCACGACACTTTGGCCGAAACTGATACCACCATCGTTTACCGGCAATTGCTCTGAGGCAAGCACACGTAAACCCTTGGCTTCAAGTATAGTGCGTGCTCCTGACATGATAAGACGATTCATAAACACGCCTCCTGCTAATACAACGGTATCAAGGTCACGTTGACGAGCCGTCTTGGTGCTGACATTGCCAATCATCGTGACAGTCGCATCGTGGAAACGTCGTGCTAGCTCTGCTGTTGTTATGTCATGCTCATTCTCTGGGTCTTCCATTGCTGCCATGTCATCTAAAAGGGCGCGAAATACTGGTTCGGGATCAATAATCACCTGAGCACCTGTTGTGGATGACTCAAGAATAGGTGCGGGGCGCATACCGTACCTATAATGTGGAGGGGTAGGCCTTGCATCTAGCTCATCGCTCATGGCTTCGAGCATCATTGCCGGGGATCCTTCAAAAGACGCATCATCGGCAATGCCCAGTAGGGCGGCTACAGCGTCAAAAAGACGACCCATTGATGTAGTAATGGGCGTATTTAGCTCCTTCTCTGCCATGGCAAGTACGGTGGCTCCTTCATGCTCCTCTAGTCTGCGTTCAATCGAGGCAACAGCAGGATGCTCTCTTAATCCGTAAGATTCAAGAAGCGCATAAAGGGTACGGATAGGTCGTTTGATGGCTCCTGCTCCTCCAGGCAAGGGAAAGGGTCGCAAATGCGCGAAGCGTTCGAAGCTAGGATGAGAGGCGCCCGTAATAAGAATTTCTCCGCCCCAAATCGTTCCGTCTGAACCATAACCTGTGCCATCAAAAGCGATACCAATAACGGGTTCATGCACCCCATGCTCTGCGGCTCCCGCCACTATATGTGCATGGTGGTGCTGTACTCCAATCAAACGCAAGGGTTTATGATTTTTTGCTGTCTGCTCTTCTTGGACGCGAGCCCACTTAGTTGATAGGTATTCTGGGTGCAGGTCATGTGCAATAACTTGTGGGGACATCTTAAAAAGCTTCTCATATTGTGCAACAGTGTCTTCAAAGGCGGCCAGGGTTTCACTGTTTTCAAGGTCGCCAATGTGTTGCGAGACAAAAGTGCAGGTGGATCCACCTGCACAGGTTTCTTCTGTAAGCGCAAAGGTATTTTTCTGTTCCGGGCCTACAGCTAATAGCGCAGGAGTGCTTTTTGTGGATGGATCTGTGCCTGCTGCAAGAGCCCTTGCTTCTCTAAAGTGCTGCACTGATCCTGTAAAGCGGATTGGCATGGGCGCGTAGCCTCGGGCGCGCCTCACCATCTGGGTTCTTCCGTCAATAATGCGAACGACACTATCATCGTAGCGGCCTGCAATAGGGCGATCATGTAGCAAGAAGGCATCCGCGACTTCGCCTAATTGTTCTAGGGCAGCAGCATTACTGCATACAATGGGGGACCCGCTTATATTGCCGCTCGTCATGATTACAGGACCATAAAACTCTTCTAGCAATAGATGATGCAGGGGGGAATAGGGCAGCATTACCCCAATCTCACGCAATCCAGGGGCCACAGAAAGGGCAAGCTCAGGTGCCCCCAAGGGAACTTCGCGTCGCTTGCAAAGTACAACGGGGCGCACGCTTCCCTCAAGCACAGCACGTTCTTCTGCATTGATGTGAGCATAACGTGCTGCCTGCTCGATATTTGCAAACATAACTGCCAGAGGTTTGCCCCAGCGAGCCTTGCGGTCACGTAAGCGTGATACAGCTAATTCGCTTTGAGCATTGCAAGCTAGTTGAAATCCGCCCAATCCTTTTAATGCAAGGATTTGTCCTTGAGTAAGTACTTCAGTTGCTTCAATCAGGATAGAGTTTGAGCGTGCCCGCTCAAACTCTGCATCTTTAGGGGTATGGGCTAGCTGAGTAAGCTCTTCTTCAGGGGACCAGTGCCAGTGGTCGTGAAGTCCGTCATCAGAACTGCCATCCCTGTTCTCATAAGATACGGAACGATTGAAGTAGAGTCTAGGTCCGCAGGTAAAGCAGGCATTTGGTTGTGCGTGAAAGCGTCGATTGGTGGGGTCATTGTATTCCCCCTCGCATTCTTTGCAAAGGGCAAAGGCCTGCATGGTAGTTTTGGGACGATCGTAGGGGGTATCCTCAATGATTGTGAAGCGTGGACCACAGTCAGTGCAGTTAATAAAGGGATAACGGTAGCGATGGTTGTCTTGCGTGTACAGTTCTTTTGTACAGGATGTGCAGGCTGCCACATCAGGAGAGATAAAGGTTCGCTCATTCACATCAACTACAGAGGGACGAATTTCAAAATCGCCAAAATTGCTGACAGGAACGCTGCGAATGGAGACAGCCTCAAGAGTAGCAGCAGGTACCTCCTTGTCAGCACGTACTTCTAGAATCCTAGGGAAAGAGTCCACTAAGGCGTCACTGCCTTCAACACAGATATGTACACCATCACTGGCATTAAGTACCCAGCCATGAAGTGATAGTTCGCCTGCCAGTTTGTAAATGTAGGGCCTAAAGCCGACCCCCTGCACAACGCCAGTAACATGCAGTTTTAATGCTTTCATATGAATAGCACCTTTCAGTGTTGTCTTCTCGACTTAGGACAAGCTTTATTCTACCAGCGTAAAAGTCTTGCCTGTGACAACGCAGGGCTTCGTTGCTCAAGCATCAGTTTTGTCTGTAGTGCTTGTGGTAAAATGGGAGCTTGTCGAATGCTGTAAGACTTAGAATATCAGCTTTGTGCCTGCTTATTCTATAGCGCGCTCTATGCCGCTCACAGGTGCATATACATTTATTTGTTCTTACAAAATTATATGGAAAGGTTCATTCTTCTAGGGAGACTAGTAGGATATCGAACACGGCTCGAAAAGAAGGGGTACTTATGGCAGCGATTCGTATCACTGACGACTTTACCGCAGAAACTACAACACATGCTTGTGAACTGCCCATAGATTCACTTATGGGGAAGAAGCGCGTAAAGCTTGACGACACAACCTTACGTGACGGAGAGCAGACCGCTGGAATTGTATTTAGCGATGATGAAAAATTCAACATTGCATTAATGCTTGACGAAATTGGTATCGACCAAATCGAAGCTGGTATTCCTGAAATGGGAGGCAGCGAAATTGAAACTATCACTAGGATTGCAGATGCTGGTCTCAACGCTTCAGTCCTTGGATGGAACCGTGCAAACGTTAACGCCATTAAAACATCAATTGATTGCGGTGTTGATGCGGTAGCGATATCACTTGCAACCAGTGATATTCACATTCAAACAAAGCTCTTTAAAGATCGTGCATGGGTGCTTGACACTATTCGCAAAAGTGTTGCCTTCGCAAAAGAGAATGGCGTCTATGTATCAGTAAATGCAGAGGATGCTTCAAGGACAGGAATCGACTTTTTGGTTGAGTATGCAAAAGCTGCTGCCTCAGAAGGTGCAGACAGATTGCGCTTCTGTGACACGATTGGTCTTATGGAGCCCTTCCGTATGTATTCAGCGGTAAAGACCCTGCGCGAAGAGACAGGTCTAGAAATCGAGATGCATACACACAATGACTTTGGCCTAGCGACAGCCAATGCGCTTGCGGGCATACATGCAGGTGCTACCTGGGTAAACGTAACAGTGGGTGGCCTAGGTGAACGCGCAGGGAACGCTTCGCTAGAGCAGACCGCGATGGCTCTGAAATATCTAGAGGGTCAAGAAATAAATATTGACACCACGAAGTTGTTTGAACTTACTGACTACGTTATGCGTGCTGCAGGTCGTGAATTGTATCCATCAATGCCTATTGTGGGTGAAAGTATGTTTAGCCACGAATCAGGTATTCATGCTGACGGTGTTATTAAGAATCCAAAAACATATGAAGTGTTTCCTCCAGAAGAGGTCGGCCTAGAACGTCACATTGTGGTGGGCAAGCACTCTGGGGGTGCCACAGTTGTCTCGAAAATGGCAGAACATGGTGTGGAGGTAGCCCGTGAAGACGCAGTGGCAATCCTTGCCCTGGTTCGCGCTAAGTCTAGCAGGTTAAAGCGTGCGCTTACTGATCGTGAACTCTGCAAAATGCATGATGATTACATGAATAAGAAAGAAGGCAAGTAGATCTTGAGTACAAAGAGCGGAAAAACAATAGCTGAAAAGATATTCGCAACTCATTCGGGTCGCGAAGTTAGTGCAGGCGACATCGTTATCGCCGACGTAGACTTTGTCATGGCGCAAGACGGAACTTCTCCTCTTGCTATTCGTGCGCTGGAGGCCATGGGCGTGGATCAGGTTTTTGATCCTTCAAAGGTTGCCCTGGTTATGGATCACTCTGCCCCTTCACCTCTTGAAGGAGTAAGTGCCTTGCACACCATGATGCGTGACTTTGGCAAGAAAACTGGCAGCATTATTTATGATGTGGGTGCTGGTGTGTGTCATCAGCTTGTTCCTGAGCAGGGACATGTCGTAGCGGGTGATTTGGCAATTGGTTGTGATAGCCACACCTGTACCTATGGCGCAATCAATGTGTTCTCTACAGGCGTTGGCAGTACCGATGGCGCAGCAGCTATGGCCTCAGGCAAGCTGTGGTTTAAAGTGCCAGAGACCATCAAGGTGGTTGTAAATGGCGAACTTCCTTGTGGTGTCTATTCGAAAGATATCATCTTGCATTTGGCAGGAATCCTAGGTGCTGACGGTGCAAATTACAAAGCTCTAGAATTTTGTGGCAGCACCATTGATGCTTTAAGCATTGATGCGCGTATGACCATTAGCAATATGGCCATTGAACTCGGTGCAAAAGCAGGACTCATGGCGGCTGACCAAAAGGTTATTGATTGGTGCCTGGCTCACTCTGATAAAGAGCCACGTCCCGCTAACCCAGATGCGGACGCAGTCTATTGTCAGGTCGTTGAAATTGACGCCACAAAGCTTGTGCCGCAAATTGCAAAACCGCATACGGTGGATAATGTTTGCGATATTGATGAGGTAGTTGATTTGCCTATTCAGCAGGGCGTACTGGGAACCTGTACTAACGGTAGACTGGAGGATCTAGCTATTGCCGCAAAGATTCTTGAGGGCAAGACGATAGATCCTGATGTGCGTTTCATTGTGGCCCCTGCCTCTAAGCAGGTTTATCTGGATGCTATGGAGGCTGGTTATATTCAGACCTTAGTGGCAGCTGGTGCCTGTGTAGTGACTCCAGGTTGTGGTCCTTGTGTAGGTACGCATAATGGTGTTCCTAGTGACGGCGAAAACGTAATATCTACAGCGAACCGTAACTTCAAAGGACGTATGGGTAACAGTAATGCGTTCATTTATCTGGCAAGCCCTGCAGTGGTTGCAGCAAGTGTACTTAAGGGCAAAATCGTTGATCCGACGAAGTGCTGCTGCGTTTCCAAAGGGGGAGAATAATGTCCATTAAGGCACAAGCATTCAAGTACGGTGATGACATTAACACCGACTATATTATTAGTGGTAAATATAAATTTAAGTCTAACGACATGCAAGAAATGGCAGTGCATGCCATGGAAGAGTTAGATCCTGACTATTACAGCAAGGTTAGTCCAAGCGGTGGCTTTCTCATAGCGGGCACTAACTTTGGTTGTGGCTCAAGTCGTGAACAGGCGCCTCTCGTGCTGATTAACAGCAATACAAAAGCGGTTATTGCAAAGAGTTTTGCGCGCATTTTCTTTCGTAATGCTATTAACACAGGACTGCCTGTAGTGACTCTAGACACCGACCAAATTGATGAGGGTGATGAACTAGAGCTTGATCTAGAGGGCGGTGTCGTTCGTAATCTTACTAAAGGCACAGAACTTGAGTTTGCCCCGCTGCCTCCCGTAATGGCAAGGTTACTTGATGATGGTGGATTAGTGGCTCACTTACGCAAGAACAATGGAAATTTCAACCTAGAATAGAAGGGTATTGCAAACATTATGGAGCAGTCCTTCACTTTAATCACTATAGAAGCCCCCCTAGAAGAATCGGCTCAAACTGCCAGCGAGTGTGCGAAAACGCGCAAAGAGCTGGCAGAAGCTTTGGGGCATCAGTCACGTGCCGTGCGTGAGTATACGTCGCAAGTTCTGACAAAATTAGCCTCTGCTGACGTTACTTTACTGCAGGACTTTGCAAATGATGTCATTGATGCTCTCAATAGACCAGAGTCTTTGACGCGCTATAGCATGATTGAGATTATTGGCGAATTAGCCAAATCAGACTCAAAAATAGTGACAAATGCTTATGAACCGTTGCAAGATTGCCTCTATGATGAGGAATCAGGAACAGTGCGCCTTTATGCTTTCCGTGTGCTAGCACGCTACGGGGCAACTGGACCTGCTCGCTCAGTTAAGGTTTGGCCTGACCTATCTATGGCACTACGCTCTTTTCATGGGGACCCAGAATTTATGGCAATGATGAGCGAACTTATTGCTATGCTAGGGGGGCGCAGCGACGTATCCGTTAAAGAATCAGCGGTAGAACTATTCGCTTTTGATGCAGAGCACGCACGTGGTGACCTGCGCAAAAAAGCAGAAATAATCTCGAGTTTTGCGCCTGAAGTACTAGCGCGCATCAATAAAGCAAATGAAGAAAAGGCACGTGCTGCAACAGCTGCAAAGGAAGCTGCTAAGGCTGCTGCAGAAAATGAAGACGAGGAAGAGGAGTAATCCCCACTATGGCAACTACGAACGTGACTCATAAGGTAACCTTGATTCCAGGGGACGGTATCGGACCTGAGATTACTGAGGCAATGAAATCAGTCATTGAAGCATCTGGTGTAAGTATTGAATGGGAAATACAGCAGGCTGGTGAGGCTGCTTTGGACGCTACAGGTGAGCTGCTTCCAGAATCGGTGCTGGAATCCATCCGTCGTAACAAGGTTGCTCTAAAGGGACCACTAACTACTCCTATCGGACATGGCTTTAGATCGCTTAATGTAACCCTGCGTAAAGAGCTCGACCTTTACACCAATATTCGTCCTGCACAGTCTTTCCGTGGTACAGGTGCGCGTTATGATGATGTAGACATTGTCCTTTTCCGCGAGAATACCGAAGATCTTTATGCTGGTATCGAGTTTGAAAAAGGCAGTGAGGGCGTACGTCGCATTGCAGAAATTGTAGAAGAAATGGGTGCAGGAACCATTCGCGAAGATGCGGGTCTTTCTCTTAAGCCTATCAGCGTATTTGGTACACGCCGCATCATGAAGGCAGCAATGGATTATGCTGTTGCCAATGATCGTAAGAAAGTAACCATTATTCATAAAGCAAACATCATGAAGCATACAGATGGTCTTTACCTGAAAGTTTGTCGTGAAGTTGCTGCAGAATATGCAGAGATTGCTCCGCAGATTGAGGTAGATGATTTAATTGTGGATTTCGCCTGTACAAGGCTTGTTACTAATCCAGAGCGGTTTGATGTTCTGGTGTGCCCAAACCTCTTTGGTGATATTGTGTCGGATCTCTGCGCTGGACTTGTAGGTGGTCTGGGTCTGGCACCGGGTGCAAATATTGGGGATGAGTGTGCGTTATTTGAACCTGTGCACGGAAGTGCTCCTTCGTATGCGGGACAGAACCTTTCAAACCCAACGGCGCTCATATTGTCTGCAGTGATGATGCTGCGTCACCTGGGTGAACAGCATGCAGCGGAGCGCGTACATAAGGCAATCGCAGAGGTAATCGCAGAGGGCAAAGTAATAACATATGACCTTATGCGCATGAGAGAAGGTACCACGGACGGCTCTTCAGGAACAAGAGAATATGCCGCTGCCATAGTTGAAAAGCTAAAAGGTTAAGCAAGATAATAGAGCCTCAGCATTCTGTGCTGGGGCTTTCTTTTCGGACTTTAGCCCGTTGGGTGCATGCGTCCAGTAATAAACTACCTGCTATGCGGGCGCGCATTGCTAGTTGTTAATAACAGAGGAATCTGTTAAATGTATAAGTAGGTAAGACAGTGCGTTATGGATAGGAGAACTTGTATGAAAAAATCACGTGTACTGCTACTGATGTCAGTGCTTGCTATTGCTATAGCGGCTTTTGCACTTATAGGGTGCAATAATGATGATGTTGCTGAGGATGCTGTGGACGAAATGCCCACTTACGAAGAGGCGGTTGAACTTCTGCCTATTACCTTGGCAACGGTACCTTCTGACGACTTTTTACCCTTCTGGGTTGCAGAAAATGAGGGTATCTTTATTGAGCTTGGTTTGGATGTAGAGATTATCACCTTTGCATCAAGCCGTGAAATGCTTGCTGCAGTGACTGCAGATGAGGCCCAAGGGGCATCTTTGGGTATGCTGTCAGTCTCACAGCTGACTCTGAGCGGAATCGATACTGTCGCAGTAAGCCGCCTGGCACCTTCACGCGGTGCGGTTGTGGCAAGTCCTAACAGTGACATTACAAGCGTTGAAGAGCTCGCTGGCGTTCCCGTGGCTGCGGCAGAAGCCTCATTAGAGGAATATATTCTTTATCGCTCTATGACAGATGCTGGTGTTCCAGAAGATCAGATTGTATTAGAACAAGTTGCTGATTTGCGTGCTCGTCCGCAATTATTGATGGCTGATCAGATTACTGCATCGACAATGCCTTGGACGCTTGCCTCTGTAATGGGGGAGCAAGGTGCTCACATTTTGGTAAACGAGCAAGACATTGAGGATTTTACTTCTACAGTGCTAGGTATTCGAGCTGACTGGCTAGAACAAGAAGGGGCCGAACCAACAGTGGCTGCACTTCTGGAAGCATGGAATCGCGGCGCAGAACTAATCAATGAGGATCCAGATAGCTATCTGGATTTACTGACAGAAAAGGCAAACCTGCCAGAAGATTCTATTGAGGCAGGCTACACCATGCAGGTTTACTCAATGGCAGAACTTCCAGATCGTCAACAGGTGGAAGATATTCTGGACTGGGCATATCGTCAAGGACATGCCGAAGAAGTAATATCTTACGAGGACTTCATCTGGACTCCGTAGCATATTTAGTGTCCAACCTTCTACACAAATTTACAAACGAGAAGTAGATAAGTAGCCCTGAGGATTACCTCAGGGCTACTTTCTTTTATGGGTCATATGCAGCGATATTGGTAATTTAAACTTAACCTTGCTATACTATCCACCATGTTTTGCAGACTACGGTCTGCTTGGCACAAATCAAATAAAGTTTTTCAATCCGCTGTTGACAGCCTAATATTTCTTGGGCTAAAATAGCGGATTGCTGATTTGTTGTCAATTCTATTCCTGAGGAGGAATCAACTCGTGCCAAAAAGTACCGGTTCCCCTGTTACGTCCGAGGCGAGAAATGCTTCTGTTGCTAACAGAAGAAGCTTTGGAAAATCCCCGGAAATCCTTGAGGTTCCCAATCTACTCAGCATTCAAAGAGACTCATTCAAATGGTTCCAGGAAAAGGGTCTTCGTGCTGTCTTTGATGAGATTTCCCCAATCTATGATCGTGATGAGCGTTATGCTGTAGTTTTGGGAGACTACATCTTTAGTCCTCCGAAGAACACGATTGAAGAATGCAAAGAAAAGGGTCTTACCTATCAATCGTCACTGCTCGCCAATGTATCGGTTATTAATCGTGAATCTGGTGAAGAGTTACAGAAGAACCTTATTTATTTAGGTGACTTCCCAACAATCACAGAGCGTGCAACCTTTATCATCAATGGTTCAGAGCGCGTTATCGTATCCCTCTTGCAGCGCTCTCCTGGTGTTTATTTTGCTATTGATGAGCGCCGTGACAAAAATGAATTTTACACAGCGGAGCTAAAGCCCCATCGTGGTGCGCCGCTGTCTTTTGAAATTGATCGTGTTGGTGCTATTCAGGCCAATGTGAATCGTAGCCGTAAAGTACCAGCCACCATGTTTATGCGAGCCATGGGCATTGCAGAAACCCACGAAGAGTTTATGAAGCTCTTTAATGGTTCAGAGGTTATTGAGCGTACTTTGGCTCGCGATACAACGCATACGCGTGATGAGGCTTTGATTGAAGTTTATAAGCGTCTGCGTCCCGGTGAGCACCCCACAACAGAGGCTGCTCGTACCATGCTAGAAGGCCTGTATTACAACAAACAGCGCTATGATTTGGCGCGCGTTGGTCGTTATCAGATTAATAAAAAGCTCGGACTGGATTTTGGCGATGATGCTGTATCCTTGACGCCAGAAGATATCATCACAACTATCGACTATCTTTGTAAGCTGGTTGAAAAAGTTGATGGTTATACAATCGACGATATTGATCATTTAGGTAACCGCCGTATCTCGACGGTGGGGGAATTGATCCAGAATCAATTCCGCATTGGACTTGCACGTATGGCACGTACGGTAAGTGAGCGCATGACTACGATGTCACCTGATGACATCTCACCAGAGGCGCTTATTAATATTCGTCCTATCAGCGCAGCGATCAAAGAATTCTTTGGATCGTCACAGTTGTCACAGTTCATGGATCAAACAAATCCTGTTGCAGGACTTGCGCATAAGCGCCGTCTTTCAGCGATTGGTCGTGGCGGTATTCGCAGTGCGCGTGAAGCAAAGATTGATGTTCGTGATGTGCACGCAAGTCACTACGGACGCATCTGTCCTATTGAAACCCCAGAGGGTATGAACATTGGTCTTATTGGTTCACTTGCAACTTACGCGCAAGTTAACGACTATGGCTTCATTGAAACCCCTTATCGTGTGGTGAAAAAAGGTAAGGTAACTTCTGAAATCCATTATCTGACAGCAGATGCGGAAGAGCGCGAAGTTATCGCACAGGCAAATGAGCCCTTTGACCATAAAACAGGCGCTTTCCAAAACCCGCGCGTACTTTGCCGTGTAAAAGGTGCTGGGGCGGATGGTCAGTTTGGTGAGCCTGAAGAGCGTCTGCCAGATGATGTAACCTACATGGATGTAAGTCCGCGCCAGATGGTATCGGCCGTAACCGCGCTGATTCCTTTCCTCGAGCACGATGATGCAAATCGTGCACTTATGGGCGCAAATATGCAGCGTCAGGCAGTGCCGCTACTGAAGCCTGTATCACCACTGGTAGGAACAGGTCTTGAGGCAACAATCGCGCAAGATTCTGGCGAAGTTGTGCTTGCACGCGAGGCAGGGACAGTAACGTATGTAGATGCAAGGCTAATAACGGTTGAATCAGAGGGTGGAAAGACAGAAAGCTACCCACTGCCAAAGTTTTCACGCAGTAACCAGAGCACATGCCTGAACTTCCGTCCTTTGGTGCAGCTAGGTGATAAGGTAGAAGAAACACAGCCATTGGCCGACGGTCCTTCAACCTGCGGGGCAGAATTAGCACTAGGTCAAAACTTGTTAGTTGCCTTCATGCCTTGGGGTGGTTACAACTACGAGGATGCTATCATCATCAGCGAACGTGTTGTGCGTGATGACTTGCTGACCTCTATCCACATTAAAGAATACGAAATCGAGGCTCGTGAAACAAAGCTGGGTCCTGAAGAGATTACTCGTGAGGTTCCTAACCTATCTGATGATATGCTGGCAAACCTTGATGAAGATGGAATTATTCGCATAGGAACTGAGGTAAATCCAGGCGATGTTCTTGTGGGTAAGGTTACTCCAAAGGGTGAATCAGGTGAACCTACTGCAGAAGAGCGTCTACTGCGTCAGATCTTTGGCGAAAAGGCTCATGATGTACGTGATTCATCACTACGCGTACCCCACGGTGTTTCAGGACGCGTTATAGAAATTCAGCAGGTGGACAATAGCCAGGATGGCGTTGAACTAAAGCGTGGCGTGAACGAACTCGTGCGTGTGTTTGTTGCGCAAAAACGTAAAATTCAAGAAGGCGACAAACTTGCAGGACGCCACGGTAATAAGGGTGTTATCTCAAAGGTTCTTCCGGTAGAAGACATGCCCTTTATGGCAGACGGAACCCCTGTAGACATTATTCTGAATCCTATGGGTGTACCTAGTCGTATGAATGTTGGACAGTTGCTCGAGACTCATCTAGGGTGGGCTGCTCACGCCGGCTGGAGCGACGATCCAAAGGCGAAGAATTCTGTTGCAGGTAATATGCGCGTAGCTACGCCTGTATTCGATGGGGCAAAGGAAGAAGAAATTAGTGAAAGTCTGGATGCGGCAAACCGTAACCTGGAACTTGCTTCGCAAGAGCGCTTTGGCGATAAGTCCATGTCAGCTTTCGTTCCGAAGATTTCACGTGAAGGTAAGATGACTCTGTACAACGGACGTACAGGTGAACCCTTCCATAAGCCCGTAACTGTTGGCGAAATTTACATGCTGAAGCTGCATCACTTGGTTGATGATAAGATTCACGCACGTTCAACAGGGCCGTACTCATTGGTTACTCAGCAGCCACTAGGTGGTAAGGCTCAATTTGGTGGTCAGCGCTTCGGAGAAATGGAAGTGTGGGCGCTGTATGCGTACGGTGCAGCCTACTTGCTGCGTGAAATTCTCACCATTAAATCAGATGACCTCGTGGGGCGTGTAAAGGCATATGAGGCTATCGTGAAGGGTGAAAATATCCCAGAACCCGGTATGCCGGAGTCGTTCAATGTGCTTGTGACAGAGCTCAAGGCACTTGGTCTTAATATTGAAGCACTTACTGATGGTGGTGCCAATATTGAACTGGCAGATGCAGAGTCAACCGCCAATACAGAAGCAGCATCTTTCATGGACTTGGGTGCCTTAACTGATAACTTAGACGCTGACGTAGCAGCATCCTTCCTAGAAGAAGTTGTTGCTGGTCAAGTCGAAAAGCAAACAGAACTTATGGGTGCGCTTGATTGGAACATGGAAGACGCAGGACCACTGAACCTGGATACAACAGAAGGCCTAGGTTCAGAGGATAGTGATGCAACCGCTTCTGCACTGCCTGATGCTGCAGGTGCTCCGGTTGCTACTGTGGGTACTGAAGAGGTAACTCCCATTGATTTGGATCTTAGTGATCTTAGCGACTTAAGTAGCATCGATAACATAATTGCAGCTACTGATGGTAAGGCAGATGCCCTTGATCTGAAGGGTGAGGCCGAGGCCGAAGACAGCGCTACCCCAGATACTACAGAAGCTGGAAAGGAATAACATGCCAGATATTGATGTAAGTTCATTTGACCGCTTGCGCATAAAGCTTTCCAGTACTGACGATATTCGCGGCTGGTCAAGCGGTGAAGTTAAAAAAGCAGAAACCATCAACTATCGTAGCCAAAAGCCTGAAAAAGACGGGCTGTTTTGCGAAAGAATTTTTGGCCCTACAAAAGACTGGGAATGCGCCTGTGGTAAATACCGTCGCGTGCGTTATCGAGGGGTCATTTGTGAGCGCTGCGGTGTAGAGGTTACACGTGCTAAGGTTCGTCGTGAGCGTATGGGCCACATTGAGCTGGCGGCGCCTGTAAGTCATGTGTGGTACACGCAGGGTGTTGCAAAGCATATGAGCACCTTGCTCGACCTAAAGTATAAAGACCTAGAGAAGGTCCTCTATTTCGTAAGCCCAATTGTCACGAGTGTTGATGTAGAGGCTCGTGAAGAAGATGCGGCAACTCTGCGCGAAGAGATGGAAGCAAGCCTGGAAGAGTTTGCACGTGAACGCGACCGTGACATCATTGATATCGAGCAGCGCCAAAATAAAGGTCTTGCTTTGGCTCTACAAAGTTACGATGATTATCAGATTGCCTGCATGATTTCAAAGGCAACAGAAGCTCGCAGTATTCGCAGTGCTCAAAAAGCTATCGCAAAGGGTGGTAAAGGTGCAGAGGGTGCCCAGGAAAAGCTAGATGCCTTGATGGCAAAGCTTTCTTTAGCAGCACGCTTCCCCAGTGCTGCACGTACACTAGAAGCTGTGCGTGCTGGTGAACTTGAACTAGACGAAGACGACGCTCTTTTCCCCGATATGGAAATAGAGGCAGCCGTTAAAACTATTATCAAAGAGGCAGAGTCTGACCGCAGTGATGTTCTGGATGACTTTGAAGAGCGTTGTGAAATTCGTGAAGAGGCTTTCACGCAGTTCTTGAAGCTTCAGCCAATGCAGATTTTTGACGATGAACTTGTTTATCGTGAAATGATGCGCCTGTACGGCCCCCAGATTGCAGCAGATGGTACGATGCGTGATGCTGGTTACTTTACAGGCGGAATGGGTGCAGAAAATGTACGTGTGCTCCTGTCAAACCTCGATCTGTCAGGCTTGCGTACCAAACTACGCAAGCAGCTTGCAGAAGTACATGCAGCAGCAGAAGACCCTACAATAGTCTCTGCTTCTACTAAGAAAATCATCAAGCGTCTATCAGTAGTTGATGCTTTTGTACAGTCAGATATCAATCCTGCATGGATGGTGATGGATGCCGTTCCCGTTATGCCACCAGAGCTTCGTCCTATGGTGCAACTAGACGGTGGACGTTTTGCGACTTCAGATCTTAATGATCTGTATCGTCGTGTGATTAATCGTAATAATCGCTTGCGCAAGCTACTGGACTTAGGCGCACCTGACATTATCGTAAGCAATGAGAAACGTATGCTTCAAGAGGCTGTCGATAAGCTGTTCGATAATCGTCGTGATGATCGTCGCCAGGTAAAAGGACCTTCTGGTCGTGCCCTGAAGTCACTCTCGCATACCTTAAACGGTAAACAAGGACGCTTCCGTCAAAACTTGCTTGGTAAGCGTGTTGATTATTCAGGTCGTTCGGTAATCGTAGGTGGTCCAGAACTTAAATTGCATCAGTGTGGTCTGCCAAAATATATGGCGCTAGAACTCTTCAAGCCCTTTGTTATGAAGCGCCTTGTTGATCGCTACACAGAAAGTGACGGTCGTGATGGTGCAGCAAATATTAAGGCTGCGAAAAAGTTAGTAGAGCGCCAGCGCTCCATTGTTTGGGATGTACTAGAAGAGGTCATCTCTGACCATCCCGTATTACTTAATCGCGCCCCCACACTTCACAGGCTAGGTATTCAGGCATTTGAACCAGTACTGGTAGAGGGTAAGGCCATTCAGCTGCATCCCCTTGTATGTACAGCTTTTAATGCAGACTTTGACGGCGACCAAATGGCGGTGCACATTCCCCTGTCAACAGAATCACAGGCGGAAGCACGTGTACTGATGCTGTCAACGAACAACATCAAGTCGCCAGCGAATGGGCGTCCCTTGGCTACTCCTTCACAGGATATGGTGCTAGGAATCTATCACATGACGAGTGCCCTAGAAGGTGCTTTAGGTGAGGGTAGAGTATTCCTTAACACTACTGAGGCTGTGTTCGCTTACGATACTCGTGCGGAACTAGAGCTTCAGGCGAAGATTTCTGTACGTCTAACAAAAGACATCTCTATTATAGAGTCCAAGGATGCGGCTCCTGTGGAACTAAAGGCAGGTGCGCGTATCGAGACTACGGTAGGACGCGTCATGTTTAACCGTTCGCTACCAGAGGACTATCCCTTCATTAACTACGCACTAGACAAGGGTGCTATCGCGATGGTAGTTGAAGACCTTACTGGGCGTTACTCGACCAACGAAATTAGCAGAATCCTGGATGATTTGAAGCGTCTAGGTTTCCACTATGCTACGCATGCAGGACTCACGGTGTCACTGTATGACGCAATGATTCCGTCAAACAAGGCAGAGATTCTTGGTCAATTTGAAGAGCAAGCACAGGAAGTCGAAGACAGCTATGACATGGGCGAATTAACCCCAGAAGAGCGTCGTCGTGAGGTTGTAAATATCTGGAATCGTGCAACAGATGCGGTAGGGGACGCTATGGTCGAGCAATTCGACACCAATAACCCTATCTACCTGATGGCGGAATCAGGTGCGCGTGGTAACTTAAAACAGATTCGTCAGCTTGCTGGTATGCGCGGACTTATGCAGTCGCCAAAGGGTGACGTTATTGACCGTCCGATTAAAACAAACTTCCGCGAAGGTCTGACCGTACTGGAATACTTTATTTCGACGCATGGGGCGCGTAAGGGTCTTGCCGATACGGCGCTAGGTACAGAGACTGGTGGATATACCACACGTCGCTTCCTAGACTTCGTGCATGATGCCATTGTGCGCACAGAAGACTGTGGCACCATGGAAGGTGTAGCACTACCCCTGCGTGCGGTTCACAAGAACGGTGACTTTGACGATAACTTAGTTGGTCGTGTTGTGGCAGAAGATGTCACCATTAAGGGTGGTGCCCTTGTGCTAGCTGCGGGTCACTATATTGAAGACCTGAACATGGTTGCAGAGATCGAACAAGCAGGACATAGCGAAGTAAGCATTCGCACAGCACTAACTTGCCTAGAAGGTCGCGGCATTTGCCAGAAGTGCTACGGTTACGACCTTTCAAATGGTAAGCCCGTAGATATTGGAACAGCTGTAGGGGTTATTGCAGCTCAGTCAATTGGTGAACCAGGAACACAGCTTACTATGCGTACTTTCCACACGGGTGGTGTTGCCGGTAAGGATATTACAGACAAAGAAGCTGGTCTTGCCCTTGTAAATGAAATCCTAGAATCACCAAAGGCAAATCGTACTTTTGCAGAGCTTGCACAAATTGCGGGTACCGTTACCCTGCGTGATGAAGGCGAAGGTGTAGCAGTTAGCGTTGCCTCAGGCAAAGGCAAATCAAAGCAGGTATGGACTTCTGGAGAGCTAGACCCAACTACACTTGTTGTAGCTGAAGGTGATGAAATTGCCGCAGGAGACCCTCTGACAAAGGGACGCCCGTATGGTCCTGATCGCCTACGTATTGTGGGCCGTGAGAACATGTTGCGCTGGATTATCCAGGAATTGCAGTCAGTGTATCGCGGGCAGGGTGTAGAGTTAAATGATAAGCACTTTGAGATCATTGCAAGTCGCATGCTTTCAAAGGTGAAGATTATGGACAGTGGCGATACTGACTTCCTTGTAGATTCATTTGTAGACAGACTACAGTATCTAGAGGCAAATGACAGTGTGCTAGCAACGGGTGGTAAGCCTGCAGAGGCTCGTGACACCTTGATTGGGCCACTGCAGATTGTACGTGCGTCTATGAGGTCCTTGGGTTCAGAATCCTTCTTGTCACTAGCATCATTTATGTGGACCACTACGGTACTGGCGCAAGCTGCTATCGAGGCTCGTGAGGATGATCTAGTAGGACTAAAGGAAAACGTCATCATTGGTAAGCTGGTTCCTGCAGGTACAGGTATGAAGCGCTACCGCAATGTGGATGTTAGCTATAAGGGTACCCGTATTGCAGATGAAAATGCAGCCGATACGGCCTTAGCTCCTGATGCGCTACGTGAAGACCTGATGGAAATCGAATCCATGATTCCAGAACCAGAAGAGTGGGACGTTGATCCTGATGACTTTATTGCTCTTATGTCATGGAATGATGAAGACGAGTCAAATATTGACGTATCAAAATATGTCGGTCAAACCTTTGATCCTAATGTTCCTGCAGAGGGCGAGGGTGCAGCTGCAATGGATGCAGATGCAGAAGGTATCGATTTCACTGATCTAGGAGTCACGAAAGAATCTGTAGATGCCGCAGAGGTTGTTGCAGGTGCAGCAGCAGCGGTGGACTTCTCTGCTCTTGACGCACTATCAGAAGCCGGTGAAGATGTTGCTGCTGGCGAAGATACGATAACCATAGATCCCCTTGCGGAACTACTGGGACCTGGTCACGACGTTAGTCTGAAAGACATCGGTGTCTCAGCGCGTTGGGTCACAAAGTTTGCAGAGGGTGGCATAGCAAGCGTAGCTGACCTTGAGAACAGAACGGTAGCTGATTTGAAAGAGTTGCCAGGAATAGGTGACACTGCTATTGTAGAGGTGGAGAAAGGCCTAAAAGCAGGCGATTTTCCGCCGCTAGGATAGATTTATCTTTGGCATAATCTAGACTAAAAGAGTGCAGCTTAAGGGCTGCACTCTTTCTTTGTAAACTGTTAAACTGTACTACATGATTGAAATCTTTAATGAGGCTCTGACTATTTTCGGCTTTGGTCTCTGCCATCAATTTCCAGAACGCTCCTTTGATTTCGCTGGTGTTCAGTGGGCGGTTTGCGCGCGCTGTAGTGGAATTTATGTAGGTCTTATCGCAGTACTCATTTCGCTTTTTGTGGCTTATCGTAAGCGTCAGCGACATGGCTTTATGGCCTGGCCTTATTGGATATTTCTAGCAGCAGGTTTGGCGTTCATGGGCTGGGATGGAGTCAGCTCCTACGCAGGCTGGCGTGAGACCACCAATTTTCTACGCTGGATTACAGGAATTGGTATGGGGGCATCTTTAGCTCCACTTGTCTACTTTCTGCTTGTGAATAACCTAGCAAAAGAATCGCGCGATGAACCCGTGATGGGTGGGGGAGCACGCCCCTGGATTGCTGTAGTAATCGGTATGGTTGTGGCGTTTTTTATTGTTTATCCAGCAGGTCCTTTGTTGGGTGCGGCCGGTGCCATAATCGCTGCACTCTCTATTTGGGTGACCTTTGCTTTACTGGGTCTTATAGTGCTAGGGGTGCTAAAGCCCTTTTACCGCACAGCGGAAAGTTGGCGCAATCTGCTCGTGCCAGGCATTATTGCCCTCATCTTAGGATTATTACTTGTCGCAAGTCTCTCGCTGTTTAATGCATTTATAATGACGATTTAGCTAGATAGAAAGGACGTATTTAACGTGAGCAATTTACAGATTCCCCAGGTTGATGTTGGAGTATTTGGGGGTACAGGCTTTTACGATCTGCTTGACTCTCCTAAAGAATATGAAATAATAACCCCCTTTGGGCCTACCTCTGATAAGGCCATGATAGGCGAAATTGGTGGAGTGACTGTTGGTTTTGTTCCGCGTCATGGACGTGCTCATAAATTGACTCCTGCAAAGATTAACTATCGTGCAAATGCCTGGGCAATGAAGATGATGGGTGCAAAGCGTGTCTTTGGACCTTGTGCCTGCGGATCTTTACAGGCGCATGTACAACCTGGTGATTTTGTTATTTGTGACCAGTTTGTCGATCGTACCTGGGGACGTGACGACAGCTTTTTTGATGGTACAGTGACCGGTTCTGATGATTCCTTTTTCGACCGTGGGGTAACTCACGTGTCTGCAGCTGATCCTTACTGTCCAACTTTGCGTGAGTTGACGGTGACATCGGGTAAGGATTTGGGCATTACAACTCACGATGGTGGCACTATCGTCATTATCAACGGGCCACGCTTTTCAACGCGTAGTGAGTCAAAGTGGTTTGCATCACAGGGCTGGGAAGTCATTAATATGACTCAGTATCCAGAGGCTTACTTGGCACGAGAGCTAGAGATTTGCTACGCCAATATTTCACTTATAACCGATCTTGATTCAGGGGTAGATCACACAGAGGCAGTAAGCAATGCAGCAGTACTTGAGGTTTTTGCGCAAAATCTAGATAAGCTGAAAAATCTACTACATGATGTAATTCCTCGCATCCCAGCAGAACGAGACTGTTTGTGCAAGGATGCCCTAGGTGGAAGCGAGATGTAGTCAGAGCGTGCCAGACACCACTGTGTTCCGTCTTTATTTCAATAAATAGGTGCGAATCTTGAATATCTGAAGCACTCTGTGTGGTGATTGTGCTATGATGTTGCGAGCACATAGGCGACTTGCCTTGTGATAAGTGTAAGAGAGGAAATTACTTATGTATGCATTAGGCGCAGGCTGGACCCCAGGTTTTTGGGAAATTGCTATTGTTCTAGCCATCGTATTGGTTCTTTTTGGACCAAAGCAGCTTCCAAAGCTAGCCAGAATGTTTAAGGATACAACGAAGGAACTTCGTGATGGCATGGAAGACACAAGTCAACCTGTCGAAGGACAAAGTGCAGCCCCTGTGCAGACAGCAGCTCCGGCCCCTGCTTCAGAAGAGGCCCCAGCTCCTGCTCCGCAGACTGCTGCTCCAGCAACTGAGGAACAAAAGGCAGGCTAGCACATACTGCGTTTAAGTGTGTGACTGCACGGACAATTAAAAATAGGAATTCTGGCGGGCCGGTTTTCGGCTCGCTTGCCATGTATAGATAGTCCAAGAAAGTCAGTTTTTCTTATCGTCTAAAGTGTAAAGAAAAGCTGACCTGAGCGTTAAGAGGAAATACCATGATAGGAACAGTACTTACAAAAGAAGGCAAGGCAGAACTCGAGGCAGAATTACTGCACCTAGAGACAGTTCGTCGTCAAGAAGTTGCGAAGCGTATTGAAGTAGCCAGGGGCTTCGGAGACCTTTCTGAAAACTCGGAATATGACGATGCAAAAAATGAGCAGGGATGGATTGAAAGTCGCATCACGGAACTAAAATACATCCTAGATGGTGCCCAGGTTGCCGAGGTGCCAAAGCGTCCTACAAAGGTCGAGATTGGTACAAGAGTAACCATTAAGGCAGTAGACGGTGACAAGGAAATTAGCTATAACATTGTGGGTTCGGCAGAGGCAGAATCTAGCAAGGGCAACATTAGTAACGAGTCCCCTATTGGATCTGCGTTGTCTGGACACAAAAAGGGAGACATCGTAATAGTCAGCACTCCCCGCGGAGAAAAGAAATTCGAAATCACTAGTCTGGGCGCAGCTAAGTAGCAGGTAAGGAGTCGCCAGCATATGTCATCTGAGCCAAAATCTGATAACCCTTTTGCTGTTAGAAGGGCAAAGCTAGACGCAGCCTTAGAGCAGGGTCAACAGCCCTATGCGAATGGGTATGCTCCAGATGAGAATGCGCGCAGTGTTGACTTGCAAGAACGTTACGGTCATCTAGAAGATGGCGAATCAACTGAGGATGCCGTAGCAGTAGCGGGGCGCATCGTTGCTATTCGTGACCAAGGCAAGATGGCTTTTGTTGTGATCCGGGACAATCAGGGTGATCTGCAGCTTTTTGTACGCAAGAATGTGCTGGGTGAAGAGGCCTTCGAACAAGTAAAAAACCTTGATGTTGGTGACTGGATCTGGTCACGAGGGACTGTTTTGCGCACACGACGTGGCGAACTCTCTATTCAGCCAGAAGAAGTAGTCTTACTATCAAAGTCCCTGCGTCCGTTACCAGAAAAATTCCATGGCCTGCAAGATATTGAGTCTCGATACCGTATGCGTTATGTTGATCTAATCGCTAACCCAGAGGTCCGTAAGACTTTTGAGTCACGGTCACGTATCATATCGGCAATTCGTGGTTTTATGGAACAGCGTGGTTATCTCGAGGTCGAGACTCCCATGTTGCATCCTATTCCAGGAGGGGCAGCAGCACGCCCCTTTATCACTCATCATAATACGCTAGATATGGAGCTCTACTTGCGCATTGCCCCAGAACTTTATCTGAAGCGTTTGTTGGTGGGCGGCTTTGAAAAAGTCTTTGAGATTAATCGTAACTTCAGGAACGAAGGCATGTCAGTGCGACATAATCCAGAGTTCACTATGCTAGAGGCCTATCAAGCTTTCGGTGACATGGAAAGTATGATGGAGCTCACAGAGGGGATGATTGAGCATTCGGCAAAAGAGGTGCTTGGTCTCACGAATGTTGTATATCAGGGCACGGAGGTATCTCTGAGCGCACCTTTTCGTCGCGCCAAGCTAGCAGACTTAACAAGTGAAGTTCTAGATCGCGAGGTTTCGGTGCATACGAGCATCGAGGATTTGCGTGCTATCTGTGATCAGCATAAAGTTCCTTACAAAAAGACGTGGGGTAGTGGCAGGTTGCTAACAGAGCTCTTTGATGATCTGGTGGAGCAAACTCTGATTCAGCCAACCTTTGTCTACGAGTACCCAGCAGAGGTATCTCCTTTAGCGCGTCGCAATGATCAAGACCCAGAATACACTGATCGATTCGAGCTATTCATTACGGGCCGCGAGTTTGCAAACGCCTTCTCAGAGTTGACAGACCCCATTGATCAGCGCAAACGATTTGAAGAACAGGCAGCAGCACAGGCAGCGGGTGACGTAGAGGCTATGGGCGTAGACGAAGACTATTTACGTGCTCAAGAATACGGCATGCCGCCAGCAGGTGGTATGGGAATAGGTATTGACCGTCTTGTGATGCTGTTAACTGACAGTGCCAGCATACGTGATGTACTTCTGTTCCCCCACATGCGACCAGAGGCTTAGGTATTATAGTATCTAGGAACTCTAAACAGTCTTTACCGCAGAGGGAACTAGATGAAATCACGCATTGAGCTCAAATTTCGTGCTCGCGAACTATTCTTTAATAACTGGGTTGTTTTTGCATTAAGTGCTGCAGTACTTTGGATTGTTAGCCGTATCCAGGTACAGATTATGAATTTGCAGACAGTACCCGAAGAAAGTATCTTACTTGCAGAGGCTACCCCAGGAATGGAAATCTTTGCTGAGACATGGAGGGCTGCTCCAGACTTCGGAATTCCCAATTGGCAGATTTACCTAGCGATATTTCTGATAGGTGTGCTTTGGGCAGTATTGGACTATGGCTTTTCTAGTCTTGCTTTGCGTGCAGTCAAAGATGAGGACTTGCCCGATGTAGAAGTATTCTCTGCATACAAACGGTTTGGACGCTGGGTTATTTTCTACCTAATCTACATGGTAAAGGTTATGTTGTGGTCAATATTCTTTATTATTCCGGGCATCATAGCAGCACTGAACTATAGTCAAGCAGTCTTTCTAATGGTGGAAGACGAAAAGTTGAAGCCACTCGATGCTATTAAGAAGTCTATCGCTCTTATGCGTGGTCGCAAATTGGAACTGTTCACTATTTGGGTTAGTTTCATTGGCTTTCATATTCTTGCCCTGTTCTCATGGGGTGTCTCTACTCTTTATAGTGCCCCCTATATGAAGATGACCTATGCAGGTTACTACCGAGAACTGATTACAGCACAGTCTAATGTACAGTCATCCGCATGGCCTGGCGTGCACTCTGCAGATGATGTCAGCAGGGAAAGTTAGCCTGCATGAAGAAAGACGAACCTGCCGTAAAAGACTTCATAACGCGCGTGTTAGAATGACTATAAAAATGATTATAGAAAATGACGAAAGATACATGAAAGAATGAGAGAGCCATGCACGCAAAACATGACTATAACCCGGTAAAAACTGCCTATCCTATCGATTCTGTTCCGGAATTTGATGAAAGTGAATATCCTGAAGTAATGGCTGGTGGAAAGCCCTCTGATGGGAAAACTACATCACTGCCCCATATCATTATAGAGACTGAAGAAAGTATCCAGACAGAGGAGGACTTGGCCCTGCTTGAAAAAACGCAGCAATCTGCCTTTCATCAAAGCAAGAACTTTCAGGGTTCTCAGGCCTATAAAGGACAGGGATATGAGCCTACATCTACAGAACTTGAATCCACGATTTCATGGGGAGTTTTGATTGGGTGTGCAGTCCTGCTGGTAATTTTCTTGATTGCTGGAGGAATCTTTGGGCTTGTTGCACTGTATTAATTCATAATTAGACGGTGTTTATTTCACAATTCCTTCATAAAGTGGTAGAATAAGTACAGCAATTTACTACTTGTTGTACTACCTGAGGAGGCGAGCATGATGGACGCTAAGAAAACATTCTCAAAGATAGGAACATATCTGCTCATTGCCGTAATTGCCATTATTGTGGTGGGGACACTCATCTTCCTTTTAAGCCCAGGGGTCTCTGCAATGTAAGGTTTCTGCGTGCTACAATTGCCCCTTAATTATTGACGAAAAATGTTCTTGCAAAGGGGTACTTCGTGGAAAGAGATATGTCTAAGGCCTACGATCCTAAGGCAATAGAAAAACCGATTTTCGATGCCTGGCAAAAGGGAGACTTCTTCGCGCAAAATCCAACTGCAGCAGAGCTGGCCGATTTGCATGAGGCAAACGGCTCTGATGCGGATGACCCTGTGTTAAATCCTTACGTTATCACCATTCCACCCCCTAATGTTACAGGCTCTCTTCACATGGGGCATGCGCTTAACAATACAATACAGGACGTGCTGATACGCAAGAATCGTATGGTGGGTAGACCAACCCGGTGGGTTGTGGGGACTGACCATGCTGGCATTGCTACACAAAATAAAGTTGAGCAAAAATTGGCTAAGGAAGGACTTACCCGTTTTGATATTGGGCGCGAAGCCTTTATCGACAAGTGTTGGGAATGGCGCGCAGAGCACGGTAGTCAAATCATTAATCAGCTTAAAGCAATGGGCTGCTCCTGTGATTATGACAGGGAATGGTTCACCATGGACCCATCTTATCAGCGGGCTGTTCGTGAAGTCTTTGTTGACTGGTTTAATCAGGGGCTAGTTTACCGGGGAACACGTACCATCAATTGGTGTCCTCGTTGCACAACGGCTCTTTCTGACATCGAAGTAGAGCATGAGGACAGACCAGGCAAACTCTATCATATTCGCTATCCCGTGGTTCCAGAGGGGTCAAATGCTGCTGACGTAGCTCTAACAGAGGACACTCAGTATATTGTTATTGCAACAACGCGACCAGAGACGATGCTGGGTGATGTTGCTGTAGCGGTCCATCCTAGCGATTCACGCTATGGTGAATTGGTTGGAAGGTCAGTACTGCTGCCATTAATGAATAGGTTCATCCCTGTGATTGCGGATGAGTATGTTGATCCAGATTTTGGTACAGGTGCATTAAAGATCACTCCTGCTCATGATGCAAATGACTTTGAAGTTGGCGAACGTCACAATTTGCCACAGATAAATATCTTTGACAAAGAGGCCGTTGTAACCGAAGAGGGCGGCGTGTATGCTGGGCTTTCTAGGGAAGCTGCTCGTGAAAAGGTTGTAGCAGACCTTCAAAAGGACGGCTACCTTGTAGAAATTGAAGAACATCCCCATAACGTAGGTGTGTGCTATCGCTGCTCAACAGCGATCGAACCCTGGTTGTCAGAGCAGTGGTTTGTAGACATGAAGCCTTTAGCAAAGCCTGCGATAGAGGTAGTGCGTGATGGCCAAGTATCTTTCCATCCAAAGCGCTGGGAGAATGTCTATTTTCACTGGATGGAAAACATTCGCGACTGGTGTATATCGCGCCAACTATGGTGGGGACACAGAATCCCTGTGTTCTACTGTGATAGCTGTGACTGGGTGGCTGCCTTAAAAGAGGATGTGACTACATGCCCGAAGTGTGCAGCTCCAGTTCGTCAAGATGAAGATGTGCTGGATACTTGGTTTAGTAGTCAGATTTGGCCCTTTGCTGTGTTGGATTGGCCGTCTAGTTCCCCCGCTGGAAACTTAGGTGACTCTGCATGCAACGCTTCTAACGAGGGTGCCATCTGTATTCCCCAGAGCAGCAGAACAGATGCAGAGCTGCAGGTCAATTATCCAACAAATGCGCTTTCGACTGCTCCTGACATTTTGTTCCTATGGGTGGCCCGTATGGTCATGAGCGGTCTGTACTTCATGAAAGACAATCCTTCTAAAGATGCAGTGGAAAAAAGAGTTCCTTTTCATGACGTCATCATTCATCCAACGGTATTTAATAAAGAGGGAAGACGTATGTCCAAATCGTTGGGCACGGGTGTAGATCCTCTTGATTTAATGGAGCACTATGGTGCAGACGGCATGCGCTTTGGGCTTATGTTGCAGGTAACGGGCGTTCAAGATATGAAGTTCGATGAAGATAAATTACTGTCATCGCGTAACTTTGCAAATAAAATATGGAATGCTGCCCGTTTTGTACTAATGAATTTAGATGAGGACTTTGCAGCTGTTGAAGGCAGCCCGCAATCTAAGGCACTTGCAGATAGGTGGATTCTTTCCAGGCTCGAAGGACTGTGTGAGCGTGTGACTGCTGGTATTGATAACTTCGAATTTGGTGAAGTCTCGCGTGACCTATATGGATTTTTCTGGAGCGAATTTTGTGATTGGTATATAGAACTTGCTAAAAGTCGCCTTAATGGCACTAATAAGGAAGAGCGTGAAGAGGCTCAACAAACCCTTGTATATGTATTAGATAATGCCTTGCGCTTACTTCATCCCGTTATGCCTTACGTCACAGAAGAGATTTGGCAAAAGCTTCCGATTAGTCGTAGTGCTAGCGAATCCTCGCTCATTGTTGCTCAGTGGCCCAAGGCAGGACTTCGCACGTATCGTGACCTTGAGGTCGAGCGTCGTATTGAAATGTTAAAAGCAGTGATAACAGCACTGCGCTCAACGCGCGCTCGCTACGGATTGAGCCCTAAGACAGGGCTATCTGTTTCTGTAAAAGTTGGAAACAGTGCTGATAAACTTTTGCTGAAGGATTCGTCTGAGCAGATTGTTGCACTATCAAAAGCAGACTCTTTCGAGGTAGGTGCTACAGTAGTGAAGCCTGCTCAAAGCGCTTCTGTGGTAGCTGCCGGCCTCGAGATTTATGTGCATCTTGAAGGTATTGTAGATATTGAAGCTGAGAAGGCTCGCCTAAGTAAAGAACGTGACAAGGTCGCTAAAGACCTTGCAAAATTTGAGAAAAAGCTGTCTAACGAGGGGTTTTTAGCAAAAGCTGCGCCAGAGATTATCGAGAAGGATCGCTCAAAAGCAAGAGATTTGCGTGAGGCATTGGCAAAACTTGAAGGTCAGTTAGCGGAACAGAACTCGGCTTAGGTGCTACTTTTTAACATTTGGTGAAAATCATGTATCAAGACCCCGCGATAAATCCGTCACTGGAAAACATGAAAGAGGCCTGTGCAGCAGCAGGTCATCCTGAACGTGCGTATAGCATCATCCAAATTACAGGTACAAACGGAAAGACTTCAACAGCACGTATCATCGAGCAATTGCTAATCGCAGAAGGAGTGAAAACGGGTCTGTACACTAGCCCCTCTCTAAACTGCGAGACAGAACGCATTCGTGTTGACGGAACAGACATAAGCGCAGATGACCTTGCCCATGCACGCATTGCTGCACGCAAGGCCGCAGCAAGTGTAGATTTGCGCCTTAGTGACTTTGAAGAGATGACCCTAGCAATGTTTATCCATTTTCGTAATCAGCAGATAGACTTTGCTGTTGTTGAGGTTGGCATGGGGGGAAGATGGGATGCCACGAGCGCAGCTGACCCAGCAGTAGCAGTTATAACTGCAGTTGGACTAGACCATCAAGAGTTTTTGGGTGATACGGTAGAGGAAATTGCCTTCGACAAATCGCACATTATTAAGCCTGGGGCAAGTGTGGTACTGGGTCAGAGTCTCTTTAGCGAACATGCCCCCCATATCGCTGATGTGTTTATGGCGCGCGCAAAGAAGTTCGGTCTTTATCCGCGTGTTGTAGACGATATGGCATATCAAATGTATCGCTCCTCTGCTCTATTAACAGGGTTTAGTGTTAATACATTGCATCAGAATTATACTGACCTGCAGGTGGCAGCTCCTAGCTATCAGGCAAGTAATGCAGCGACGGCGCTTTTTGCGACAGAGGCAGCTCTTGGGCGAGCCCTTGATCCAGAGAAAGCGCGTAGCGCCATAGCTCGAACAGTGTTTCCAGGGCGCTTTGAGGTTGTGCGAAGGGACCCACTCCTCATTTTCGACGGTGGCCATAATCCAGCTGCTGCGAGTATTTTGGCAGACCTAATTCGTGAGGCAACTGACGAAGAGTTAGCGGGAGAGAAACCCATCATTATCCTTGGAGTTTTAGCGGATAAAGATGTAAAGAGTATGATTCGAGTTCTTGCACCTGTTGCTGATAGTTTTATGACCATAGAACCTCTTAGTCCACGAGCCATTTCTGCCGAGCATCTTGCGGTATTGGTTGAACAGGTGACTGACAAGTCGTGTGTGGCTATGGATGGCCTTTGTCAGGCCTTAAACACAACAGGAAAACAACCAGTGATTGTGACGGGAAGCCTTTCTCTCTATCCTTTGTTACAATCAATAAGTCTGTGATAGTGACAAGTGGCTACAAGTAGTCGTTTGTTATGTATCACCTGGAGTAAGCGGCACGTACGTCCTATTAAAGGAGCAAGGTAACATGGATTTATTCGGCGAATTGCTAGACCCGATTATTAACAGCCCGATTGTTCAGGCGATATCACTAGGCTTAGGTGTAATAACCTTTGCCTTAGCGATTGCGCTGGTGTTCTGGATTTTCCGTGATGCACGTCGTCGTGGATCACTTTCTATTATGTGGGGCCTATTTGGTGCCGCAGCCTTAATTGCTGGTGTTTTCATTGGCTTTACACAGGCTGACTGGGGTTTCATCGCCGTTGGTGGCGCTTCCCTCATACTGGTCTTGATTGTCTTGATTGTCTATAGCTTCCTGCGTCCAGCAGATTTTGCGGCAGACGCACAAGAGCGCGAACTTTCGCAGCGTTTGCTAGAGGCAGAACTTGAGACTCATGCTTGTCCCAGTTGTGGTGGTGGTATAGAGGTAGACTTCCTTATCTGCCCTAGCTGTAACGTGACCTTGCGTCGCCCCTGTGATTATTGTGCGCGTCCCATTAAGACGACCTGGACGGTCTGTCCGTACTGTCGTGCAAATAAGGGGCAGGCAGAAACGCGTGCAGCAGCAAAAGCACCTGCAAGAAAGCCAAGCAGAAAACCTGCGGAAAAGAGTGACAATTCTGCAGATCTCAAAAGTTCAGCGCCCGTTCATGACGAGGTTGCAGAAGACGATGACGTAGATTTTGATACGCCGAAGAGGGCTAGTTCACCACGAAGCTCGTCTGCAGGTAGCAGATCTTCTGGCGCTAGTGCCACTAGATCTTCAGAGAGCGGGCGTAGTTCACGTGCCTCCTCTGGTGGTGGGCGCAGCAGTGGTTCAGGTGCTAGCGACAGGGGACGTACTTCTGCTGCGGGAAGCCCTAGTGGTAGTGGACGTTCTCGTACCTCTACGGGTACGAGTAGCAGCAGGTCATCCTCCTCAACCTTTAAAGACTAGGGAGCCTTTTCATGGCACGCAATCCAAAGCGCTTTCCGCTTGACGTAATTCGTCATTCAACAGCGCATCTTATGGCTGCAGCAATTAAAGAGCTCTATCCGGGTACCGTGTTTGGAATTGGTCCATCGATTGATGATGGCTTTTATTACGATATGCAACTGCATCAGGCTAATGGTGAATCAGTCTCCTTAAGTCCCGATGACTTGGACAGTATTGATGCAAAAATGCGTGAATTGGTAGCAGAAGATCTTCCCTTCGAAGAAAAGGAATTATCTAAGGGTGAAGCTCGCACACTTTTTGCCGATCAACCCTTTAAGCTAGAGCTTATTGACGAACTGCCAGATGACGAGGCACTTACTGTATATACCTGCGGAAACTTTACCGATCTCTGCCGAGGCCCGCATCTACCAAGCACAGGCTACATTAAATATTTTAAGCTTATGAAGCTTGCAGGTGCCTATTGGCGGAGTGATAGTGGCAGACCCATGCTGCAGCGCATCTACGGAACTTCATGGCAAAAAGCAGGTCAGCTGACTTCCTACTTAGAGATGCTCGAAGAGGCTGAAAAGCGCGATCATCGTAGATTGGGTAAAGAGTTAGACCTCTTCAGTTTTAGTGAGTTAGGTGGTGCAGGCTTCCCCCTGTATCATCCAAAGGGTGCGCGTGTATTGCAAATATTGCAGGATTGGCTACGCGATGAACTTTACAAGCGCGATTACGTAGAGGCTCGTACCCCCCATATGTACCGTACTGAAATGTGGAAGATGTCAGGGCATTTCGACAATTACAAAGACGACATGTACTTTGTTGATGTTGCTGCAAATGTCGATGTTGTGACAGATTCAGAGAGTAGTGCTCCATCGGGGGACGGTGTTTCATCAGAGAAGGGTCAGGACAGCCAAAGTCAAGAGTTTGCTATTAAGCCCATGAATTGTCCGGGACACATGCTTATTTACGCTGCAAACCTGCATAGTTATCGTGATTTGCCTGTTCGCATGTTTGAATTTGGAACAGTGTACCGTCACGAATTGTCAGGGGTAGCGCATGGTCTTATGCGTGCACGTGGTTTCACGCAAGACGATGCACATATTTTCTGTCGCCCTGATCAGGTAAACGATGAAGTTCTTCGCTGTCTAGAGCTTGTTGACTATGTCATGAGCACCTTCGGTTTTGAATACACGGCAGAATTGTCTACGCGTCCAGAAAAGTCTATGGGTAGCGATGAGACTTGGGAGTTGACTACCCGTGCGCTAGAAGACTCTCTAAAAGAATACGGCATAGAGTATGCCGTAAGCGAAGGCGACGGAGCCTTTTATGGTCCAAAGATTGACATCCACTTACGTGATGCTCTTGGTCGTACCTGGCAATGTTCGACAATCCAATTTGATGCTTTGCTCCCAGAGCGCTTCAATTTAGAATACCGTACTGCAGATAATAAGGCAGAGCGTCCGCTCATGTTACACCGTGCCATACTGGGAAGCATGGAGCGCTTTTTCGGCATTCTACTAGAACATTATGGCGGAGCACTTCCTTCGTGGCTAGCTCCCACGCAGGCGACGCTAATCCCTATTAATGACGAAATGATTTCTTATGCGCAGGATATTCAAGCCCGGTTGGCAACAGCAGGATTTCGTATTGAAATTGATGAAGCTTCTGCCCCTATGAAGGCAAAGATAGCTAAGGCTCAACAACAAAAGATTCCCTATATGTTGGTAGTGGGCAAAAAAGAAGCAGAATCCGGCCAGGTAGCACTGCGCCACCGTACAGAGGGCGACCTTGGTGCCATGACCGTGGAAGACTTCATTGCACGCCTAGAGTCTGAAAGTCCGTCATAACCACTAGTTTAGATAGCAAGCCAGGGTTATGGGACCATTGACGGTCAGGATTCAAACTGCTACCATTATCAAGCTTGAAAGTGAGGGTGTCTTTCTGTAAGTGAATCTCATTCCTCCACCTTCTGGTCTGTTGCCTTCTTTTTGAAGGCACCGGGACTTGTAGGTTCGACTTTTTGAATGGACGTAGATGATGCATAGCCACAATAGGGCTTGCGCAGCTACTTTGTATTCCCGTCGGATCTACTCCGGCGGGTTTTTTTGTTGACTATGTCTGCATGACGCCCGTTAGGATGACTGCTTTGCATCATCCGTTTTATGTTTGTGTTGTCTAGCTTTGAGAGGTGACTAGAGATAAGTAGCGAATACAGAGTAAATGAAGAGGTCCCCAAGGGACGCTGTCGTCTTATTGCTGCTGATGGTGAGCAGCTGGGCATTTTTGATGTGCGTGACGCTTTGCGCAAGGCCGATGACGAAGGCTATGACCTTGTAGAGATTGCTCCGCAAGCAGATCCTCCTGTATGCAAAATCATGGACTATGGCAAGTTTCGCTATGAACAGTCCATGAAGGCAAAGGCTGCTCGCAAGCATCAGCAAAAAATTGAAGTCAAGGAAATGAAATTCCGTCCGAAGGTTGATATCCATGACTACAACACGAAGAAAAAGCACATTTTGCGCTTCCTTGATGCGGGAGCAAAGGTAAAAGTTACCATCATGTTCCGCGGCCGTGAGATGGCTCATCCAGAACTAGGTTTGAACATCTTAGTTCGCTTGGCTGAGGAACTGGAAGATTTGGCAGTAATTGAAAACCAGCCAAAACTTGAAGGGCGAAACATGCATATGTTGATTTCGCCACTGAAGAAAAAACCAGAAAAGTCAGCGAAGGCTGACGATGATTCAGATACAGACAAAGATAGCAAGGAAGGATAAGTTAAACATGCCTAAACAAAAAACTCACAAAGGCACTGCCAAGCGCATTCGTGTAACAAGCACAGGCAAGCTTATGCGCGGTAAGGCTTTTACCAGTCACATGATGGTGGGAAAAAGTCCAAAGCGTAAGCGTAATTTCCGTCAGGATGGACACGTGTCAGAGGCTGACAGCAAAATGATTAATAAGAAACTAGGTCTCGGTTAAGCTACCGTGCTTTTATCTAAGAAGGAGAGTGGATTATGCCCCGCGTAAAAAGAGCGGTACATGCTCAGAAGAAACGTCGCGCAGTTCTAAAACAGGCTAAAGGTTACTACGGCGGAAAAAGTCGTAGCTATAAGGCTGCAAAAGAGCAAGTACAGCACTCATTGCAGTACCAATATCGTGACCGTCGCAACAAGAAGCGTGATATCCGTCGTCTGTGGATTACTCGCATTAATGCGGCTGCAAGACAGAACGACATGTCCTATTCACGCTTTATGAATGGACTTAAGGTTGCTGGTGTGGAACTGGACCGTAAGGTTCTTGCAGACATGGCAGTGCATGACAGTGCAGGGTTTGCACAACTTGTAGAGGTAGCAAAGGGTGCCCTAGAGGCTGCGTAAGTTCTACTCCAAATGTTTTCGTCGCCCCGTGCTGTGTGCGGGGCATCGACATTTTTTAAGCGTATGTTCATTTTCAAACTGAAAGTTTAGGTCTATGTCTACACTGGATGAAATAGAACGATTAAAAGAGCAAATTCAGGAAAAGATTGGGCATGCTCCGACTCTCGATGTGCTGGATAAAGAGCGCGTTGACCTACTAGGACGCAAAGGTGCGCTTACTGCATTACTGCGCGGATTAGGTAATCTGGACCCAGAAGAGCGCGCTGTTATTGGCAAGGCTGCAAACGAAATACGTGCAGCTGCAGAAGCCCTGCTTGAAGAACGTAAGGGTGAATTGTCTGCACAGGCGCTAGATCAAAAACTTGCTGCAGGAAGACTAGATGTTACTTTACCTGGACGTGTAACACCTTTGGGCGCACAACATCTAATTAGTCGTATCCGTGACGAAATTATTGATGTTTTCGCAGGAATTGGCTATTCTGTGGCAGAAGGCCCAGAGGTAGAGCTAGAATTTTTCAACTTCACGGCACTTAATCACAGCATACAGCATCCAGCGCGTAGCGCTAGTGACACCTTTTATTTGCATGATCTTAGCGGGGATACGCATGCTGGCTCAGAGCCCAGTGAGGTCGTTTTGCGCACACATACAAGCCCCGTGCAGGTACGTACCATGCAGCACGAGGAGCCTCCTATCTATATTCTTGCTCCAGGAAAAGTGTATCGCCGCGATGCAGCTGATCCTACACATCTGCCTCAATTCACGCAGATGGAAGGCTTAGTAGTTGATCGTGATATTACCTTTGCTGATTTGCGCGGAACCCTGGATTACTTCGTTAAAGAGATGTTTGGTAAAGATCGCAAGACACGCTTTCGCCCGCATTTCTTTCCCTTTACTGAACCCAGTGCAGAAGTAGACGTCAGTTGCGGCATCTGTGATGGCAGCGGCTGTCGCTTCTGTGGAAATGCGGGCTGGATTGAAATCTTGGGATGCGGCATGGTAGATCCAGAGGTCTTCAAGCACTCAGGAATTGATCCGAATGTATATACGGGCTTTGCCTTTGGTATGGGCGTTGATCGTATCGCGGCGTTACGTTATGACATTCCTGACATTCGTATATTGATTGATGGAGACATGCGTTTCTTGCGCCAATTTTAAAGAAGAATGACTGTGCAAAACTAAATGGGGGTCTTCAGTCAGTAGAAGGGATAGCCTTCCTTGCGTTCCCCATTTAGTTTTGTACTGCCTGTTCCTTAGACCTTGAGTTTAAGTATGTAGTCTTAAGACCTGAAAGAGAGTACTGATAATGCGCGTATCCTTAAAATGGCTAAAAGAAATGCTACCCGGCATCAAGGAGCATTATGCTGATCTCGACAATTTTGTCTATACCTTAGACATGACGGGGACTGCTGTTGAGGCAGTCGAGACAGCAGGCGAGGCTCTTGAGGGTATCGTTGTGGGTCATATCACTGCAAAAGACAAGCATCCAAATGCCGATACCCTATGGGTGACGCAAGTCAACATTGGCGAAGAGGAGCCTGTGCAGATTGTTTGTGGTGCTGACAACTTTGAGGCAGGCGACAAAGTGCCTGTAGCTACCGTTGGCTCTATTCTGCCAGGTGACTTCAAAATCAAAAAGTCAAAGCTACGCGGAGAAGTAAGTATGGGCATGAATTGTTCTGCCCGTGAACTGGGTATTGGGGCAGATGCTGACGGTCTACTTATTTTGCCAGCAGACGCACCTATCGGCATGCCCTTTGCAAGCTACTGGGACATGGCAGATACAATTCTTGATTTGGAAATTACTCCGAATCGTCCCGATTGTTTGTCAATGCGCGGTATTGCACGCGAGATGGCAGCAGTGTTTGGTTTACAGCAGCCTAATTTTGATGGATCAGATTCTGGCATACCTAACTCTGTTGACAAGGTTGAGGCTAATGTTCGGCAATCAGAGAAGGATATCCACTCGCTTGCAACTGTTACTGTAGAGGACAGTAGTGACTGTCCGCGCTACGCTGCTCGCGTGATTTGTGATGTCACCGTGGGTCCTTCACCTGACTGGCTGGTTGAGCGCGTTGAAGCTGCAGGAGCACGTTCTATCAATAATATTGTTGATATCACCAATCTGGTTATGTTCGAGACAGGGCAGCCCTTCCATGCTTTTGACCTTGACACAATCGCAAAAGATGATGCGGGTCGCGCTGCTGTTGCGGTGAGGCGTGCCCGTGCGGATGAGTCCATCACAACACTGGATGAGGTTGAGCGTAAGCTGACTCCAGAGAATCTGCTCATCACTGACTCCTCTGGTCCCATCACGCTAGCTGGTGTTATGGGGGCTGCAAGCACTGAGGTTACTGAGGACACAACAAATATTTTGCTCGAGGGGGCTGTATTTGATCAGGTCGTTACTAGCCGCACGAGCCGGGGATTCCAGCTGATATCAGAATCTTCTCTGCGCTTTGAGCGCGGTGTTGATATTGAAAATACCATCCTGGCACTGGATATGTGTGCAGAACTTATCACAAAGCTAGGACAGGGTAAGCTTACAAAAGGCACTATTGATCTTTATCCGAATGTTTATGAGCGCCGTACTATTGAATTGCCCTTAGCGAAGGTTAATGCCTTATTGGGCACTGTCTTAGACTTGAAGACTTGCGAAGAGACTTTACGTAAACTGCGATTTGATGTCGTTGTTGATGAGGACGCAAAAGTATTGTCTGTGACTGTTCCTGGTTTCAGAGATGAAGTTAGGCGTGATGTTGATTTGATAGAGGAGGTCTTACGCCTCTATGGTATGGAGAACACTCCTGCCACTTTACCTGGTGGACGTGAGCGTATTGGTGGTTTGACGCATAACCAGAAGCTGCGCCGCAAACTAGAGCAGACTCTACGTACTCAGGGACTATTTGAAACACTAACCCTTCCTTTTGGGAATCCTGCGGATTACAAAAAGCTGGGCGTTCAACCTAGACTTGCCCAGCTGCATAACCCACTATCACAGGATCAGTCAGTGCTGCGCGCGCAACTACTGCCAAATTTGTTGCACTCTGTGGCTTTGAATTTGAAGCGGGGTACACGTAACGTTCAGCTCTATGAAGTCGGCACTGTATTTGAGTCTGCAGAAGGACGCAAGCAGCCAAAAGAGGCCGAACATGTTGCTGCTGTACTTTGTGGTGCTTGGAATAAGCGCAGCTGGAATCTACCAGCAGTTGAAATAGACTTTTTTGACGCGAAAGGCATCATCGAGACTCTCCTTCGTGAATTAGGTATTGAAAAAGCGCGTTTTGTTGCAGCAAATGATGAGGAGTACCCTTATCTGCAGCCAGGCCGTATTGCAGAGCTATATATAGGTGGTCATGTAAGAGGGGTAGTGGGAGAGCTTCACCCCCGCGAAACAATTGCCTTCGATATCGAAGAACCCGTCATCTGCTTTGAACTACAGTGCAAGGCCCTTTACAAAGCAGCCAAAGATTTGAGCGAGGTTCAGATGCCTTCAAGGTATCCTGGTATCGAGTTTGACATTGCGCTACTTGTGGATGATGACGTGAGTGCAGAGGGTATTACTCAGCGAATTGAAAGCTTTGGTAAGAAGACCTACCTTAGTGATGTGCGCTTGTTTGATGTCTACCAGGGCAAAGGTGTTCCGGAAGGGCAAAAGTCTCTGGCATTTAGCCTAAGTTACCGCAGTGATAGAACACTTAGTATGGATGAGGTAGAACCCCAGCACGAAAAACTTCTAGCAAGTCTTCAAAAAGCGACGGGAGCAACCTTACGTTCGTAGTGCGCAACGCGTCAGGTGTAAGCATTTGCTGTGATAGACTGATTCCTTTACTTTATTCGACTAAAGTAACTTACATATGGAATCGCAAAATGAATTTACGTTACTGGGTAGAAGAACTTTACGAAAGGGCATTTTAATGGGTAGCCAAAACGACACAACGGTACAGCCAGACTATAAAACAGCAACTGACCTAATGGGTGTCTTGCCTCAGTCAGCAGAAGTTGTTGATGGACACCTGCACGTTGCGGGTGTTAACATGGTGGAGCTTGCTCGCGAGGCAGGGACTGCTGTTTACGTCATGGATGAAGAGCAGATGCGCAGTCAGCTACGTGACTACCGAAGACTAATGAGTAATCATTGGGAAAATATAGATGTCTGCTATGCAGGTAAAGCCTTTTTGTCAAAGGCCATGGTGAAGTTGGTTGCGGAAGAAAATTGCAGTCTTGACGTTTCAAGTGGGGGAGAGTTAGCTGTAGCCCTTGCCGCAGACTTTCCTGCAGGTCGCATTTATTCACATGGCAACAATAAAACAGAAAAAGAAATAATCGAATGCATAGAGAGCGGCGTTGGACATATTGTTGTTGATAGCTTTGAAGAGTTGGACCGTATCTCTGCACTTGCTACTGCATGTGGAGCAGAGCAGTCAGTTCTGTTGCGCATAACCCCTGGTGTCAAGGCTGATACTCATGACTATATCACTACAGGCGCAGAGGATTCAAAGTTTGGGTTTGGGCTCAATGAAGGACTTGCACTTGAGGCAGTCAAGCGTGCTGTTGCTGCCCCTGGTATTCGTTATAAAGGCTTGCACATGCATATCGGTTCACAGATCTTTGCGCTTAATTCTTTTTCTGCGGCTATTGAGAAAATGGTGGAATTCATCCATCAGATTAAGGTGGAGCTTGGTGCTGATACTGCAGTCTTGAATACGGGCGGTGGACTAGGTGTTGCCTATGGCGTGCCAGATCAGCCAGCAACAATTGAAGAGTACGCACAGGTTATAGTAGACGGTATCAAGAAGGCCTGCGAAGCACGCAGCCTCTCTGTTCCATGTATTGTGGTAGAGCCTGGCAGATCAATCGTTGCGAGTTCTGGGGTCACATTGTATACGGTTGGCACAGTCAAAGAGGTCCCCAACATTAGAACCTATATCAGCATAGATGGGGGAATGACCGACAATATTCGTACAAGCCTCTATCAGGCGCACTATGAGGCCTTTATTGCAAATAAGGCTGATCAGCCACGCAGTATCACAGCCACCATTGCAGGGAAGCACTGCGAGAGTGGAGACATTGTCGTAAGTGAAGGTCCTTTGCAGTCAGCAGATATCGGTGACATCCTGTGTGTTCCTGCGACAGGCGCTTACTGCCAGTCACTGAGCAGCAATTATAATAAGCAGGTTAGGCCTGGCGTTATCTGGGTCAAGGGGGGCAATTGGCGCTGGGTTGTACGTCGCGAAACGTATGATGATTTACTGCGCTGCGATTTAGGATAAATCGCTATACTGCACTGCGTTCAGAAATTAATGCAAGCATCATTTCCTCACTACGTTTGTGTTGTGGCCTAGGTTAGCTTCTGCTATACTATTTCGTCGTGGTTATCGGGGTGTAGCGCAGTTTGGCAGCGCATCTGCTTTGGGAGCAGAGGGTCGCAGGTTCAAATCCTGCCACCCCGACCATTTTGACAAGGGCGGACGTAGTTCAATTGGTAGAGCATCAGCCTTCCAAGCTGATTGTTGCGAGTTCGAGTCTCGTCGTCCGCTCCATTTTCGCGGTATTTGCCGCCGTATCAAAAGACTCACGTAGTTACTACGTTTCGCCTTCCGATACGACGCCTATCCGCTCGCGAAAATTCTATTGAGGCATCTATATGCTCAGTAGGCTTCACGTTGAGTTTTTCTTGCGCCCATAGCTCAGCTGGATAGAGCGACGGACTTCTAATCCGTAGGCCCGGGGTTCGAATCCCTGTGGGCGCACCATTTTCTTGCAGGTCAGAGGCTTGCTTACCTTCTCACCTGATTGTTTTCAAGTTCACAAAGTCTGTTACTATCACAGAACTATCACAGTTGATTTCATCTACACTGCATTTCGTTCGTTAGGATGTGCGCAAGCGCACCTCCACTCACTACATTTGCGCTGATTTCAAAACGTCCCTTTTCAGAGGTTTGTCACCTGTGCCATATTCGGTACAGGAGTAGCCATTAGCTTGCCAATGACTGCGGCTGCCTTCTCGTCATCCTCACGTTGAGCATGAGCGTACAGGTCGAGCGTGATGCCTACACTGGAATGACCCATACGGCTTGATACTGCCTTAATGTTAATGCCGCTAGACACAAGTGCGGTCGCATGTGAGTGGCGAAGGTCATGAATTCTAAATTTTTCGAAGTCATGTTTCTTTCTGAATCTACGCCACCAACGCTCAAGATGGTCGCCATCCATGTGGTCTCCGACTTCACTGGTGATTACAGGAGTATTGTCGTCTTGCTTAATACCTAGACACCGCAGGTAGTCTTCCTGTCTGTTCTTCCATCTTAGCAAGTCTTCTACGATTTGGTTATCGAGAGCTATATCCCTGTTGCCACTTTCAGTTTTCGTGCTTGTCAGTTCACCTGTTACTTTATTGAGTGACTGGTGTATGTTTAACTGTGCGCCCACAAGGTTAACATCACCCCAAAGCAATCCCAGCACTTCACCACGCCTAAGA
Organism: Coriobacteriia bacterium; assembly: GCA_009779855.1. Lineage (GTDB taxonomy): Bacteria > Actinomycetota > Coriobacteriia > WRKU01 > WQUG01 > WRBW01. Next base: position 89,059 of record WRBC01000007.1, read on the forward strand.
CCTGTCGCCATTATTACTCTAATGGCAGTCACATGAGCCATATCGGAAGTTAGCCTTTGTTGCTTATCGTTGGCATGAGGATAGACTTTTGATTCTTCAGCCTTAAGAGCTTTCACAAGACGTGTAACTCCTGCTTTATCAAGTGCAATACCTCTCTTAGACTTGGGAGCTTTAGGAGCCTCCACACGGTCACAAGGATTACGCAAGATGATGTCATCGTTTACCGCTTGACGCATTATCTGATTGAGTTGCATGGCAGTCATCTGAAGCGAACGCTGACCTACGCCATCACGAGCAAGCGTAGTGTACAGGTTGCGAACCACCGTTGCATCTATATCGCCTAGCGGTACTGTAGCAAGCTGGCTATTTAGATGGACAAGAATGTCTAGGTTACGCTTCAATGTTGCAGGAGCAAGCCTACCAGATGCCTCACGAGCGTCATACCATTGCTGGGCATACTCGCTAAATATCATCTTGTCAGCATCGAGCTTCAAGCCATGTTCGACCTCCAGTCTAAAATTGTGAAGAGCACGCTGAGCCTTAGTGCGCGACCCCCTAAAGTGACGACACTTCTGCCTGCGCTTGCCAGTCAGCGGATCATTGCCTAGCGACAGTATCAACTGCCAAGAATTCTTAACAACTTCA
>WRBC01000008.1 GCA_009779855.1 Coriobacteriia bacterium
CTAAACCTAAGTAGATTCATATCAAGAGACTCTGTACTTGGAACCTCTGAAGACCCAAGGACTCATAACTTATATACTTACGTAGCTAATGACCCACTTAATCATATAGATCCGAGCGGGCATGTGGCTGTAGTAGGGAGTAGTTCAAGGCAGACAGCTACTGTGTTTAATAATTGTCCGCTTTGCGTAAGGGGTACAAGTTTTAGAAATGTGCCCTCATCAAGTAGAAACTGTCCTAGATGTGGCAGAAGAAACCTGCTTTGGATAGATCCGAGTCTCATCAGGTTTAATCCACCCCCTCCAAGACCTGGACCTAGACCACCAGCTCAGCCCATGCCTCAAATAAGAAGGACAAATAGAGACAATGGCTCTGCGGATAATTTGAGGATTGAGCAGGCTAGGAGAGCAGCCCATAAGAGCAATAGTAGGAATTTGCCTGGGACTGGAATTAATGATCCATCACGTGTGGTTTCTGACCCTACCAACAGGTCGACACCAAGGGTGCTTGAAGCTAAATCCATATTTCTTGTTTCGGGCATTGTGGGTGATCTCGAATTTGCTTTTGGAGCAGCAGGTGGATACACACTGCTTCAGTCGCTGATTGCTCTAACAGGAAGTGCGGTTGCAGCTAAGGCTGCTCTTTGGGGTATTCCTATAGCAGTAGTGGCTGCAGCTATAGCAGACGGGACAGAGTCTCGTGTTCAAGCTACGGTAAATTTCTCAGTTGCCAGAAGACCAGATGGGGATGTGCGTGTGACAGTGTCTGCAAACAGGACAGGCGGCACGAATTTTAGTTGGGGTAAGAGTGTCCATGTTGAAGCATGGACAACAGATGGTTCGTGGCGACGTGAAGCAAGCGGAACAGTGGGAGGTAGCAATTTCTGGCAGCAGTGGACAATTAGCGGCAATACAAGGGCGCCAGCAGTTCAGTTTCATCTTAGGCTGAGCGGAAATGTGGCCTCAAGAGTGCACCAAGATCGCATAGCAATTCCTTCGAGGTAGTCTTATGAGAGAACTATTAAACAAAAAGAACCTCTGGGTAGTGCTGTCTAGCTTTCTTGCGGTAGCTATCTTTGGTGTGGCTTGCAATTCAGAAGGGGTACGGACAGAATTCGTAGAGCTAGAACAGTCAACTGAGTCTCGCGCAAGTGTCTTAGAAAGCATTCAGCCCTTCAGAATAAATGGGGTTGCGAGCTCGGACGACTGGATTTCGGAGCAAGGCAACACACTCTCCGTGACCGGCTTTATAAATGGAGGAGGGTGGGACATGCAGGACGAAATTCAATATGCGATGATCTTTCTACCCGAAGAGCTAGAAGGCGTTATGGTGTACCATATACTTCCCTTTTTTGTAGCAGAATCTAATACTTTTGTTTGGTCTGATCTCGAAAGACCTCCTAGTAACATCGATGTTGATTTGATCATCGATACATGCGGGATACTTTTCGATAGTGGGGGCTGGTCCGATAGGTTTCCGCAGGGAAATCAGTTAGCACGTCTTGACTTTAGCGTCCATGATGGCTGGATTAAGGCAGACAAGATTAGCATGTATCAAAATCTGACCTACGTGCGCAGTGAAGCAGAAAGAGCTCTCAGGTTTCGAGAAATCCCAGACAGTAAGATGCAATACAAGGATGCACAAAAAGAAGACAGTGGTGCATATTGGCTAGATATATCTGAAGGAGATACTTATGAGTTAACTGGTGTGGTTGACGATAGTCAAAAGTATCTAAGAATCTCAAGTAAGCTGGGAAGCGCAGTAATGTATCATTTTGTGAGAATAGATGGCTTAGAAGATTCTAACGTTGAGCCACTTGAAGAGGTCATGATTTCTGTTACACTGCGAGGAGACAGGTTGATTTTTGCTGAGTGAGATTGATATGCTCTATAACCAAGAAAGATTTGACACGAGTGCAAGTCTTCAATTCTTAAGAGCAAGATACGTAGACCTAAACCTAAGTAGATTCATATCAAGAGACTCTGTACTTGGAACCTCTGAAGACCCAAGAACTCATAACTTATATGTCTATACTTCAAATGACCCACTTAATCACAAAGATCCGAGCGGGCATGTGGCTGTAGTAGGGAGTAGTTCAAGGCAGACAGCTACTGCATTCAGAAATTGCAGAACATGCGATAACGGAAGAAACTTAAGACCACTTGTAAGATTAAGGTGTGGTGTATGTGGAAGAACAAGAGTAAGTCATCCTACTCCGCCTAGAATTCCCGAGAGAGGTCCTTTGCCACAAGTTCCAAGGTCTCCATCAGGTGGAGGTGGCGGCTCTACTACTGGCGGAGGTTCTGCTGGAGGTGGAGGCACTTCAAATGTAAACTCAAGAATTACCGGCTCAGGCAGAGTAGATCACAAGCATAATAGTAGTAGTTTGCCCGGATTGCCCAGAACATACTTCAGTACTGCAGGCTACTTCTGGGTGGACGTACCTGGGTTTGCAAGAAGAGAGACTGGTTGGTTGCCAGTGAGTCCGAAGCGTCCGATATCGCCTGGCCTTGAGGTTTTTAGTCCCAGTGCTGCTATTGATATGTACGCAGTACAAACTACAGTGAGAGCCTTCGTTTTTTCTGAAAATTTCGAAGAAGCGTTTCAACAAAGGCTATTTGCCGGACAGCCTCAGCGAAGATGGAACCGGGTTCGCATAAATCAGCGTCAGGAGTGGATTTTTATACAGAGCCAATATGGATCAGTTATCGGTATTCACTCACAGCTGAGACAAACAGGCTGGAGGAATTTGTGAGCAGGAATGGTGCCCTTAAGAAAGTGATTAAATTGAACGATAGCCCATCCATAAAAGAGGATGAAAGCATGAGTACTTCACCTCCTTCTCCAAATCGCATGACTGCGATAGCGATTATGGCCGCAATCGCGCTTATCACTTTTGTCTTTGCAATCAGAAGTGGTTTTTGGATAAGCAACGCGGCCGGACTACTTGCTTTACTTGGGTTTCTTTTAGTCGTTCTTGTCGAGCTTTCCATTTGCTTTAGAAGGGGGCAAGCATTCTATCTTAGTGTAATAGTCCCACTTCTTTTTCAGCTAGCCTTTGTAGCCCCTCTTTTGCTGATCTCTTCAGGGTGGGGACTTGATTTTCCAGATTATAACTATTGGCTATGGCCTTTTTGGGTAGGCTGTTTGTTCGCGGCAATCCTTTTCTATTTTTTGATTGGACCTAGAGGAATTATTACTAAATACAGAAGACAAAAGAATACTAAGATGCACGCAAAGGGCGCGCGCCAAGTGATTTTTGCTCTTTCTAATCTGGTAGTCTTGGGTCTTCTAGTTTACGGTACGGTTCTTTGGGGGAGTATTGCTCTTGCCAGTTTTCCTCTTTTGCCTGAAGTTGCCGTTGACAACCATGCCTCTTTGTCTTCTGATCAGGAACACTCCGTTTCTACTGAAAATGATTATGAGGCGCTAGAAGTTATTGCTGGTGCTTATGTAGAGGTAGAGTACTTCTCTCTCCAAGAAGATGGCGCACTTAGACCTATCACAAGACTTTTCGATTCGGTCTATATCTTTAATCAAGATGGCACCTATGAAATTTTTCAAGATGAATTATTGCTTGAAGCAGGTAGCTTTATTATCTCAAATATCACTGATGACGTGAGTCAAGCAACGCAACTGAACCAACAAGTGCTAGAGGACTTTGCTGACCTCTCTGGATCTGGTCTGTATCAAATCGACATGAGTTCTGAAGACGGTATGTTCGCTGGTTTCCAACAGACACGCTTTATACTTCGTACAGGCGACGGAAGGACGATGATTCATGATCCTGTTTCTGAAGGTATTGCTGTTGTTGAGGAGTTTCAGTAATTTGGCAATGCAGAAGGCATCACACGGCGGTTAGTATCGCAATAGACAATTGTTATCTACCATCATCTAGTTTAGACCTTGCATCCAGCACCAATTTTCTATTTTGCTGCTCGCTCACTTGCTTCAGATGAGGAAGATTGCGTTTGTAATTAGCCCTCATGTTGTGTTGCCAAAAATATTCACCAGCAAAGATTAGCTTGTACAGCCACCTTTCAACAATTAGTGCACGTAGCAAGCGTCGCAAAGAATAGATTTTTCCCAAAGCTAGAATCAATTCTTTTTGTAGTTCGTAAGGTGAGATTTTAGCAGGGTAATGTACAACATTTCCATCAAACTTCTTCCAGTCTTCATGGATAAGTCGATGCTTGTTCTCATCATAGGCAGGTGTTGAGGGGGTAAAATACATTGACTGTATTAAAACGCCCTTGATATTGTGCTCTATAACGAAGCTGGCGATTTTTTTGTCCAACACCCACTGTATGATTGTCAGCACCTAGTATGAATAAGCCTCGAACTTCAAGTCCGTGCGCCTGTGTATTCTGAATTGCCTTTATTATTTCATCGTAGCTGCAGTGTTTATTGAACTGGTCAAAAGACTCATTCTCTAGAAATTCGATACCAAACACTATTTCAACAAAACCTGCTTTTTTCAGCAAAGTCAGCATCTCACTATCAAAGCCAATCTCATACCTAGCCTGAGTACTGAAAGGTGCTGTAATGTCACTATCGATAATGGCGTTTAGTACAGAGATTGCCCACTTTCTGTCGGCAAAAAAGTTATCGTCTGTCAACCAGACTATCTTATTGGCGCGTGGGACTATGCCAAGAAAGCGTCTATTGTGATAAGCAATGGTTTGCTCAATGTCTTCGATGACGCTTGCAACGGATCGTGTACGAATCCCACGACCTAAATGACGGATAATTGCACAGTAGTCGCAGGAATGAGGGCATCCTCTTGAAGCATGAACCTGCGCCCAAACAGTGTTATAGCTAGCCATTCTGTCATAGTTGTAGAGCAAATCATAATCAGGGATGGTATCAATATTTTGTGGCGGAGTACGATTACCCGTATGGATAAGGTGCACATCGTCAGCATCCTTGTTTAAATATGCAACTCCAGGAAAATCAACAACCTCGTCACTATTAAGCGCGCGGATGAAGTCAATAACAGATTCATCAGCCTCTCCTAAAAGGACGTAATCGCAATGATGGACAGCCTCTGAGTAATTCAGGGAGGTGTGCATTCCTCCTATTACGACAGTCGCGGAAGAATTCTGTTTGATGTACTGGGCAATCTCATAACCGCGCTGAGCATTAAAGGTAAATATTCCAATAAAGACAATGTCGGCACTTAGTACGTCATCCCATTGAACCTTTGCGATAGACTCACTGTACATTAGGGTGTCATCAATAGCGCGCTTTGCGATTGTTGTAATCATGAGGGTTCCCACAGCGGGGCTTCGGATAAACTTACCATTGGTGAAAAATTGCGCTAAGCCTTGCGGCAGGGAGGGTTGCTTGGCTCAATAAAGCGAATTTTGCGGATCATGCGGCACCTCTTTATGGCTTGTGCTGTCATTTCATGTCGCTTAGTCAATTATAGTGCATTGTATTCTCTTTGGTAGCCTATAACCTTTTCCAGTTTTGCTACACTAAATCCTATGGACACTATTTTTCAGCGTATGCAGACGTATTCGGCTCGCCACCAGTTATTTGAAAAGAATTCATCACTTTTGCTGATGCTTTCTGGTGGGGGTGATTCGGTTGCGTTATTGCATTTACTTGTGCAAGCACAGCATTTAGGATTCGGTTCTAAATATGATTTGATTGTGATGCATGTCAACCACCAGCTCAGAGGTATTGAAGCTGACGAAGATGAGGCCTTTGTCGTCCATCTTTGCAAAGAAATGGACCTGCACATTGAAGTGCGCAATGTCAATGTTGCAGATTATGCCCAGGAACACAGGTTAAACCTAGAAGACACGGGTCGTACGCTGCGCTATCGTGAGGCCGAAGCGTACCTAAATGAGCTCTGCGATACAAGGCAGCAGCCACATAGCAGCGGACGGATTATTACTGCGCATACACGTGATGACCGGATTGAGAACTTTTTTACGCGCGCTATTTATGGGTCAGGTCTTGGTGGGCTGGCAGGTATGGCACCAAGGCGAGGTCGCATTATAAGGCCCCTGCTTGACATCGATCGCACCGAGCTACGCAGATGGCTCACGATGCAGGAATATTCCTGGCGTGAAGACCCCAGTAATCAAGATACCAGTCGAACCCGCGCCTTTATTCGTGCGCATATTGTGCCAGAAGCAGAGAAGCTGCGTCCTAACTTTAGGGAAAACCTTGCAAGAACAATGGATTTAGTTGCTGATGATGACAAGTTGTTGTCAGATATGGCTCTATCTTTTGCACAGAATTTTTGCCTAGAGCGTAGCAAAGACGACCATATCATTCTTGATGCACGCCTTATGTTAACCCTCGACCCTACAATGGCACGTCGTGTTGTTCGTTGCGCAATAACGGAAACCTTCGAGGATGCATCACGTCTTGATGCTTCGCATGTGGTGGCAATTCTGGAAGGTTTGGACGTACTCCGTCACTTAATTGATAGCGGAGAAAAGGTGCCGCCGAAGAAAAATCTTTTTGTGCGCGATATCCCGCCTGCTCTGCGGGTAAAGATTAATTGCGCTACAATTGGGATTGCTCGGATTCAAGACTAGTTGGTCCCTTTAGTGGATGCGGGGGACATGGCGTTCGCTGGTTCGCTCTGGTAATTTCACTAGGTGGACTCTGAAGACATTTTCGATACCACATGAAAGGCTAAGTATTTAGTATGAACAATGAAGTCAGTGTGACCGCAGTACATCCTGATATCGAAAGGGTGTTAGTGACTGAGGAACAATTGCGCAAACGTAATGCAGATCTGGGCGCCATGATTTCACACGATTATACTGATAGAGAAGTACTTGTTGTGGGTGTACTAAAGGGTGCTGCATGGTTTGTTTCTGACCTGACGCGTCATATGACCTGTGATTTTACTGTTGATTACATGGCGGTTTCAAGCTACGGTGCAGCACATAAATCCTCCGGTGTTGTGCGTATTCTGAAAGATCTTGAGGTACCCTTAGAGGGACGTCACGTTCTTATTGCAGAGGATATTCTCGATACGGGTTTGACTCTAAAGTATTTGATCCGTAACTTTCTTGGTCGCGGTGCTGCGAGCGTCGAAGTTGCTGCCTGTGTCGTAAAAGAAGGTGCACAGGAAGAGGAAGTTGATGTTAAATATGAGGGCTTTGTGCTGCCAAATGAATTTGTAGTAGGATATGGACTTGACTATGCACAGCGTTATCGCGGTCTGCCTTATATAGGCGTACTACGACCAAGTGTGTATGAAGGCGAGTAAAACCATGAGGACCTATACATTTATACATAGGTATCTGATAGAAGTGAAGATTTAGACATCAAGAGTAGGTAGGTTGTTGTGGCAAACATTAAGCCGAATCCAAAACAAAAACCAAAGCAGGACCCAAAAACAAACCGAAGAAATTTATTGATTTATGCCGTAGCAGGCCTGCTACTGGTGTGGTTTGTGGCAGCGCAAATAGGTAACACCCTTGGTAGCGGGGAAGATCCAACAGAATTTTCCACAAATGAGTTTGAGACAGTTGCTCAGAATGGACTTATAGAGGAAGTCACTCTTACCACTAATGACGGAAGTCTTGCTGGTACGTACTGGACTAATACCGATGAGAGGGACGACGAGGATACTGAGTCAAATGAATTCATTGCCTCATGGGATCCTCAAAAGGACTTTCAAGAGTTTGCGCGAGAGTACATTGCAGATACTGGTGACTTTGACATCGATAATGCAGATACAGGCATGTGGACATCCATCCTGCTTAGCTTTCTGCCGCTACTACTAATTTTTGGTCTATTATTTTTCTTCTTTACGCGTATGACCGGTGGCGGTCAAGGCGGAGTAATGGGCTTTGGCAAAGCGAAGGCAAAAAAGACCGATAAAGAAAAGCAGACAGTAACCTTCAAAGACGTTGCGGGCTGTGAAGAAGCTCTGCAGGAACTGGCAGAGGTCCGTGACTTTTTGGCTGATCCAAAGCGCTTTGAAAAGATGGGTGCACGTATTCCAAAGGGCGTTTTGTTGGTAGGCCCTCCGGGTACAGGTAAGACCTTACTTGCACGTGCCGTTGCAGGTGAAGCAGATGTACCTTACTTCACAATCTCTGGTTCAGATTTTGTGGAAATGTTTGTTGGTGTTGGTGCAAGTCGTGTTCGTGATCTATTTGAGCAGGCAAAGGCAGAAGCACCTGCAATCATCTTTATTGACGAGATTGATGCAGTGGGTCGTCAGCGTGGCGCAGGCTTAGGTGGCGGTCACGATGAGCGTGAGCAAACTCTAAATGCACTGCTTGTAGAGATGGATGGCTTTGAAATGCAAGACAATGTAATCTTGCTAGCAGCTACTAATCGTCCTGATGTTCTGGATCCGGCACTGCTGCGTCCTGGTCGCTTTGACCGTCAGGTGATTGTAGATCGTCCTGATCTGAAGGGGCGTGAAGCGATTCTAAAGGTGCACGCAAAGAATAAGCCTTTGGCAGAAAATGTTGACTTAAGTGTTATTGCGCGCCGTACCCCAGGGTACACAGGTGCAGATTTGCAAAATCTGCTCAATGAGGCAGCGCTGCTTGCTGCGCGTGCCAACAAGGACGCTATCGAAATGTCAGATGTTGAAGAGGGTATTGATCGTGTCTTGATGGGGCCAGAGCGCAAGAGTCGCCTGATTTCAGAGGGCGAAAAGTTAACCATTGCTTATCACGAGGCGGGTCACGCGATTGTGGGGCACTATACTCCGCATAGTGATCCAGTGCATAAGGTCACAATTATTCCTCGCGGGGGTTCGTTGGGGTCAACCTGGCAGCTGCCTACCGAAGACAGATTCTTGAAGTCAAAGAAGGAAATGCTCGATGATATTGCGGTTCTGTTGTCAGGTCGTGCTGCAGAAGAGATTATTTCTGGGGACGTCACTACGGGTGCATCAAACGATATCGAGCGCGCGACAAAGATTGCAAAGGGCATGGTTATGCGCTTTGGCATGAGTGACGTACTGGGGCCACAGAACTTTGGCGAAGAGCCTGAAAATGTCTTCTTGGGTCGTGATTTTTCTAAGGGTAATGACCACGGAGAAGAGACAGCAGCAACAATTGATCGTGAAGTTGCACGCATTATTAAAGAGGGGCATGACCGTGCCTATGAAATCTTGAAGCGTGAACATGAAATGCTGTTGTTGATGGGTGAAGAACTCATGAAGCAGGAGACACTAGAAGGCGAAGAGCTTGATAAAGTATTTGCCACAGGCAAGGTCAAAGTTGAAGAAAGAGTTTCCTTGCCTGTAGAAAATGTCACAGACGATACTGCTAGCTAGCGAGAAGCCTCTTGGACCGAGCTAAGATTGAACAGGGTGTGCGTCTGATACTGGAAGGTATTGGGGAAGACGTTGACCGTGAGGGTCTTGTTGACACTCCAAGGCGCGTTGCATCAATGTATGAGGAGATCTGTTCTGGCCTACATGAGGATCCTGCAGAACACTTTAAGGTAACTTTTGGCGAGCACCATCAAGAGATGGTGCTCGTACGTGATATTCCCCTCTATTCAATGTGTGAACACCACCTGGCTCCTTTTATTGGGAAGGCGCATGTTGCTTACATTCCGGGCGATAGTGGTCAAATTTGTGGGTTGTCGAAGCTTGCCCGTGTTATTGAAGTTTTTGCCCGCAGACTGCAGGTGCAAGAACGTCTAACCTCACAGATTGCAGAGAGTATAGTTGACCACTTGAATCCGCTGGGTGTGATTGTTGTGATAGAGGCAGAGCATCTTTGTATGTCAATGCGCGGCGTACGTAAGCCCGGAGCAGAAACTATCACTTCTGCTGTCCGTGGAATTTTCCGTGATGATTCTAAGACTCGTGCAGAAGCACTGGCACTCATCCATCGCTAAAGCAAGATACCCTGTTTAGGTGAGTAATATGCAGCTTGTAAATAATGCACAAATAATGGGAGTTCTTAATGTTACTCCTGACTCGTTCTCTGATGGGGGAGCTTACCTCTGTCCAGATAAAGCAGTAGAGTTTGCTCTAGCTATGATTGATGCAGGTGCGCACGTTATTGACGTGGGAGGAGAGTCCTCCCGTCCAGGAGCAGAGCCTGTTTCTGCTAAGAAAGAGCTCTCGCGTATCCTGCCAGCTATTGAAAAGTTACGCATTCGTGCGCCAGAGGAAGTGCGTATTTCAGTAGATACCTATCATCCTGAAGTGGCTGCTGCAGCCTGCAAGGCAGGTGCGAGCATAATCAATGATATTACCGGTTTTCGTAATCCGGAAATGATTAAGGTTGCTGTTGAGGCAGGTGCAGATTGCGTAGTCATGCATATGGCAGGAGAGCCGCGCACCATGCAAGACGACCCTTTTTATGTTGATGTTGCGCAAGAGGTTTGCGATTACCTGCTAGAAAGTGCACAGCGCTTAGAGGCGGCAGGTATTCCTGCAGAACGCATACTACTGGATCCAGGTTTCGGGTTTGGAAAGACTCAGAACCACAACCTTGAATTGCTGCTGCAAGCAAATACGATTGCGGGACGCATACATGATGCGGGGTATAGGCTACTTGTGGGTATATCGCGTAAATCCTTTATTGGTGCTATCTTTGGGACTAATAATGCACTAGACCGCGACGAGGCTTCTGCTGAACTTGTGGCAGCACTTGCGGCGAGTGGTGCCGACATACTTCGAGTTCATAATCCAGGTTTAACAAGGAACGTCTTAGCAAATATGACCGCTGGTGCAGGTAGAGAAGACACGTCAAATGTCGCCTACATAGCTTTAGGCTCAAATCTTGGTGGGCCTGTAGCTAATATCGCAGAAGCTCTGTGTTATCTGGATATGCTTCCTTTGACGCAGGTAAAGGAAATTGCCCCCCCTGTAATGAGTGAGCCAGCATATGACACAGATCAAACGCCTTTCACCAATACGGTTTGCTGCATTGAGACACAGATGGGCGCTTTGGCACTTTTTTCCTACCTGCAGGCAATCGAGGTTGATATGGGACGAGAAAAAACACGGGAGAACGGGCCACGTGTTATTGACCTAGATTTGCTGAGTTATAACGATGAAGTTATTGACCTGCCTGGTCTAACAGTGCCGCATCCGCGCATGAACGAGCGTGCTTTTGTGCTGGATCCCTTGCGGGAGATTGCGCCAGGATTTACTCTGCCTGACGGTTCTCGTCTTGAGCCTGCCTCAGAGGTATACGGGGCCATTACAGCCCAAATTCCACTAGAGTTATTGCAGTCAGAAATTAATCAAAGAAAACAGCAAAAGCTAAGAGCAGCAAGGCGCGGAAACAAAGACAGTCAAAACCCTTATGATTGGAACAGCTGGAGAGGATCTTCATGAGTACATACATTCCAGGAAAAAAGAATTTTACTACCCCTGACTTTTTCGCCTATAAGGAGGCAGAAAAACGTATCGTAATGTGCACTGCCTATGATTACACACAGGCATGCATGGTTGAGGCAGCGGGAGTCGATGTTATCTTAGTGGGTGATTCGCTGGGAATGGTAACCCTAGGACATGAAAGCACTCTTTCTGTGACGATGGATGACATGTTGCGTGCAACTACTGCAGTTACTAAAGGTGCCCCAAGTAGTTACGTAGTTGCAGACATGCCTTTTATGAGTTACCAGCCGTCCCAGCAGGAGGGTATGCGCAATGCTGCAATACTTATCGCACAGGGAGGAGCGTCGGCAGTGAAGGTTGAGGGTGCTTCTCTTGAGGCGCTGGCTTTCATTGAGGCACTTGTTGCTGCAGGCATTCCTGTCGTGGGTCATCTGGGACTTACGCCACAATCAATTAATTCGTTGGGTAGCTATGGCACACAAGCGAAAGAAATTGATAGCGTCATCAGGTTAATGATGGATGCACATAGCGTCATGACTGCAGGAGCCTGTGCTATTGTGCTGGAGTGTGTGCCGGCACAGGTTGGTCAAGAATTGAGCGATATGCACATGTTACCGATTATTGGCATTGGTTCTGGGGGACACTGCGATGGGGAAGTGCAGGTATTTCATGACTTGTTAGGACTCAGTGACTTTAAGCCGCGTCATTCGAAGCAGTTCGTAAATGGTGCAGATATTCTAGGTAACGCCCTGAAAGAATATGTTCAGGCTACACGACAAGGAACATTTCCCAGTGAAGACCAATCAGTCAATATTGACCAAAAAATTATTGACGATGCTACCCCTGTCTTTGTTGAGCATTTAATGGAAAAGGTAGAGGCCTTGGGTGGCAGTACGGAACTTATCCAGAAGGATAATATGATTAGCATAGAGGCAGACTTCGATGGCGAGCCAGAGGATTCCGGCAGGTTCTTTCCTAGAGGGTCGCGTGCTCATCTCAACTAAGGAGCTAAGCAACCTTAATTCAGGTACTCTGGGCTTTGTTCCAACAATGGGAGCCCTGCATGAAGGACATGTCTCGCTGATTGAGGAATCTGTTCGCCAGTGTGACACGACAGTAGTTTCCATATTTGTAAACCCCACTCAATTTGGGGTAGGCGAGGACTTTGATCGTTATCCGCGCACTCTAGAGGCAGATATCATAACAGCAAGGGCGGCAGGCGCAAATTATATATATGCACCCACAATTAAAGAGGTATACCCTGATTATCCGGAACCTACTTTAGAGAAGAACTCTGATCCAGGGTTACTTGCTCAAAACTGGGAAGGAAAGTCGCGTCCTGGTCACTTTGAAGGGGTAGTATCTGTTGTGAAAAGATTGTTTGATCTGATCCAGCCAGAAAGGGCTTATTTTGGAGAAAAGGATTTTCAGCAGTTACGCATAATCGAAGATATGACAGTGAAAATGCAGCTACCCGTGAGAATCGTACGTTGTCCCAGCGTGCGTGATAGCGATGGCCTGGCTTTATCAAGCAGAAATCGTTACTTAAGCGCGAAAGACCGAGAGAGTGCTCTAAGCATTTATTCTGCCCTAAGAGTAATGCAGGAGACTATCTTGCAGAAAAAAAAGACGGATGTGGAAGTATTGCTCGATTTGGCACAGAGCAGGCTAAGTAGAAATATAGACCTAGACTATTTGGCATTAGTAGAAGAGCAAACCTTGGAGCCTGTTCAGTGGCTAGACTGTGACAATGAGCTGCAGCTACGAGCGATTTTTGCGGGAAAAGTTGGTTCAATTCGACTAATTGACAACATAATGCTAGTTACCTCTTAACAAATTGGTTAGTTTAGACTAACATAGATTTTGGTGGTTATTGCCACCATTGTTTTTGTCCCAAAGTTAGTTTAGACTAACATTTAAGTTAGTCTAACAAGTTTCGTCTGATAACGTGCGCGTTCTCAGACCTTCTAGAAGAGGTAAGGTATGACGAGTAAGGTACAGGATTTATATAAGGTACCAGTTCGCAGAGAGTACACGGTAGTCTCTGTACCGGAAATCGGTCTTTTGCAGGGGCTAGGCATTCGCAGCGGAACAAGAGTTGCCCTGCAAGATCGGTATGCTTTCGGCGGGCCAGCTCTTCTTAGCATTGAAGATACTTACACGGTTGCGCTAGGTAAAGATGTAGCTTCACAAATAGCTGTTCAGGAGGCTGCCTCCTGATATGAGTAAGTCAAATAAGATAAATCCCCGTGATAAAGTGCTCTTAATGGGCAATCCCAACGTGGGGAAGAGTGTTCTTTTTACCGAGTTCACAGGTATTCATGCCATTAGCTCGAACTTCGTCGGAACAACAGTGACCTATACTGAAGGACATCTGCCCATCGGCAATAAGGAATACACTCTTATTGATGTGCCAGGTACGTATTCGCTGCAGTCTACATCGGAAGCCGAGGCTGTTGCAGTGAGTTTTATGCAAAGCGGTGCCCAGGCTATCATTTGCGTTTTAGATGCTACTAATCTAGAGCGAAACCTAGTTCTTGCCTTAGAGCTTCAAAGATATAACATCCCTACGGTATATGCTCTAAACCTTACTGATGTAGCAGAGCGTCGCGGCATTAAAATCAATGAAAAGCTGCTTGCTCAAGAGTTGGGTGCTCCTGTCATTCCGACAGTTGCTGTTAAGCGAAAAGGTCTTGATGGAATCATTGGTGAACTTGACAGTTTACTGTCTGTCACAGAAACCACTGGCAGTGAAGAGGATGAATGTATTGCCTGTAGTAAGTGTTCTCTTTGCCCTGGAGATACAAGTAAATCAACTACAGGTAAGCCGGAAGACTATCCGCTGAAAGCGAAAGAGATCAGTCGTCGGGTTAGTAAAAAAATAAACTCTAAACCCAGTTTTCTTGATAAATTGGGTGACGCTAGTGTCAAGCCTTGGCCAGGGATACCCATTGCGTTTTTGGCCATTGCGCTACTTGTTGCTGTGGTTGTCTTTGGTGGACGCATTCTTCGGGCAGTACTTTTGCTCCCTCTGGTAAATAATATCATCGTTCCCTTTTTTAGAGACTTTTTTGCATCCTTTATCCCGGAAGGTATGCTTCTTAATATCCTAACGGGAGAATTTGGAATTTTCGTTATCAGCTTTGAGTGGATATTTGCTCTAATCTTTCCTTATGTGTTGTTCTTCTATATTGCCTTTTCCTTCTTGGAAGATTCGGGATACCTACCTAGGATTAGCGTGCTTTTTGACAATGTAATGCGCAGGCTGGGCGTTCAGGGTGGCAGCTTGATTTATGCCATCATGGCCTTCGGCTGCGCCGTACCCGCAATCATCGGCAGTCGTGCTGCAACATCGCGCAAGGAACGTCTCATCATTACTCTTGCAATTTGCTTTGCTATTCCCTGTATTTCTCAGTCAGCTGCGGTTATGGCACTTATGGCTGCATATGACTGGTATATGATGCCTTTAATGATTGCTTTTGGATTCTTCCTTTTTGTTGTAGTATCACTAATTGCTGGCAGGTTTATTAAGGGCAGGGTTGACTCTTTAATTATAGAGGTCCCCAACCTGCTGATTCCCGATGCAAGATCATATGGCAGGAAGCTCCTCATTCGGATGAGACACTTTCTTAAGGATGCTGAAATCCCTATGATGGCAGCGATTGTATTGGCAGCACTGTTGGCTGAAACGGGCGCGCTCGCCGTTATTGCACGTGCTGCAGAGCCTTTGGTAAGTCAGTGGCTAGGGATGCCCCGCGAGGCTGTAGTTGCGCTCATATTGGGTATTGTGCGCCGTGAAATGTCAGTGGCACCTTTACTTGCCCTTAACCTTACCCCATTGCAGGCCTTTGTTGGCGGTGCGGTGTCACTTATGTATATTCCCTGCCTGTCTGTTTTTGCTATTCTCGCCAAAGAATTTAAGATCAGAATTGCAGTAGCAGTAACTCTGGGCACGATTTTTGTCGCACTCTTTTTAGGAGGAGTCATAAACCACGTTGGGCAACTATTTTTCTAGGAGATAAACAATGCTGAGGTTGATAACAAAGGCTACGCAAAAAATAGAGTACTGGGCACCTAGTACAAAGTTGCTCTACCATATAACTTCCAGGTACTACCGCGAAGTGATTGGTAACGAAGTAGATCTTGCGAGTATTACCGCAAATGACGAGGTACTCTTTATCGGTGGAGGTTTTTGTCCCTTTAGCGCAATATTGCTGCACCAGACAACGGGTGCAAAAATCACAGTTACAGACAACGATTCCGACTGCATTCCTAGGGCGGTCAAAGCAATTAGTCAGCTGGAATTGGGTGACTGCATTCATATTCAATGCCGCGACGGAGCATGTCCAAACTTTGACCTATCGCAGTTTAGCGTTGTGCACTTCGCACTACAAATCACCCCGTTAAACCAGGTCTTTGCCGAGGTAGAAAGAAGGGTGAATCCAGGAACAAGACTTCTTGTTCGTAGGCCTAAAAACCATCTAGATAAGATGTACTGTAAGTTTTCAAATGCCGTGGTGGGCTGTTGTCGTTATGTTCGACATGGGAGTATGAGCAATATTGGGGTGACTCAACTTTACATAAAGCAGAAACCTAGTGTGGCAAGGATTGCTGCATGAGACAGATGAGTTTACAAAAGAAGCTTTGGTACGGACTTCTTGCGGTTCTTGTCCTATTCGCTTTATCACAGTTTCAGTTAGGTGATTTGTGGCAAAGCATTACGCGGGTATCGCTCTGGTCTATCGTTTTGCTTGTTGTGCTGCAGGTTGCTACGCAGCTTATGCTGAACGTTCAGTGGTATCAGATAGCAAAGTTTGCACAGTTAGACATTAGCTTTAGGGATATGCTTCGAATCAATTGTCAGGGGTCAATTATTGACTCCGTCACACCAGGGGTAAAAATTGGCGGGGAAGTTGTTCGCGCAGTACAGATTAGCCGTGCGGGAAAGTGCAGTGGGGAAGAGGGGGCTGCAATAGTTGCCGTGCAAAAGATAGTTAGTCTGAGCACTTTTATCTTTGTCAATCTTTTTGTGGTTGGTTATCTTGTGGGAATAGCTCCTTTTCTGCAGGTGCGATATCTGCAGGTTGGGATTTATGGGGTACTGGGGGGATTGCTACTGCTGTTTGTGGGAGTATTCTTGTTTGCGGACAGACTACTTTTCTTTACCCGGGGAAGAGGGGCTCAGCTTTCCTGCTCATCCCCATCAAAGTGGGCACAAATGCGGATAAAAGCTCAAGGTTTCATGATAGTTACACTGTCACAGATTTTACTTTTGCGCGGTAACGTTAAATTGTGTGTATCTTTGCTGGTGCTCTCATTTTTAGTGTGGCTTATGTATCCGTTGAAGATGTATATACTTATTGCACAGCTTTATCCCGATACTTCAATTGCAGTTATTGCCGCGATTACCTTTACGGCTTATCTGGCTGCGCTGATTCCACTATTTCCTGGTGGTTTAGGCGGATTTGAGGGCACAATGGTGACACTTCTTGTAGCAACAGGACTTGCACAAAGCGGGGCACTAGTGGCTACGATACTTTTTAGGTTCATTACCTTCTGGCTTGTTATGGTATTTAGCTTAGCTTACCTTGCCTTAGATAAGATTGATTTCTCGAAAATGCGAAGAAGTGAAAGAGCGACTATCGCAAAGGAAGGCAAGATTAAAAGAGGTTATCACTATGCCTGATTATTGGTTCATAAAGCGCATACCAAACCTATTGACAGTCTTAAACATGCTACTAGGTCTTTCAGCAATTATTCTAATGATTCGAGGGGGAATCCCTTATATGGAGATCACTATTGCAAGCCTTATCGCAGTAGGAGGAATTGTAGACTTCTTTGATGGTTATCTTGCACGTAAATGGAATGCAGTCACTGACATGGGTAAGCAACTTGATTCCTTCGCTGACCTGATTACTTTTGGTGTTGCCCCTGTATGCTTGCTTTACTTTTTGGCAGCCTATGAACAGTCCCTGTTAATTGTGCTTGTTGCCATTACTTATCCGCTGGCGGGTATCTATCGTCTAGCACGATATAACCTCAATGATTTCAAGGATCACTTTATGGGACTTCCGATCACTATAGCGGGCATCTTACTTGCGGCTTATTGTGTCGGCCACACCTTCTGGTCGCCGCATATTCCACATGCTTTGTGTATTTTCATCACAGTTGTATTTGTACTGTCTTTGTCGGCAGCAATGGTGAGCAGGTTCAGAGTGAAAAGAGTTCCTGCTTCTTTTGCGGATTAGGATAAAAGGTCGACAGCTCGTTTCCCTGGATGAGAAACAAGCTGTCAGAATTAGCATAAGTCTAATGTTTAGGCTTTATAACTAGACCATAAAGGTAGCTGCAGTAATTCTTGCACATATCTACGTTAAGCAGCTGGTCTCTTTCATGCGATCTGCATGACTCAAGTGGGAAAGTTCAACAACGCGGCTAAGGTCGAGTTTCAGCGCTTCCGCAAGCTTTGTTCCGTATTCAACGTCTGCCAGGTAGCAATGTGCGGCATGGCGCAGTTTCACGTTGTCGCTTACGGGACCAATATTAGCTGCAGTATTAGCGATTAGGACTTCTTTTTTATCCTCGGAAATCAGACGGTATAAATCTCCTGCTTGGTAGAAGGTATTATCAGTCTGATCCTCTTTTGGTTCATAACTGTCCATTGCCCCAGCTAGTTCTAGTGGAGGTTCTTTGTATTCTGGCTGCTCAGCCCACTCATTGAAGCTATTCGGTTGGTAATGGGCAGTTGCACCATAATTACCGTCTACCCTCATTTGTCCATCACGGTGATAAGAGTGCACAGGGCATTTTGGTGCGTTGACAGGAATAAGATTATGGTTAACGCCTAAACGATAACGTTGAGCATCCCCATAAGAAAACAGACGCGCTTGCAATAATTTATCAGGAGACAACCCTACACCAGGAACAATGTTTGCAGGGTTAAAGGCAGCCTGCTCTACATCTGCAAAGTAATTGTCTGGATTACGGTTCAGTTCGAATGTTCCCACAGGAATCAGGGGAAAGTCACCTTTGTGCCACACTTTTGTAATATCGAAAGGGTTTTCCCCGTGTTCCTTGGCCTGATCTTCGGTCATTACCTGAATGTAGAAGTCCCATTTTGGAAAGTCGCCAGACTCAACACTGTCAAGTAAGTCGCGCTGATGACTTTCGCGGTCATGCCCAACAAGTTCTACTGCTTCCTTGTCAGTTAGGTTTTTAATTCCTTGACGGGTACGCCAATGATATTTAACCCACACACGCTGATTGTCGGCGTTTATCATGCTGAAAGTATGGCTTCCAAAGCCGTGCATGTGCCTGTACGTTGCAGGAAGACCCCTGTCTGACATAACGATAGTGACCTGATGTAAGGCTTCAGGTAACATGCTCCAGAAGTCCCAGTTATTTTGAGGGGACCTCATGTTGGTTTTGGGGTCACGCTTTACCGCATGATTTAGGTCAGGAAAACGTAAGCCATCACGCAGGAAAAATACAGGAGTATTGTTTCCTACCAAATCCCAGTTGCCTTCCTCTGTGTAGAACTTCAAGGCAAAGCCACGAATATCACGCTCGGCATCTGCTGCACCGCGTTCACCGGCGACAGTAGAGAAGCGTACAAACATCTCAGTCTCTTTACCAATTTCTTCAAACATTCTTGCTTTTGTGTACTTCGTAATATCGTGTGTGACGGTAAACGTGCCAAAAGCACCAGAGCCTTTTGCGTGCATTCTTCGCTCAGGAATAACCTCACGATCAAAGTGGGCCAATTTTTCAATAAACCAGGGATTTTGCAGCGTCATGGGACCGCGGTCTCCTGCGGTCATGGAATTGGTATTATCTGCTACGGGTGCTCCAGCTGCGGTAGTCAGCTTCTTGTCATGATGTTCCATGTGTTCCCCCTTCATTTGTGTACAGAATAATCTATACATACTAAAAATAATAATGATTCCTATTTATTGTATCACTTGCAAATACTGAGCAAATAAAACACCCGTCCTAGCCTAGGCCTGAACGGGTGTTGAAGTTGGTCGTGTTGCTTTGAAGGCCTAAGCTTTCTTTTTTCTTGTGGCGACAAAGAAAGCTACTCCGCCTGCTACAAAGAGACCTGCTACTGTTATTGCTACGGGAATCCAACCAATCCCTGCTGGATCATCTTCCGCTTCGTCAACAGCAGTTTCAGCCTCTTCCTCAGTGTCTGTGAGGGTATCGTCTAGAGGTGCGTCAAGGTCCGCATCGAAATCTGGCATGTCTCCAGCAATGGGTTCAATGTCAATAGGGTCGCCGTCAAGAGCAATGTCTTCTCCTAGACCCTCGTCAGGAAAGATATCTTCAGCTTCTTCACCCTCTGCAAATTCTCTTTCTTCTGCTTCGGCTGCGGCTGCAATATTTGCCGTGAAGGGTGCTGTAAAGTTAGGAGTAGCGGCGGCCTGCAAAGAAAATAGTCCAGCTGTCATACATAGTGCCAGAGCAAGCACAAATAAGCTACCTTTTTGAACCTTCATAAAACATGCCTCATTTCTTGATAATTTGTCTTAAAGCTATCTGCAATTCTATCATGCGATGATAGGCTAGGTAAGGTCTAGCGACTACCTCTGATTCGCTTGCGGATCCTTGAAGGACGTGGTTGTTTGCCGGTTTCTGTACCCAGCTTTGACATGCGCTCAAAATCGGGAGTAGGGGGGATAGGTAGATATACTGTGAAGCAGCTACCATACTCTGGAGGGGGGGCATCAGAATGGGCGTCAGGCAACCTGACTTCATCTGCACCAAAGCTTGCATCAATAGTGCCGCCATGTGACTTAACGATTGCCTTAACGATGGAAAGCCCAAGTCCACTGCCGCCTGATTTGCGATCACGGCTGTACTGCTGTCTGTTGAAGCGGTCAAAGATACGTGCACGCTTGCTAGCAGGAATGCCTGGACCATCATCGAACACCGAAAGATAGGCAAATTCTTCAACGTCGGCAAGATGTTCTTCGTGTACTAAGGGGCCAAGGTCATTCTTGTCGACAATGCCGTACTCTATCCACACGTGTCCATCTTCGCCTACAGCACGGGATGCATTATCAACCAGATTCACAACAACCTGCTGAATACGGTCGATATCGCCTAGCACCTCTTCGGGCTCACCATAGGTTTCAAAGTAAACGTTACGTACTTCAATTATATGGTCAAGGGTAGCTTTTGCGCGCTCGACAGCAGTGCCCAGACTAAAGCGTGATAGTTTGATTTCACCGGTACCACCTTCAATGCGCTGAAGAGTGAGTAAGTCATTTGCTAGGCGCGTTAAGCGAGCAGACTCAGAGATAATCATATTAAGAAAGCGAACACGGTCTTCTTCCTCCATGTCTCCTTCAAGCAAGGTCTCTGCTGCGCCTCGAATTGAAGTTAGAGGGGTACGAAGTTCGTGAGAAACGTCACTGATAAAGCCAGATTCTCTTTGGTCTTCTGCATGGACATTACTAAGAGCTGATTCGCCTTCTTCTGCCATGCGATTAATCTGTTCGGATAGGCTGCGTAATTCTGTGATGTTCGATCCCCAAGTACGTGCAGATTTGTTTCCGCGGTTGTATTCACGCACCTTTTCGGTCATAGAGGTAACGTCGCGTTCGATTGCGGTTGTTGATTTGCTAATCATGAGCCATGTAATAGCAGCTATAACGATGCTGACAAAAAAGATATAGATGACATTTTCATAGTTCCCCGTGAAAAAGGCTAGGAGTGCCGCACATAAAGCCGTTGCAGACGTTGCAAACAGGCCAATATTGCGCGCATGACGCTCTATGCGTGATTTTATTGAATTGCGCGCATTAGACATTGAAGAGGGCGCTTAAGAGTCTGCCTTAAAGCGGTAGCCGTACCCTCGTACAGTCTCAATTACGTGCGAATCTATTCCCGCAGCCTCTAGCTTATCGCGCAAGCGCTTTACGTGGGTATCCACCGTTTTTGTCTCCACTAGGTATTCCCAGCCCCAGGCATCACGCAGCAATTGTTCGCGTGACAGAACTTTGCCAGCGCGCTGCATGAGGCAACTCAGCAGCTCAAATTCGCGAGGAGTCAAGTCAATAGATCCACTTTCGCAGGATGCATGATGGGCTGATTGATCCAGCGTTATTCCAGCAACAGTGATAGTGTTCGAGTCTTCGGTACCACCCTCAAATGAGCTGCGGCGCAAGAGTGCTTTGACACGAGCAGTTAGTTCACGCACGCCAAAGGGTTTAGTTAGGTAGTCGTCCCCGCCAATTTCTAGGCCAACAACCTTATCAATCTCGGTGTCGCGTGCTGATAGGAAGAGTACGGGAACATTGGACGTGCTCCGCAATTTTTTGCACACTTCGTAGCCGTTGATGTCGGGCATCATTATGTCCAAGATAACTAACGAGAAATCACCATCTGCAAATAATTCCAGTGCTGTGGCACCATCATGTGCGACCGTGACATCGTAGCCCTCTTTTTTCAGATTGTATTGCACAAATTCTGTAATCGAAGCTTCGTCATCTACGATAAGAATCTTGTATTGCGCATCAGACATTATTGAAATCCTTTCCCTATTGTAGAAGATGATACCATTAATGGCTGTATGTTTTGACTTCAGGGTTATCCGTTATATAACCTTTATATAACCTGTTGTTTTACTTGAGAGGACAAATTGAAGTGCGCGAGAAACTCATTCACATATTAGACTCATATAAGACTCTGGGAGAGAAGATGGGAGACCCAGACGTTCTGTCAGATCAAACAGAATATACGCGCCTAGCAAAGGAGCATCGCCAGCAGACTCCTTTGGCAGATCTTGCGCAGGAATATTTAAAAGTAGTGGATGAACGTGATGCGACAAAACAGATGCTTAATGAAGAAAGCGATGCAGATTTGAAGGAGATGGCTGCTGAAGAATTGCGTGAGCTTAACGCGCGTGAAGAAGAGCTATCCGAGGAAATCAAATTTATGCTAATTCCGCAAGACCCTAATGACGAAAAGGACATTATTGTTGAGATACGTGGTGGTGCTGGTGGGGATGAAGCCAATATCTTTGCAGGCGACCTGTATCGCATGTATACACGCTTTTGTGAGGCCCAGCGCTGGAAGGTAAGCGAGATTGACTCGAGCACTTCAGACTCTGGAGGCTTCAAAGAAGTTTCCTTTCGTGTTAAGGGTGACCGTGTTTATTCGGTTATGAAGTTTGAATCTGGCGTTCATCGTGTTCAACGTGTTCCGAAAACAGAATCACAGGGACGCATCCACACTTCAACGGCTACTGTTGCAGTACTACCAGAAGTTGAGGATGTCGAGGTAGAGATTAATCCTGCTGACCTGCGTATTGACGTGTATCGCTCTAGTGGACCTGGGGGACAGAGTGTTAATACAACAGATTCAGCAGTGCGCATTACTCATGAACCAACAGGCCTTGTAGTGCAATCGCAGAACCAAAAATCACAATTACAAAATAGGGAAGCTGCAATGCGCGTACTGCGTGCACGCCTCTATGAGCAAGAATTGGCACGTCAGCACGCGGAATTAGGCGAGGAGCGTCGTGCCCAAATTGGCTCAGGAGATCGCAGCGAGAAGATCCGCACTTACAATGGCCCGCAAGACCGCGTGACAGATCATCGCATTGGATGGAGTGGGTCATATAATGCAATCTTAAATGGCGGAGAGCTGAAAGAAATTACCGATGCATTAATAGCGGCAGATAGGGCGGAACGCCTAGCAGCGTCCACAGGCTAGGATAGAGTAAAGACCTATAAAGGGTTTGCGTGATTTTTTCGATAATTTGGTGATATACTAAAGAGTCCTGGGGGAACGTAAATTGAATGAATTTAGGTTCCGTGCAAACAGAAGGGGGAGGCCAAATGGCATTGCCAAAGCTTACCGATGAACAACGTAAAGAGTATCTAGAGCGCGCCGCCGCCGCTAGGCGTGACCGTGCAAAGCTTCGCAAGGAACTTAAGGCAGGCAAAGTAAGCTTTCTTGAGGTTATGAATAGGGCAGATGATCCTGTTGTGGCGCGCATGAAAGTTTTTACTCTGCTTGAATCTTTGCCTGGATACGGAAAAGCACGTGCACAGGCAGTCCTTGAAGAGGTTGGCATTGCAGAAACGCGCAAAGTTCAAGGTCTTGGTACGCGTCAACGTACAGAACTAATCGATCTCTTTTCTTAGATCTTAGATATTCGAACTTAAATATAGGGCTGGGCTAGATAGCATTTCTGCAAAATTATTCATAATTTCTGGTCCATCAGGGGTAGGTAAAGGTACCTTACTCGAAAGGGTTCTTGAGCGCAGGACAGATGCGTGGTTTTCTGTGTCTGCTACTACCCGAAAGCCGCGCCCAAAAGAGGCGGATGGTGTCCACTATCGCTTTGTTACCCGTGAGCAGTTTGAAAATTGGATTGCTGCGGGTGGATTATTGGAGTGGGCACAAGTGCATGGGGGCGAATACTACGGAACTCCTCGCGAACCTGTTCAGGATCAGCTCAATCAGGGCAATAGTGTTTTTCTAGATATTGACACACAAGGCGCACTTCAGGTAATGGATGCTATGCCAGAAGCCGTTTCGATCTTCGTCGAACCACCTACAATTGGTGAACTAGAAAAACGTCTGAAAGGACGAGGAACAGAGAGTCCAGAGCAGATTGAGGGACGCATTGCTATCGCGGAGCATGAAATCAAACAAAAGATGCGCTATAATTATCAGCTTGTGAACGATGATCTTGACGTGGCCACTGAAGAGCTTTGTCGCATCATTACAGCAGAAGAGGCACAAGAATAGAAGGAGCGTGGAGACATTTCATGTCTATTGTTAATCCTGAAGTAGATAAATTGCTTGATAAGGTTGATTCTAAGTTTACCCTTTGTACTTTGGCGTCAAAACGCGCCTGTCAGATTAATGACATGGTGCATGGTGTTCGTGAGCAGGCGCTTAGTGCTATGGCAACAAGTGAGATTGCCAAACTTACCAGTGCAAAACCTTTAGCACTGGCCATGGACGAAATCGCTCGCGGAGATGTGTCTCCGGAAGCCCCGTTGGGTGCTCAGGTCGACGATGCAGGCACTGACGCTGACGAGATGCTTGGCTAAGAAGAAATAGCCTCGCATAACCTTGTGCCAAGTACTGTCTGTTTTATATCCTTCCATGAACTTGCCTTAAAAGGAAGGAATCGCAGTGTTTTTGAGCGTCGTCTTAAAGATAATCTGAATGCCTGTCTTCGGGACACATCTTTTGATGTATCCCGCGTAAAACGTATAGCAGGGTCACTTACGGTAGCTATTCATGACTCCAGCCAGGCAGAGGAATGTGCACATATATTGGCACGAGTTCCTGGGGTAACTGCAGTTGCCATTGCCTATAAAACGAATAGAGACTGGAACACTATTTGTGAAACTGCACTACAGGCTTTGCGGGAGGCTGCCCCAGAGCAGGGAAGTTATACCTTCAAGGTAGACTCACGCAGGTCCAGCACTGACTTTCCTAAGAGTAGTATGGATATCAATCGTGAGGTTGGCGCGCACTTGTTGGCTGCGGTCATTGACGACGGTGCGGGTGTCCGCATGAAAAATCCTGATGTTCTGGTTAGCATTAAAATAGTTGAGGGTTCGACCTATATTTCCACAAGAAAGATAAAAGGCATTGGAGGCCTGCCGTCAGGATCTTCAGGGCGTACCGTCTCACTTCTTTCATCGGGGATAGATTCGCCCGTAGCAAGTTACAGAATGATTAAACGCGGGTCAGTAGTGCTAGGACTTCACTTTTCTGGTCGTCCTCAGACTAATGATTCAAGTGAACGTTTGGTGCTAGAAATTGGGGAAGTATTAGCACGTACTGGTGGTCTGGCGCGTATCTATGTTATTCCTTTTGGGGATATTCAGCGCGAGGTAGCAGCTACAGTAGAGCCGTCCTTGCGTGTGATTATGTATCGTCGTTTGATGTTGGTAATAGCTGAAAAGCTTGCGTGCAGTCAGGGAGCAAAGGCCCTTATCACAGGGGAATCTTTAGGGCAGGTTGCTTCTCAGACACTTGATAATATTGTTGCGACCAATGAGGCAGTAGAGATGCCCGTATTGCGTCCTCTAATCGGTAGTGACAAAGATGAAATCATTAACGAAGCTCGCCATATTGGCAGCTTTGATCTCTCAATACAGGACGCTGAGGACTGCTGTACGCTTTTTATGCCGCGTAGTCCAGAAACACACGCGCGTCCAAAGCAGGTAGCAGCTTCATGGAATTTGCTTGATGTGGATGATTTGGTTTTACGTGCACTAGAAAGTATTGAAGTGCACGAATTTAATCCTCGCTTTGGGGTTCATAAACCTTTGAGAGTAATTGAAGACGGAAGCGTTTAATAGGAAAGGAATATTAAAGATGACTTATTGTTCAGGATGCGGCACAAAATTGGAGCAAGGTATGCAAGCGTGCCCTGCTTGTGGAAAGATGGACGGCACCAGCGCAACTGACGCAGCGCAAGGACAAGCTTTTGCTGCTGCACAAGCAGAGGGGGCAACTGCATTTCCTCAGACTGCGCCAAAAAATGATACACCTGATATCTGGATTCCTATTCTTGCCTTCTTTATTCCTGTTGTAGGGCTTATTCTTTATTTAGTTTGGAAGGACGATAAGCCGCAGTCTTCAAGCGCTGCAGGAAAATTTGCCCTAATCGGTTTTATTGTTGAGGTCGTGATTGGTATACTGATCTTCTGCTCGATAATCTTTTTGATTTCCATGAGCACCATATAGACGCGGGCTTAAAAGAGGACTGTTTTAAGTAAGGCAGATTAAGGCTTTTAGATTAGCTGCCACTTTGAACTTCATAAGGACTTGTTGCAGCATGGGCATTAGAATACTGCATCCAAAACATCCCTGCGACCGTTAGAGCAATAAGTAGAGTCGCAAGTCCAAGGGCAATACCCTGAGATAGGCGCCGGTCTTGTTGGTGCCTGCGTTCGTTGGCTGTCTTCAGGCGCATCTCTCCATAAAGGGGGAAGTGTGAAGAATTGCTTCTATGGGAAGAGCTGTCGTAATTCAGCCCACTATAAGGGCAAAAACTGTTCATGGCTGCAGCCGCCTTAGGCGAGTAATCTTTGCCGGGAGTATTTAGTGGATTCGAACTAATAATGCGAGGCTGAACACTATCATGAACCCGTCTGGGAAAAGAGTCTGAGTAAAGAGAAATTCTATTATTTCGTCTGCGTGTGACACGGACACGTGGGCTAATTTGTTGTTTATGGTCGGATTGCATCAGGGTATTATAGCGTGATTCGTTTCAAAATAGCTACAATAGTGTTCTGAAAATACGTAGATATTTAGGGAGAGCAGATTGCAGGCGCACGAAGAGCATAAAAATGAAAAGGTAAGTTTTGGACGCTTTCTGTATAGAGTCCTAGGTGGCTTTCTTATCGGCCTAAGCGTATTGGCACCAGGCATTAGCGGTAGCATCATTGCCATTATGATGGGTATTTATAAGGATATCCTCGGCATTTTTTCTGCCCCAACAAAAAACATTAAGCGCAATGCCCTATACATTCTGCCCTTAGCGATAGGAACTGTCGCAAGTATGGTGGCGTTTGTACTGGTCTTCGGTTGGCTTTTTGAGAGTTTTGAAAAGGCTACATACCTCTTTTTTGTTGGTCTTATTCTGGGAACAATCCCCATTGCTTACAATGAAGTTAGAAAGTACGGTTTTAGTGTTATAGGTGTCATAGGGATGGTGCTTAGTGCGGCAGTTACTTTCTTTCTTAGTATTGCTGTAGGCGTGGAAACAGATGCGTACACTGCAACACAGGCCACCTTGCAATTTCATGAAATGATATATGGTGGCGTTGCCATGGGATCATCCCTTCTTATTCCTGGCATGAGTGCATCAATTATCTTAATGCTATTGGGACTTTATACAGACTTGCTTTTTGCTGCTGAAGCTATCTTGCGGGGCGAGCTTCATTTACTGGTCTATGTTGGCGTATTTGTTGTCTGTATGTTTGCTGCGGTGATAGTGACCTCACGCTTTATCAAGACAGCCTTTGAGAGGGTTCCAAAAATTGCCTATGCAGTTGTCCTGGGATTCATTGCTGGATCCTTTCTGGGTATTGGCTTTAACAGTGTGCAAATTGATGATGCGGGCTTCAATTGGCTTATTGGGGCGGTTGTCTTTACAGCAGGTACAGCACTTTCGTTGTTCTTTGCCTATCTAAACTTCAAAAAGGAAAAAGCTGATGACGAAAGAAAGTAAGAAGGTCACCTGTTCTGAAAACAGGGAGACTCAAGGCCCTATCGAACAAGATGTCCAAGAAAAGATGCAGGCTCTACGTAGCGATATTGTACGGTTTGAATCGGCGGCTCTTGCCTTTTCTGGTGGGGTAGATTCTGCGCTGCTCGCTTATGTAGCTGCGCAGGAGCTGGGTGATAAATTTATTGCAGTGACCCTGCAATCGGCACTTATGAAAGAGGCTGACGTGTCGGAGGCCACCCGATTTTGCGACACCTATGGCATAAGGCATGTTTTAATTGATATGGACATTTTGGCAGATGAATGCTTTGTGGCCAACGACCAAGATCGTTGCTATCACTGCAAGGTTGCTATTTTCTCAGCAGTGAGGGAATGTGCGGACCAGCATAACTTGAGCCATGTTATGGATGGGACAAACATTGAAGACTGTCCCAATAGGCGCCCAGGGATGCGCGTTTTGCGCGAACAAGGGATACGTAGCCCTTTGCGTGAAAACCTATTTACTAAAGAGGATATCCGAACTGTTTCAAAGCAAATGAAATTGTTTACTTGGGACAAGGTTTCAGACTCTTGTCTTGCGACACGTGTTCCGCAGGGACAGCACATAACTGCCGATGAATTGGATAGACTTCGTCGCTTTGAGGATTAATTATTGATTGCCAATTGATTAAAGTCTTGTCTAAATGGGTTTGACTTTAGTGGCCCTAGTGTTTTATTTTAAATTTCATGAAAAATTTATTGATTGTAGAAAGTCCAGCGAAGGCACAGACTATCGAGCGCTACCTAGGCTCAGACTTTAAGGTGAAATCTTCGATAGGACACATTCGTCAGATTCCTCCTAAAGATGACAAAGCTATTGATGTTGAAAATGGCTTTGCAACACGCTATGAAGTTGACCCTTCAAAAAAGAAAGTTGTTACAGAGCTAAAGCGTGCAGTTAAGGATGCTGATCAGGTGTGGCTGGCAACAGATGAAGATCGCGAGGGAGAGGCCATCGCTTGGCATCTTGCTGAAGTTCTTGATTTGGATGTAGACACAACAAAACGTATTGCTTTCAATGAAATAACTAAAGCTGCTTTAGAGCAGGCCGTTGAAAGTCCGCGTACTATTGACATGAACTTAGTTTATGCACAACAGACACGCCAGATACTGGATCGTCTGGTTGGCTATGAGCTGAGTCCTGTCGTTTGGAAAAAGGTTCCAGGAGGAAAGAGTGCAGGACGCGTTCAATCACCTGCAGTACGTTTGGTAGTAGAGCGCGAACGCGAGATTGCTAACTTTAAACCTGAAGAAAGCTTTAAGGTAAGCGCCGAGCTTCACTGTGCAGACTGCAGTGACCCTAAGGCTGAAGAGGGCGATATATTTAAGGCAGAGCTTGATCATAGCTTTGACAGTGAGGCTGCTGCTGGTGATTTGCTGGCAAAGCTCATTGGTGCTCACTGGACAGTGTCTGATGTTGCTACTAAGCCTGGCACACGTAATCCCTCAGCACCCTTTACTACTTCAACCTTGCAGCAGGAGGCCAATAGTAAGTTAGGTTTTTCTGCTCGCTCGACTATGAGTGCTGCCCAGGCTCTTTACCAGGCAGGCCATATTACGTATATGCGTACAGATTCTACGACACTTTCAAAGAGCGCCCTTGCACAGGCTGCACAATACATAAATAAAACTTTTGGTGAGGAATACTCGCAAACACGCCAGTTCAAAACAAAAAAAGACAATGCACAAGAGGCACATGAAGCCATTCGCCCAACTAATATTGCCTTAGAGGTTGCGGGCGGTAATGATTTTGAAAAAAGAATTTATCAGCTGATTCGCAATAGAACCCTTGCTTCTCAAATGGCTGCAGCACAACTAGAGAAAACCACAGTAGGCATTGATGTGTATGCCGGTGATGATAGAAGTGGCACTACAGATAAACCCGTTGCTCACTTTAAGGCAAAAGGTGAGGCTATTACCTTTGATGGCTTTCTTCGCGCTTATGGAAGAAAAGAGGGTAAGTATCTGCCCCGTATGGTCGCAGGCGATCAGTTGGCTGCTGTTTTGGTTCGTGCCAAGCAAACTTTTTCAAAGGCTCCTGGTCGTTATACTGAGGGTAGTCTTGTAAAAAAGCTAGAGGACCTAGGCATTGGACGACCCTCTACTTACGCAACTATTCTTGACACTATCAAGTCACGCGGTTATGTGAAAGTAGGCGAAGGCGAAGGTGTTGAGCGTCCTGCCGTAGAACTGACGCTGCTAGAGGATGCTACAGAGGTCATTCGTGAAATCCTAAAAGAGCGAACAGGGTCTGATAAAGGACGCCTAGTTCCTAATGCTATCGGGGAAGTGTTGTCTGACTTCTTGTTAGATTATTTTACTGATATTGTCGATTATGACTTTACGGCTCACACTGAGGAAAGTCTTGACAGTATCGAGCATGGAAAACTGGATCCTCAAAAAATGCTACAGGACTTCTATGGTCCCTTCCACGAATTGATTGAATCTGCTGATACTATAGACAGAAAAGCAGTTAGCAAGGCGCGCGAAATAGGCACAGATCCAAAAAGTGGGAAACCTATTAGTGCAAGAATTGGTCGCTTTGGACCCATGCTACAAATGGGAGATGCCGAAGATGAGGAAAAGCCTCGTTTTGCCAACCTTCCTGAAGGAACAACCATCGACACGGTAAGCCTCGAGGCCGCGTTAGAGATGTTTAAATTGCCCCGCTTGATTGGACAAACTGAAGACGGACAAGATATTAAAGCAAATATTGGACGCTTTGGTCCCTATGTGCAGGTTGGCAAGCTCTACGCCAGTATCAAAGCGCCCGATGATCCGTTTACAATTGGATTAGAGCGGGCACGAGAGCTTTATGCTGAAAAACTTAAGGCAGAAGCAGAGAAAAATATCGCTATTTTTGACAGCGGAATCAAGGTACTGAAAGGTCGCTATGGTCCTTATGTGACTGACGGAAAAAAGAATGTCACTATTTCTAAAGATATTGATCCGACTACGGTAACTGAAAAGCAGGCAAAAGAGATGATTGAGAATGCGCCTGTTAAAAAGCGTCGTGGCGCAAAAAGTACTACAAAGAAACCAGCTGCCAAGAAAGCTGCCGCAAAGAAGTCGACGACTAAAAAGACAACAAAGAAGAAGACCTAGTTATAGTGACAATAGCAGCGGAGGCAATTATGAAATCATTCGCTTCAGACAATTATTCAGGAGCTCATCCTGAGGTTCTTAGGGCAGTGGTGCAGGCAAGCGATAATCATGTTCCTTCCTACGGAGAAGATCCCTATACTGAAGAGGCGACTGACGCTTTTCGAAAACAGTTTGGGTCAGATGTTCATGTGCAAATGCTTTTTAATGGCACAGCGGCAAATATACTCTGCTTGTCAGCACTCATGAAGCCCTGGGATGGAGTTATCGCAGCGAAGACGGCTCATATTAATACAGATGAGTGCGGTGCCCCAGAACGAGTAGCAGGCATCAAGGTAATTCCAGTCGATACTGAAAACGGCAAACTGACTATAGAGGCGATTGCCCCTATAGTCGAGCAGTTACAAGGTTTTGAGCATGCTCGTCAACCTAAGGTGATATCTATTAGCAATGTTGCAGAATTGGGTACACTTTATTCGCCAGAAGAGACGCGCATCTTGGCAGAGTATGCCCATTCTAAAGGCATGTATTTGCATGTTGATGGGGCGCGTCTAGCAAATGCTGCTGCTGCTCTTGATGTTTCACTTGCAGCATTAACAAGTGAGGCAGGGGTGGATGCACTTAGTTTAGGTGGTACAAAAAATGGCATGCTCTATGGTGATGCCGCATTGTGGTTTGGTGGAGCAGCCAAAGAAGTCAAAGCTGGTAGCTTTATGTTGTGCAAGGCCTCAAGTATGCTCGGATCAAAAATGCGCTTTCAGGCTGTGCAATTTCACGCGATGTATGCTGGCACTTTATGGCGTGAGTGTGCTAATCAGGCAAACGCAATGGCAAAAAGACTGGCTGCTGGTCTACCAAAGGACTGTAAGTTAGCTTTTGTAGAAAAGGTTGGCTTTGCCAATGAAGTGTTTGCCCATTTGCCAAAAAACATTATTTCCCCCTTGCAAGAACGCTTCCACTTTTACACCTGGGAAGTGGGAGAGGATAATACAGATGTGGTGCGGTGGGTTACTTCATGGGACACAAAAGAAGAAGAGGTAGATGCCCTGCTTGATGCGATTAGAACATCAATTGAAGCTGTAGCTTAAGGAGTAACTAGTGGCAAATCGAGAACAGGTGGAAGTCCAGACAAATTTTCGTGCAGAGGAAACAGCAGGCTTTTGTTCCGTTTGCAATAAGATTGTTCCGCGCAAGGCAGATGCTAGCTGCTCAGAAGGAGAGCATGAGGCAGAGCGCGTTACAGGGCTTGTGCCACTTAATGCAGACGGACAACTTCCTTTTCAGCTACCAAAGTTCAATTGGGGTGCGGCTTTGATGCCGCCTGTATGGGGGCCTATTCACGGGGCACTATCAGGGGCGATAGTTTTGCCCATTATCATTTTTGCCCGCAATGTTTTCCAGAATGCACTTGATCTACCTGACGATGCCAGCATGGTACTGCGCGGAATTGTTTGGCTGATTACGATTAGTATTATGCTCAGTACAGTCTATTTTATGTATTTTTACGGCAGGCGTGGCTACGGACTTGCTTGGAATAAGTCTGCAATCTCTAAACAGCCAGAAGTAACTCAAGAGATGTTTGATAGCTTTTTAAAGCGTGAACGTTTATGGACGGCTTTGTCGGCGATACTCTTTGCGGGCTTTGTGTTCCTGGTAATAAATTTCTGGCTTTAAGGCTATTTCGAAAGCTTGAACTTCTGAGCCATGGATATCAGGTGCACTTTGTTTAGAGCGGGAGTGTATACTTAGTGCATGAAATTTTTTAGACCATTAGTCTTAACGCTTCTTTTTGTCACTTTTGTGGCAGGGGTGACCTATGTCACGATGCATCGCCTGGATGACTGGGGTCTTTTTGCTGACTCATCTGCAGAGGAAGTAATTTCTGAATATGAGCCTGAGGAGGCAAGCACCTATCCCTTTATTATTCCCATGGAGGGCCCTGAGGTTACAGGATTTCCTTTCGAGTTCAGTTTCCTAGATGATTACTTTTCTGTGCAGGCACAGATTGATCACCGTGTTTATCATGGTGCCATGACAGCACAGCGTGGCTTTTTGTTGACTGAAGATGCGGGCGACGAAGAGCGCTTTGCAGCAATAGCCACTTATTACAATAAGCTAACCTTTGATCCCGAAATGGATGACGCTATTGATAGCGTCATCGAGCAGATGCGCAGTATTAGAGACGACCTTGAGCTTAATAGTGACCAATACATAGAACTCATGACGAAATTTGTTCAAACAATTCCTTACGATGAGGATCGTGGTTTTGTCAGTGATCTCTACGGAAACGAAGTAAAGGCTTTGGGTGATCCCCGTATGCCGATTCAAGTGTTGGTGGACGGCAAGGCAGACTGTGATGAAAAGGTTATGCTGCTTGCAGCCCTGTTGACCCGCGAAGGATTCGGTACATCAGTCTTATTCTTTGAGGCTGAACAACACATGGCCTTAGGTGTACGTTCTGCAGAGGGTGGGTTTGCAGGAACAGGTTATGAATTTGTGGAGACAACAGGACTGAGTTATGTGTCAGAGATTCCTGAAGAATTCATAGGTGGGATAGTTCTTGAATCAGACCCTGTTGTGCTGTTGCTTGACCCTGGTGAAGCTACAGGTGGTAACCATGTGATAGATGGTCATTTTTCTGCTGAAGCTATAACGCAAGTTGCGCGCATTATCGAAGTAAGAAATACTGCGGAGACAGCGGCAGAAGAAAAGCGAGCGTTTATAGAATCTACGCCCATGACAGAAGCAGAATTTGAGCGTGAGAACGCTCTTTTTCAGGCCTGCATTACCGCGATGAATAGCTTGCGAGCAACAGTAGATAATCTGGGTTATGATACAGGTGATTTTATGGATCGCAGCGATGCTATAGAGTGGATTAATCAGTACGCTTGGTGGGAGTGAGTGCTTTAAATGTCCAATTTCTGCACTATGACATTTCTTTCAGTGTGCTTGCGCAGGTGGTCGTTTTTGGGTAGTATAGTTCGGTTCACTTTCACATTGCCCCGTGGAACTGACAGTAATCTCAATTAGGAGGATGTTCGTGAAAACTTATTACGCCAAACCTGGCGAAGTACAGCGCGATTGGGTGTTAGTTGATGCAACCGATATGGTACTGGGTCGTCTGGCTACCAGAGTTGCTGAAATCTTAAAGGGGAAAACTAAGCCCCAATATACACCACATATCGATGTTGGTGATTTTGTTGTTGTCATTAATGCAGAAAAGATTCGCCTTACAGGCAATAAGGCTGCAGACAAGAGCTATTTTTCTCATAGTGGATACCCAGGTGGCTTAAAAGAGGTATCTTTTGAGCGCATGCTGGAAAAGCATCCAGAACGCATTATTGAAAAGGCTGTAAAGGGAATGCTGCCAAAGAACTCTTTAGGGCGTTCCATGGGTAAAAAACTTAAAGTATATGCTGGACCTGAGCACCCGCACGTTGCTCAGAATCCCCAAGCAATTGAATTGAAGGGATAGTCAATGGCAGACGAGAAAAAAACAACTGCTGCAGCTGAAAAGGCTACCGAAGAAAAGAAGCCTGCTGCAAAGAAGACCGCAGCTAAGAAGGCTCCTGCTAAAAAGACAGCAGCAGAAGAAAAGAAGCCAGCAGCGAAAAAGACTCCTGTTAAGAAGGCTGCCCCTAAAAAGGTGGCTGCAAAACCAGCAGCTAAGAAGGCTCCTGCTAAACCTGCAGCGAAAAAAGTCACTAAGCCAAAGTTGGATTTACCAAAGCCTAGCGTTAGCTACAGTGGTACTGGGCGTCGTAAAAACGCGGTTGCTCGTGTTCGCATTTTCCCAGGTACGGGCAAAATATATGCCAACGGCAAAGAAGGTATGGAATATTTTGGTCGTCAAGCACTGATTAATTACATTAATGTACCTTTCAAGGCAGTTGACGTAAATGGCCAATTTGATGTGATTGCTTTACTTCATGGTGGCGGAATCAGTGGGCAAGCTGGCGCACTGCGTTTGGGTATTGCACGCGCACTACTAGAGGTAAGCGAAGAGCACCGTGCAGAACTGAAGAAGGCAGGACTCTTGCGTCGTGACCCACGTATGGTCGAACGTAAGAAGTACGGTCTAAAGAAAGCACGTAAGCGCCCACAGTTTAGTAAGCGCTAGTGCTCATTTACTTATTGATGTGTTAATTCAGAGAGTCCGCCATGCGGACTCTCTTTGGTTAAGGTATATACGCACTACCTAAGGAGTCTTCGATGTCGAAAAAACTTTTTGGAACAGACGGTATTCGGGGTATTGCAAATACAGAACTTACCCCAGAACTCGCCTTTAAATTGGGCCGAGCCATTGTGGCAACTTTGCCATCGGATGCTTTCGCTTTTACGGAAGAGTCTGGCAAGAAGGTGACAGATGTAACGGCGGCAGTAAAGTTTAGACGTCCTCGCGTGCTAATTGGTCGTGATACGCGCCGTAGCGGCAAGATGCTAGAAGGAGCCCTTTCGGCAGGAATCACCAGTGCGGGAGCTGACGCTGTACTTGCCGGTATTGTTCCCACCCCTGCAGTGTCACTACTTTTGCAGGATGACTGTTTTGATGCGGGAGTAGTTATTTCTGCAAGTCATAATCCGCCAGAGTATAACGGACTAAAGGTATTCATGGGTGGAGGCAAGAAGCTCAGCGACAAGCAAGAAGAGCAAGTCGAAGAATTGTTGCACACAGATGATGTGCCTTTGCCAAAGTTTTGCAACGATGGTGACACTTGTAAGTGTAGACCAAGTAGACCTACAGGCTCTTCAGTGGGAAGAGTCGAGGTTCTAGCAACCGCTACGGAAGAATATGTGCAAAAGCTTGTTGCACTTTTTCCTATAGGTGCACTCAAGGGTATGAAAATTGCCCTAGATTGCGGTCATGGTGCCTCGTATTCAGCAAGCCCTGCTGCACTTGAAGCTCTAGGGGCAGAAGTTGTCGTACTTAATGATGATTTCTCAGGTGATGATATTAATGTTGGCTGCGGATCTACGCACCTCGAGGTAGTTGCACGATGTGTTCGTTCAGGAGACTTTGATCTAGGTATTGCCCATGACGGTGATGCTGATCGCATGCTCGCTGTGGATGAGACAGGCGCAGAGGTTGATGGAGACCACATCATGGCAGTATGTGCCAAGTACTTAAAGGACACAGGACAAATGGATGAGCTTCCTGTGGTGGGAACTGTTATGGCGAACCTGGGGTTTGTTCGTGCGCTTGAAGGCATGGGAATTCCTGTAGAGACGACCGCCGTAGGGGATCGCTACGTGCTAGAGAGAATGTATGAAACAGGCGCGGTTCTTGGGGGAGAGCAGTCAGGGCACATTATCTTTTTGCAGCATAACAGTACAGGGGATGGATTACTCTCTGCACTGATGCTTAGTTACATCGTTGCAAGTAGTGATAAGCCACTGTCCAAGTTGACAAAGGTCATGAAAGATTTTCCTCAAGTACTAATAAATGTATACGTTAGCAGTAAAGGTGTTGAAGGATGTGCTCCTCTTCAGACTGCTATGCGCTCTGCAGAGGCTGAACTAGGAGACACGGGTCGTATATTGGTACGTGCATCTGGCACAGAAAAGATGGTGCGAGTTATGGTGGAGGCTTCTGATGAAGAGCTTGCCCAAAACCTTGCCCAAAACCTTGCCGCAGTGGTTGAAAAGGAACTGGGGTAATCATTAAGATAGTTCCGTGTATTGTATAAGTCAAAATAGCAGCGATACGCGCCTGAAATGATGAGGAGAGATAGTCCATGTCAGTAGTTCGTCTAAGTGAATATTACATGCCAACCTTGAAGGAGACTCCAGGGGACGCAGAGATTGCAAGTCATCAATTGCTGTTACGTGCTGGCTTTATGCGCAAGACGGCATCAGGGATTTACTCTCTACTGCCCCTAGGGTGGCGTGTAGTGCAAAAAATTGAGCAGATTGTACGTGAAGAAATGGATGCCTTAAAGGCGCAAGAGATGCGTCTTCCTATTATTCAGCCAGAAGAAATGTGGCGCGAATCAGGTCGATGGGATGCTTACGGCCCGGAATTAATGCGACTTAAAGACCGCCACGAACGTGGCTGGTGTCTTGGTCCGACTCATGAAGAGATAATCTCTGCACTGATTTCGACAGATGTTAAATCTTATAAGCAGCTGCCCTTTGCACTTTATCAGATGAATACAAAATTTCGTGATGAAATTCGTCCACGTTTTGGTTTGTTGCGAGGTCGCGAGTTCTTAATGAAGGATTGCTACTCCTTCCATGCGGATGAGGCTGACTTAGATCATTACTATGAGCTGCAGGCACAGGCTTATGGGCGTATTGCTGATCGAATGGGGCTAAATTGGCGCCGAGTTGAAGCTGATAGTGGTCAAATCGGAGGCAAGGTCACCGCAGAATTTCACGCGATTGCAGATGCAGGAGAAAGTGATATCGTTTACTGCGCATGTGGATATGCTGCAGATATTGATACTTTGTCAGAGGGTGAGGCCCGTGAGATTTGCCCAAGGTGTGGCATTGCCCTTAAGCGTGCTCGCGGCATAGAGATTGGTCAAGTCTTTCAGGTAGGGGTTCAATATTCAGAGGCAATGGGTGTACGGTTTGCAGATATTGATGGTACAGAGCATTTGCCCCTTATGGGCTGCTATGGATGGGGTATCACGCGCAGCCTTGCGGCAGCTATCGAGCAAAACCATGACGAACACGGAATGAAGTGGCCAACAGCCATTGCGCCTTATCAAGTTTGTTTAATTGGTATTGGAAAAGACGAGGAAGTAGCTAGCGCGCTAGAGGAGTTTGCTTCAGAGCTCAATCAGGCTGGCTTTGAGGTGGTTATCGATGATCGCAACGAACGTCCCGGAACAAAGTTTGCAGATGCGGATCTTATTGGGTGGCCCTATCAGGTCATTGTGGGTTCGCGCGGATTAAAAAACGGTGTTATTGAGGTCAAGGAGCGCATGAGTGGAGAAAAGAAAGAGCTTCCACCTGCAGCCCTTGCAGCTTACTTAGAGGAGAGGCTAAACAGCTAGCATGTCTGAATCACATGCAGTTAGAGCAGCTTGTGCGATTATTGTGCACAAGGGAAAGATTCTCGCTGCTCGTCGCTTTACGGGTAAACGCTATGATGGGTGGTGGGAATTCCCTGGTGGCAAAATAGAGCCAGAGGAAACACCAGAACAGTGCTGCGTGCGTGAGATTAAAGAAGAATTGCAGCTTGATGTTGCTATCGATCGTCATTATTACAGTGTGGATTTTGTCTATCCAAGTTTCCATCTGTGCATGGAATGTTATCTGTGTTCGCCGTTATCATCTGTTGAAGACATAGTATTAAGTGAGCATGATGACTATCGCTGGTTGGGACTAAACGATCTTTACGAGGTGAAGTGGCTACCAGCTGCTTTTGAAGTACTGAAGAGGCTGGAAGATGAACGCATATGGGACAAGTAAGTATTGCCTAGAAACTTTCCAAGTTTCTGCAAAATTTATCCCTTTGGGTGTTTACTTAAGGGTATGGGCTTTGATAGTATTGTTCCTTGCGCGACCAGACGCGCGTCTTTTGATGTATTAATAATGAATAGGATTTATAACGATGTATGCAGTAGTAAAAACAGGAGGCAAGCAGTACAAGGTCGCTGAAGGCGATGTACTGAGCGTCGAAAAGCTTGACGTAGAGCCTGGTGAAAATGTTGACTTGGATGTTTTGCTGCTATCAGGTGACGACAAAGTCGTAACCGATTCAGGTGAGCTGGCAAAGGCTAAGGTTACCGCAAAGGTTGTAGAGCACTTCAAGGACAAGAAGGTTATTATCTTCAAATTTAAAAGACGTAAAGGTTATAGACGTAAGCGTGGTCATCGCCAAAATCTGACACGTCTAGAGATTGTAAAGGTGAGTGGTTAACAATGGCTCATAAAAAAGGAATGGGTTCGACCCGTAATGGTCGCGATTCACGTTCGAAGCGTTTAGGCGTAAAGCGTTTCTCTGGTCAATTTGTAAACTGTGGTGAGATTCTTGTGCGTCAACGCGGGACACGCTTTCATCCAGGTGACCTCGTAGGTCGCGGTAATGATGATACTCTGTTTGCAAAAAGTGCAGGCGTTGTAGAATTTACTCAAGGGAAGAAGCGTCGCGTACACATTCGACCGGTAGAAGAAGTAGTAGCATAGGCGCACTGACGGTATCTACGTAGTATTAACGAGAGTCCTTTGCGGAGAGCGCAGAGGACTTTTTTTATAACAAAATCAAGAGTGGGGAGACGGAATGTTTTTAGATCAGGTGTCACTTTACTTGAAGTCTGGCGATGGTGGTGCAGGCTGTAAATCTTTCCGTCGTGAAAAACATGTTCCCAAAGGTGGCCCAGATGGGGGAGACGGTGGCAATGGTGGCAGCATTTTTCTTGTTGCTGATGCTGGACTGTCCTCGTTGATGGATTATCGCTTTAAGCATCACTTTAAGGCAGATCGGGGCACGCACGGAAAAGGTTCAAATATGCACGGGGCCAATGGCGAGGATATGCGCCTGCCTGTGCCTGTCGGAACAGTTGTTCATGATATGCACAGCAATGAAGTTCTAGGTGACCTTGTTATTGATGGTCAAGAACTACTTATTGTAGAAGGGGGACATGGGGGAAGAGGAAATCCTCATTTTACTACTAGCGTGCGCCGTGCCCCTGCTTTTGCAGAATTGGGTGAACCAGGCAAAGAGCGTGACTTGCGCTTAGAACTAAAGCTGCTTGCAGATGTTGCACTGGTAGGTATGCCCAGTGTAGGAAAGTCGTCTATGATTGCGCGCATTAGTGCAGCCCGGCCAAAGATTGCAAATTACCCCTTTACGACACTCATCCCTAATCTGGGCGTCGTAAAGGTAGGAGACAGATCTTTCGTTTGTGCTGACGTTCCAGGGCTTATCGAGGGAGCCCATGAAGGGAAAGGTCTTGGACACGCTTTCTTGCGCCACATTGAGCGCAGCGCAATCATTATGCACATTGTTGATCTCGCCGGAGGTTTTGAGGGTGAAAATAGAGATGTTATTAATGATTATGAGGTCATTGAAAATGAACTTTGCCTGCATGCAAAAGAACTCTGTGATCGTCCTCATATTATTGTGGGGAACAAGATGGACGTTCAAGGTGCAGAAGAACGATCCCGCACTATACAGGACTATGTTGAAGCAAAGGGACTTCCTTATTTTGCTGTCTCAACCTTAACGGGTGAGGGAATTGACCCTCTGTTGCACTATACGGCTGAGCGTGTTCATGAATTGCGACTGCGCGCTGCTGAAGAAGAGAGGCAAGCACGAGAAAGTCAAGAATTTGAGGCACGCTATGTGCACCGAGAACAGTTAGCCCAACGCGTGGCAAAAAGGCCCTTCAGTGTTGAGAATCTGGGTGGTGGCGTGTTCCGTGTCAGTGGAGAAGCTGTAGAGCGCATGGTCATTCAGACCGAATGGGAAAATGAAGAGGCAATTCTCTGGATGCAGGGCAGGTTTGCAAAACTTGGCCTAGAAAAAGAGCTTATTGAAAAGGGTGCCGTTGATGGTGACACCATTAGAATACTAGATCGCGAGTTTGAATTTGAGGCAGGAGTATCAGGGGATGGATGGTAATAAGCGTATAGTTGTAAAGGTTGGCTCAAATACTCTAACCAACGATTCAGGCGCCATCGATCGTCGTTATATTGCAAGTCTTGCAGACCAACTAGCAGAGCTCAATAAAGCTGGCCATGAGGTAGTACTTGTTTCTTCGGGTGCAATTGCTGCTGGCAGAGAGTTTCTAGGACTCAGTCGGCGACCGAGTGATATGGCTACCTTACAAGCTTCAGCAAGTATTGGACAAGTTGGCCTTATAGAAACCTATGCAGCAGAATTTGGAAGAAAGGGGACTACTATAGGTCAGGTGCTGCTGACTCGTGCAGACACAGAGAATGAGGTCAGTTACGGACATGCCCGTGATACCTTTGAAAAGTTACTTGAGCTAAGCGCAATTCCTATCGTGAATGAAAACGACACAGTCGCTATTGATGAAATCTGTTTTGGCGATAATGACACTCTAGCTGCGCTAGTTGCACGTATGATACGAGCAGACATGGTTGTAATACTGACTGATGTTGCAGGTCTGTACGACCAGGATCCCAACATTAACCCTGACGCCAAGGTAGTGTCTTGCTTAACGGAGGTTGGTGAAGACCTATTGGCTGAGACAAGTACAGGGGGAGGCGCGCAGAGCCTAGGTAGTGGCGGTATGCGCAGCAAACTTCAGGCTGCTAAGGTATTGCTGGAGGCAGACATCGCAACTGTACTATGTGATGGACGTCAGGCTAACGTTATTGCAGATGCCGTTGAAGGAAATCCGCAGGGCACCATTATCTGCTCTGAGGGTTTTCGTGAAAAACTAGAGTTGCTTAATAGCAGGGCATAGAAGGGCATAGAGAAGAGGTATGACTATAATGAGTATCACACCGAATACCGCGGAATCACGAGTAAGGCAGCAGGCTCGGGCTGCGAAACAAGCAGCACAGTTTTTAGCAACTACATCAATTGAGTTACGCAATAGTGCTTTAGAGGCAATATCTGAAGAGTTGATTGCAAGTGAGCAAGCAATTCTTGCCGCAAACGCACTAGATATTGAGGCTGCACGCCTAGAAGGCGTTCATGAAAGCCTTATTGATCGTCTCATGCTTAATCCAGAACGCCTGGCAGGTTGTAGACAGGCACTTGCAGAATTGATAGCGTCTTCTGACGTTCTGGGTGAAGTCGTGGAGGGCAGAACTATTACTCAGGGAATTCACATGAAGCAAGTTAGGGTGCCCCTAGGTGTTGTTGGCATGATTTACGAGGCTCGTCCTAATGTAACGATTGACGCGGCAAGCATTGCTATTAAAACAGGAAATTCTATTCTTTTGCGTGGTGGGAAAATTGCTCAGCAAACTAACGATGTCCTCGTGGAAGTATTGCGCAGAGCTCTATTGAAGACGGGGTTACCAGAGGAAGCTTTGCAAAACCTTGACGCAAGAAGCAGGGACTCGGCAGATGAACTTATGAAGCTTCATGGCCTTGTGGATGTGCTGATTCCCCGTGGGGGAGCAGGGCTTATTAAGAGCGTTGTTGAAAATTCAAAAGTGCCTGTTATAGAAACGGGTACAGGCAATTGTCATGCGTATCTACATAAGGCTGCTGAACCTGAAATGGCACTTTCTATTGTAATGAATGCTAAGACTCAACGTCCTAGCGTATGTAATGCGATTGAATCGCTTTTGGTTGATCGAAGCGTAGCGGACATACTTCTGCCTGCTATTTTGGCTGCTCTTGCAGATGCAGGTGTGACCTTGGTGTGCGATGAAGAGGCTAAGACTATTGCTTCTGCGCAGAACATTCCTGAAGGTATGCTTTTGGATGCAAGTGAAGAAGACTGGGGAACAGAATATCTTGATATGACCATCAGCGTGAAAGTTGTTAGTGGCATCGATGAGGCCATTGCACATATTAACGCATATGGATCTTCGCATTCAGAAGCAATCATCACTGACGATTATGCCGCTGCACAGAAGTTTACTACAGGTGTTGATGCCGCGGCAGTATACGTAAATGCTTCTACGCGCTTTTGTGATGGAGGTCTTTTTGGGCTAGGGGCAGAGATTGGTATCTCAACTCAAAAGCTGCACGCAAGAGGACCAATGGGCGCAAAGGCGCTTACCTCAACAAAATATATCCTTGAAGGAAACGGACAAGTCCGCGCATGAGAATTGGTATCTTCGGGGGGACCTTTGACCCTATTCATATTGGACACCTTGCATGTGCAGAAGAGGCACTACAGCAATTTGATCTCGACAAGGTCATTTTTATGGTTGCGGGGAAACCTGCACTAAAAAATACAGAGAGTGTTGCAGGTGCACAGGACCGTTATTGGATGTGTTGCTTAGCCACGGCAGATAATCCAAATTTTGAGGTTTCTACTGCAGAAATTGACCGTGTAGGGACAACCTACACTATTGATACCTTGCGTGATTTGCATTCTCAATTGGACGACGGTGATGAACTTTTCTTCATTTTGGGTGCAGATGCTTTGCGCGATGTCCCCTTGTGGAAAGATGCTCGACTGATTAGTGAGTATGCCCATTTTATTGTTACGACAAGGCCTGGTTATGACTTAGCTGAGGTTAGGACGCTGCTCGCAAAACGTCTACCTGAACTTGACTATACTTTCATGGATATGCCTGCACTAGACCTGTCTTCCTCTTTGATTCGTGAGCGGTTTATTCATGACCAGGGTAACCGCTACCTTATTACAGAGGAGGTAGAG
Organism: Coriobacteriia bacterium; assembly: GCA_009779855.1. GTDB lineage: Bacteria > Actinomycetota > Coriobacteriia > WRKU01 > WQUG01 > WRBW01. The sequence goes on from WRBC01000008.1 coordinate 42,921, forward strand.
CACTATGTCACAGAACGAGAACTCTACTCCTAACGCTGTTGATGCTGCTAGTATTGCGCGTGCAGGTAGGTATGGCTCTATTGTGCAGCAGGCTCTTCCCCTGCTTAAGGAGCGCTTAGATGATTATGGCTATTTGCACAGCTGCAAAGCTGCAGAGACGGCATATGATCTAGCGTTCATCTATCAGGCAGATAGAGAAGAAGCTTACATTGCGACATTGCTTCATGACTGGGATCGCGGTCAGCCAAAAGGTGATTTGGTGGACGCAGCTCAAAAGGTCGGTATTGAGATTACTCCTGAAGTTTTGGCAGCCCCTCAAATGCTGCACGCTCATACAGGAGCAGCACAAATTGAACAACTCTTCCCAGAGTTGCCTGACACAGTCATTACTGCCATTAAACATCACACAGTAGGGGATGAGGATATGAGCGATTTAGATAAAGTGCTCTATATTGCAGACATGATAGAGCCTACGCGCTCAAGTCCGCGTGTGACGACTTTGCGTGAAATGGTAGGCACTATTGGGTTAGACGCACTTTTTCAACAGGCGTATCAAGCAACAATGCTGCATTTGATTCATAATAGAAAGGTCATGCATCCACGTACTACGGAAGTCTGGAATGCGCTTACCATGAAAGGAATACCTGCCAGTGACTAACGGAACGACTGATAGCCTGAAAACCACTCAAGATAGCACAGAGTTCAACAGTAAGAACCTAGTAAAGGTTGCTTTTGAGGCTGCCCTTGAGAAAAAGGCTACTGACATTATGGCTCTTGATATGAAGGAGCTTCTTGTCGTTACCGACTACTTTGTACTTGCGACGGGAAGCAGTGATATTCAAGTGAGCGCCATTGCTACAGAAATTGAAAAACAACTTCAGGAGCAATGCGGAATAAAGCCAGCTCACAAAGAAGGCGCAGACGAAGGCAAGTGGGTACTTTTAGACTATCTAGATATTGTTGTGCACTTATTCCAGCCCGATTTTCGCGAGGAGTATCGAATAGAAGATCTATGGTCGCAGGCAAAGAAGCTTCGTGCAGCAGCACCGGATACAGTGGGGGAGGAAAAGGCTCCAATTGGCAAGGGTTCAACTGGTGCAGATACGAAGGTAGCTAGTTAATGGCTCGACACATTCTGCAAGTGCGTGCACGGTATATGCGTTACGCAGCTCACCGTACAAAGAGTCATCCACGATTCAGTACGCTTGCTCCCACTTTAGCGCTCATTTTTGTAGCTCTGGTATGGGGGGCCACCTTTGTTTTACAGGCTGATGCACTTAGGGAATATCCACTTTATGCGTTTCTTGCAGTTCGCTTTGGTATAGCGGCACTAATCCTTGCGATTCTTCAGCCGCGTATCTTTGCAAAGTTATCTGTCGCTAATGTAAAAATGGGATTGGCAGCCGGTGCTCTTTTGGCTTTAGGATATGTCTTGCAAACGGCAAGTCTTCTGCCTGCAGATATGGGCGGAACTACTCCTGCGAGAAGTGCGTTTCTTACAGGGGTATATGTAATCCTTGTCCCCATTTTCTTCTCAATCATAAAGAAAAAGCTTCCTGATTGGGGTGTGCGAGTGGGTGTTGTACTTGCAGTTGCAGGTCTTTGGGTATTGTCGGGCCTTAGCCTAAGTGGCGGTGGTCTATATGATTGGGTGCTAGGCGACACACTGGTGCTCTTAGCGGCCCTTGCCTATACCGCACATATGATTTTGCTTAGTTTTGCTACAGAAAAGCATTCGACATCGACTCTTGCCGTAATACAGCTGGCAGTAATCGCTGTTGTGACAGCTTTTGCTTCAATACTTACGGGGGAAGTTGCAGGTATGCCCACTGGGCAGACCGTATGGATGGCACTTCTGATTACGGGGATTTTGGGCTCTTCTCTTGCCTTTGTTGTGCAGACGTGGGCACAAAAAACCTTGGCGCCGTCACGTGTAGCACTTATATTTGTCCTTGAACCTGTTTTTGGCGGGATTTTTGGTTGGTCCGTAGCAGGGATTGTGGATGTGCGTGAGCTTATTGGGGCGACTCTTCTTATAGGTGGTATATTGTCTGCAGAGATCATAGCGGCAAGAAAAATGGATAAAACTGGAGAATCCTACCAGCCTGCTTTAGAGGGGATCCCTGTGATTTCCAAATCGACAAAGGAGCAAGCTAAGCGTCGTCGCAAGCTGCGTAAACGCATGCGTCGCAAAGGCGCAGGTGACGACTTCCAAATATAGGCTCTTTACTCCAGTCGGCTAAAGTGGTTAACTAGAATGCACCATAAGTTAGTTAAGGCAACATCAGAGTGAGTCTGCTCAGTATCATGAGCTTTCTTAAAGGGATTCATTCAAAACTCGCACATAAATAGGCTATGTCCTCATCATGCGTGAATTTGTGTATTTTTGCTATACTTACAGGTTAATACTAAAAATTAGGCATATTAGACATTGACAAGGAAAGGGTGATTTATGAGACCTATCCAAATAACGGACACTACACTCCGGGATGGCCACCAATCATTATGGGCCACGCGCATGGAAACCAGCGACATGGTCCCCATTCTTCCAAAAATGGATAAGGTGGGCTACTGGGCAATGGAAGCCTGGGGCGGCGCAACATTCGATACCTGTCTGCGCTTTCTTGATGAAAACCCTTGGGAACGTCTTCGCACTATCAAAAAGCATGCTCCTAATACGCCTTTAAAGATGCTTACGCGCGGACAAAATCTTGTTGGGTATAAGCATTATTCAGATGAGATAGTTCATCGCTTTACTGCAGCATCCTATCGCAACGGTCTTGAAGTTTTCCGCGTATTTGATGCACTTAACGATATTCGTAACGTCAAATCTTCAGCTGAGGCGATTCTAGAGGCTGGTGGACACTTTCAGGGCACAATCAGCTACACTATCAGTCCCGTTCACACCATTGATTCTTTTGTTGAGTATGCCCAACAGCTTAAAGAGCTGGGAGCTCATAGTATTTGCTGTAAAGACATGGCAGGTATGATGACCCCTTATGTTACTGAAGAATTGGTAACTAAACTTAAAAAAGAAGTTGGTCTACCTGTTCAGCTGCACTGCCATTACATCGGCGGTATGGCCCCGATGAACTATCTCAAGGGTATCGAGGCTGGTGCAGATACTATTGATACTGCGGTTGTGGCGCTTGCCTTTGGCAATAGCCAGCCAGCAGGTGAGACTTTAGTAGCTGCATTGCGAGACACACAGTATGACACAGGTCTTGACTTCGATAAACTGATTGAAATTGCAGAATATTGGGAGGGTGTCCGTACGGCAAAGGGCTATAAACGCGGAACAACTTCACTGCTATCTTTAGAGGTTTATTCGCATCAAGTGCCAGGCGGCATGATGTCAAACCTTGTCAGCCAGCTTGAAATTCAAAATGCAAGCGAGCGCCTACCAGAAGTACTGAAAGAAATTCCAAAGGTGCGTGCAGAAGTGGGTTATCCTCCGTTGGTTACTCCTATGAGTCAGATTGTGGGAACACAATCGGTGCTTAACGTTTTAACGGGTAAACGTTGGAGTATTGTCCCGCAAGAAATGCGCGATTATGTCCTGGGCTACTATGGTCTGCCACCAGCCCCTATTAACGAAGATGTGCTGGCGAAAGTCATCAAAGACAGTGGCAAAGAACCGCTTGACCCAAGCATTGCCCCTGGTTCATTAGTTACAACGACTTATGCAGAAGTCGAAGAAGAGATTGGCGATTTGGCAAAGAGTGAAGAGGATGTGCTGATGTATGCACTCTTTCCTAATGAGGCCCGTGCCTATCTTGAAAGACACCACGGAGACGTTGAAGACAAGATATTTATGACCGGCGATGAAGCAAACGTAGATAGAGAGGACGAAGAAACCATGGATGTACGTCACATTGAGACCCTAATTAAGGCTCTTGATTCTTCTGGAGTAGCAGAAGTAGTCATCAGTGAGGGAGATAGTCAAGTAGCGTTGCGTAAGGCAAATGCTCCTGGTACGGCTCCTGCCGTCCCTGCTGCTGCCCCTGTAGCAGTCCCAGCTCCTACTGTTGCACCTGCTCCTGTGGTCGAGGCTGCCCCTGCACCCGTAACTGAGGTTGCTGCCGACGAGCGCCCGGCAAACTGGATTGCAGTTACTGCGCCTATGGTAGGAACATTCTATGATAAGCCTTCTCCTGAATCGGCACCCTTTGTAGCTGTAGGCGATACCGTAAAAGCGGGCGATGCAGTATGCATTCTTGAAGCGATGAAGCTTATGAGCGAGATCACTGTCGAGGAAGACAGTGTGGTTCGTGAGATCCTATGCGAGAGTGGTGACGCTTTAGGGTTTGGCGACGTCATCATGTACGTAGAACCAGCATAAAGGCAGTAAGAGAGGGTAATCTAATGTTTAAGAAGATTCTTGTAGCTAACAGAGGTGAGGTAGCGCTACGTGTTATGCGTTCTGCACGTGAGATGGGCATCAAGACAGTTGCAGTGTACTCTCAGGCCGACGTTAATTCTCGCCATGTAGAGGAAGCCGATGAGGCAATTTGTATTGGGCCTGCTCCGTCAAATCAGTCTTACCTTGTGATTCCCAATATCATCCAGGCGGCACTACAAACAGGTGCGGAAGCTATTCATCCGGGTTATGGTTTTCTTGCAGAAAATGCGGAATTCGCGCGGGCATGCACTGATAATGGTCTGAAGTTTATTGGACCATCCCCTGAAGCCATTAACAAAATGGGTAATAAGTCTATTGCGCGTGAAACGGCAACCGCTGCTGGTGTACCTGTAGTACCTGGTTCACCTGGGGCTATCGAAACGGTAGACGAGGCTCGCGCTTTCGCAGATAGAGTTGGCTATCCCGTACTGGTTAAGGCCAGTGCAGGTGGTGGCGGTAAGGGCATGCGAGTTGCTGTAGACGCTGATGACCTGCAGAAGCAATGGGATGCGGCGCGCACTGAGGCTTTGGCGGCCTTTGGGGATGACACTGTTTACCTTGAGAAGTACCTACTGCGTCCACGTCATATAGAGATTCAGATCTTGGTTGATCAGAATGGTAAGGGTGCCTATCTTTACGAACGCGACTGTAGTGTTCAGCGTCGTCACCAGAAGCTAATTGAAGAGGCTCCTTCAGTAGCCTTGACTCCGGAACGTCGTAAGGAAATGGGTGAAGCGGCTCTACAGCTTGCAGCATCTGTAGATTATGAGGGCGCCGGTACGGTAGAGTGTTTATTTGATCAAGACGGCAGCTTTTACTTTATGGAAATGAATACACGTATCCAAGTAGAGCACTGTGTGACTGAAATGATTGTTGATCGCGATATTGTTGCAGAGCAAATCAGTATTGCCTATGGTAATCCGCTGTCGTTCTCTCAGGAAGACTTGAGCATTCGTGGACATGCCATTGAGTTCCGCATTAATGCAGAAGATCCTCGCAAGAACTTCCAGCCTAGTCCAGGTCGCGTAACCCGCTTTGCTGTTCCTGGTGGTTATGGTGTACGCGTTGATACTTACCTAGAGGCAGGCAAGGACATTCCTCCTTTTTATGATTCGCTTGTGGCAAAGTTGCTTGTATGGGGTGCAACCCGCGAAGAGGCTATTGCTCGCGGCAAGCGCGCTTTGAAGGAATTCCATGTTGAGGGAATTGCAACAACAATCGACTTCCATTATGCTGCACTTGATAGACCTGTGTTTGAAACGGGTGAAGTCTATACAGACTTCTTAGAGAAAGAAATGGGAGATTGGGATGTCGAATAGAGTAGAGTTCGATGGCTTGTCAGTGGCTCCGAACGTGCTAGAGACAATCGTTCGTATTGCAAGTGAGCAAGTTGATGGTGTTGTGGCCGTAGGGGGAACCCCCATTACAGGGGCTGCCTCTATCTTTAAGTCAAGAGGACCTTCCGTAGAGGTAAGCGCTGCTGACGAAGGTGAAGCTTTAGATGTTGCCGTGTATATTACTGCACGTTATGGCATGAAGCTGACTGATTTAGGTGAAGAGGTTCAAAAGGCTGTGCTTGATGCACTTGGCTCACAGTTAGGTGTTGAAGCTGCTAACATCGATGTGTATATCGAGGGATTGCAGTTTGAAGGCTAAGCGTGACTAAACTTCCCAAATCGCATAGTAGAACTTTTGCAAGGTATTACGCTCTGCGTCTGCTCTATCAACTAGAGCTCGCAGAGCGCTTGCTTGATGACGTATTAGAAGAAGGTCCCCAGGCGATTCCGCAGGATCAGCTAGAGGATTGTTTGCATCTGTGCGAAAGCAAGGAAGATTGCGAACAGTTCAAATTTTTTGAGCTTTTTGCAGGGGAGCCTAAGGGTTATGCACTCGAGATTGTTCGTGGCCTTGAGACGCGCCGTGTAGAGGTTGATATGCTGCTAGACAGCGTGCTACAGCACTGGTCGTTGTATCGTATGCCGCCAGCAGATCGCAGCATTGCACGTATTGGCGTGTGGGAAATTATGTACAACGATTCGGTGCCAGATTCGGTTGCAATCAATGAAGCTGTTACCCTAGCTAAAGAGTTTGGCGGGGAGGATACCTCCAAATTCATCAATGGTGTTCTGGGTAAAATTGTAAAGCTGAAAGAAGCAGAGGACAGCAGTGATACAGCAGCCAGTACATAAGTAGAAGAATGGCAGGAACTAGATAATGACAGATACCTATGCTGCCGCTAAAGAGCAGCTAGATGACATAGTTACACAGGTGCGCAAAAAGGATGTCTCGCTGGAGCGAAGCCTTGACTTGCTAGAAGAGGGCGTAGCGCTTGCGAACCGCTGTACTGAACTTATAGATCAAGCTGCCTGGGAAGTCGATGAGCAGACTACTGATGGTAGTCAAGAGTCAGGTGAGCTAGACGAATCAGATCAGAACGAGAACGAGGTTGCTCGGACTGCGCATGCAGAGAAAGCAGTAGATGGCGATGAGCCTGCTACAGACCATAACGACGCCTAATGATCTAAAAGATCTTGATTCGGCACAACTTAATCAACTTTGTGCGGAACTTCGAACTGAATTAATTCAGACCGTTTCAAAAACAGGGGGTCACCTTGCCCCAAATCTGGGAGTTGTGGAACTTACCGTTGGTGCTTATCGTGCCTTAAATACTCCACCAGATCGTATGGTTTTTGATGTCGGGCACCAAAGCTATGTGCATAAATTACTTACGGGAAGAAGAGATGACTTTCACACCTTAAGAACTTTCGGTGGCGTTTCAGGCTTCCCTAAAAGAACAGAGTCTGAATTTGATCTTTATGGTACGGGTCATGCCTCAGATTCACTTTCTGTTGCACTGGGCTATGTATTAGCACATGGCGGATACAAAGGTATGAAGCCAGCCAAAGATTTCCCCCAGGTTGTTGCCATGATAGGGGATGGATCGATGACGGGCGGTATGGCGTGGGAAGCACTCAATCATATCGGACACACAGGCGCCAATATGACAATCATCCTTAACGATAATGAAATGTCGATTTCTCAAAACGTTGGTGCATTGACAAGCTATCTAGGACGCATTCGCCTTGATCGTCGTTACTGGGGTAAACGTGAGTTTGTGCAGCGACACCTAGAGCGTCACGGTGAAGCAGGTAAACATTTACTTGATGTCGGAATTAGAGTACGCGATTCATTTAAGCATCTAGTTGTTCCTGGAATGATTTTTGAAGAGCTAGGAATCTCTTATGTGGGTCCCATAAACGGCCATGATATTGAACAAGTTGAGACTGCTGTTCGTATGGCAAAAGCAGTACCTGAACCCATCATAATCCACGCAGTGACGCAAAAAGGACGGGGTTATGCCCCAGCGGAAAACAACCAGACCCTGTTCCATGGTGTAGGTGCTTTTGATATTGCGACAGGTGAAGTACATTCAAGTCCAGATGCGACACCAGCATATACGCAGATTTTCGGGGAATCACTAGTAAAAGAGGCTGAGAAGAATCCCAGCATTGTAGCCATTACCGCTGCAATGCCCAATGGTACAGGACTTGACATCTTCTGCGATCACTTTGCTGATCAGCCAGAACGTTTTATCGATGTTGGCATTGCAGAAGAACATGCCGTGGGATTAGCTTCAGGACTTGCCCTAGGGGGCAAACTGCCTGTTGTCGCAATCTACTCTTCGTTCCTGCAGCGATCCTATGATCAAATTATTGGAAACGTAGCCTTGCAGGATGCACATGTAGTTTTTGCAATAGATCGTGGTGGTCTTGTGGGTGAAGACGGGCCGACTCATCACGGTGTTCATGATTTAAGTTATTTGCGCACCGTGCCTGGTATGCAGATTCTAGTGCCTGCTAATGAAGTTGAACTTCAGGATGCCTTGCACACAGCACTAAGGCTAGAGGGCCCTGTTGCTTTACGCTATCCGCGTGGCAGCGGAGAGGGACTCATCTTGCCTGATGAGCCTAGTATGTGGGAATACGGCAAGGCAGTAGAATTAAAGCGCGCAGCTGATCAGGATGTCGTTATCCTGGCTGTTGGACGTATGGTTGAATCTGCTGTTAAGGCAAGTGAAATCTTGGCGCAAAAAGGAATCAATGCAAGTGTAGCCAATATGCGCTGGGTTAAACCACTGGATGAAAGTTATTTGCAAGAAGTGGCTGGCAGACATAAATTGGTGGTGACTCTGGAAGAGAACACTATTCGTGGCGGATTTGGGTCAGGTGTTATGGAATTTCTTGAATCGGCTGAAATCACCACACCTGTGCTGCAGATGGGTACTCCTGATGCTTTTGTTGCGCAGGGATCTGTTAAGCAATTGCTTGAGGTTGTGGGGCTTGACGCGCAGAGCGTCGCAGATAAAATTGTTGCTCGCCTAAAAAAGAAGTAATGGCAAAAAAGCGCTATACGGGTCCTTATGTTTCGCGTGGCGGAGAGAAGTTGCGTGGCGCGCTAGAAGACTTTGCTTATTGCGCCCAGGGAAAGCGTGCTCTTGATGTGGGGGCATCTACGGGTGGCTTTACTGACTGCTTATTGCAGGCAGGTGCGAGTCATGTTGTTGCTCTAGATGTTGCTTACGGGCAGTTCGCTTGGAAATTGCGCCAAGATCCTCGAGTGCAGGTAGTTGAGCGCACGAATTTCAAGAACGTAGCTCTAACCGATTTGCCAGAATTGGCCGATTCTGTGTTTGCACCCCCTTATGACATAGTGGTTGCTGATCTTTCTTTTATCTCTCTAGCTAAATTAACAAGTCAATTTAGGGCTGCTATTGTTGACCAGGGTGATTTACTCTTATTGGTGAAGCCTCAATTTGAAGCTGCGCGCGATGAGGTCCCAAGGGGTGGGGTCATCACCGACCCCTTACTACACATTGAAGTGTTGCAGCGACTTGAGGTGAGTTTTTTAGAAGCGGGGCTTGCGCCTATAACATGGTCCTATTCACCCATTAAAGGGCCGCGGGGAAATATTGAATTTTGGTTACATGCGCGCAGAAACGATATCAATTCAAAAGTATCGGAATCTGAGGCAAATTGCGCTACCATTGAAAAAGTCGTAAGTGCCGCACACGTAGACTTGTCTTAAATTTCTTCATGCACTTCAGGAGGGCCTATGAGTCTCACACATAAAAAAATCACATTAGTCGTAAACGACTACGATGAGCGTGCGCTTGTGGCTGCTGATTACTTACGTAAATGGTGCACTGGTAAAGGCATTGTTTTTCATCAGGACGATGAAAAGGCGCAGGCGAACCTAGCCACAGATTTAGTCGTTGCCCTAGGTGGGGACGGTACCATTATTCGTGCTGTGCATAAATTTCTTCATAGTGAGACTCCTATTCTAGGGGTGAAATTTGGCAGGCTGGGTTTTCTTTCAGGTGCTCACTCTGATGAACTGATTGAAGCAGTTGATGCTACCTTGCAGGGACGGACAGAGATTGAAAAGCGTGCTTTGCTACAGGTAACGGCCTGGTCAAAGGATGCTCAGCTGGGAACTTACTACGCATTAAATGAGGCAGTCTTAAACAGGCATACGGATTCCCCTGTTGTGTCAACGCGCCTTAGCATTAATGGACACACGGTTTATCAGTTGCGTGGTGACGGCATTATTGTGTCAACAGCCACAGGGTCCACTGCCTATGCGCTCTCAGCAGGAGGACCAATTCTGAGTCCAGAGTCAGACGCGATGGCTCTAGTTCCTTTAGCTTCGCATACCCTAATCAATCGTTCTATTGTGACTGCTCCAAAGGACCTGGTGCGTGTAGACTTATCTAATTCTGATTACGCGGGGGCAACCTTGTCCATTGATGGCAAGGTTGCCATAGATAATGTGTACTTAGAGCGGTCAAGCCCCTCTGTAGGGCAGGCATTAACTCATATTGAGCTGCGCATTGCAGAGGATTATTGGGTGCCCCTAGTTAAGACATCGACACGCCTGTTCTTTGATACCTTAGCAACTGAATTCTATAGACATGAGGACTTAGATTAAAATGTTGCGCGATCTTCACATACAAAACCTTGCCCTGATTGATGACGTCTGGTTAGAGTTCGGTCCAGGGCTTACCGTTCTAACGGGGGAGACAGGTGCAGGAAAGACGGTACTTCTTTCTGCGCTTGAGCTCATAATGGGCAGCCGTGGTGACAGTGGGCAAATTGCTGCTGGTGCTGACAAAGCAAAGGTTGAAGCGATTTTTGAGATAAGGATGAAATCATCTTTATCGCCGGAAGAATTAACCATATCAAGAACGATGGGTGCAAATGGCAGAACGCGCGTCTTGTTACAGGGAGACCTTTCTAGTGTAAGTGCTTTGCAAAAGCAGATTGGTATTCTTATTGACCTGCATGGACAACATGACCATCAGGCACTTCTTTCTTCGTCTCGCCATGTTGAATACCTTGACCGGTGGGCGAATACTGATATTGCTCCATTAATGAAGGCGTATACTGTTGCCCGCAGGGAATGGCAACAGGCACAGCGCGAATTGAAGGAGCTCGAGGATATGCTTGCGCGCAGCCTTGAGGAGCGTGACGCAGGACGTATCGCACTGGCAGAGATTGAGAGCGTCAATCCGCAACAGGGTGAAGATGATGAACTGCGGGAAAGACTACCGGCACTGCAAAATTCGGAACGCATTACAGAGTTAATGAATCAGGCACAGGACTTGTTGCGCGGAGAGAAGGCTGTTCTTGAGCAACTTTATGATCTTGATACTATCCTGGAGCAAGTGGGTGCGTTTGATCAAGCTACGCATGAATTGCGTCAGGCGGCAAATGAGGCTAGGCAAATGCTGGATGGTATTGCTGATGCAGTTAGCGAGTATGCAGCAGGAATACAGCATGATTCGCGGGTACTTGAGCAGGCCTTTGATCGCTTAAGTATACTTGAGAGTCTGGCAAAGCGTTACGGGCCGACACTGGGGGCAGTGATAGAGCGCAGGGAACGCCTAACCTCCCTAATTGATGTTGCCGAAAATAGCGATGAACGACTCTTTAACGCGAGGGATGCAGAAAAGACTACACGCGTGACACTGATGGATGCTGCGCGAAATCTGGCAGAAAAAAGAAAAGTAGCCGCAAAGGTTTTTATTGAGCGTCTTTCTGACGCGGCGAAAGACTTAGAGCTGGGTAAAGTGCGATTCGACATAGATTTTGCAGAGCTTCCTTTCGAGCAGTGGACAGCAAACGGTAGTGAAAAAGTGGAGATACTTTACGCGCCAGCCCCCACTGTACCTGCACGACCTCTTGTTAAAATTGCCTCAGGAGGAGAAATTTCACGGGTAATGCTAGCACTTAAGTCTGTGCTAGGCGGAGCAGATAATACAAATATCCTTATCTTTGATGAGGTTGATGCTGGTATAGGTGGGGCTACAGGCCTGGCTATAGGTGCAAAGCTAAAAAGTCTTGCAGAAACCCATCAAGTCATAGTGGTGACTCATCTGGCCCAGGTAGCAGCTTACGCAGATGCTCATTTCAAGGTAAGTAAGAACTTTGCGGGCGATAAGGTCAACACAGTGGTTTCCCCTCTAGGGGAAGATGACCGAGTTATTGAGTTAGCACGCATGCTATCGGGATCGGATAGTGAGACCGCAATCAGTCATGCAGAGGAACTTATTCAAATAGCTCAAAGTGCTACGGCACCCATGAAGTAAATACGAGTAGGATTCGCGCTTTTATCCTACAAGCCTTTTATCGATAAGGTGTGACATAGGTCTACATACACATTTGGCATATATTCAATTCACAATTAGTCTATAATAGATTGACATCGAGACATGTACTAATTTGTGAGGAGACAAGTTATGTTCTTGCGTCTGAAGAAATTCATTTACCTAATTGCACTAGCCCTTCTTATTAGCGTACTTGTTCCTGCGGCGGCTTTTGCAGATACCTATGGTCCTTTTACGGTAACAAGCTCCACAGGAGCGACTCCTGCCGGGGTAACGTGGAATTTCCCTGTAGCTGGCATGCTTACTATCACTAATACAACTGATACGTTGACTATATCGACCACTGCTCCTGCATCCGATCAGTGGATTACTGTGGCCCCTGCTGGCGGAGGAACTACAAGCCTGGTGTTAGACGGTCTTGACATTACGACTACTACCTCTGGTTATAATGCGCTTACCGTTATTGGGGGAACGCTTGATCTTACCCTTGCGGCAGGCTCAACCAATACTCTTGATGCTGGTTTTACCAGCACAACCGAAGGGTTTCATGGGGGACTTACGCTCTACAATCAGGCTAACCTGGTCATTGGGGGCGAGGGAAGTTTATATACAAAGTCTTATTTTAGTGCTGCTATTGGTGCTGGTTATGCTAGCTCCACCTTTCCGCTTGCGGCAGTCTATCCTGGTACTACTGCTGGTCAAGCCCTAGGTGGGAATATTACTATCAATGAGGGAACAATAACTGCGACGGCTGTACTATCAGGTGCGGGTATTGGCGGTGGATATGCACTTGCGAGTGGGTATTCACGCGTCTCTAGAATAGGTGATATCACCATCAATGGGGGAACTATAGCCGCCAGAGGTTATGGAGGCGCAGGGATCGGTGCGGGATATTCTTCTTCGGCGGGAAACATCCTTATTGCTGGCGGCTCTATCGATTCGCGCGATGTGGGAGGGACACCTGGTGCAGGTATTGGTGCAGGTACTGCCGGTCTGGCTCCTTATGAAAATGCAAACGCTGAAAGCCTTACTATTACTGGTGGGACCCTTTATGCGGCAGGAGGGCCCAATGGCGGCGCAGGCATTGGTTCTGGTTACACTTTTGTAGGTAGTGGCACTGCCACACTAGGCTCTGTCCTTATCACGGGTGGCACAGTCATAGCCTCAGCGGGCAATTCTGGTGCTGATGATATTGGAGTAAGTACTTCAAGCACTAATAGTCCTGCACCATCCAGCATAACTATCACGGGTGGTTCAGTACATCCCCTGAATAATCGCGTTGCCCCGCAACCTACTAATGGTACAGAAGATGTTTTTCTTAATAGTCTAACGCTAGGGGATCCACCCTCTGCTTCAGATACGCTCATATCAGCAGGAAGCATCAACGGAGTCGCCTGCACAACTAGCGTAAGTCCTACGCCTCCGGTCTACGGAATTAATTCAGTGTATACAGACGATATATCAGTAATCTACCCCTGGCTTCCTGCAGTAACAGGGGAGGAAACAGTTATCATGAGGATAGCAGGTCAGCCCCTTGCCTATGTCAACACGTTTGAACGAGTGGACGCACACATTATTGAGACGCTTTATTTGACAAGCCTCAACGTTCCCAATGCTTTTATAGATCCCGACCCAGTAAATGGGGTACGCATCACCAATAATCCCAGAGTTACTATTACAGGGCTTGATGAGGCAGTTGGCTCAGAAAGCTTAACACTGCATTATTATTTGGATGGAAGCTCTGCGCAGGAGGTCTCGCAGTTAGGTTCGCCTTTTTCTGTGACCCTTCCCGAAGGCATGCGTGCGGTAACTTTTTGGGCAACAAATCCCTCAGGTGGATCTTCGGAAAGAATTACAAGAAGATACCTTGTAGATTTGACGGCGCCTGTTACTGTGGCAAGTCAAAGAGGAGGTACCTACACTGAGGTGATTAGTCTCACCTTGAATGCTTCTGACCCCAGTGCGCCTGATGGCAGTGCTGGTTCAGGCGTGGATAGAATCTATTACTCTTTGGTTCGTAATGGTGGCTTAGCAGAAGTAAGTAGTATGGCGACGCAGTCTCTTCCTGCGAATCTCTACACTGCGGGACAGTGGATTGTGCTTGACGCAAGTGGGACTTACACCTTGTCCTTTTTTGCCGTGGACCGGGCGGGAAATAGGGAACAAGTAGTCACAGAAACCTATGTAGTGGACTTAGCAGAAGATAATTCTAATGTCACACCTTCACCTGGTGCTGATGCTGGTGGCGACACAACATCTACTGTCGCAACTTCTTCACCAAAGACGGGAGACAGCGCAACAATTCTTCCCCTTGCGGTGGCTATGGTAGCGGGAAGTATTGCGATAACTATAGCGGTGACTTTGTACCGAACACGGGAAAAATCCGTATATAATAATACTTATGAAAATCGTGGGCAATTATACGTATAGAGGACGGGGTTATCAGGGCATACTATGCTTAATGCTTGTTTTGGCGTTGGTGTTTACAAGTGCGCCTATGCTCTACGCTACTCCAGAAAACACTACTGCAACTGAGAATGCTCAGACAGAACAGGCTTCGCCAGGTGCGGGCTCTATTACTACTGACCTTGCTCCTGAAATTCAGCGCCCAGTAGAACTGGACGTTTCAGCCGCTGATACGGAAGAAGCTCGTGAGCTTCTGGCTCGCGCAACTCCAGCGCAGCGTGCAGAACTTGAAGAATTTTATGCCCAGCTAGATGAAATTGACCGCGAGACAGAGATCGCCGTTGAAGAATACAATGCAGCAAGAATGCGCTTAGATAACGTTACTGGCTCTATTGAGGCTTCAGAGCAAGATATCGCTGTCCTAGAGCAAGCTTATCTGGCGCAGGCAAATCGCCTGGGCAATCGTGCCGTTGAAATTTATCGTGGCAGCAGAGCAGACATGTTGTTGATTATGATTTTTGAAGCAGAATCTTTTCAGGACCTACTTTCGCGTATAGAAATTATTAACCAATTGGTGTCTTCAGATTCTGATCTTATGTCTAGGATTCGAGACCAAAGGTCCCGCTTGGAAGCAATTACCCAACAGTTAAGCCTGGATGAAAGTGAGGCTGCGAGCCTAGAGTTTGAAATGCGTGCTCGCATGATAGAGGTAACTGCTCGCAATGAGGATCGCAAGCAGGAATTGCGTGACCAGAACATTACTCTGCTGGAATTGTTTGAAGCAGAGCAACTTCGGCGCGCAATTGCAGAACAAGAGCTCGCTCGCTCTGTAGATGGAGGGGACCACAGTGAGATTGTCGCTGTTCCAGGTTCACCGGTAGAAACTGCAATGGCATTGCGTGGCATTCCTTATGTCTGGGGCGGGGCCTCCAGAGATGGTTTTGATTGCTCTGGACTGATGCGGTTTGTGTTTTCACAGCATGGGGTCGACCTTCCCCATCATTCAGGAACTCAAGTATTGCATGGTCAACGGGTTATGGGTGATTTGCAACCAGGAGACCTTATCTTTTTTGGTACGCCTATTCATCATGTGGGTATGTACGTAGGGGGAGGGTATTTCATCCATTCGCCCCGCACAGGCGAGGTAGTAAGTTTAAGATCCTTAGCAAGCAGAAGTGACATGGTGGCCGCCAGAAGAATTGATTGGCAACCCAGAGTAGGAGCCCCCAGATAATGAAGAATACTGCGCCTGAAGCAAAGCTTAAGCAGCAAGACAGTTTACCGCAGATACAATCGGCACAGTCTGTGACACGGCAAAGTTGGATGTTGCCAGGATTAGTGGCTCTACTGGGTTTTATAGCAAGTATTGCTCTTGTGATGAGGTTTCCACCTGTAGTTGAACTGGAGGAACTTGTTCGACTTCCTGTTTTCCACGGAGCTTTGACCTGGGCTAGTTTCGTTCTTTTTCTCCTGCTGGGAATCCTGGGTCTTTGGGCGTACTTTGGAAAAAGTGCAAAGACATACAGTTGGTCTCAGGCTATTCGTTATAGTGTTATAGGTCTGTGGATACTAAATTTTGCTATGGGACTTACCATTGCAGCCTTATTTTGGGATTTTAGCGCATCTTCACAGTCTCCAATTTTATATTTAGCTATGGAGCCCCGCATTCGGCTGCAGTTTGCTGTTTCAATATTAGGTATCGCAGTCCTAATTCTTCCAACAATTTTTGAGCGCTGGCGTACTTTGGCGCTTTTTGATGGAGTTTATGGTTTTGGAACGCTTGTTTTGACCTATGTTGCTCTAAGTTTTGGTCAAAGCCTGCACCCGTCTAATCCTGTTATGTCCTCTGAAGAAGGGATTCTTCGCTACACTTTTTTATTGGTGTGCTTTGCGTTGGTTGTCATGTGCGCAGGTATTGTTATGCTGGTACGCGCACTAATTGCACAACAAACATAAAATTATAGATTTTTAAGAACCCTAAGGTCAGGAGAGCTTGTCTATGAAAGCCCTAGTTACACAAATTGTGGAAGATGCCCTGTCGGCAGCTATTGCATCAGGAGAATTGCCCTTACAAGAAGTGCCTTCTGCAGATATTGAACGCCCGCGTGATGCTACGCATGGCGACTGGGCTACAGCTGTTGCCTTGCGTAGCGCAAAGCTGGCAGGAATGTCGCCGCGGGCAATTGCAGACATTGTTGTCTCGCATTTGTCTGACCATCCAGACATTGATGCAGTAGAGATAGCAGGTCCCGGTTTTATTAATTTGCGCCTATCCGTGAAGGCATTGACACGCATTATCACTGAGGTGCGTGAGCTGCGAGCGAGCTTTGGTAAGGCAGAACCTAAGGCAGAATACATCCAGGTAGAATTTGTTTCTGCAAACCCTGTTGGCCCCATGCACGTAGGGCATGGTCGCTGGGCAGCCCTGGGAGACGCCCTCTGTTTAGTGTTAGAACATGCAGGATACCGTGTTCAGCGCGAATTTTACTTAAATGACGAAGGAAATCAGATGAACGTTTTTGCGGACTCTGTCGCAGAGCGATATCTGGAATTGTGCGGTGAATCTTTTGATGAGGATCTTATTGGCTATAAGGGTACCTATATTAAAGATATTGCAGCGCAGATTTTTGAAGCGGAAGAGCGTCAGTGGGTAGAAGTGTCTGCCAGCGAACGTCGCTCTTACTTTAGGCAACGTTCCTACGATCAAGTGCTGTCACACGTCAAGTCTGTTCTTGAGCGTTTTGGGGTAGCTTTTGATCAGTGGTTTTCTGAGCACAGCATGCATGTACCAGACGATGAAGGCAAGACAGAGATTCAAAAGAGCATTGATGGACTAGCTGCGAAAGGCCATATCTATGAAGAAGAGGGTGCGCTGTGGTTTAAATCAGAAGAGTTAGGTGATGACAAAAACCGTGTGCTGCTAAAGGGCGATGGATCCGCTACGTATTTCGCGGCAGATATTGCTTATCATGAGAACAAATTTATGCGCGGCTTTGGTAAAGTCATCAATCTGTGGGGCGCAGACCATCATGGATACATCAAACGCATGGAAGCAGCAGTAGCTGCCTTGGGACATGCAGGACAGTTGGAGATCTTATTAGGACAATTGGTGACGCTGTACCGCGATGGTCAACTGGTACGTATGTCAAAGCGAACAGGTGAAATGGTCACCTTTGAAGAGCTTATTGACGAGGTTGGTGTAGATGCCGCTCGTTATCACCTAGTACGTATTTCCAGCGATCAACCTTTAGCTTTTGACATTGATCAGGCAAAAGATCAGTCGTCAAATAATCCTGTTTTTTATGTACAGTACGCTCATGCACGTATCTGCAGTATTTTGCGCAAAGCCGGTAATAAGAGTGGGGAAGACGTAGCGGATATTGATGCTTTGGCTGCAGCAGTGATTGGTGAAAGTATTGACCTATCGCTACTAAGTCACGAGGCGGAGCTTGCGCTTATGCGTAAGATTTCGGAGTTTAGCGAGGTAGTAGAGCGTGCAGCACGTGATAGAGCCCCCTTCAGATTGACCCATTATGCTGAAGAGCTTGCATCTCTCTATCATCAGTTTTATCAACAATGCCAGGTACTAGGTGATGATGAGGCCTTAAGTAATGCACGATTATCTTTGGTGGATGCTGTTCGGCACACCTTGGCAAATACGCTTATGCTTATTGGGATAAGTGCCCCTAATAAAATGTAGCTAACCCTTGGGAAAATTGCATAATTTGATATATAACTGTATCACTTAGGCTGAAATTGCTGTAATATGGATTTATTATGAAGTCTGGAAAAGATTGGAACCTTAGATGACTAATTGTCCGTAGACCACTTCAGCCTAAGGAGTCACCATGGGTACTTCACGTAGAGCGCTTTTGTCGCTATGTATTGTTCTGGCTATGCTTTTTATTAGTGCACCTTTCTTGCTAGGTGCTGCTTTTAACGAAGAGGCTGACAACCCTCCAGAAGAAGCCCCCGTGATTACCAGTCTGCTCGAGTTATTTCAGAGCGCAGAGACTACGCAAAGTGTAGAGGCGACAGAGGATGCCTCTACGATTAGTGCTTCTGGGGACGGGAAGAGCGATGTCCTACAACCAGGCTTTAGACCTCCAATGAGCCCAGATGCCTTTTCTGCGTCAGGTGTTTTCGGAGACGAGATGACCCTTGGCCCACTGGGTGGGGGTCCCCTTGCTGGCATTCTTAGTGCGGGTACCGCAATTCAGCCTTATGCTGCAGCAACAAGCTCTAATCTAACTGATTTTGTTGAAGTCGTTCAGATGTATGATATGAGCACAGATCCTCCTACATTGGTTCCAAGTGGAGGGGCCACGATACTTGGAGGAAACTACAGATTTGCGATTACCTTTGCAGAGACCTCTCAACTGCAGATGGCGTACGACACCAACGGGTTCCTGACGTACCAACTTCCTGCTGACCTGACTATTTTAAACCCAGTCGAGCAGACTCCTTTCTACAGTCCTGTTAATGGTGACAGGATTATTGGATGGTACACAATCAGTACCAGTGGTCTTGTAGAAATGTGGTTCGATAATGTCGACATGAGCGGGAATCCAACTCCTGGCGGAATTAACCTTATTGATTATTATGCAAACGTAAGTATTACCCTTAATGTGTTTGCACAATTGACGGGTGGCTCTGATGGAAACATTGATTTTGGCGGCGGGGTCATAGTAGAAATTGCCCCTCCAGTGAAGCCAGATCCTTCACTTACTATGCACAAAGCTTCCCGTTATGTACCAACTCCAGGGCCGGGAACTTTGCCAGAGCGAATCGAATACATGCTCACCATTACTGCTCTAGGCGGTCCGATAGATAATGTCTTTGTACTGGATACCCCAACCATTGATGCGGGATCAGGACCTGTTAGTTTTGCAGATTCATCCGTTTTTAATAGTTTCAGGTACTATTTTGATGGTGATCCGCACTTTACGCCTTTTACCCCCAGTTGGCTGCCAGGCTCTGATCTTATATGGACACATTCCTTTGGTGACTTTGTTCTGGAAGAGGGGCACAGTATTACCATTAGATATTACGTGGATATTCCTGCGCTGGTAAGTTTAAATATTGGCACTGATCAGCCACTTGATGGCATGAGTGAAATTATCTACAACTTCTTCGTGCTTAATACGGCGTATGTTGCAGGTCAAGACTACGGAACTGGGCTTGCAGTTCCCCCTGTATTTGACTCGACAACGGACAATGTAAGAAAAGATTTTGTATTAAATAAAACAGGGGAATACATTAGCAATACCAACCAGATACAGTGGTCAGTTACTGTTGGGGACGGACAATCAACCGTGCTTAACGGAGGAACGATTACAGACATCATTGATAGTCGTCTGACCTTGGTTGATGATAGCGAAATCACCATTCAATTCATTGATCAAAGCGGCACTATACAGTCCTTCACGGCTACCGAACTTGCAGCTATGACACCTCCGCTCTATGAGCGAGACCCCATACCTGCTGGGCAGACAGATCCTATTAATGGGTTTACCGTTACCGTACCACCCAATGCGATTCCATGGGCAGCGTTTTATCAAGTGATTATCACCTATACTACAGAAATTGATCCAGGCGATATTCCGCAGCAAGGTGAGCCCCCAATCGTTTTTGGAAATGATATTTACTTTCAGTTTCCTGACGGAGGGCCAGGGATTGAGGGTGGTACACAGGTTCCTATAATTGCTGACAGAGTGGATATGAACAAGACAACTTCAGGCATTTGTGGTCGCCCAGATCTAAGCCCTGCTGAGGCAGGACCTAATGGGGAACTTTATTACGTGGACTATGTTATTACCGTTGACGTTCCTGCTGGTTTACAAGGGCAACCCCTCTACCTGTATGACAATCTGGGTCTTTCCCCAGGGGGACTAGGAGTAGCCAATGTTCCTGTCCTTACTGATGTTAGTGTAGAGGGTTCAGAGGTTGCTAGCATACCTTTGCAGAATACGTCTGCAATTCCTTATAGTACCCAGCCGACTGTTAATGCTTGGAAGATGTTCTTTGGTGCGACAGGAGACACCGAACCTATTGTCTGGGGATGGCAATACAATGACGAAATAACGCTTACTGTCGAATACAGAATATGGTTAGATCAGGCAGCTGTTAATGGACTGAGATCTGGGAGGCAGCTACAAAATACTGCCTATTTAATCAATGGACTAGGTTCTCCGAATGTTGGCGCGCTGGGTAATGCAGTGGGGAGTATCTACGTAACTGATCTTTGGCCTATTATAAAAGGTGTTCAAAAGACGGCAAATCCAGCACTGTTTAACTATACTGTTGACATTAAAGGCAATTACTCTACTAGGGCAAGCTCTCTTCTTGAAGGGAAGGCTCCGCTATTTACTGATACTTTTGACTCAAGGCTTGAATATGTGCCTAATTCGTTTTATATCGTAAACACAAATACCCCTGGCTATTATTATGTACCCAACAGCGATGTTACTGCTTTAAGTGGCACTTTTACTGTGGCACTTGCGGATGGAAATTGGACCCAGTACCAGGGACAATTTCCTAGCGGCAGCAATCCACAACCAGCCACGGGTGAATGGTTCGGGGCAAACTATACGTATGAAGCTCATTACCAGCTTATTGTGAGTGAAGCTTACCGTGAGACCGCAGAAACAATCAGCCTTGCCAACACAGCAGCGATTGAAGTCAATCCAGGAGAGTGCAAATTTGAGGCATCTCAAGCGGTTCCTTATGTTCAAACGCGCATGGACAAGTCTATGAACCCGACAGCACCTGGTTCTGACCTTGTTGATGTCGAAATTGTTATCAATCCAGATGGATCAATAGAATTTTCCGATCCAAGCTCTACCGCTTCACCACCGACCACGATTACAGCAAGCGACTTTTTAAGAAACCTAGCCTTTTTGTGGATACCGTAACTTTTTACACGCAAACACAGGATCCTGTTACCGGCATTTGGGACGGAGTATGGGTTGCGGTTGGTACCCCGCCAACCAGCATGAACGACCGAACCGAATGGAGTATTAATCCTGTTGTGCCGCCTGCGCCCCCTGCAGGGGTTATAGCTGACAGTCAAGTTGATTTTGTTATTCCCAATGGGAAGCCTGTAATGATTACCTATCAGGTTCGTGTAACGTTGCCGCCAGGTGAGGCAGGCACTATTAGTAATGAGGTTCGCATCTTTGGAGAAACTGCAGAAGACGGCAATAACAATTTTGTAGTTGATGGCGGTGGTATCGGGGTTGGTGGTGATAAGGTAAACCTGCGTGTATTTAAAGCAGATCAAGCGGGAAACAATTTGCCAGGTGCGACCTTCAGTCTTTATGTGACAGATATTGGGGGTGGACTGTTTGTTCCCCCAGGTGGACTACCCGTAGCAAAGACTGTTATGGGTGCTGGTGGCGAAACTATTGAATTCGCCTTGGTTGAAGTGGCTGGACCTAGCCCTCCTGCTTTGGTGGACTCAGTAACAACAGATTCGACTGGTATTGCCCTGTTTAGCGACAGTGAATGGCTTACCTCTGACGCTAGTTTTGACTTGCTCTATTTGCTTGTAGAAACTGGTGTGCCTGCAGGGTACACTGTGGCCAATGAAAATACCTTCTTTGTGCTTAACCCAGTAATTGATAGTGTGACACTTGATGGCCTCAAGGCTCTTTTAGATAGTGAAATTGGCGATAGTCAGGTTGACCGGGCAACAGATTTTGTTCGAGTAGAAAATACTGCACTGGGCGCTATGACTGTACAGAAGGTATTTGAGCTTCCAGAGGACATTACGGATCTTTTGCTTCGTGAGAACCTAGGAGACTTTGAGCTAGTCATTACTGGTCCAGAAAGCCTTGAGACAACCCTTGGGATACAGGCAATCCTTGATAATCCTGGCGGTATTCTAATTGAAGACCTTGTTCCGGGTACTTATACCATTGCTGAGCGCAGTGCAGAGATTGCGAGTCTTGTGCTTACTACTGATCCGCCCTTGCCTTATACCTATGAAGTGGAACCTGCTTCTACTGGGGCAGTGGCAATTGTAATTACCAATACTTATACGCTGGAACCGCCACCACCTGTTCCTGTGGACTTGCGTTTGACTAAGAGCATAGAGGGCCTTTCTGATGCGCAAATCAGGGAGCACTTACAAGATATCCAGATTGTAGTTGATGGTCCAGGAAGAAGCTCTGACAGAATCTTTACGCTGCAAGATATTCTTGCAGGTCCCCTGGTGATTGAAAACGCAGATCCTGGTCGTTATGAGATTAGTGAACGAAACGCTGAGGTTGATGGGTTTAGCCTAGTTACAAGTCCAACCTTACCTCATGCGTTTGAGCTTTTGCCTAATGATGCTGGATATGTAGAAATTGCTCTTTATAACATATATACGCCTAGGCCACCTGGGGACAACAATCCTGGGGATGATAACCTACCAGGTGACTCTCCAGGGTCATCTGATTCATCTAGAAATCCTGGAAGAGGGCCAATCACAGGTGATTGGTTACAGGGGATTAATTTGATAATCTTACTGCTAGCTGCATTGACAGTAGCAATAAGTGCTAGAGAATTGCATAAGGATAAAGCAAAGGGTGCACAGGATGAAGGTGACTAATGGAGGAAGTGTTTGGCAAGGGTGGGCACAGGTAGCCTATTCCTCATCAAGTATTTCTTGTAGCGCATGTTCTATAGTGTCGAAGTTGATTGCTCCCATAAAGCGTGAACTGATAATTCCGTCAGAGTCGATAAAAAAGGTTTCTGGAACACCTGTCACACCATAGGCGAGCGCGCCTTCACTTGCCTCGTCAAAGTATATGGGAAAGGTGAAGCCTTCTTCATCCATGTAGGCACGTGCGACCTCAATAGGTTCGTCGACGTTTAACACGATAAATTTTACATCATTTCCGTACTGCTCAAAGGCTTGTTGAAAATGAGGTTTTTCCATACGACAGGGAGGGCACCAGCTGGCCCAGAAGTTAAGAACTACAGGGGTTCCTTCAAAGTCGCTTAAGAACTGTCGGTGTCCTTGTTCACTTAAAAATTCAAAATCAGGAGCAGCGCCGTTCACCATTTCTGCCTGAGCATCATCGGGCAAGAGGTCTGCAATATCATAATTTGGCAATACCCAAAATTGCAGTGCAAGGGCACCTGCTATTACGACGGCCAATGCACCACCTAAAATACCTGCAATAGTAAGGTTTTTTCTTTTGTCCATATGCCTATTTGCCCCTTACTGTGGTAGTCGCTTAGAGATTTGTTAAAAAGCCTGTTAGTACGAAGGCATATCCGCTCATTATGAGTATGCCCATCAGTATCAAGAGTCCACCAGATACTATTCTGATAGTGCGATAATTGCGCTTGATGAAGTCAAAGGCACCCTTGAGTGAATTAATGAGAAGTGCACTTATTACAAAAGGAATACCTAAGCCTAGCGAGTAGAATAGTAACAGAAGGGCTCCTATGTACCAAGTTCCACTTGCTGCTGCTAGAAGCAGCGCTGATCCCAAAAAGGCGCTGATACAGGGGGTATGACTAACGGAAAATATTACCCCTAAAAAGAAGGATTTAATACCGTCTTTTCTTCCCGAAGATTCTCCTGTGGACCTATTAGCTAGTCGAGAAAAGACTCTGATATCGGGAAGCTTGAAAAGACCCATATAGCCCAGACCAAAAAGAATGACGATACTTCCGGCAACAATATTTACTATGGTTTGGTACTGCGTGATAAAGGCACCCAAGGTTCCTGCAAATACTCCTAAGAGTACAAATACTGAGGTGAAACCTGCCATAAAGAACAGTGCACTTGCTAGTACTCGCAGGCGATGTTTCCGTGGATTAGAGCCATCATCATCTGTTGCCACGCCTGCAAAGTAGCTTGCAAATATTGGCAGAAGAGGAAGTAAGCAGGGCGAAATAAAGGTGAGTATGCCTTCAAGGAAGGTGAGTGCGTACAGCATGCTAGCTATCTTACCTTATATGGAGACGCTTTACTATAGGAATGGTTCGCAAGTTTAAAAGATAGTTGGATTTGCATTTGTGGTAAAACATTGTTACACTGATATTGCAAATGAAACATTGTTCTACCGTTTTGCAGGTTGTCAGCACACGATGAACGAGGACTAGGAGTGAATCGTGATAGAAATATCTAAAAAAGATCTACTAGAAAAAACAGGCATATCGTATGGACAGCTTTATCGCTGGAAGCGTGAAAGGCTTATCCCAGAAGAGTGGTTTGTAAAAAGATCTGCAGTTACTGGGCAGGAAACGTACTTTCCTCGTGAGCAGATGCTTGATCGTATTGAGGCAATCCTTGATTTAAAAGAAGACCACAGCTTAGAAGAAATCCGTAACATTCTTGCATCAGAACATAGCATGCTTTTAGGACGAAAAAGGATAGAGAGTCTGGGGATACTTCCTAATGGTCTATTCGACCGTGTCGCTTACTTAAAGGACAAGAAAGAGTTTAGGCGGGGAGAGCTTGCTTTCATAGTGATGATTAACGAGGTTGCTGCAGAAAAAAAATTGCCGGACTCAGAGCATGACGATTTGCTCGAAAGAAGCCTGCCCTTACTAGAAAAAGAAAGAGCGGCAAGCAGTGTCGTATTTTTGATTAGCGCAGAAGGCAGACTTTACGTTGTCTTGGCTAGCGAAGGAAAGCAGCCCCTGTTTGACAGCGGTATAGAAATTATACGAACAGCATCCCTAGTTGACCTAGTTGCAAAGCTAAAGATTGGACGCTTTGACGGAAATGATGAAGAGGCCACAGGAAGTGATGGCGATGGCAAAGAAGATGCAAACACACCAAAAATTGTAAATATCACCGCAAGATAAGTTTTTTTTGGGAAGATATTTCAGAAAATAACAAGTTAAGACTATAGAGCACCTTTGATTACATTTAAGCGAGAGGAAGAGGACGTATCATGCAGAGAACAGACTTTGATGGCATATTAAGCATTGCAGGGGGCACTTACGAGCACTTGTCCATTAGTGGTGTTTGCAATTGCAGTGGTAATTTGGCTGCGCAAATCGTTGACATTGATGGCATCTTGAATTGTGACAAAAATCTAGAAACAGGCAAGTTTGACTGTGATGGTATAGCAAACATCAAGGGTAATGTGCGTGCTGATCTTATTGATGTAGACGGCTACATGAATATTGGCAGAAAATCTAGAAGCGCCAAATTGGAAGCAAGTGAGATTCGCTGCCGCGGAATCATCACGTGTTTAGGAACTGGCGAGATCAATGCTGACCTAATTGATGCAGAAGGGTACATTAACGCCACAGAAATTGTGGGGGAAAAGGTTATCATTAAGTCCCAAACAAGCATTCTTATGAAATGGCTGGCGAATAAATGGTCGAAGGTAGACACCATTGAGGCAACTACCATCGAACTTTCTGAAGTAACTGCAAAGGTGGTCAACGGTCACGATATTACTGTTGGTGAGAATTGTGTGATTGATAAATTGGACTGCAGTGGAAGATTGATAATCCATCCGACTGCAACTATCAAAGAAATCACAGGAGACCACATAAGAATCACTACTTAGTGTTACACTTTCTTTGTTGAAAAGGAAAGGGGCCTTAGGTGAATTGTCCTAAATGTGGGCATGTTGACAGTAAAGTAATTGATTCACGAGCGAGCGAATCGCAGGATGCAATTCGTCGTCGTCGTGAGTGCTTAGAATGTGGTACGCGCTTTACAACGTATGAACGCCGCGAAGAGCAACCGCTGGTTGTGATAAAGCGTGATGGATCCCGTGAGCCTTTTGACTTTCAAAAATTGCGTCGAGGGCTTATGGTGGCTGCTGCAAAACGTCCTATATCTGGTGATGATATTGACATTCTTATTAATGACATCAGAGACAGCCTGCAGAGCTCTTTCCGCTTTGAGGTTGAGTCTGCGACTTTAGGTGACATGGTTTTACTGCGCCTGAAGAATTTAGACTTTGTCGCATACGTACGCTTTGCCAGTGTCTATAAGGATTTTCGCACTGTTGAAGAGTTTACTGGTGAACTTGCGGAGTTGTCTTAAATGGGTAACTCTGAAGTGAGCAGTTCTGATATTTTAAAGGATTTGGCCTTCTCATCTGTGGCCAGCTCTAAAGTTAAGATGCAGGTTGCCCGTGTACATCCTGAAGCAGTTTTGCCAAAGTATGGACGTGACGGGGACGCCGGACTTGATTTATGCAGTGTCGAGTCGGTAATTATTGCCCCTTTGCACAGGCAGTTAATAGCAACAGGTCTTCGTTTTGCTATTCCTCAGGGGTACGCAGGATTTATCCTTCCGCGCAGCGGGCATGCCTTGAAGAAGGGCCTTAGCCTAGTAAACGCTCCAGGACTTATTGACAGCAATTACCGAGGAGAGATCTGCATCATCGCCTACAATAGTGACGCGCAAATACCTTTAGAAATTGCGAGCGGAGAGCGCATTGCGCAGCTTGTGATTCAGGCAGTTCCGACGATTCAGGTCATCGCGTGTAGAGAATCAGACTTAGATGATACCGTGCGCGGGCAGGCAGGATTTGGCTCTAGTGGCGACTAACACAATCCCTACTGTTGCCTTTACAACGCTTGGTTGCCCTAAGAACGAGGTTGATACCGACTTGATGCGTAGGGCGGTAGAGGCAGCTGGTTATTATACGCATGAGTGCACTGATTTGCCCGCACCTAATGCGCCTACAGACATGGCCAACGACTCTCTAAATGTGGCCAATTGCTCTGCAGGTGTGGATAATGGTCCTGATGCAATTGTCGTGAATACCTGCTCATTCATTCAGGAAGCAACCGAAGCCTCTATAGAAGCAATCTTTGACGCGCTTGGTCTTGATGAAGAACGCTCTAGGTTACCCGTTATCGTTGCGGGATGCATTGTGAACAGATATGCCGACGATTTAACTAGCGAAATGCCAGAAGTGACTGCCCTTATAAAGGTTGGGGATACTAAGGCCCTCGTAAAGGCGCTTACAGACTGCCTGCCAGCAGGAGCATCCACACCTATTGTGCGCACCGAGGGTACTGTTCGCAGCTACGAATATTTACGCATAGCGGACGGCTGTGACAGAAGGTGTACTTTCTGTATCATCCCAAGTATCCGCGGAGCCTATACCTCTCGAAGACCGGAAGACATTTTGACCCAAGCACGCGATCTTGTTGCTGCGGGTACTTACGAACTTATTGTTATTGCGCAAGATATTGGTCGTTATGGCACAGACTTAGATGCGGACACAAGCGCAAACCTTGTTCAGCTCCTTAGTCAGCTAGCAGCAATTCCAGAGCTTAAGCGCTTACGTCTTATGTATCTGCAGCCAGAGGGACTTACTGACGAATTGCTTCAGACAATGGCGGGATATCCTAACATTGTGCCTTATTTAGAGGTTCCTTTACAGCATATTGAGCCACGTATACTTAAGACTATGGGCAGAAATCCTCGTGATGTCCAGAATTTCGAGACTCAGCTAGCAAAAGCCCGTAAACTTATGCCGGAACTGGTTATACGAACCACTCTTATTGCGGGTTTTCCTGGGGAAACTGATGAAGAGTTCGCCCAACTCTGCAATTTTGTGGAACGCGCAAACTTGGACTACGTAGGTGTCTTTCCGTATTCACCTGAAGAAGGTACAATCGCAGCAAAGCTGCCAAACCAGCTAGATGATATTGTACGGCTTGAGCGTGCTCAGCAGGTGCGTGACCTAGCAGACCAAATTGGCTGGCAGCGCATGGCTGATCGCATTGGACAACAAGCTGAAGTCCTTGTGGAGGGATATGATTCGGTAGAAAATGTTTTGATGGCACGTGCAGCATTTCAAGCACCTGATATTGACGGCATTGTACGGGTTACACCACCAGAAGATAGGACCACAGAAGATTTCTTTACTGCTTATAAGCCTAATACCTATCTAATGGTTGAATTCACTGATGTTATACTTTATGACTTAGATGCTGTCATAGTGTCATCGTAATCTGTTTTGCTGGCTCGTGCTATGGTGCGGGGCCACAATTGTGATTTATTCCTTACAATGAGACGTAATAACCCTCGCTATGAAGGGTAGGAGAAATGTCGGAACAACTACACCACAACAGAGAAGTGACTGAAAAGGTCTTTCTAAAACTGAGTCTTGCTAGCAAGATAACGTTGGCACGTGTGTTATTTATTCCTTTATTTTTGGCGGTGCTTCTGACTAATTGGCCCTTGTTATTGTTTCCCTATTTTGAGCTCGCGTACTCTTTACAGCCGTGGTTAGCAGCCCTAGTGTTTATCTTGATAGCAGCAACTGATGCTATTGATGGACATGTTGCGAGAAAGCGCAAAGAAGTAACAACCTTTGGAAAGTTTATTGATCCTCTTGCTGACAAATTGCTTGTGACGGCAGCCTTGCTTGCCTTAGTGCAAATGGCAGTTTTGCCAGCATGGATAGCTTTCATTATTGTTGCGCGTGAGTTCATTATTAGTGGATTGCGTATGGTGGCGACAGCAAACGGCGGTATCATAGAGGTTTCTGGTTTAGGAAAACTTAAAACGGTACTGCAAAGTACTGCGATTGTTATGTTTATCGTAAAAGACCATACAGGGATTCTGGGCATCCCTTCTTTACCCTTGATAGAGCAAGGTGTATCTCTTTTGGCATGGGCAGTGATGCTGGCAGCTGTGGCAATAACAGTTGTATCTTTATGGGACTACTACAAAAAGGTAAGCGAGTTCTTAAATGGTCCCTGGACGAAGGCAGATTGAGTCTTAGCTTACTTTCTGCTTATGGTGGGCTTGTCTAGGTTGTCGAAGCTTTGACTTGCAAGAAAAATACATACTTTTAAAGTATGTATTTTTTAGTGTCATTTATAGCTTGACTAGTGCTACAATGAAAAGCTGTTCTTTGAGAGAAGGGAATAGCTTAAGTGACTTATTTAGATTACGCTGCAACAACCCCTGTTGATAAGCGTGTACTGGAGTCCATGCTGCCTTACTTTTCCGAGCATTTTGGCAATGCGAATAGTCTCTATCAGGTAGGCCGTGATGCTTACCATGCTCTTGAAGCTGCTCGCGAAACAATTGCCAGTGGAATTGGAGCAGCAAGACCCTCTGAAATCATATTTACTTCTGGTGGTACAGAGGCTGACAATGCTGCCTTTGTCAGTGTATTGAAACGTATTGCCCCTGATGGAGGACATTTAATTACCTCTGCCTATGAGCATCCGGGAATTCTTAACTTAGTTATATCTTTAGGTAAGCAAGGTTATGACATCACTTTGGTGCAGCCCAGAGAAGATGGCCTAATTCATGCTGACGACTTAGCCAAAGCTATGCGCGAGGATACAAAAATCGTGTCAATCATGCATGGCAACAATGAAATTGGTACCGTCAATGATGTCAAGACTTTGGCAGAGATTGCCCATTCACGGGGTGCACTGTTTCATACAGATGCCGTTCAGTCCTTAGGTAAAGTTCCCTTTAATGTTCAGGATTTGGGTGTGGATATGGCATCTTTCTCTGCACATAAAATCTATGGCCCTAAAGGCGTGGGCGCACTTTATTTAAGGCGCGGAATTAGCTTTGATTCCTTTTTGAAGGGCGGAGGACAGGAAGGTCGCAGGCGCAGTGGGACGCAGAATGTTGCTGGTGCTATCGGTTTTGCGAAGGCTCTTGAATTGTGTTTAGAAGAAATGGATGCAGAAGCTCTGCGCTTATCTGTGTTGCGTAATCACATAGTCAATCGAGTAACAAGTGCTCTGGAAAATACACAGGCTACGGTGAGTGGCGATATGCTTTTACCAGGGATTGCATCTTTGCTGATAAATGGTGTCGAGGGTGAATCAATGTTGTTGCAACTTGACAATCAAGGATATGCAATCTCTACAGGGTCTGCTTGTAGTTCAGGTTCGCTTGATCCTAGTCATGTTTTACTTGCTGTTGGGGTAAAGAAAGAAATTGCTCATGGGTCCTTGCGTGTTTCCCTTGGTCGCTTTACTACCGAAGAAGATGTGGACGGCTTCGTGGATGCGCTTATTCCCATTGTTGAAAAGCTACGCGCCATGTCTCCTGTTTATCAGCGCTATTTTGGAAAGGAATCAAGTTAAATGATATATAGCGATAAGGTAATGGATCATTTTAATAATCCGCGTAATGTTGGCGTTATTGAAGGCGCTGACGGCGTTGGTGAGGTAGGTAACATCTCCTGCGGAGACATTATGAAAATCAGTATCAAGGTTGATGACAATGATGTTATCGAGGACGCGAAATTTCAGACCTTGGGTTGTGGTGCAGCCATTGCAACATCAAGTATCGTTACAGAACTTATTAAAGGCAAGAAACTTGAAGATGCAGTTAAGCTAAGCAAGCAAGACGTTGCTGACGAACTAGGTGGTTTACCCAGCGCAAAAATGCACTGTTCAGTTCTTGCAACTGATGGGCTGAAAGTTGCAGTCGATGACTATCTAGCAAAGCAAGGCCGTGAACCTATCAGTGGCGAAATAAAATCTGCAGATCCTAATTTTGACCCACATGAAGAGGACGATCATCACGATAAGGACGACTATTAGACCTAGACGGAGGTACAAGGATGGCTTTTGCAGAAGTTGATTTAACCAAAGATGCTCAGGACGATAGTTTAAAAGTCGTCGACATTCTACTTGCAGTCGATTCTAGCTTTCCTTTTGCCCATGCATTTGATGGTGATCAGGTTGGTCTTTTAATAGGGGATGCCAATACCACTGTCAAGGGAGTTCTTGTTACCCTTGATGCTGGTCTTGGCGCTATTGCACGTGCACAGGAACTGGGTGCAAATGTTATAGTGAGCCATCATCCTGTTCGCTTCAATTCTTTTGGACACTTCAATGTGACCCATGTGGCCAATACCTATCCAGAGCGCATTCTAGCAGCAGCTTTATCAGCAGACATTGCAGTTATTGCTGCTCATACTAATGTTGATGTTGCTGAAACAGCGCGCCGCTACTGGGGAGACAAGCTAGATTTTGAACATCTCGGCCCATTGCCAGCAGTGATAACAGAATTGGGCTTTCCGCGTGCACGTGAAGAGCAGACAGCATCTGATCCGTACGGAGAATTATGGCACGTAAATAATCCTCGCAGCTTAAATCAATTAGCAGCCGAAGTAGCAGGATTTACAGGAAGCCCCGTAAGGGTATTTGGTGATGGAGAGACGATGATTGAGACCATTGTCACGGCAACAGGATCAGGTGGCGGACGTATCCCTGAGGCTCAGGTAGCTAACGCAGATCTGATTATCTCAGGCGAATTTGGCTATCATGCAGCGCTTGCAGCAGTTGAATCGGGGTTGACTCTAATTGAGTTAGGTCACGACCTTTCAGAATTGCCCTTAGTTGACTTCATTGCAGAAGCTATTCATGTACGCACCTCTATCGCGGATGACAAATTGCATATTGAAGATAGGCCAAAGCTATGGCGCAGCGTTTCAGCGGGGGCAAAACCTATTGATGATTGATTAACAACTGAAATTAGATAAACCGTCACTTTGAAAACCAGGCAATGAGATGAGGATACTTTTATGGCGCTAACTAAGGAAGAGCAGAGTTTACTTGAAGCACAAGAAATCGATATTAAGCTAGGGCAAGTAAATGATGGCCTGGAAAAGGCTCCTCACAAACAGCGTATTGCAGCTACAAGAGCAAAAATCGCAGAAGGAGAGAAGCGTGTTGTTCTGATTGAGACTGCTCGCACTGATTTAGAAAAAAAGATATCTGACCTGCAGGTAGAAATTGATGAGTTTAGTGAGCGCATGAAGATTCATCAGGCAACAATGCAGCAGTCAAGCGATCATCGTGAAGTCGAGAGTCTATCCAAAGAGCTAGAAACTTTGCTGAAGCAAAAAGAAAAGCGCGAGAATGAGGCCATGACCTTCATGGAAAAACGTGCAGAATTTGATGAAGTGTTGGCTGATACATCTGAGAAAATTGAGCAACTTAGAAAAGCTGAAGCAGATGAACTAGCCTCTTTTAAAGAGTATTTTGCAAAACTGAAGGCGGTTCATACTGCGCTTACAGAAAAGCGCAATGAGCTCTTGGCTAGCATTAGCGAAGAAAATATTGAGAGCTATGAAAAGGTTCGTGCAGCCAAAAATGGTATTGGTGTAGCCTTGTACGAAAGTGGCAAATGCGGTGGCTGCCAAGTCATGATTCCTGCTGCAAAGCGTGCAGAGATTGAAACAGTAGAGGGTATTGTAACCTGTCCTGGTTGCAGGCGCTTGCTTGTTGTTGAGAAGTAAGTAGTATACTTTACTACTCTACTGTGATAAAGTATTTCATTAACGATAAATGAGCGGAGTCGCTTACAGATAGAAATTACTTGTAAATAAGGGAGAAATTAGAGTGGACACAGGCAATAAAGCTGGAGTAAATCAGCTTCTAAGGAAGCAGTCCCTTGGGAAGCCTAGAGGTTTTAGAGATATTCTTTTTGCGGAGGCTGCCCGCCGCGAGCGTTTGGTTGCAAAGATTAGTTCCTGTTTTTCTAAGGCGAGGTATGAACTGGTAGAGACCCCTAGTGTTGAGTATCCAGAGACCTTGCTTAGAGGACAAAGTAAGGCTAATGACATAGGAGCTGTAGGCGATGACAGTAACCTTCGCGATACCTTTCGTTTCGTTGATGTTGACGGTAACCTGATAGCTCTACGCAGTGACGTTACAGGATCTTTAGCACGTGTTGTAGCGACGCGTTTTTCTTTAGTTGAGCCTCCTTATCGACTGCGTTATGTTGCAGATGTCTTCCGGGAGCAAGAGTCATTGCGCGGAAGTGATCGTCAATTTACTCAGCTAGGCCTTGAGTGTTTTGGTTTGGAGCGCAAATTTGCTGACGAAGAGGTTTTATGTCTAGCCTTGGATGGTATGAAGGCAGCAGGTATTGATGATTGTAGGCTTCACTTGAACAGTGTGGCAGTGTTTGGCGCAATTCTTGAAACAGCTAATGCCGATGCTGACTGGAAAAGGTCTTTTCTTTCTGCCTGGAGTAACGGTGACTTCATCAAAGTAAAAAAACTTGCCCTTGATGGTACCCTTTCAAAAGAAGATGCATATGCCGTGAAAAAACTTGCGGGATTACGCGGAGGACTTGCAGTTCTTGACGAGGCTGAGGTCTTGTTAAAAAACAATAGTAAAGCACTGGAGTCCTTAAGTGATTTGCGCGTAAGTTATGCTTCATTGGTTCAAAAGCTGGGAAGTGACGATAGTCAGAAACTTATTGTAGACTTTTCGCTTGCGCCGCACTTTGAGTATTATTCAGGAATTATATTTGAGCTTTATGCTACTTCTGCTGCTGGCAGGGCACATCTTGTTGGGGGCGGAGGAAGATATGACAGGCTGATGGAGCAATTTGGATGCAAAATGCCCGCTGCTGGCTTCAGCTATGATCTTGCAGCGCTTGAGCGAGTGATTGCTTCTTATGAAGGTGAATCTTTGGAGGGGTCTGTTGAAAACAGTGTCTCAAGGGAGGAGGGAAAGGCTCCTCCGCTACGCATCGCAGTTCCTAAGGGTAAGCTTTACGATGACTGTATTGATTTGCTGAATCAAGCAGGGGTTAGTTTACCTGGACTAGAAGATCCCGGACGTTCTTTAAGAATCGTCAATGATTATTACGACATCATCATTGCAAAACCGACTGACGTTGCGATTTATGTTTCGCGCGGGGCAGCAGACATTGGCATCAGTGGCAGGGATACCTTAGTGGAGGCAGATTTTCCCTTGCTGCAATTGGCTGATCTTGAATTTGGTGGCTGCGAGTTTGTCGTGGCAGCACCTGATAGTTTAGATTGCAGCCTGGATGAACTGAGCTTGCGGCTAGGCACCATTCGGGTCGCAACTAAGTATCCGCGTCTAACTCAGCAATTTTTTGATGATCGCGGAATTCAAGTTGAGATTGTCAAACTAAATGGAAATATAGAACTTGCCCCTTTGATTGGGATTGCTGACGTTGTTGTAGATATTACTCAGACAGGGACGACTCTGCGTGAAAATAATCTACGAATTGTTGAGCGAGTCCTACCTAGCACTGCTAGATTCGTGGCACAGTATTCTGCTGCTCGCACCGATTTGCGTGTAATGGAGCTTGTGGGAAGACTGGAAGGTGTTTTGCGTACCTGTTCTAGTGGAAATGGAAACGAAGAGGGGAGCCCCTTATGATGAGGCGCTTAAAGCTAAAAGAGGGCCAAAGATTAACTGAAGACTTGCTGCAGCGCAGTGGGGGCATTGACTCGAGCATTGAAACAACTGCTGCTGAGATTATTGCGACTGTCAAGGCGCAGGGAGACCAGGCACTATTTGATTATACAGAGCGTTTTGATGGGGTAAGGTTGAATCAGTTGCGCGTGAGTGATGAAGAGATTGCAGGTGCGATCAGGCGCGCTGACCCTGCACTTATGAGCGCGCTTACTAATTGCGCAGAACGTATCAAAGACTTTCATCAGAGGCAGGTGCAGCAGTCGTGGTATGCGACCCCCCGTAAGGGCGTGATGGTTGGTCAACGGGTGACCCCTATTGAGCGTGTAGGTATTTATGTACCAGGGGGACGTGCTGACTATCCCAGTACAGTACTTATGAACGTTATTCCGGCTTTTGTTGCGGGAGTACCAGAGGTTGCTGTGGTAGTACCCCTAGGCCCTGATGGTCGTATAGTTGATTCAACGCTGCTTGCTTGCCATATCGCGGGTGTTAGCGAAATCTATAAGGTTGGTGGTGCGCAAGCGGTTGCTGCCCTAGCCTATGGAACAGAAAGCGTCCCTGCGGTTGATAAGATTACGGGTCCTGGGAATGCTTATGTGGCTGCAGCGAAGAAGCAGGTGCAGGGTACCGTGGGGATTGACATGATTGCGGGTCCTTCAGAAGTGCTGGTATTGGCGGATGAAACAGCGAACCCGAGCTACGTAGCCATTGACTTGATGGCTCAAGCAGAGCATGATCCCTTAGCTGCTTGCTATCTAGTTACCACTGATGCCAGCTTGCCTGATAGGGTTGAAGCAGAGCTGAGTAAGTTATTGCAGCAATCTAGTCGCGCTGACGTTACACGTGAGTCTTTAAAGAGCCATGGCATCGTCTTGGTGTGTGAGGTTATGGATGATGCTGTAGCAGCAAGCAACTTCATTGCTCCTGAACACCTGGAGGTTCTGACGCGTGATCCACATGCGTTACTGGGGGACATTATTAATGCAGGTGCCATCTTTCTGGGTCCTTGGACACCAGAGTCGGTGGGAGACTACAGTGCAGGCCCTAACCACACCTTGCCAACACAGGGAACAGCACGATTTTCCTCACCCCTAAGTGTAGATGACTTCGTGAAAAGTTCGAGCGTGCTTTCTTACAGTGCGGAAGCACTTATGACAGAAGCAGATGACGTTATAAAGGTGGCAGACATTGAAGGTCTTTGGGCACATGCAGAATCAGTGAGAATACGTGCTGCAAACATTGCTTCAGGTAAGGGGTGTGACTGTTAATGTCCAAAGTGCGCAGTCCTAGAAGAGCCCTTGAGAGTCTTAAGCCTTATAGTGGAGAGATTCCAGAAGGAAAGCTGATTCTTTCAGCAAACGAAAGTCCCTTCAATCTGCCAGCGTCTGTACGTGCGCAATTGCAGGCAGGCATTGATAATTTTGCGTTTAATCGTTATCCAGATCCTTTGGGGCGAAGACTGCGCCAACAAATTGCAGATTTCAATGGCGTGAGCTCAGATTGTGTTCTCATAGGCAACGGAGGGGATGAGCTGCTGCTTGATATTTTGCTTGCCTGGGGCGGAAATGATAGTGGAATCGAAAATAAAAAACGTACCATTATGCAATTTTCACCGACCTTTTC
This sequence comes from Coriobacteriia bacterium, assembly GCA_009779855.1. Taxonomy (GTDB): domain Bacteria; phylum Actinomycetota; class Coriobacteriia; order WRKU01; family WQUG01; genus WRBW01. Next base: position 79,178 of record WRBC01000008.1, read on the forward strand.
AATGTACCGTATCTACGCAGACCTTCTCGAGACGCGAATACTTGACCTGCCCCGTAATCCTGAGGATTTTAGCATTGAGGTAGATCAGGCAGTAGACTGCCTGCAGAATAATCAGGTAGATGTGTGCGTTATTGACAATCCAGGAAACCCTACGGGACAGCTTATTTCAGAAGAAGACCTATGCAAGATTATTGAGGCAAGTGATGCGCTGGTCGTGGTAGATGAAGCTTACTTTGAATTTAGCGGGCAGAGTATGGTGTCTTATTTAGAAAAGTATTCCAACATGGTCATACTCCGCACCTTTTCAAAAGCTTACTCACTGGCGGGCTTGCGCCTAGGGTATGTATTGGCCTGCCCAAAGGTGATAGATATGCTTGCGCGTGTCCGTATGCCCTATTCGGTAAACAGCTTTACGCAGTGGACTGGTCAGCTGGTAATGGATAGCTTAACAGAGTTTGACCAAGGGATTTCAGATATCGTGAATGAGCGAGAACTGCTTTTCGAAGCATTGAAAGATATGGCAGGCAAGAACACCGGCATGAAGGTTTGGCCATCGCGAGCAAACTACCTGTTGTTTCGTGCGGATAAGGCTCATGAAATTTGGCAGAGACTGCTTGATGTGCATGATATCTACATTCGCAATTTCTCAAGTGCTCCAGGTCTAAAGAATTGTCTACGGGTTACCGTGGGCAGCAGTCAGGAAAATATGAGGTTTGTGACAGCTTTGCGTGAATCAATTGTAAAAGGAGCAGCAGATGACTAGGGTCAGCACAGAACGCATCGCTCGCGTAGAGCGCAAGACGAGTGAGACAGACATAGCGCTTACCTTGAATCTTGACGGGAGTGGGGTTAATGACGTAGAGACAGGTAGCGGATTTTTCGATCACATGCTGACAGCTTTTATTCGTCATGCAGGTTTTGATTTGTCTGGTTACTGTAAGGGTGACTTACAAATCGATGATCATCATACGGTTGAAGACCTAGGCCTTGTTTTGGGGCAAGCTTTTGCAGAGGCATTGGGAGATAAGGCAGGTATTGCGCGTTTTGCTGATGTGTTGATTCCCATGGATGAGGCATTGGTGTTTGCAGCAGTAGATATCAGTGGACGTGGTCAGTTACACTACCGTGTCGAAGTGCCTATTGAGATGTTGGGTAATTTTGATACGACCCTGGCAGAAGAATTTTTCATAGCATTTACCAGCAAGGCTGGAGTGACTCTGCACCTTGAATCACTGGCAGGAAAGAACAGTCACCATATTCTAGAGGCAACTTTCAAGGCTGCAGCCCGTGCATTGCGTGAGGCAGTGTCCCTTGATGCGCGCGTGAGTGGAATTCCGTCAACGAAGGGTAGTTTGTAGATAATGGACAATAACACAACAGCAAGTAGTAGCGTAATAATGAATAACGATATGAATATACTTCCTGCGATAGATTTGCTAGATGGCAAAGTGGTACGCCTGGCACAGGGTGACTATGAGCGCGTAACCGTTTATCACGAAGATCCTGTGGCGCAGGCGCATGAATTTTTTGACAGTGGAGCTACCTGGCTGCATGTAGTTGATTTGAATGCTGCGCGAACTGGTCAGCCACATAATACGGCAAGCATTGCTGCTATCGCTGCCGAATTGCCCCAGCTAAACATGCAAGTAGGTGGTGGCATGCGCACACTTGAGGCAATTAGCACTATGCTGGAGGCTGGTGTTACGCGCACTGTGGTAGGCAGTAAACTGGCAAAAGATCCTGCCTTTGCTAAAGAGGCTGTCGCAAGTTTTGGTGCAGAATCCTTAGTGGCGGGTATCGACGCGCGTGATGGTATTGTTGCAGTAGATGGCTGGACGACAATGAGTAGTATTCCTGCTCCTGAACTAGTGGGGGAGTTGTCCAGTATAGGACTACGCCATCTGGTGTATACAGATATTAGTCGAGATGGCATGCAAACGGGTATTCAACCGGAGCTCTATGCGGCTGTAGCGACAGCTGCTGGATTTCCGGTAATAGTAAGTGGTGGCGTTGCCAGCCTTGCCGACATTGAGGCAGCAAAGGTGCTGGGTCCGACCTTGATAGAAGGCGTCATTATAGGAAAGGCCTACTATGAAGGTGAGATCGATATACGTGATGCGGTGAATGTATTAGCGTCATCGTAGGATATGCTGCAGATGATTTTAAAGTGTTGTATATTGAAAGGATTTTGTGCTTGTGAGTATTATTAAAGTTATTCCCTGTTTGGATGTTGAAAAAGGCCGTGTTGTCAAAGGCGTGAATTTTATCAACTTGAAGGATATTGGTAACCCTGCAGAGATGGCGGCTGCTTATCAGGATGCGGGCGCAGATGAGCTGGTGTTCCTTGATATTAGCGCAAGCCACGAAGGCCGTGCGACACGGATAGACCTTGCAAAAACGTGTAGAGAGGCTTGCAGTATTCCCTTTGTAGTAGGCGGAGGCATGGGCTCACTTGCGGATGTAGGTGAAGTTTTGGATGCAGGTGCAGACAAGGTGTCTTTGGGTAGTGCTGCGGTAAGAAGTCCACAGCTCATTAAGGAAGTAGCAGCAAAGTATGGCTCTGACCGCCTAGTAGTAGCGATTGATGCAAAAAAGCTTCGCTACTCTAAGGCTGGTACCAAGGACAGATGGGAAGTTTTTGTCAGTGGAGGCAGAGAAAATACAGATATTGATGCGCTTGAATGGGCGCGCAAAGTTGAAAGTCTAGGAGCGGGCGAAATCCTACTTACAAGCATGGATTGTGACGGCGTTAAAGAAGGTTATGATATTCCTTTGACCCGAGCAATTGCAGATGCAGTGAGTATTCCTGTAATCGCAAGTGGGGGGGCAGGTAAAATCGAACATTTCGTTGAGGCCGTTGCGGACGGACATGCAAGAGGTGTTCTGGCTGCAAGCGTATTCCATTACGGACAGATTAGCATCCGTGAAGTCAAAGAGGCTCTGCAGGCAGCAGGCTATGAAGTGAGCTTGTAGAGGTTTTTGACCGTGAACAAAGTCCCAAATAGAGAAAAAGATTTCTTGAGCGTTGGCACGCTTAGCTACGGCGATGACGGGCTGATTGCGGCAATTATCCAAGATGCGAAAAGCAAAGAGGTTCTAATGCTTGCATGGATGAATCGCGATGCCCTGCAAAAGAGCCTGGACACGGGGTATACTTGGTTTTGGTCACGCTCCCGCGGGAAGCTGTGGCAAAAAGGTGAAGAGAGCGGTAACGTGCAGCATATACAGTCGATTAGCTATGACTGTGACGCTGACACTTTGCTTATTAAAGTGCAGCAGGGCGGTGATGGGATAGCCTGTCATACAGGTGCTCCTACCTGCTTTTACCGGAAATTAAAGGGCCCAATAAAGACTGAAAGGTTTGAATGATGTCTGCAGCCAATACTTTAGGGTCATCCGTTGATGAACTGACCACAATTATTGCCAAGCGTTCTGCTGCAGACCTTGCTGAGTCATACACGGCAAAGTTGCTTCACGGAGACCTGGACTATCTGCTGAAGAAGATTGGTGAAGAGGCTACTGAAGTCGTGATGGCAGCCAAGGATACTGAAGGAGGCAGTGGCAATGAGCAGTTACGTTATGAAGCTGTGGATTTACTTTACCATCTACTGGTTGCCTGTGAACGCCTGGGAGTAAGCCCAGAAGATTTGGCGGCAGAGATCAAAGGGCGCTTTTAATGCCAAGTCGCTATGCTGATTGTCATATTCACTCGACCCTGTGCGGACACGCAAAGCACACCTTGCCCGAAATGCTCGAAGGCATTCGCGTTAGTGGGCTACATGCTGCAGTGTTTACTGAGCATCTACCTTTACCGGAAGAGGTTGATCCAAATCGCGAAGTTTCCATGCGCTTCAGTGACCTTGATCCGTATGTGGTGACACTTAAAGAGACTGCAGAGCGCTTTGATAGTCTGCGTAATAAAGGGGAAGATGTGCCACATCTTATTATTGGCGCAGAGGCTGATTGGTTGAATCAGGATCCTGCCTGGTCGAAACGATCTGTCGCGAAGGCTCGTGAAGCCGGTGTTGACGTTATTTTGGGCAGTGTACATATGTTAGATGGCTGGGCCTTTGATGATCCAGCCCAAGTTGATGAGTGGGACAGGCAAGAGACAGAAACTGTATGGGATTTTTACTTCACCGAGTGGATTAAAACAGTAAAATCGGGTGTCTATGATGTTATGGCACATCCTGATTTGCCTAAAAAGTTTAACTTTATTCCTGCCGACCCTCGCGAGTACTATTTTGAGGCAGCAGCTGCTATTGCAGAAGCGGGAATCCTTTGCGAGGTTTCAACAGGAGGCCTACGCAAACCTTGTAAAGACCTCTATCCATCACAGAGTTTTCTCGATGAATTAGTGCGGCGTGATGTGGGGCTAACCCTTGGTTCAGATGCGCATTCTGTGCCGGAGATTGGCTACGGATTTGACTATGCTGCTGAACAATTGCTGAAGGCAGGAGTCATTCATCAGTCGCTGCCTACAGGCCCCGTGCATGAAGGAAAAGTTGAATTACTGCCATTGTAGTAGAAGCTACTCATGAATCTAGATGAACGTAAAAAGTGCCTTAAGAGGCATTTTCACTGGTGGATTTGCGGCTGGTATTCCTGTTGGTGTCATCGCAGGTTTTCCGTTTGCTGTATATTTTGCAGTGAAATACAAGGTTCCTACCAAAATAGAATTTGAAAGAAGGCAGCGTGGCAAAAAACGCAAGAAGTGAAAATGACAGTATGACTAGCTGAGAAGCTAGCATTTGCTGCTCTGCTCTAGGTAGGTGAAAACGGTGTACAATAAACAGCATGGCTGAATATATTCTTTATACAGACGGCGGGTCACGCGGTAATCCTGGGCCTGCTGGAATAGGTTTTGTGCTTAATCACGGCTTTGTGAAGAGTTGTGATGGGGGAGCACCCATTGGAGAAGCTACTAATAATGTTGCTGAATACAAAGCCCTTATCTGGGGGCTGGAAAATGCTCTTGCTCTGAACATTACTCATTTAGAAGCACGCGCAGACAGTGAGCTTTTGGTAAAGCAGCTTAAGGGCGAATACAAAGTCAAGAATGCTGCCTTGAAACCCTTGTTTTTAGATGCTTTGAGTTTATCAAAGCAGTTTGAATTTTGTGAGTTTGTTCACATCCCTCGTGAGGAAAACGAGGAAGCAGACGCTCTAGCAAATGAAGCAATGGACGCCTTGATGGAGGTAGGTAGTCCAATCCAGCCTTGCCAGGCACCAGGTTCGCTTTTTGATTTTGAAGAAGATGAAGAGGCGGAAGAGCAGGACTCCTTTGGCGAAGAAATTCAGGATTACGAGTATAGTCAGGATGAGGTTCAGGATAGTGAGGCGGAAGATACCTTTTTGGATGCAGTTGCACCTTTTATTAATCCAGCTCCTGAAGCTGCAATTTTAAATATAGTAGAAACTGAGGAGGCTCAACTACCCGTGAGCGCAGGAATATATACTTTGACGGTTAAGGACCATTTCGATGCAGCACACTTGCTTTATGATTACCCAGGGGAGTGTCGTAATCTGCATGGACACACATGGGATATTGAAGTAAGTGTTGAATCTTCACAGCTCTGTGAGCTGGGTATGGTGTATGATTTTGCGCTGCTTAAGAAAGATTTAAAGTCTGTGCTGAACCGCTATGACCACAAGTATCTAAATGAAATTGAACCTTTTAATACTGTCAGTCCTACAGCGGAGAATCTTGCATGTATTATCTTTGAAGAGCTTTCAGGAAAGATTGTGCAGCCCGGTGTGATCGTGACTGAAGTAGCCGTCTGGGAATCTCCAATCGCAAAGTTGACCTACAAACTGCGCTAATTTTCAGGCTTAGGGCCACCGGTTATGGATCGTGCCTTCCAAGGCTTATCTTCGCATGACTGCTTCAACTGACGCCCTGAAAGAACGGAGCTTTCTCCGAATTTATCTTTTATGTCGTCAAGTCTCTTACTTAGACACTCTTGTTCTTCACTGACGACAGCACTTGCTGTTTGCTGACTTTTGTCCTGAGCGCCTGTGAGGATTTCCGAAGCGTTTTCTGCTTTAGTATCTTGCATATCTGGCTGCGTACTAGCAGCTTCTTCGCTATTCTGTAGCGCAGCATCACTAAAGAGGCACATTTGGCCCGCGCCTTCATCAAATTGGGACACCCCTACACCCAGCAAGCGTACGGGCATGCCTTCTTCCCATACTGTCTGCGCCATCTCAAAAGCAATCGCACTTAAAGCGACTTCATTATCAATCCCAACAGAAAAAGTTTTACTGACTGACTTTGTCTTAAAGTCTTTGAAACGTAGCTTCAGATTTACGCAGCGCCCTCGCAGGCCTTTCTTGCGTAATCTGCGTGCGAGCTGGGCGCTGATATCAGCTAGTGCATCTCGAATGTCTTCTGCGGTGGTTATGTCTTGGTCAAAGGTGTATTCGTTAGACACTGATTTCGTAGGCTCATCCTCTTGAACGGGGCGAACATCAATGCCGGCTGCGCGTTCAAGCATGGTCGGTGCTGTTTTTCCAAAGATGAGTGTTGCGGTAGCTAGATCAAGATCGGCCAGTTGACCTAGAGTCTTCACCCCGACTTGAGCCAAGCGTTCTGCTGATTTTGGCCCGATGCCACTTTGTTTGCGTATGGGCAAAGGACTAAGAAAAGCTGCCTCTTGACCAGCTGGGATCACAGTAAGGCCACGAGGCTTTTTCATATCGCTACCAATTTTTGCTACGGTCATCGAGGTTGAAAGCCCTATAGACCCGGTGATACCTGTTTCTGCAATGCGTTGCATGAGCTCGCGAACTACCGTGACGGGATGTCGCGGGTCTTGTGCATCGGGGGTAATTTCAAAGAATGCTTCGTCGATGGATACTTGTCTAAAGTGGGGGGTTAGCTCTGCCACCATATTAAAGATCTGCTTAGAAAGTTCGCGGTAGCGGCTAAAGTCTGAACTAACCCAGATCGCATCAGGGCAAAGTCTGCGAGCCTGCGAAGAGGGCATGGCACTACGAACGCCATAGACGCGAGCCTCATATGAGCAGGTCGAGACAACTCCGCGACCACTAGGTCCACCTACAATGACGGGTTTCCCACGCAATTCCGGGTTGTCCAGCTGCGCAACTGACGCAAAGAAGGCATCAAGGTCCAGATGGGCTATCGCCCGTCCGCTCCAGACTCCTTCAGTGGTCAAGTCTTCAAGGGAAGTATATTGATTGTCATCAAGCATAGGTTCTATTATACAATGATGCACGGTTGTGTGTGGAATTGTCTCGTTAACCAAGTTGAGCTGCTTTATAATGGAGTGCGTACACTAAAAGAACCCGAGTTATTTAAGTTTCAGAAAGTGCAGGAAGTGCACTCAAAGGTGAAGAGGGTAACACGGCTTAACAAATGGTAGTTTCATGCAGACAAACAGAAGCAAGTCAATTGTTAAGCGAAACTGATGAAAAAGGTGCGCGCACCCACTTCGCACACGACAACCTCGGTAATGTGGTGCGCATATCTGACCCGCTCGGCCGCTCTTCAAACTTTACTTTTGA
>WRBC01000009.1 GCA_009779855.1 Coriobacteriia bacterium
CTCTGAAAAAATATGTCTAAGGTATAAAGAACTCTATCCTAATAACGTTACTTACATCTATCAAGAAAACGCAGGAGTAAGCGCTGCAAGTAACACAGGACTTGAACAAGTAAAAGGTAAGTATGTTACTACTATGGGATCTGATGACAAATGGTCTAAGAATGCTTTTAAGAAAGGGTATGCTTTTTTAGAAAAGCATGCTGATGAAATTGATGTTGTTTCGTTTAGGATTGTTTTCTTTGAGGCGAAGACCTCTCCTCACGCGCTTGATTACAAGTTTGACTACGATAGAATCGTCAATATTAATGAAGAGTATGACCACATACAGATGGGTGTTGCGACAACTCTTATAAGAACTGAAGCTATTCAGGGCGCACGATTTGATAGGCGTTTTGGATTTGGAGAAGACACAAAGTTCATCACCCCTGTGATTCTTGAAAAACAGAAATACGGAATTATCTCGAGCTCAATATACTTTTATAGAAGCAGGGAAGCTGGCACATCGATAGGTCAGACTACCACATTTGATAGGAGCTACTATTTCGATGCTCCAGTATATGGACTGCAGTACCTGCTTGACTACTCGAAAGAAAAATTCGGAGAAGTGTTGCCTTACGTGCAATACCTAGTCATGTATGACATTCAGTGGAGGATTAGGGTGCAGGAGCTTCCTGATGATTTTACTGACGAAGAGACAGCGCAGTACAAGCAGCTGCTACGACAGCTTTTGGCTGATATTGATGACAGGATGATTGTTGAGCAAAGGTTTTTGCTGGGAGAATATAAGCTTCATGCATTAAGCATGAAGTATGATACAGACAAATTTGCGGATTTGGAGCTTAGAAAGGGTCGCGTTTGGGTAGATGAATATCCTCTGACCCCATCAGCTGATGCGCCCATTGCGATCTCTATTATTGAGGCAAAAAATGGAATACTTAATATCGAGGGCCATGCCTCATATTTTGCGTGGCTGTCTAATCAAGACTTCTACTATGTAATAAATGGTGAAGAAAGAGTAAGCGTTACCTTTTTTGACAGTCCTGTTGGCGAGAGATACAGCTTGGGAGAAAAGTTCTGCACATTGCAGTGTTTTAAGGTGGAGATTCCGCTAGACGGGCTGGAAAAGATTGACCTGTTTACTGAGAGCAGTACAGAGAAAATCAGACTAAGGCAGCGATTTGGGGCTTTTGCAAAAATCCGCAGTGATTTCAAGTGGGCATACTTTGTACTAGGGGATTACATTGTTAAGTACCAAAGAGGTTCACTGCGCTTTTACAGAAACGAGAAAGCTACCCTTTTCAAGAGCGAACTAAGGTATTTAGGAGAGTTATTAAAGCGGAAAGAGTTTGATGTTGCGAGCTTCAGGCTAGCATGTCATGCACTAAGAGTCTTCAAGAAAAAGAAGATCTGGTTAATTTCTGATCGAATTGTTGCCGGAAACGATAATGGCGAGGCTTTATTCAAGCATGCTGTAAATCAGGGGAGCAAAAGCATTAAGCCCTATTTTGTACTTGCAAAAGACTGTCCAGACTACAAAAGGATGAAGAAGATTGGAAGTGTTGTTAAGTATAACGGTCTGAAATACCAGTTCCTTTTTGCTTTGTCAGACAAGATTATTTCCTCGAGTGGGGATCATTGGGTTACTAGCCTGCCTAAAAGAAGTAGTGCAAAATACAAAGACTTGTTCATTAGCGACTTCGTCTTCTTGGGACATGGAATAACCTTGCATGATTTATCAAAGTGGTTAAATAAGCACAGTAAAGATATAAAGCTTTTTATTACCGCTGCTCGACCAGAGCACGAGTCGATTATTGACGGAAATTATCTGTATGGCAGTGATGTCGTAAAGCTTACGGGGCTTCCTAGATATGACTATCTACAGACGAGGAACCAAGAAAAGCAAATCCTCTTTCTGCCTACATGGAGGCTTCAGCTTGCTGGGAAATTTGTAGATGGGGTAAGGCAGTATAATCCTGATTTTACAGAAAGCGACTACTACAAAAGCTATAATCGACTCATTAACGACTCAAAACTACTGGAAGCGATGAAGCAGCATGGCTATACAGGAAAGATGTATATGCACTCTTCATTCATTAAGCAAGCAAAAGACTTTCAGGAAAATGAAATAATTAGTGTCTCTAGGGAGGATTGTAAATATAGCGAAGAGCTAGGAGAGTCTGCTCTGCTTGTTTCCGATTATTCCAGTGTAGTTTTTGATTTCGCCTACTTAAAGAAGCCGGTTTTCTACTACCAATTTGATTATGATACTTTCTATGAATCACATACGGTTGACAAGGGCTATTTCTCTTTTGAAGAACATGGTTTTGGGGAAGTTTGCTACGACCACAATGTTCTAGTAGAGGCAATTATTAAGGAAATTGAAAATAACTGCGCCATGGAGGAAAAATACAAAAATCGTGTTGAGGACTTCTTCTATAAGTTTGACAAAGACAACTCAAAAAGGGTCTACGAAGAGATTACTGAGCTGTAGTCTCGCCCCCTGTTCGCAAACCCTTAGCCACTATGAGGTAGCCTAGAATTAAAAATCCTACTGGGGTAAAGACTATTTGGGCGAAGGTTACATCGAGCAAGCCAAAAGAGACGATTGCTGTTGCGAACAACAGAGGAAAAGCAGGAGCTTGTGGGGCTCTGACCTTGAAGGCCATCCACCATATAAGCCATATATATAGCATCAATGAGATAGGTCCTGCCCCAAGTAGGCGCTCGAGTACATCATTATGCGCATGACTTGCCTGCTTAAGAACAGACGCTGGCATTTGCCAGGTTCCTAGAGGATTTTCTTTAATCAGCTCGATGGCTTCATTCCATACTTCCGTTCGGCCAGAAGTAAATACCCAAAGCATGTCAGAAAGACCATTTTCTTCACAGTAGTCCTGGGGTGTACCTTCAGCCTCGATTGCTTGCATCTGTGTTGTTTGTGTTGGTGAGGCGTTAGCAGGGGGAGCCATGACAGCACTTATATCTGTTGATGTTGGTATCCCTCGATTAAAGTGCTGTGTACCTGTTAGTAGGTAGATCCCTCCTAGAAGGGCAAGCAAGATTGCCGTTACTGAGAAAAGTTGAATAGCGTTGCGTCGTATCCAACCGAAAAAGCCTTGCTGCTTTGCCAGATAGATTAAGTAAACAATTGCTATCACAAGTAACGCAATAAATGCAGTCCGCACACCTGCTAAGTAGATGGACAATACGGCAAAGATTAATCCTGCCATGCGAAGGCCTCTCATGCCTTTGCTTGATAGTGCCCAGCAAAGCACAACAAGTGAAGTAAAGGCATAGTGAGAGGGGACACGACCTAGACCCATTGCGCGTACCGTTTCTGGATATTGCCATATCCAGGGGGAATTCGGCCAGAATTCTTCTAGATTAAATGATCGAACCCAATAACCAATAGGGTTATCAAGGCCGTGCAGGTGGAAGAATTCTCCTGTCTGCAAAGTAAGCATAAGGCCCATAACAGTGACGAGAACAATTCCCAATATTTGAGTGCCTGTCCAGGCGAGCTTTCTCCCTAGGTAGAAAGCGCAGAGCATTGCAAGTTGTAGAAAGAGCAGACTTGCCCAAAAACGAGGATGGATAGTGGCTGCATCGGGATTGAAGTAAGTTGCACGTGTATAGGCGATGATTACGAAGATGATATTGAAGACACAGAATGCCAGCAGAGGTAGATGCCTTTGTACGAAGCGCCTTGTGTCTTCTCCGTTCGGACTTATCTGGATCCGCGGAAAGAAGTAACTGCAGAGCAGCGTTATTGCGGCAACAATGACAATAAAGACGGGAGCAAAATTCAGGCGAGGAAGCCCCCCTATAAAGAAGAGGTGCCGTTCAGGCACAACCATAATAATGGCCAACGCAAGAAAGCCTAAAACGGCAAGTATTATTTGAACAGGCAGATAGCGACTACCTCTTTGGGTGCCAGTCGGTTTCTCTACGGATTCCTCAGTAGTGGGAAGAAGCGATGCTCCTGTGTCGCCCTTGCTGTCCATTAGCTGACTACTTAATTCTTGCTGGGCTTCCGAATGCAATAACTCCATCAGGAATTGGCTTTGTCACTACTGCCCCCATACCGATGGTGCTGCCACTACCAATAGTAAGTAGCTGCTTTACGGTGCAGTTCATGCCTAGATAGGACTTGTCGCCAATTTCAACAAATCCGCCTAGGGTTACCCCAGAAGTGACGGTTATCTGCTTCCCTAGGTAAACATCATGTGCCAGATAGCACTGGTCGTCGATTTTGGTTAGTCTGTCGACATAGGTGTCTCTGGATTGGCCACGGGCAATGGTTGTGTTGGCCCCGACCTCTACTTCATCAGCTAGCTCAACCCCTGCCAAGCAATGTAGGCGAAAGGGTTTGCCTTCTGTGTCAGGGGCCATAGTAAAGCCTTCACTGCCAATGACTGCGCCTTCGCGGATCAGGCAATTTTTACCAATAGTTGTACCGTTTCTTATGATGGCTCCAGCACATATACGTGTGCCATCACCAATCTTTACATGATGATCAATAAAGGCACTGGGTTCGATGATGACGTTTTCACCTAGCTGGACATTACTGCCTATTGTTGCGCCGTCTTGGCTCACGCGGGGGAGTGTGTCCATCTCTGCCTGTTGTTGTTCCCACAAATCTTTTACCGCTAGAGCAAAGTCACGGACGGGAACAGGCGAGAAGTGGCAGGAGTTATTGTCCAGTATGCTCTGCGGTATGTTCATGCCGTCTTCGAAAAACAAGAGGCAGTCCTGTGCTTCAGATAGATGACTGACTAGATGTTCAAATTTCTTCCCAACATACATGGTGGTATTGTTCTTAGGGTTCTTGATGTAGGATACTCCACTGCATGCCGTCTGTTTACATCTAGTCATCGTAAGGTCCTCTCAGGCGCTCTATTGTTTCCAGCTATTCTATCAGTAGGTTATACTTTTGTGTGTTGAAAGTTCCATACAAACTGTATACGAGATTATAGACAATACTGTAGGGGGATAAAAATGGGCGTACCATTGCTAGATTTGAAGCTTCAATATACTCAACTTAAAGAAGAGAGCGACGCACTGTGGTTTGACGTGATGTCTAATGCCGCCTATGTTGGTGGCCCCAGGGTTGAAAAGATTGAGCAGGAAATTGCTGACTATTGTGGCGTTAAGCACTGTATAGCTGTAGCCAATGGAACTGATGCCTTATTCTTGATTCTTGAAGCGCTAAACATTAGAAGGGGAGATGAAGTAATCACCACCCCATGGACCTTCTTCGCAAGCATTGAAAGTATCGCCCATGTAGGTGCGACTCCTGTTCTTGTTGATATCGAGCCAGGAACCTACAACATCGATCCCGCAAAGATTGAAGAGGCTATTACTCCGCGCACAAAGGCCATCATGCCTGTGCATATCTACGGACAGTGTGTAGATATGGATGCGATTAACGATATTGCTGACAGGCATAATTTGATTATCATCGAGGATGCCTGTCAGGCTATTGGTGCTACACACAAAGGTAAGAAAGCGGGAAGTCTAGGCCGCGCTGCTGCCTTTAGCTTCTTCCCTACAAAGAACCTGGGATGTGCGGGTGATGGGGGATGCATCACAACAGACGATACGGAACTCGCAGATAGAATGAGGCTGGTAGCACGTCATGGTGAGTCTCAAAAGTATATTCACACTGCTATTGGAACAAACTCACGACTGGACTCACTGCAGGCGGGACTTTTGTCGTTGCGCCTAGCGAAGTTGGATGAGTGGAATAACCAGCGCCGTGATGCTGCAGCTTATTATAGGGAAGTGCTAGCTGGACTAGGTGATCTTGAAATGCCTGTCGAGCGTGATTACGGAAAGTCTGTTTATCACCTCTTTATCTTGAAGTCAGCGCAGGCACCGGAGGTTGTTGCGCATTTGCAGGGACAAGACATTGGTAGTGCACTGTACTATCCGACGTCACTGCATGAACAGGAAGTCCTACAAAAGATTCCTGGTTTCGTGAAGCCGAGCCTGCCTGTAGCAGAAGATAGTGCCTCAAAGACTTTTGCCCTACCTTGTTATCCGGGGATTACCCGCGAGCAGCAAGATGAAGTTATTGCGGCAGTGAAAGGCTTCTTTGCTTAAGTCTCGTATAGAATGCGTCAAACTGACGCATTCTATACGTTTGTTTGCTATTGTGATAGTTATTAGAAGAGGATGCCCTAAGTTTGAACTGTACCCCTAAAGTTGAACTGGAAATAAAATCCAACCAACTTTAGGAGGTACAGTTTTTATGCGCCCAGTAAAGTGGCAGGTATTACATGGATTCCATCGGGACGGGTATAGGCATTTTGTCCTGTGGTAACTACAATGCACGTAATATCGTAATCAGGACAGTTGTCAGCAAGCCAATTTAGGTGACGCACATCACTTGCAGTAACTTCAGGTGACGACTTTACTTCTATAGCAATAAGAGAAAGACCACGCTCGATAATAAAGTCGATTTCTTTGTCTCCTTTTGCACTACGAAAGTGGTACAGTTTTGCTCGGTTAACTTGTGCATAGGTTTGTAGACTAAGAGCAATGAGTGCCTCAAATAGCCTACCAACCGCAGCCCCTGCTCTTGGCTTTAAGAGTGGACGAGCAGTTCCAGAAATCAGCTTGTCTGCGCTTAAGTGAAGTAGGCGGGCAGCAAGAGCTGGATCTGCCAGGAAATGCTTCGGGCCTTTGCTTAGCGCTGTGAAAGGATTGGTGCTTGGAAGCCATGCAGGTACGCGGTCTGTCATCCAGAGTGAATCTAAGGTGTCACGGTAGGTAAGTGTTGTTGCCTTAGATGGCTTTTGACTTTCGCCTGGAGTGGAAGCATCTAAAATCTCTTGGTAGCTTGCCGTACTTGCAGTTGCTGCAGCATATGCGCGTAGCCAGCCCTGTAAAACATCTGGCTTGCGGACAAAGGTTCCACTTTCAGAAAATTCGTGCTCGGTTAGGTTAGAAAGATAGCTATCAAGTTGAGCTTCACGGATATTTTCAGACAATGCACGTATTCCGGGAAAGCCAGAGGCGGTAACTTCTTTGATGTAGTGGACTAAGCTGAGTTCAGAGCGTGCACTTACTTGGTCTACTGATCCATTGAGCAAGTCCTTTACACGTATTGCAGGGGCTTCAATGTCGCGCTCCTCTAGTGACAATGGACGCATGCGCAAGCGAACAATTCTGCCAGCTCCGCTATGAGTCTGAGCTTTTCTAGGAATTGCGCTGCCTGTTAAAAGGTATTGTCCAGGACTATTGTCTGTGTCCACTAGACGACGTATATAGTCCCAGCTCCTAGGAAAGCGCTGCCACTCGTCAATTAGCAAGGGCTTTGGTTGTAGCGACAAGATATCAATACCACCAGCAATCACGTCAAGACCATCCTCAATATCAAGACGCATGATGTGCTTTGCGTAACGACTTGCAGTTGCTGTTTTTCCAACTGCTTTTGCACCGTCTATTGAGAGAGCAGGCAGTTCTTTGAAGTATTCTTTGATTGTTGAATCAAGTAGGCGCTTTTTATAGTTACCCAAAATGGTATCTCCTTTTAGTGAATTCTATTGCGCTATTTTTCCCATTTATATTATCCCAATCTTCCTATCTATACTAGTCTAATTTTCCAATCAGACAGGACTTCGTTGATTGCCATCTGAAATGCAAAGATGAAGGTACGGATGTTTTCTGGCACCTAGGTCGTCAGACCAAGGTTTTCTTGATACTGCAGTGTGCAGTTGAGGACAAGGTGTCATTGACACTGTCCTAGTGCCATTACCTGTGTGTATTTTGTGAATGTTAAAATTTTGTGAAAATTAAGTGCTACTGTATTCATGGTTAAGTAAAAGCATTTGACATAAAATTCATAGAATAAGGACAGCGACACGATGATTCGTGACCTAAAGGCTTTGCACTCTCCAACGACCAAGTACTCGACTAAGTTTACGTGGCAAAAACAGGTAGTTGCCTTCTTCCTTGTTTTTCTTCTATCCTTTACTTCTGTACCCACCGAGCTTTTTAGCGGTGGGTTTTTTGTTGCCTCAGAAACTGCGGGTGTAACTGCCCCACTAACAGCTCTTCAGCAGGCTCAGGCGACTGAAACACAGGGCGAATCAGGCAACTATGAGGGCTGTGAAGCCTGCATAACTCCAACTGATGTTGAAGAAAATGAAAGCGTTGACGTCAGAAGAAGGGCAGAGTGCGAAGAAGACGAAAGATATCATCTAGCGCCTGAGGACTTTCAGTTTTCAGATGACTCGGAATCAGAATTCGTAGACCTAGAACTTGTAGCTATAACTGAGGACTCAAATGTATTCTACAACTCTGATACAGAAGAAGAGGTAGAAGAATTTTTCGCAAGCCCCATTCGTTTTGAAAATGAAGAGGGGGAACTGGTAGAGATTGATCCTTCCCTTAAACTAAGTGAGCACACGGACTTTGTCTACGAATCAAGGGCAGGACCATCTACTAATTTCTTCCCTGAGACCATTGATGAAGAAACGCCACTTACTTTAGCCCGCGAAGACTACGAAATAGCTTTTACCTTACTTGAAGCACAAGATATCACCTTAACCCAGATTGAAAGCCAGGAACACTTAGACGCATTTGATCAGCCAGAAAATCGTCCCCTTGCAGCACTTTATGACATAGATGCAGACACTTCTTTTAGAGTCATATCTTCAGACATTGGAATCAAGTCAGAGATTATTTTAGATACAATCCCTGAAACAAATATCTTCTCTTACGAACTTTACCTTACCAATCTTTCAGCAGAACTTTCCGAAGAAACTTCAGAAATTATCCTTTTCAGTACCAATAGTCCAGATGTACCTGTTGCTGCTATTCCCCCAGGTGTTATGTGGGATGCATCTGAGGATAGTGCTTATTCGCATGACATTGGATATGAACTTGAGCGTATCGAAGAGGGAAGATATGTTCTCTCCCTTATTGTGTGTAAAGAATATCTAAACGATCCTTCTCGTGTCTTTCCCATTACTGTAGATCCCACCATTACCTGGCAGGGGGTATGGGACACGGGAAGCGGCAGAGGCCTCACAACAACCTTTGTGAGAAGCGGATCTCCTTCGCATGTTTTCGCGTCACAGCACTCTTTGCCTATGGGCAATAATGCAAACGGCAGAGGAAGGTCATTCCTTACGGCAGAAGATTTTAACACAACTGTTAGGGGCAGGTCCGTTACCTCAGCCATGCTTCACGTTAGGCAGATGAATAACTCTTCCCACACTAGAAACATCGCAGTAAGTGCCCATAGAGTACTTCCGCCCACGGGGTCACAAACCACCCATTTTTTCTCTATGCATTGGAACAATCAGCCAGGACATGAAGCGGCTGCTACGTCTTCTTTCTCTACAGGTACTGTTAACTGGACGCACTCTTTCAATGTGACCAATTGGGCAAGAGGGGTAGCAAACGGAACATTCCCAGGCCACGGGCTCATGCTGAGGGCACAAAATGAAAACCTAACGCAAATTGCAGAATTCTACGGTGCAGCAACTGCACATGGTGACAGAAGACCGCGCCTGGTAGTTACTACGGTAAATCCCCCAACCCCACCAAGTCACGTTACTTTGTCAAATCCCGTATGGGTGCCAGGTCAAGCACAGCCCACTCTTACCTGGGGAACATCCACGGTAGCTGCTGGAACTCTCTCACGTGCGGAGTATCGTATTATACGGGCTGATATAGATCCAGTCACGGGGGCTCACACAAATGGCACGACAGTAATCAAAGACTTTAACCAAACCCCTTTCCTAACTAATGCACAGAGCACAGCTGGCTTCAGTTTTCCTTTGACTGGTCTTGCCCACGGCTGTTATATGCTTGCGGTAAGAAATGTAGATCATACAGGGGCTGCAGGCGGACTGCGGTCACTGTATTTCAGCATCAATAGAAATGCGCCTACTATCGCTACAAGCGGTTTGACCTTTGTAGAGGAAAATACTCAAAATCCTAATGGTAGCTTTAGAAGGCCACCCATGCTTAGATCGGGAGGACTCACGATTTCTGACAACCCTTGGTGTAGTTCAAGGCGTATCAGTCTAGAGATCTTTGTAAGAAGACCAGATGGAACCGTATCTGTCCCGCGCACAATACTTACTGACGGAAATGGTAGAGCAACTCCACCCCCGCAACACCGTCTTTGGGATAGTGACTTTATTGCAGGGCATAGTCAACCGCATACTGTAGTCTTTAGGGCAAGAAATCGAGTAGGTCATGTGTCAGAGCGTACTTTTGACTTCAATTACGACTCTAGTGTGCTACATCTGGGTCAAGCGAAGTTAACTGATACGCCTGAATCTGGCTGGTATACGACTAATGAACTGCCTGATATTGTGTGGTCAGATCTGGTGCATGAGACCAGGCGCTATAGCGGATCTGTAACGCCACTTACCATTGAAAGACGACTTCAGGTCGCAACATCACGCGGAGCCAATAATGGACCCTTAGTAAATCCTGTTGCCTTAACTACCAATAGTCTGGACGCTTCAGGTATAAGTTCAATTCCTGATTCGTTCTTCCCCAATGGGGTACCTGACGGTGAGCACTTCTTATATGTCCAACCCATAAATGCAAATGGCAGGATAGGTGACAATGCTGTACGTGTGCCTTATCTGGTGGATACTACTGCCCCTGAACTTGCCCTTACCATTGCAGGAGTTCAGGCAGATGAAACTTTAGCAAGTAGTGCAGAACATAATCACTATACGAAGGCTCAAAGAATAAGTGGTTCTATTAGGATAGATGCAGAGATTGCTAGGGATTATGACACAGTGCGT
This sequence comes from Coriobacteriia bacterium, assembly GCA_009779855.1. Lineage (GTDB taxonomy): Bacteria > Actinomycetota > Coriobacteriia > WRKU01 > WQUG01 > WRBW01. Next base: position 10,782 of record WRBC01000009.1, read on the forward strand.
AACGGGGTCAGAACTAGTGGCTTTACCGGGGGACATTTACGTATTGAAAGCGTGGGAGAGAGGTTCTACACACGTGATATTCCTTTACTTGCGACTGCTTCGACTTCCTTAAGTCTTGATACAAGGTCACTTGCTGCTGGCCTTGAGGACGGCACCTATCGTCTTACCTTTACGGGTCAGGACAGGGCTGGAAACATCGCTGAGCCTGCAGTGGTTTATTTTGAAGTGCAGAATCTACTGGCAGCCCCTAGAGTAACCTGTGCTTTTGGGTCAAGTAACTTAATAGGAAATACCGATGAATTTTTACTTAGTTGGAATTTCCCAATTGAGGGCGCACTTCTGCGTGAAGGTGTCCAGTGGACAGTTCTAGGCAGCAACACAAATATCAATGTAAATGATAGAGATGCTTTAAGTGCACTTGATTGGACTTTTGTAGAGAATTCCAGTAATCAAGGATCATTTACAGCGATAGTGCCTAGGGACGCGCAAGGAGAACTGCTCGAAGGTAGATACAGGCTGCTAGTGCGTGCCTTTGGGGCAGAGGGTATTACAGGCCAGGTAACCCAGGTAGATCTTGAAGTAGTACTAACAGCACCCGCTGCTGAAATTACAGGCTTTGAAGCGGGCATTGTACGAGGAAGTGTGGCAAGTAGCCACTTGAACTTTTATGAAATCCTTGTTAAAGAGTCGGATGCCCCAGAAGATGACTTTGAAAGAATCGTGCGAGGCACTACGGCTGGGGATAATATTTCGCTAGGGTTTGTAGATCTTGCTGGCGATTTCCCTGTAAATCAAAGCTACACCATAAGGTTAAAAACTTACGACTTACTGGGTAACTATTACTACGATGATATGGAAGTGTACAATGCGCTTTCATCTGATGATGCAGTAAGCATTTACGACATAGACTTATTACTGCCTGAAGAAGGTAAAGTGACTACTGCTGATGCCCATATTGAGACAAGAGCAGATGCGGAATACGACCTAACAGGCTTTAACTGGTTTGTAGGCGGGCAAGCCAGGGCATCTAGTGACACGTCTTCGTCGTCAATCTTCACTGATGACTTTGCTAACTATCCCTATCTTGAAGGTAGCTATCATACGATTCTTGGTACGACCTTATCTCAAGAACAGTGGAAGGACAGTGCTCCTAGTGCAACGAGTGCGCGTGCTGGAAGTGCGAGCATTCCACTTGAGGGAAGCGTGACCTCAGGTACTGAGTCAGCTGAACTCATCACGGAAAATATTACAACGGCACTGCCCTTTACTTCTTTGCACTTGCAGGGTGACATTGACGGTTACGCACATGTATCAGTAGATGGCAGGACTTGGAAAGAGTTGACGATTGATGATGAAGGAGAGAGGTCATGGTACATATCACCCGATAGTGACCTCATCTATGCCACAAACTTTAGACTGCGCTTTATTTCTGAAGATGCGTCTGCGGATTTGAGTGGCTTAAGTGTGAATCTAGATTTTGTGTCCCCTGACATCTTCCACATCGACTTTTTAAGCGCATCCACACCAACAGGACTTGTTGCACGTGACAGGCTGGACTACAGAACTCATTTCAACTGGATAAGCGCAGAGAACAAATCAGAAGATATCACCTATGAAGTACGCTATGTCGCAAGCATAAGCGAAGAGGCGGCCTTGAACATTCCGTCCTCCCTTTGGAATACGGTAGCTACAGGTATTAGCGAAAGTACCTTTGCTTCTCCTAACTTTAACTACTCTGAGTCCCTTTTCTATCAAGTGGTGCCTGTGAGGAGTCAGGTTACTGACGGAAAGATTATCAGCTCAGTTGTAGGTAATCCGTCAAATATTGCGGTATCTAGAGCAGTTGATGAAAATGAACTACTAAAGCGCCTAGGTATTCAAGATTACTGGGCCTATGAACAGATAGAAGTTCCCATAGGAACTGCAAGAGTAGAGAAGTCAACAGGCAACATGGTCTACCAGCATACAGATCGTACGATAGAGTCCGATACGATGCTACAAGAAGGTCTTACGAGGACACATAACTCACAGTCCTCTCTTACTTTCTCATTCGGAGAGGGCACCAACTTTAGCTACAATCTTGCGCTGCTTAGACAGCAGGGAATAGAAAGGTGTGAGCAAGAGGGTCGCTTAGTGCCTAGCCAGAACTATGTCTTCCAAGATGAGACAGGCACACTACGTACTTTTGTGTACAGTGAAGCTCATGACACTTATTTCACTCGTGATTCAAAAAGAATCAGGCTTGAGAAATTTGATGAGCCTAGACAGGTGCGTGTACGGACGCAAGTAGGTACAGAAAATACCCCGCATACCTATGAAAATCTGCTTGTGAGCTATGTCATAACTTCTCACATGAAGCAAGAGTACTGGTTTAATCAGGGTGGGCAATTGGTATATGTAACTCATAGTCCAGGTCAGTTGCAGGCTGACATACCAGAAGGTCAGACCTATCGTATAGCAGACCACACACAGCCCTACCTTACCTTCGACTATTGTTCTGAAACCTCTTTGCTGCAGACAATTACTTCAAGGGGTCTTAGGTCAATGCGTTTTGCCCATAATGAGGAGAGATTGATATCTGCCGTATGGATGCCTTGTGAATCAGTTATAAGCTATAGCTATGATGAGGGTAATAGACTGACGAAGGTAACGCAGCACGAAAATCCAGTTACTGAAGATGCCTTTATCGCAGGCACTTTGCCTACTGCACACGCCGAAGATGTTTATCATTCATATACGTGGCAATCTCTGGGTCTTTTCGAGATATTTGACCTCTTTGGATTTGCCAGAAGCAATCAGGCCAGATACTTCAAGGTAGGTATCGAGGGTATTGCAAGGACTCACGGGGCAGAAATCCCGAAGGCCAGCTTTGGTTACGGGCGAGATTTAGATGATGAGATGTCCGTTAGAGTGCTATCAGCCACAACAACACTAGGGGACAGGACTGACTTTGATTATGCAGTGGAGAGTAGTCCTGGCAGTATGCCCTCTGTTGTTACGCAGGCTTCAAGAACGCCTTACGGATTAGAGGATCCTGTTACGGCAACAAAGTCTACACTGAATTGGCTAGGACACCCAACAAGAACTGAAGTAGGCACCATCGCTGAAGTGGCGGCTGGTGAGGGTCATGTCACCAGGCAGACTTGGTGCAACCATCTGCTAGAGACCACAGCGGTAGATGCTGAATATCATGAGCTTGCAGAAGACGGAACCGTCATCACTCACACTACGCAAAACGTTACGAGAACAGGGTATAACGACTTGTTGTTACCTACTATCACAGAGGAGTGTAGCGGCATTACCTTTGTTCAAGTTTACAACGGTACGGGGATCAACGAAGAAGAAGTAACTGCAGAGATCGGTTATGACGAGCATGGAGAGGTTAACTACCACGCAGAGTATGAGCTTGATGAAGAAGGTCATGAGGTAAGAACTGTAGAAATAAGCCATGAGACTACAACGACACGCGAATACTTTGCTGATGGTAGCTTGCGACGCGAAGCAACTTCTTTGCAGAGGTTTGAGGATGGACAAGTTGTGGGTAGCCCTGCTCCTCAGGTCGAAACGGTCTTTGGGTACGACAAGTGGGGAAACATTGTGAGTGAAGTCAGGACTGAGTTTGGCTCCCCTAATGCCATAAGCGAAATAGCACGTGTTTTTGATTGGCGTGGAAGATTAGTAAGTGAGCAGGCGGGAATCAGGATGGCAGGTGGACTGTACGATGTAAGGTCTACAACAAATAGTTATGATAGGGCTGGGAGACTTACCAGCTCTGTCATGGTAGAGCCCTGTGGTACAGAATCACGAACTTCAACCATCTTTAATAGAGACGGTACGGTGGCAAGTTCTACTGACGAGTGGGGTATCACGACATCGTTTGTATATGACATAGTAGGCAGGGTCGTTTCACAAACCATATCTACCCCCACAATGAACAGCAACGTAATAGAGGATAAGGTGACCCTCACAGAACATGGCTTTGAGACCGTAGAAATAAAAACGCCCGAGGGCATAAGAGCTTACGAGAATACTCAAACGACCACCACAACAGACCCAGCAGGACTTGTCACGAAAGCGTATAGTGATGCGCTTGGCAGAACTATTCGCCTTTCAGCTTCAGGAGTAAACACTGATACGAGTTTTACTGCTTGCGGAAGAGTTTTTGCAACGATTGTGGCTCCTAATAATTATGCGCGTGAAGATGCTAGAGTTGCCTTAGGTCTTTTTGATAGAAACGGCAATCAGACACATACGATAATAAATCCTGAGCTTACTAGTGGTCACTTTAGTGTAAATAAAGAGAGTATTGTGACTTCACAGGTTCTTGACGCATCGGGGCGCGCTACAGAGAGCACTGATGCCCTAGGTAACACAACACACTTTACGCATGATATGCGCGGAGAAATAGCAACGGTCATGCATCCTGAAGCAGATTACATAGCATCTGGTGAGCGTAGCACAGAAAGACTTGTGGCTACTGTTTCTTTTACCAATGAAGAAATTGAAGCAGGCGGCATTACTAATTTGACCATTGATGCCCTTGGGAACCTGTCACAAACTGTACAGGATCCCAACGGACGAATGCTCTCAATCACAGACTTTGGTAGAGGTAGCAGAGATATTCAAGCCACCAACGACCCTGCTCCAGTGGTAACTACTTTTGATTATAATGAACTAGGTCAACTTGCGCGTCAGACCTACGCTAATGGCGACCATATAATCTTTGCTTACGACGCTGCAGGAAATCAGATGCGCGCTGAACACAGGCGTGCTAATGGAACCTTAGAGCTTGCATCGGTAAACACTTTTGACAACCGTAACAGATTACTTACTGTCACTGATTACAGTGGCGAAGTTTCAGCTCAAAATGTCATCTACCATCAGGCATTCGAATACGACATTGCGGGTAAGCGTACCTCAAGTTTTGAAGATCACATGAGGCCAGATGTGATCACAGAAGACATGAAAACTCGTTTTAGATTTGACGTAGGGGACAGAATTATAGGCATGGATTATCCGTCCTTCTCTGAGCTTGACCTAGATACAGGTAGCTTAACCATTCTTGGACAAGATTATAGTTTTGATGACTTTGGAAGGCTTGATACCATAACAGTGAGGCTAGAAATAGATGGTGAGGAAGAGTCACGTATCTTAAGAGTCTACTCCTATGATTCTTGGGGTCAAGTAGAAGTTCTAAAAGACTTTGACTTCTGGAGCGGTAGTCAAAATTATATTAAGAAATCTTACACCTATGACGGCTTCAGCAGGATAAAGAGTATTGATTATTCAAAGAGCACAAGTCCAGACACCGTCTTTGAGTCTTTCACTTACAATTTCGATAAGGCAAACAACATCATCTCAGAACACCATATTGTAAGCCTGCCAGACACTCCCTCTCACGACGAATTGCGCACTTACACGTATAACGAAGTAGGTAGGCTTATAAGATCAGAGTCCTCTCTAGGCGGTACAAGTATCTATGGATGGGATCGTGCAGGAAACAGACGGCTTGTAAGTGAGAATGGAAAAGAAGAATGGTCAGACTTCAACGGTCTTAACCAGCTTACTCGTAAGCATGCAAGTGAAGGTGCAATTATCTATGTTTACGATGCTAACGGGAACCAAGTCCGTGAAACAGGCTCTACCTTCATTCGTGACTTTATCTATAATGCAGACAATCGTCTCACTCAAGTCAGGACAGGAACTACACAGGATAATCTAAGTATTGTAAACACAAACACCTTTAGAGGTGATGGTCAAAGAATATCAAAAGTAGAGAATGGCAAAACCATAAACTATACCTATCTAGACGGTACTGTGAAACTAACAACAGACAGCAACCATAGCCCCATAAACCTTCACCTCAAAGACCCAGGTGGTCAACTCATAGGATTTGCTCACTATAAAAACAGCGGAAATGCCTTTAGTAGCGTAACTACTGACATCCGCAACTCAACATCTACTGTACTAGACAGTCAGAGAGGCTTCAAAACAGGCTTTAGATATGCAGATTTTGGAGAAACTACAAGACTTCAAGACACTGAAGAGCTCATAGAGATTGCATACACTGGTGGAGTGTGGGATGAAGTAACAGGACTCTACTACCTTAACGCCAGATTCTACAACCCGGTAGATGCCAGGTTTATGACTATGGATGTTGCCAGAAATGGTGGGGACTTAAGGGCAACCTTGAGTCTCTATGGTTACTGCGAGGGAGACCCCATTAATAAGACAGATCCGAGTGGGTATAGGTCAGTGAGAAGACTTCCTAATATTATCTGTGTCAGGTCGTCTCAAAGAAATTCAGTAACTTCGCGCACCCTTAGGGCTCTTTCTGTTCGCAGAGGTTCGGGTGCATCCTCATCTTTTCTGGGCTCAGCTATTGAAGCAGGAGCATTAGGTATACCAGGAATAGGAGGTCTAGTTGCTGTGGGTTTTGTCGGTGCGGTTATATGGGACAATGTGTGGATTGCATATGGAAATCAGATCAATTTGACCCTAAGAGCAACCAGAAATAGAGATCGAAGCGTAACTATGGAGGTAAGGGCTAGGCGTGTTCCGAATAGACCACTTCGGCGACCAGTTTTTGTAGCGTACGGTCATCTTCGTGCTTCTTTTACCCCTCAATATTCACTATCGAATAACAGCCGCTTCCTCAATGCTCGTGCTAGACAGAGTCGAAAAGTTCCTAGAGATGGATTTGTTCAGCGATGGACAATTAGAACTCCAAGCACGGCAAGAGTGAGGTATGTATTTCATTACGGAGGAAACCATCAAAGCAGCCACGCAACCCTTACGGCGAGAGCTCCAAGATAAATTATGCTTAAGAAAAACACAGCCAGGCATTTGAGCATTTTGGTAGCTGTAATTGCGTTATCTCCCTTAGTGATTATGAGCTTGGTTTTTGCTGGAAATGTAATAATTGATAATCTTGCAGTCTATCGAATGGAGGCACTTCCACGAAAAGAGCAGTCTAGTGAGTTGCTTACTGAGAGTGTGCAAGAAATGCAGTTTTTTAGGGTACGTGGACTAGAAAGTTCAGTTGATTGGATTACTGAGCTTGATGGGCAGCTCGTAATGACAGGTTTTGTGATTGACACAGGATACACGGTGGTAAATGCTGACGATGATGAGCATACCTTACTTTTGCTGTTTGTTCCAGAAACCGTGTCTGAACTAACCATTTACCATGTGTTGCCTCTCATCGAGACGCCTGATACAGTTATTTCTTCCGAGAATTTACCAGAGCAAGTTCTCGATGAAGGGCTATCTGGAACTAATGTAAGCACAGATGATCTATCAGGAAGAGACCATTACGAGGGTCATCGTCCAGCTCAGGTTGGGCTTGGGATTCACGATGGTTGGCTACATGCAAACCATATTACTGGACAAGTCAATCCAATTCTTTACGGAAGCCCTTTTTCCTGGGTTGTTTCAGAGCTTAATATTTATGAAATTTTCGCAAGTTCAATAGGACGATTTCCTGGCAAGGCAGAATGGCTGGACGTTTCAGAGAAGAAGCCATATGACTTGTCTGGGGTGAGCAATGGTGGACATATAGATGTGTATCCCTATTCATTCGACAACTCCGCGCTCCGTCTGCCAGAAGGATATATTGCTGCTATGCAGATACTTGTTCCAGACAGATTGGGCTCAGCTCCAATATATCATCTTGCTAAAGTGCACTTTATGGAAGAAGCTGACGTGAGAGATTTGGGAGCGGACAGAATCTTGAATCCAGGGTGGAATGTAACAGTGCCTGTGGTTTTGTCAGGAGGTTTACTGGTGTACTCGAGGCAATAGATTCCTTGCCTGGGGCAAGCAGAACGATTTGAGCCTCAGAATTTTATGATGTAAAGCGCCGCGAAAGGACGAGGATATGCTATGAGCAAAAGAACCGAGAGCATGGTTATCTGATCTAGGTGTCATCACTACCTATATTGAACCAAGTTCACCTTGGGAAAATGGATACATTGAGTCATTTAGCGCAAGAATGTGCGATGAGCATTTAGATGGTGAACTATTCTAATGGAGTTAGATCACTTGCGGGAAAAACCTCCAGTTCCACAGAGTTACTGTTATCTATTGAGATGGGAACAAGCTTGATTCATAAAGGTAAATGGGAAGTTAGCGAACGTATTGGAGGGAGCAACACAAAGGAGGTTGTATTGTATGGTTGGAGCTAGCTATGAAGGTGGATCAAGGTTTGGAATCGGGTCATTTCGCGAAGAAATAGTGGCGGAGGCCATGCTTTCAATATCATTGGATGGAATCAGGCTACTAGAAATAATAGAGATCGAAGAGTGCTTGTTGTATCTTGGGGAGAGCGAAGGTGGTTAAATTTTAACAATCTAGTAAGCCGTAACGGAGCACAGTGGAATGCTGCAAGTGGAAACTTTAGATGGCAAGGTGCTTCCTGGTGCAACTTTAGAAGGTAAAGGAGTAGTGCTATGAGGAAGATTACTATGACTGCTTGCTGTGTGGTGTTCTGTTTGGCTTTGTCCCTTGTCGCTTGCGATGATACGTCATCGTTTGCGGAAGAAGGTGATTATGTGGGAGAAGTTTTAAATAACTCTATCGAGGGGACTTGGGTTCAACAGTTTGAAGGCGTTGGTAGTATTGGGGAGATAGTAGTGACCTTTGATTCTGGTGGACAAGGAAGTATTTGGAGTTATTTAGTAAATGCGGAGGGTCTCACACAGGTCTACTTCTTTAGTTACAGCCTAGATGGAACCTCAACGGTAACTCTTCACCATGAAGAGGGTGGTAGCGATGTGCTAAGTGCTACAGAGTGGAGCCAAGATGAAATCTTAATCACTGCCGAGGGTGACTCTGATTGGTTTACTGATTGCGCATGCTTCTATTCAAATATGTTGCCATTGCAGAAGCTGCATTAAAAACCATCACTGCCTTGAATTTTCACAAGCACACCAAACGAATCATAACAAATATCTTGAAGCCGGCACGTATCGCGATGATGGTGGATATCCTGTATTGGTTAGTTATCTAATCGGAGAATTTGAGACTATACTTGGGATGAATGATAAAGGGAGGCGCAGAAAGCCAAAGCCTTACATCAAGCATTATCTGAACAATCACGGACAAGTTCCTATCTGGGTTCTTATGAATTATTTGTCACTTGGGCAGACTGTGAAGTTCTTTAACTTCCAAGAGAGTGAAATTCGTCGAAGTATCGCAAGCACCTTCACCGATCTATATCGCCATGAACATTCCATTCCTCGCAATATTAGACCCAAAACCCTTAGTCGGGCATTTGACCACATCAAAGATATGCGTAACATTTGTGTCCATGATGAGCGCCTATACTGCGCACGAGTGTCGCCCAGAAACGACACTACTTTTGCTAACGTTTTGGACGACCTTAGTTTAGTTCTTCCTGCAAGTAAGAGCGAAGAAATGCGTCTACAAGTATTAACTGAATTGGCAAGCCTCTCGAATGACCTCGAAACCATATCAATAATTCACATACTAAAGAAAATGGGATTCGAGTCGATAGACAGTTTAATCCAGGCAGCTTAAGCCTTGTTATTCTTAATAATAGTAGTTGTAGAGAGTGGTGAATTCTAGTGGGTACTTATGAGTATATTTCTGCCACTATGCCATTTTTTGCTCTGGTGATAGGCGTTTATCTCAAAAGAAGATTGATGAGCTCTACATAAAAATAAAAGTGGTCAAACTGACCACTTTTATTTGTTTGCTCGTTATGTATTTTGCTAATTGCGTGAACTCTGTTCGCGGCATCTTTCCACTAAGGCTAAGGAAGCCTCAATCGAAATTAACTGAAGTTTAAAGCTTAAGCTCTGCTAAGGCAGACTTACTAGCCTACTGCAATCCTTGCAGACGCAAGGTTCCTACAAACACAGAGCCTCTATCTTATGGGCAAGCTCAACCGCGGCAAGTCCTGCCTCGCCATCAACTGTTGGCTTTCCACCTGTGCGGATTGCGTTCAAGAAATCATCAAGCTCCTTGCGTAGGGGCTCGCCGCTTTTGTCTATCGTAAGGGATTCCACAACGCTTGTTTGGGCAAAGGTTATCTCCTCATTTTTGCTTTTGTAGGAAACTTCTGCCTGTTTACGAACCTCAATGGACTGGTGCAGGGTGTCAGCAACCAGGAAGCGATCCTTCTCTGACACGGATATACGTCTAATCTTGTCGTTGGTGATTCTGCTGGTCTGTAGGGTAACGACGCAGCCATTGGGGAACTTCAAAACGCTGCTTGCCGCATCAATAGTGTCACTGTAGACTTTTGTGCCTGAAGCTGCAATTTCGCTAGGGTATCCTCCCGCCAGCCAGCAGGCAAGATCAATGTCATGAATAGTAAGATCAAAGACAACACTGTCCTGTATGCGTGGTGTGTAGGGCGAAAGGCGCTCGATGCTAATGAAAAGGGGTTCATCAATTAGGCGCGCCAGTGTATTAACAGCTGGATTGAAGCGTTCGACGTGTCCTGTTGCTAGGATGACTCCCGCAGATTTTGCAGCATCAACCAACGTCCTTGCGTCTTCTGGATTCCCTGCCAGGGGCTTCTCAATCAAAATATTAATGCCACGGTTCATAAGTGCAAGCCCGGCTTCCAGGTGATACTGTGTCGGGATTGCCACAATGGCAAGATCTACATCAGGCATGTCCTCGACGGAAGCAAAAACAGGGGTATGTGCAGCTGAAGGGTGTTGCTTCGCGCGCTCAACATCAGGATCTACAATAGCGACAAGGTCGACGTCAGGATGCGCGTCCATAATTCTAATGTGATGGCGCCCCATGTTTCCTGCGCCAAATACGGCTCCTCTTAATTTTGTGCTCATAAGATCTCTAGCCTTCCCTCCATAGTCATTAGCGTGCTAGCTTACGTGCTAGCTTATTAGTGGAAATTTCCTAGTAACTACTATACTATTGTTGTGACACTTCGTCCTAAGTGTCACCGTATTATAAGGACCATTTCTGACGGACACAGAAAGGGTGCATTTTTATGCAGCAACGCGTAATTGTTATTTTGCTGGGTGCTATTGGGGCTATTCTTGCCCTTGTAGTAGGGGTTATTGCCTTTGTTGGGCTCAGCGCTGATCAGCCTGCTCAGACAGCCTCTTCGGCCATGCCTCCCCCTGAAGAGGATGGCATGTCTCTTCCCAGTCCTTCTGCACTGCCCGAACAGGTTAGAAGTATCGACTACGATCCTATCCTAGACGCTAACTATTGGATGGCAGAGTTCCCCTATCAAACAGAAAGCTTTCTTGCAGATAGGAGTGTCGAACCAAAGAAAGATTATCTTGAGTTTTATCCTTTCCTGAATACCATCTTTGCGGGCTCACGTTTTGCAGAAGGCTACTATTCTCCTATGCCGCATGATTACGCGGTTCACAATGTAAAATCTACCCCCCGCTTAACAGATGAACATCCCGCAGCATGTTTTGCCTGCAAGACACCAGACTATGTTGTTATGGAGGCTCAGGACCCTGCGGGCACGTGGTCACGCGGATTCCATGAGGTCAGCGACCAGATGACTAACGCGATTACCTGCTATGACTGCCACCGCAATGAACCAGGCCGCGGGTTAGGCGGGGATGGAATCGATGGTGGTTTCACAGGATCCATCCGCAGCCACTTCAGCATTTGGTACGAAGAAACACGGGGTGCGACGGCATCATGCGCGCAGTGTCATGTGGAGTACTATTTTAATGAGCAGACGTGGCAAGTAGCATTGCCCCCAGGTCCTACGGACCCAGAAATTATCCTAGGCTATTACAATGCACTGGGACTTGTTGACCACGTTAATCCCAATACGGGCACTGAGCAGCTAAAGGTGCAGCATCCTGAATACCAGCACTTTGCCGGCAGTGTTCACCAGCGGGAAGGGATGACCTGTGTGGACTGTCACATGGTGCGCTCGACCCCTGATGGGGAGGGTGGTTTCCTTACTGATCACACAATCACCTCCCCGTCCCAGTCGCGCGAAATCAGGGACACGGCCTGCGCCCCCTGCCATGGTGGCGGAGATGAAGCTATCCTGCAGCTAATCCGTGACACACAGGAAAGTAGCAGGTCACGCACTTTGGCCTTAGGTGAACGTCTTGCAGACTTCCAGATAGCTTTCGCAGCTGCGCAAGATGCAGGACAACTTTCAGAGGGCCATATAGAAGTGCTGCGCGGAATGGAGCGCGAGGTCGTCTGGTACTTTGACTGGGTCTTTTCAGAGAACGGCAACGGAGTCCACAACTATGAAGGCAATCATAGATGGATGCAAAGGGCAGAGGAAGTCCTTAATCAAGCAGAATCACTGCTGAACGAATGATTACTGTTTAAAGAAAATAGGCCACTACAGACCGGACAAGAAAATTGCTGCGCGCGGGCATAAAGTAGTTACGGATCATATCGAAGGACAGGTTCGTACTCCCGCCCCTCTAATCTGCTAGATAACATTTAATAAAGCGTGGCCATTCCCTTGGCTGCGCTTTGTTACAATTTTTTCATTTGAAGAACTTACAGGGATTAACAAGTGCGGAGGTTCAATCCAGGCGCAGGGCTGGCCTGGATAATTCTTATGTCGCAAATCCCAGCAAGTCGAACTGGGACATTATTCGCAGCAACACCTTCACCCTGTTTAATATCACCAGTTTCATTATTGCTGCAGCCGTTTTAGCGGTAGGTTCATTTATAAACTCGCTGTTCATTTTGCTTGTCATTTTTAATGTTGTTTTAGGTATTAGTGTTGAGATTCGCTCACGCGGCATTATTGATAAGTTGACGCTGCTTAATACTGACCCCGTGACAGCCCTGCGTGATGGCAAGTGTCTTGAAGTTCTGCCCAAAGACATCGTTATGGATGACGTATTGCTTTTACGTGCCGGGGATCAAGTCCCGACAGATTCAGTTGTTCTAAGCGGCTTTGCAGAGGTTAACGAAGCCTTGTTAACGGGGGAGTCTGACCTGCTTGTAAAACAGCAGGATGCAAAGCTGCTATCAGGTAGCTTTGTAGTTAGTGGCCAGTGCCATGTCCGTGTCGAGCATGTGGGTGCTGACAACTATTCAACAAAGCTTAGTGTGGAAGCAAAGCAGTATCGCCCTATCGAATCAGGGCTCATGCGTGCCTTAGGTGCTGTGATGAAGTTTGTCAGCTGGATTGCCCTTCCCTTAGGGGTTTTGTTGTTAATCCAGGCACTTTTTATTAGTCACGTGGATACTTATACCGCAATACTTGCGACCACGGCGGGACTGCTGGGAATGATTCCGCGCGGCATGGTTGTGCTGATTGCAGTTACGCTAGTGACGGGTGTCGTGAAGCTGGGACTTCGCGAAGTTCTGGTGCAGGAAATGTATTCCATTGAAACTATGGCGCACTTAGATACCTTGTGCCTTGATAAAACGGGCACGATAACAGAGGGTAAGATGCAAGTTGCAGGCATGGTGACCTTTGATGGGTACTCAGAGGAGTATGCCCAGACTGTCTTGCAGGCCTATCTGGCTACGAGCACTGACAACAATTCGACTATGCAGGCCCTGCGTGAGGCTTTTACCGACGTCACTGTTGGCGATGTTGACGGATCGATTGATTCCTTGGATGCGAGTGGGTCAACTATTTCTTTGGATGCAGATGATGCAGTTAGATCCCTGAGCGCAGACAGTATTATCCCCTTTTCTTCTCAACGTAAATGGGGTGCTGCCTGCTTCAAGCAGATGATTGAAATAAGCCCCAGTAAGATGGCTATGCTGACCACACTAGAATCAATGAGCTCAGCGGGATCAGCGGAATCGCCAGAGCCTACAGAGCCAGTAGAATCGTCAGAGTCAGCAGGGCCAATAGGGCTAACAGGGGCAGTTGTGCTGGGCGCCCCAGAAAAACTGCTTTTGCATGAATCAAATCTTGTGAATGAGCAACGAAAGCAAGGGTACCGTGTCTTGTTGCTAGGACATCGCGCAGACTTACCCCCTGTAGAAGATGAGATGCTTGACGTTGCCCCTATCGCTTGCATCATGTTAGATGATCCTGTTAGAGAGAGCGCGCCCACGACTCTGGCCTACCTGCGTGAACAGGGGGTCGACTTAAAAATAATTTCTGGAGACAATCCAGAGACAGTGTCTATTGCAGCTGAACGTGCTGGCTTTGAAGGACACGACCGTTCCGTGGACGCGTCAAAGCTCAGTGATGAACAGCTAGTTGAAGTCCTTGAAGACACAGCCATTTTTGGAAGAGTTTCCCCGCAACAGAAGAGGCTCATTGTTACGACCTTGCGTAGCCTGGGCAAAACTGTTGGTATGACAGGGGATGGGGTTAACGATATTTTAGCGATGCGAAAGGCTAACTTATCCGTTGCGATGGCAACGGGGGATGCTGCAACAAAGCAGATTGCAAATATCGTACTGTTGAAGTCAGATTTTTCCGATATGCCAGAGATTCTGTATGAGGCGCGTCGTGTTGTAAACAACATGCTGCGCAGCGCATCCATTTTCTTTATTAAGACGATATATTCATTATTTATGGTGCTAACAAGTTCTGTCAGCGTGTTTGCAGGCGGCCTGTTCTTATTCCCCTTTGTGGCTATTCAGGTTACCCTTGCAGATCAGACAATAGGGTGGCCGACCTTTGTATTTTCATTCAGACAGGACAAAAAACCCGTACAGAAGAAATTTCTTAAGTCTGCATTGTTACAGGCCTTGCCTAATGCATTGCTTATTACTGCAAGCTTTATCTTTATTCACTTTTTTGGACGTGCGCAGGGTTGGAGTGACGTTGAGACAGTAACCCTTATGTACTGCTGTCTAGGAGTGATAACTTTCTATAATGTGGTGCGCGCTTGCTTGCCGCTTACGTGGTTCAACTTTGCCATGCTGGCCTTAACGATCACTGGTTTCTTCACAGGGCTTTTCTTGATAGGTCCCTTTATAGGATTGGGCACCTTGACGGCAGCTACAGCCCCTGTCTTTGCTTCAATAGTGACGCTTAGCTTGGGGTTATGGCTACTGTGGCAGAGGTTTGTGCGTGATTAAAAATACAGCTTAAGAAGAAAAGTTACTCGAAAAGAGTAGAAAAGATGGTGGACCCGGGCTGACTCGAACAGCCGACCTCACGGTTATCAGCCGTGCGCTCTAGCCAACTGAGCTACGGGTCCGATTAAATCAAGCTTTAATACCTTAGCTGAAATCTCCCATCTTTGCAAGCCAAACGGAATGAGAAAATGATGCAGGCATTAAACTCCCGCGAAACGTTAACCTTACTTTAAGGTTTGCGATGGGCATAATTGCACCATTAGGCATTGTTTATCAATATTTCATACACGAAAATTCCCGCGAAATAAGTTTTAAGAACCTGTTGACCCTCGAGTTACTGCAGGCTGCACAATAGTATATGGTTTTGCTCTCATGAATCTTGCTCACACAAGAACTTGAGAATACCTCACTAATGCCTGGTCATTGCCGCACATATGACTAGGCAGCCTCATTAGATGCCACCTGCCAAAGGGCAGTTAGGTATAGCATCAAGAGCTCCCTGAGTACTTGGCGGTCCCTCTTCGGGCTCTTGATGCACATTCATGTAAAATAGACTTGTCAGGAGACCCTTATTTATTTCTTGATTGGAGATATATCCCGCGTGAAAGAGCGCCTTTCTATTAAAGAGTTCGCACGTTTCTCTCGCATTGAGCAGACCACTTTGCGCTACTGGGATGACATAGGTCTGTTTTCGCCCAGCAGACGTGATCCTGTCAACAATTATCGCTACTATTCCCTGGAACAAATCATCGCAGTAAAATTTATTGCAGTATTAAGTGATCTTAATGTTCCGCTAAAGGCGATTGCCAATATAGAGCAAGACCGGGATCCTGAAAAAATTATTGAACTTATTAGTGGAAAAGAAAGACAGTTGGGGTTAGAGCTGTTAAGAATCCAGCAACAATTTTCTATCCTGCATACACGCCGCAGACTTATTGAAGAGGGAAATCGTGTATTAAGAGAACACGATTTGGACTTCACTGAAGAGGAGAGGGCGTCCAAAGAATCAAGCAAGATAGCTATCAGCTTATCAATGAAGAAGAGATTGCCTACGTTGTTGGGCCGCGGAACAACTTTGCGGCTAGCGGCGAATTCTACGAGTCATCCATTAATTTTTGCACTAAGGCAGAGGATTTCCGCATTAAGCTTAGCCTACCCATTGCAGGACGCCATGATTGCTTTGAAAACTTCTTAAGAATGCCTGGGGGACCTGATAACTTTATCTCGATTGACCCTGGGGGGAATCGCGTGAGTCCTGCTGGTACATACATTGCAGGATATGTGAGGGGATTTTATGGACAGCTGGCAAATGTTCATGAAGAGATACTGGCCTATGCCAAAGAGCATCAGTTGGACCCTGTGGGTCCTGTGTATACAGAATACTTGCACGATGAGATATGCCTGCGTGACCCCATCGACTATCTTGCAAAGGTATCAGTGCGCATCAAAGGCGCGTAAACGCGTACAGGCAACAGACAAAGCAAGGCACGCACAGACAACATGCAGATACCGCACTGCTAACGCCCTGTTACTTTGTCCCCTTTACTTACTGGTAAAATAGCAAGTATGAAAATTAAGGAGAATGTACGCATCTCGCAGTTGACCACCATGCGTCTGGGTGCCGCTGCGCGCTATCTTATCGAAATTGAAGAAGAGGCTGACCTAGAGCCTGCCTATGCGTTTGCCCGCAAGGATAATCTACCCACGTATATCCTAGGCGATGGAAGCAATGTGATTGGTCGGGATGAGGGTTTTGCAGGTGTGGTCATGCTCAACCGCCTTAAGGGAATTGAGGCCATCAGCGAATCTTCAGATGAACTTATTTTACGTGTAGCCACAGGCGAAGAACTTGATGCACTAGTTGACTATGCTGTAGCTGCTGATTGGTATGGGGTCGAGGCCCTTGCTGCTATTCCGGGTACTGTGGGCGGCGCTGTGATGCAAAACGCAGGCGCTTATGGTCAAGAGATGTCGCAGGTGCTTTTGGGGGTTGACGCCTTCGATATTAAGACGGGGGAGTTCGTCCATATTCCTGTTGGTGATTTGGCGTTGTGCTACCGCCACAGTATTTTTAATAGTGATGGACCAGACTCTGCTAAGGGTCGCTACTTCATCGTTGCGGCTAAGGTTCGTTTGCACCGTCAGGAAATCCAGGGCGAATTGTATGGATCACTGCAGGCTTACCTGTCAGAGCATGCGATTGAAGATCGGCGTGCGAAGACTGTTCGCGACGCAGTCACTACTATTCGCGATAATAAGCTGCCAGATTCGGTTACGACAGCAAGCAGCGGATCCTTTTTCAAAAATATCACTATTGATGAAGCCGATATCGAGCCCTTACGTGCACGCTATCCAGGAATACCTATTTTCTTAATTGGGAATTGCTGGGAGATCGCCAGCGGATGGCTGATTGAGCAAGCAGGTCTTAAGGGTAAGTTACTTCACGGTATGCGTGTTAGTGACAAGGCAGCACTTATACTGATTAATGAATCTGCAGGAAGCTATGACGACCTCTGCCGCGCGCGCGCGCAGATTGCTGCTGCGGTAAAGGAGAAGTTTGGCTTTCAGCTAGAACAGGAGCCTGAAGAGATTTAACCATGTTGTGGTATGCCTTTTTTATATTTGTACTGATTTTGATTAACGGATTTTTCTCTATGGCAGAAATTGCCATGATATCTGCACGTAAATCTGCCTTACAGCAACTTGCAGAAGAAGGATCGAAGGGTGCTGCCCTAGCGGTCAAGTTAAAAGATGATCCCGCACGCCTGTTGGCAACAACGCAAATCGTTATTAACGTAGTAAGTGTTCTTGCTGCTGCTTTAACAGCGTTTACCTTTGAGGCTCCTCTCACTGCGTGGATGCAGTCACTGGACATTCCCTTTCTTACCTCGATTGCCACAGTCTTATCTATTGCTGCGGTAACCCTACTAGTCTCCTATGTTACTTTGGTCGTGGGGGAACTTATTCCTAAGCAGCTGGGCTTGCAGCGCGCCGGAAAAATCGCCAGTCTCACAGCGCGAACGGTCGACATGGTGGCTATTATGGCGCATCCTGTAGTGATTTTTCTGTCCGCATCAACAAATGCTCTGGGTAGACTGGTAGGAATTAGCAAAGATGTAACGTCCGCACAGGTCAGCGAAGAAGAGATCAAGCTGATGGTTGATGAGCAGCAACATCTAAGTGGCGAAGAAAAGCGCATGATTAGCGAGATCTTTGACCTTAGTGTCACAGTTGTGCGTGAAGTTATGGTGCCCCGTGTTGATATCGTTTTTGCCCAGGACACAGAAACCGTAGGGGAGGCGGCCAAGCGCCTGTATGCCCGCGGATTTTCGCGGGTCCCCGTTTATCATGAGAACTATGACCGCATCATTGGTATTCTTATCTTGAAAGATCTAGTTGTGCCCCTTGCAGAAGGTGACTGCGAACAACCTATCACTGACTATCTGCGCGAACCCGTCTTTGTTCCAGAAACTAAGGACCTTATGTCAACGCTAACTGAAATGCAAGAAGCACGCATTCAGGTTATGGTGGTTGTCGACGAATACGGGGGGACTTCCGGTCTTGTCAGCATGGAAGACATTCTGGAAGAAATCACAGGTGAAATCATTGATGAGACTGATCAGGAACTGGATTCAATTCTAGAGGTTGAAGAGGGTAAGTGGCTAATAAATGGCACTTGCGACATTGAAGATGCCATGGAGATTGGCCTGCCCATAGTTCAGTCGGATGAATATGAAACCATTGCAGGCTGGGTGCTAGAGCAACTGGGTCACATCCCTCATGTTGGTGAAAAGTTCGAGCATGAAGGATATCTGTTCACGGTGATTGCCATGCGCAGGCGCCGCATAGCTCGTATTCGTGTTCAGCGCATGGAGAAGGCCTCTGAATTAGACACCGAGGACTAGGACCTGAGGGTTAGACCGGAAGCCAGGATGGGGACTTGAGAGTGCTGGTGACGAACATAGTACCTCTGCTCTATGATGAGCAGCTGCAATGTGCAAGTTTTGATGTATATTTACATCCAGATATTCCAAAAACAACTCATGCCTTAGACGTCAATACGCTCTTTGAATGCTATCCCGATTTGCGTCGTCATCGTTGCCTTTGTGGCAAGCACAGATCCTTTTATGATGAGGCACGTCAAACAGAGACAGTGCACCTGTTAGAACACCTTGCCGTTGAGCTTTTGACGCTTTCTGGTGTAGCGCGTGATGTAGCTCGCGGCGAGACGGGAATCCCCACTAAAAAGGGGGACTATAGATACCGCCTGCGGTTTTATGGCGCAGAGTCACTGCAGCAGATGGGCAAGCTTCTTTATCAAGCAATTGAAGATATTGAAAATCTCGTAATTTCTCAGAAAAATGATTAGATGTGTACTACTTGTAAAATTTCGATGTTTACTGCATGTTGATAGGGGACTGGTGATGCTCAAATCCCCCCTTCAGAACTGGAAATTATACGTAAAACCTGTCATAATGGAGTCCATTTATTGTGCTGTATTTTTCGCCCATTTTGAATACACACTGCCCATTACTTAAAATGTGGGATGACTTATAGAAGGAACAATATTATGAGTGTGACGGACCAGAGTAAGCAGACAGTGGCATTTACTACGGACAAGCCTGCACATTTGAGGGCAGGGCTCTCTGTTGGAAGCAGGGTGCTGGCGGCTCTTGTAGCTGTCCTTGTTTTTTTCGTGGCTCAGGCTGCTTTCGGATCTTTTCTTCCCCAATCACTTTCCTTCTTTCCTCAAACGGCGCATGCAGTATCCGTACAAGACATTCATCCTAGCGGTACAGAAGTTTCAATAGGAACAAGTATCATCGTTGCAAATTTTGCTACCCCGATGGATACGGCACAGGCACTTTCTGCAACTGACATAAACATTAATGGTTCGCCAGGAACCGACCTTGACTTGCCGGCGGCTTCTTGGAGCACAGACGGACTGACGCTAACACTACCCATCACCAACAACCTTCAGCGCGGGGCGGCGTATACCGTAAATATTGGAGGCCTGCTTTCGGACTCAGGTGATCCGATGTTACTTTCGCATACTCATATGTTTATGACAGAGGCAAGCCCTTTCGAGGATGATAGGCCCTACCTTATCAAGATGTCAGCAGGAGAAGAATTTACCCTTGCCCTGCGTGATGACGGAGCGCTTTGGGCCTGGGGTCGTAATAACCAGGGACAGTTGGGATTAGGTAGCGGTACTACCCAAAGACTTATCCCTGCTCAGGTACCTGTACCAGGCGGCAGTAGCTACTACTGGACTGATGTGACTGCGGGTTATTCGCACACACTTGCAATTCGTAATGACGGCTCTCTGTGGGCCTGGGGATATAACAACAATGGACAGTTGGGTCTCAGCGATACAATTTCGCGAAATGTACCAACACGGGTTAACGCGACTGATTCTTCAGGAAACCCTATCGAGTGGAAAACGGTGAACTCTGAGTATCGCAGTACTCTTGCCCTTTGTGTGGACGGTACTCTTTGGTCATGGGGATATAACTCTTCCTATCAGCTAGGACTGGGACACAGCGATCAGATAACAGTACCGACTCTTGTCTGTGAAGACTATGAATGGATAGCAATCGCGCAGGGCTACCGAAGTGGTTTTGCAATTCGTGCGGATGAGACTCTGTGGGCCTGGGGTCGCAATAGTGAAGGTCAACTGGGATTAGGTGATACTACACCCAGAACGGTGCCAACTCAGGTTATTGCTACAGGTGCTGGGGCACCCACTGCCTGGAAAGAAGTCTACTCTGACTACAACAGTACTCTTGCCCTTTGCGAAGATGGCACCCTTTGGACTTGGGGAGACAATAAGAACGGGCAGCTAGGTCTGGGGGATAGAAACCAGAGAATAGCTCCTACCCTTGTTTCAAGCGCAAGTAGTATTCCTAGCACAGATATCAGTGGAGACTACTGGATTGCAGTCTCTATGGGTTACGAAAACTCCTTTGGGATACGCGATGACGGAACACTCTGGGCTTGGGGGCTGAATAACAGCGGACAACTAGGTCTGGGCGATAATAATTACAGAACGCGACCAACCCTTGTTTCCCTTGAGGGGATAGAGGATGAAGGGTGGACTGTGGTTGCTGCTGGAGTCGCTCACACCCTTGCAGCACGCGACGATGGGTCACTTTGGACCTGGGGTCAAAATAATTATGGTCAGCTGGGCAAGGCTGTGACAACAAGCGGCGGACAAAGTGCCCTTGATGGTTACAGTCCGTGGCGCGTAGCTCCTGCACTCATGCCAACCTCAAGCAGCAATGCGTTCGTGCCCAATATCGCTACAACCCCTCATAATGGGGTAGCCAATGTGACCGCGACGCAAGAGACTGTTACGGTTCACTTTAATCGCCCCATGCGCACTGAGGCAGAATTTCGTGGAGTAATCACGATAGACAATGGTGCTCGAGTAAATGTGACGGCCGGAACATGGACGGACAGCGCACGGGGCGCAAATACGGTCTTTACAGCCCCGCTGACTCTTGTTAGCAGTGATACGCTGCACACGGCCAGAGTAGCTGGTTTTGTAGATGACTTCCTTGGGTGGAAACCTACAAATGAAATGCATCCGCATACTTGGACGTTCACTACAGGCGAAATTGTTATTCCGCTGGATTCAATAGAAATAGCAACATCTAGTGGGGCAGCTGGTACCGGACACACTATTGCACTACAGGCCGATGGATCACTTTGGGCTTGGGGTGCCAATGACAGTGGGCAGTTAGGTCTAGGGGACACGAACCCAAGAACTGTTCCTGCTTTGATTTCAGAAGCAGGTGTGAGCGGCAATAGATGGATAAGTGTTGTTACTGGTACAGATCACACCGTAGCACTGCGCGATAATGGAGTTCTTTATGCCTGGGGACTTGGCGATGGTGGACGACTTGGTACAGGAAATGCGACAAACCAACTTACGCCGACTGCGATAGATGCAGCAGGGGTAAGTGGTGCTAGTTGGGTAGAGGTTGCTGCAGGCAGCGGACATACCATGGCACTGCGCGATAATGGAGCTCTTTATGCCTGGGGTCTTGGTGGTAGCGGCAGGCTCGGAACAGGAAATGTAGCAAATCAATCTTCACCTACTGCGGTAAGTACTGCAGGCGTTAGTGGTGCCGAATGGACGACCATTTCTGCGGGTAATGTACAGTCTTTTGCCATCCGCGACAACGGCACACTTTGGGCCTGGGGTGCGAATGGCAGCGGTCGACTAGGCTTAGGCCTTAATGATGTTGCAGCCAGAAACACGCCTACTGCGGTAAGTACTGCAGGCGTTAGTGGTGCCGAATGGACGACCATTTCTGCGGGCGATACTCATACGGTTGCATTGCGTGACAATGGGGCAGCCTATGCCTGGGGATGGAACGGTAACGGAAGACTTGGCGTAGGGCCAGGCGACACCGCACATAGAGTAGGTGCACCCACTGCGGTAAGTACTGCAGGCGTTAGTGGTGCCGAATGGACGACCATTTCTGCAGGCGGAGTACACACACTTGCAATCCGCGATGACGGAACGCTTTGGGGCTGGGGAGGAAACGGAACAGGCAGACTGGGACTAGGTAATGCTGGGAATCAGTTTGTTCCGGCTGTGGTACCTACAGCAAGCGTTAGCGGTGATGACTGGGTAACGATTTCGCTAGGCGGCGTTTCGGGGCATACCGTTGCTGTTCGCGATGACGGAACTTTCTGGTCTTGGGGGACTAATGTTTCTGGCCAGCTAGGTAAGGGTGTCGTAAATCCTGGAGGGGCTGGATTTGGCTCAGGGATAGGAACAAATGACTGGATTCCGTGGCGTATTGCTGCCTCGCTGCAACCTACCAATGCAAATAACTGGACAGCAGCAAATAATGCAACTACTCCGAATAATACTGCAACGAACGTAGGTCTAGATACCAACAGCGTCGTTGTTCGCTTTGATCGTCCTATGGTTGATTCTGCAGAACCTCGTGGCACGATTGCACTAGACAATAGCGCAAGCTCGAATGTTGCTGCAGGTGCGTGGTCTGAAAACAATACAACCTTTACAGCGCCACTGAGTCTTTCGGCTGCTGATGAACTTCATACAGTGACGGTAAGTGGACTGTTCGTTGATGATTTTACAAGCCGTTCAAAGGTGGCAAACGAAGCCTATCCCTGGACATGGACCTTTTCTACAGAAGGACTGTTTGATAGTGAGACTATTGCCTTTGATGAGCGCGCGTGTAGTACTTGTCACTTCACAGACAATCTAAGGCTAGAGCACCAGTTCGTTCATGTGAGAGGGGAAACCTCTGCAGGAAACACCTACGATTATGGCTGCCAGAAATGCCATGGAGTAGCCTTTACTGATGTTAACAAGACTAGCTGGAGCGTACAGTCTCAGCTGGCAACCGACAATCGGACAGGTGAAATAAGCGAGACAGGCTGTCTGTCCTGTCATACAGGAACCTATGCGACTGTTCATGGCGGAGCAGATGGCAATCGCATGCTGAGGTCGCATGAAATCAATACTTCTGCTGACACGGGATGTTCAGCTTCAGGCTGCCACGGACCCATTCAGTCGGCAAGCGATACAGGTTTTGGCTTTGGTGTAATGGATCTAGCTTCGGCCCATGCTGATTTTTGGATTGCGGCAAATGAGGGTCGTGTAGCATTTCCAGCTGCAGTATCAGATACCATGCGCGATGATAACAATCCCTTTGGTTGCGGAGCATGCCACGGAAAGTCCTATAACGACGACAATCGCTTAAGAACTCCCATTGTGACGCACCTTGATGGGGTAGCAGGGGGCGTAACCTGTTCTACCTGTCACGTTGTTCCTGATGGAGCGAATCCTTTGGAAATGACCTTGCACTTCTCGCAAAGAGAGTTGGTTCCAGGTCTTGCAACTGCCCTTGGTCTTGAAGCTGCGGTAACCCCAGCACGGGCCTCACAATCTGCACTGGACTTTGTAGAAGCACTTTCTGCACAGACACGAGCAGAGCTTGATGTGGGTGCAGATACAGGAAACAGACTGGAGGCAGGAGTACTGGCGCAGGGTCACGCGCATGCGAGCTCAGGATCAGACTGTGCATCATGTGAATCCTCTCACTCGCATGACTGCTGTGAAAGTTCAAGCCACTGCGGGTCTTGTGAAACAACAGGGACAATACCGTCGATTCTTGCAAGCAGTGGACTACTAGACTGTCACCACGAGAACGAATGTTGCGAAGATCCTTGGTGTGAGACCTGCCCTTGTTCGCCAGCTTATATTCACGTTCCTCCTCAGGAGCTACCACTAAGGCCACGACCACCTGTACAAGGTGGGGATGACGATGATTCTCCCGGTCCCCCATCAGCCCCGGGAACCCCTCCTGCGGGTGGAGGCACTGCTGATGTAGCAGAAGCTGGTGGTACAGGCGATGACCCTCCAACGGCTGGAGCTACAGCAAGTACAGGCAACGAATCCAGAGAAACAACAGGAACAGGGCCCCAAACGGGCGAGATCAATAACTGGTATCTGCAGATAGCTGCCTTTGCGATTTCACTTGCAATCTTTGCGACAGTAGGGCTTATTGTGGGAAGAAAGAAGGGCAAGCCTTCGCTCCCAGACGTTGCTAGTTAACTTTATATAGCTGTGGCGGTGAACCAAGTGGGCACGGTCACAGCTATATTCAATTGGCTCTGTGCGACTAGCCATATGAAGCTAGCGAAATAAGTACATTTGTGCGATAATTGCAGGGTAACCGACAATGAATCGCAGGAGTCGTGAGCCAGAATTCTCTTTTTGATAGCCAGGCAGCAGAGCACAGGGCAAAGGTTGCACCCTTAGCGGTGCGGATGCGTCCGCGTACTTTGGATGAGTTTGCAGGCCAGGATCATATTGTAGGTCCTGATAGTTATCTGCGACGCATGATTGAGGCTGACGCCCTGTCGTCACTCATTCTTTTTGGTCCAGCAGGAACAGGAAAAACAACCCTAGCACGCATCATTGCAGGTAGTACCGCTGCTTATTTTGAAGAGGTTTCAGCAGTAACGGGCAGCGTAAAAGACTTGCGCATTGCAATCAAGAATGCAGGTGATAGATTAGCCCTGCAAGAGCAGCGTACAATCCTGTTCATTGATGAAATCCATCGCTTTTCAAAGTCGCAGCAAGATGCTTTGCTTCACGCAGTAGAGGACCGCATTGTTGTGCTAATTGGTGCGACCACCGAAAACCCCTACTTTGAGGTTAACTCCCCTTTGGTGAGTCGTTCCCGTGTCCTAGAGCTGCAAGCCATAGATGATGATGACGTCCGCGCTTTGCTACTACGTGCACTTAAAGACGAGCGTGGACTTGCAGGTAACATGCAAATAGACGATGAGGCTCTTTCTGCCCTGGCGCTAACTGCAGGGGGAGACGCCCGCGTAGCGCTTACCTCTTTAGAATTGGCAGCCCAGCTAGCAGAACACGCGCCCGGTACTGAAAACCGTATCACCTTACAACTAGTTCAAGACGTCATGCCTTCACGTATGCTGCCCTACGATAAAAGCGGAGACATGCACTACGATGTCATTAGTGCCTTCATTAAGTCCATGCGTGGCAGTGATGCAGATGCAGCTCTCTACTGGTTGGCCCGCATGTTGCATGGGGGAGAAGACCCAAAGTTTATTGCCAGGCGCATCTTCATCTTTGCCTCAGAAGACATAGGTAATGCCGACCCGCAGGCCCTACTTATTGCTGATGCTACCTTTCGTAGCGCGGAGATTATTGGTATGCCAGAATGCCAGTTTAATCTTGCGCAAGCAGCAGCGTATATGGCCCTTGCTCCGAAAAATAATGCTGCCTGTGCAGGCATCACTAAGGCTTTAGAGCAAATCGAGGGCGGAAAGGCAGGCTCTGTGCCTAGCCATCTGCGTGATCGGACCCGTCCTGGTAGCGAAGAGTATGGCCCTTATCTTTATCCGCATAGCTACCCTAATAATTGGGTGCAGCAACAGTATTTGCCAGATGGCTTAGAGCGCGGTGACTTTTATTCGCCTGGTAAAGTTGGCTGGGAGGCTCGTGCGGCAGAGCGGCTTAGAAAGATTGAGGATCAACAATCAGAACAGACTAGCCAACAGTCAGAATGAATCAGTTACTAGTTTTTCCAGCGACCAGAGCAAGTCAACCAGCAGTCAGAGCAGCCGAGCAGATTAGTCGGCGACAACGGTAGTTTCAACACTTTCAGCCTCTTCAGGGTCTTCCTGCATCATGTAGAGAGATGTGGCAATACAGCCAGCAGCTGCTAATGCAAGAAATGCACTTAGTATAACTGCAAATGCCATCAGCAATATCCTTTTAAGGCCTTTCATAGAAGTGCTCCTGTTCGTGAGTGTGGTTAATCAAGTGCGAGGCTATATAATAGCAGCAAGATATCAGTACAAAGGAATTCTTAGTTCAATCGTTTAGGGAAAGTGGAGCAGGCGATGTTTTTACGCAATGAAAAAGATATAAGTTATTACGTATTTGAAAATCTTGACGTAGCAGACATCAATCACTTATTTACAACGCGTCATGGCGGAGTATCCGAAGGCATTTACAGTAGCATGAATCTAAGTCCTTTGGGTGGGGATAGTCTAGAGGCAGTTATGCAAAACTACCAACTTATAGCAGGGCTGGGCTTCCCCGTAGAGAGCATGGTCCTTTCGCAGCAGTCGCATGGTTGTGGGATTCGTCAGGTCACGGCAGCAGATCGCGGCAAAGGAATGGTACATAAGCGGGACTATTCAAACATTGACGGGCTGATAACTGACGTTCCCGAGGTTACTCTGGCAACGTTCTATGCGGACTGTGTTCCCTTGTATTTCTATGATCCTGTGCAGCAAGCTATAGGTTTGTCACATGCGGGCTGGCGGGGTACCCTGGGACAGATTGGAGCAAAGACTGTTCAGGCAATGACGGATAGCTATGACAGCAATCCAGCAGATATTTTAGCGGGAATAGGTCCTTCTATTTGTAAGGATTGTTTTGAGGTAGGCAATGAAGTAGCACAGGAGTTTCTCCAGTCGTTGGACTTTGCTATCGACTTTATTGTTCCCTGTACCGAAAAATTAGATAAGAGTTATATAGATTTGCAGGGCATCAATAGACAATCATTGATGTATGCAGGCGTGCCTGCAGAAAATATTGAACTTCCCGGCATATGCACAAAAGAGCGCACGGACATGTTCTATTCTCACAGAGCCATGGGTCCCAAAAGAGGGACCCTGGCTGCCTTTATGTGCTTGCGCGGTTAAGACTTAGGATTTCTGCATCTCAATTAGGTAAAGGTGAGATTCTTGATCGGCAGTAATCGTTATGTCTTCTTCAATAATCTCTAGCGCATCTCGTGCAGAGAGCTGTACGTCGCCGTTTACTATTACCTTACCTTCAAGCAGAACTAGGTAAGCTTGACGATCTTTCTCAACCTTAAATTCGGTAGTTTTGCCCTGGGTTAAAACAGAGGCATATACATTTGCGTCTGCATGAATCTTTATCGGAGCATCATTTTCAGCATTACCGACGCTGGTAGCGATGGGCATCCATGCATCAATACGGTCTTCAAACTTAAACCTGTAGTCCCCGTAGTTTGGTGTTAGTCCCTCTTTGTTTGGAAGGATCCACATTTGGATGAAGCGTAGGGGTTTATCTCCCCAATTGTGCTCGCTATGAAAAATCCCTGTTCCTGCGCTCATGTACTGGACTTGACCACGGGTGAGTGTGTGTTCATTGCCCATGCTGTCTTTATGACTAAGCTCGCCCTCGACAACGTAAGAGATGACCTCCATATCCTTATGCGGGTGCATCTCGAATCCAGTATTAGGTCGCACGATGTCATCGTTGATAACACGTAGTACCCCAAATTGAATATTGTCAGGATTGTAATACTCTGCAAAAGAAAAGTGGAAAAAACTGTCTAACCAGCCGTGGTTAACATGACCCATCCTAGTACTGTCTACATACCTTTGCATTGTCTTGCTCCTTTCAGGGGGTTACTCTTTCCTATTTTGGTGCTTTCGCTTCGCGCATAAACTTTTCGATGTTCTTGTCAGGAACTACCCACAAAAGTAGTGAGGTCAAGCAGCCCAACATAACTGCTGGCGGCCAGTACCATCCGACAATCAGACCTAATCCAATGACTGCGATTGTGCGGATTGATTTCTTTGAGTTTTGTAGATAAGAGATTAGTGCACTGCCTTTCCCGTGCGCATGCACCAATGAACGTCCAAGGAAGAACCAGACTACATCTGCAGTTAGCATGAGAGCCCCATAGGCTATCGCAGCAGCTTGTGAAAACAGATCAGCACCTATCCAAACCGTGGTGAAAGGAAAGAGTGAGATACAGAAGAGAAGTGCGATGTTCCACCACAAAACAGAACCAGAAACTGTCTTCGCAGCTTGAAAGAGGTGATGATGGTTCACCCAGTAGATTGCCAGTGTCGCAAAGCTGATTAAGTATACGGCGAAGGAGTGCCTTAATGCCCAAAGGGCTGAAAAACTGCTTTCTTCAGGACTACTTAATCCTAAGACCAGGATCGTCATAGCAATGGCGATTACTGCATCAGTAAAGGCCTCTAGTCGTGTTGTTCTCATGATGTTCAGAATTAGCTTGACGGAAAGACGTTTGCTTCGATGAGCAGTTCGACAAAACCTTCAGAGGTTTTGGTGCGATTCCAGTCCCGCTGAAGTTCGCAAAGAAGCTGAGGAATAGATGTTAGATGGGCGCCGGCCTGCTCCATGCGTGAAAGGGCTGTTTCGTGTGCGTGTTTAGTGGTTCCTCCCACAGCGTCAGTGACAACATGTACGTCATACCCTTCATGCAGGGCATCTAGAGTGGGAAACGAAAGGCAGGCTTCTGTCCAAAGTGCGCAGATGATGAGCTTTTTACGTCCTGCTGCTTGAACAGCTGCGTAGAATTCCTTGTCTTCCCAGGCATTGATTGAGGTGCGATCATAGGAGGGAGTGTCCCCTAAAACCTTTTTAAGGGCAGGGATTGTGTCAAGGCTTTTGCCGTTTGTAACGTTTACTGTCGAGAGTACAATTGGTAATTGGTACAGTTGCGCTGTCTTTGCCACAGTTACGACATTTCGAATGAGTGTGTTTTTCTCCATCGAATTGATCGAGTTTACCTGCGTAGGCTGATAGTCAATAAGGATGAGTGTGCTGTTTTCAGGCGTAAGAAGCTTGTCGTTTAAGGGGTCTCGTACTGGCTTGTAGCTTGTCATGCCAACACCTCCGTAGGAAACGGCACAGAACCTGTACCTAGTGTGTATTCACCGAATGAATGTATCTTCTACACAAACTCTACACTATTATAGCACCTGCTGAAATTTGTGGCGAATTTTTCATGAAAGAAAAGACTTTTCAGTGGAGTTGTGGGCTTTATAGCAAGACTCTCAATTGGATTGTGAGAGGGGTTTTTCTGTTTCAGCGGTTCACTTATCTGCAGGCAGTGCTATAATGAAGTCCTGTTAATTGGTGCTAACAACAAGTCCTGTCAAGGAGAAAACATGGAAGCTTCAATCAAATTTTCACAAGACGTTGTACCCATTGGTGATCTAAAAGTAAATCCCGGAAAAGTGATTCGCCGCACACATGAAACTAAGCGTCCCGTCCTGCTTACCAGTCGAGGTAAAGGAGTTGCTGTAGTTCAGTCACTGGAAGAATATGAGGCAGCGCAAGAAGAACGTGCTTTCATTAAAGCAATCTCACAAGGCATGTCTGACCTAAAGGCAGGTCGCACTATGACACTAGATGAGCTTGATCAGCGTTTGGGTCTAGTCTAGTCATGGCAGAGAAAACGATTTCTGTTGAAATAGTTGAATCTGCTGCTGCAGACCTTGAAGACATTCTTGACTGGTATAGAGAAGAATTAGTTCCAGATGTTGGCATAGAGCTAGTAAAAAAGGTTCGTAAGCGCCTGACACAGCTCCAGTCATTTCCTGAAATAGGAAGAGAGGTTCCAGAATTCAATGACCCCACTATTCGTGAACTGATTGAACCACCTTTTCGTATCGTTTATCACTTTGATGGAGAAATTGCCTCAGTAGTCAAGGTCTGGCGCAGCGAAAGACTCATGAAAGATCTCTGATTTAGTAAGCAGTATGGGTGATTTGAGAAGATGGTGCGCCCTGCAGGATTCGAACCTGCGGCGTTCTGATTCGTAGTCAGACCCTCTATCCAGCTGAGGTAAGGGCGCACTCTTAACAGACACTTGTACATCTACAAGCGACATATAATAGTGCCACTAGTAAACCCTTCCGTCAAGTCAAGCGGAGTGAGCGAAGGATGCGTAGCAAATCCTTCCGAGCGAAGCGCAGTCAAGGCACAGCCAAGTCAAGCGGAGTGAACGGATTGACAGGCATTGTATTAAGTTGATAATACAATTCTCACAGTGCGTTATAATGGATTACATGATAGAAGCTATTATCTACTATTTTCAGCATAATTCTGCTGATTTTCTGCTTGCGTTATGGCAGCATGTGTATATTTCAGCATTCGCTGTTTTAGTTGCATTGATTGTCGGTTTCCCCCTAGGGGTTTTGTCTGCACGTAATAAGCATGTGCGTACCTTTATCACAGGGACGTTTTCGGCACTGCGTGTTATTCCTAGTCTGGCACTTCTTTTTCTTATCGTTGTTCTTACGGGAATGATAGGTGTCCCTGCAGCAGTGTTTGCACTTACTGTACTTGCGCTTCCTGTCATCCTTATCAACACTACGGTGGCATTTTCACAATTACCTGCAGAGCCCGTAGAGGCTGCCTCTTCACTAGGGTTTACTTCGTGGCAGATTTTTTGGCAGGTAAAGTTACCCCTAGCAAAGCCCCTTATTTTTGCCGGCATTAAAACTGCGACTGCAGAAGTAATCGCTAGCGCAACACTTGCTGCCTTCATTGGTGGAGGAGGCCTAGGCACACTTATCTTTACTGGGTTGAGTATTATGCGCACTGATCTTCTTCTTATTGGCGGAATATCAGCCGCAGCACTTTCTCTTATCGTGCTGGCTTTCCTCAATCTGACCGAGAGATTCCTTATACCCTGGAGGCACCTTCCCAACTAAAGACAGAAATGTTGAGAGAAATGACGAACTTTCGTTCGTCATTTGTGATACAGTAGAATGCCTCAAACAAAAGTACTACTAGTGTTGATTGGAGATTTGAAGTACATGGATATACTTAACAAGCCCTATCTTTCCGCATTGCGTAGAATGAAGACGGCAAAATTAGCAGTTCTTTGCGCGACAATTTTTACTCTTGTAGCGCTTAGCATGAGCCTAGTGGCCTGCGAGTCAGCAGATGATGAACGCACTCAGACAGACACAGCACCTGTCCAAGTAGGCTCAAAAGATTTCACAGAAAACCTTATCTTAGGTGAACTCTATGCCCTTGTTCTTGAAGACAAGGGCATTCCTGTGCAGCGCAGATTAGGGCTTGCGAGTGCTGTGGTTCATGAGGCCCTTATAAGCGGAGACGTTGACCTCTATCCAGAATATACAGGGACAGGACTCTTAACTGTTTTAAGGCTACCTTTAGAAACTGATCCACAAAAAGTCTTTGACACTGTCCAGCGCGAATACGCTGAGCAGTTCGATGTTACTTGGCTTGAGATGGCACCAGCGAATAACAGTCAGGGAATTGTTGTTACACGCGAAGCCTCTGAACGGTACAACATAACCACTATCAGTGATTTCCAGCGTGAAGCACACAACCTACGCTTTGCCTCTCAGGGCGAATTTGATGTACGCGAAGATGCTCTACCTTTACTCCGTGAAATATATGGCCCTATCGACTTTAAGTCCTCCGCCATTTTTGATAATGCTCTTAAGTACGAAGTCTTGCGTAGCGGTCAAGCAGACGCGGCTCCCGCCTATACTACAGAAGGGCAGTTGGTAGACCCTGACTTTGTCCTGCTAGAAGACGACAAGCAGGCCTGGCCCCCTTACAATATTGCCCCTATCATCCGTACAGAAGTCTTAGAACTTCACCCAGAAATTGCATCTGTCCTTAATGCACTGTCTGCAGGACTTACCAGTGAAAAGATGACAGAGCTTAATGCACAGGTTGATGTTGAGGGTCGCGAGTTTACTGACGTTGCCCGTGAGTATTTTGATTCTGTTAGAGACGATATTCAGCCTAGCCCTTAAGCGGTGTAACTAGTCCTTAAACAGTGTAATTTGTATATACAACATGAACTTTAGTTCGTAGTTTATTATAGATAGAGGATATTTAACTATTGTGATGGGAGATAAGAAGTATATGAACACGTTTGGTCGATTGTGCAACCCTGCTTTTCGCAGGGCAATTAAACTACTAACGCTTTGCCTTACTGTCAGTATTATTGCGGTGCTTGGTCTAACCCTTGTAGCCTGCGATAATTCTACAGAGGGCCCAGATGCTGTCCAAGTGGGATCAAAAGATTTTACAGAAAATCTTATCCTGGGTGAACTCTATGCCCTCGCTCTTGAGGATCAGGGTATACCTGTGGAACGTAGACTAGGACTTTCAGTTGCGGTAGTTCATGAGGCACTTGTAAGCGGCGACGTTGACCTTTTCCCAGAGTATACAGGCACAGGTCTGATGTTCATCCTTGGGCTGCCCATGGAGACTGACCCTCAGACAGTTTATGATATTGTCTCACGTGAATATGCCGAACAGTTTGATGTCACCTGGCTTGATAAGTCAGCTGTGAATAATAGCTTTGGCATTGTTGTTACGCGCGAAATCTCAGAACGCTACAACATAACCACCATTAGTGACTTCCAGCGCGAAGCACACAACCTACGCTTTGCAACGCAGGGCACTTTTGAAGTGCGTGAAGACGGACTAGCCCTATTAGAGGATGTTTACGGACCCATTGAACTTGCGTCAATGTCAGCTTTTGACAATGCGCTTAAGTACGAAGTCTTGCGTGGCGGACAGGCAGATGCAACTGTTGCCTACACGACTGAAGGACAACTTGCCGATCCTTATTTCGTTTTACTTGAAGACGACAAGCAGGCCTGGCCCCCTTATAATGTCGCTCCTATTATCCGTACGGAAGTCTTAGAGCTTCACCCAGAGATTGCACCTATTCTTAATGCAATATCTGCAGACCTTACGGGTGAAAGAATGATTGAGCTTAATGCGCAGGTTGACGTTGAGGGTCGCGAATTTGCAGATGTTGCTCGCGAATATTTTGAGTCCATCAGAGACGATATTCAACCGAATCCTTAGGCCAGAAACTGGGCGTAAAGCCAACTAGGAATAATACAAAAGTGGATAGTTTTTTATCATATGGAATTGATCAGCACGAGCGGCTGCTGACTGCCTTGTGGCAGCATGTCACTCTGGTGGCTATTACCCTTGCGCTGTCAATTGTTATTGCAGCGCTTATTACGGCGCTCGTATACAGAAACCCTAAGGTGAGGGAGTACGTCCAAGGCTCCCTCTCTGCGTTTTATGCTGTTCCAAGCCTTGCTTTGTTTGCGCTAAGCATCCCTCTTTTGGGAATTGGGGAGACAACGGCAATTGTTGTTTTGGTTGCCTACAATCAATTTATGCTTGTGCGTAACTTTATTGCAGGTCTGGCAGAGATTGACAATGGTCTTGTCGAGGCGGCTCGTAGTCTAGGACTTAATCGTTTGCAGACTTTCATCCATGTGCAGCTACCCCTTGCAGCACCCGTCTTTATTGCGGGTATTCGATTGGCGGTAATCTCGACTATCAGCATTGCTACGATCGCGTCACTTATTGATGCGGGCGGTCTGGGCGATTTGCTGTTCCTTGGGCTTCGCACTAATAATCTTGACATGCTGCTTTGGGCAACACTGCTTGCCGCAGCATTCGCCTTGGTTTCCGGTGCTGCGCTTACTGGAATAGAGCGTCTTTTTGCACGCAACAGGCAAGAACAAAACTTGTAGAGACCTTCACACCTCACACATATATCCGTGTAAATATGAGCATACAAGGAGCAATTCTTCGCAAGAAGTGTCTCTGTTGCTATGAAAGAAAGTACCATAGAGTCTTGTGATGGTGAGTGAGATTATCTTGCGCGAATGAATCGTGCGTAAGATAGTGAGGTGTAATGTGAGGAGATTCAAGTTGACCGCCAAAAATAAAATATTTGCAAATTGCAAGAAGAGGCTTCCAATTCTTGTCCTGATGCTTGCGACCTTTGTTCTGACCATGCCGCTTTTTGCTGCAGCTGATCCCGTGATTCCACCTGTGGCGGAACAAATAACCATTGGACCACTGAACGCAAATGGGGCTATTCCTCATGATGCGACCTACATAACTGCGACTTTCTTTACCCCCCAGATTCCTGGTTCATTGTGGGTGCGTATTGCAGGTACGGAGATGAGCAGCTTTGAATGGAGCGAGGGTAATACTGTCGCTAAGATAACTATTCCAGCAGGACTTTTGCCTACAACAGGATCTGTTGCTGCAGAATTCCAGAATTTCAGAATCACTAACCCCTCTACAGGAGGCATTGGTCAATCGGCCATGAACGTTGTTTTTGTAGTGGGAGATCCTGACCCTGACCCGGCACTCTTTACGAAAACTCTGAGGGCTCCAGAGGGAACAACTCTACCTACTGCTACCTTTGCCTTTGAGTTCTCGCGTGTTCAGGTGTCGCTTAGCACTACTCCACCAATACAGTCTAGACCCATTACAGAGGTTCCTGTTATATCCCCTAATCCTACAATTACAGTGGATCCCTCAACAGCAACAACTGCAACAGTGGCAGGCGTTGTTACGGCGACAGAGTCTTTAGACCTATGGGACCTTTTGGACAACCTCACCTTTTCGGGTGGAGGAGTTTATGTTTGGGAAGTGTCAGAGGTCGCAAATAGCTCTGGTACCACACCCCCTTCATTTATGACCTATGATACTTCGCGCTTTCAAGTAAGAGCCCATGTTAATAGGTACAATGATCTCGCCGTTATAGAAATCTTTGAACTAGATTCGTCTGGCAATCTGGGGGATAAGATAGAGGCTATCGATTTTATAAATACCTACAGAAGAGATGTAGGGGGAACCCTAGAGAATAATGCGCTGGAAGTAACCAAAAATGTAGTAGGAGAATTCGCTAATCTTAGTACTCTTTTTGACTTTACTCTTACTTTGGCCCCGCACACTCTAGCGCCAATCACCTTTCCCTTTACTGCAACGGTAGTGGACAGCGCGGGGGATCCTATAGCAGGACCCAGAGGAACGGTTAGCGTTACGGGCAACACTACTACTTTCCAACTGCAGCATGGGGAGAGGTTTGTTATACCTACGCTTCCAGCAGGGACTACCTTTAGTGTGTCAGAAGCTGCGCATACAGAGTTTGCTCCGAGTGTCTCAGTCGTAGTGGGAGGGACGGTAGCCCATACAGATTCTGCGGCTCCTAATAATCCCCTTGCTACAGGCAATCATATTCTGACAGACGCAGGCAGGAATGCTGCTGATTATACAAACACTCATCAGTTTGCTCCGCCAACAGGTTTTGCACTGAGCAACTTGCTGTTTGTCCTTCCTGTACTTGCTTTGATTGGACTATTGCTTGCTCTGACGTCACGTAGACGAAAAGCACTAGAGCAGATGCCTATAGAGATGGGGTAATCTTTCCGTCCAGCGGCTCTTCTTCTTTTCCTTCGCTCTGTAGTCCATCAGAGTGACAGTACGGAAGACCGTAAGAAGTCAGTAAGAACTAGAGCAAATCCTAGAACCCTAAGAAGACATCACTGTCCCTTAGGGTTCTTGCAATTGTAATATTTGCAATAATAGAAGAAGTCATTACTTATTACTTAAAAGTCAGGTAAATTACTAGCTATTAAACCGCTAGTTATAGGGGGCTGCAGTTACATGGAATCAATCACATCTCATGACGATGGGCGTTCGATTATTAACCAGCTGGATTTTACCGATAAGCAAGAATTCGATTTTGCGACACGGGGGTTGATAGCTGCCCCGGAACAACTAGAAATTCGCAGCGAAGATGACAAGGTAGTCTGGACTCAGGGGGCGTACCATTTTCTTGAAGATGTAGATGCTACAGATGCACCCAATTCCGTCAATCCTAGCCTGTGGCGTCATACCCAGCTAAATTATATCTACGGCCTTTTCGAGGTTGTTCCAGGAATTTATCAGGTCAGAGGATATGACATGGCCAACATTACCTTTATCAAGGGTGACACAGGGTGGGTTGTGATTGATCCACTTATGACCGTAGAAACTTCCCGTGCGGCATTACAGCTGATTAATAAGCACCTGGGAGAGCGCCCCATAACAGGCATTATCTACAGCCATACGCACATCGATCACTTTGGTGGAGTAAAGGGAATCATAACGGAAGAAGAGATCCAGCAGCGTGCCATTCCCCTTGTGGCCCCGCAAGGCTTTGAAGAGTATGCAGTCAGCGAGAATCTTTTTGCGGGAACTGCCATGGGTAGGCGTGCTGGTTATCAGTATGGAACCATGCTAAAGCCGGGCGCAGAAGGACGCATGTCTATTGGCATTGGCATGGGTCAGTCCGTGGGCACGACTTCATATATTCCGCCCAGAGATGGCAAGGGGGACTTGCAAGACGCCCTTGTGCGTGAAACAGGTGACGTGCGTGTTATCGACGGCGTAGAAATGGTTTTCCAGATGACCCCTGGTACTGAGGCACCTGCAGAAATGAACACTTGGTTTCCTGCGCACAAAGCATTGTGGATGGCAGAAAACTGCAATGCGACCATGCACAATCTATACACTTTGCGGGGAGCACAGGTGCGCGATGGTAATGCATGGGCGCACTGCCTTATGGAGAGTCTTAGTCTGTTCGGAGATCAGGCACAGGTCGTTTTCCAGTCTCATAATTGGCCGCGCTGGGGTAATGACGTGGCAAAAGAGTATCTGCTTAATACGGCAGCACTTTACAAATTCACTAATGATCAATCCTTGCTCTACATCAACCAGGGATATAGCGCGGAAGAGATTGCCCACAAGATTACCTTGCCTGTGGATCTGGCACAGCTGTGGTATTTGCGTCCTTATTACGGAACCCTTGCCCATAATGCAAAGGCAGTTTATCAAAAGTATATGGGTTGGTATGACGGTAATCCTGCCCTGCTGAACAAGCTTCCCCGTGCGGAGCACGCACGAAAGCTTGTTGAGTATCTAGGTGATACAGACAAGGTACTTGCAAAGGCCCGTGCTGACTATGAAAAGGGGGAATATCAGTGGGTAGCAGAAATCACCAATGCCCTAGTTTTTGCCAATCCTGAAAATCAAGAAGCCCGTGAGCTTTGCGCTGATGCCCTACAGCAGCTAGGTTACCGTGCAGAAAGTGGCATTTGGCGAAATGCTTACTTGTCGGGTGCGCTTGAGTTACGGCAGGGATTGTCGCTTAGTAAAGAGACAACTTTGTCTGGTGGGAATGATATGATTCGGGGACTGCAGCCCACAATGGTGTTTGATTACCTAGGTATTCGCCTTGACTCTAATGCAGCACAGGATTTGAATTTTACTGTGTGCATAGATATGAGGAATGATACTGTTGCCAAATGTGATGACGAACTTGTGAATAGTGGTAATGAAGGTAGTAACAATGAGGATAATGGCTACACTGCTAGCGACCGTGCAGAGTCCTATCTATTAACCATAAAATCGGGAGTCCTGTTGCACCAACCCGTCCAATCCATCCGATCCGTCCAGCTAGGTCAGTCGGACTTATCAGGTCAGCCGGATCTGAAGACGGTAAATGCTGATGTGACTTTAACCTTGCCTAGACAAAAAATTGCCCTACTGCTTGCACCTGAGCAATTGTTTAAGCAGCTTAAAACTGGACAACCGGAAACGGATGGATGCATCGCTTTCTCAGGGGACATTGGACTACTGCGAAAAATGTATCAGGCGATGGCGGAATTTGACAAGCAGTTTAATCTGATTGAACCATGATTATGGTGTGCCTGTGGTATGTGCATATGGCTTAGCTGAAAGGACGCACACTGCAGGCTTTGTGTGCTAAAGTCTATACAGATTCTATGCACCTTTATACAAGTGAACACAATAAGTGAGCCTATGCAAGTAAACAGAACAAGCAAACCCAGATTGTTCTCTGAGTGAAACCATGTTGGACAAATTAGATTGGAGTGCGCTATGCAAACGTCAAAATTAGCCCCGAACTATAATCCACTTCCCGTGAAAATTGCCACGGCAGAAGGCGAATGGGTAACTGATATAGGGGGCCGTCGCTATTATGACGCGCTTGCAGGCTATTCATCTCTAAACTTTGGGCATCGTCATCCAGCACTTATTCAGGCAGTCAAAGACCAGATGGATCGCGTGACCCTTGTTTCGCGCGCATTTGATTTTGAGCTGCTAGAGCCCTTTGCAGATGCTCTAGCTGACCTCTGCGGCATGGACATGGTACTTCCCATGAATACAGGTGCAGAAGCTGTTGAGACTGCCATCAAGGCTGCACGTAAATGGGGCCATGATGTAAAGGGCATTGAGAACAGCCAAAGTCTAATAATCGTTGCAGAGAAAAACTTCCACGGACGCACGACTACCATCGTTTCTTTCTCTTGTGATGATGTGGCACGCGATAGTTTTGGACCGTTTTCTCCTGGCTTTCTAGCTGTGCCCTATGGGGACACCGAAGCTTTGGCTAAAGCTATTGAGGATAATGCTGATAGGCTGGCAGCAGTATTGCTAGAGCCCATCCAGGGCGAGTCAGGTGTGGTTATTCCGCCAGACGAGTATCTGCGTGCTGCTCGTGACTTGACAGAAAAGGCGAATGTGCTGCTTATTCTAGATGAGATCCAATCAGGCCTTGGACGTACAGGCTACACTTTTGCCTGGGAACGCGTGGGTGTAAAGCCAGACCTTATGACGCTAGGTAAAGCCCTTGGTGGCGGAATCTTCCCCGTGTCTGCCTGTGTTGGTAAAAAAGAAGTTATGCAGCTAATGGGTCCAGGTACCCATGGATCGACTTTCGGGGGTAATCCTATTGCTTGTGCTGTGGGCATTGCTGCATGCAAGATGCTGGCTACTGGCGAATATCAGTCACGTGCGCGTGAACTGGGGGAGCATTTCCAGTCGCGTCTTGAAGACATGGTACGTGCGGGACTCTTATTAAGAAAACGTGGTGTAGGCATGTGGGCAGGTATCGACATTGACCCAGACCGCGCAACAGGTCGTGCTGTGTGTGAGCTACTCATGGATAAGGGAGTACTTGCAAAAGACACGCATGGCTCAACAGTACGTTTTGCTCCACCGCTTTCGACAAGTAAAGAAGATTTAGACTGGATGCTTGACCAGTTAGAGGCCGTACTAAAAGAAATCCACCCCTAAAGAATCTCTAGACTGGAGCACCTTGTGAGTAGCTGGGCGTTGTAGCGTGATGCGAAGCGTGCAAGCGCACGTGAGTTTGCGATGCGACGTTCAGATGCCACTAGAGTGTTCCAGTGGCGGAGGTGCGTAGGAATCGAACCTACCAGAGAAGTTCTTCACTCCTCACGACGGTTTTGAAGACCGTGCTACTCACCAGAGCAGACCCACCTCCAACGAAATGAGGAAAAGTGATGCTTGCATCACTTTCCGAATGCAGTGCAGAGTCGCCGAAAGGCACCTCCAACGAAATAAGCGAACGTGACATTTTAACACGACGCCGAGTCTGGCTATCTGGTGTGTGCTAGCAGGATTTCTAGCTCTGCAAGGATTACAGCAAAATCCTCTGCGCTAAGGGTGCGCACTGCCAGTAGCACGTGGTCATCTTTAATTCTGCCGATGATGGGGATTTCTCCTTCTTTGCGCAGGCGTCTTTCTAGTTCACTTGCGCTCATGCCTTCAATGCGTAGTGCTACGGCATAGCTGGGTAGCTCTACGTCAGGCAGCGACCCCCCTCCAGCAAAGGATTCGTCTTTGACTACATGGGCTGTACTTGACCCTTCAGCATGCCCTTCTCGCTCTAAGATAGCTTGAATCGCAACAGCAAAATCTATTGCAAACTCTCTACATTCGTCGGTCGTCATAGACAGCATTCTCAGCGTGGGGATTTCAGCAATCGCCTGGTCCAGATCGCGGTAAAGACCCAGTGTTGCTTCAAGCGCTGCAAGGGACATCTTATCTAAGCGTACTGCGCGGGCAAGAGGGTGCTTTTTTAGGCGCTCTATAACTTCTGCCTTGCCGCAGAGTATTCCTGCCTGAGGCCCTCCTAGCAGCTTATCCCCACTGAAGGTAATAACATCAGCCCCTGAATCTAGGGACTCTTGTACCGTAGGTTCATGAGGAAGTCCGAATTTGGTCAAGTCAACTAGTACGCCACTTCCTAAGTCTTCAGCGACAAGTACATCCAGTTCTTGACCTAGCTGGGTCAACTCCTTCAAAGAAACATCAGAAGAAAAGCCCGTGACCCTATAGTTAGAGGTATGTGCCTTAAAGAGTAGTCCAACCTGACGTTCCTCAGTGCGTGCAGCTTCAACAGCTTTGCGATAGTCGTGCGTATGAGTCTTATTGGTTGTGCCTACTTCAATCATATTCGTACCACTTGCAGCCATAACATCGGGAATTCTAAACGATCCTCCGATTTCAACCATTTGCCCGCGCGAGACGATGGTGTCGCAGTCTCCTGCCAGTGTAGCCAGGGTAAGCAGAACAGCTGCCGCATTGTTGTTAACAGCCATCGCGGCTTCAGCCCCCGTAAGTTCACAAAGAAGCTTTTCGATATGGTCGTGTCTGCTGCCGCGCATACCGCAGTCAGTGCTATATTCCAGATTACAGTAGCCTTCGTTAATTGCGTTTACTGCAGTGCGGGCACGGGACGGCAAAACGCTCCGTCCTAGATTTGTGTGAACTACAATGCCTGTTGCATTTACTACGGGATGCAGTGAAGGTTGTAGAGCAGCTTCAATGTGGGGGAGTATGTCGGTAACACAGGTTTGTAGATCGTAAAGGCTTGCCACGCTGCCGTCAGCGATTCCTGCGCGCGCTTCTTCAAGTACGTCGCGAACTGCATCTAAAACAATACTGCGCGCAATACCCTCCAGCAGTAGGCTTTCGACCTCGGGGGTATTCATGACCTGATCGATGTTAGGAAGACTTTGGTAGAGCTCTTGCTTTGTGGGGCTGGCAGGTTGTGTCATAGGGTGCTCCTAAGCGTAATCGCGCCAATCACAGGGAATTAATGGCAAATTGCCCTAATTTATTTGTGCTAGCGGGCATTTAGTGTGAAAATAATACCACTGTGAAAGACGCTCTTGCAGGGTCTTCGTGTATTTATTGCCAACGATCTGGCAGGGGCATGAAAGCTAAAAGAATAAGAAAGGGGGAGGTTTTAGCTTTTAGAAGAGAAAAAGTTTACGCTGCTGATGTGTTTTACCGGAGGGTTACAGGTTAGCGGCAAGTTACTCAATTTAATGAAGGAGGTGTTGGCATGGGATCAGATATGACGTTTTATGAAACCCTTTCAGAGCGCGGTGTATCACGTCGCGACTTTTTGAAATTTTGTGGTTCGACTGCAGCTGTGTTAGGTCTTTCATCAACGTTTGTCCCGGCGCTGGCGTCTAAAATTGCAGGCGCGGCAGAGTCGGGGTTGACCCCAGCAATCTGGCTTACAGGCGGCAAGTGTACAGGCTGTCTAGAGTCAACATTGCAGGCCAGATATCCAAATGTTGCAGATATCGTACTGGATTTACTTACGTTGAATTACAGTGCGGCATCTATGGCAACAGGCGAGTATGCACTTGAGGCAAAGAAAAAGGTATATCAAGGCGATAAACCATTCATCATGATCTATGAAGGTTCCGTTATGACGGGACTTGGTGGGAACACCATGATTAACGCTGATGGTACCAATTCACTTAACGACCTAGAGTCGGCTGCTCCGTATGCTGCTGCAATCATCGCAATGGGCCAATGTGCTGTTGATGGTGGTTGGGTACGTGCATTCCCGAATCCTGCTGGAGCCACGGGTATGACAGAGTATCTACGTAGCAGAAATATTGATACGCCTGTAGTTAACCTAGCGGGATGTCCCGCAAGTCCAGAAGAGCTTACTGCTGTTGTAGTTCAGGCTCTACTGCTTGGTACAGATGGCACACTGGAATCAGGTATCGATGCTGTTGTTGATGATCTAGATAGCCTAGGTCGTCCTAAGTATCTTTACAATGCGACAATTCACGATAGTTGTCCGCGTCGCGGCCACTTCGAGAACGGTGAATTTGTCTATCGCTATGGTTCAGAAGAAGAAGCAAAGAACTTCTGCGTATATCCTATGGGCTGTAAAGGTCCTCAGACCTATCGTCGCTGCCCTATGATTCGCTGGAACGATTCGCAATCATGGTGTGTAGAGTCTGGTGGTATCTGTATTGGATGCTCAACCTGGAACTGGGTTGATAACAACGCACCATTTGCTGGCCGTCATCGCCGCGTAGGTGCTGCACGTAGTGGACCACTTGCAGGCTGGCCGCTCCATGGCGGAGGACTGCATCCGATCGCTACAGGTGCTGCCCTTACGGGTGTTGTTGGTGCGGCTCTTGTTGCACATGGCCTGGGTATGAAGGCCGCAAAGCGTGTCGGTAAAAACGCTACGCTTAAGACTGAGGAGATGAAAGAGTATGATCGCAAGCGCCTCAAGAAACAGGGAGGTGCAGTATAAATGGCTACGCCTAATATAACTATGGATCCAATTACCCGTATCGAGGGTCAATTGGCAATTCAGGCCGTTGCAGAAAACGGTGTTATTACTGATGCCTGGGCAGTAAGTAAACTGTTCCGTGGTATCGAAGTAGTTCTTAAGGGACGTGCCCCAGAAGATGCGTTCTATGTCACGCAACGTATGTGTGGCGTGTGTCCGACATCACATGGACATGCCTCTTCAATGGCAGTAGAAGCTGCAGATCCTACCTTTGAACTACCTAATGGTGCACGTATCGTGCGTAACATTCTAGAAGGTGCAGAGTGGCTACACTCACACATCTTCCACTTCTATGCACTAGCGGCACTTGATTACGTAAATCCTGCAAAGGCTCTTCAGGCAAACATTGCTGACACCTATGCCCTTGCCATGGAAAAAGGTATTGGTACTGCTGACTTTGGTGCTGTTCAAGCCCGTCTAGCAAAGCTAGTTGAAGGTGGAGACCTTTCTATCTTTACTAATGGTTGGTGGGGTATTGACCCAGTTGCTAATCCGCAAGCTGCTGACGAACTGTACAACCCAGATATTCCTGCAGAACTTCACCTAATTGGTGTAAGCCAGTACCTGCAAGGTCTAGAGATGCAAGGAACGGCTGCTCAGATTATCGCGATTATCGGTGGTAAGTTCCCGATGCCGATGACCTCAGTTGCTGGTGGTACTGCATGGATGCCTCGCTCTGACAAGCTGGATGACTGTCTATTCCGTCTGAAGACAGTAGCAGCATTTGTTAACGACCATATGGTTCCTTTCACTCTTGCAATCGCGCCTTATTATGAGCGTGAGCTGACCTATGGTCAGGGTGTAAAGAACTATCTTTCGTGGGGTGCTTTCGATCGTCCAACCAGACGCATTGAAGACCGTTACTTGCCTGGAGGGTTCATTAAGGAATCAGCAGGCCTTACTACGGTAAACCGCCCAATGGTAGAGCATGTTACTGAAGATGTTACTCATTCCTGGTATGATCAGGAATCAGGACAGCGCTTTACTGAAAGTGAAACCAACATTGTTTCTGACGGTGACTTTAACCAAGACCTTGATGGTCAGTATTCATGGGGTAAGGCACCTAGATACCAGCGCGATGCGATGGAAGCTGGTCCTTTGGCACGTATCCTTGTTGCCTATATGGATCAAAGCTCTCAATCAAATTCTGCTGTTAGAGAAGTAGTGGACAATGCTTTGGCGACACTTGGTACTGATGATCCTACCGTGCTCATGTCAACACTTGGTCGTGTTGCTGCGCGTAACCTTGAAACTGCGGTTGCTGCAAAGTGGGCCGAAGAGTGGATTGAAGAACTTGTTGTAGAGCTGCGCACTGGTCGTGCAGAGTTCTGGAACTCATACAGTTCAAGCAATGGTGAAGGTACAGGCGTGTGGGAAGCACCTCGTGGTGCCCTTGCTCACCATGTAAAGACCGCTAATGGTCGTATCACCAACTACCAGATTGTAAC
Organism: Coriobacteriia bacterium; assembly: GCA_009779855.1. Taxonomy (GTDB): domain Bacteria; phylum Actinomycetota; class Coriobacteriia; order WRKU01; family WQUG01; genus WRBW01. The sequence goes on from WRBC01000009.1 coordinate 54,853, forward strand.
TCCTTCAACATGGATTCTTTCACCAAGAAGTGATGATGGTGCACCAGGTCCTATGGAGGCAGCCCTTATCGGAACTCCTGTTCGTGATATCGAACGACCCATTGAAGCTGCACGTGTTGTTCGCAGCTTTGATCCGTGAGTCGGTTGCGGCGTTCACGTGACTGAACGCAGAACTGGTAAGAGCGGAACAGTATACTCAAGAAAGTGGGGTGCTGAATAATGCCAGGTAAGTTAACCAAAAAAAGCACCCATCCATTATTTGTATTCACCCACTGGACGAATGCAGTAGCAATGTTGTTCCTGACGATTTCAGGTCTTTATATTGCATTCCCCATTGTTGGTGGACTTATGGGTGTTGCACGTGGAACTCACTTCTTCTGGATGTTTGTACTGTTGATTAATATCCTCATCCGTATTATAGGTATGTTTACTATTAAGACTGCCTGTGAGCAGGGTGGCGAAGGGTACGACTGGGATTACAAGAACTGGTTCCCACAAAAGACCAATAAGCACCAAATGTGGCCCATGATTAAGTACTACCTTTTCTTTAAGAAGGAGTATCCAATCACAGGTAAGTATGCAGGTTTGCAAAAACTAGCTTACTGGCTCTCGATTATTCTAACCTTTGCAGTGGCTTACACAGGCTTTGCAATTTGGGGTCCAACACAGGATTGGTGGATTTTCCGCATAGGAAATGAAATCGTTGGTAGTCTCTTTGGCTTTGGCGGTGGTGACGGTTTGATGCCTATGCGTATTCTGCATCACTGGGTCATGTGGTTCATCTTAATCTTTACTATGATCCATGGCTATCTGGCAACCATCTATGGTCTAAAAGCCAGTAAGCTGATCTTCATGTACAAAGACGACTAGGTTTAGCTAGGTTTACACCAGCTTAAGCTAGAAGTACTTTAAGGGGAGGGTGTCCAAATGGGCACCCTCTTTTTTGTGGCGACTCTAAATAATGAAAATCATTATTGATATTACGTTAAACACAATTCACTAAAAACACATAAAATAATGGAAAAACGTAGAAATTATTGTAATAGTTGTTACATGACCTCCCCCCGATTCCCTGTATATTGACACTTGTGCGTATTTAATGTGGCAAAAAACGTGTCACATAGCATGTATTAAATGTGAGAGTAAGTAACCATGTGTAGCCAATTTTTTGGCAGAAATGTGTGAGAGTGAAAATATGACTGCAGGTAACGGAAAACGTATTCGTTTTGACGTAAGTCGTCTTCTTAAGTCGGGAAGAAATTTTCTAAAATTAGCACCAGCGCGAGTTAAGGTAGCCCTTAGCTTAGTAGCTGTGTTTTTGCTTGCAGTACCTTTACTTACTGTTGCAAATTCTGAGGTGCTTGAAAATCTTTCAGAGGCAGTACAGGGGCAATTTACTCGTGCTATCGTAGCCCCTGAACACACTGATGGACCTGCAGAATATCTTGCTAATTACCTAATAGATACAATTCCTGCTGATGGTGCTGAAGACGTGTCGTTAGAAACAACTACGCTCACTCTTTGGTTTGACCATGATATGAGCGAGTTTGCTGAAATGGCAAATATCCCTTTACTCTCAGAGCAAATCACAATTGATAATGATGCAGTTCTGGACGTTGAAGAGGGAACCTGGTCAAGCGGCCTTAACTATTCTTATGAATTCTTCAATATCCCTGTAATGCTTTCAAATCCTGAAGCAGAGCACACGATAAGGTTTGCTGCAGCTAGCAGTGGAGCAGAAAATACTGAAGAGAATGCAGAAGAAGTGGAAGGCTTTTTCTCATTTAGCTTTACTACAGGTGATTCACTAGCTGCTACAGAAGAAGGGGAAGAAGATAGGTTTGCGCGTGCAAATGCTGAAGACGAAGCATTCTTAAGTCCTCCTCATATCCTAGAAGCCATTGAAGCTTCACAGGAAACGACAGCTGCCTATCAGGGTATTTCTCCTGCTGCTGCCACTGCAACAGCAGAGATTACTAAGGTTTTGTATACGCCGCTGGATGCGCCAGCTCCAGACCTTACCTTTACGTTCCTGGTAGAAAGACACAGCTTCTTGAATGCAGCTGGTCAGGCGGGGGCTCTTACAAATCTTCCTGCTATTGGAACCATGGACGGAAACACGGGTGCTATTCAGCTTAATATCAATACTTCAAACAGCACAGTGACTACCTCAGGTACTGCAAGAATACTTACCCGAACAGTAAACCTTCTGGAAGGCATTACGTTTGCGACACCAGGTACCTATATCTGGCGTGTATCAGAAGTAGAGGGATCCTCCAACACTGCAGTCGGCAGAGAGAGCGTTGTCTATTCAGATGCCGAGTACGAGTTGCGTGTAGTTGTTACGGGTGCGGGTGCTAATACTGTTGTTTCAGTTGGAATCGTAGAGATTATTGATGGTGCAGCTACCCAAGGGGGTACTCCTTTATATGCTTGGGGAAATAACGCTCAGGGACAGCTGGGACTAGGGGATACCACCAATAGAAATCGTCCTACAAGGGCAGGAGAGGCTGATAATTGGGTAGATGTTCAGACATCACCAGGTGGGTCTATCGCTATTAACGCTGAAGGAGAGCTCTATGTGTGGGGCGGCCCGCGCAACTCTGCTCGAATGGGACGTGACGGCCTTGGAGGAACGGGGGTTATTTCAACTCCTGAAAGGCTCATAATCGCAGGCGCTGCTAGTGATAACTGGACGGCAGTAGATGCTGCTGGTTTAGCTGGTACCCCTCCTAATACAAGCATGTTTGCCATCAATGATGCAGGTGAACTTTGGGCTTGGGGATCTGATATGGCGGGACAACTAGGACTAGGAAGGACACCTGCGCTTGCTCAGGTATATACTCCTGAAAGAGTAGGAGCTGGGGGAGCACTTAACAATCACGAATGGGCATCTGTGTCTACTGTATCATTTGGGGTAAATAATCTTGCAGGTCGGAGGGACTTCACTCTGGCCCTTACCGAAGAAGGACACCTTTATTCCTGGGGTGCTAATAACGAGGGACAGCTTGGTAGGGGTACTGCAAATGCCACGCGCCTCTCAAGTCCTGGACGGGTAGTAGATGCAGGTGACGGCAATACTGAATGGGAAATAGTAAGGGCTGGAACAAGCGGAACAGCTTTTGCCATAGGTGCTAATGGACATCTCTATTCTTGGGGAAATAATGCTGACGGCCGACTGGGAAGGGTAGATGTTGGCACAGGTAACCCTGCGCGCATTATTCCCCAGCGTATTACCATAGCTAATCTTAATTCTGCTTCTGCAAACCAAACCCCTGTAACGGGTTGGGCAGATATAATTCAGCAGCGTGAGAATCCGATTACAACCATCGCACTATCTGATGATGGAAGAATTTTTACGTTTAACCCTGGTACGGGCACAGGAAATGCTGCCACTGAAGGCCTTGGGCGTCCCGCAAATGCGGCTATGCCCACCAACAGGCTTGGGCAAGTAGGTACTGCCAATAACTGGGAGGCGATTGGTGGCGGCAACGCTCACTCACTTGCCATGACTGATACAGGCAGACTTTATTCTTGGGGTAGAAATGTAGAGGGACAATTAGGTCTTGGAAACTTTGGGACCCCTCCGACCTTGCAGGCAGGATCTTCCTTTGTTATGCAGACTTTTGGCTTGGAAGGTATTAGTCAAACAGGGTCGGGTACTCACTCCTTTGCGCTTGTCAGAACAGACCCCATGGAGTTCGTCAATGTCTATCGTGTGGCAGAGGCTGTAACCGCAGACGCAAATATTACCAAATCACTACGTCTGCCCGCAGGGCAAACCACCTCTGATCTTTCTTTTGACTTTGTAATAGAAAGACACAGCTTTGATGGTGATACCTCGCGTGCTAACGAACTTCCACAGCTAGGTACTTCTGTAGTTAATGGGGCAGGCAGAGCATCTGTTGCCATGGATGGACCCGACACTACTTCAGAAGTAGATGGTGGTATTACTACCCTTACAAATAGTACATCGATACTTGATGGTGTTGAGTTTACTGAGTTGGGTGTCTATATTTGGCGTATTACAGAGGTGGCAGGATCTTCAGGTGTTACCCCACCCGCGCACATTGCGTACTCACAGGCTATTCATGAGTTGCGTGTAGAGGTTACCCCTTGGGGAGGGGGCGGTACAGGTCTCCGTGCAACAGCCGGCATTATAGCTATACAAGATGATGCAGGCGCTGCGACAGGAAACACCCACGCCAATAGAGGCTTCGCCATGTTCTCTTGGGGGAACAATGCAGGCGGTCAGCTAGGTCATGGCGACACTGTCAATAGAACAAGCCCAGAACAAGTAGGCGATGGAGACAACTGGACGCGAGCATCATCATTCGCAGGTGGGTCTATAGCCACTACCACTGAGGGGCATCTTTACGTATGGGGTGGTCCGCGTAATTCTGCCATGATGGGACGTGGTGGTCTTGGAGGAACTGCACCTATCACTTCTCCTGAAAGACTTACTATCCCTACTGCTGCCAGTGATATTTGGGTAGATGTAGATGGTGGAGGTTCTACTACAGGTCAAGGTGGTGGAGTTGCTGCTGGATACATGGCTGCCATAAACACTGCGGGCGAAATGTGGGTCTGGGGATTCAATCCAAGTGGCCAGCTAGGTCTTGGTAATACTACGACGCAGCTAACCCCTCAAAGAGTGCCGGGAACTCACGTTTGGGCGCAGGTGAATGTGGTGTCAATGGCTGCTGCAGCAGCAGGAGATCATAGGTCTTTTGTTCTGGCTATTACAGAAGATGGACACCTCTATTCTTGGGGTAACAATAGCTTTAGCCAACTGGGGCGTACGCCAGGTGGAGCAAACCCTGCGGCTAATGTTCCAGGAAGAGTAAATAACCCTGCAGGTGTGCCTGCTACCTTTAGATGGGAGATGGCACGTCCTGGGGGTGTGGGAACTGCCTTTGGTATAGGAAATGACGGACAAATCTATTCGTGGGGAACGAATGCTGACCGAGGAGCCGCATGGGGTGCTACAGTTGGCATTTTGGGAAGATCAGGTGCAAATACTACTGTTCCTACACTTACTGTAGCAAATGCTCCTGACTCTCCCGCTACTCATGTAAGCCCCCCTGTAACGGGCTGGATAGATGTAGTACAGCAAGTAAATGATCCACGAGTTACCGTTGCACTTAGTGACTGCGGAAGACTTTTCTCCTGGAGTGGTGGTACAGGTGCTACCGTTGCAGGCCTTGGACGTCCTGGAGGCGCAGCTGCACCAGCAACCAGAACCAACAGACCAGTACAAATTGGCACTGCCTCTAACTGGGTGGCTATTGGTGGTGGTAACGCACATACCCTTGCTGCAAACTCGCGCGGAGAACTGTGGGCCTGGGGCGCTAATGCTGCAGGTCAGCTAGGGGTTGGAAACACGACTACCCCTGGGGCTGCAAGTGGACCTCAACTGGTTATTCAGACAGAGGGTCTTTCAGGAATAAGTCAAACAGGGTCGGGTACACATTCTATGGCCCTCTTTAATCTGAGAGTTGAAGAGGCTCTCTTCACTAACGTGCAGAGCATTATGGGGCCTTCAATGACACGTGCAGACCTTACCAAGGCGCTGCGTCAAGTAGAAGGGCAAACGACTTCAAATCTCTCTTTTGCCTTTGAGATAGTAAGATACAGCTTTAACGGAGATACTGCACAGGCAAACCAGCTTCCGCAGTTAGGTACTTCTGTGGTAAACGGAAATGGTCGTGTAGCTATAGCCATGAACCACCCTGACACAGAGGTAAGTACCGCTGGTGGAGTGTCTACTCTAACCCGTAGCATAGACTTACTTGCAGGTGTTGAATTTGATGCACCAGGTGTCTTTGTCTGGAGAGTCTCAGAGGTTTCGGGTTCATCGGGGGCTACTCCTCCGTCACAGGTAACCTACTCACCAGCAGTATATGAATTGACTGTAATTGTCACGGGGGCTGGTGCGGAACTTGATGCGCGCGCTACTCTGCAAGAGATTGTTGCAGATGGGGGCGACGCAGCAGGAAACCCTGTAATAGGACTTGATCTCTATTCATGGGGGAATAACGCTACAGGTCAACTAGGTCTAGGCGACAGTGGTTCTGCCACTAATAGGGATATCCCCTACAGAATTGAAGTCCCAGCCAACAATTGGGCAAGTGTCGCAATGGGTGCTAATGGAATTTTTGCTATTGATTCAAATGGACGTCTCTTTGGTTGGGGCGCCCCCTGGAACAGCGCTCAGATGGGTAGGGGCGGAGTACAGCCACCAGCCTCCCAGCTTAGTGGTACTAATATTGCTGTTCCCACCAGGATTGGCACTGATACTTGGGCACACGTATCTTCAAGGTCAAGTTCTGCACTTGCCATAAACTCTGAAGGATATCTCTTTGGTTGGGGGACAGGCGTAGGTGGAGGCACCAATGTGCCGGCTCAAATAGGAGATGCCAACAATTGGGTGAATGTTGTGACGCTCAATTCGACAGCCTTCGCGATCAATAGCCAAGGTCACCTCTATTCTTGGGGTGCTAACGGAAGCGGCCAACTAGGTCATGGCGATACTGTTGCCAGAACCATCCCTACAAGGGTTCCAGGGGATCAGAACTGGACAAGAATCACAGGGAATGGCGGAACCTCTGTCTTAGGGGTTACAACAAATGGTCACCTCTATTCTTGGGGTGCTAATGGCGCAGGACAACTAGGCCATGGCGATACCACGAGCAGAGATGTCCCTACCCGGGTAGGTGGCGACAGTGACACTACAGTCTGGAGATTTGCAGGCATGACTTCAGAAAGTGCTGCAGCGGCTGTAAGCTCTGCTGGTGAGATGTTTACTTGGGGCTCTGGCAGCAGAGGCCAACTAGGCAATGGTACGTCAAGTGGAAACGTTTGGTCACCGACAAGAATAGCTGAAGATAAGGACTGGGACTTCCTCACTAGTGGAAACTCCCACTTCCTGGCCTTTAGTTCTGACAATGAACTTTACTCTTGGGGTAATAACCTTTCAGGTCAGCTAGGCGTAGGTGATACTACTGACAGAAATGAGCCCACCTTTGTTTTAGATACTCATAACTTTAGTACTGCTGCGCAGGGTGGGGGTACTCAGTCACTGATGCTCATGAATTTGGAAGCTCCAAACATGATCTTTACTAATACCCATGTGCGCACAAGTATCCTTTCTGCCTCAAAGACAGTTGTGGGCGAACTTGCAAACTTAAATCAAGATTTCACCTTTGATATTGAGTTTTTGCCAAGCGCATTTTGCAGTACTGGTGCGACACTGGCCGCACGTGTCTATCAAGGACCTACCTTTGTAAGAGACGAAGTCTTTACTTTGGGCGACACAAGGAATGTAGACCTTAGACACGGTCAACGTCTTGTGTTTAGTGCGGTCCCTCAAGGGGTTACCTGGAATGTTACTGAAAGAGCACATCAGTCCTTTACTCCTTCAGTAGTGCTGTATGTGGCGGGAAGTGCCGTAACAGTACCGCCTGGCGCAGGTCCAAATGTATCCCTTAGCACGGGAGATCGCATAGTTGGAGAAGGTAGAAACTCTGCTGACTTTACTAACACACATAACCATGTTTCGATAACGGGACTGAGCATTGTTGGCAGCGGTATGTGGATAGTGGCGCTTGCTGTAGTAGCACTTGTAACAGCAGTTATCACAAGCAGACGAATTCTTCGCGGTGAGCTTAGTGTTCCTGTGGGCACATCACAACTAAACGTGGTAAGCAAAGGGACATACATGCTTAAACGAGCAGAACGCATGCTCTTTAGGAATATAGGCAAGTAAGAAAGAAACATCCGGTAAAAGAAGTAAGAAAGATCGAGAAAGGAAAGAATGAATGAAGAACTATTTTTCAAGACTGGTCTTAGCTCTAGGTTTAGCTTTGGTCATGGGGCTTGGTTTTGTGGGGGTAGCACTAGCTAATCCTCCAGCAGCTCTGCCTAATCTAGGTATTACTAAAAACCTAGATACTCCAAATGGAGCAGTGACTCCAGCAACCACCTTTAGCTTTAGACTAACTCAGGCACAGCCAGTTGGTGGTGGCAATGCTCCTACTGATCTAGTGGACGCTGCCTTTGAAGTTATGCCCACACCCACCGCAACTATTGGACCAGACAGAAGCATTTCATATCCTGCAGGATACTTTGGTCTGCGTCAAACAGAGCTTCGTCTAAACAATGCAGCTGGCTTCAATACAAGTGCGAGCTTCACTGCAGGAGACATTGATATCTTGTTTCCAAATGCTGGTGTTTTCCACTTCTTTGTAGAAGAGATGAGAAACACTAACAACCTTGCAGCAGACAACGCTGCAAACCCAAATGCACTAGGTACGCTTACGTACTCAACTGCTGTTTACATGATGACTCTTGAAGTAAGAAATGTTGATGGTCAGCTAAGGGTAACCCACATGATTGGTCAACCTGCAACTCCTGGAACTCCAGGTAGTGACGGTACTCCTGGTCAGCCAGGAACTGAAGATCGCTGGGTACTAGGACCAAAAGGAAATCAGTTCTTCCCAGGAACTGACCCGCAGCCGGGTACTCCTCCAACTGATTCTATTCCAGGTATTCCAGGAACAATCGTAGACCCTAGTGAATTTCTCTTTAGAAATATTTTCACCCGCAACATCATTACTACTGATCCAGATGCTCCAGCATTTGCAGTAACTAAGACAGTAGTAGACACTACAGGTCTTTCAGATCTAACAACAGTGTTCCCAACTGCTACTACTTTGATTATTCCCTCACAGGTCTTCGATCAGCCAGGGCCAAACCCAACACTTACAGCAAGTGCAACAGGAGTACGTGTAGTATCAGGGACTCCTGGTGTAAATGTCGCCCCGCAACCTACTATTGGTATTTCAGGTACAGGAACCGCAGCTGATCCCTTTGTAGTTACTGCTAACCTTCTTCACGGTCAACGCCTGATTTTCCCAGAGCTTCCAGCGGGAACAACTTTTGGATCAACAGAAACTCAGGATGCTGAGTTTACTGGTGAAGGTCGTGTATTTGTAGCGGGTACTCAAATAGGTACTCCTTTCGGAGACGTTACAGATAACAACCTTGCAGGCGACGATGTTGTAGTACCTAACCAGGGAACACACTTTGTCTCAGCAGCTGAGCCCTTCAACAACCGCATTGACTTTATCAATGACTATGTGCATGCAGATAACACAGGCCTCGTCATTACAAGCATGCCGATTTTGGCCGTACTTGTAGCAGCTACTGTAATACTTGCCATGATGGTGGCTTCACGTTCGCGTAAGCGCCTA
>WRBC01000010.1 GCA_009779855.1 Coriobacteriia bacterium
TAGGTGATTATCTGTCCAGCGTGCAGACTTATAAAGCACAGGATCTGTTGTACTGATGCTGTAGGTATCTTCCCAGCCATCTGTAACTGGGGTACCTGTAAATCTATCGTCTACTGAAGGAAGATTGCCTACCATGGGGCGCACATATCTGCCGTGCTGTATTTCGCTGAAATTTGTTACGAGCCAAGAGCGGTGCAAAGGAAAGGGAATACTGTTCCACGTCGCCCTCACATGCCCAAAGTACATTACAGAACTCGGTATGTACAAAGTGCCATCCCAGGTTGAAGCCTGGAAGGCCTGAGCACCAATTTGCTCAAGACCATCTGGCAAAATAAGATCGCCACTTACACTTGTCCATCCTCGCATCGCGTTGTTTCCTATGCGAATAAGGCTGCTGTTCTCAAGAGAAGCAAACTGCATATTTCTCTGATCCATGAAGGCATTGTTTCCAATCCACTCTAGATGTGGCGAAGCAATAAACCCAGCAAAACCAGCGGACGCAGGAACGCTCATGGTGATGTTCGTGTAGTTAAAGGCTCGATTCCCAATGTATCTAATATTTGTACCTGACAAATCCAGCACTATATTTTCATTGTTAGCATTACGCATATTTATAAAAGTATCTGCAGGAATAGCTGTCCAATTACTAGGAATAGCTGTACGATCTTCATGCCACATCCAACCTGGAAGGTGGAAAGAGCCACCTTGAGTCCCAAAAGCACCCGTACCTAATTGTTCTAGGTCTGCAAGTGGTCTCAAGTCTAGATAAGGATTAGGTGAAGGCGGAGTAGTCCCATTTCCAAAGTTCATGTTATGAAAAGTTTCATTACCTATTACCCTAAGACTGCTAGGAAAATCTAAGAAATCTGCAACGGCTGGCCCCCTCGGTGAAAAACGAGTAAAAGCACGTGAGCCAATGTGCTCTAGGTTATCCGGCCAGTTAAAAACTGTTGCTGATGATGCCGCAAGACCCACAGACATGTTGCTAAATGCACCGCAATGGATATGGGTAATGCTATCGGGCAGGTATATACCTGTTGAATTTCCGCTGAGTCCATTCGCATTAAGCATCGGCATACCAAAGAGTCCTGCTGGAACCTGTGTCCACGCAGATGGAATCTCTATAACATTTGGCATCGTGACGGTGAGCGAAGTGCTCCCAAGACCCGCGCTACCATAATGCGGTCCAAAAAAGGCTACCTCAAAGTCCCACGCTGCAGGATTAGGGGGTACAAATTTCTCAACACCAACTACCTCTAAGCTTTGCGGAATCGTGATATTAAAGTTAACGGCATTGTAATTTCTTCCTGTGTAAACGCCTGTACCCACTTCTCTAAGACCGTCAGGGAAAGCGCGCGCTGGTGAGAGAACCATCATCCTCATGCTGCCACCAAAAGAACTTCCCGAATACTGGAAAGCGCGATCCCCGATATACACTAAGTTACCTGTAACAGGTGGCATAAAAGTGAAGTTTGTCGTAGCAGAGTGCAAGAATGCTTCTGCTTGAATATGAGTAACGGTATTGGGAATAGTGATGGTGAGCCAACCAGTACGTTCTACCTCAGTCCCAACACCAACTGCATTAGAGCCAATACTTACTACCGTGTAAGTAACCCCACCAAAGTCTACTGTTGGAGGAATAGTGACCGTGCCTGCTACTTGGGCCAGTGTACGCGGTGCCGTCATAGGCAGGCGATACAATTCTGCAGTTTGAGTTACAGGATCTAGCCTAAATTGTGCTTGTTCCTGCACTTGTGCTTGCTGGTTTGTTGCTATCGCTATAGTCTCTGGCGTGATTGCACTAAAATCTGCTACCAAATCCCAGGCCACTGGAGCATCTGGGGCCAACACTTGACCCGTAACAGCATTAAATCTACCGTAAGGGGTTTCGTCCTGGTCAAACTCTGCAGGGATTCTAAGCCCTGACCATTCAGCAGGGTCAGGCAAAGGCCATCCATCTGCATCAAATCCACCTGAAAGTGGAGTTATGTCGCTAGTAGCTACAAGCGATTCATCCGCAGAAATACCCAGTGCTTCTGCAACCATTTCGCGCACGTCAGGACTGGCTAACGCGAAAAGAGGTAGCGAGCACATGACTGCTGCTAAAGATAGCGCAATCAGCTTCTTTTTGCCTAGGCTGGCTATCTTGCCTTTAATAGTAACTAGCTTGCTTACCATTGGTTAATCCTCACTCTAATCGCTTTAGATACCTTGCTGGCTACACCAGAAGCAGCCCTGTTTCCAGCTGCCACAAGGTCGGTGTTTGTTTGACCCGAAGATTTCTCGACAATCTTGCGTCGTCTACTTATGAAATACACTGAAAGTAAGAGGATTGCTCCTATTGCAATATAAACAAGTGGCCCACCAGTAATTGCAAGCCCCGTGGGGACAACAAAGTTTCTACTGTACTCATTTAGGAAGTTCATGATGGAGCTTCCCACTTCACTTCCCACAACAAAGTTGCCCGAAGTTTCGTTTAGCTCGAACACCTGCACCTCAGACACTTGACCAGTGTCATCTGTATGTACCCTTACTTGAAAGTGCGTATCAAGGTCATAGGTCATTTGCGAAGGCGGAAGCGTGTTAGAACTTCCGTCAACTTCGCTGACATTCCAGACAAATACTCCTGCAGGAAGCGGGAATGGCTCTAGTCCCTCAAAAAGATCTACTAGATTCAATGTGCCCGTAACTGCAACGGTGCCTGCAGGGGTAGGTGTTGCCGTAGTTGCAGTAGACAAATCCAGTGCTACATTTTGCGGATTTGGCGCTAGTAAAGTATTGAAATCTGCTACGGGCCTTGAGTTCACGGCGGGGCTACCACCCAAATCAACCTGTACGGGGGTAAAGCTGAAGTCAAAACTGGCACTAGGGATAGTTGTACCTTCTGGTACATGCAGTGTTTTTACCAGCATCGCCAGTGGAGGTCTTCTATAGTTAATGTCATAGTTATTAAGACTGTGCAGCTGTCCTGCAGTAACTAAAACAGAAGGGCCGCTAAGAGGAAACTCAATGTCTGTGTCCTCTGGATTATCAGGATTAAGAAAGCCCCCCTCACCTGCAAAGTTGCTTGCAAAGACTACTTCTTCGTTAATGGCAAGATTGTGATAAGGGAACTCTTCGCAATCAGCATAGATACGAGGGTTCGGATTAGCAACCTGACCATTTGCCAGCTTTACATGCTGGCATTCTACAAGAACTGGCTCATACTCGAACGCTTCAGTGAAGACACCGCCACCGTCACCAGTGACTCTGTTACCTGTAATTGAACTAGGGTATTGTCCTGTTGCATTAAAGCTGGAAGCGTGTCTTACGTACACACCGCCACCATCACGGGTCATTTCGGTGATCTCACCACTGCTGGAGTCAGTCACAAAGCCATTATCTTTAATCTCACCACCATGAAAATCCATGTGGGCACCATTCCAGTGAAAGCCTGCTGGTAGACCTGCAGGCGTAGCTATGTTAGCAGGCAAGTTCCAGCGAAGAGCCTCCAGGAATACGCCACCACCAAATCTACCCGTACGCGTATAGTTATTAGCGATAGTTCCGCCGTACATGGTGAGTGTGTTTTGTGAATTCGCGCTAACGCCCTGTAGATCACTTCTTAGGTTATTGCTTGGCGTTATATAAACACCGCCACCATCAAAGTGCGCAAAGTTATGTGAAATCTCAGCACCAGGCATGATGTAAACATTGTTGTTACCACCATCAGGTCCTGTAATTGAGATACCGCCGCCATCACCATTCACTGCACGGTTACCTGTAATCGTGTTAGCTATTATTACCCTAGCGTTTGCTCCCCCTATTTCGATACCACCACCGGTATTACGCCAACTATCAACATAATCTCTGTTGTTGCTAATGATGCCACCTAGAAAGTTATAGTGAACCTGGATAGATTCTGAGCCTGTGCGAATGGATATACCCCCACCACCTACACTAGGACTATGAGTAACGTTTCCATCAATAAGTCCATCATTCATAGTGAAGTGCTGCTGGTGCAGACCTCCCGGTCCATTTGTCTGACCAGTAAAGACAATACCGCCGCCACTACGGAAGGAGGTATTATTAATAATGCTCCCTCCGTTCATGATAAGCGAGGACGCACTAGAGAATATGCCGCCGCCGCCATTGCCGGCTGCTGGGGTCGTTCCAGCCTGGTTGTAGCTAATTATGGCACCAGGATTTATCGTAACGGGAGGATTTATTCCTGTTGCATTAAGCCCCGTACGAATACTTATTCCGCCACCCTCAGAAGCAGCTCTATTGTTGGTGATGTAAGACCCTGCATTCATTATCAGGGTGTTGTTACCTGCCGAAGAAGGAAGCTCTACCCCACCGCCACTGGCTGCCCTGTTATCCTGGATAATAGCGCCATCATCTAAAGTTAGCCTGCCCCCAGGCGTAGAGCCAGAAACTATTATGCCCCCGTGGTTAGCTGCAACATTTTCATGATCACCGCTTATGATGATGTCAGAAAGAGTAAGATTACCCTGAACAGTGAAGTGACGACCGCCAAGGGTTCTCGTTATAGTGTGAGGACCATTTGCATCACTAGTAATCTCGATATCAAAACCTGAAGGAACTGAAAACGATGCTCCTGTCATGGTGAAGCTGGCAGTCAACTCTATTACAGGTTCATTTGCAGCTATTGCATCACGCAGCTGCTGTTCTGTTCCCACGGAAAAACTAAAAGGAGCAATACCCACACCACTTGAGGACACTGCGGCAACAGATTCCGCAAACTCTTCAGAACTCGTCGCCGCTTCAGTCATCTGTTCTAGCAATGCTCTTTGAGAGCTGGTTAGCTCTTCAATTAAGCTGTGCGGATCAAACGAATTGCCTTGCAAGCCCTCAGAGAAACGCTCTGCATCTTCTGAAGTATTAATGGTCACGTTATCGCGCTGGCTTTGTACAACTGCAAATTCTTCGGCAGCTGGACTTGCTGTTGCAAGAACAGGTGCTGCCAGCAAAAGGGCTGCTAAGGCAATTGAGACAAGTCTCTTTCTGCCAAAAAGTCTTAGCTTGGAGAATTTATTAGAAACGTTACTTGATGCGGTCACTGTTACCTCAAACTCTCAAGGTTGGTTTTCCTCACGTGACTCCGCGGATTAAGAACTGAAATTTTGAGGCAATAGCAACTTTTAGTCGCACAAATTAGGTAGAATACCCCACGCACCTCAGCACCTTGTTCCTTACCACAGAGCGCCTGCGATTAGAAGGCTACCAGGAACGGGGGGGGGGGGTCTTTGTAACAATTATTTCATAATTAACCAGAAGTCCACATAAATATGTGGGATATTTATGAACCTATTTGAAATGTATCATAATTAGTAACAATTTGATGACTACGCGCACACTAGGTAAATTTCAGTCGTATATTCGATTTGGTTAGGCGCAGCCGCCAGTTAACACGGACTGTCTTAATGGCGAAAATGACGTTTATTAGTATAGATCATTGCAATTCCGGCTGCCTCTGCAACTTCTAAGACTTCTGCATCCCTCATAGATCCTCCAGGCTGGATTATCGCCTTCACCCCTGCTGCTGCCAGAACCTCTACTGTATCTGGAAAGGGTATAAAGGCATCCGATGCTGCCACGCAACCCGCAGCTTCCCCAAACTGGCGATCTGCTTGCTCTACCGCAAGACGTGCAGAGCTCACTCTGTTGGGCTGCCCTGCCCCCATTCCGTGCATCTGCATATCCTTTGCAAGAACTACTGCATTACTCTTGATTCCCTTGCACACCTTCCAGGCAAAAACGAGGTCTGCCATAGTGTCTGTATCTACAGCAACCTTGCCTGCAACGGTGAAAGAACCAGAACCTTCCGTTGCAGTATCCTCATCTTGAATAAGTACGCCGCCCTCTATGCTGCGCAGGGCTGGTCTTCCCCCTGGGGGGTTTACTCCACCTGTTTCAAGCACGCGCATATTTGGTTTTGTTGCAAGTAGACTTAGCGCCTCTGCTTCAAAGCTGGGGGCAATAAGCACTTCTACAAACTGCTTATTTGCAAATATTGCTTCAACTACTGCTTTAGTCACAGGTCGGTTCAGGGCTATGATGCCCCCAAAAGCCGATATGGGATCACCTTGCCAGGCCTTCTGATAAGCAACTGCAATGTCAGGATCGCTGGCCCCGCCACAAGAATTGGTGTGCTTTACGATGACACAGCTAGAATCAGCAAACTCACGCACTGCAGTCCATGCCGCGTCAGTATCTAGAATATTGTTATAAGATAGTGCCTTACCCTGAAGCTGGGTAGCATTTGCTAGGGTATGAGAAATGTCACCCTTAAAACGGTAGTACCCAGCAATTTGATGAGGGTTTTCTCCGTAGCGAAGGTCTTGGATTTTTTCCAGGTCAATCTGCAACTCTTCTTTACCCTGCTCATATGAGGTCTGCTCATTTAGGTCTCCGCTTAAGTAATGGGCTATTGCAGCGTCATAATGGGCTGTTAGCCCAAATACTTTCTGGGCAAGCCCTTTACGCGTCTTCAGTGTAGTTGATCCTGCATTTTCACGAAGCTCTATGATGAAATCATTGTAGGAATCTGGGCAAGTAATCACAGTAACACTGGCAAAATTCTTTGCAGCACTACGCAACATGCTAGGCCCACCAATATCGATGTTTTCGATTATGTCCTCTTCACTTAGGTCCCCTCTTGCTACAGCCGCTTCAAATGCATATAGGTTTGCGACTACTAAGTCGATAGTACCGATGTCATGTATCTTAGCTTCCTCCACATGTTGAGGATTGTCACGACGTGCCAGTAACGCCCCGTGTACTTTTGGGTGTAGTGTTTTTACACGACCATCCATCATTTCTGGAAGTCCTGTGACTTCTTCTATTGGTGTCACGGGTATGCCCGCATTACTCAGCAGTGCTGCTGTTCCCCCTGTCGAAATAACCTCAATACCGAAATCATTAGTAAGTGTTTGGCAAAAGTCCACAATGCCCTCTTTGTCTGTTACTGATACCAGGGCTCGCTTTATTGTGGGGTTGGTTGCAGGTGTTGTGCTCACTACTTGGATCCTTCCAGGGCTAAGATGCGCACCTTACCGTTTTTGATGGTAAGGCGATTTTCTGCAATAAGTTGTAGTACTTCAGGGTAAAGTTTGTGCTCTGCTACATGAATGCGCTGGGCAAGGCTGTCATAGTCGTCGTCTTGTAATACAGGTACTGCACGCTGGGCGATTATGGGCCCCTCATCAAAGACTTCGTTTGCAATGTGCACGGTAACCCCTGTGATGCGCACGTTTGCAGCCAGCGCATCGCGTATGGCATACGCTCCTGCAAAAGAGGGCAGCAATGACGGATGTAAATTCAATATCTTATTGGGATAGGCATCAAGTATCGTACTTGTTATTAAGCGCATATATCCCGCCATCACAACCCAATCGACAGGGTACTTCTGCAGTTCTTGCAGGATTGCGCTATCAAAAGCCGTTTTGTCTATGAACTCTTTCGGGTTAAGGCAGATGGCAGGAATCCCTGCAGCTTTTGCTCGCTCTAGGCCGTAAGCATCTGACTTGTTCGAGATAACAACGCTTACCTCTGCATCAAGAATGCCAGCAGCGATAGCGTCTATAATCGCTTGCAAGTTGCTACCACCACCAGAGATGAGTATCCCTAGTTGCAGCTTTTCGCGAGGAACGTTTTTGGCAGGCTCAATAGATGTAGCAAAAGCCTTCAAATCGCCTGCAGGGCTAGATGTATCTAACACTGCGTCCCTTCCCCTCCGCTGCTTCAATAGTGCCCACTTCAAAATAGTTTTCACCAGCTGCATCTAAGGCATGGCGTAAATGCGGGACATCCTTTGGACTAACTACAAGCATAAAGCCTATCCCGCAGTTGAAGGTGCGTAGTGCTTCCCTCTGGTCTAGGCTGGCCAGTTCGCAAATATACTCAATAGCAGCAGGTATATCCCAGGAATCAAGTCGCAAGACCGCATCTGTCCCATCAGGCAGAATACGATCAAGGTTTTCTGTAATGCCACCGCCTGTAATATGAGCCATCCCCTTTATGGATACAGCATTACGCAGTAAACTAAGAATTGTTTTGACATAAATGCGTGTTGGTTCAAGCAAAGCTTGCCCTAAAGTCACATCGTTGTCATCGCTAAAAGGATTATCAAGGTTGCAGTCTTTTTCCTTAAGAACGCGACGAATTAAAGAATAGCCGTTGGAATGAAAGCCACTTGAAGGCAGTCCGAAAATCAGATCTGCTGGCTGAATACCTGAGCCGTCTACAATCCTTGGCTTGTCTACTACCGCAGTGCAAAATCCTGACATATCTAGGGCATCATCAGCCATGACCCCGGGGTGCTCTGCCATTTCTCCCCCAATGAGTGAACACCCTGCCTGGCGACAACCCTCAGCAATACCTTCTACCAGCTGCTCCATACGGGCACTCTCTATTTTTCCCGTAGCAATATAATCCAGGAAATAAAGGGGTTCAGCGCCGGTGACCAGTACGTCGTTTACACACATGGCCACAAGGTCGACACCAACAGTATCGTAAATGCCTAGCTGACGAGCCAACTCAATCTTTGTACCCACTCCATCAGCACCTGACACCAATACCGGATCATCCATGTCCTTCAGTGCTGCAGCAGAAAAGAGACCTCCAAAACCACCTATATCACCAATAACTTCGGGACGATAGGTAGACTGAACGCTGGCACGAATTGCATCAACTGCACGGGCACCCTCTGCAGTATCAACACCAACCTCTGCATAGGTCAATCCTCCACTGATTGATTCTTTACTTGAAGTATTATTTTGACTAGCTTGAGTAGTATCTTCACTGCTCATATCGGACCTTTCAGCTGCTAGATGAGGCTTCACCTTGCTATTATTAGTTTCATCTCTCGTTTGTTGTGTCTGCACAGGACTCACCCACATATATCTCGCCTACATCTATAGGATAAACTCCATTAAAGCAGGCCATGCACAATTCGTCTGCAGGGATTCCTGTTGCACGCACCATTCCGTCCAACGATAGATACGCTAGCGAATCTGCCCCGACATGATGGCAGATCTCATCGACATTTAGGCGTGCACCAATTAGTTGGTCGCTGGTTGACATATCAATTCCGTAAAAGCAGGGGGATATTACACGTGGCGAGGTAATACGTAGATGGACCTCTTTAGCACCAGCCTCGTGCAGCATAGCTACCAGCTGTTTACTGGTATTTCCGCGCACAATCGAATCATCTACTACCACAAGGCGCTTACCACGTACCGCATGTTTCATAGGATTTAGCTTTAACCTGATACCTCGCTGGCGCAGTGCCTGCGTCGGCTCAATAAAAGTACGCCCCACATAGCGGTTTTTTGTAAGCCCTTCACCATAGGGAATACCGCTTGCCTTTGCAAAGCCTACAGCCCCGGGGATACCACTGTCGGGTACGCCTATGACATAATCTGCCTGAATGGGCGACTCCGTCGCTAGCTCTTGCCCCAAATGAACTCTGGATTCATACATGGACAGGCCTGCCATCTCGCTGTCAGGACGTGCAAAGTAAACATACTCGAATACGCACAGTGCTGGTTTTGGTGCTGGTTTTGCGATAAGGGTCTCTACACCCAGCTCGCTGATTTTGACGACCTCACCAGGCTCAATATCACGCAGATAACGCGCGCCTACAATATCAAGTCCGCAGGTCTCACTGGCAATGACCCAACCACGATTATCGGGTAGCTCCCCTATGCATAGAGGACAGATTCCCAAAGGGTCACGAAAGGCATAGAGGGCAGATTCCGTAATGATGCCCGCCGCGTAAGATCCTTGCGCCATATTCATGGTGCGCGCAATGCCTTCGCGGATATGACTGGTTTCTTCGGTAAATTTACCTACAAGGGCTGCAATAGCCTCCGCGTCTGTATCTGACTCTAGCTGAATCTTGTGGTTTTGCAGATAGTCCTGAAGCTCTGAGGAATTAATCAAGCTGCCATTAAAGCCTAGGGCAATTAGCTGACTACCTATAGAAAACATATGGGGCTGGGCACTCTCCCATTCCGGAAGATCGTTCTTGCCACGTGATACTGCATAGGTTGCATGGCCTAGGGCAATATGACCCGTCAGCGCACGCAGTCCTGACTCCTTAAAGACCTGGGCGACAAGTCCTAAGTCTTTGACCTCTATTATTGTTCTGCCATCACCTACAGCAATACCTGTGCCCTCTTGCCCGCGATGCTGCAAAGCATGAAGACCAAAGTAGGCCAGACGGGCCGCCTCATCATTAGGCAGTTCAGCGTCCTGCCTTAAAAAGACACCTATTACTCCGCTCACTTATGCACCTTTAAGTGCACTAGCATTATCGCGGATGCTGTCGCCTGCGCTGCCATCTGCGCCATCGCCAACTTCACTGCCCTCTGCGAAAAGTGCCTGCTCTAGGGAATCCGACCAGATCTGGCTAACCTTCGCCAGGGGAAGATCTATCTTATCTTTGATAATGACACGGTCGCCGCCAACGTCACCAAGGATGCTGAAGGACACATCAGCTGCCTGCAGTGCATCAAGCACAGCATCAACCTTATCTGTAGCACTGCTTACAACAACACGGCTTTGGCTTTCACTGAAAAGTGAACTTGCAGCACTTAGTGTGTCATCTAGCGCAACCTCGAAACCTAGCCCGCCCTGCACAGCGCTTTCAACCAACGCAACTGCAAGCCCTCCGTCAGAACAGTCATGGGCAGACTTAATAAGACCTGCGTCAATTAATTCGCGCAAGGTTTTCTGTGTGCAGGCTTCAAGGTCTAAGTCAAGCGATGGGATGTCCCCTGCAACTAGATCAAACTGAGTCTTTAGATATTCACTACCCCC
Organism: Coriobacteriia bacterium; assembly: GCA_009779855.1. GTDB lineage: Bacteria > Actinomycetota > Coriobacteriia > WRKU01 > WQUG01 > WRBW01. Next base: position 10,828 of record WRBC01000010.1, read on the forward strand.
AATTTCATCCAGTGTCTCGCCTATTAGGATGATTGTGTCCCCTGCAGTCTTGAAGTCACTGGTGCAATGCTTATCTAGGTCGTCAATAATACCCACAAGTCCAATTGCAGGTGTTGGATAAATAGGATTGCCATCAGATTCGTTATACAAGCTTACATTTCCTGAAACAACAGGCACATTAAGCACTTCACAGCTTTCGCTGATACCTTCGATTGAATTTACAAACGTCCAGTAAATCTCTGGCTTTTCAGGTGATCCAAAATTCAGGCAGTCGGTCAGCGCTGCGGGTGTTGCACCAACACAACTGACGTTACGGGCAGCCTCTGCCACAGCAATTTGTGCACCACGACGCGGATTCAAATAGACGTAACGACCATTACAGTCACAGCTTGCAGCAATTCCCCGATTGGTCATAGTCTCTGGTTTGCCTGGAATACCAATACGGAAGAGTCCTGCATCTGCACCAGGGGCAATAACAACACTATCCTTTGCGGGTTCATCGTCATCGAGTTCACACTGCTTACCAATCCAGCCACGGGACGCGATGTTGCTGCTTGCAAGTACCTTAAGTAAGGATGCATTCAGTTCATCCTGCGTCTGCGGATGATTAAGCCCGCTAAGGTCAGTGCCACGCAACTCTGCGATATAGGTAGGCTCTGTGTAAGGAGGGTCATATTCAGGTGCATCATCTGCAAGAGACCTTGCAGGGATGTTTGCATAGACTGTTTTCTCATCAGTTCCAGGGATACTGGCTACAACAGTGAAATTGCCACTGTCAGTTACTTCGCCTATTACCGTAGATAGCACATCCCATTTTTTGCATACGGCAAAAACTTCGTCCAATCTGTCAGGTGCGCATACGGCAAGCATACGTTCCTGTGATTCGCTTACCATGGTCTCGAAGGGACGCATACCAGATTCGAGCGTCGGAACCTTTGTCACATCAATGGTGATGCCCATTCCTGCGCGGCTTGCCATCTCTGAACCAGAGCTGGTTAGTCCTGCTGCCCCCAGGTCACCTAAACCTACAAGCAGACCGCTTTCCAATAGTTCTAGACAGGCTTCTGCTAGGCGACGTCCCAGTTCAGGATCACCCGTGACCATGGTCGGAGCATCAACTTCTGATTGTGTCAGGTCTACAGTACTGGAAGCACTAGATGCACCGTGTGCACCAGAGGCATCAGCGGACTGATCGCCCTCCTCGCTGAACTCTGCACTTGCTAGGATGCTTGCTCCCCCAATACCATCACGCCCTGTTTTAGCACCTAACAGCACAAGCAGATTGCCTGTACCACTTGCCTGTGCACGGGTTAGATGCTCTTCACGCATCAGTCCAATACCCATGGCATTTACCAGGCAGTTCGTCTTATAGGCGTCGTCGAAGTGAATCTCTCCGCCCAGGGTCGGTACACCGATGCCCTTCGCAAAGTCAGCGAAGCCACGCGCGGCTTCTGTTGCCAGAAAACGCTGACGCGGTTGATCAAGTGAACCAAAGCGCAGGCTGTTAAGTGCTGCAATAGGACGCGCACCCATGGTGAAGATATCGCGCATACAGCCACCAATGCCCGTAGCAGCACCGTGATAGGGCTCAATCGCGCTGGGGTGATTATGGCTTTCCATCTTAAAAGCCAGCGCCCAGCCGTCTCCTACGCTGATAACGCCGGCATTTTCACCAGGTCCTTGTAGTACATATTCGCCCTCTGTCGGGAACTTGCGCAGATGCACCTTTGAGTGCTTGTAACTGCAGTGTTCCGACCACATCAGCGAATACATATAGAGCTCGCATATGGTGGGGATACGTCCCAGCAGCTCGCATATGTGCGTGTATTCGCCAGGTCGAAGACCCAACTCTTCAGCTAACTGAGGGGCATCTGTCTTACTTAGATCAGGGGTGGGTGCAGTCACTCTCTACTCCTTTTCGCTTTCCACTTTATCAACCACAGACACGGTAACTGTCTTGCCAGCAGCCTCAAGGCGTTTTTGCCTACGCATTTCTTTACGGTAACGCCTCATTGTCTTATTAAAGATTACTCGCTTCACATAAGCAAAGAATAAAACTACCATGAAAAAGAGCCCTAGCCCTGAAATAGCCCCGGGAACTGGTCCAATGAAAACACCTAATCTCTCAAGGACACTGGGAATGTAGGGCATAAGTCCTGCAATAAATAGGATTCCGCCTAACCAGAAATATCCCATCATCCCTTCTTTGGGCTCATCAAAGTGCTTTTCTACCTCATGACGCCACGGTCTAAGCGAATCAAGCATGACAAACAAGGGCAGCAGAACTAAGAGCATTAAAAATATTCTAAACCCGTCGATAATGGGGGACATTCCCCATTGAAATCCACCAAACATTAGAATCCACCCCGCTAGTGAGTCGTGATCATTTTAGATTTATTTTTATCATCCTTTGACTTTTTGTCATTGGACTTCGATTTTTTGTTGTTTTTTGGCTTGTCTTCTTTGGACTTATCTTCGTCATCAGATTCGTCTTCGGATTCACCTTCAGCCTCATCGCTGCCTGCATCTTTGTCCTTTGACTTAGACTTCTTATCTGCGTTTGCGTCTTCAGCTTTAGGCTCTTTATCCTTTAATCCCTTGCCCTCAGACTTTTTACCTTCGGGTTTCTTATCGTCAGACTTCTTGTCCTGCTTACCTTCTTTGCCACCAGCTTTTTCAGCCTCAAAGGCGCGCACTAAAGGACGAATTTTCTTGAAGTCTAGGTACCAGGCAAAACCTACCATAAACATTGCTGCCCAGGTCATACCCAAACCGATTTGAGCAGCTTGATCTCCACTTAAGCCAATAAGAGAATACACTTGCTCTGCGCCAAGGGATAGGGACAGTATCAACAGTAGAAACGCGGCACCTAGACAGTACCACCATATCTTACGTTGCTGCTTATATTCTGGGGTGTCGGGCATCTCGCGTAAAAATGAGCTGCGCTTTTTAGCATCACCCTTCTTGCCTGAAGCTTTCTTACCACCAGTTTTAGATGAACTATTTTGCTCCCCAATAGCGCGTTTTGGTTTTGCGCTTGCAGCAGATTTACGTGTTACCCCTTTAGGCTCAGTGCCCTTTTGATAGCGATTATTCATAGGTGAACGACGTGCCATTTTTCTCCTCAAATAGATAGTAGCGGGCTCAATTGAACTATACACATCTTGCGCAGTGCCCATGCAACAATCAGCCACTAATTAATCTGGTCGGCAAACTGCACAAACAAGCCCTTTGATACGAGCATTTATCGGTTTTATTGTAACAAAGATTAGAGGGGAATTAGGTACTTATGACCCAAGAGCAACTGTGATTTTTTCGGTAAGTTCATTACGAACAGCAGTTGCACCCACAAGAATGCCATTGGCCATTGCTTCTGGGGAAGACGATCCATGCGCAACAAGACAAAGTCCCTTTACTCCAAGCAGTGGCGCTGCGCCGTACTGATCAGGGTCTAGTTCACTTTTTAGCTCTTTCAAAGAGCCCTTTAAGGCCATTGCGGCTAACTTATTCAAAGGCGTTGAGGTAAGAGCCTTCTTAAGGTTGCCCAGTAGATAGAACATCGAGCCCTCAAGTGTCTTCAAGACTACATTACCCGTAAATCCATCAGTGACAATGACATCTGCTGCACCTTCAAGAATATCGCGCCCTTCTACATTTCCTACAAAGTTGCGCGTCTTTTCTTTCATAAGGGTTTGGGTAGCCTTGGCCAGTTCTGAACCCTTGCCTTCTTCTGACCCAATATTAAGTAACGCAACGCTAGGATCATCTAGACCCAGGGTTGCTTGTGCATAAGCACGACCCATCTCTGCAAACTGTACCAGTAACTCTGGCTTACAGTCAGCGTTAGCACCTGTGTCAGTAAGAACTACAGGTTTTTTGCCCGGTAAAACAACAGCAAGTGTTGGGCGGGCTACTCCACGAATACGTCCAACGATAAGCGTTCCTGCGGCTAGGCAGGCTGCCGTAGATCCCGCAGAAATAAAACCCTGAGCTGCGCCCTCTTTGACTAGACGTGCCGCAACTACAATAGACGCATCTTTTTTGCTGCGGACAGCGCGTGCCGGATCAAGCTCATCCATGGCAATCTCTTCTGTAGTGACATAGGCATCAACACGGGATCCACCAGGACCGTGAGCTGCAGGACTTGCTGCAAAAGGTTCAACAACCTCTGCTGGTCCGCAGAGTGCTATGCGCAAGTTTAGGTCACGCTGCAACGCCAGCGCGACGCCATCAACAACCGCTGAAGGTGCAAAATCGCCGCCGAGTGCATCGACAGCGATAGTAACAGGATGTGCTTTGGAATTCACCTAAGCTTCAGTCTCGACGACTTCTTTGCCCTTATAGTATCCGCAAACACCGCATATACGATGAGGAAGTTTCGCCTCACGACATTGCGGACATTCCTGCGTGTTCTCTGCGCTATCTTTCCAATTGGCGCGACGGTGATTAGTCTTAATGCGCCCTTTTTTCCTCTTGGGTACTGCCATTATCGTTTCCTTTTCTGCTTTCTATTGTGTAAGAACTTCCTAGTTCAATGCTAGTAAAAGCAACTGCACAGTATAGCACATTTACCTTGTACAGGTACTTAGCTCTGCTGTCGCAAGTCTTACCGCAAACCTCTGCTGCAAATACACGGACGTGCCTCTACTTTGGCAAGAATACACGCATTACTAACATGTCATCCTCTTTGCTTGCGGTAATCTGACCTCCCAGTTGCTGGGTAAGCTCCTTAGCGATTGCAAGTCCAAGTCCTGTTCCCTTATTGCTTCTTGAAGCATCGAAAGTATAGAAACGATCAAATATCTGATCGACATCAAGACTATCCAGTCTATCAGCCCAATTCGCAATCTCAAGTACCTCGTCATCAAGGCGAACATGAACATGAGATTTACCGTGCACATAAACATTCTTTACAAGGTTTTGGACTACACGGGTAATCAGTTCCGCATCAGTCACGCAAAGTATGGGGGTATCTGGAATAGTAAAGGCTGCCTCAAAGCCCCTTTTCTCAAAATTTGGATAGGCTTCTGAAAGTACTTCTCTAACAACACTGGTCATATCAACCTTTTGTAGGCTGAGCACAATGTTCCCCTCAGAAATACGTGCAAATTCAAACAGACTATCCATCAGACCAGAAAGGGCTTCAAGTCGTCCCTGTATGACCTGTAGATATTGAGCCTTTGTCTCTGCGTCAAGATCTGAAGACTCAATCAACTGCAAGTAACCCCTTGCTGAAGTCAGGGGTGTACGCAAATCATGAGAGATATTAGTAATGGCGCGTTTCAATGCTGCTTCTGTTCGATGCTTTTCAAAAAGATTGTATCTACTTTTTTCTAGGACCTCATTAACGGTCGCAACAAAGGCAAGTAATTCCTTATCAAATGATCTGCTTGTCAGTTGAATATTTGTGTCTAAGTGCATGATTTCAGTAAGGTCCCTGCGCAAACGCCTCATCTCTCTTTTCAGAAAGATAAGGCGCGCGCAGAGACCTAGAAGTAATGTACTCATAATCGCAATGATGAAATAAAGCATGTTACATCGTTATCCTTTTCGATAGGCGTCTAAATCGCGAATACTACATGTTGCCTACTTAATGTCTGCTCGCTTAAATAGCAGGATACCTGCAACTGCGGGTACTGCAATATATGCTAGCCCAACTAGCAGGCCACGCACGAATTCAAAACTAGTAAGCAATGCCCCGTGTTCCGCAAAAAGGTCCATAAGTGAAGCTAGCTCATAGTGCGCAATGAATCCTGCAATGTCTGGCCATGCCAACGATAAAAGAGACACAAGGATCACGGGCGCAAAACTGACGCCAATGTAGACCCATATGGCAGCACCTTCACGGCGCAGAGTAAACGCAAGAAAAGTGCAGATGCTACAGAAACCTACAGCAAAGAGTGCCTGCGTTGCAAAAACCTGCAAGGCGTCAAGAACTAGGTCCCCAGTCCAGTCCCCAAGGCCACCAACAATGATGCCAAAGACCACTACCACAGCTAAGAAGAAGGCCATGAACAAGACGGTAAGGCCTGAAGTCACCGCCAGTCTTGAAAGGTAGAGCTGAATACGACCCATTCCTGTTGCGATCTCGTTCTTGATGGTGCCACTGTCAAATAATGCCATTGAAATAATAGCCCCAACAGCTAACACTACCCACATAATCAAGTTCATGGCGCCAAAGGCCATAGATACCGCTTCTGCCCCGTTTATGACTTCCATGCCCAGGATTGGATCCTCTTCTGTCGATACATTCACCGTACTAATTGCTGTCTGGAAAACAAATACCATCATTGCTGAAAATAATGTGATAACAGCTGCCGTAACATAGGGCAGCTTGCCCTGAAAAAATCTATATAAATCTGCCTGCATTATCCGCAACATTATTGCGCACCTCCAATTATCTTCTGGTAGTAATCTTCTAAACTGTCCCCTACTTCATGTGCTGCCGATACTCGAATGCCCTCTGAAGTAAGAAGGTGAGTTATTTCGGGAACCTTATCAAGCAGTTCATATACCCGGAGTTCAGTAGCACTAACCTGCTTGTAGTCTGTAATGCCCAGATTTGTTTCAAGTAGTGCTGCAGTCTTTGCAACATCATCTACACTCAACGATAAGGCGCGCTTGCACTCCTCTTGCAGTTGCGCATGGGTAAGGTTTTTGACCAGTCGTCCGTCATGAATAAAGGCGTACTTTGTAGCGATTTGAGAAAGCTCTGTCAGAATATGACTTGAAAGCAAGATAGTTACCCCACTATTGCTTAGTGACTTAATAAGCTCACGAATCTCTACAATCCCTATGGGATCAAGCCCGTTGATGGGTTCATCTAAGATGATGAAATCTGGTTTGCTCATAAGGGTCAGTGCCAGGGCAAGACGCTGCTTCATACCCATTGAGAAATCCTTGAACTTTTTCTTCCCCGTATTGGTCAGACCAACAAATTCTAGAGACTGCTGAACAGCGCCCTTATTGGGGATCCCGCGCTGAATGCGATAGTATTCTAGGTTTTGCTTTGCAGTCAGATTAGGATAAAGTGCAGGATGTTCGATAACAGATCCCATTCTTTTGCGCGCCGCCTGAAGTCCCGCGTCATCCGCTTTTCCGAAAAGTTCAATCTCTCCGCTGTCTGGATGTGCTAAAGAAGTAACCATGCGCATAAAAGTGGTCTTCCCCGCACCATTTTGACCAATAAGGCCGTAGATGTCACCCTTCTCAATAGTCAGGCTTACATTATCTACGGCAGCTGCCCCACCATAGATCTTTGTTAAGCCCCTTGTTTCTAATACTTTCATCTTTTCTCCCTGTCATTAAATACCTTGTTTAAGCTACTTAAGTGAGCTGCTGCGAACTACTCATGTAAGCTGCTTGCTTTGACTTAAATATATCCTGACAGGAGAATCTTTATTAACTCTAAGCAAAGTCTTAAAAAAGTCTTAAGTTTTATTGTGCTGGGCGCAGCTAAAAGCAAGAACAAACTTAAGGAATGGACTTAAAGGATAGATTTATTTACTCCTTCATCCTAAAGCCAATACCCCAAACAGTCTGAATATACTCTTCATCAGGGGACAAAGCTTGTAGTTTTCCGCGTAACTTACTGATATGCACATTAAGGGTGTTATCATCACCAAAAAAGTCTTCACCCCAAACGCGCTCATACAGGTTGTTCTTGCTAAAAACCTTTTTAGGATGCGACATCAATAGATGCAAAATCTCAAATTCTCGCTTTGACAATTGAGCCTTTTGATCGTTAATCAGGGCATCATAATCATCAAGACTAAGAACAATATCCTTGTGCTGAAGGATGCGCTCCTGTTCAGTTGTCTGACCTTCGAACTGTGTAGACTGCTTAGATTGCACAGTAGACTGCCCCAGTTCTAAGCGGCGCATCTGTACTTCTACTCTGGCTAGCAGCTCATTATTGTCAAAAGGCTTCGCAAGGTAATCATCTGCGCCTAATTGCAATAACTGCACTGTAGTTTCTTTGTCGGTTCTTGCCGTCAACACAATCACAGGGATATGCGAAGTGCTGCGGATCTCCGCAAGAACTTCCTCTCCTGTTTTTCCTGGCAACATTAGATCAAGCAAAATCAGAGCAAAACCACCCTGCTGCAAAGCTAGCAAAGCCTCTGTTTCAGAATAAGCAGGTACGGGATTATGGCCCTTTTGCTTTAGCAATTCGCAAAGCAAGTCACTAATATGACTGTCGTCTTCAACAACGAGCACTTTTCCTCTGTGTTCCACGAGCCTAGTTCCGCTTTCCAAAGAAACGCGCTGGTGAGGCCTGCTGGATGCGCTGAGTAAATTGTTCGCTGCCCCCAGTTCCAGGGGTATGCCCCTCTATAAGACATTCAAAATCTATCAGTCCCAGTGCAGGATCAGGGATCAGGCGGACCTCTTTGCCCGTGTCTGCTTTTATACCTGCTGTCAGGTTTACCCCTGCTGCAGTTACTATTTCATGGCTTTCCTCATTTAGGGCAAAAAGGAAGGATTGCTGCTTGCTGTGAGTTACGTAATTGCGTAAGCGTCGGTCAATCTCAATTTTACGCGTCAGGGGGGACAGACGACGTCCTTCACCTTCACAGTGAGGGCAAACCTCGCTGATCAATTGGAACAGACCATCTGAAGTATTCTTCCGAGTAATCTCTACAAGTCCCAAGCTGTCTAGTCCCACAAGTTTTGTGCGTGTACGGTCACGGGCCAGCAGTTCGCGCAGAGCCTCAAGCAGTCTTTCCTTGCTGTCGTTTTTCTCCATATCTATAAAGTCGATAATGATAATGCCGCCCAGATCACGCAGGCGCAACTGACGAATGGCCTCTCCTGCTGCCTCGAGGTTTGTTTTAAGCAGTGTTTCCTCTAGCGTGTTTCTACCAATATAGCTACCTGTATTTACATCAATTGTAATCAAGGCCTCAGTCTTATCAATTACGATTGAGCCCCCACTGGGCAAGGGCACCTCACGTTTTAGGGAAAGCGCAATGGCATCCTCTATCCCGTAGCGGTTAAAAAGCTGATCCCCCTTGCTGCGATACAGGTTAACGCGCTTTATAAGCTCTGGGGCAGACCGCTTCATAAAGCCAACGACCTTATCGTAAATCTGTTTATTATCGATAGTTAGGCTAGAGTATTCTGCAGAAAAAATATCACGCACGCAGCGCATCGCAAGGTCAATTTCCGTATATAAAATATCAGGAGCAATGACCTCATTACTTTGCCGCTTTACACGATTCCAGACGCGGGTAAGAAACTCAATGTCAGACAAAATATCCTCAGGGGTCGCATCTTTTGCAGCAGTACGTGCAATAGCGCCAACACCTTCAGGCAGATGCTCATTCATCATTTCGAGCAGATGCTCACGGTGCTGAGAACTAATCTTTTTCGATACAGCACGGCGCGAAGAAAAGGGCATCGACACCAAAAAGCGTCCAGGGATGGAAAGCTCCATCGTCACCCTGGCACCCTTTGTTCCCATGGCATCCTTAACCACTTGCACCATGACAGACTGGCCAACTTGTAGATAGCTCGAGATTTGACGCTTCCCCGTAATGGGCGCACCATCTATGCGCAGATCATCAACATAAAGATAGGCATTTTTCTCAAGTCCGATGTCGACAAAGGCTGCCTGCATACCAGGTAAAACGTCAGTAATCTTACCCAGGTAAATGTTGCCCACAACACTGCGCTTAGCACGCTCGATATAGAGCTCTACAAGCTGCTTGTTCTCGCATATTGCAACGCGAACTTCGCTGTGATCCTGCGAGATGAGCATCTCGCGCGTAATTGATGCTGCCACGTACCTGTGCTCCTTTTAAATGGCCCTCCTTAATAAGCAGCTAGTGCTTAGCAAGGAGTACTAGCTTAACTAAAGTGGCAGGCGCAGCGTGCCCTCATTGCCCTCTTCATCAAGAGCTTCGCAGAACAAGGCTGTGCGATCCGTCCTAACTAAGCCTTCACCGATCTTTCCATCCTCTAGGCTAGGTAGACCTGCAGCTTGCAACAGATGAGAAAGTAAAGCATCAGGACGTAGTGAGCCCTGGTTGGAGATTCGCAGCATCAACGTCATCTGAACTGTTGACCCCTTTGTCACCACTGTGATGCCTTTCGGGACATGAGTGGCCGAATCATAAACTTTTGTCTTTCCTTTGTGCTCTACTTCCAGCGTGTCGCGCGCTTGCAGCGCCGTTAATCCCGCCTTCAAGGCCTGCTCTGTTACTAGCGCAGGCGCATTTTCTATTATAACGCAGAGTTCCTGCGCTACGATTGAAGCGTTAAGTGAAGGCTCTTTTGTGCCGACATAGCCAACATCAAGCACGGGCAGAAAGCCTGCCTCAACCTCCTGCAATTGGCAGAGTGCATCCACCGGCTTCACATAAGACGTCAGTACCAAATCGCAGTATTCACGTTCCCCAGACACGGCAACGCTTAGGGCAGGACCTGTGGACAGACGCATCTGAGGGTTAAAGCCCTGTGACACAGCATAGGGCAGACCACTGCGCCTAACCATACGGGACAGTGCCCGCTGAACTTCTAGGTGCGCAAGAAAACGTCCCCGTCCCTGCTTTGCATAAGCGATGCGCAAACGAAAGAGTGTAGGGCTTGTCATGCTACATCACTCTCTCTGTTATCTATCTGCTCTGACGAATTTCGTTTAGCTGCAACCAATTGAGGATCACTGGTCAAGTGACTAGCTAGACGAACGTCAACGTCTAGATTGTCGCAGGCATCACAGTTACTACAGGCATCTGTGGCACAATCTGGAGTAAACTGACCTGTTAGCGCTGCAGCAGCCTCTTCATGCAGCCAGTCCACACTCACTCCTGTTTGCAGATGATCCCAGGGTAGCGGTTTAACAGGGTCGGTAGTTGCGTTAATCAGGCTTTCAAGATTGATGCCTAGATTATCTGCAGCAATCTGCCAGTAGCTGAAGTCAAAGTTGTCAACATAGGCAATTTTACCCTGTGAACTACTCCATACCTCTTCGATAAGAGGGGCTAGACCTCTTCCACCACGGGCAATAAGGCCTTCGACGAAGCTGCCCTCTGCATCGTGCCAGCTTAGCTTAATCCCCTTGCGCGGAATCGAATCCTGCAGGATTTTCTGGCGCCTTAAGGTTTCCTCTGGAAGTAGCTGATGCTCCCACTGGAAGGGAGTATGCGCCTTAGGCACAAACGTAGAGACGCTTACTGATATCTGTATTCCGCCACGCTTACTAGGCTCAGCAGACTGGCGCGCGGTATGTAGCACCTTATTGACTAACTCACCAATAGCTGCAACGTCTTCATCAGTCTCTGTAGGCAGTCCAATCATGAAGTACAGCTTCATGCGGTGCCAGCCATTCTGGAAAGCATAGGCCACCGTATCAAGTAGCTGTTGCTCATCAACGCCTTTATTGATGACATCACGCAACCTTTGTGAACCTGCTTCTGGCGCAAAGGTAAGACTACTCTTTTTTGAAGAACCCGTTCCCTTGTCTGCCAATATACGCGCTAGATCAATACTGAAGTTATCAACACGCAAAGACGGTATGCTTACACTGACCCCTCTGCCTGCAAAGCGGCGCTTAAGCCTTTGGAGCACTTCCTCAATCAGGCTATAGTCAGTAGTTGAAAGCGAGGTTAAAGATACCTCGTTAAAACCTGTGCGCTCTATACCTGATATGGCTGCAGCGACAATGCTATCTGCGGAGCGTTCACGTACAGGACGATAGGTGATACCCGCCTGGCAGAAACGACAGCCGCGTGTACAGCCGCGCCTGACTTCTACTGTCAAGCGGTCATGAATGGGCTCTGCATAGGGCACCAGCAAACAGACTGGGGTAAAATCTGCAGAGTGAAAGTCCTGTGCGGCACGGCGCACTATAGGTCCCTGCTGTTTCCTTGCGTCGTAAAGTGCTGGCACGTATACCCCAGAGATTTGTGCCAAAGCTTCTAGTTGTCTTTGACGACCATTGAGGTTTTCCTGTTTCTTCATATCGCGAAGCGTAGTAAGGACATCGTGCAATGCTCCCCCATCTGCTTCGCCTAGGAAAACAGCATCCACAAAGGGTGCAAGGGGCTCCGGATTGTAAGAAGCAGGGCCGCCTACAATAACAAGGGGCATACCCTCTACACGGTCGGCTGCACGTAAGGGCAGCCCGCTCAAATCAAGAATCTCTAGCACTGCGGGGAAAATCAGTTCATAGGGAAGGGTAATCCCCAGGATATCAAGATCTTTTACTGCAACATATTCTTCCAGGGTAAATAGGGGAATTTGTGGCTGCTGGCCTCGCATCAGGATGCTTAAATCTTTGCCCGGCAAAAAGGTGCGTTGCGCCCTAACCCCCTCAAGCTGATTAACTTGATCATACAGAATATGCAAGGCCTGATTAGACTGACCTAACTCATAGCTTGCTGGGTAACACAGCCCCATATTTAGTTGCGCGCTAAGATGCTCTGGGACAGGCTGCACTGCACCATATTCGCCATTAATATAACGCGATGGACGTTCGACCTGAGCAAGTAGTGGTTCGATACGTGGCCACAACGAATCATATGCTTTGGCAGAGGACCGAGCAGGCGGTGCAGCCTGCTGTGTATCTTTATCTATATGTGCTTTGTTCATGTGTGCCTTATTCGTATGTGCTGTAGTAATGGGATTACTCCTCAGTTTTTGTGTCACTTACGTCCGTGTAGCCGATTCTACGATACCGTATGTCTGCAGCCTCTGCATCGACTGTAGCTGCTGGGTCTTGTGGGACTATAACCGCCGGTGTACCATCTGCCTGCTGATGTAGAGCCTGCTGATTCGCTGCTTTGCGGCGCGCTTTCCGTACCTTTTGAGCCTTAGATAGACGATTCTTTCTATGAGGCGACGAGCCCTTGCTTATATAACTGTCACGAATCTTTTGCAGGTTCAAGTGGAAAGGCACCATAATAACGACGATATCTTTATAATCACGCAGGGCACGGCTGATGAAGTAGCTCGTCTGGTTATGCAAAATGTTGTCGTAATAATGGTTAAACGTAAAGCGCGATGTGATGACGGCGATACTGCGTCCGCTGACTAACTTTGACTCTTCCTCATCTAAGAAATTCACAATGGGTGTTGTCAGGTCACGATAGGGGCTGTCCAAAATGATGAGTGGGATTTGCAAATCTAGATCTTGATGTTGCTGAATCAGGCGCTTTTCCTGGTCAAGGTCACGGGACACATGCAGTAGGCACGTGTTTTGCGTCATCTGATTAGCAAGGTTAATGTTTTTCAGTGTCGCACGAGTAATCGAACTAACAGGAATATAGCAATCAAGCATACCCTGCGTCACCTGCACGGGAATGTGCTTATCAAAGTCTCCCCGCGTAACGGCAAGACTTTGCTGAAATTCACTATAATGACGATGAACACGGTACATGGCATAACTAAAAAATGGAATTAGCAGGGCAAGTATCCAGGCACCCTGAGAAAACTTCGCCACAAACATGATGGCCAGTGCAATTCCTGTCATAACAGCACCAACAACATTAATTAGCATGCGCTTTTTCCAGTGGCGCTCTTTGTCACGCCACCACCGCACACACATACCCGTCTGACTAATGGTGAAAGACAGAAATACCCCGACAGCATACAGGGGGATCAGTGCATGCACACTTGCATTAAACGCAACGATTAATCCGCTTGCTGCAAAACCTAGAAAAATGATTCCGTTGGAAAGGGTGAGCTTCGCCCCGCGTTCCCCAAACTGATGGGGAGCATACCCATCCCGCGCAAGCGCTGCCAACAAATTGGGCAGATCCCCATAAGCAGAGTTCGCAGCAACAAAAAGAACAAGCGTTGTAGCTATTTGTAGAGCAAAAAAGAGGAGCGAGCCTGTTCCAAAAATTGCCTGTCCCATTTGTGCGATTACCGTAAGTGACCCTTGAGCCGGAACCCCTGTTGCAGGGTCAATAATGGGTACGACCTCAAGAATTCGAGCAAGGATTATAGCACCTACAAAAAGGAAGAAAACAATCCCTGCCAGCGAAAAAAGAACAATCTGGGCATTTTTTTGGCGCGGCTCACGAAGTTGAGCCATCGAATTATTGACAGCCTCGATACCTGTCAGTGCAATACTGCCTGCTGTAAAAGCACGCAACACTAAGAACACCATTGCTGCCGGAATAAGAGGATCCATCTGTGGCAAAGTGCTGGCATAGGGCAATGGCTGCAAAGTGCCTGTTGCAAATTGAAAAAGTCCCGTGATGATTAACGTTCCCATTAGGACAATAAAGATATAAGTTGGAACCCCAAAGATCCGCGAAGATTCCTGTGACCCACGCAAGTTAAGCAAGGTCACAAGAAATACACCTGCCACTGCAATCAGCACACCGTAAGGCGCAAACTGGGGGAACGCCGAAGTAAAAGCAGCTGTAGCTGCAGAAATACTTACTGCTACGGTAAGAATGTAGTCAACAATCAGCGCTGACGCAGCTGTTATTGCGGGTCTTTTGCCCAGCGTATCAGAAGCAACATGATAAGCCCCCGCACCACTGGGATAATGCTTGATGATTTGCGCATAGGAAAAAATGAGCACTACCAAAAGAATTACAATAGGCAATGCTATATTGGGCGCAAGTAGTACTGCAGCGAAACCAAGCACAGGTACTAGGACTAGCAGAATTTCTTCGATGGCATAGGCTACAGAAGAAACAGCATTGCCCGCAAATTGAGGAAGTCCCCAAAACCAGGAAAGTTTCGTACTTTCTATACCCGCACTATCAAGTGGCTTACCCAGCAAGCGATGCTTTAAACGTCTTATGATAGAAAGCTTACGCATAATGAAGTAATTGTAAGGTATGCCCCGCTAATTGGCGACAATATTGCTCATTGGTAATGGAAAGCATCCCTGAAGGGATTGCGCACTGCTGCATGAGCATGCTAGACTATACCTCGCTCAAAAATTGCGGGGTGGAGCAGTCTGGTAGCTCGTCGGGCTCATAACCCGAAGGTCGGTGGTTCAAATCCGCCCCCCGCGACCAAAAACATACAGGTCAGAGGCTTAAATCCTCTGATCTTTTCTAATGATTTTGCATTTCGGTGGTGAATCGGTGGTGAATTTTTTCGTAACAATTTGATGCATTAAGTATTCAGTACTATCGGGGAGCTGACGCTACCCCCTGAATCTTTAGTGTTCCGCCATTAACAATATAGGGCGACTATATCTATTGAAGCTAATATCAAATTGACTCTACCTCTCCAGTGCAAATGCATATGATAGCAAAACAAGCCGCCGAACATGCAGAGCCTCCAATTTAGAATCTAAAAATGGCAGTAGCGCAAAATTTATTCAGGCAAATCATGTTGAGATTTTGACAGGCATAGCGATATATATCTAGGCCAACTCTTCCCCAACACGCCCTTTGATAGCAGCCTCAAACTTGCTCCAAGTCATTTCAGAACTTGGCTCAGAATATTCACCCGTCTCTTCATTTAGGCACACAAACCAAGCATTATTGTACAG
The DNA here is from genome assembly GCA_009779855.1 of Coriobacteriia bacterium. Classification (GTDB taxonomy): domain Bacteria; phylum Actinomycetota; class Coriobacteriia; order WRKU01; family WQUG01; genus WRBW01. The sequence goes on from WRBC01000010.1 coordinate 26,294, forward strand.
TCTTTCAGAAACAAGTCTGCTGCACAAAATTTCAAATCTCTTAAGATAGGATGATGACTGAAAAATTTCATCAACAGGAAAATGTGGCTGCCTAAATTTTGTTTCTCGATAGAGTGTCTCGTCATCCTTAACAATAAACACATACCCAAGCCACGGCGAAGATGATCCAACTAAGCCAGATCGAATTGCTTTTGCGAGGTCGATTGCAGAGCCAATGGCTTCCTCAGCTCGATTATTAATATTGTTCCCGTATGACCCAAAAATTGACTTGAGTTCAACAGCAGCAATCAGTCGTCGGTCATTAACAATAACAATGTCCCATCTTTTCTCAGCGCGGAAAAATCCTGGAAGTTCAAGTTGCGATCTCTTGTCAAAAATACATTCACGGGGAATACCTGCCGAAATAAACACCTCAGAGATAACTCTTGTGACAGCATCAAGATGAGCACCTCCAGTCACTTCGCTCCGCGCGCCTGTGTCTGCCATTCCCACCTCTCGCTGCTTCTTTGCCGCTTGCTGACGAATGCTCACTATGTCGGCTAAAGCCTCTTCTATTCTATTCATGCAGGAGTCCTTTCAAGTCCATACGCAGACAGCGAAGCGTCATTGGCCAACTCTCTATTGTTTGTTCTAAAAGCAAGCTTGAGCTTTGCTATAGTTTCCGAATCCAAATCGTCTGGATTCGGAAGACGAATTTTTCTAAGGTACTGAGCCTGCAGTCTGTAAGTGCCACCACGCATCTTCACGCCATAAGCATCGATAACAATCTCAACGGGCTTTGATAACAATAGCCCACCCAAAGCCTCAAGATCCCACTTATCCGATATTATCCAATATAAGTTATGATGAGGGTAGTAACCTCCCTCGTCATAAACTGGCTGAATGCTTGACTTCATATCCTGGATAAGAAGCTTAGGAGTTGAAGTTAACCTTGAGTGCACTTTGTCTATTGTTCGATACCATTGCTCTGAAGCTGTCCTTTTTGCAATGTATCGGGAACGAAGCAAGGACTCTTTAGACGAAAGGTATTTTTTCGCCCTTGGATATTTCTCTAAATCTATTAAAGAGCCATCATCAGTCCACGGATTAAGTAGCCAAGTATTCTTTTCAGAAATTTTCCCTTCTCTAGTTTGCCTGGACATGACAAGGGGAATCAATAGCTCGCCCTCAACAAGATTTGGGTCATCCAAAATGAATACCTCATCTTTTCCTGTTGCAACTCCGATACCCACTTTTGTGCCCGTATCATCGTTCTGTAATGGAGAAAATTTGATATCTAATTCATTCAAGAAAGCTAGGCGATCTGGGGAGGTAAGTGGCCAGGAAGACTCATGGTCAAACCAGTAATTTAGCTTGTGTGCTTGAATAATTTCATCATTCAACGTCTCGGAACCTTCTTCGCGGAGCCACGAGAGAAGCTTTCTGGATGACGAAGAGGAAAACTGTTCTGACAGCGTCGCGAATACCGCCTGCGATTGTCCTGCATTGCGAATCTGGATTATAGCAGGATAGGCAGAAACCCTATTTTCAAATGCGTCCACATCATGCATTTTCAGCACAAGCTCCATAGCATACTGATCAACAATCAGCCTTCTTAACTTCTTGCCGTAAGCATTGTGCATCCACCTGTCAGCGCATATAAAGCTCATCACACCGTTTACCGAAAGAGATTTGAGAGCTGTTTCAATAAAGCCAATATATATGTCAGTTCCTGGCGTCATTGTTTTACACGTCTTAATGTAAGTCTTGCGACGCTCTCCTTCTATTGCAGTTCCCCGAATGTATGGGGGATTACCAATAACAAAATCAGCAGTTCCCAATTGGCAATTTGTTAGATAATCTTCTTCAAGGAGCCAACTATCGATTATTTCTTCACTTAAATCTCGATCAATGCCGAAATTCACAAGCTGCTTACGAAGTCCCAAGCGACAATACCTAACATCTGCTTCATTAATCTCAAAAGCGCGTAGCGATCTTTTCAGCAATTCGGGAGATTTACTATACCTCTTCATGGACTCTAATAGTCTCTGAACTATTGGGAATAAAAAGGCTCCTTGGCCAAATGACGGCTCGACTACAAGTTTATCAACTAAGTCAAGATCAGAATCATACCCGCAGCAGTCAAGTATCATTTCAACTACCCATCGCTGAGTAAAAACAGCTCCATTTTTTGTCTTGGTCATTGTGCCTCCATATCTCGGTTCATTATACCTCAGTCATCAGGCAGTATTCGTTCAGCAAATTTGAATCTTATATAATGTGAGAGCAGGATAAGAAACCCGCATACATTGTTCGGGCTATCAGGCAAGCCTGCTACCCGTTTGTGCAGCACAAAGTACGTATGCTGCACAAAATCACAATGTTTACACGCTCACAAAAAGAGCTAAAATGCGCATACATTCTAGCTCTTCTCAACTTGCTAATTGTTTACTTTGCAAACATTGCCTACATATAACGAGGATCATCAATTGTTTCTAGCGCTCGTGCGATGTCACCAATAGCTTTATCTTTTTGACTATCATTCCATCGCCAAGCTTTTGCAGGCTCTGGATTGATTATTGGTCGCTTTGGCTTCATCTCTGCCTGCTTGTCTGCATCTGCCTCTACTCCCCCAAGTCCTAAAGCATCTCCCACAAAAGTTTTAGATACTGGCAGTGAAGAACATGCATAAGCCTGTCCGTTTTTTACAACAAGATGTCCTATTTCATAGCCCCATTTTGCAAGGTCTGCAGCACGAAACAATTTTGATTCCTGATAGCTTACCGATTCAGTTGTTGAGCCGTTGTTTGCTCCTCGAGTATTTGACCGAGTTTTCAGCTCAACAGTATAGCTGCCCAATGTCTCTTCAAGATGCTTGGGTTCTTCTTTGTCTGATGCTGCCAAAAACAGTGTCGTGGCAAGATTGTTAAGGATCGCTGGAGCATCTTTTCCATATACCGCTTTAATCTGTGAGCGATCTTGTGCGGCAATAACTAGATGCATCCCCTGGCTTCTAATTACAGAAATATGTTTTGCAAGGTCGTCGATTTTTGGCATCTGAGGAAACTCTTCCAATATGAAAAATATAGGTGCTGGAAGAGTGCCATTGCAGCGACTTTCAGCAAGTCGCCTCAGTCCATCTATCATTTGATTAACAAAGGCTGCAAGAAGGGCATCATAGGCTTTGCCAGATGAGTTAAAGCGAACATACACCATGCACTTCCCCTCAAGAAAGTCCTCAACAGAAATACCTGAATGTGCAAGCATTCCTGAAATACTAGGATCAGCATAAATGCTGAGTGCAGTATTTAGATTCATCTGAAAACCACCGTATGTTTCATCAGGAGCTTCTAGCAATGGCTTCAAAATGTGCTTTGCGTGCGACTTGAAAGACAACCTTTTGACGATATCGCATAAGTCCTCTTTTGAAAGTGCTGCAAGAGCGGCAACTGTGGAGAGGTTTTTCATGTCCTTTGGAATATCTTCACTCTCTACTACAAAGGCACATATTCCAGAAAAGAGAATGCGAGCAGCTTGTGTCCAGATAGGTGAACTTGCACTTGATTCAGGAATCAAATTGCTTGAAATGATGCGAATCTCACTTGCTAAATCTTGCCTCTCTCTACCATTAACTTCACGTGCGCAATCAAGGGCAGGTTGCAGCGGGTTCCACCCATCTGAAGTTCTGCTACTTGAAAAATCAATACACACTGTCTTAAATCCAGTATCTATTGCTTTCTGTCCGGTTACCGCAAAACATTCACCTTTTGGATCAAGAACAATACCAGACGTCTCTGACTCAATAAGTTGTGCGATAGTTGGGATAAGACAGCTTGTGGTCTTACCTGATCCTGTACCACCCAGTACAAGTGCGTGAATTATTTCGTCATAGAGAAGTTTGCTTCTATTCGCTCCAATGCCGCCGACTACCAGACCTACCTTTGGCTTTTTGCCCTTTTTCCAAACCTTGAAAGCTCGCTTAAGATCTCTAGGTCTTGAAAGTAGTCTGCTTGAGCCATGCAGCTTGCTTCTTGAAGGCTTTTCTCCTAGCCAGACCCCATTGTGAAATCCATCCATATATTGGCAAGTAAGGCTTACCGCAAGCCCTAGGACTAGAATAGCGAGAGCTGCAAAAAGTACTACTTCACTAGTTAGCGCAATATCTAGGGAAATGTAACCCATTAGTATTGCGATTTGTTCTTTTGTCCACTCAATCCAATGCGGTGCAAAGTAGCTTATGACAACTACACTGCCTGCAGCAATAGTTCCGAGCAGTACAAAGCACACTGTAAAGGACCGCATTGGATTGGGCGGCTTGTTGTATGATTTCAATTTCTTCATCTTACATTCCCTTCTTTGTCGCCTTCATAACGACGTTGTTAGTTAACGTTTGTAATGGCGGGAGAGACTTAGGAGTGCGCGTAAGAACTAAGTGGAGTGCTCTACTTAAAGTCTTGATGCTTGTCCTTTGCACAATGTCCCCTGCCTCATCGCCTACATCTTTCCTCGCACCCGAATTGACTGCTTGTTGAAAAGTCCTCTGTAATAAATGAGTGTTTACAGCAATCGCTTGACCAAGGGATGTCCTAAAGCCTGCCGCACGTGCAAAAGATGCTTTCACCGAAGGCAGTCTCTTTAAAGTGCTAATTGCTTCTGGCTTAGGTGTGCGGCTTAATTTGCTTATTTCCCCAAAGCCTTTTCCAGCAGCAAGCTGTTCGCTGGGCTTTAAGCAAGAGGTAATCTCCTCTTTTAGCGCTTGAATCTGCTTGCGCTCTTTTGGAAGCATCACTAGGCTATCCCCATCAGGTGTAAAGGTCATCTTCTTTGCAGGCATGAGCACTTCACCCTTTGTACGTGAGATAAGTGTATTTGCCATGCGAGTGTGAAGGTCACTTTCTGCAGCAAGTACGTAAGCATCACGCTTTACTCCACTAAGCGACTTTAGGCGAGCATGCTCTAAAACAGCAGCCTGATACTTCTCGCTAAGCTTTTGCAGCTCTGGGTCAACTTTTACAACATCAACAACTGCTCTATCAACAACATGTTTTGCCTCTGAGTTTCGCTTGCTGAGATTGCCATACTTAAGCGACCCCTCCTTGGGAAGCGCTTGTGCAATCTTTTCTTGCACCTGCTCACTAAAGGCATCTGTATTCTTTAGCGCAGCTATCAAATCATCACGCGCTTGTGATCTTGCAAGATTGTGCACTTGCTGATGAGGCTTGAGAGCCTGTGTAACAAAATTCTCACGAGCAACTACGAGCTGCTTCTTTGGAAGTAGCCTATTGAACTCTCCACTCTTGTCCCATGAAAACACGTGGACATGGATATTATTTTCTTGGTTTATGTGCAGAGCCGCGCACCATCTAACATTTTCAGGGGCAATCACATCAAGCTGTTCAATATGCTTATTCCAGCTAGAACGAAGTAGTCTCTCCCAATCTTGTTTTGTGCTGAGATTAAGAGCATGAGCATCTTCTCTTCTTACAGATACCACTGTTGTGATAATCGCCGAATCTGTTTGGGTAAGCTCTTTTTGAAGAGCTAGTCTTGAAGGTATACCATGCTGATCGAAAAGTGCATGTCCTGTATTAAGCTCTTTGACACTGCCAGGACGAAATTCAATATAGCCAAGTTTCACCATGCGTTCGTTTTCTGCAGCAATGCGCAAATCATCTTCAGTTTTGAGCGTGACAGCACCTTGCCTGTTTGCAATATAGAGCAACCTACTGCTACCAATCGCAGAATGATTGGCAGCAGTACTTAACATCACCTGATGGTTCACAACCAGAGCAGAACCAGCCATAACTAGCCATCCTTAACATCTCTGTAAGAACGACCACTTTGAAGCTCGCCTGCCATCTGCGAATAATACCTCCAGAGTTCATACGGATCAGTTTCTTTCCACACAGGTACTACCGCACGTGCAAGGTCTGTTAGCATGACTGCGGAGTACAAGCTAGACTTTGTGCCCTTGCTGTTTACCTTGGCGATTCGCTCTTCAAGTTCATCGTTGCGAGATTGCATCTCTTCACGAAGAAGGTTAAACTCAACCTCCATAACGTCGCGAATAAGCGAACCTACAGGGGTTGCGAAAACATTAAGACTTTCGCAAGCAAGTCCTTGTTCTAGCAGATGGCGTATTGCGTCTGCTTCTTTCAGACCAGAGGCCACACGATAAGATTCAATCCGCTTATTAAGCAGCGGATCAAGCCTAATGCTTTTGATAATTTTCTTTTTTGACATGGCGCATCACCATGAACCGAAATGATGAATAGCAGGTCGATACATAACAGGTACTGATTGACCAGAACGACCATTGCGATTTTTCTCAATATGCAACAGCAGTGGACGCTTATCATGCTGCATAACTGCATCTTTTTCGCTTTTAACACAATCGAGATCTAGGCGAATAACAATATCGGCATCATGTCGCAAATGGCTTGAGCCTCTGACATCAGCATTCTTTGACACTGATGAAAGTGCGATAGTGGGAACACCTTCTACATGTGCAATTCTTGCCAATCTGCGACTAGTTACATCAATCGCATCCGTCGAGAGCAAAGAGGTTCCTTCGACGGGAACAATCTGTGCATAATCAACTAGTAACACAGGCGGTGACCCACTCTTCTCTGCCATGCTATTTGCCAGAGAGTGCAAATCTCCAGCAGTGTAATGCTTTGCGCCAACACTTGAAGACAGTGCGCCATCAAGAATATACAAATTGCTTGCAAGTTGACTAAAGACATTCTTTGTCAATCCAAGCAAATATCTTTTTTCTGGACTTAGATTAAGTTCATCAAAAAGTTCAGACTCATTCAAAGCGTGCTCTGGCTCAAGTGTGGCTGAAAGCGCTGACAGTAAGCGTCTAACAATCTGTGCTCGTCCAAGTTCATAACTGGCAAAGATTATCTGTCTGCTGGCAGCCAATTGAGATATAACGAAGATGAGCAGATCAGTTTTGCCCATTCCTGCTGCGCCATGCACCAAAAGAAACTCATCAGAAATGCCACCATTTAAGGCGTCGTCTAGCGATTGGATTCCGAGAGGAACCCTCAAAGGTGGCTTCGCAAGAAAATTATCAATGTCGGCAGCGATGTCGCTGCAATTTGACACAGTTGATGCTAAACTCATAAAGTATTCTCCTTTCAATTTGAGGCTGGATGGATACGCGAGCCGTTTTCTGTTGCAGCAGATGCGGCTCACTTATTTTGTGCTTCATTTTTCGATACCCCCTTCATTAAGAATTCCATAAATTTTTCAGTTCCTACTATCTTTCTGCGATTGATTGGCAATAAGCAACCACTATCTTTCATTAGCGCATAGGCTGTGGGTTTGCTAATTTCCAGTATCTGCATCACATCATCAACCTGCAGAAAAGGTTTATCCAGAATGTCTCGCTCCATTGAAATCACCACCTCCCATGCGAAGACTATCCCTAGTCACTTTCCCGAACAAAATTTATATAGTTTTGATCTGCATATTTATCTCCACCTAAAGAAATATCAAAGTATCCAGGCTCCAGAGAAGACTTCCATTTTTCAAAATCGTCGGGAAGCATCTGTCCAAGCTCACCAAGAGGCGGCTGCACCACTTGAGAAAGTATCTTTTTATATTGAGGGTAATCTTCAAGAATTAGACTATCAATTAATTCAGTGTCAAACCTATCAGAAGCATCTGCCGTAAAGAATACCCAATGAGGCCATTCACCCTTGCTATTGCGAATTTCCACAACAGTCGCGTACAGTGCATCACTCCAATTTTCAGAATTCAAAACACGCCAATCTGACGGGATGGTCACTTTTCCAGAAGCCAGTTGATACTCAACTTTAGCTGCAGCCTGCCTTTTCCAGAATTGATTTGAAGCGTCACCCTTTAAGTGACTGACAGACTGAGTTGATTTTTGCCATAAGAAATCTTTTCGATTAATTTCTTCGAGCGCAAATTTGAATTGTTCTCTAGTGGTGGGATTATCCATCCAGGGCACGATTAGATCCAGCAATCCCATAAGTAGACGATAAGTCTGAGTGTATCCTGCGAAAAAGTCCCAGTTGCGCAATAAAAAATCAATGATTACGGTAGCTTCAATCGAGCACGAATTGTCAGCAAGTTGATTTGTCAACTCTTTCCCAAATTCAATTTCAGCAATTAAGGTTGCCGACTTAAATTCATCGCTGTACATAGTTCTTTCCAGATTAAGATTTTGCAGAATAACCTGAAGTGTTTCACGAAAGTGATAGATCGGATTCACCTTTAATTTCGGATCAACCGTCACAACAGATCCAAATTGTTCACACATTTGATAAGTAAACTCAACGAGAGGAAGTCCGTGTGTAACAGAGCCTCCCCAATCATACGAAGCATAGTTTGAGAAAATGTTTCGGGTCGCAGAAGTCACACTTGCGTCATTTAGATATACCCTTTGAAGAATTCTGCGAATCATAGGATCGCTTGGCAATAACTCTCTTTCAAGCATCGCCTCAACAATTGAAGATGGGGAGCGATTCAGCAGTTCAGCTCTATCTTGCAGTGCTGCATCAAGTATCAGGCGAGCTTCTTCGCTCGAAAAGATAAACGTTTTTTTGGGCTTTATCATCGCATTCTCCTGCTCAAAATTGTGGTCTACCAATAAGCATCTTTTTTGGTATACCAATAGTCTACCATATCAGAATACTGATACGCAACCTACTTCTTCGAGCATAGAATTTATTTATTACGCAAAATATTATCAATCGTTTCAGCTGCAGCAATATCGTTTGCACCCACAGCATGGGCGTAAGTTCCCAAGGTAAGGGAGGGCTGAGAATGTCCCATTCTATCTTGAACAGTTCTTAAATCTGTCTGATGGGCAATAAGTAAGGTCACTTGGGTGTGGCGCAATTCGTGAATAGTGAGTCCTTCATACCCCTTTCCTCGGTGATAGATTTTCCCACCCTGCTCAAACTCTTTAATATCTTTTGTGAATCGACCAAAGTCATTATCCGCTGACCAATTGCGAAACCAGCGCGAAAAGTTATCAGGATCAATAAAGTCACCTAGGTCATTATTGACAACTGGAGTTTTCTCAGTTTGTTCAATACCAAGAAATCCAAAAAGTTCCGCCTGCTGCTGTTTCCACCTGCAAAGCAAGTCAGCCATATCTTGACTGTAGCTAAGCCATCGCTGGCTTTTCTTACTTTTTGGTGGGCGTAATTTCTTATCAGAGGCATACTGCTTGGCAACAAAAAGGCTGTTATTTTTTAGATCAACGTACTCCCATGTCAACCCAAGAACTTCGCCTCGTCTCATTCCAGTACGAATAAGCAGGTACAAGGCGATAATGCTGCCTGTCAAATCACTGCCTTCAAGAGCACTGAAAAAGCGAGCAGCTTCTTCTACAGATAAGCTCTTGCGCTCTGCTGACTTAGGTCGTGGAAAAGAAACAAGCTCAAAAGGATTCCTCATGATTATCTCATCAATAGTTGCGACTTGAAGTATTTGCCTCGCCTTAACATGTGCCTTATGGAGGGCATTCTCAGACATGATTTTATCTCTTCGAGCCTTCGCATATGTATCTCTAATTTTGGCGGGAGTCAACTCTTGCAATTCAATGCGAGGAAAAAGTTTTTCAATGCGCTCAATGTCTAACCTCTCACTACGATAAGAAAGTGGTGATCCCATCGTACCTTCTCGCAATTCATGAAAGCGTCTTGCATACTCCGCAAACGAAATGCCTTTTGCTTCAATTGGCGACTTACCCTCAAGTTCCAATCGGTACTCTTCAAGTGCTTTTCGAGCATCAGCCTTTGTCCCATGTACCGTTTTGCGCGGAGCTCGCTTATAGCGTCCCTTTTCATCCCTTTCACCAAGATAATGCGTGATGAGCCACACATTGGATTTGATCTTACCCTTAGCGTCTTTCTTTCGCTCTATGACTCCAGCACCTTTAATTTTTATCATTACTTTAACCTCTTTATTCCTCTTGCTAGCACCTGTCAGTCCCTTAAAGGGACTGACAGGTGCTAGCAAGTAATCAATTTGTACCACAATTCTAACAAAAAATTCACCACTTTTAAGAAAGTAGGTGGTGAATTGGTGGTGAAACTTATAATCAGATGTGCTAACTTGAAAGAAAACTATACCATTTACCTGCTATTATGCTATACTCTATTAAACTTGATTTATCTGGACTCATTAAAATACTGCGGGCTCATAACCCGAAGGTCGTTGGTTCAAATCCGGCCCCCGCGACCAACAAAACAAAAGAGGCTGCATTTTTTGATGCAGCCTCTTTTTCAATTAATCCTTCAAATCAACAAGTCTAATTTTGTTCTCTTGTGCGATAAAGAACTGCAGCAGCAATAGTTGCTGTTAGTGCTGCAATAGCAGCAATCTGAATAAACCAATTATCTGCATCCCCTGTCTTAGGTCCTGCAGTAGATGTTCTTGCTACCGTAGTTGTTTCTGCAGCTGCTTCTGAAGTGCCTGAAGACCCTGTAGTAGGTGGCGTCGAAGGCACAGATGAAGTCACCTGCGATCCGCTTGTTCCTCCACTAAGCACCCAAACAGTAGAACCAGCATTGGTGAATTGGTCGTATCCTGGCAAGGAAGATGTAGCATCCCTTTCGGCACGCGTGAAGGTCTGCATGGCAACACGCACAAAGACGGGAGCCGTTATATCACCTGTAACTCTAACCTGAGCATTCCCAGAGCTGCTTACACCTGCAGCCAATAAAGAGGTAGACGTTACTGTTATATCCCCCGTTATATTCACTCTTGAGTCACCTGAGGCATTTATGCCACCTAGATCACCTGATGAGGCAACATTGCCATTAACGGTAACGGACGAAGTTCCAAGTGTCGTAATGGCTGCTGCAAGATTAGCTGCCGTCGAAACGTTACCTCCAACGATGACTGTAGCACTGCCACTTGCATTGATGGCAGATGCAGTTGTACCAGTAACAGATCCATTAACCCTTATCGCTCCACCACCAGACGCAAGAACGCCCGTTGTTCCTCTGACATCGCCATTAACAGTTATACTCGTTGTGCCAGACCCTGCAGAGATGGCAACTGTTTCCCCTACAACATTGCCATTAACCACTACGGTTCCACCACTACCAAGCCCCGTTGAAATACCAATGCTTCCCGCATCAATATTGGCATTAATCACTATAGTTGGATTGGCAGCAGTGGTAAATACACCATTAAGACTCGCGTTCAAGGTACCGCCACCAAGGATAGTGAACTCTGTGTTAGCTCCTAAAATAGAAATGCCACTTGTCGTAAGATTGTGTCCCCTGAAATCCAGAGTCAAATCGCTATTTACTATGATTGTTGTAGCCTCAGTAACATTTCCTAGAAAATAAATAGTCGCTCCAACAGGGGCAGCAGAAATAGCAGCCGAAAGTGAAGTAAACCCAATATCATTTGCTGTTGTTCCATCAACATAGATAGCAACAACGTCTCCAGGAAGCACCCCACTCAGTGCTTCTATTCCAATCTCTTCAGCCTCTTCTGCTACCTCTACTTCAACAAATGTAGCCGGCTCGCTCGAAGTTGAACTATCAGAAGGAACTTCTGGATTCGCAGGTGATTCTTCTGCAATTGATTCTTCAGCAGTAGGTGCCTCCGCAGTAGACTCTTCAATTGCAGGAACAATTTCTTCAGTAGTCGCCTCTATTAATTCCTCAGCAACTACGGAAACATAGGCCTCTTCGGCAGCGACAGCACTTACTTCTTCATCTAAAGAAGCAGCAAAAGCTACTGCTGACATGCTTGCTGCAAGCAGCATAGCTATCATTAAAAAAGTTGACAGCAACCTTCTTGCGCTGTTTATTTTTCGCATTTTGCGACTAATCATTTTTTCTGACTTCATACGACACATACTCCTTACATGTTTTATCACTAAACCTCTGGCGCATTCAAAGCGCTAGTTGATATTCTACAGGAAAATTTGAAAAATTTGCTAAATTTATTCAGTATGATAAGCCTTTATGCAGTTAAATACTGAATGCACCCTGGGACATTGCATCCAAGAATTTAAAGATTGAGATACCTGTGCGCTGCATATCATTGACAGCCAAAAATCTTCATCTGCTATGCTTATTATCACATCGTCGAACTACAGCTCTACCGTGGATGAGGATCCACAAAAAACCATGAAGAAGAGGTCCTATGTTATCTGAACGCGTACTTTCAACCGCGATTAAAGCCATGGCAAAAAAGCAGCTTGCGCTCTCACCTCCTAGCGAAACACACCTGCCCCCAGCAGAGCCTGGACGTCCCTATATGCTGTACATGCACATACCCTTCTGCCAGGTCTTATGTCCCTATTGCAGCTTTAACAGATACCCTTTCCGCGAAAAGGTTGCTATTCCTTATTTTGCCAACCTGCGCAAAGAAATGCTGATGTTAAAAGATCTTGGCTATGATTTTGAGGGTCTGTACATTGGGGGCGGAACCCCCACCATCATGATTGATGAGCTCTGCGAAACTATTGATTTAGCAAACGAAAACTTCACTATAAAAGAGGTTACTGCAGAGACCAATCCAAACCATCTGAAAGCTGACTACATAGAGAAGCTGAAAGATCGCGTACAGCGCCTTTCTGTAGGAGTCCAGAGTTTCGATAATGACTTGTTGAAACAAATGGATCGTTATGAAAAATATGGTAGTGGAGAAGAAATCCTTGAGCGCATTGCAGAAGCATCGCCACACTTTGACACGCTCAATGTGGATATGATTTTCAACTTTCCTTCACAGACTGAAGAAATATTGCGTAGTGATCTTGAAAAGCTGATTGCTTCCGGCGGTACGCAGGCGACCCCTTCACCCCTCTATGCATCAAATGCCACAAGAAGAAAGATGGCTACAACTCTAGGAAAGATGGACTACAATCGTGAATATCGTTTCTATCAAATCCTGGACGAAACCCTTGCTGGAGGAAATGATCCTGAGTTTTATCGTAAAAGCGTATGGACATACAATCGTGTTAATCGCGACAATGCAGAGATGAATAATCCCGTATTAATTGACGAATACGCAGAATATCCTGGTATTGGAAGTGGTGCCGTCACACATTTGCACGGGAAACTATATGTCAATACCTTCAGCCTAGACGAATACAATGCCGCCATTGAAAAAGGGCACATGCCCATCATGGGTGAAACAACACTAGGGCAGACTGAACTCATGCGCTACCGATTCTTAAATCAACTCTATGGTCTTCGCCTTGATAAAAAACTTTTCGAACATACTTTTGGGCGCAGCGTAGAACGGGGACTTCCTCTAGAAATGACCTTTATGCGAGCTCACAGAGCCTTTGAAATTGACAATGACGAAGAGCTCATCTTAACACCTATTGGGCGCTATCTTACCCTGGTGATGTACCGTCAATTTCTTGCCAGTCTAAACAACCTGCGCGAGCAAGCGCGGGCTGTACTTTCCGGAGAAGAAAGTGAGCTTCTTTTTGAGCAAAAAGACTGATGACTACAAGATCACACAAAGACTAAAGAAAGGGTCAGCTGTAGCACACAGCACAATCATAGCGCACGGTAAAGTTGCTTTACCCTTACGATGACTTCTACACCATCATCATTTGCTTCCATTATCATCTGATTAATCAAGCTTGTTCTTGCCTCCATGCTCATGGGCAGAGACAAATCACGAAACTTTTGGTCGTTTGCAAGACTCTTTTTAACCTTAAGCGCAGGTTTATAATTCTTGATTTCTGCCAAACCAAAGGGGACATAAAAGGTAAGTTTTTCACCAAACTCTTGAATAAATAGGTAGCGAATGCCTAGCGACTGACAAATCTGGCGAATGATCCTTGGTTCGTAGAGAACTGTCTCGTCGACTCCGAATTCTGCTACTGCCTTTTCGAATACAGCTTTTATCTCATCATTTTTGAATATCAATTCTCTGCTCATTTTGAGACCCCAATCCTTGTTCGGTTTTCAAATTACAGTACGAATTGTTGCAGGCTTATCTAACTACCTGCCTCTATAATAGCAAACCAAAAAGAGCCCAAGAGAAACAGTAAGCCAAATCACATGAACATAACCATTACATAAATACATAAATACGGCTACGTAGAAGTAGCAGTACATAATATTGCTACGTTCGTGGACGACCCCACATATCCAGCGTCTTTAGAATAGGGCTCCCTTCAATGAGCTTAGTAAAAGAAAATTTCTCGCTAAGCATATTAAGGGTGAGTACAATCACCACATACACAGGAAGCAGTATCCATAGTCCAACAACGGCATAGAGTCCTATTAGGGCACCCGCTGGATTTGCACCTGCATCCCCTAGCATGGCGCGCTCCCCCGCATCGTAGCGCCAAATAGCAAAGATTGGCCCCAACGCCCAAAGTAGATACATCAGCAAAGTTGTGATGTCATCCCAGGGATTCCAAAAGTTTATAACCGCCGCTATCACTAGGCTTGAGCAAGACGCGATGAAAAACACTTGCAAGAAGAAGGCAACATAAACCTTGCTGGCACGTGCAGGTCTTAGGTCAAACAAATTGATAAGGTTTGCACCCAAGGCAATGGCACACATTGAAAGAAATATCCATAAGGCGTCAAAGGCACTCAAATTCCAGACACTGCCATCAAAAAGCCCATAGCCGTTTGCATAGATAGCCACAATCAGCGCTACAAAGCCAATACCCAATACCTTTGCCATGCCCGTAGTGACCTTGCCACGAAAGAGGGCTCTTATGTGTCCTTTAAAACCACCATCGCCCCTTGCACCAAAACGATCATCCAGCCAGCCGAAAAAGAAGCAAGTCACCACAAGGGGAATTGCCAGAACAAAGAAGGTGTCGTCAAAGTTATAGCTTTGCGCTACTTGCATCAGGGCTTCTGCAAGAATCGAGTCTGTACCCACACCTGCCACAACATCACTGCTGTCAGCAAATAAGGTAGGCAGAACTGACGTAAGCCAACTACCCTTCATCAGCATTGCAAAAAGTGATGCAGCCCAGACCAACCAAACCAACGACAGTCCATAGCTAACCGTATTTCCTGCGTAATTGGTAGTCTGCTGCTTGCCCGACTTGAACCTAGCAGTCATGATGACCTTCATGGCAACCCAAGGAATAAGCCACCCCCCTATAAGGGCGATAACGAATGGTAACAAAATCGATAGGATTGCCATATTGGTTATGCATCCTTAGGTGTGGGTATGCTCCCCTGCTTAGACTGTCCACTTTTATCCTGGCTGGCAGCAAGCTTGACAGATTCGGCTGATTCCTCAGAGCTGCTTTCCTTGCCCCTAACAGGACCCAACATCAACCACACAATTGAAGATGCTAGGCACAGCACCATGAGCGCAGGCAGCACAATTCCTGAATCATTACTTAGAACTGCCGCAACCCCTGCAGCAAGTACTGCTGCAATTGCGTCCCCATAGTACTTATTACTAGTAATAAGATTCTTGAAGTCCCCTGCAGGACGTAAGCGCATGTAGATGAGATAGCCTAGCAGTGCTGCAAAACTCCAGCTAAAGTGCGTCGATGTAGTAAATACGCGCAGGCTGGTCTCTGCCTTGCGTACGATAATATGCCAGATTTCGATTAGCCCACCCTGAGCAGCGCTATCAACGGAACGAATCAGATGAGTCTGACCAGCCGTTACATGGTCAAGCCACATAAAGAAAAAGACAAATCCGGCAATTGCAACTAGGACACCCAGTATATTTTTCCAGTCGATTTTGCGATTATTTGCAAGAATCCAAAGAACAGCAAATCCTGTAACAGAGAAGGGGGTAAATCCATTGCTAGAACCTAGTAGCGGGGACGCCCCCACAAAGGTGATAAACACCCCAATCACAGGAATGCCCCAAATGCGCAAATGCTTCTCTAATCCGTGGCGACCAGCGTCCCGGGCTGCATCCAAAATAAGCGCAATTCCAACAAGCACTGAACCTATCAGTATTGCCGCACCTTCATTGCCAATTCCAAAGAAGCGGAATGCTGCAATGGGCGAATAACCAAAGAAGCTAGCAAAGGATGCTGGTGCACCCAGTAGCTGATCTGCAACAATCACTACTGTCGTAAAGACTGACAGGAAGATAAGGGGAAGCCTTGAAACCTTTGATGCTCCCTCTGGTCTCGTGCGCTTCATGTCATAAATCCAAAGAGCAACAGCCACTAGCCACAGACCTGCTGTTGTTAAAGCGAATTGGGTTATAGCCTCTGCAGGTGTTGCAGGCCACCTGTATATCAAGAACATAAGCCAGCTTGATACAGGACCTGAGAGCACTGCAAGAATCAGGGCATAAAGAATCATCTTAACAGCACGTGTCATAAGCGCACTAAGGCGCTTATTTGCAAAAGTGATAACCAATGCCCCTGTCAGCAACACAATGATAGTGATATAGATGCAAGCTGTAATAACACTCACGCGTGTAGCCTCAATAGACATCGCAGTATCACTCATTTTCACCAACAGGTCTAAATGCACATCACGGCGCTCTGTAAGAGAACTTTGATAGAGCTCTCTATTAGGGGGTGAATAGAGGGCCGGCAGATTATCAGTAGTACGCATTTCACAACCAATCACGTAAACAGGCTGCCCTAAGTCCATAATTCTAAGAATGGACGCAGTAATATCCCCCGCGATAACAAGGCCCTCACGATGAGTTGAATCTGATATAAGTAAACCAGGCTCAACCTGGGGTCCTGTAATAACAATGGGACCAAAACCCTCACGATCTAGAGCAAGCGAACGGGTCGCCTGACTGGCAAGAATAATGGTGGCATCGGGAAAAATATGGCGCGCATCAGCATATATCGTATCGAGCGAAGTTAGCGACTCATTCCACTGGCGCTGTACTACTTCTTCGCTAGCTTCATTTGAAAACATACGTGCCCGGTAACTGTCACCTGGATCAATAACGATTAGTCCCGGCTTACCTGCTGGCAGATTATGCCTTGCATCAGCTAGACCTGCGCGCATTGAGTCAAGATCTGTACGTACACCGTAAGGGGAATCTGGACTGCGCTCTAAGATAGTTTCATTGATATTACCGTAGCGCACGAAACCTTGCTCGTTCATCGCAGCAATGGCTGCAGGACGCAGCAGACGCGACGCATCGGCAGAGTGTCCCAGATCAGAGTTACCTAGCGCTACCGTGGCCCCTCCAGCCTCTTCAATAAGGCTGCCTAACGTCCCCGGAACAAACACAAAGGGATTTTGCTCATTGCGAGCAATGTTGCGCGGTAAACCTAGATAGGCAATAGCATTGTCCCCCATAACGCCATCTAGGTAACGTCCGTAAGCCAGGTTAACTGGCGTACCACTGACAAGGTCGCCTGCCTCAAAAGCCGGCAACGCCTGATGGGCAACAAGTGGCCATGTCCCCGCAGAAATGGTCAGTGCTCCCTCTGCTAGTGACGGGGCTCCATCCGCCTCTTTCACGCGGCTGCGTGCATTCAGATTACCAATGGCCGCCTCTTCAAGGTCATCCCATAAGTAAGGCATTGTTTCTGGGGTAATGTCCTCCCACTGCAAGAACGGCGCTAACAGCAAGATAAGCTGATTACTACCCTCTTCGGTAACATTGCCAATACCATCCTCCAGGGCAACATCAACGGTTGCCTCAGCACTGGTTTCATAGTCATTTGATTGATCATACTCCCCCGCTTCTGCAGCAAAAACAAATGCAGCACCTAGAGGAAAAAGCATTACGGCACAAAGCATCAGCGCGCATATACGTGATATCAGCTTTATTCTTTGTCTATTTCTCAACTCTAATTATTCCCTCTATTTTGATGTGGTTATGAGCGGTGCTTGCCTACGCATAGCCTCACGCAGGTAAACGCACGTACGTCAGACAGCTAGGCCGCACTAACTTAGGCTAAGCTGAAATTCTAGCACTAGTAATCATTAGCAGCAGGTGAAGCATCCCAATCTTTCATGAACTGTTGATAGGATCCCGCCTGTATGGCTGCGCGTGCTTTACGGGACAAGTCAAGTAGATAGTACAAATTATGCTGCGATATAAGAGTCGCTGCCAGCATCTCTTTACTTACAATAAGGTGGCGCAGATAGGAGCGAGAATAATTCTTGCAAGTATCACAACTACAAAGAGAATCCAGTGGTCCAAAGTCCTTAGCGAAACGTGCATTACGTAGATTTAGGCGACCCTCACTGGAAAATGCCGTTCCCATTCGGGCAGTCCTGGTTGGCAACACACAGTCAAACAAGTCAACCCCTGCTGCAATTGCATGCACAAGAGTCGTAGGATTGCCGACCCCCATTAAATAGCGAGGCTTGTCTGTTGGCATGACCTCTGTGGTCTGTGCTAAAGATTCAAACATAACTTCGTGGGGTTCCCCTACACTGTAGCCTCCTATACCGTATCCAGGAAAATCTAGCTCCGCTAAGGCAAGTGCAGATTCTTTACGCAGGTCAACATGGACGCCTCCTTGCACAATACCAAAAAGCGCTTGCGGAGTACCCCCTTTAATGGCAGTACCCTGATTGATGTCATCACTGCTGACATCAACCCTACCTTCACGGACCGCTGTCTTCTGCTCTTCTAGTTGCGCGTGTGCTGTCTTACAGCGCTTTGCCCAAGCAAGGCTACGCATAGTTGCCTCACGCACATGGGACTTTTCAGCTGGATAGGGTGGGCATTCGTCTAGCTGCATAATGATGTCAGCACCCAACAGGCTTTGGATGCGCATGTTTTCTTCTGGTGTCCAAAAGTGTTTCAAGCCATCGATTATCGACTGGAAGGTAACTCCGTCATCCGTAATCTTGCGTGTATCGGCCAATGAGAAAACCTGGAATCCCCCACTATCAGTAAGAATAGTTCTGTCCCAGTTCATAAAGCGATGTAGACCGCCTGCTTCAGCAATAAGTTCAGATCCTGGCCTCATGGCAAGGTGATAGGTATTTGCCAGCACAACTTGCGCTTCCATCTGTCTAAGATCGCTTGTCTGGACACCCTTTACCGTGGCTTTTGTGCCTACAGGCATAAACAGAGGCGTCTGCACTTCCCCATGTGGAGTAGTTAGAGTAGCGGCACGAGCACCACTAGCATCGGTTGCCTCAAGATTGAATGTGAAGTCAGTCATAAAAGAATTGTAGCACTAGAGCCATGCTTTCCAGATGACGATGAGCGTAAAATTGAATAGAGCGCCCTCGTCCTAGGCGCCCTATTCCCATGAAGAAACGTATTGAGCGTATGCTCGGACAGTCAACAAGTTCCTTCAAGATGTAATCTATGATACCAGCTTTCTCTTAAAACGCAAGTCTTTCAATGCTGGTTTATAGGTAATACACAAATACTTCACATTTCAAGTCAATGCAAGGCAAGAGTAAAGCAGTTTTAGGTTATCCCATCCTTCCCTGCGCACTCTTTGTGCAACGCCATTTACGCATCCATAATAGCTGCAGCTACCTGCTTTTTGCGAGAGAGCACTCCTGGCATCCATACGCTACCATGTGCAAAGTCTACCCCGAAAGCCTTGTCCGCAAGTTCAGTTGTGCCTACAGCAAAGAGCTCACTTCCCTCTTTGATGATGTCAGTTGCCATGAAAAGAAACAGGTCCCAGCCACGTTCTGTTGCAAGCCTATCCATTTCTGCCGTCAATGCTTCCCGTGCTTCAAGAACAGAATCAAGAGTTGCGCTCTCATACTGAACGATGGCAACCTTCTTGCCATCTTTATCGTATTCTTTCAAGTCAGTAGTCAAAACCGTGCCTGGCTCAAAAGGATTAGCTTCACTGCGCACCTTGAAAAGCTCCATGCCGAACTCTTGTGGATCGACCTCAACACCAGCAGCAAGCAACTCGACAACGTCGTGGTCAACTGCTGTAGTTGTAGGGGACTTTAGGATAACCGTATCAGTCAGTACTGCTGACAGCAATGCGCCAGCCGCCCAATTAGGCAGCGGAGTTTCTGTGTCCATGTACTGCACTGTCACGAGGGTGGCCGTCGAGCCATAGGGCAGACTCATAAAGGGAATAGGGGCTGCTGTTTGAATATCCCCAATGCGGTGATGGTCTAGGACCTCAACAATTTCCATATCACGAATACCTTCGGCTGACTGGGCGTATTCGTTATGATCAACGAGGACCACCTTCATAGGGTCACCCTTTGAATCAGGGGCCGGCAGAAGTTCCGGCAACATATCTACCGCGTCAAAACGCTCAAAAACATACTGTGTTTCTGGCGGAATACCACCCAGGCGTGCTGCAACGTATTCAATGTCACTACCTTCAGGTTCTGACATGTTCAAAAAGTCAGCGTATACCGCTGCAGAAACTATACTGTCATTATCAGGATTCTTATGTCCAAAAACATATACTTTAGTCATGTCAAGCCCCTTCTATTCAAAACTAGTTCAATTTTAACCCAATACATCTACACGTGCTTTAGGTACTCAAAGCACACTCAAGGTGCGCTCAAAGATTACGCTACTACTGCACATTGTGCCACCGTGCCTAAACTACTGTATTTTAACGATGGGAGCAAACCCAGCCATAAGCTTTTTGACCCCTTTTGACTCAAAGTTAATGGTCAGCGAATCACCGTTAACTTCCATCACCTTACCCCTGCCCCACATCTTATGGTTTACTGTGTCACCCACAGCAAAGGTGTCTTTTGTTTTTGGCATGCCGCTTCCGTAGCTGACTGGCTCACTGTCATAGATACTTCGCGACGACCCTTCGCCTCTGCTGCCCCGAGAAGAGCTGCCTTCACCATAAGAAGAGCCAGAAGAGTAAGACCCGCCGTAATTGTCGCCTGACCTTTGCCCGTGGCTAATGCCATGACCAGCAACACCACGCCTATCCCCACGCTTGTCCCAGCCAGATGCCCCCGCAAAGCCATCAGAACCTACACCTTGCGTATGCAGCAGCTCTTCAGGGATCTCTGAAAGGAATCTACTTGGCGGATTTTGAGCGGGCGTACCAAAACTCATACGACCTGCTGCACGTGTCAAGACAAGACGTTCACGGGCGCGCGTAATCGCAACGTAGGCTAGGCGTCGCTCTTCTTCAAGTCCACTGCTGTCATAAACCGAATTTGCATGAGGGAAAAGGGATTCCTCCATTCCTGCAACCAGCACAACAGGATACTCAAGTCCCTTTGCTGTGTGCACTGTCATCATAGTGACGGTCTCGCTCTCACCACCCAGTGAGTCTAAGTCAGATCGCAGTGCAAGCCACTCCATGAAAGCGAAGAGCAGCTCATTGCCTGTTGAGACATCGCCTTCTATAGGGACATCGCCTACCAAACCATCAACTGCAATATCAGAGATCACGCCAGATTGAGCAAGCTGGTCAGCCTCTTCTACCTCTGCAGCAGCAAGCACACTATCTGCATGCGTGGCTTCAAATTCTGCGGCAACGTTTACGAATTCTCTGATGTTTTCGGCTCTTCCTGCAGCCTCATCTGTGTGCTGTGATTCAAAATGGGCAAGTAATCCTGACGCATTGATAATAGCTTCCACCACACGAGCAAGCTCGCCCCGGTAAGACCTCATCTCATCAAGGGCGACGATAAAGGCTGTAATAGCTTTTTGCGCCGCGGGACGCAGTACATTTGCGGCTTCTGGGGCGTCAGAAACAGCTGCGCGTAAGGCTTGCTCAAAACTGAGGCGCTCACGGTAAGCTAAAGCCTGCACAGCCTGTATAGAAGTGCTTCCAATCCCGCGCCTGGGCATATTGATAATGCGCATAAGTGATATGTCATCAACAGAATTAACGACTACCTTCAGGTAGGCCATCAAGTCCCGAATTTCAGCACGGTCAAAGTAGCGTGTTCCACCGACAATGCGGTAGCCCAGGCCAGCACGTAGCAGGGCATCTTCCAATACACGACTTTGCGCATTAGTGCGGTAGAAGATGGCAAAATCACTGTGCTTGCGTGACTCACGGCGCGCAATACGTTCAATTTCTGCAGCAATATAACGTGCCTCATCATGTTCGTTCGAGGCTAAGTACAGCGATATGAGTTCACCAGGATCATTATCAGTGAAAAGTTGCTTATCCTTGCGCTTGCTATTGTTTGAGACAAGTGCGTTTGCCGCATCAAGAATATTGGCAGTGGATCTGTAGTTTTGCTCTAGCTTGACAGTATGCGCCTCTGGATAATCGCGCTCAAATTCAAGAATATTGCTTAAATCTGCACCGCGCCAGGAATAGATGGACTGATCATCATCCCCTACCACCATTAAGTTACGGTGTTTAGCTGCAAGAAGTTTTGTAATCAGATACTGGGCGTGGTTGGTATCCTGATATTCGTCAACTAGCAAATAACGAAAACGTTGCTGATAGCGCTCCAGCACTTCCTCATAATCAGTAAATAAGCGCGCCACATTAAACAGTAAGTCATCGAAGTCCATGGCATTTGCTGCAAGCAAGCGCTCTGCATAACGCGTATAAATGGTGCGGATAAGCCTGTCCAAGGGGGCTGCACCAAATTCAGGCAAATCTTCTGGCAGCTGCAGTTCATTCTTAGCTTTAGAGATGCGGTTTCTAATAGTTGCTATAGGATAGACCTGCGGGTCAACCTCTAGTTCACGCATGATGTCTTTAATAAGGCGCTTTGCATCATCGTCGTCATAAATAGTGAAGCTACGCTTATAGCCAAGTACCTCAGCCTCTGCACGTAAAATACGTACACAGGCTGCATGGTAGGTTGATATCCACATACTGCGTGCGGCGTCCCCTAATTGCTGAGTAATGCGCTCACGCATCTCACCTGCAGCTTTATTGGTAAAGGTAATGGCAAGTATTTGCCAGGGAGCAACCCCAAGGTCAGCCACCATATGAGTGATGCGGTAGGTTAGTACGCGCGTCTTGCCGCTACCTGCACCAGCCAGTACAAGCAGTGGCCCCTCTGTGTGTAGAACAGCCTCACGCTGTGCGTCATTAAGCTGAGACAAGTCCAGTGTGGAATCTGCTTTTTTGTGACCCTCTTCGTGGTCTGTGTCTTCAAAAAGTGAAAGTGTATTCATGGCCCATCTATCCTATCAGAGAGAGTCACCACGCAAAACAAATGAGAGACCCAGAAAAGCGGATCTCTCATTTGTTTGAGGGGGCTATTTATCTACATAGTCCTGTAGTAAGGCTTTTACGCAGTGGCCCTTTTTAAGAAAGAGGTAGTTCTTCAATAGCCTTTCTTCTGCGGCTTGCTGCAAGTAGTACTAACGCTATCGCAGCGATCACAACAACGGCAAGTGCTGCGTTTGTTAAAAGAAGACCTGCAGGTGGAGTAAACTGATGGGCGTTAGTAAAGTCAGTTGCATTTCTACCTGCATCAGTAAGGATATGATCCCCTGAAGTAAGGTCATTATCAGGAAGAGCAGAAGCTGTATGTACAACAGTGCCCCCAACAACAACAGATACCGAAGGTGCAAACTCTGGGAGTCCCAGCTCTAATACAGAGAAGGAGGTTCCTGCAGGCAGAGTTGGTATTACTAACCTCTCACCATGGGCAAGACGGAAGGTGGCACTTGCCCCAAGAAGGTCAGACTGTACTGAGACTGATATGGGTCTATCAACAATGTTTCCATCTGCATTAATAATGGTGAACTCTGGCGCACTAGGCAAAGGTGCTAATGGATTTGCGTTAAGTCCCAGAACAAAGTCAAAGAGCGTATCTGTATTGGCAAACTGACCTGTTACATTCTTTGAAACTTCAAATGCGTTGTCCTCTAACGAGCCACCCACATCTGTTCTATAAACGTTGGTGAAGTTAAGACCTTCTTCCAGCTTAGTGCCTTCCGTCGCAGTTCCATTGACGATATCAGTGATATCAAAGATCTCTATAGCTGCAAGGTTTCCATATCTGTCTACGTGCGCTCTGATTTGGAAGATAGAGTCATCGTAGCTCATGTGTGAAGGTGCTTCAGTATCAGATGAGTCAGCTACCTCTGTGACATTCCACACATATACCCCGCCACCTGGGAAGGTGAGACCGTCAAGCAAAGCCCACAAGTCAAGGGTTCCTGTAACGGTGGTAGTACCTCCTACAAGTGTGCCCCCTGAAGAGCCGCCTGAAGTATCAGCAGTGGTAGGATCTACGGTGATAGTCTGTGTGCTAATAGTGGGCACCTCTGCCACAGGTCTTGAATTTATAGCAGGAGTTTCTGATATGAGCTGCTGAACACGCTCGAAGGTAAAGTCAAAGCTTGCATTAGGTATGGTAGTACCTTCTGGCATTTCCAGTGTCTTTGTGAAGTAGTCAAGACCTGTTCCACCCTCTGTCCTGAAGGTGTGTGTGTAAGGTTCCATAGTAGCAGCGTTATCTGGAAGCCCTGAGGCAAATTCTGTAATTTCAACGGTATATACGGTTCCTGGTTCTAGAGTGCCGAATTCAGACATGGGTACGGTAAATACTGTAGCATCTTCATCCCATGTTCCAGCCCATACACTGTCCATCGCCTGGCCGTTCATAACCACCTCACCCATAAAATCATGAGTTATCCAAGAAAAGGTTATAACAAGATTCTCCGTATCCACAGGTACATTATTGCCCTGTGGCGTCACGCTTGTAACGTGAAGTGCTTCTTGCGCCTCTGCCGACGCTGCAAACATAGGCATAGTACTTGCAGCCACCATGGCAACCGCAAGCAATAGCGCAACTGCAATTTTCGTAAAGGATTTTGAGACAACTCTTATATTCTTCATGCTAATCCCCTCTTTCTATATATCCTTAATATTTTTATATGTTACTAGTATAGTTCATTTATCACTATTTTGCAACATATGTTTCATGGCATCTTCACAAAAGAGGTTTTGAGAGGATGCGGAAGAAGGCAATTAGACAAAAGAGCCTAGAAAAAAGATTCAGGAAAGACCTCTGCCTCGTGCTTGGAAGAAGGGATTTAACAGGAGAAGTTAAACTGCGAGGGTTCTTTCTTGATAAAGCTCACCGTCAGAGAAGTCCAGTTTTCGGTAATACTCACGCGTGCCTACAGAACTAATGACGTTCAGTTTTGTATAACCCGAATCTGCTGCAATTTCACAGGCCTTCTCTACAAGCTGCCTGCCCAGACCAAAGTGTTGGGCGTGCTCCCCCGCCTTGTTGATAGCAGCTACCTTGCCGTAGACATGCACTTCGCGAATGAAGGCTGTGTCGGGTGAAGTGGGTAGCTGATCTTCGTCTACTGGAAGGTATGTTGACCGGTCGGGACTTGGCAGAGACAGACGCAGGAAACCCGCGATTTTGTCGTCACGTGTAACCCACTGCAGAAAATATTCCCGAGACACGGTAGTTCCGTAGCGAATGACTTCAAGGCGCAAGTCATCATGGGTAACCTCTTGATTGCTTACTTCGCGATGACGGATTTCACGTATGGTGCCCCCCGTATCAGCTACATGCTTTTCGACAAGCTGTCTCAAATTAGTGCGCTTATTACCTACCATAATGTCGTGCGAGGATATATCGCGAATCATGCGTGAGATTCGCATAAAGGGTGGCGTATTCAAAGTGTTGGCTGCAAGAAGCGCGATTAGGTCATCCTCTGAATAAGGCTGCCAGCTGCCGTCTTGATAATGTGCAACAAGCCCCGTACCCGCAACAAGGGAACAGGGATAAAGTTTGATTTCATCAGGAATATAAGCGGGATCCGTCATAAACTGTGCGTACTCTGCTTTGTCAGTCTTGCACGTTGAACCATAAAGATTCTGCATAAAGTGGCCATGGATCTTGAAGCCAAAAACGCGCGCTAAAGCAAAGGCATTGCGAATCTGCTCAGAACTTGTTTTGCGCTTATTAAGCTTCAGTACTTGAGGGTCAAGACTCTGAATTCCTATTTGCAGCCTGGTTACACCAAGCTTGCGCATCAATACTAAGGTATTCGCCGTAACAAGGTCAGGCCGAGTCTCCACAGTGAAACCCACCATACGGTGCTGTGATGATTCGTTTATCTTCTGCTGATAATAAAGAGACTCGAAGGCTTGGTCTTGAGAGGTACCTTGGTCTAAGCTTTGATCTGAACTTTGACTTGCGCTTTGACCCCTGCTTTGTTCTAGGCTCTGCCGCTTAACTTCATTTTCGGCACAGTCTTCATAAAGTTCACGAATCGCTTGATTATAGTTTATTTCACCAGCATTCACGCGTTCTTGCATGGCAGATGCACGCCGAATAAGTTCATCTTTGTCGTCAGTGAAGCCTGCCTTAAGGTAGTGCTGGCGCAACGCCTCAGCCTCTGGCTGACCTGCTTCCCCGTCATTAAGTGCCCGGTACAACTCACGTACAAACCATAGCTGATACTCTTTGGGATAGTCGCACCAGGAACCACCCAGTACAATAATTTCAATCTTATCAGTCAGATGTCCCATGCGATCAAGCACCTGAAGTCTTGCCTGTACCTGCAAGTATGGGTCAAAGAAGTTGCGCTCCGCACGCTGGCAAGCAGGCTCATCACTAAGATAGCTTTTCGGCATGCGCACATCATTGGGACAGTATAGACAGTCACTAGCACAGCGCCAGGGTTTAGTAATCACAGTTATTGTTGCAACACCCGAAGCAGTTCTGCGTGGCTTCGTTTGAAGTACGCGTAGTAATTTGCGCTCTACTTTAGGCTCAACGCCCCAGACTTTCCAGCGGTCAGGATCATCCTGCTTAATCCCTTGATAGTAAGACAGGAGCACATGTTTAGAGTAGTCCTGGGCATCAGGGCGGCCCTTACCCAGCCGGTCAATAAGACGAGAGAACATCTCTGCGTCTGATGGTATATAACTTGATCCATCAGGCGCCTGGGTAGTAACATTTCCCAATCGGAGCTCATCAATTATGTTAAGTAACATCTCTTCCATTAGATGATTCATTTTAGCGTAAGTTACACTATACCCATGGATAACTCTACTGTTAGATTTTTACATGAGGTTAATAATCGCTTTTATCAGGAACAAGGTGCTTCCTTTGCACAGACAAGAGGTGCCCCTTGGCACGGGTGGGAGCAATGCCTTGAGTCCCTAGTGGACGCTGGTCTTAGCCGTGCAAGCTTTTCCGTTTTTGACCATGCCTGTGGGAATATGCGTTTTGAAACTTTTTTACGCACATCGCTACCAGAAACTACTATCGACTACTTTGGACTTGATAATAGTGACGAGATGTCTGGAGTTGATGATTCTGGCAGTAAAAATCATTACCAGAGCCTCGATATACTAGACCTACTTATAAACAAGACTCCAGACGCTGTAAGTAGCCACATCTATGCCCCGCAGTGTGATGTCGTGAGCTCTTTTGGGTTTATGCATCATACTCCTAGTCAGCACTTGCGAAAGGCCCTGCTTGATGTCATGATTTCACACGCAGCACCTGGCGGGTTTATTGCCGTATCCTTCTGGCAATTTCTGAAGTGTCCCAATCTTGCCCGTAAGGCTGAAGAAGCACACGAAGAAGCATTAGCAACGCTAGATGGAACTTTCCTGTCCGGTGATGGCGTGAATAATAATCCAGGTAAGCTACAAGCAACACCTGATGAGAGAATCAATGATTCAAGCGAATTAAGAACCTCACTTGAAGAGGGTGATTACTTTCTGGGCTGGCAAAATAAAGGTGGTGCCTATCGCTACTGTCACAGTTTTCTCGATCACGAAATTGATGATCTTTTAGAGTACGCTTCGGGCAAAACGAGTCTTGCATCCCGCTTTGAAGCAGACGGCAGAACCAAGAACCTTAATCAATACCTAGTCCTGCAGAAACAATAGATCTAAGAAACTAATCGCATAAAACTAGTGCGCAACTAACGATGCGCACTCGCATAGTGGGTGGTTTATTGCTTGAGCGCATGCGCTCAAGCAAGCGAAAGTCTGTAATGAAAATATCCCCACCCTCACAGGAAGAGGCAGGGATATTCATGAGCGCGCTTCCAAAGTTGTCGCTACTGACTAAGGCAAGCTTAAATCAATATTGTTTTCTTGCAAGAGTCGCCTCTGTTCTGGTGTTAACTGTCTGCGCGGCGTCGGATCAAAGGGAGACCTTATTCTTCCAGGACCTGTCATCCCACCTGGGGCAAGCCCTTCCTCGTCAAGATGCTCTTGCCTTGGGGTCAGATACCTAGGCTCAGGCGGCATGAAGTCCCCGCCATGGCAGGCCGAGCAAGGACCAGCTGCAGAAGCATTGCCATAGAAGTGACAGTTGTAGCACATGTCGCCAATACGCCAGTAATCATAGGCATGTATCATCTCGCTATTGGGTGAGTGTGTATGCATCATATAGTCACTCGTATGAGGAACACGGGTGCCGTGACAAGCATCACAAGATCTGGTGTCGTGACAGCTATAGCAACTCGCGTCTGGGGGATCAAAAATCAATTGCCTTGACCAAACTGATCCCATCTCGCGCTGAATAGTATCAGCAGGTGAATCAGCAGTATGGCAGGTTACACAGGTAACCGCTGCACGCGAACCATTATGACAGCTAACACAGGTCTGCATGCCCGTCTGAATTAACTGCTTTTCTTGGTTTTCACTAAAAATGTGACATTGAGCACAGGTCATACCTGCCTCAAGCGGCTCATAATGAGAAACTCTAACAGTAACCCTGTCAGTTCTGTTCACAATAAGTGTCCTTGTAAACATATTGGGATCATGGCAGCCCGCGCAACTTGCTTGCGTCACTGTTCCATAAGTTGTTCTATTCGTGATATCAAGATCATTGGGGTCTTGGAAAACACCGTATACCGAATGGGCAGCCCTAGGAAACACATTAAGGGTTACGCCTTGCACGATGCCCCCTGGTTCATGACAGCTAACACAGCTCAAATCTTCATGAGCTGCAACAAGAGGCCACTCTGCCACTGCCTCATGCGGAGAGTTATGACAAGCAGTGCAATAGGTCACTGTTCGTGTACTAAAGCCAAACCCTATCGTCACTGCCACTACTGTCGCTATGGCGACCAATATACCGCCGTAATTAATCTTTGTTTTTGTGTCAACACCCTGAGCTTCATCAAGGATTTCTTCTGCAGTCTCTTTATCGACCGTCTGGATTACATTTTCTTCTTCATCCAGCAGTTCATAGGTTTGTTGCTGTTTCTGAATGCGAGCAAAATACCACATCGCAAGTGTCAGGATAACAATCAGGAAAAATACAAGAACAATAGCAAGGGCCAACAAAGCAATCAGCGGGTGCTGCTGCGGGTTGGCGATAGCCTGCTGGATAAGTTCCCATCGTGCTTCTAAGTCAGCGAAAGTCAGTGTTGACAGCATTTCCTGCCACCACTCTACCGAAATAATATTTCTTAAAAATTCCATCATGGGTTATTCAACATCCTTGGATTAAACCACATCCTGGGTCCACCTGGATGCACATGCCCATCATGACAAGTAGAGCAATCACGCTCTAAGTGACAGACATAACAAGACTCTTCGCCTAACCTATCTGTCTCTTCAGCATGATGTACCAAAAAATCATCAGGATGAGGAATCTCCATACCATGACAATCATCGCAGAAACTTTGACTTTGGTGACAGCTCGCGCACTGATTATTGGGGTCATTGGCTACCTGTGAATGATCCCTAATAATAAAGCTATCGTGAGGAACCATCTCCCCATGACAAGCGGCACACATCTGCTGACTATGACAGGGGGCGCAGGTATTCCAATCCCCTACACCATGGGTGTATATCATGTCGGGCCCGTGAACTACTGCAAATACAGAGTAAGGGTTTTGGTTCGCATCTAGAGGTCCTACGTGACAAAGGTCGCAGGACGCCGTTGTAGTACCCTCAAGATCTGCCGAGTGACAAACCATGCACGACTCCATAGCATAGCGGGACTCCCAGGCAGTTGACCCAGGGTGACCTACTGATCCATGACAACTGGAGCAACGCATTCCCGCGGCAGACTCCTCATGGTTAATGCGAAGGCCTCTGTTCTCGACAATTGACCCATCAAAAACACTCGCATGACAGGCAAGACAGGAATCATTCTGCACGGTGCGTGTAGGATCCTGTCCTGGCATGATAGGAATAACCATGGAATACCAAACGCGCTGGTTAAAAGCAATTCGACCAAAAGCGCCTTCGGACGCATGGCAGTCTACACAGCTATTTCTACTGTGTACTGTAGCTTCAAGCTTTTCAGACTGCACCAAATGACAGCTTGAGCAGCTAGGAGTCCAGACCAGTCCAACCCCTGCAGGCAGCAACAACAGTAGTGCTAGGCCTGCTAAAAACCAAACAGTTAGCCTTAAGGGTGCAGAGGACTTTTTCTTAAACATAGATTATTCCTACTGCTTTGCAGTCGCATCCGCCACGGTTGAATCTGTCGCTGCCGACGACTCAGAGGCATCACTAACAGTACTAGAATCTGCTAACGCAGCTGAAGTTTCCTTCTCGCGACGCTTCTTTGCAAGAAAGCGAGAAATCAGATAAGCTGCGATGATTATTAGGATGATGAGTAGCGGTATGCAGCAGGCATTAATGAAGTCACCAAAGTTTCTGCGAAGTTCTTCTAGTGGTCCGCCACCCGAGCCATCAATAGCAAAGAGCTGCACGCGACCAAGCGATGCTTCTGCACTGGCAAACATATCTAGCTCAGGATTATAGTCAATGCAGTTGGGGTTAATGAATCTGCCGTCCTCATGTCCGTGCACACCAACCTTTTTAATAAATTCGCCTGTCTCAACATAGAAAACCGCAACAGAGAAGTCAAGCATATCAATAATGTAAAGACGTCCATTCCCATCAAGTGCTAGGCCTTGAGGCATCTGCATATTCGCTGGGAAGGTTTCTGCAACTTCTTCCTCGTCTAAATCACGACCACCTAGAATGCCCTCATTGCCTGGATGCCCCAGACGCACCTCGAACTGAGGAATGCCATCTGCATCATACTTTACAAACCTATTGTTAAATGAATCCAAGACAAAAGCATTGTTATTTTCGTCTAAGGCAGAGGCCCCTACAGAGTCAAAATGGTTAATCTCGTCCTCAGAGTCTCCCCCATGCATTCCGATAGGTTCACCATCAAAGGTAAACACCGCAAAGCCATGCCTACTACCAATAAGCAATCTTTCATCATTTGCTGCTACAGAGTTAGGACTTTCGATAGCGATGGTTTCCTGATGTGTCCAGTTCTCATCAAATATCTGTACTCTGTTATAGGTTTGCTCTGCAACATAGTGCCACCCTTTGGGGGAGACTGCTATACGCGTTGGAGCAACCATTTCATTCACCCGCCAATCAGCATTGATTATGCGTATAAGATTCCCATTGACATCATATTGCACTACCCTATGGCGCGCCGTGTCAGTAATCCAAAACGATTCTCCGTCAGCAGAGAAAGCTATACCTGTTGGGTTCATCAGGTCTTCCAGAGCTGACCCGTGTCCATAGATTGATCTAATCCAAGTAATACCTGCGTGTTGACGTCCCCCCATGTCTAGGCCTTGTGGGCGCAGAAGGGCAAACATCATCAAGCACGCAGCAAGAATGATAAGAATAAGGATGATAAGAATAATTGTCGCGATGGTGCGCGTACGCTTAATCGCCTTATCGTCAGCATTAGTTTCAGACACTCGAAGTGTGGCAGCATCACCTGCTACAGATTCGGAAACGTCAGCCTCTGGTGTTGCTGGGACAGTTTGATCCAGCTCGGTTTGCTTAGCTTCTTGGGCTGAATCCTTGATTTTGTCAGTCATTTACTGCTCCCCCAGCTTCTTCTAAACCTTGTAGTGCAGCTTCGTCATCAGGGATAAACCTTAAGGCCTCATTAAAGTCCTCAATTGCCCCTGCGTTATCACCTTGTGCTAGCTTTGCCTGACCTCTCCATAAAAACAAGTCGGCATTCGTAGGCATTCCAACCATTGCAACGTCAAGCATTTGGATTTGGTCATCATAGTCGCCTCTCTCCGCATAGAGGAAGGACAGAGCCACTGCTGATTCATAATAGTTTTCATGCAGACCAAAGGCACGTGCCCAGTTAGGATCCTCTTCACTTTCATATACGCGAGTCCAGTCTGTGAAAAGACGATCCATGACCTCTTCATAAAGCTCTATAGCCTGCTCATGATCCCCTTGGTTATGTGCTAGAACAGCGGAGGCAAAAAGCGCACCTTGATTGCGTTCTTCATCGGGAGTACCCAGAGCAAAGGCTTCCTGTATAGTACGCTCAGCATCAATGTATTGACCAGCATCAATTTGAGCAATAGCCAACTGACTAAGAGCACCCACAGTTCCCTCTTCGTCGGCATAAGCAACTGAACTGATTACCGTAAATTCTTCAATGTTTGTTGCTTGCGAGTCATCGAGTCTTATTACGCCATGAAGATAGGCAAAAATCACCGTCAGCAGAGCGCCAATTACCACTAAGGCTGCGATGCCAAATAGAGTGCGTATATAAGGATCCATGCCCTTTGGTCTAGGCCGTGTCGTTTTTGACTTCCCCATATTTATATTCCTCCCGTAAAGCCTGCCTGATTGGCACGAGCTATTGCATAATCTTACCATTAACCATAAGCTTTGCTCAAGTTGGCGCGTAGAAGAAAGCGCCCCCTAAGGAGCGCTTTCTGAATAACTCTTCGCTACAGTATTACGCAAAAATCAAAATCATTAAGCGTTATCTGTAAAGGAACAGACGCTGTGCTCCACTAACAGGTAGACCATCCCATGTTGGGTTGGTTACAGAACCTTGTTCCCAAGCATGTCTTAATGCATCAGCACCTACAGAGCTCAGCGCCCCTAGGGAACCTGTATCCAAGGCTACGTGACACTTTAGACATGAACCGTCAGTTAGACCTGAACCAGTTCCTAGCATGCCGTAACGACCAGAGGTTACACCGGTTAGTACCATCCAACTTTGATCAGCA
>WRBC01000011.1 GCA_009779855.1 Coriobacteriia bacterium
CCACAGTTTGATCCCTTTGGTCAACCTGTACCACAGCAGCCTGCACCCGCAGCCGCTGCTCCTGCTATTGACCCTTACACAGGTCAGCCCCTACAGGCACCACAACCAGGGCAGCCAGGGCAAGTTCCACTGCCAGCTGTACCAGGTAACCCCTACGGCTATTAGAATTTGTGCAAGTAGCTTGAATGGCCCGCGGGTAGTTAACACCCGCGGGTTTTTTGTGAAACGTTAGGACTAGAGGGTTTTTCATGAGGACATTTAAAGAACGCTTAGGTCGTGAGATGCTCGTGCTAGAGGGCGCGATGGGGACCATGCTGCAAAAGGCAGGCCTATTAGGCGACGGTGCTCCAGAGATGCTCAATTTAATAGAGCCTGATTCGATATCGCGCATTCATAGCTTCTATCGTCTGGCTGGGGCAGACTGCGCCATTACCAATACTTTTGGTGCTAACAGGGTTAAATTGGCGCACTATAATAGCGCTGACTTGGTAGAGGAGATTAATCGTAAGTCAATCGCTCTTGCCCGTAAGGGTGCTGCACCTTATATGCTGGCAGATATTGGTCCAACAGGACTTGTGAATGATGACTTTGATGAAATTCATGATGTCTTCTTTCAGCAGGCAAAGGCCCTAGCATCAGGAGGCCCCGACGCCTTTCTATTGGAAACCTTTACCGACATTGCCGAGATTCGTTGTGCGATTCTTGCCTGCAGAGATGCAGATGCAGATTTACCCATTATTGCTTCGGTCTCTTTTGGGGAGTTAGGCCGCATGGAGCTGTCAGGCACTGATCCAGAAACTGCGGCAGTTATTCTGGAGTCGCTAGGGGTTGATGCGATTGGTCTAAACTGTGGATTAGGTCCACAGCAGATGGAGCCCCTTGCGCGTGCGATGCGCGCGGCAACTGTCCTGCCAATCATTGTTCAGCCGAATGCGGGGATGCCTGTTTTGGCTGCTGATGGGTCTACACTTTTTCCCGGCAAGCCAGAAGACTTCAGTATTTTCTCTCAGGCCATGAAAGAGGCAGGTATTGCAGCGGTCGGGTCTTGTTGTGGATCCGGTCCCGAGTTCACTGCAGCAATTGCAGATGAAATCTTTGGAGCAGAGTGTATCCAGCCCGCCAGCATAAGTGCAAGCACGGGCAATTTTGGCCTACGCATTGCCAGTCCGCAACGTACCCTTGCTATAGGAATGTCAGGACGGGGCCTTAGTCCGTTACGTAGTATTGGTGAGCGCATTAATCCCACAGGAAAGCCTGCATTAAAGTCAGAGTTGCAAGAAGGTAAGACGACCCTCGTACGCAGCTTTGCTGCCGAGCAGATGCAGGCAGGTGCCGACGCTCTTGATATAAATGTAGGTGTCGCAGGCATTGATGAGCCTGAAGCACTTAGGGCAGCGGTACATGCAGTTGCGGGAGCCTTTCCTCTGCCCGTCGCTATTGACACGACTAATCCCGAGGCACTTGAAGCAGCACTTAAGGCATACCCAGGCAAGGCACTGGTAAATAGTGTCACTGGTGAGCAGCGTAGCCTACAGGCAGTACTTCCACTTGTGGCACGCTATGGTGCGGCTGTTGTTGTGCTGGCATTAGATGATGAGGGTATTCCTGATACAGCACAGGGGCGATTGCAGGTGGTGTGCACAATTCGTGACCAGGCACGCAAGCACGGAATTGCAGACGAAAATTTGCTGGTAGATAGTCTGGTTATGGCAGCGGCAGCTGATAAAGATGCTCCCCGCATAACACTAGAAGCAATGCAGCTAATTCGCGAAGAACTAGGATTAGCTACTTTGCTAGGAGTGAGCAATGTAAGTCACGGACTACCTAATCGTGCCCTGTTGAATGCAGCATTTTTGACTGCAGCTGCAGCAGCGGGGCTTGATGCTGCCATTGTTGACCCTAATAATGAAGTTATTTCTGAGGCTATCGTGCTTGCAAATTCTGACCGTGAGCAGGCGCAGGCAAACGCAGTGGATACCCTTGCTGTTTTCGAGCAGCTACTAGCAGAGGCACTTAAGCCGCAGCACGTACCAGAAGGCTTGTTAGAGAAAGAATGCAGCAAGTCTATAGATCAGCAAATGTCTGTTAGAGACCGCTTAAGTAACGCTATTATCTTAGGTGACAGCGATGGCGCACCAAGTCTGGTAGATGCTCTTATCCAAGAAGGCTCAGATCCTACAGAGATTATTGAAGATATTCTAACCCCTGCAATTCAGAGTCTGGGTACGGGCTTTGCAGAAGGCACGGTATTCTTGCCACAGCTTATGGTAGCTGCAGATGCTATGAAGTCAGCAGTTGATCAAGCAAAAACGTATATCCCAGAAAAAGAATTAGATGCAGGGTCTGCAGAGGGAACAAACAAGCGCGTTGTCTTTGCCACCGTAAAGGGTGATATCCATTCTATTGGTAAAGATATTTGTTGCTCATTACTGGAAAGCCAGGGCGTTCTGGTAGTCAATTTGGGCGTTGACATAAAAACGGAAGATATCCTTAAGGCAGTACGAGAACATCAGGCTGGTGCAGTCTGTCTGTCAGCGCTTATGACAACAACGCTTCCTGCAATGGCAGAAAGTACAAAAGCTTTGCAAGAGGAGTATCCTAGTCTACCTATCTTGCTAGGTGGAGCAGTGGTGACAGAGGAATGGGCGACTCAGCAGGGCGCTTATTTTGAAAAGGATGCCCCTGCATTGGCGGCTCGTATTGTTGAATTGTTGCGCTAAGGACGGATCCCTTTCCCATGTTTTCTTTCGAGGTATATCCCCCTAAAAAGACAGCTCCGATTGAGGTTGTCTACAAGGCAGTGGAGGAACTCTCTCAATTAAAGCCTGACTATATTTCGGTGACCTATGGTGCAGGTGGGGGAGCAGCAACCGCCTCTGCAACAGTAGAAATATGCAGCCTCATAAAAAATACCTACAATATGGACACGGTGGCGCACTTGCCCGGTATTAACCTGTCCCGTGAACAGGTAGATTCCTTGCTTGCACGCCTGCGAGCGCACAACATCATGGATGTGCTTGCGCTACGTGGGGATAGGCGTCCAGGGGATGATGTAAATATTCAAGAGGGCGACTTTCGTTACGCAAGCGATTTGGTGCGCTATATTAAAAGTCGTGATGCAGGGCAGGACTTCGCCATAAGCGCAGCTTGCTATCCTGAGGTTCATGGTGAAGCGGCAAGTCCTGAGGCAGATCTGATTCACTTAAAAGAAAAGGTTGATGCGGGTACGTCCCTACTGATTAGCCAGCTCTTTTTTGATAATGATGTCTTTTATCGCTTTTTGGAAGCGACTGCAGATGCGGGGATTCAGGTGCCCATTCAGGCAGGAATCATGCCTTTAACAAATGCCCGCCAATGCTCTCATATAATTAAACTGTGCAACCCGCATATTCCGACAGACTTGCAGAAGCTTATAGGTAGATATCAAGACTGCGACGAGTCCTTTTATAAGGCAGGAATAGCGTATGCTATTGATCAAATTGAGGACTTGATTGCGCAAGATGTAAGCGGTATTCATCTGTACACCATGAATAGTCCTAGGACGGCCAAGGCAATTACAGATGCAGTCTACCCTCTTATGGGTCGCTAACTGCCCTCAGTAGTATAATGGACGGACTAAGATACCTGCTTGAAAGGGGATGTGTCATGACTAAAACAGATTTATGCGGCGATATGCGTATTGATGTACTTCCTAACGGTCCCTACAAGGTTAGTGGTGGGGTTCCCCTTGTGATTGTTTCTATTGTGCGCAATGAACAGCAAGAAGCTATTGCCTGGAAGCAAGAAGAAGTGCTTCCCCAGAAAGACATCTATATGCTTTGTCGTTGTGGGGTGTCTCACAAAAAGCCCTATTGTGATGGTTCGCATGTAGCTGCAGGTTTTGACGGAACAGAAATTGCCAATAAAGAGTCTTATGACCAAGCAGCGGAGCGCATCCATGGCAGCGATATCACCCTTTATGACAGGGTAGATTTTTGCATTGGGGCAGAATTCTGTGATCGTTTTGGTGGGATATGGGGATTAACCCAGGTAACCACAGAGAACTGCGGAATTGAAGATCCTGAGCAAGCCCAGCAGCTTGTACAGCAGGCACATGCGGCTGCAACCGAGCAAGCATTACTCTGTCCTTCTGGCAGGCTGGTTATGCATATGACTGGTGAGGGTGGACAGGACAAAATACAAGAGGTTGATTTTGACCAGCCCAGCATTGCCCTGATTGAGGATCCCGTATACCAAACGAGTGCTGCAATCTGGGTACGTGGCGGAATCCCCGTCTATAGTGCAGACGGAGAACGTTATGAAGTGCGCAATCGCTTGACACTTTGTCGTTGTGGCGCATCTCACAATAAGCCTTTCTGTGATGGGCAGCACTATAAAGCAAATTTTGATGACACCCTTTTGCCTCATGGCGGGGCGGATGAGTAACCCAGGAGGTTAACCATATGGCTCATGTTAGATCACTCTTTTTTACCGGTGCCGCCAGTGAATCAGAGAGCAGGGCGCAAGAAGCAAAGCGGTTAGGTCGACCGTCTTCTATGATTTGGAATATCACTAACCGTTGCAATCTACTTTGTAGTCATTGCTATATGTCAGCAGACGGCAAGTCGAAGCCTGACCAGCTGAGTGAAGAGCAAGCCTTCAATATGATTGATCGCATGCATGAAGCGGGAGTCCCTGTGGTTTTCCTGTCGGGTGGCGAGCCTATGATGCATCCGAATTTTTGGGAGATATTAGAGCGCATCAATGCGGCAGGAGTACGTCCGACCGTCAGCACAAACTGCACGTTCATTACACCGGAAAGCGCACAACGCCTTGCAGATAATGGTGTGCGTTTTATTGCGACTTCACTCTACGGACCACGAGATTTCCATGACAAAATGGTTGAAGTCCCAGGCACTCATGACAAGATCATAGCGGCTATCAAAGAGCTGCGCAAGGTAGGGGTAAAGGTTGTTATTAAGGTTGCCCTGAGTAAAGATACCTATCCCTATATTTATGATCTTATCGCTCAAGCCAAAGAGATGGACTGCTCTATGGTTTATATTTGTGACCTGATTACGAGCGGTCGAAGTGAAGGGGAAGAAGAGTCTCGTATTAGTAATGAGCAGTGGAGGGAATTCTGTGACTTTATTACTGATGAGGTAGCTGATCCTGAAAATGACTTCGAGTATGACATTGGCGCGATTCCTTCGGTTATTCCCTATATTGCACGCGGGCTAATGCAGCGTGGACTAGATGTGAATAAGGGTCTTGAACGTCTGAAAATATTTAGTGCCTGTCCAGTAGGACAGGGACACATGACCGTCAATTCAGAGGGCGGTATTATGCCTTGCCAGTTTGCCCAGGACTGGACTTTTGGCAATATTTACGAGATTGGATTTGCAGAAGCAACAAGGCGTTTGGCAGAGATTGATGCTGCAGTACCCCAGGGCATGTGCGCACCTGAGAATTGCACGTATAGTCGTATTTGTCGTGGCTGCCGAGTTAAGGCGTGGCAGCGTACGGGCGCCGCTCCCGATGGGGACGCTTTGGCTGAAGATATAAGTTGTATACTAGATGCATGTGAAAGGCGCGGAGAAGGAATAGATTTACTAGGTGAGTCAAGCCCATCCGTTTCAAAATCTTGTCACGCTAATTGTTAACCCTATAAATATACGTAAAGGAGCCTCTTCGATGGCAGTAAAGATTGTTACGGACTCGACCGCAACTTTGACGCAAGAGCAAGTTAATCAGTACGACCTAAAGCAGGTTACCCTATTTGTCGTTCAGGACGGAAAAGCAGAACCTGAGATTGACATGGACGTGCACAAGTACTACGAGCGTTTGATGGACCTAGAAAATCTACCTACCACGTCTCAGCCAACAACGGCCAGCATGGTTGAGGCCTTCGAAGAAATTCTTGATGCAGGCAATGACGTATTGGGTATTTTTGTATCAGGTGCCCTTTCGGGTACTTTGGAAGGTGCACGTACTGCAGTATCTATCATTGAGGAGCGTCGCCCAGAGGTAAAAGGCCGTATTGCACTGGTGGATAGCCAGTCAAACGGTATGGCTTTGACCTATCCTGTTATTGAAGCTGCAAAGCTAGCCCAGGAAGGTGCGAGCCTGGAAGAGTGCAGAGAAATTGCTGAATACATTACGTCCTGTACGCGCTTTCTTTTTGCTCCAAAGTCATTAGAGCATCTGGCACGCGGTGGTCGTATTGGTCGCGCAAGTGCCATGTTGGGAACTGCGCTGAAGCTTTGTCCGATTCTGGGACCAGACAAAATTACAGGTGCCGTACACACGTATGCAAAAGTACGCACCTATCCTAAGGCGCTTAACACTATTAAAGACAAGATGCTTGCAGATATTGAGGCATCGGGGGGACTTAAGGGGCTTTGCGTTCACTACATCCCTAATCGTGAAGAGGGCGAAAAATTCTTAAAGGAAGTTCTTTTGCCAGCGATTGAGTCAAAGTATCCAAAGATAGAAATTCCCCTCTTTCCCATTCCGCCTACTATCGGTACGCATGTAGGACCTTCGGTTGGCTTAGTATACTGGACCAGTAATCCCATGATTAAAGAAAACGTTGAAGGGATTGGCCTTGTAGAGTCTGCGAGGGGCAGATTGAGTGAGCGCGTCCAAGAACTACGCGGGAAACGCAGTTAATTAAAGCACTATGATTGATCGCTATAGTCGTCCAGAGATGGCGCGCATTTGGACTTTGCAGAACAAATTTGAGGTCTGGCGCGAAATAGAAGTGCTGGCCTGTGAGGCCCAAGCACAATTGGACGACTGTAGTATTACCTCTGAGGAAGCAGCCCTAATTAGAGAGCGTGCAGATTTTTGTCTTGATCGCATTGCAGAATTAGAGTCTACGCTACGCCACGATGTTATAGCATTTCTTACCAATATGGCAGAAAATATTGGCGAACCTTCGAAGTGGGTTCACTATGGCATGACTTCTTCTGATTTAGGTGATACGGCTCTTGCCTATTTGATTGTGCAAGCCATTGACGTTCTTTCGGTGGATCTTGCTCGTATTAAAAAGATATGTAAGCGACGTGCCTTTGAAGCACGTGATATGGTCTGTGCTGGACGAACCCATGGTGTTCATGCTGAGCCCATGACCTTTGGAATGAAGTTTGCGCGCTGGGCACACGCCATGGACCGTGCAGAAAAGCGTTTGCAAGATGCGCGCAAAGTTATTGCAGTGGGTGCTATATCGGGTGCTGTAGGTAGTTACAGCAGCATTGATCCTTTTGTAGAAAAGTATGTTTGTGAGAAGCTGGGACTGACCCCAGATCCCCTGTCTACACAGATATTGGCGCGCGATCGTCACGCACAGGTACTAAGTACTCTGGCAACGATTGCAGCATCGGCAGAAGATATTGCTACAGAAATCCGTGCCCTGCAAAAAACAGAAACGCTAGAGGCAGAAGAGCCTTTCACGAGCGGGCAAAAAGGTTCATCGGCAATGCCTCATAAGCGCAACCCCATTATAAGTGAGCGTATTTGTGGTTTAGCGCGCGTAGTTAAAGCGAATGCTCAGGTAGGATTTGACAACGTGGCCCTATGGCACGAGCGCGACATATCTCATTCAGGGGCTGAGCGCGTAGTTCTGGCAGATTCGACTCTAGCCTTGAACTATTTGCTTAATAAGCTAGCCTGGGTATTAGACGGGCTTGTCCTTTATCCGCAGCGCATGGAAGCAAACCTTGAAGCAACCCGTGGACTTATTTACAGTAGTCATATTTTGCTGGCACTTATTGATACGGGAATGTCCCGAGAGGCGGCCTACGAGGTGGTGCAGAGCGCTGCCATGGAGATTTGGCAAGAGGTTCAGTTGGCACAAGAAGGCCCTAGTCTAGTAGAGAGGCTGGTGCTGGACAGTGACTTCCCGTTAGACAGAGATCAGCTAGAGAAAATCTGTAATCCCAGAAATTTCTTGAGCAGAGTAGATATTATTTTTGAGCGCCTAGAAGACTTGTAGTATGCATAGTTCACGGTGTAGCCGTGATTTCAACAGAAAACCTAACAAAAATCCAATAAATTTGTAACAGCATAAGGTGGAGAGAACGCACAAAGTGCGTAGCACACTGTGCGTATGTATGTTAATTGTGTAAATCTTGTCGCAATTAGTGAAATGATATTCAATTCATGCTATTATTGTTACTGTAAAAATGTGACATGCTTATCTCATATATGCAGGCTGTGAGGAGCCCAGAAGATAAGAGTCATATCGAGCATTTGCTTCAAGCCAACTTTTCTTTTGGTTGGCCTAGGCTGAAGCATCATCATTTTATACAACAAGTAATAAGAGAAGTGAGGAGTTCTTATGTCTGATGCAGCAGTAACGGGCGATGTTACTAGCCCTAGCCTGTATAAGCACTATCGCAGACCTGAAGTTCCTATGGATAGGGAAGAAGTCAAAAAGCTTAACCGTCCCTTTACTTTTTGGGGCAAATTTATCCTAGTTATGTTCTTTTTGGTCTATCTTTTTATAATTTGGGAATTCACTGCTAGGGGAGGCCAGTGGTATCTCCTTGGTGGTCTTATGTTTTTCTACCTGGTTGTGAAAAAGGGCATGGCTCTTCTTTATACACCTAGTAAGGCTGAACTTACTAAGGATTACAAAGTAACCGCAATCGTCACCTCTTATAACGAAAAGCCAGAGTCTGTTGTCGGGATACTGGACGCGCTGCTTGCCCTTGACTATCCCTTGCATGAAGTAGTGCTTGTCGATGATGGTAGTGAGGATACTTTACCCTTTGAGGTGGCGCAGTCCTTCGCAAGGGACCACAAGGGTAAGGGTATGCCAAAGTTCCAGATTGTACGACTTAAAGAAAATCAAGGGAAATTAGAAGCGCTAAAGGAAGGCTTTAGGCGTGCGCGTGGCGACTATGTGTTCCTGGTTGATTCCGATTGTCAGATTATGCCTGATGCACTGACCGAATTGTTGCGCCCCTTCGAGGACGGAAAGACAACTTCATCCGTAGGAAATATTGGCATTCTTAATGTAAATGAAAACTTTCTGACAAGGCTTCAGTCCCTTAAGTATTTTGGCGCCTTCCAGATGGGAAGAGCAGCACAGTCAATGACAGGTGATGTAATTATATGCAGCGGTGCCTTTAGCTTGCATAAGCTGGACTTTATCTTAGAGCAGATAGACAAGGTAGCACCAGTAACTTTATTTGGTGTCACTGTATCTTCAGGAGATGATCGTACTATCACAGCTTTGTCTAGACTGTCTGGCGGGAAGACCAGATATCAAAGCACAGCATACTGCAAGACAGAGGCACCTGCTACTTGGAAGAAGTTTCTATCGCAAAGAAGAAGGTGGCAGCGCTCTGCTTACATTGTAAGTCTTGTGGCTGTATGGAAAGCCTTATTCAGAAAGCCCATTTACGCCTTCTGGACAATTGGAGAAGCTTACTTTTGGCTTATAACCACAGTAATTTTCGCCTTTGCAATAATGCGCAGAGGGTTCTATTTTGACCTAAGAG
Source organism: Coriobacteriia bacterium (assembly GCA_009779855.1). Lineage (GTDB taxonomy): Bacteria > Actinomycetota > Coriobacteriia > WRKU01 > WQUG01 > WRBW01. Next base: position 9,489 of record WRBC01000011.1, read on the forward strand.
ATATAGTCATATACTTCCTTGCAATAGCAGCGGCACAGGCTGGTTTCTATTTGTTGTATCGTCCTGCGAAGTTTTTGTTGGTTCCGTTATTTTCGTTAGTGTACGGTGTTTTTCTCACTTTTGTTCGGCTTTACACTGCCTTGACTATTTTTGACGACAAGTGGGGTACTAGAGCAGGTCAGCAGGCATCGACAGAGGAAAGTTCAGGCAAAGAGCCTACCCTCCATTGTGGTAAAATTGATGGGTTATACAACATGTCGTAGAGGCATCGATATGATGTCGTAAGAAAGGCAATTTGTGACTCAATCTAACAGTACTTACAGTGGTAAGGATATTAAGGTCTTAGAGGGCTTAGAGGCCGTTCGTAAGCGTCCTGGAATGTACATTGGATCCACTGGTCCGCGTGGTCTACACCACCTAGTTTATGAAATCGTAGATAACTCTGTTGATGAAGCTTTGGCAGGATACTGTAGCTCTATTGATGTAGTGCTAAAGGCTGATGGTTCAGTAGAGGTTACTGACAATGGTCGAGGCATTCCTGTTGACAGGCACCCTAAGTTGCGTATTCCTACCGTTGAGGTTGTGTTAACGGTACTACATGCTGGGGGTAAGTTTGGCGATGGGGGCTACAAGGTATCTGGTGGTCTGCACGGTGTAGGAAGTAGTGTAGTAAACGCACTTTCTACCGTGATGGAAGTCGAGATTAAGCGCGATGGTTTTGTCTGGACTATGGATTTCGAGCGCGGCAAGCGCACCGCAGCCTTAAAGAAGGGTGCAAAGACTAAGGCAACAGGCACAAGAATCCGCTTTATGCCTGACGCAGACATTTTTGAAACGGTCGATTTTGATTTTGAGACACTTGAGACACGCCTGCGCGAGATGGCCTTCCTTAATCGCAATCTTAAGATCACTCTTACTGATGAGCGTCAAGTAGAGCCACGTCATGAAGAGTTTAAATATGCTGGCGGTATTAAGGATTTTGTTAAGCACCTTAATCGCAATAAAGAAAATGTCAATGCAAAGGTCATCTACTTTGAGCAAAGCGGAGACGCCGGTGAAGTAGAAGTTGCCCTGCAGTGGACGACCAGCTATAGTGACTCGTCACTTGCTTTTGCCAATAATATCAACACCCATGAAGGTGGAACACATCTTGACGGATTCAAGAATGCACTAACGCGCACGATTAACGACTACGCTCGTCGCAGCAACATTCTAAAAGAAAAAGATAAGAACTTATCTGGCGATGATGTTCGTGAAGGTCTGACTGCCGTGTTGTCAGTAAAGCTGCACGACCCCCAGTTTGAAGGCCAGACAAAGACTAAGTTGGGTAACCCTGAAATGCGTGGGTTTGTTCAGCAGATTGTTTCTGCAGGACTCGCAGAATTCCTGGAGGAAAACCCTGGACCTGCACGTAAGATCATTAATAAGGCCGCTGCTGCAGCCAAGGCTCGTGAGGCAGCACGTAATGCACGTGAGATGTCTCGCAGGGACAACATGTTGGGTAGTTCAACCCTGCCTGGTAAGCTTGCGGACTGTTCTTTGCAAGATGCTGCGCTAACAGAAATCTATTTTGTAGAGGGTGACAGTGCGGGCGGTAGTGCTAAACAGGCCCGCGACCGTTCATTCCAGGCAATTCTTCCCTTGCGCGGAAAGATTTTGAATGTTGAGCGTGCTGGTCAAAACAAGGCCTATTCCAGCAAAGAGCTTCAGGCAATGATTACTGCCATGGGGACTGGGGTTGGTGAAGAGTTTGACATTGAAAAGGTTCGTTACCATAAGGCCATTATCATGACGGATGCTGATGTCGATGGCGCGCATATCCGTATCCTCATCCTGACCTTCTTTTATCGCTATATGCGCGAAATGATCGAGGCAGGATATGTCTACATTGCTCAACCACCTCTATACAAATTCAGTGTGGGACGTAAGTCAGAATACCTGTATTCTGATGCGGAGCTAGAAGAAAAAATCGCAAGTATTCCTGAAGGTACAAAGTACAATATTCAGCGCTACAAAGGTCTGGGAGAGATGAACCCAGATCAACTATGGGAGACTACCATGGATCCAAAGAAGCGCACATTGTTACAAGTGAGTATTGAGGAAGCTATGTTGGCAGAACAGACCGTTACCGACCTTATGGGTGACCAAGTTGAGCCTCGCAAAGACTTTATACAGAAGCACGCTAAAGACGTTCGCTTCTTGGATATATAAGGAGAACCAGTGGCAGACGACAAAATGAATCAGGCTCAAATGCCTATGCCGGCAGACGATGGATCGACGATACTTCCTATCTCGCTGTATCAGGAGATGAGACAGTCCTTCCTTGAGTATTCAATGAGTGTTATTGTTTCGCGTGCACTACCCGATGTGCGTGATGGACTGAAGCCGGTGCATCGCCGCATCCTTTATGCGATGAGCGAGTCCGGATTGACTCCGAGCAAGCCCTACAAGAAGTCTGCATGGACTGTGGGTGAAGTAATTGGTAAGTTCCACCCACATGGTGATCAGGCTGTGTACAATACCATGGTCCGCATGGCTCAGGACTTTTCTATGAGTGCGCCCCTAGTAGACGGCCATGGAAACTTTGGATCGGTTGATGGTGATAGTCCTGCAGCAATGCGTTATACCGAATCGCGTCTACAAAAGGTTGCGATGGAGCTTTTGCGCGACCTTGAAAAAGAGACCGTTGACTTTGGACCAAACTACGATGACTCTTTAGAGGAGCCCACTGTACTACCAGCGCGTTATCCGAACCTTTTGGTCAATGGTTCTGCGGGTATTGCTGTAGGTATGGCAACCAACATTCCCCCGCATAACCTAGGCGAGGTCATTGATGCAGTAACCATGCTGATCGAAAAACCAGATGCGACAACTGAAGACTTAATGACTGTGCTGCCAGGACCAGATTTTCCAACGGCGGGTGCAATTATGGGCACCAAAGGCATTGTTGATGCTTATGAAACGGGTCGTGGGTCAATCATTGTGCGTGGTAAAGCGCACGTTGAAAAAACCACCACTAAGCGTGAAAAATTGATTATTACAGAGATCCCTTATCAGCTTAATAAAACAAGTCTTTTGGTGAAGATCGCAGATCTAGTTAAAGAAAAAAGGATTATTGATATCTCTGGTCTGCGTGACGAGTCAGACCGTAAGGGTATGCGCATCGTAATCGAGTTAAAGCAAAATGCTGATGCTAATGTAGTGCTTAATCAGCTCTACAAACATACGCAATTGCAGCAAAGCTTTGGCGTTATTATGCTGGCCCTGGTGGATGGAGTGCCTCAGGTGCTTAGCCTGCGTGAGGTGCTACAGCACTATATTACTCACCAGCAAATAGTCATACGTCGTCGTACAGAATACGATCTTCGTAAGGCGAAGGAGCGTGCCCATTTGCTAGAGGGGTACGTCATAGCTTTAGATAATATTGATGAGATAATCAAGGTCATCCGTTCTAGTTATGATGACGCAAAGCAGCGCTTGATGGACAGCTTTACTCTAAGTGAGATCCAGGCAACTGCCATTCTTGAAATGCAGCTACGTCGCCTGCAGGGACTAGAGCGTGAAAAGATTGAAAATGAACTAGCGGAGCTACGTGAAAAGATTGCCTATTATGAAAAAATTCTAGGCGACGAAAATCTAATCCTGCAAATCATCAAAGAGGAAATGGCAGAGATTCGCGACAAGTTTGCTGCCCCTAGACGCACCACAATTGGTGGGGATGCACGTATTCTGGATGTCGAGGATTTGATTGCCGAAGAAGACATGGTTGTTAACATAACCAAAGCAGGTTATGTTAAGCGCCTGCCTGTGGCCACCTATCGCCAACAAAAGCGTGGAGGCAAAGGAGTTGCTGGCACGAAGCTAAAGGACAACGACTTTGTCGAGAATATGTTTGTCGCAAGCACTCATGATTACGTACTGTTCTTCTCAACAAAGGGCAAGGTATATCGCTTGAAGGTTCATGAGATTCCTGTGGGATCTCGTCATGCGCGAGGAACTGCTGTCGTGAATCTGCTGCCCTTTGAGAAAGATGAACGTATTGCCGCGGTTATTAATACTAAGGATTTCCCCGAAGAAGAGAATTTACTTTTCGCCACAGCAAGCGGCATGATTAAGAAGACTAACCTTAAGGCCTACAGTCGCGTACATGCAGGCGGTATTATCGCCATCAGCCTAATTGAGGGCGACGAACTGATTAGTGTCCGTCGTGTCCAAGAAGGCCAGCGTGTAATTATGGTTTCAAGCGCAGGCAAGGCGGTGCTTTTTGAAGAAAGCCAGGCGCGCCCCATGGGTCGCGATACGCGTGGCGTCAAGGGCATGACAGTCAAGGATGATGCACGCGTACTGGGCATGGAGATTGCTCCAGATGAAGCCCAATTATTCGTCGTAACAGAGCGCGGCTTTGGAAAGCGCACTTGCATTAGTGAGTACCCTGTTCATAAGCGTGGAGGACAGGGTGTTAAAACTATCGTGATGACCCCAAAGAAGGGTCTGCTGGTCGGCATGAAGATTATTGATGAAGATCATGAGCTCATGCTGATGTCAGAAGAAGGCATCATGATTCGCGTGAAAGCAAAAGATATTTCACTGCTAGGACGTTCTACCCAGGGTGTTAAGGTAATGAATGTAGCCGACAGTGATCGTGTAAGTGCCATTGCACGTGTATCAAGCGAAAAGAAAAAGGTAGCTACGGACAAAGAAGCAGAGCAAGCTAGCTTGCTTGATGCCGACACCGAAGAAGATGAGTAACCCGCTAGTAGACCAGGTAAACAGTCTACTGCCATCTGCGACAGGATTCAGTGGTAAGCCTGCTGCAGATGGCAAGGGTAGTGGAAGTACTGCACACTATGCCCAGCTTTACGCAGAATATAGTGAGCGGGCTCGAAAAGAACTCTTTGGGATTGAGGAAGAAGTCTGCGTTCTTGACGTAGAGACTACTGGCATATCTCCCGTCTATGAAACTATTATTGAAGTTGCCATTGCAAGAATGCGTGGCCCAGAGATCATTGATGAGTACAATACTTATGTAAATCCAGGTAAGCCCATCTCTCGTGAAATAACAGAGCTGACCAATATCAGTGACGCTGATGTTGCAGATGCACCCTTCATAGATGAAGTTGCTGCCGAAATTCGTGAATTTATTGGCGAGAGTGATATTTTGGCGCACAACGCTGCTTTTGATAAGAGTTTTATCGAGTCAGCGCTGCGCTTAGCAGGTTGCGACCCTCTACCGGGACAGTGGCTGGATTCACTTGTTTTTCTGCGCTGTGGATTGCCTTTACTGCGCTCGTTCAAGCTAGAAGACTTAATGAGGGCCTACTGTCCTGAAGAGTACGCAAAAGCGCACCGTGCCATTGCAGACGTGCGTGGGCTTTGCCATCTGTGGCGCGTTGCTTTAGTTGGACTTAGTTCACTTGATTCCAGCGTATTGCGGGCCTTGCCAGGACTATTGAAGGATATGCCAGAGCATGCTTGGATAACTCAAGTTGCAGAGCTTTATGCAGAGGGTAAGACTCCTTTAAGGCTGAAGACCTTGCGGCAGCAAAAAATTAAAGAGTCTACTTCTGAGGACTTGCTTGATGCGCGTGTAAAGGGCGGGATATCTTCTGTTCCTGCTGAGGTTACAAAAGAGGACCTAACGGAGTCTGGCCTTGCGGGAAAGATGTACTGTACTTTCGAGTCCCGCCCAGAACAGATACACATGGCTGCGTCCATCCGGGATTCATTCGAACAGCGTAGACACCTTGTGGTAGAGGTAGGGACCGGAGTGGGTAAATCACTGGCCTATCTGGTTTGCCTGGCAAGGCTTGCCGTAGAGAATGATATTACTGCGGGGGTTGCGACAAAAACTAATGCCCTGACAGATCAGCTTATGGGAAAAGAGCTTCCCTTGCTGGCAGAGGCCTTGGCGGAAGAGGGAATACATCTGCGGTATGCTGCGCTGAAGGGATACTCTCATTATCCCTGCTTGCGGAAAATAGGTAGTACACTTTCAGAAAAGTCAGACAGAAACAGATTGGCAGTAGCCCAGTTGGTCGCATGGGTTTCCCAGACAGCATGGGGGGAATTAAGTGGTGCAAATCTTCCCCTGCCCTACCGAGAAAAGCAGCATTATGCTGCGAGCTCTGCAGACTGCTTACGCAGGCGTTGCAGTTACTACTATCAGTGTTATGTTCATGGGGCGCGCAGAACTGCAAAAAGCGCGCATATTGTTGTTACTAACCATTCACTACTCTTTAGGAATAGTGGCACTGAAGGTAGGATACTTCCACCTATTCGCTACTGGGCTATTGATGAAGCGCATAACCTTGAGGCAGAGGCCAGAAAACAACTTTCGCGCAGCTTTGACGAACGCGACCTTGATGCGGCAGTTAAATTAATATCGGGTTCGCGCGGACTACCGAAGCGTCTTTTGGCATCGGCAGGAAAGTATATGGATAAGGGCGGAATAGAAAAGGTTGCCACAGCGGTTGATGAGCTTCAAAAACAGTTGCAACAGTTGCAAATTTTGAGCGGAAACTTTTTTGCCTTTGCACACGACTTAGATAATCATGAAAGCTTACAGCAAAATTCTGCCTATGGGGCTAGTGCTGCTGCAAGGACTCATTGGATTGGTCCAGAGCTGCGCGACAGTGCCGCATGGGGAACACTTAGCAATGTCGGAATGAATCTCTCTGCGCAGTTGCAGGCTTGTCTTGAGGCAGGGAAGGGTTGCGTATCTGCATACAGTACGCAACTTATGGAGGAGACTCCACCAACTGAATTGAGTGACTTTGCGGGTGTCCTTGCCATGCTTGCTGCTTATGAAGAAACCTTAACTACTGCTATAAGCGAACCAGAGGAAAATTTAGTTTATGCACTGTGCTTAAGCCGCGAATATCAGGGCAAGCGCACAGCAGCAATTGAGGTTTCCCAACTTGAAGTTGGAGAAAAAATAGTTTCAGAATTGCTGGAGCAAACAGATAGCGTCATCTTTGCCTCTGCGACGCTTGCTGTAGGCACTTCTTTTGACAGATTTGTCAGCGGGGTAGGGCTGAATTTGTTAGAGCCTGGAGAAAAGTGGCAGACTCTGCAGTTGATAAGCAGTTATGACCTGCCGAACCTGATGCGAATCTTTGTGCCTGCAGACATGCCTGAGCCCAGAGAGCAGGTGTGGACAAAGCAGTTTAGAGACTTTTTAAAAGAGGTTCATCTGCGCTCACGGGGTGGCGTGTTAACACTGTTTACCAGCCGCAGGGATCTATTGAATTGCCGTGATGTTTTACAGGATGATTTGAAGCCCAGGGGAATCCCTATTTTGGCCCAAGATGGAATGCTAACTATGCGTGTACTTCAGGAGCGCTTTATTGCAGATCCGCAGGCATCATTGTTGGCAACTAAATCTTTTTGGGAGGGCTTTGATGCAAGCGGAGACACTTTACGATGCATTGTTATTCCTAAACTGCCCTTTGGCAGGCCAGATACCCCCTTATCGCGCGAACGTAATAGAGTCTATGGACGCGGGGCGTGGGCACGCTTTGATCTGCCAGAGGCAATTCTCGAGCTGAAACAGGCGGTGGGTCGCCTTGTTCGAACTTCCACAGATAGTGGGATAGTGATTTTGTCTGATACGAGAGTGCTGTCAAAGGGCTATGGACGCAGAATACTGGATGCCCTTCCTGTTTCCGCAGAAATATATACCATGAGCGAAATTTTGGAGCACATTGGTAGTGAGGACTAGCGAGGATTAAATTTCGCCAGTAGTTAACCTATCTGGTATTTGATGGTAAGATAGTACCTTCAAAATGATTCAACAACGAAACATATCGCGTGTTTTTGCTATTCCCTTAGTTTGCACACTCTTAACTTCTGCATTTGTATTTGCTTGCATGCAGACTGCTTATGGGGCTTCCTCACAAGTACTGCAGCAGCGTGCGCGTGAAGCAACTTCGCGTGTGGACGGCATGGAGCAATCGCTTGCTACGGCAATGGATGCGTTAGACCAGGCTACAGAAGAACTGCAGAGCACTGAAGCTGAAATTGCAGAAAACGAAGAGGTAGCGCAAAGGGCAGAATACGAAATCATCCGCAATAGAGGGGCCTTAGAACGTCAAGTAGATTTTAAGTATCGCTCTGGTGGCATAGGATACCTTGAGATACTGTTTTCTGCGAGCACGCTGTCAGAATTCACCTCTGCACTTCATCTGGTTGATCAGCTTGCCACTAACGATGCTCAGACCATAGAGAATCTACTTAAATACTCTGATGAATTGGATCGCACCCTTACGCAGTTGAGCGAGCTACATGAGCAACAAGAGGCTATTGCATCTTCGCGTAGAGCAGAGGCAAATTCTGCTCAGGCCCTGCTTGATGAGCAGCAATCCTACATTAGTTCCTTGAACAGTCAGGTCCAAGAGGCTTTAGAGCGCGAGCAGGAAGAAGCAAACCGACAGGCTGCAACGCGTCCAGCTGCACCTACGGGCAGCAATGAAGAGGCCAGCAATAACGATGCTGGCAGTAGTGCTGCACCCGCTGCATCAGGGAATACTGGTTCTGGTGGTTACGTTGCTACAGGCATGAGTTTTTCGGGCATAGCTTCCTGGTACGACATAGGAACACGTACTGCAAACGGTGAAGCCTTTAATCCTGATGCAATGACAGCTGCCCATCCTTCGCTTCCTTTTGGCACATTGGTTAGGGTGACTTTTAGGGGCAACAGTGTTGTAGTTCGCATTAACGATCGCGGTCCCTTTACAGGCGGGCGCATTATTGACCTTTCCCGCGGGTCGGCTCAGGCCATTGGACTTAAGTCTGCGGGCATAGGGACTGTACAGGTAGAGGTTGTCCAGCGCCCGTAGCGGCTGGTTGTTCCGTGTAGATTGTGAGTGCATAAATGACTGATACAGCAGCTGGGACCATTAAGCTTCATCAAGATACAAAATTAGACGCCATGACCGTAGTTGTCTTGCGGGGTGGTGTATCTGCCGAGCGTGAAGTATCCTTGCGTAGTGGACATAACGTATCCCAGGGTCTTCGTAAGTTAGGTGTTTCAGTAGTCATGATGGACGCAGCAGACCTTGGTTTTATTGAGAGGTTGCGCGCACTTAAGCCAGACTTAGTATTCAATGCGCTTCACGGAAAATTCGGTGAAGATGGCACCATTCAGGGGTTACTGGAAGTCCTGGGTATTCCCTATACAGGAAGTGGTGTACTTGCAAGTGCGCTTGCCATGAACAAAGATGCAAGCAAGGTACTTTTTGCGCGTGCTGAACTTGCTACCCCAAAGGGAATATTGGTCCATAGGGATGAATTTAACCAGAATAAAGAATGTTCCAGCACGTATTCTTATACAGTGCTTGTGGAAGCTTTAGGTACTGAGGATTTAGTGGTTAAGCCAAATGGTGAAGGGTCTTCTGTAGGGGTTTCCTTAGTAAGCAATGAGAAAGACTTCAATGCTGGACTTAAGCAGGCCTTGCATACTGATAGCAGTGCACTAGTTGAAGAGTGTATCCCGGGACGCGAGCTTACTGTTGGCGTGCTTGGAGACGCTAATCGTGATGCTTTTGCGTTGCCTGTAATCGAGATTATCCCAAAGACTGATTTTTATCACTATAAAAATAAGTATGCGACAGATGCTACCGACTTTATTGTGCCGGCAGATTTAGAACAGCCTGTGACAGATGCTTGTCAGCAGCTTGCCGTTTCTGCTCATAACATGCTGGGATGTCAAGGATATTCACGTAGCGACATTCGTCTTAAGGATGATGGGACGGCTTATATCTTAGAAACGAACACCTTGCCAGGATTGACAGAGGGATCTTTATTGCCCAAAGCTGCTGCTACAGAGGGTATTGAGCTGCCAGAACTTCTTTCTTTGATTGTAAAATACGCACTATCTAAGTAGTCTCTCTACTTGTGCAATAAATAGTAACTTTTATCAACTTTGTACTAGACGTATCCATAAAATTTGCAGTATCATTTACTCCTGTGTCGAGCACTTTTGTCTCATTTGATGTCCTGCGGTTATTTATGTGATTTACCCTGAGAACACTTCAGAGGCTCACCATTATCAATGAAAGGTGTACTGTTTATGCTAATTACTCGAAGAACTGATTATGCTATCAGAATTATGCGCACTATTGCTGAAAACGATTCTGGCAAGCCAATTTCTGTTCGCGAAATAGCAGAGCGTGACACCATCCCTTATCAGTTTGCTCGTCGTATCACGTATGATTTGTCGAATGAGGGTCTGGTAAAAGTGACTCGTGGTGTTCGCGGTGGGGCAGATTTAGCGCGCAGTGCAGATAAGATTTCAATGCTTGATATCATTACCGTCGGACAGGGTAGACCAATCTGTTCTCGCTGTTCAGTAGAGGACGGCTGGTGCGAGAACGAGGACTCCTGTTCAGTAAAGACTGCACTTGAAGACCTTGATGTAATTGTGAACGATTATCTGGATAAGTTGATGCTCAATCAAGTTATTCGCCCCGTAGAGAGTCGTCCTTACGACGTAGAGGACTAATCTTGCGTGTATTCGCAGCGTATGCCCTGCGACCTTTCGCTGTATTCTTTTTTGCAATAGTAAAGGTACTTCGTCCCGTTCGTCACAAAGCTACTCTTATATCAAGGCAAAGCGATACGACCCCTGTTGATTTTGCTCTTCTTATTGGCGAATTGGGTCAACAGGATCGCAGTCTGAAGATTAAGCTGCTTTGCTCTTCTCGCGCTGCACGGTCAGAACGTTTCTTGGGATATTTGCGTCACACCATCGTAGAGTTGTGGCATATTGCGGACTCTTCAGCAGTAATTTTAGATGACTGCACGTTTTCTGTAAGCTATTTCCCCCAGCGAAAAGAACTTTACGTGCTGCAGATGTGGCATGCCCTAGGGACAATTAAGCGCATTTCTTGGCAGGCTGTTGATTCGCCGGGTGGACGTGATAGTCATCTTGCACGTGCAACCCGAATGCATGCAAATTATTCTACGGTGCTTGTTGCAGGGGAAGCCTCGAGGGAAATTTATAGGCATGCTTTTCGAACGGCACGTACGCGCATTAAAGTTCTGCCCTTGCCTAGGGTTGATATTTTACGCAATCCCGACATGAATCGTATTGATATGCTGTTGTCGCAAAATCCCAACTTTTTTGTTCGATCCCCGCTTATATTGTATGCCCCAACATTCCGTGATTGTGTAGAGGCATCGTCTAAGTGGCTTACGCATCTAAAGTCTCTATTGAGTGCTGCTGAGGCTTGTGGAGCAACGCTGATACTGAAGGCTTATCTGCATGAAACTACACTTGAAGATAGGGGTGTGCAATTACCGACCTCGCCAAATCTAATCGTAGATCCTGATGTTGATATCTTAGATTTGTTAACAATCGTAGATCATGTGGTTACTGATTACAGTGCAATCGCTTTTGAGGCTGCGGTGGCAGGCAAGCCTCTATGGTTTTACATTCCTGATTATGACGATTACCGTAAAAATTACGGGTTAAGTGTGGATCCTTTGCAGTATATGTCAGAGGCCTGTTTTGATAGTTCTGAGAAACTTATGGAAGCGTTTTTGCAGACTACTTTGCCTAGCATGCAGCAGGAACAATTCCTTCGTACTTTTGTGCAGTCGCCAGAAAAAGCCAGTATCACATCTGCTAAACGAATAGCGCGCTTGGTGCTGCAGAGTATACAATAGTGAGCGGTCATTTTGCGCTGAGCAGTACGTGTATTGCACTACAGGTCTAATGCATCGCTTGCCGCACATAATGTAGGACTTCACATTAATCCAGACTAACAACAGAAGTAGGTATGGCATCACATGAAGCAAGACAATTTAAGAAATATCGCAATTATCGCCCACGTTGACCACGGAAAGACGACTTTAGTTGATCGTCTGCTGCAGGCTGCAGGTGTTTTTCGTGAAAACCAACAGGTGGAAGAGCGTGTTCTTGACAGCAATGATCAAGAGCGTGAGCGCGGCATTACTATTTTGGCGAAGAACATTTCAATCCGCTATAAGGATGTAAAAATCAATGTTATTGACACCCCTGGCCACGCTGATTTTGGCGGAGAGGTAGAGCGTGTTTTGCGCATGGCAGACGGCTGTCTGCTTATTGTTGATGCTTTTGACGGGCCTATGCCGCAGACTCGTTTTGTGCTGAAGAAGGCCCTAGAGAATCATCTAAAACCCATGGTGGTTATTAATAAGATTGATCGTCCTGGTGCCCGCGCCCATGAGGTGCTTGATGAGGTTTTCGAGCTTATGCTTGAGCTAGGCGCCAATGATGAACAGCTGGATTTTCCCGTGATTTATGCATCTGCCTTGAACGGGTATGCTCGTCGTGAGCCCGATGATTCAAATATGGATATGACTCCCTTGCTTGATGCGGTGCTTGAGTATATTCCTGCCCCTGACGTGGACCCTGATGGCCCTGTTGCTTTGCAGATTTGCCAGGTCGATTACTCTAGCTATCTGGGACGCATTGGTGTTGGTCGCCTTTTTTCTGGCACCCTTCATCACGGAGACAAGTTGCAGATTATTAAGAACAGCGGTGAGACATTCACTGCCCCGGTAAAGCAACTGTTTACCTTTGAGGCTTTGGGGCGCGAAGAAGCTCAAGAGGCCAGTGCTGGTGATATTGTTGCCGTTGCTGGTATTGAAGACTGCGATATTGGAGACCTTTACACAACCATTGGACAAGAGATTGAACTTGACCCTATCGAGGTCGAGAAGCCTACAATGTCGGTTGTTTTTGAGGCGTCCACCAGTCCTCTGGTTGGCCAAGAAGGCGAAATTGTTGGAGGTCGCCAACTGAAAGAGCGCCTGCTGAAAGAGGCTGATTCAAATATCTCGATGCAGATATCAGAGACTGAAGATAAGCGCGGCATGTCTGTTGCAGGTAGAGGAGTTTTGCACTTATCGGTTTTGATGGAAACTATGCGCCGTGAAGGTTTCGAGTTCCAGGTTGGTAGACCACAGGTTGTATTTGGTACTGCTGAAGACGGTTCGCGCACCGAGCCTATCGAACTTGCAGTAGTAGATGTTCCTAGCGAGTATTCAGGGAAGGTAATCGAAGTATTTGGCTCTTCTGGGGGCGAAATGGCAGAGATGGTCCAACGTGACGGTATTGTTCATCTGCAATTTAAGATTCCATCGCGAGGAATGATGGGACTTCGCGCACGTCTACTTAACGTTACACGTGGCGAGGCAATTCTCTTCCATACCTTCAGTGAATACGGCCCTTATCGTGGCGAGCTAAGTGGAAGGCAAAATGGTTCACTTATTGCGATGTCTTCAGAAAAATCGGTTGCTTACGCACTAGACTCTTTGCAGCAGCGCGGTACTTTGTTTATCGGACCGGGCGAGATGTGTTACGAAGGAATGGTTGTTGGTGAAGTGTCGCGTGCGGGCGACCTTGTTGTTAATGTGGCAAAGGCGAAGCAACTTACCAATATTCGTGCCTCTTCAGCTGATAAGCAGATTATATTAGCCCCCCCCATGCGCTTTACTTTGGAGGAGGCACTTGAGTATATTGAAGACGATGAGCTTGTGGAAGTTACTCCCCAATCGGTACGTTTGCGTAAGCGTTTGCTGAATGAAAATGATAGAAAACGAGTCAGGAAAAAATCTAAGTAGCGTGCTACTATTAAAGAGAGTTAACACGTGTCCAAGTGGCGATTTTTCGAATATAGCTTCGAGGATTGGAGGAAAAGATGGGAAAGTACGGTAAATTTCTAGTTGGTGGCATTATTGGGGTTGCTATCGGTATTCTAATTGCGCCAAAATCAGGTAAAGAAACACGCGCTTTTATCAAAGAAAAGGCTCAAGCCTATATGGATAATGCTGATGTCATGGCGCATAATGCGCGTGATAAGGCAGTAGAATTGTACTCAACGGCTTCAGACTACGCGGGAGACGCGACAATCCAACTTAAGGAAAAGATTGAGGCTGCTCGCGGTAAGCTAAGCGATGTTGCTGCTAAGGATGTTCCGCCTGCTGCGACTCCTAGCCCGACTGCGCCTCCTGTAGCACCGAAGGCTGCCCCAACAGCTCCGCCTGCACCAAAGGCATAAAGGCTAGGCTGTAATAACACTATTGCTGTAATAGCAATGAGCCCAGAGTGCAGAATTCTGGGTAATCTGAAGGTAAGGCTTTGATTGAAAGACCTTTATCTAAAGAAACGTACATTAGGGGGGCGCATTCGCCACGTAAGACGTGGTTCGTGGCGCCCCCTATTTCTTTATGCGCTTGTGGCAGTTGTTTTTATCGTGGCTGCTATAGGTCTTGCCCCACATATTTTCCAGTGGCCCGTTTCTGTAACGCTTAATGGTACACGGGTGCAGGTTCCCTATGGCACTGAACTTAGGCGAGCAGCTGCAAACAACATGGAGCGTAGTCAAATCCAGGGGAGCCTTTTTGCTGTTGATGGCAGCATAATCGATGAATATGGGGGTGGCTCACCTAGTTTTTTGGTGCGCGATAGAGAGATTAGTCCTGATACCTCTATCCGCAGGTCTTTAAGTATTACGGTTCAGCGAGGGGAAGATAGAACTGAGCCTACTGCAGAAGAGCTGCTTGATATTGAGCCTGAATTGGTAAGCGAAGGAGCAGGTCCTTTAAGGCAGGTCATTGATTCTGGGCAAGTAGGCAGCACACTTCGTACTTACGGAGAAATTTCTGAAGTTGAGAACCTTGAAAAGATTGACTCGTCTCGTCCGGTAAAAGTACAGCGCAGTTCGATGGATGCAGAAGGGTCGCGACTTGCTGCACTTACCTTTGATGATGGACCACATCCTGAGTTTACCCCAGCCCTGCTTGAGGTCTTAGCTGAAGAGGGGGTAAAGGCGACCTTTTTTGTCTTAGGAAGCCAGGTCACGCGCCATCCAGAGATTGCGAGGCAAATAGTTGAGGACGGGCATCAAATCGCCAATCATAGTTACAGTCACCGCGATTACCGTACGCTTAATTACGAAGAAAAGCGCACGGATCTTCTGCGTGCCCAAGATGCGATAGAAAATGCCACAGGAGTCCGTCCTAATTGGGTGCGCCCCCCTTACGGGAAAATGAATGCCACAAGTTATTCGCTTTTCGGTAATGAAGAGATGCTTGTAGCGCACTGGTCAGTAGATCCTGCTGACTGGAGGCGGCCAGGGGTGGGTGTAATCAGGGAACGTGTGGCAAATACAATACATCCTGGGGCGGTAATACTACTGCATGATGCGGGGGGAGACCGCGCACAGACCGTTCAGGCGACGCGCGAAATCATTCGTAATCTGCATGAAGAAGACTATCAATTTGTCACTGTCGAGCAGCTTTTCGAGCAAATTAATCGCTGACTACGTGGCGCTGAGTTGTGCCTTAAGCTTTTCACAAACTATCTTGTAACAAGTTGTTACTAAACCCCAAAAACCTGTAAATCCTCGCTATACTTAGTTCTTGGACCTATGAGTTCATGAACCCATGACCCTAAAAGTAAAGGTTGGCAATGGCCAGCACTACTTTCAAAGCTGATTGTTTAGATGAGGAGAATCGCCCATGCCGGTAAAGATTCAGAACGGACTACCAGCAGCTCGTACCCTTGCACGTGAAAATGTCTTCGTGATGACCGAAGATCGTGCCTTAACACAAGACATTCGCCCCTTGCGGATTCTTGTTCTGAATTTGATGCCGACAAAGATCACTACAGAAACGCAGCTTTTGCGGGTACTGGGGAATACTCCGCTACAGGCAGAGGTTGCCTTTTTGCGTACGGGTAGCTATCAGTCAAAGAATACTGATCCAAAGCACCTAGAAGCTTTTTATCGCACCTTTGATGATGTGAAAGATGAGCGCTGGGATGGGCTTATTATTACTGGTGCCCCTGTAGAGCAAATGCCCTTTGGTCAGGTGAACTACTGGGATGAGTTGGTGCGCATATTTGAATGGGCAAAAACGAATGTCTTTTCGACTTTCTGTATTTGCTGGGCGGCTCAGGCGGCCCTGTATTATTACTATGGCATAGAGAAAGAGCCCGTGGATTCTAAGGTTTTTGGGGTGTTTGAGCATCAGACACGAGATCCAAAAAATAAGTTGATGCGAGGCTTTGATGACGTGTTCTTTGCCCCGCATAGTCGTCACACTACTATCGATGTTGCAGATGTCGAGGCCTGCCGTAGTGTAGAGGTGCTTGCGGACTCGCAGGAGGTAGGACTTTATTTGGCTGCGTCAACTGATGGACGTATTGTTTTCGCCACAGGGCATAGTGAATATGATTCTGATACCTTGAAATTAGAGTATGAGCGTGACATTGCCGCAGGTAAGACCATAGAGGTTCCAAAGAACTATTTTCTAGACGATGATCCTAGTAAGCCCGTGATAGTTCGCTGGAGGGCGCATGCGAATTTGCTTTACAGTAACTGGCTGAATTATTGCGTGTATCAAGAAACCCCCTATGATTTGGCTAAGCTAAAATAGGCTTAAAGATGGGCGCTTACACTGGCCTGTAACAAGTGTATTGCGAAATAAGAAAAATGATATCGAAGACGTTATAATAGTACAGTTATGAGTACTAGTACCACACCTACAAAAGGAACATCTTCACTTGCGGCTACCGTCGCTGCTACTACTGCGGCAACGGCTGCGTCTGCCGCGGCTGCTGAAGCTGCGAAATCAAAGAAACCCTATGAGACCCCTAGAGCGGTCAAAATCTTTGATGGAGTCCTCGATACTATTATCGTGGCAATTGTCATGTTCATGCTGGCGTATTCCGCCTTTGCTATGTGGGATACCGACAATATGCACAACACTGCGATGTCTGATCAGTATTCGATTTATAACCCTGCAGAAAATCCACTAACCTTTGAGGAGCTTCGGGCGATTAACCCCGACGTTTTTGGTTGGATTACTGTATTTGGAACACTTATCGATTATCCCCTTGTGCAAGGTACGAACAACAGCCATTACCTAAACCATAACGCAAAAGGGGAATGGTCTTTGGCGGGAGCAATTTTTCTTGATGTAGAAAATGACCGCAATTTCACTGACTTTAATCACATCATTCATGGGCACCATATGGACCAGGGTGCCATGTTTGGAAATATTGACCTGTTTGTGGATCCTGACTTTTTTGAAAGTCGCAAGTATGGCAATCTGTTCTTTAATGATCGCGATCATGGCTTGGAATTTTTTGCCTTTATAGAAACGAGTGGTTACAATTGGCAGGTTTTTAATCCAGCGGTCACGGGAAGAGAAAATCAAGTTGCCTATCTAGACATGCTCTATGAGATTGCGACTCATTCGCGTGATATTGGCGTAACTGCCGATGACAGGATCGCGTTACTGGCAACTTGTACCAATGAATTTACTAACGGACGCCACTTGTTGGTCGCAAAGATACACGACACTCCTTTCCCCAATCCTTTTGCAGAAGGCGATGCAGAATTGCGTGAGCGCACAAACTTTATTGATGGGGAGTTCCTGCCCTTTTTGCGCACCATCTGTTTCCCTGCATTGTTGATTGCGATAATTCTTGTATCCACTTATTGGGCTATCCAAAAGCGCAAGCGCTGGAACGTGGAAGATAAGTGGACTTTAATCGAGGCTAATCCAGAGCTTCTGGCAAAGCTGGAAAAGGAAGGCCTGGGACCAAAGAAGGGCTTAAGCAAAAAGGACAAAAAGTCATCCAAAAAGACAGCGCCAAGCAAAACATCACCGTAATCAGATTGCTTTTGCGCGCAATGCGCATAACTTTTGTTGTTGGCGGTGGGCTGGGGCTTGTGTTCTTTGTTAGCATGCTTGTCCTTATGCTAGGTGAGGGCAGCTATCCTGTTTTTGAGATTATCCTGGGTTTAAGTTTCTTTGCTGCACTTATCTTTCTGAGCTTTTGTTTCATTGGAGTGTTTGCCCCCTTGCGCGGAGCCTTACTGATTCAAAGACAAGATAAAACACTGGGGCGAAACTTTAATGAAGAAATGAAAAAACGAAAGGTGTCAGAGTTCGATTTTTCAGATGGAGATTGTTTTGTCAGCGTAAAAAGTGATCGCATAATCGCTTTTTACCGGGGCTACATTGCTACTATTGAGGACAAAAGAGAAGAAAATAGAATCCTCTCGCGGATTGTAGTTCACAGTACCTGTGGAAGAAGGCATAAAGTGGTGGGGCACTTTGAATCGATAGACCACTTCCAGGCATGGTTTAAGGATGAATCGTTTAAGGGCGAGCCAGAAGATTTGTCTTAGGTTGTGTACTCGATCTCGTCAGGCTCAATGATTTTTTCAGCTTGTTGTGACGCGGTGTCTTGCTGTACAGAATGCGCTTGTTCTGCCTTTTGCTGCGCTGCTACGGTAGCCTCGTGATGCTTTCTTGCAAGCTGCCTGCGTTTTGAAAAGGGCAGATAGTCTTCAGGGGCAGGTCGAATATGGTATTTTGCGCGAAAGCGGGGCAAAGAGAAGCGACGTCTGCCAAGTTCATGCGGCTTGATAAGTGAGGGCAAGACGATGGTTTTATGCTTGCTCTTATCATGACGGGAATAAATCCAGAAAGGTAGCACAAGTGCTACGAGAAAGCAGGCAATTAAAATAACTAAATAAGTTGTTGACTGTCCTGACTGCAGGCTGCTAGGCGGCACAAAGGATATGGCAAAAGCACAGAGGGTCGTGAACAGGCCTATTCCAGCAACTACAGTTTTGCCTATGATGCCCCCAGGAACTTGATACTTTCGCTTTAGATCTTTTTGCTTGAATATTAACTTAAAGTAGCCAGCGAACATGAGCACATAGGCAATGACATAAATGCAGACAGTGAGAGCAATAGCAATAAGGAAGGAAAGGTTATTTCCGCCCCCGCCCAAGGTAAGTATGAGTGCCCAGATAGTTACGATGATCCCTTGTGTGATTATAAGAACAATAGGCACATCGTGCTGATTAACCTTTCTGAAAAGGGGAGGCAGCAAGCCCTGCTGAGCGGCCATGTAAATACCACGGGCGGGACCCACAACCCAGCCGGCAATTTGTGAGACTACCCCAACGGCAATCATAAGAGCAATTATATTGGCCGCAAAGGTTGCGTGAGTGCTTACGTGCGCAAAGAGGACATTAAGTGCGTCGATTATTCCTGTATTAAGTGATATCTGATCGGCTGGAATGGTAAGTGCAACTGACATGCCCCCGATTGCATTAAGTACGATTGCCGTGACTGTCATCAAGAGCATTGCGATTGGATAATTGCGCCCAGGGTTCTTTAGGTCATTTGCATAGGTTGCAGAGCTTTCTACCCCCATGTAAGACAGCATGAAAGATACAAATACAACAAGGGTAGCGACTTTTCCAAAGTCAGGAAGAAGGGCAGAGGTGGTCAGAGGGGTTGCGGAGGTTCCTCCGCTTATGAGGAAAAATGCTGCAAGGGCAAATAAGACGATGGTAGGAATAATGATCCCCACAACACCACCGATGTCACCCATGCGCTCTGCAATTCGTGGTCCACGAAATTGCAATACGGTGATAATCCAAAAGATACCTATGACCGCAATCGTTTTCACGACGGGATCATTGTTTAGGGCGCTGAAGCCCGTCGCACTGGCAAAGGCTCCCAAAATGAAGTACAGCATAGCGATAAAGCCTACAGTAACTTGTAGCCACTGAAAGAATACCGCTGCAAAACCCAATCGTTCACCAAGGGTATTTTTTACCCAGACATAAATGCCCCCTGCTTCCCAGTCTTCGACAGTTGCCATTTCTGCAGCTACAAGTGCTGTTGGAATAAACCAGAGTATCCCTCCTACAAGAAGGAAGAAGATAAGGCTAAGGCCTGATTGTGCAAAGGCAGGATAGATGTGCAAGTCCATGGTCATAGCGACGGTTAGGGCGTAAAAGCCCATCATGGTAAGACTCTTTTTTGCGACATTATTTCGAACAGCTTTTGTCATTGTCTATCCTTTTCCTAGAGCTCAGCCTTTAGTTAGTTGGGTATTTTTGCATGTCTGTTCCTCTACTGGATGCATTCATTTTACCCCTTCTTAATAATTTCTTAACTTTTCTGTAGCCGCAGCTTTGCTTTTGGTGGCTAATCTAGTTCCTGTAGATGCGTGACAACCTAATGCTTGAAGTGTGCCAGGAGGCACTCTTGAGACACGCAAAGATAGTACTTAACGGCAGTTACTTAAGGCAGAATGAGGACGGAGGAACATGGACAGAGACTTTGGGCGTAGGCGCACTAACCCTAGAAGAGTCAGAAATGCACGGAAGGTGGTAGCCCTTTTTGCAGTGGTCGTGGTTAGTGCCATTGTCGTTATTGCTTGGACAAACTCGTCCATTTTTGCAAGAGAAACCGAGGCCACATTCGTAGATTCCGCATTTGGTACAGTGACGATACAAAACGATGGAGGGCAGACGACTGCTAGTTCTTTAGAGGACTTTGATACTCCTGTGCAGTTGAGCACCTTAGATGATACGGGCATGCTTGAGTTGGTTAATCGTAATCATGCTGCTAGCGTTTTACCCCTGCGTGAAGACATGAGTGATGCCTGGCCTGATGTGGCTGTCATTAACCAAAGCATAGGCCTACATCCTGTAGCACTGACTGCTGTCACAGAGCTACTTGACTCAGGGCATGCCGCAGATTACGGTCCCTTTCATGTTGCTAGTGGTTTCCGTGATTGGGCAACGCAGGCACTGCTTTATGAACAGATTGTCGACAGCAGCTTAGTGCAGCCCCCTGGGCATAGTGAGCACCATACTGGTTTTGCCATAGACATCGTGCCGACCTTGCTGGTGCAGCAGCCTGCTAGCCTAAGTGAGCAGCTTGATGGAACATCAGATGATGAGCGCTGGCTGGCAGAGAACTCCTGGCGTTACGGACTGATACTGCGCTACCCACTGGGCACACAGGACATTACAGGCATTACCTTTGAGCCCTGGCACTTTCGTTATGTGGGACAGCCCCATGCCTGGTACATGTGGTACCACGATCTTACCCTTGAGGAGTACCTTCAGCAGCTTAGGGCAAGTGGGGGATATGACGTAACTATAGGCAAACATTGCTACGCTATCAGATGGTCAGCACCAGAAGATGGCGTAATATATGTGCCGAGCGACAAGGACTTTACTTTCTCGCGCGATAACAAGGGCGGGTACATTATTACCGCACGCACAGAGGCAGGATGATGGCTATGGTAAAAGATGATATGAAGTATACGATTCTTGCTGTTGATGATGATGTCGATATTTTAAACGCCCTTGAAATCTATCTAACCCAAGAAGGGTATAAGGTGCTACGCGCAAGCAATGGTCTTGAGGCACTTGAGGTCGCGGGGAATAATGACGTGCATTTGGTGCTTCTTGACATTATGATGCCTAAGATGGACGGCATTCAAGCGGCAGTGCGTATTCGGGACAGAAGCAATGTCCCTATCGTATTTCTGTCTGCAAAAGCCGAAGACACCGACCGTATTCTGGGCCTTAATATGGGTGCTGATGATTACATAACAAAGCCTTTTAATCCTGTTGAGCTTATGGCACGTGTACGTGCAACACTGCGCCGATACGCACGACTAGGGGGAATACCTGCAGGTAATGTAGGTAGTTTAGATGGCTCTTCAGACGGTGCAAATGGCACAAGGGGTGTAGATGCTGCAAGTAGTGCTGCTACTGGTGCTGTAAAGGCGGGGGAGTCTGACCAGTCCCTGACAAACACGCAGAGCATATATCAAACAGGTGATCTTGTGCTTGATGATGTGCAAAAGCTAGTAACCCTTGCAGACGTTGAAGTGAAGCTTACTGCGCTTGAGTACAACATTTTGAAGTTGCTTATTTCACATATGGGACAAGTGTTTAACGCAACACAGATATATGAATCGGTATGGAATGAACCTGCTTTTGAGGTTTCAAAAACAGTGTCGGTTCATGTTAGACGAATTAGAGAAAAAATCGAAGTTAATCCCAAAGAGCCCCAGTATCTGAAAATGATGTATGGACTTGGGTATAAGGTGGTGCGCAAACAATGATAGGCTTAATAGAAAAAATCTCGAGTGCATTAAAAATCAATAGCAATGTATTGAAGGTCGTGCTGTTGCTGGGTGCCTACATTGCACTGCTTATGGTAGTAAGTCGCTTTGCTTTTGATGGTGGTCCTCTCCAGGCTTTGTTTTCAAGTATTCTTTCACGGAGTGGTGCACTTTTCTTCTTCACCCTTCTTTCTCTGCCTGCACTTTATTTCTTATTAAGATGGTCTAAAGTCATTTTCTTTTTTTGGAACCCCCTAGATAGGGTAATAACTGCTCTCATGACTTTGATCTTTGCAGTGGGAATATATTTACTTTGGGTATATAGTGCCTGGGCCTTTTCTTTTTGGGGAAGTTCCAGTGTGTCTCTTCTTGTGGAGACTCCTACTCGAGGATTATTTCCTGTTTCGATTCTTTTAGTTGCAGTTTTTATTATTCTTACGGTGGCGTACCTTAACAATTTTCTCTTTTCGCTCTCTGCTACCTATGAACAAAAGTATGAAGAAGCGAATCAAGAGAAGGTTCGGGCAGAACGCCTTAAGTCTGAACTCATTACCAACGTATCTCATGATATTCAAACGCCCCTTACTTCGATAATCAACTATTCCGATCTTTTACGCGATTTGTCGCGTGATGATGAGCAGTTTGACAGAAAATTTGAAGACTATACAGAGGTGCTTGATAGAAAGTCTGCACGGCTAAAAGATTTGACAAACGACCTTATTGAGGCTTCAAAGGCAGCTACAGGAAATATGCCTGTCAACTTGCAGTCAGTAAATCTGACGGAGACTGTTTGGCAGGTCGCAGGGGAATTTGATGACTTTTTTAATGAGAAAGGACTTAGCCTTGTTCTGAGTCCAAAGGATGTGCAGTTTGCTGTGGAGGCAGATTCGCGTCATCTGTGGCGCATTTTGGAAAACCTTTTCAGGAATATGGCAAAGTACTCTTTAGAGGGTACACGTGTTTTCGCGGAGCTTGAGTATGTGCCAGGGAAGACTCAGGTGGATACTGATGGCAACATGGTCAAGCTAACTCTAAAGAACGTTTCTGCTGAGCCTCTTGAGCAGACGGGCGATGAACTGGTAGAGCAATTTATGCGCGGTGATAAGTCAAGGCACTCTGAGGGCAGTGGCCTTGGACTCTACATTGCAAAGAGCCTCACAGAACTCATGGGTGGGAAATTGGCAGTTCAGGTCAGCGGCGACCAATTTGAGGTAAGTCTGTGGTTGAGGGGCTAGGGCTAGATGTGCTTGACCAGGGGAGCATGATTATCCAAGATGTGCAGGAGGGTTCTGGTTTGCAGCGCTGACCTAGATAGTGGTGATTCTGAAAATCCAGCAACATATATCGTTGTCTGGCGATTTTCCTAAGCCCCCTTTGCTAAAATAAAGAGTTGTTATTGAACTTAAGTCTTGTTTGCCTGATTGGCATGATTACAAGGGGGATATCATGTTTGAAACATTCACGTGGGAGAGTCTATTTCCCTTTATGCGCTTCCTTCTTTTTATAGGCGGAATAGTTGCACTGGTGGCTCTTGTTTTTGTGCTGCGTAATCTGGCACAGCTTTTAGCAAGTACAAAACGTACTATGGACGAGACTGAAAAGACTGTTGTAGAGCTACGTACCTCAGTTGTGCCCATCCTTCAGAAGGCTGACACGACCGTCGAGCAGGTAAACGTGCAGCTGGGTCATATTGATTCAATCTTGACTCATGTTGAGAGCGCCAGCAGTAAAGTGGCTCACACCGCGGAGGCGGCCAGTAGTGTCATGCAAACACCGGTAGATTTCATTTCAGGGCTTACCGAAAAGTTTACGCGCGGCTGGAGAGAGCGCCATGCGCGTAATCAGGATGCTACTGAGCAGGCCGAACAGGCAGAGCAGCAGAAAGAGGCGGTTCCGGTAGCAACAGCGGATCCAGCACCTTCGGCGGTACCTGTACAGCCACAACCTGCGAGTTCTACCTCTTCGGTAGCGACAAAGCCACCTGAAGCATCAACACCTGCGGTTCCTCAGGCACCTACTGCAGCACCTGTTGTGCCACCTGTTTCCCCTGTGCCACCGCAGACGCAGGCTCAACCGCTGACTCAACCAGCAGCATCACAATCGGTTCCGCAGACTTATGTTGCTGCACCACAGCAGGTTTCCCCTGTGCCACAACCACCGCAGTCCCTGCAGCCCGTACAGCCACCATCGCCTGCACCCTACGTACCTCCTGCTGCCCCGCCGCGCAACTAAAGGTGCTAGGAAGTTAGTTCAAACAAGTATCCCCAGTCCCCGCGAATCTCAATTAGGAATAATTAAGCATGAATCCACCTGTAAGAACAGATGATATACGTGAAAGTTTTTTGAAATTTTTTGAAGAGAAAGGTAGTGCACGCCTGCCTTCTTCATCCTTGATACCTGACGACCCATCTTTGCTGCTTACCCCAGCAGGGATGGTTCAGTTTAAGCCCATTTTTCTTGGGGCAAAGCAGCCAGATGTCCTGCGCGCTACAACGGCACAAAAGTGTGTTCGTACGACAGATATCGACATCATTGGTACGACAGGACGCCATCTATCGTTTTTTGAGATGCTGGGAAGTTTCAGCTTTGGTGACTACTTCAAGCGTGAAGCAATCCGCTGGGCGTGGGAGTTCTCTACTGAAGTTCTGCAGCTAGATCCTGACCGCATTTGGGCAACGGTATACCTAGATGATGACGAGTCAGTCCAGCTATGGCAGGAGGAGACTCCGCTACCAGCAGAGCGCATAAGACGTTTTGGTGAAAAAGATAATTTTTGGGCAGCAGGCCCGACAGGACCCTGCGGACCTTGCTCGGAGCTGTTTTACGACCGCGGGTCAGACTTTGCTTGTGATGATCCCGACTGCACTGTTGGCTGTGAGTGCGATCGCTATGTGGAGTACTGGAATCTGGTATTCATGCAGTATGACCGTGCTGTTGACGGTAGCCTGACCCCCCTAGCAAAGCAGAGCATCGACACAGGCATGGGGCTAGAGCGTATGGCAGCCATTATGCAAGACGTTCCGACTAACTACGACATTGATTTGATGCGTACACTTATCTCGCGCGCAGAAGACATTACGGGCGTCCAATATACAGGGGCAACCGTTCCTGCGGACAGTGATGTCGCCCTGCGTATCATTAGTGACCATGCGAGGTCCGTGGCATTTCTTATTGCTGACGGAGTACTCCCCTCAAATGAGGGTCGTGGCTATGTGCTGCGCAGGTTATTGCGCCGAGCAGTGCTCTATGCCCGCAAGCTAGGCAGAGAGCAGGCCTTCATGCCTCAGATGACCGATACTGTTATCGAACTTATGGGAAGCCACTACCGTGAACTTGCTGCGCACCATGAGCTTATCTCAGGCATTGTGGCAGCAGAAGAAGAGCGCTTTTTACAGACCTTAAACACGGGGCTTAACTATCTAAACGGTGCCCTAGACAGTCTAACTGCAGGTAGTCAACTTGATGGTGCAGTAGCCTTTAAGCTACATGATACCTATGGTTTCCCCGTAGACCTTACCGTAGAGATTGCCCGTGAACGTGGTTACGATGTTGATATGGCTGACTTTGAGTGTCATATGCTTGAGCAGAAAGAACGTGCGCGCTCAAAGGTGCAAGATGTTAGCTGGTCTAGTTATGGTGGCACCTATGCAGATATTCTAAATGAATTCAGCGAGACCTATTTTGAGGGCTACGATAATCATAGTTTTGATGCAAAGATACTTGCCGTTATTGATGCGGAAGGCAAGCGCGTTGCTCGCCTTAATGAAGGTCAGCGTGGAGAGTTGGTTCTTGACCATACTCCCTTTTATGCAGAACAGGGTGGCCAGATAGGAGATTCGGGTACTATTTCTATCCCTGTGAACGGAGCTGCAAATAGTGGGGCATTCTTTACGGTCGAAGATACCCAGGTTAAAGATGGACTCATCCTACACAAAGGGGTTATGACTAAGGGTAGCATTGCTGCCGAAGACAGCGCCCAGGCCAGCATCGATCTAGGCCGCCGCAATCTTATTCGCAGAAATCATACAGCCACACATCTGCTGCACTGGGCTCTGCGTGAGATTGTAGGGCCACACGTTACGCAGGCAGGCAGTCTTGTATCTGATCAGCGCCTACGTTTTGATTTCACTCACTTTGAACGCCTAACGCAAGAACAATTGACGCAGGTAGAAGGGCTTATTAATGAAAAAATTGCAGCAGGTTTGCCGGTGCGTGCCTATACAACAACGCTTAGCGAAGCACAGGAGCTAGGTGTAACAGCGCTCTTTGGCGAAAAGTATGATGAGTATGTTCGTGTGCTGGAAATTGGTGACACAAGTAAAGAGCTTTGTGGAGGAATCCATATTGGACGCAGTTCAGAGATTGGGCTCTTCAAAATAACCTCTGAGGAAAGCGTCGGAGCAAACATGCGCCGCATTGAAGCTGTGACGAGCATTGTGGCCTATGAGCTGACCAGAGATATGCAAAATGAACTACTTGAAGCTGCAGCCCAGCTGAAATGTAAGCCAGCAGACCTTAATCAAAGAATCACAAATCTGCTAGAAGATCAGAAAAAACTTAAAGCGCAGGTAAAGCATGCGGCCGCTGCTAATGCGGCAGATGTTGATGTGGTAATGGAAGAAGCTCTAAAGATAGCAGCGGATGAGGGCAGTTACACGCTGGTTATTACAAGCCCAGAAGAGGTGCTTACTGCTGATTTGCGCAAGTTCTGGGACAGGCTTCGTCAGGCAGGTGCGGACGCGGCTATCTTGCTGACAGCAGATAAGGAAACTAAGAAAACAATCTATCTGGCTGCTGCAAATGATAAGGCGGTAGACGCAGGCTTCCATGCAGGAAACTACATAAAGAGTATTGCTGCGTCTTTTGAAGGGCGCGGGGGAGGAAAGTCCTCCATGGCACAGGGTGGTGCTGACCCTTCTACCCCAGAACGCATCGCTGAAGTACTTGCAGAGGTCCGCAAAAGTTTTGTCTAGTTTGGACTTATTGAAGTTGCGCATTCTTGCCCTTGATATTGGTGAGGCCAGAACGGGTCTTGCCTTATCGGACGCAGCGAGGCAGCATGCTTCGCCCTTTAAAGTATTTGATACTGTTCAAATATGTGCAGATAACAAAGAATTGCGGACTCTGATTGACGATTATGAAGTGGGTGTGTTGCTTGTAGGATTGCCCTTATTGGCAGATGGCAGTGAAGGTTCACAGGTACGCCGAACGCGCAGCTTAGCAGCAAAGATGCTTGCAGGCTTGGACACGCTTAATATTGTTTTTTTCGACGAAAGAAAATCCAGTCACCAGGCGAAAAGTAGTGGACATAGTCTGGGTCTTACAGAGAAAGATATGCGCGGAAAACTTGACGCTCACGCTGCTGCTGCTTTTTTGCAGGCATATCTTGATACAATTGATGACTGATTAATTAAAAGATTGGAGCATCCCCCGTATGTGTGGAAGAAGAAGTAGGAAAAAGAAGTTTCCTTTTGGCATAGTCATTTTGTCAGTGCTGATTGTAGTAGCAATGGTGGGCGTTGGCGTAGGGTATTGGGTTCTTATTAGGGATACCTCGTCGGCTGATGTCACCCAGGTAGCTGCAGGTACTGAAATCCCTGTCGTCATTGAGCAGGGTACCTCTGTTGCAGGCATTGCTGAAACGCTGGAAGAGGCGGGTGTAATCAGCAGTGCAATCACTTTTCGTGGTCAAGTGCGCCTAGCGGGTGCAGACGATACCTTGCTTGCGGGTAGTTACTTGATGTATGCAGGTATGAGCCACAATGACATTATTGCTATGTTGCAGGCAGGACCCCCTCGTCAAGATGTTGTGCGCGTTACCATCCCTGAGGGGCGATCAATCGATAGAATGGCACTTATTTTGGCAGAGGAGATGAATTTCACGGCAGATGAATTCACCCAGGTCGCCAAAAGTGGGGCACCAGAATTTGCAGGAGAGTTCCCCTTTCTTATAGGTGCTTTTGACGATTCGTTAGAGGGATATCTGTTTCCTGACAGCTATGAATTTTTCCAAGAGGCGACCGTGCACGAGGTTATTACCCAAATGCTGCAACGCTTTCAGTACGTGTGGAACAGTTTAGAAGATCCAACAGGAGCCGCTACTGAGATGACCCCGGAAGAACTGGTGGTCCTTGCTTCGTTGGTAGAGATGGAATCTTCTCTAGAGAGAGAACGACCGCTTGTGTCCTCAGTTATTTATAACCGCCTTGCGATTAATAGAAAGCTGCAGTTTTGCTCTACAGTGCAGTTTTTGATGCCAGGTGAGGATAGACAGCGTCTACGTCTGACCTACGCAGAGACTCAGGTGCCTAGTCCGTACAATACGTATCTGAACGAAGGTCTACCCCCGGGACCGATCTCGAATCCGGGAAGACAGGCACTTGACGCAGCACTGCATCCAGCGGATACGGACTATATCTACTTTGTCCTAACGGGCGAGGACGGCTCACAAACTTTTGCAAGCAATACGGCAGAATTTGAGCGCGCACGTCAGCTGTCACGTGAGGTGTTTGGGCAATAATGGCTTTTCCTAACTATTATGTAGATTCGGTACTTGACATTGATCCTGCTTGGGTTAAGGCGCAGGGCAAAGATTGCGTGTTAGTAGATTTGGATAACACTCTTTTGCCTCGCGATACGAGTAAATTTAGCCCAGAGATATTGGCATGGGTAAAATCTTTGTACGATGCTGATTTAAAAGTGTGCTTGCTGTCAAATAATTGGCATGAGCGCGTCCATACGGCAGCGGCAGAACTTGACATGAAGCTCGTTTCAAAGGCGGTGAAGCCTTTGCCCTTTGCTTTCTTTACCGCGATGAAGCGTGTGGGTGGAAAGCGCAGAAACACCTTAATGGTGGGGGATCAGCTGTTTACTGATGTTCTGGGCTCTGCGATTCTGGGCATCCCCTGTGTGATGGTAAAACCTTTAGCGGCCCATGACTTGAAGCATACTTTGATGCTGCGCAATGTAGAGCGCCTTATAATGCGCGATCGCCAAACTGCCTCTATTGAGTAGCCGCTCCTACCGAATAATCAAAAAGCTGCACGCTTCCTAGAGGGGAATGTGCAGCTTTAGCAATTTCTAGACACACTTTTTGTCCTATAAGCCGTAGCTTTTACGGTTTGGACTGAAGCGATAACTCTGAAATGGTGGCGGGACTTTTAGATATGGCTCATTATCGCTTCGAAGTTTGCTTCTTTGGCCCTTTTTGTAGCAGTGAACCAGTCGATGATTACCCAGATTCCCAGTCCGCCTAGGGTCAGTACTTTTGCGATGCCTAGCCCTATTTGTCCGAGCATAAATCTATCGACACCAAGCGCACCTACAAGCAAAGCCACAATTAGTATGACTGTTGGATCTTTTAGGGATATCGCTGAGACGGTTGAGAACCTACCCGCATCCATTGCTGCTAGCTTATTTCTTAGAACGGGCACCTTTTCCTCAGGAAAGTATTTTGCATTTGTCGTTAGGTACTGCTCAACGTTTGAACTCATCATATCTCACCTTTCTGCCCACAATAGTAGGCACACTTAATTTGTCAACCGAGATATTGTAGGTTCATTCTGATTCTTATTGGTGACCCATGAGCACACAAATAGTGGGCTAGGTAACGAGGGGCTCATCCACAGAGAAAAGACTTTCATTTAGTTCAATGATATCTTGCCCCTTGTTAAGAGCAAAGATAATGACGCTGTCACGCCTGTTCTTTGCGTACAGTTGCGCATATCCGTTAGTTTTTAGCAGTGCTTGGACCTCTTCAAGTGTTAGCTTCATGCCAAAAGAGAGTGCGAGTAACTTGTCGCGCGAGGGCACCTTTTCCCCTCTTAGTATTTGATAGGCGTATGTTCGCTCAATCCCAGATCTTGCAATAATCTCTGACTTCTTTAACTCCTTTTCAGCAATGAGCTGTATCAGATATTCAACTAGAGTGACGTCAAGAAAGTCTGAGGTAGCCTCTGTTACGTCCTTATAAGAGTCTTTACTTTTTAAAAGATTCATCAAATCGTCTGTTGACTTCATGCAGATCCGTTTCTTGGCCTAGTGGTTATTTTGATTGCGGCTGATTGATAGCCAGTAACATTGTTCCATACTTCCTTTTCTTTCGGTGTGCTGCGAGTTCACAAGTAGTGACTTGTGAAATTGGACAGCTGTTCATCAGGCAAACATGGTATGGTGATTTTTACTAAAATTATCTTAAGATGGAGTAAAGAAGTGAGCACAGCACATACATCTGCAGGTTCTGCGTCATGTTCCGCATATAGAACCCTTGGGAAAGTTTCGCTTTTAAGCGATGGCATGAATGGGAAAACCTATTTAATGCAAAATCCTGAGGGCAAGCGTTACGTGAAGAAGCTGATTGACAAAGATAGGCTGGTAATCTATCAGCAATTGCAGATGCTAATACATCCAGGACTTTCTGAAATTGTCGCTATTGAAGAGGACGGTGGCAACTATTTTGTTATCCAGGAATATATTGAAGGAGAGACTCTAGCCGCTAGGCTGGACAAACAGAAGATAAGTGAAGCTGATGCCATAGATTTCGTTTGTCAGCTTTGTCTAATCGTGGACAAAGTCCACCAAAGAGGCATCATCCACCGGGACATTAATCCCAGCAATATCATCATTACGCCAGAGGGCAGGCTTGCACTAATTGATTTTGGTATTGCCAGAACGCATAAAGAAAACCAGACCCAAGATACGCAATTCTTGGGAACCCCTGGTTATGCCGCACCAGAGCAATTCGGTTTTGGTCAGACCAGTGCCAGTAGTGACATTTTTGCCCTAGGCGTTCTGTTCAATGTCATGTTAACCGGGAAAAAGCTGAATGAGGCACAGGTTAGCAATAAGGATCTGGCTGCCATCGTTCAGTCTTGTACCACGATTGATCCTTCAGTAAGATACCAGGATGTCTTGCAGATTGATTATGATCTAAGGCAACTGCCCGCGCCTGTTCGCACCAAGAAGGGTAACCACCAGCAACAGATAACCCCAGCACCCACCTTTTTTGCGCGTAAGACAGTTAAGGTGGCCGCGGTGATACTTAGTCTTTGTTTAGTGGGTTTTCTTGTTTTCATACTGGCCTCGGCAAATAGTGGCCTTTTTGGTGACGACTATTCTGTAGAGGATAGCTCCACCACGGCACGTGAACTTGTGGGAAGCTGGCATAATGGAAGTGGCAGTATCATCAGTAGACCTTTTGGAAATTCACTAACTTCAGACAAGGTTGATTTTCTAGACGATGCAACAATCATCCTTACTGATAGGCATGGAGACGAGACGACTTCTATTTGGCAGTTAAGTACAGAAGGCACGCTTCTAGCAGAGGGCAACGAATTCGAAATTGATATACGTGAGGATATCCTCATAATTACAGACAGTAGGGATAGGCGAAGGATATGGCAGCGAGTCGAATGACGTCAGTTGCGCTGGCTAGTCAAGCCCCGCTAGTAAAACATGAAGGGTGGCCGAAGTAGCATTATGAAGAACATGCAAAACTACCTTGTGGGAACACCGATAACGCAGAGCTTGTCGCCGAGGCTGCACAATTCTGTATATCAGGAACTGGGCTTATCGCGTGAACTGAGTGCTTTTGATCCAGGGGATCCAGATGGATTCTATCAGCTTGTTGATGGATTACGCACAAGCGAGTATCAAGGTCTTTGCGTCACTATTCCTTATAAACTTGCCGCATATAACGCGTGCGATACCTTAAGTCCGACAGCGCAGCGCACAGGTGCGGTGAACTACATCCGTCGCGAAGCTGACGGTAGCCTAACCGGAGAAAATACTGATGCCCAAGGTTTTGCACAGGCAGTAAAGCTTCAGCTGAATCTGGACTTTAAGGGTATTTGTGCTGTTGTCTGCGGTAGTGGGGGAGCATCGCGTGCAATAGTGGACGCACTAATCCAGGGCGGGGCACAAGAGGTCACCCTTGTATCGCGTGATGCTGGGCGCGCTGAAAAAGCTGCAAAAGCTACGAAAGAACATGGGATTGCTCGGCCTGATTCGCTAGAGCTTGATCAAGTGGAACCTGCTGCTCAGTCGGGTCGGATTCGCACTATTGATTATGAAGCCCTCTATGCAGGCAAGCACAGATATGACCTCTTAGTGAATGCAACCCCGTTAGGCATGAATGACGGTGCAATGCCCGTTACTGCTGACTGGCTGATTGTCAACGTAAGCGCAGTTTACGATGCTGTGTATCGAAAGTCAGGAACGACTGCCTTAGTAGCGGCTGTGCGCCAGACAAACATAGCGGCAGCCGATGGTCGCAGCATGCTTATTGAGCAGGCTATCTTAGGCATGCAGTTCTGGGGAATACATACGGACCCCGCAGTGCTTCGTAGTATCATAGATGCTGCCCTTTTATAAGGGGGAGATATGTCCCACTGCAGTCGCATGGTTCTGTGCGATTTGGGACTTAAGGTAAGTTGAGAAATGAACAGATTAGACGGGAACTAGTGTGGTTGATGCATCTTCTGAAAACAAGCGCCATATTGCACTGATTGGTTTTATGGGTGCAGGGAAGTCTTGTGTCGCACGTGAGCTGGCAAAGCGCTACGGATGTGACCGGATTGATCTTGATGACTACATTGAGGAAAGGGCAGGCAAGTCAGTTACGGACATCTTTCAGCAAGACGGCGAACAGCGTTTTCGCCAGATGGAGCTTGATGCCCTGCGCGCTGCCCTAGACTATCCAGCTACAACACAAGTGAAGCCGAAGGCAACTATCATCGCCTGTGGCGGAGGAACCGTGACCAATCCAGAAAGCCTTGCCTTGTTGCGACAGGGCGCGGTGATTGTTTATCTGGCGGTTCAGCCAGAGCGAGCTCTTGCACGTATTAATGATTGGACGACTCGTCCCTTACTAACACAGGCAGGCAGTGTGGACGCGGTGTATGCACTTGCCCAGTCACGCCTTGCTTTGTATGAGGCGGCCTCTGATATTAGTGTGAATACCGATAAGCGTGATATTGATGAGGTTGCGGACTGTGTTGTGACAAGACTAAGAGAGGCTGGCTATGCAAGACTCCTCGCTTAAGGATGCGGCGACCCCTATGTCTGAATCTGCGCCTGCGGCACCTGTTGCTGCAGCCGCACCAATGCTTGCGCCCGTAGTAATCCGCCAGGATTTTACAGATGGTCTGCGCCTAGACTTAAATTTGGGTGTCGCGGCCTATCCTGTGTTTCTTATGGAAAAGCCCGCGCAGCTGTTGGCGCGCTACATGGAAACATTGATTGGTCAGCAGACAGCAGAGCGTCAATCCCTGCGCTTAAATGACCCAAAGCGTGTAATCCTACTTTGCGACGAAAACACTGCTGAACTTTTTGGAATCGACATAGAGACCCAGTTTATTACAGCAGGCTGGGAGGTTGATGCCCTGACTGTGCCTGCAGGCGAGCAGGCAAAGACGCTTGCTGTGGTTGAGCAGCTTTGCGAAGCACTGGCGGCCTTAGGGGCGAATCGTAATACGGTTCTTTGCTCGCTGGGTGGGGGAATCATGAGTGACCTTGCGGGGTTTGTGGCAGGCATTTTCAAGCGAGGAATGCACCTGGCGCATATTTCGACCAGTCTTGTTGGACTGGTTGATGCTGCAGTTGGGGGTAAGACTGCCGTTAATCTGCCTACAGGTAAAAATCAGATTGGCCTATACAAGCATCCTCTAGCGATAGTGAGTGATCCCAGTTATTTGCAGCAATTGCCAGAAGAGGATTACGTCTGTGGTTTAGCAGAAGCAGCAAAAACAGCACTGCTTGCAGGTGGAGAATTCACGGCATGGATAGAAGACAATACAGAACCTTTGCTACAGCGAGATCCTGTTGTCTTGCGTGAACTTATTGCCCGCTGTATTAGTTTTAAGGCAAGCATCGTGGCGACAGATCCCCACGAAGACAATGTGCCCTCTGCGCGCTTATCACTTAACTACGGTCATACCCTGGGGCATGTGATTGAGACAGTTACAGCCCAGCAGGAAGTTCCCGTTCCACATGGGATAGCTGTTGCGCAAGGTATGCGCTTTGAGGCACGCATGGCAATGCAGTTGGTGGAGGCAGAGGCAGACTTTGTTCTGCGTCAGGATGCCCTACTGGATGCGCTTAATCTGCCAGCATTGGACCCAGTGACTATGGGTGACGACTTTGACCACATTGTGGATATCTTCTACCGTGACAAAAAAATAGACAATAGTGAACTGCGCTTTATTTTGATGGCAACACCGGGTCATCCAGAGATTGTCACCGTTCCTCGTGAGATTCTGTGTGATCATTTGCGTGCCTGGCTGCCAGAGCATTCTGATAGTGCTAATAAAGAGGAAGTTGCTGTTAACGGTGCAGAAGGGCAGGATGCCCAATGAAAATCCTCGTCTTGAATGGGCCAAACCTAAACTTGCTCGGTGAAAGGGAGCCAGAAATCTACGGCTTGCTGACCTTGGAACAAATTAATGCAGAGCTTGCAAAGCGTGCGGAACGGACCGCGTCAGCTGTGCAGCCGACAGACCACGCAGGGGTCGCTATTCAGCTAGACTTCTTCCAGTCGAATCATGAGGGCATGTTAGTTGATAAACTGCATGAGGTTCGTGGTTCTCACGATGCCGTTATCTTTAATCCAGCAGCCTATACTCACTATTCTTATGCACTGCGCGACGCTATAACAGCAATCGCGATTCCTGTGATTGAAGTTCACTTAAGCAATCCTGATCAGCGAGAGGATTTTCGCAAGGTGAATGTAGTGCGCGATGTTTGTGCGGCACACTTTCAAGGCAGGGGACTGCAATCCTATATTGAGGCCTTTGACTACGTGATAAGACTACGTGATGCGTAATCAAGAAAAGTAAGCTGAAATACGAATAAGATGCTAGCCAGGGGCAGGTGCAGGGGCAAAGAAAAGTATGTCCAAAGCACATTACTTTAGAGACAAGGGAAAACTATGATTCACTTTGACATTGACGCAAGATTGGCCAGACTACGTTCACGCATGGCAGCAGAGGGCGTCGATGCCTTCATTGCGCTTAAATCGGTAAACACTGAATACCTAACAGGCTTCGACTACATTCGCGACAATAGTGACCCGCACGCTGTGCTTATTACCGCAGATACTGCGCGCTTTATGACAGACTCACGCTATCTTGAAGTGGCGCAATCGCAGGCCGCGCAGAGTACAGTTGAAGACAGTCTATGGCAGGTCGATGATATTGGCAGCAAGGTCGTCACTAAAGACATGCATGAGCTGTGGGATCTAAAACAATTCACGAAAATTGGACTTGAGGACAGTCTTAGCTATCGCGTCTTTACGCTTATTGAAAAATCAGCAGGTCCTGCGAAGGTTATTCCTGCAAAAAATTGGGTAGAGGACATCCGCAGCGTTAAGGATGCCGCTGAAATTGAGCGCATTAAATCAGCGCAAACAATCACCGATCTTACCTTCACGCATCTTTGCGGGCTCATTAAAGCAGGCATGACGGAAAAAGAAATCGCGCTAGAAATTGAATACAGGGTGCGCAAGCTAGGGGCTGAAGGAACGTCATTTTCGCCCATTGTGGCAAGCGGGCCTAATGGGTCGCTCCCCCATGCGGTGCCAACTGACCGCATCATTGAACCTGGTGACCTGCTTACTCTTGATTTTGGTGCTAGCTACGGTGGTTATTGTAGCGATATGACTCGTACTATTTTTGTGGGTGGCACCGATGAGGCGGGGGAGCCTGTCCAGCCAAGTGCTGAGCAACGCAAGGTCTTTGACGCAGTGCTTGCGGCACAGCAGGCAAGTCTGGCTGCCATTAAAGCAGGCGCCTCGGCGAAAGAGGTGGACGCCGCAGGACGCGAGATTATTGTAGAGGCTGGTTACGGTGACTACTTTATCCACGGAACGGGGCATGGTGTTGGGCTTTACATACATGAATTGCCTAACTCCTCACCGCGTTCAGAGGGTAAACTGACCGCTGGTGAGGTTATGACTGTCGAACCGGGGATTTATTTACCGGGCAAATTCGGTGTCCGCATAGAGGACATGGTAGTGGTGACAGATGATGGCAGCCTAAATATTACGGAATCCCCTAAGGATCTTATGTACCGCAGGTAACACCGCAGATAGCTTATGTACTGGACGTGATTACGGGTGTCCATACTTCGTAAACGCCCTCTTCGTTAAGAGGTGCAACGAATACTCCATGTTCAATGTCGATAGTGGCACCTAGGGCGGGTATTCCTGCTCCCATAAATTCGCCCCAGGCTACCATGAAGGGTGTTTCTTTTGGAACTGCCCCTATGGCAAACAGGCTGGCAGGTATTTCTGCGACAGTAGCATCTTCGGCGATGGGCGCTTGATTTTGGGTTTCAGCACCCAGAACCCAAATGTAGTTATCATCTTCTGTAGCCCATCCAACTAGGTAGAGAGGGGCTTGGGATAGTGAGGTCTTGGATAATGAGGCTTTGGATGCCAGTTGCGCGATTGATCTTAGTTGATCCTCGTACTTTTCTCTGAGTGAGGCAACGTCTTTCTCCTGTGATGCCTCATCTGTTTTTACAGAATATCCAGAAATGTAAAAAGTGTCTTTGCTCTTAAGTTCCATGTTCATGTGGCTAGGCTCCTTCGATTGCGTTCGTGATGTCTTCGTGAGACAACCCCAAGTCTAGGCGTCCGCACTCTGCTTCGGTTATGTTTTCGGGTAGAACTTTGCGATTGGATTTACGTTTAAGGTGAAGAAGGCGAATGAGTTCATCAATAAGTGAATCGTCATAGATATCAAAACCAAGCCACTTGCCGTCATGATAAGTGTGAGCCTCGTCGTATACACTGCGGACTGCCTCACTGAATGCTTCTTGCTGCTCTTCAAACTTTTCGCGTTCATTTTTGCCCAGCACGATGCATGCTTTGAAATGGTCTTCGCGAATACTTAGGATGATGAGGGACTTTCCACTGCGCCGAATAAATAGGTCATTGTAGCCCTTATGGGTCGGTTTACCCTCCTTCCAGAGCTCATCCATGGCGTAGTGGTAACGAATATGTCCAACAAGTTTCTCCCACGCGGGACTTGCGCTTCCCAGCAGCGCCTTAACTTCTGTGTAGGGTTTGATTGACCTGCCTCTGTCCATTCCTTATCCTTTCGTTTTAGTGTCGTGTTGGGTTGGTAGTGTTGTTTTGTGGCCCAGAATCAATATCGTTGTATTGGTATGGTTTTGTCAGTATGATATTCGGCACAGTGCGTTGCAGTATCTACCTATGTCGTCTTGCTGGTGCCGCAGTAGCTTACAGGAAGGTATAAATCCTGCTGGAAGCGATTTAGCTCTATGGCAATATTCCAGGGCAGAATTTCCTCGATCATTTCCGCGTCTGTTTCAAGTTCGAAGTCTTCACTTTGCTTGACCCAGTCTTTTAAGAGGATGAAGCTGTCATCCATGTCTTCCATAAATGCGCTGGTTACGGCGTATAGTCTGCCTTGAAACTGTTCGTCTACATAGGGGGTTTGGTTTTTATAGTCATCAGGAATCTTTACCAGCATTACCCATTCGTCGTTGTGTTCCTTGCGATAAAAGCAATCATGGAATCCAGGGGTGGGGGTGAAGCCATAATCTGCAAATAGGTTCTGCATTTTGTCCAAGTCTAGAGTTTCTACCTGCCCTGTTTTCAAGCGGGAAGTAAGCATGCGTACAGAGGGCAGGCGGATAATGCGTATGTCGTGCAGCCTTAAGGCCTTACGACTTACTTCGGAAAGTCTTTCGAGTGAAAGGGGTTCGTCTTTGCCTGTGCTTTTATCTGCACCTATGCCTTTGCCTATTCCCGCACCTTCTTCGCTCTTGTTTATTTCCGTTATTGCAAGGCGCTTTTCAGTTTCTTCGTACAGTAGGGGAATAGCAGATATTTTCGAGACGCCACTTGTGAGCATCTTATCCAGAAAGTCGTCTACTAGCTTTCGCAAGTCAGCTAGGGCTGCGATCTCAACATCAAGTGAGTCAAGCTTATCCACAAAAGATTGCGTTAGGGTGGACATGTCTTCACTTTCAAATATTGCCGCTATATCCTTGATGGGGATTTGCAGTTTACGCAATACGATGATTTGCTTCAGTCTTTCTAGCGCCGTTTCATCGTAGTATCTTTGCGCCCTGCCTTCAGGACGTTGGCTCCAGAGCAATCCCTTTTCTTCGTAATATCGTAATGTTCTACTTGAGATGCTAAAGGTATCAGCGACCTCATTTATTTTGATTAGCTTCACACATGCCTCCTTCCCTCGTCATCGTATAGGTTCACTATACAAGTTGACGCAGGGTCAATGTCAAGCGCAGGTTTTAGTTCTAGCCCAGGTTCCTCTTGTGCTGTGGTGTAAGCGGCACATTTAATTGCGTCTTAGTCGTTGCTTAATCGGCCTTTAGTCCTTGTTTGCTAGTATTTCCCAGTAGAAACTGCTTGATTGACAATGCTTCTGTTTTACAGTATCATTCTGCGTGATAGAAGTATTGCACGCTTTGGAAGGTGCACTTATGGATTTTAGGGATAAAGACATTGAATTGTTCTGGATTAATCCTGGCAGATATTTTCCCAGAAGGGTTCCTGCAAGTCTCAGAAGAGTGCTCTACAGGAAACTACAAATACTTGAGGCTGCATCTCATATAAATGACCTGCGAGTGCCTCCAGGTAATCGTCTCGAAAAGCTTTCTGGAGACCGCGAAGGACAGCACAGTATCAGGATAAATAAGCAGTGGAGACTTTGCTTTATCTGGACAACCGATGGTGTAAAAGGGGTTGAGCTCAGTGACTATCACAAATAATTATATATCTACTCCAGGCGAGATACTTAAGGAGGAATTCTTGCAACCATTGGGCATTTCCCAATACAGGCTTGCGAAGGCAATTGGAAAGCCGCAGTCTGCCATATCAGATATCGTAAGCGGCCGACGGGCGATTACCCCAGAAATGGCAATCCTTATAGGGAAGGCGCTTGGGACAACTCCTGATTTTTGGTTAAAGTTAGAGGCCACGTATCGGATTAAGACTTTTGATTATGAGGCTCATCACATTGACAATGTTCCTGTCTTAGTGGAGCTTAGTGCGGGCTGATAGTATAATAAAGCAGCACTTTTATTGATTTTATGAGAGGAACGCACGTATGCCTGTATCAACAGCTCAATTTAAAAATGGAATGGCCATCCAGCATGACGGTAAGCGCTGGATTATTGCAGATTTTCAGCATGTAAAGCCAGGCAAGGGCCCTGCTTTTGTGCGCACAAAGCTCAAGAATCTAGAGGATGGTCGCATTGTTGACTATACCTTCCGCAGTGGTGAAAAGTTCGATGATGTTCGCGTAGAGCGCCGCGCCATGCAGTACCTTTACAATGATGGCGACACCTACTATCTAATGGACAACGCCACCTTTGAGCAGATTGAAATGTCGGCAGACTTTGTGGGCGATGGCAAGCAATGGCTGAAAGAAAACGACGAAGTAGAGGTACTTACCGCAGATGGCGACTATCTAGGAGTAGACCCTCCTATGTTCGTAGAACTTGAGGTAACTGAAACAGAGCCAGGCTTCAAGGGTGACACCGTAAACAGTGGCGGCAAGCCAGCGACTTTGGAAACAGGTGCCGTTATCAGTGTGCCTATGTTTGTGAACATTGGTGATGTGTTGCGCATTGACACGCGCGATGGACGCTACGTCACCCGCGTGTAGAGCACACCAGACGCCCAGGCTTGGCGTCGGTTAGAAAATTTGCTTACTCACCAGCCTTGTTAGGCTTGCGCATCAGATTTTTCTAATCTTCTTAATCTTGAGCGCCTAGAGCGCCTTAAATGGTGAATGAGGATACTCCATGACTTTAAGCACAGATGAACAATTAGAGATAATTCAATCGGGCACAGAACAAGTCGTGCCGCTGGATGATTTACGCCGCAAACTAGACCGTTCGCAAAAGACGGGTAAGCCGCTGCGTATCAAGCTGGGAGTAGATCCTACAGCACCTGACCTACATTTAGGTCATGCAGTTCCTCTGCGCAAGCTACGCCAATTTCAGGACTGCGGGCATACCGTCGTGCTAATTATCGGCGATTTTACGGCGCTGATTGGTGACCCTTCTGGCCGTAGTGTGACGCGTCCGCCACTTACCTCAGAAGAGGTCGAAGCTAATGCGAAGACCTACATTGAGCAGGCCTTTAAGGTGCTTGACCCAGAAAAGACTGAGCTGCGCCGCAATAGTGAATGGCTAGGTCCCCTGGGCTTTGCTGACCTGCTTGCAATTACGTCTAAGTTTACGGTCGCGCGCATCATTGAGCGTGATGACTTTGATAAACGCCTAAAAGAACAGAAGCCGATTTCCCTGCATGAACTGCTTTATCCTATGGCGCAAGCTTATGACTCTGTCGCTATTGAATCCGACGTAGAGATAGGCGGCACCGACCAGCTGTTTAACCTGTTAGCAGGCCGTGAGCTGATGGAAAAAAGCAACATGGAGCCACAGGTTGCGCTAACTATGCCCTTGCTTGTAGGTACCGATGGTGTCCAAAAGATGAGTAAGAGCTTCAAGAACTATGTTGGCTTAACGGACGATCCTGCCGATATGTTTGGCAAGGTCATGTCCATTCCTGATGAACTAATGCTTAGCTACTTCCGCTTAGCGACAGCGTGTTCACTGGATGAAATTAAGCAGATTGAAACAAGTCTTGAGGACGGAAGTGCTCATCCTGGGCAGTTAAAGCGTCGTCTAGCGCGCGATATTGTTGCGCTGTATTATGATGAGGCGGCCGCGACTTCAGCTGAAGAAGCCTTTGATCGCGTCTTCAAAGAGGGCGCCCTGCCCAAAGACATGCCTGAAGCAACAGTCGACTGGAGCAGTGAATCCAACGATGCGGGCAAGGTCTTCCTGCCAGCACTGATGGCAAAGCTGGAACTAGCTAGTTCAAACGGAGAAGCCCGTCGCCTGATAGATGGTGGGGGCGTGAAGTTGGATGGGGAGGCTCTGCCGTCTAAAAGTTATGAACTTGAGCCTGCGCAGTTGCAGGGTAAGGTTCTTCAGGTGGGTAAGCGTAAGTTCGTTAAGCTTACTTAGCCTGCCTACCTAACTAAAGTCTGGCTACTGGTCTGTTCTCCTACTTTCCAAACTTTGCCTGTTAACCTGCCTGTCTGCCTAGTACAGAGTACTCTCTGTACACACCTAAGAAGGAACCTGAATGTCTAAACCTGCCCGTATTACTACTTGTCCCGAATGTGGATCGAAGAATATCTTAACCGCTGAAGAGGCTGGTGTGCCAAGGCCAACAGCACCCATGCCTTCTATCACGGGATGGATCACCGTAATCTTCGGTTTTGTCTTTATGGCGCTGGGCCTCTTTGCTATGCGTGACGGAGACCTGAATTTTGGCGTATTCTCCTCTATTATTGGTGTGGTTATGGCCGTTGGCGGGTTCCTTGCTACAGAATACATAAAAAAGAGAACCGCAGCCAGAGACTTTCCCACAGAACTGCAAGAATGGGAAGAGAGTCGTTACTGCCAGAACTGCAAGACGAAGGTACTTTAACTTATCTCATGACCTACTTTTACAGAAATCCACAACACGAAGATCAGCAACAGGTGCAGCAGCCCGCAGAAAGGGTTGCGCCAGCGTACTCGTATCCGCCGCAACGTCCTAGGCGGGGCTGTTTGACGGCTTTTGCTGTAGTATCTGCGCTTATCTTGATCGTCGCGGCCGTTGCGGTAGCCTTCACCATGCACGCAGCCAGACAGCTGGAGCAAGAAATAGTTGAGAATAACCCTGCGGTCGAAAGCCTACTTGAAGAACGCGATATAAGCATGATTGATTTAATTATGCTAAGCAGAGAACTTGAAGGGGCAAGCAGGGAAGAGGCCATCCAAAGGGCGCAGGAGATGGGAATCTCTGAACAGGAGTTGCGAGAGCTTGCCACAGACAGCGAAGTCCGCGAACTGATTGAACAGTTCATGGGACGGTAAAATAATCACTTGATTTCCAGTTGTTATCTAGCAATTCTTAACTTAATCACTTGATTTTCAGCTATTAACCTATCACGAATCTAATTTGTAGGTAGTGACCCAGAAGCCGTACCCTAAACTAGGGGAAAGGACGGCTTATCATGGAGCAACTCATGCTGGATAACCAAGCAGAGTTATATGGCGTTAAAACCAAAGAGGTTAATCAAGCAGTCAAAAATTTTGACCACCTCATTAGAGTAAAGTATTCAAATGCGCTGCCGACAGCCTTTACTGAAAAAGGCTTATACATGCTTGCAGCAATTCTTAAAAGCCCTAAAGCCACAGAAACAACTATCGCTATTGTTGAAACTTTTGCAAAGATTCGAGAACTTTCAAGCCTTGTGAACGAATTGCCAGATATTCACGAAAAAGACGAGCAAAAATCCCTCATGCAGAGAGGCAGTGAACTATTTAGTGAAGTGATGAACGATGGTGCGCTAGAAATAGCTAGAGACGAAACAACGGTTGAATTATAATAGCGACTAGGGTGACCAGAGTGTAACTGAGGGGGAAGTGAAAGCCATGGTAGAAAGCTGGGAACTTAAGGCTCGAGCAAAAGCCGCACTGTCTAAGCAGGCAGGAGCCTTTATTTTGGGGTGGGT
Source organism: Coriobacteriia bacterium (assembly GCA_009779855.1). Lineage (GTDB taxonomy): Bacteria > Actinomycetota > Coriobacteriia > WRKU01 > WQUG01 > WRBW01. Next base: position 52,008 of record WRBC01000011.1, read on the forward strand.
TATCTTATGGATTTTTGCAGCAGTTGGAGATTTGCCCCGATTTGTCGTGTCAACAATCAATGGACTCAGTGCTCATCATGATATGGTGGTGCTGGCAACAGGTGAGGTGGCGTTTCAGTCTGCATCGCATGCGCCCCTTATAGCAATCTCACCCTTATGGTTCCCGTTTTTGTCACTTATTAATCGCGATTGTTCTATATCCGGCGACAGCCGCTTATGCAGGCATGTCTCTTCAGGCACTTTCTGGGCGAGAAGTTAAAGCGGCGGATGTATTCTCACGTTTTCGTGAGATAGGTCGCTGGGTGTCATATTATCTATTTTGGACGATTAGGGTAGGACTTTGGTCCTTGCTTTTTATAATTCCAGGTATAGTTGCTGCACTTAGTTACAGCCAAGCAAAGTACCTAATGCTTAAAGATCCAGCGGTTACGCCCTGGGATGCTATAGATGAATCGGTTGAGTTAATGCGCGACTATCGTATGGACTACTTTATATTAAATCTAAGCTTCATTTTTTGGTGGATGCTCGTCATCATTTCCTTTGGTCTTGCATCCCTCTACGTAAGACCTTACGTAGAACTTACGATGGCAGCCTTTCATCGCGAGCTTGTTGGAGATGATGAGGGTGCAGAGGTAGATGTCGACGAGGGTATGATGCTTTCCTCTGTACAAGGCGCTCATCAAGGCAAATCGTCTAAAGTTAAAAGCGATGAGTTCGTCAAAGAGGGCACATGGGGCGCTTTCAACCTTGAAGATGATAGGTAGAATTGTATGGCTTTTACTGAAGTGCTATAGCTAGAAAGCATGCTTCGGAGGGTATTGCCCTAGCCTAGTCATCGAAGATGTCGGAGCTTTTTAAGGCGTATACTTCGAGGAAGCGCTTCAGTTCTAGCACGTCCAGCCGCCGTTCACAGTTCTCAATTTTGGATACATAGCTCTGTGGCTTTTCTAGTTTTTCAGCGACGCATTCTTGCGTGTAGCCACATGCCTTTCTGGCAAGCTCTAGGCGCTTAATCATTGCTTGATATTTTGCATCATGTATCGAAGGCATGAAGTCACTCTATACCCCAACATGGGATAAACCCAAAATGGAATGATAAAACTTCAAGTAACTCCAGAGTCAAATATCGCTCTCAATCAAGCGTTCCCGACCACGCTCAATTTCAAGAGTAATAATCGCGAATAATATCCTAATTTAGGATATTATTGAACTCGCAAATACTTGAGGGCAAGCCACTGAAGGGGGAGCAGCCCATGTCACAGGCTGTAGGTAAAGAGCAAGAGCGAGCAGAACTTCACCGCACTATCTGGAAAATCGCAGAAGACCTACGGGGCAGTGTCGATGGCTGGGATTTCAAACAGTACGTCCTAGACATGTTGTTCTATCGCTACATTTCAGAAAATCTCACAGCTCATGTAAATCGCAATCAGCATGAAGCGGGCTACACAGACTTTGACTATGTCCATTATTCTGATGAAGAAGCAGAGCTAGGGCGTAAAGACCTCATAGGTGCGAAAGGCTTCTTCATCCCACCTTCGGAGCTTTTCATCAACCTATGCAAAGTAGCACCCACTGACGACAACCTAAATGAAACCATTGCCCGCATATTTCGTAACATAGAAGGCTCAGCACAGGGCAGCGACAGCGAAGACGCCTTCAAGGGACTATTCGACGACTTTGATACCAACAGCAATAAATTAGGTGCAACTGTTGCAAGGCGCAATGAAATGCTCATAAAGCTCATGAATGGCATAGCAAGCATGAAGCTAGGAAACTACCAAGATAACGCCATTGATGCCTTTGGCGATGCCTACGAGTTCCTTATGGGCATGTATGCAGGGAATGCAGGCAAATCCGGTGGTGAATTCTTTACTCCGCAAGAGGTTAGTGAGCTACTTGCGCACATCACTCTTGTTGGCAAGAAAGAAGTTAATAGGGTATATGACCCTGCCTGCGGCTCTGGTTCGCTTCTACTAAAGTTTGCCAAGATACTAGGCAAGGATAATGTCAGGCAAGGTTTTTATGGGCAAGAAATAAACATTACGACCTACAACCTTTGCCGTATAAACATGTTTCTACATGATATTCCTCATGAAAAATTTGATATTGCGCATGGCGACACACTCACTGACCCTATGCACTGGGACGATGAGCCTTTTGAAGCAATAGTTTCTAATCCGCCCTATTCAATAAAGTGGGAAAGTGATGACAATCCTGTTCTTATCAACGACTCACGCTTTTCGCCTGCAGGAGTACTTGCCCCCAAATCAAAGGCAGACCTCGCCTTTGTAATGCACTGTCTGTCCTGGCTGGCGGGCAATGGTACCGCTGCCATTGTCTGTTTTCCAGGGGTCATGTATCGTGGCGGCAAAGAGCGCAAAATTCGCAAGTATCTAGTCGATAATAACTATCTTGATGCCGTCATACAGCTGCCAGATAACCTATTTTATGGCACAAGCATTGCAACCTGTATCCTCGTCCTCAAAAAGTCACGTGCTGACGACAAGGCACTTTTCATAGATGCCTCACAAGAGTTCACGAAAATCACTAACAGCAATAAGCTTACTCAAGAAAATATCACCACCGTTCTTGATGCGTACAAAAACCGTGCGGAGTGTGACCATTTCGCCCGATCAGTATCACAAAGCGAAATAGCAAAACAAGACTACAATCTATCAGTATCCAGCTACGTAGAAAAAGAATGCACCCGCGAAGTTATCGACATCACAGAACTCAACGCAGAAATAGCCCAAGTAGTAGCTAAGCAAGAAATCCTTCGCAAAGAAATCGACAAAATAGTCGGAGAGCTGGAAGAGTAAATCCATGGATAGATTTGAAGACATAAGTGCAGGTAACTTTGCCTTAGGTAAAAAGGAGTCAGAATGACCGTCAAAACAGCATCCCCTTCCGTGCAACCTAGCGGACTAGTCACTGTAGCATATTTGAAAGCAAAAATTGATCAAGGGGAAGATCATCTGGGAATTTTTCTTCCACTTGTTCTAGATGTTGTTCCAGACTTGGCAAATAAAAACTTCACTGCGGGCGAATTGGGCGATGCTTTATTGGCCAAGCATGGCATTCGTATGCCGCAACCAACCATACAAACATTACTAAAGCGTGTTTCAAGGCAAGGAGTGCTTATTCGAAAAGCAGGGAGATATTCACTTGATGGCGAACTAGAATCTGCGCGCGACCTTGAGAAGCAGAAAAAAGTAATTGCGGATGCCCAGAATCGGCTTGGTAGTGCCTTGGTAGAATTTGCAGAACAGCGCGATTTGCTGCTTAATAATGGCGAAAGTGCTTTGAGGCTGCTGCTGCGTTTTCTCAAGAGTAAACAGGTTTCTGTTTTGCTGGAGATACCCTCAAGTCAGGAACTTTCATCAAGTGCAGACATTCAGACGCTATCACAAAAGGAGATAAATGTCTTAAATGAATTCGTTCGTGATATTGTTCCGTTTAATGATGTCTTTAAGAGTACACTTGGGGGGATTCTTAAAGGCTTGGTTTTGTATGAGGCAACTTTTTTGCCAGATTTTGCGGGAATTGGTAGACAATTTCAAAATATGCGAGTTTACTTTGATAGTGGCTTGGTTTTGCAGGCACTGGGATATCAAGGAGCAAGCGCAAAAAAGCTTGCGACTGAAACTACGCGCTTATTAAAGAGTGCTGGGATTCACTGCTTGGTGTTTGATGACACAGTTCGCGAAGTCAGGCAGATACTTAGTGCATGCGAACATCAGCTATCGCTTCCTCATGTGCACAGAAATCTGCGCCCAAGTCCAATAATCAGGCACTTTTTGTCAGAAAGATACTCCCCTGGGGATATTCGACAAGTAACAATTTTGCTGGAAGACAATATAAGGAGCTTAGGTTTTGTCATAGCTTCTACTCCTACGCGCACCTCAAGGTACACAGCTGATGAAGCTGCGTTAAGTCATCGTCTGCTCGACCCAAAGGCCAACAATCCAGATGAACCTAGAATAATTCACGATATTAATTGTATTGCTGGAATTCTCACACTGCGCCAAGAGCGCAGAATTTATAAAGTCGAAGAAGCCAATGCATTATTTATGACGAATTCCTCTTTAATGATAAAGAACACCAATTTGTGGTGGACTATAGATGAGGGAAATGACAGTATATCTCCCGTAATACACGTATGTTCCCTCGTGAATCTTGTATGGCTAAAGAACCCTGAGTACAATACTGACCTACAACTTCAAGAGTTGCTAGTGCTATGTGAGGCAAGTATGCAACCAGCTCAAAAAATCTGGGAACGCTTCTTGAGCCATCTTGAGTCACTGGAAAAAGATGAGGCATTTACCGAAGCTCAGAGTACTGCCATTGTAAGTGCGGTAATTACTGAAAACCTTCTAGGAGATGTCGATGTTGAAAGTGATGACCTTGTTGATGCTGAAACTTTTGATGAAGTAATCGATCGTGCCAAAGAAGAGCTTGGCTCCGAAACCACTAAAAAAATCCTTGATTTAGAGCAACACCACGCTCAAGAAATAAGTAGCCGCGAGGAGGATTTTGCTAGAGTGCAGGACAAGAGTGAGAAGCAGCAAAGCCTTATTAATTCGGCTCAAGTCAAAACAAAAAATCTGGTTGACAGATTTTGCAGTTATCTATTTTGGATTGCTCTTATCCTTGTGTTGGCTGGAACACTTTACCTTTTCTTTATAGTTCTTCCAGTGAGTTGGGTATCTTGGGTTGGCGGCTTCCTGCTTATAGCTGTCTTGCTAATTGTAAGCATTCTTGACGGCATGAATCGGATTCAGCAGCTCAAAGACTTTCGTGAAAAATTGTCAATCTCTCTTAGTAGTCGCTTGAACAGATGGCTGTTTGAAAAAAGAGATTAGAGGTAGATAGTCTTTCATGATTGTACATCATCAAATTATACGGGCGTAGTCTTTGTACGGGCTATACCGCTTTTGCTGAGAAAAAGTATCCATGCGAAGAAATTGCGAAAGAAATTTAGGGAGTAAGTTTATGAGTAGGCTAAAGAATCTAGCCACAGATTTTTGTTCTGTCGAGATAGAATACACTTCATTGGGCAGCATCATTGACTATGAGCAGCCAACAAGATACATAGTTGGCAGCACAAATTATGATGATGACTACTTAACTCCTGTCCTTACCGCAGGGCAGGCATTCATTTTAGGTTATACGGATGAGCAGGATGGCATTTATTCTGCTTCAAAAGAGAAGCCTGTAATAATTTTCGATGATTTCACTACTTCTTTTCATTGGGTGGACTTTGCTTTCAAGGTCAAGTCATCAGCAATGAAAATCTTAACTTTAAGAAGCGAGAACGTTGCCAGCTTTCGCTATCTCTTTCACGCAATGAGTAACATGCAGTATCGTCCTGACCCCTCAAAGCATCAACGGCACTGGATTGGCACATTTTCGAATTTTAAGATTCCACTGCCGCCGTTGGAGGTGCAGGAGGAGATTGTTCGGATTTTGGACAACTTCACAGAACTAACAGCAGAACTAACAGCAGAACTAACAGCACGCCAGAAGCAGTATGAATATTATCGTGATTCTCTCTTGACGTTCCCATCTGCTGATGACATGCTCTCACAGACAGACAGACAGACAGACAGACAGACAGACAGACAGACAGACAGACAGACAGACAGACAGACAGACAGACAGACAGACAGACAGACAGACAGACAGACAGACAGACAGACAGACAGACA
>WRBC01000012.1 GCA_009779855.1 Coriobacteriia bacterium
TAGGCGCTTACGCGAACGTGAAGCCACCATCATGGCAAGTATTACAGTAGCTGCTACAAGTACGGCCAAAATCGGCATGCTTGTAATGACGAGGCCTGTGTTATCTGCATGCACATAGTCATTTACAAAATCAATGCGATTGTTGAAAGGATCTGTATCTGAAACAAAGTGTGCTGGAAGTTGCGGTACAACTACATTAACGCCAGCAAGACTATTGTCTGCTACATCCCCAAAAGTACCAACATTTGTGCCTGCAACAATAGCTCTACCTTCACCCGTGTAGTGCTCATGCTGGATTTCGGTAGACCCAAAAATGGTTCCTGCTGGAAGTGTTGGGAACACAAGGCGCTCACCATCACGAAGTGGGGCAGTTACCACGAAAGGATCAGCAGCGGTTCCCGCTCCTGTCACAGTTACTGTTGGTGCTGGAATTACTGGAGCAGCAGGAGAACCTGTTACTACAACAGGAGCAGCTGTCCCTGCAAGGGTTGGAGGGGCTACAGGTGGATTTGGTTGAGCAAATACTTGGCTTGGCACAGTTAGTGTAGTAATCGTGCTGTAAGCAATAGTAAGATCGGCTAGTCCTTCAGTATCAAGCACGCTCTTAGTTACAGCAAATGCTGGATTATCATTAGTACCTGTAATATTACGGGTAAAGATGTTAGTAAAGGCAAGCGGGCTTGGATCTATGATAGTGCTTGGAGTACCTGGTGTGTCAGGAGTGCTTGGAGTACCTGGCTGTCCTGGAGTACCGGGGATAAGTGTTGGGTACTTAGGTCCTGCTACCCAAAAATCATCCGTGCCTGGATTATCAGGAGTACCTGGACTTCCGGGGATTCCCGGGGTGCCAGGTTGACCAATAACGTGGGTTACCCTTAGCTGACCATCAACATTTCTTACCTCAAAAGTCAGAAGATGCACTGCTGTTGAATAGGTAAGCGTAGCTTGAGCATTTGGATTTGCTGTAGCATCTGCTGCCATGGCTGCTGCATTTGTGTTGTGTACCTCTTCTACAAAGAAGTGAAAAACACCAGCATTGGGGAACAGAATGTCTACATCAGTTCCTGCGTTAAAGCCAGCAGCATTGTTTAGAGTAAGTGTCGTTTGACGTTGTCCAAACATGTTTGCTGGATAGTCAATTACACGATCACGAACAATGTTTGCTGTAGGTGTTGGCATTACTTCAAAGCCTACTCCTACAAGATCACCAGCAGCAGGGCCACCGCCTACAGGCTGTGCTTGAGTAAGCCTAAAAGTAAAGCTTAGTGCAGGGGAGCTTGTCCCTGCTGGTCTGTCTAGGTTTTTGGTAATACCCAAAGCAGGAAGTGCTGCTGGAGGATTTGCCATAGCAGGTATAGCAACTCCTAGACTCATGATCATGGCCACACTCAAAGCCAAGACCAATTTTGAAAAGTATTTCTTCATTTTCCTCATCATTTCCTCTCTTGTCTTTCTTACTTCTTTTACCGATGGGTTTCTTACTTGCCTATATTCCTAAAGAGTAGAGACCCTACTCGTTTAAGCATGTGTTTGCCCCCAAGGAAGCTGCTTACTTTTGCACTTGTAGCAGGCGCTGCAAGCTCACTTCTCAGGGTGCCCTTAGTAACTAAGGCAACTCCTGTAAGTACTACTGCAGCAAGCGCCACTATCCACATACCACCTTCAGCCGTCACATTAAGGCCAGTGATGGGTACATAGTGATGGGTATTAGTAAAGTCAGCAGAGTTTCTGCCTTCTCCAATCACGCGGTCCCCCGTGCTAAGAGACACATTAGGACCTGCACCAGGAGGTATTGTTACTTGGCTCCCCCCAACATAAAGCACTACTGAAGACGTAAAAGATTGATGTGCTCTTTCAGTAACATTCCAGGTAACTCCTACAGGAACGGCACTAAATGAAAGGCGTTGCCCATGTCTAAGGTCTATACTTCTGCTTGCCCCTGGCTCAAAAACCTCAGACCTAATAAAGGTAGGACCTTGGTAAACGCGAGCTGCAAGAGTAGTATCAACACTGCAAAGCGCACTTGGTGAGAGCTCAATATCAAAAGTGAAATCCTGGTTTAAGTTGGCAAGTTCACCAACGACTGTCTTTGAAGTCGCAAGCGGGGACGTACGTATATGAGTATTAGTGAAAACCAAGTTAGGGATCTCGCGGTTCATAAGCATAAGCGAATGAGTCCCCCCACCACGAGCGGCTCCACTAAAGCCATAAGTCTCAAGTACAAGAGTCGGCACATTTCTTGTAACTGTATCGCCTAGTCCTAGCTGACCTGAGCCATTAAGGCCCCAAGAATATAATTCTCCTGTTGCAGCAAAGGCAAGAAAATGACTGTTTGCGCTTGTAACAAACTCCCAGTCTGATCTGTACTCAACTCGTGTAGGATAAAGTACATTCGGGCTTGTTGTACCATTGCCTAGTCTGCCGCCGGTAGCTTGGCCCCAAGTAAAGAGCTCACCGCTCGAGTTAATCGCAGCAGAAGCATTTGTTGTCGCTGCAGCAATGTGCGTCCAGTCACTTGCAATGCCTACTCTGTAAGGGCTATTTCTTTGTACGATATCATCTTGACCTAATTGTCCGTGGGCATTATTTCCCCAGGCCCAGATCTCACCACTCTCAGTAAGAGCAAGAACGTAAGCACCACCAGTAACTACCCTTTCCCATGCCTGATCTCCCGGTACTCTTGTAGGAGCACTTCTTGATGAAGTATCGCCTAGTCCTAGCTGTCCCGAAGCATTAGCTCCCCAGGAATAAAGGTGGCCCTGATCGTTAATGGCCAGGAATGTACTTGTCTGCATTGCAACATCAACCCAGTTGGTCTCTACTCCTACCTGGGTAGGAGTGTTTGCTCCACCACTAGCAAATGCACTATTGCCCCAAGTAAAGATTTCACCATTAGCATTGATTGCTGCAGCACTTGAGCTTCTTGCAGTAACCTGCACCCAATTGCTTTCAGCTCCTATCCTTGTAGGAGTAGTAACATTGCCCGTAAAACCTGGGTTTACTCCACCCTGCCCCATTTGAGGATTATTCCAGTGACTACCCCAAGCAAAAAGTTCACCTTCAGTATTAATCGCAAATGATCCATCGGCCCCGATTGCTGTCTGCACCCAGTTATCTTCTGTGCCTATTCGGGTTGGAGTATTTCTATCAGTACCAGGACCGTCGTTTCCAAGCCCTAGCTGTCCATTATTGTTGTTCCCCCACGAATACATGGGAAAGGCTCGGGCGCCTGCGACACCACCACTAATGTCTGCAACAATTGCCTCCATGGTGGCTACTGCAGTAAGCACTCCACCACCTTCAGTAACAGTTACGGTTAGCTCATACAGTGCATCTGAATAGGTTACCTGTGACGGAGGAGTAGCCCCCGATGAACCACTCACTTCTGATATGCGCCAAACAAAGACACCGGGACCATCGAATTCAATGCCACTAAGTATATTTATGCTGCGTGTCAAGGTAGATATTCCACTTTCAGTCTCTACCATGACATCAGGGGCATTCATTGCAATAGTAACGCGTCCATTTCCGTCCACTACGGAAGTGCCTAGCTGTGGAAGCTCATTTGCACGGGTAAGGTCACCGTCAACACTCCACCTTTCTATTGCAAAATCAAAAGAAAAGGTAGATACGGTTTGACCCGCTAGTTGACGAAGCACTTTAGTTAAGTCAGCACGTGTCGTAACCGTATCTGGATGAGTAACGGTATAGACATTAGTAAACACCATGGGGTCTGTTCGAACGAGCGCAAAAGAGCTCGTCCCAGAACCTGTTTGTGAAAACCCTGCAAGACCAAAGGTTTGCATAACAAACTGAGGTGAGTTTGGATGAGCAGTGAAGTTTCCTTGTCCCAGCTGTCCAGAAGCATTGGCTCCCCAAGAATATAATCTTCCGTCACTAGTCATAGCAACTGTATGTGCATTACCACCACCAATAGCCACCCAGTTAGAGGCAGTGCCAATTTGTACTGGTCTGTTAGTTCTAGTTGCTGAAGCAGCTCCACCACCAGGACGTCCAAGTCCTGCAACGGTAGCAGAAGTACCAGCACCCCAAGAGAAAAGTCTTCCGCAATCACTAAGCGCAACAGTAGCTCGCGGATCGTTTACCTGCTGTACTACATCTATCCAACCTGTTACAGGAGGGCTTACATGAGTAGCAGGAGAATCGGGAGCGTTGGCCTGAGTCAAGGTAGGAGTTGTGGAATTGGCTCCTGGTCTTCCCAATATCCCCACTCCGTCACCCCAACCAGCCCCCCGGTCAGCATTAGTTCCCCACGAGTAAATTTGTCCATCATTTCCTATAGCAAAGGCTGTACCGATCCCCCCAGGACGTGCCATCTCCCATCTAAAGGTAGCAGGCACACCTGCAGGGTTATTTACTCTTCCTGGAACATTAGCCGCAGGATTTGCTCCACCTGGCGTACGCCCTAGTTGACTAAAGCTATTGTTACCCCAGGAATAAAGATGACCATCCTTTGTGATTGCTAAAACAAAAGATCTTCTATTTGCTAGCAAGTCAGAACTCATAGACACAACATTTACCTGCGCCCATGCTTGAGCCCCAGGAACCCTTTGGGGGGTATTTTGAGTCGTAGTATTACCAAGACCCAATTGCCCAACGGCGTTAAGTCCCCAAACCCACATCTCGCCTGCATCGTTTACAGCAGCCATATATCCGTCAGCCGGCTGGGCACCAGCTACACCACTACCTCCACCATCTACATTTACCCAGACATCACTGGCAGCACCTGGAATTATAAGTCTTTCAGGAGAGGTGATAGGTGCAGTTCCTCCAAGACCACCACGTCCCATGTTGGGAGCATTGCGCGGGCCTCCCCACACATAAAGGTGTCCTTCAGCATTGATGGCTATTGATCCGCCGGCAAATGATGAAGCCTGCACCCAATTGTCTGCAGTTCCCACTCTTGTAGGGCGATTTCTATTAGTAGTGTCCCCTAGTCCTAGCTGACCTGATGAGTTATTCCCCCAAGAGAACATGGGCGCACCTACGGTGGCCGCCTGATCTTCAACAATAGCTACAAAGTGCACTGTTGCAGTGGCACTAGCACCTGATCCAGTAACTACTACACGAAGCTCATAGACTGCATCTGAGTACTCCACGTTAAATCTGCCTGAACTATTAGATGAACCATCAAGTTCTGATACATGCCAGATGTAAGTACCAGGCGTAGCGAAAGTAATCCCCTCTAAGATATTAAGAGCACGCCTAAGGGTAGTGGTGGTACCAGAAGTGGTCGGGCTTCCGTTAGTCGCATTGATGTTTAAAACTACTCTTCCCGTATCTCCATCCATTTCTCCTATAGGTGGAAGATTAGTAAGGGGTCCTGGCGCTCCTGCGGCAGTCAGGAAACTATGGCGCTGAACAAGAAAAGTAAAGTTAAGATTAGGGGTAGGCTCATTGGCTGGAGTGTGTAGGACTTTGTTGATTTCGGCAGTAGCCGTTGCCGCAAGAGGCACAATCTCTTGATAAGCAGCTGTTGCCTCTTGAGAAGCCTCAATAACTTCTAGCGCATAAGGGGGACTAAGGTTTTCCGCCTCTTCTGCCTCTTCATCCTCGGCAATTAGCGCACCTTCTGTGGTAAAGCTAAAAGAGAAGATAGGCTCTGCCTCTTCTTCGGTGCCCTCCTCAAGGCTTTCCGCCTCACTGCTAGCCGCAGCAAAACTTACGGTATGCTCTGTTTCTACATCTGCAAGGACAAGAGGGATAATAAATAACGAATGAGGATAACTGGGTCTATCCAGCCAAGTGGCCTCTTCAATTTCTAAGGTTGCTCCGCTGTCAATAGTAATCTGTTCAACAAGAGCAGGAATATTTGCAAGCTCTGCAAACTCGCTCATATCACGATCAAACCAAAGTGTAAGCGTGGTGGTCTCTAAAGAAACTCCTTCTTCTCCATCAAAAGGAATTGTATCTACAAGATAATCTGCCAAATACGCTGCAGGCGCATCGGTATGCTCAGGAATCGTAATGTCAGAGGCAGGATTAAGTTGCTCCTGTACTTGCTGTGTAAGGTTTTGAAATACTTCAGGATTTGCCACAGTAAGTAGTGGTATTCCCAGTAAGAATACAGCTACAAGCGCCAGTGCAATCTTCACGCGCATTGGTGCTAGTTTGGAAAATTTATTTTTCAGTTGAAGATATTTCGCGTTAAAGCGAATACGATTTCCGTTATTGACGGTCATATTCAATTCCTCACTGTTGGGCTCTCCAGCCCTTCACTCAACACATCACATTAATTCAATGCAAGAAGTGGCACCTCTGTTACCACATATTTCATGCAAGCGTCTATTATGGCAGGGAAACGGGGGGGGGGGGTTATGTAACAACTATTTCATAATTAGCATAAAATTGCACGAGATTATGTGCTTTTAGTGAATTGTATTAAACATAGTATCAATAATGACTCGCATTATCTGGCATGCTTTCTTGCAGCAGGCACAACATGGAGGGTTGATTCTTCTGCAAAATCTATCCTGATTGACTAGCCTTCACTGCGGTCTAGTCCTTTCCTCCCTCACAAAGGGACCCATAAACTGGACAATGAACCTTGCAGTATTCAAGGTCAACTTCCGCACAAGAAGCATTCTGGGCATTCTCCATAGCCACTATGGAGTCCAATACGTTTTGACGCAAGTGGCCTTGTTGATCAAAATTGTAATGATAGTGAAAGCTCTCTGGCTCCCCTTTGCTGTCGCATACCTCTGGTCGTACCATTACTACTTCTACTTTAGCTGCCCCCAAGGAAAGACCCGCCAAAGCATAACAGTCTGCCTGTATTTGATAATCTGACTGCTGAACTTTTGAAGCACCTGTTTTGTAATCAACAATCAAAAGTGTGCCATCATCTTGCCACCCCATGATGTCAATGAAGCCTTTTAAGTAGCGTGGAGTCTGTCCATCACAACTCAGTCTTAAGTAGAATGCGCGCTCTTTCTCTAACCAATTACTTTGTTTAAGCCTCCGCATAAAGGCAGACCTTTGAAAATCCTGCACTACCCGTATAAGCTCCCCTGCCATTTCTGGCGGAACTGCATTGCGCGCAAAAAGACTTGCTGCCTGGTCAACTGTCCCCCACTCTAAAAGCAGGTGAATCAACGATCCCCTATTTACTGCCTTTTTGGGGTCGCGATCACTAAGCTCGCCCAGCCTCAGGATTCGGTACAGATAATATCTACGTGGGCACTTATGGAACTCTTGAATGTCAGAAGCTGACACTTGATATATATTACGCTGTGCGCCACTTAAGATTGTCCGTGTGTGCGGAAGACCCTTAGGACGAATCTGCTCTTGATACAAGAAGGGTGCCTGTAAAGAAGAGTTGTCTTTAGTAGCAGCGGTAGTCGCTGAAGATTTTACCTCAGAGGCTATCTCCTGCACCTTATCAAAATTGATGTGCTCATGAGATAAGTGACCACTCGTTATAAGTTGAGACATTTCTGCCTGCGCTACCTTCATTCCGCGCAACATCGCAGCGCTCAGTCCGCCCTCTGCCATGCCACTGTAGCTAATAAGTAGCTGGCTTTCTGCACGCGTGCACCCCACATAAAGTAAGCGGGCACCTTCAAGCTGCGACTGCTTGTAATACTCTTCATGCAGGTCGTCATAGCGTGGGGATAGATAATCGTCACTTTTTGATCCATCACGACGCGTCAGAATAAGTCCCCCGTCACAAAGCGGATGAATCATGTAGGGCTTTTTCTCTTTTTTTGTCTCTGTTGAACCAGCTAAGGCCAGGGCAACCACAGGAAACTCCTTGCCCTTAGAACTGTGAATACTATCAATGATGATACATTCCTCATTCGGGACACTTACTGCCTCTTGCTGCGGAGAAAAACCCAATTCTGCTTGACGCCTCAATTCATCACCAAAGCTAAAGGGGTTCCTGCCGGCTGCCTGCCAACTGTCTGCAAGACGCAGAAATTGCTGGAAGCCTCCGTACGTTTGTCTGCCGATTAATGTCGCACCACCACGAACGTCACTGCCCTCATGCGAAGCTAGATAATACAGATCGAGTTCACGTTCACTAAAAGCATGTCTCAAAATTTCAGAAAGAGGACTCACACCCAGCAAGGTACGTGCTGTCTGTATACTTTTCACAAGACCGGCAAGTGCTACACGGTCATCCTCTAAGCTAAGCCCCCTGTCATCCTGTGCTTCCTGCAGCTCTAATGCGTGCAAAGCAGCGTCCCACAAGTAATCTAGCCGAGCCTCCCTGCGCAAATGCGCTAACTCATAAATTCCCTGATCGCTCACTCGCCCCATAGCACTCAGCAGAAGCTTCAAAAAGACCTCTGGATCACGTGGCTTTGTAAGCACATCCAGGAACAAGCGGGCCTCTTTCACCATAGGGTTGTCGAAAAGTCCGCTGCCCTTTACTAGCTGTGCGGGCATCCCCCGCTTAGCGAATTCTGCCAGAAGATCTTTTGCCTGCGAGCGACTTTTGACAAGAACGACAAAGTCTGACCACGAATCGTGATATTGTCGCATTTTTTGAAAATGATCAGCAATCCATAAGGCTTCTGTGGTACGTGCGAGCTTCTTATCAAATTTCCCTTTAGAGTTCTTTGCGTCAACCTCAAGTAGCTGGACACACTCCCCTGCCTGTGTGGCGGGGTCATTATAGCGATGAGCTCTAAGAATTGGAGCACGATGACCTAAGAGCTCCTCATTCCCAAAAAGAGCATTTGCAAAACCTAGAACACCCTCTGCTGAGCGATAATTATCGCTCAAGTCATAAAGGCTTCCCTTCTCTTTCTGCAAATTGTGCTGGTACGTGCGCATAAGCGAAGGCTCTGCACCCTGAAAGCGATAAATGGACTGCTTGATATCACCTACTTGATAGAGATTATTTTTGGCAATCCGACTAATAATACTCATCTGTAGAGGATTAGTATCTTGGGCCTCATCAACCATGGTGAACTTGAATTGTGCCTGCAGTAAGGTCAAAATGCGCTCATTTTCAAGAAGCCACTGCGTGCGCAAAAGAAGTTCATTGAAATCCAGTACGCCTCTATCTGCGCAAAGACGACGATACATAACAGCAAAGTCCTGCACGAAATCTAAGAGCAAGCTACTCTTTGTTGGATTGTCTTCGGTGCACGCCTGATCATCTAATAACAAGTGCTGCGGCCAGGAACTACGGCTTTCGCTAGGATCACAGCCATATTGCCTTAGCGCCTCATAGATAGTGATTATATCTCTTCTTAAGGAAGCATCTGTATGGGTCTCGCGCAAATGCAAATATCCCTCTAGATTGCTTTTTGGGGGCTGCGAGGCTGATAGGTTGCTGACCTGAAAATTTGACAGGTCGTCTTTTGTTCCTAGGCCATCCTTTGTTTCTGGGCTGCCTTCTGCTTTCAGGCTAATCCCTTCAAAAAGATCATCCAAAGCTTCGCTTCTTAAGGCCTGTGTCTCTACTTCATCTGCAGTTCGAAAATAAGGGTCAATACCTGCCTCTAACGCGTAACGCCGCAGCACTCTTCCGCAAAACCCATGGATTGTAGATATCCAGGCCTGCCCCATCTGTCTGGCTAGATCTGCATGACCCAGTTCTTGTAAACTGTCACGGGCGCGTTCTTTCATTTCATCAGCACCAGCATTAGTATAGGTAATAGCCAGTACTTCACGAACAGAAACTGGCTGCTCTTTGTCCAGCAACAAAGAGAGATACCGCGCAACAAGCGTTTTTGTCTTCCCCGTACCGGCACCCGCATTTACTAAGGCCTTACCCGCACGGTGCTGGGCGGCATTTAGTTGAGCAGTATTAAGTCCTTCAAAATATGGGGGCAGCTTTTCCAAAGCAATCACCGCCAAGACTTTCTGTGATGGGGGCATGCCTCATAAGGACAATAAGAACACCTTGGCTTGCTGTTCTCTCTAATTTTAATCTCTCCCTGTATAAGACCTTCTGCTGCAACAGTAGCACTCTGCATGATTGAGTCTAGAGCCTCATCCACCTCGTGCTGGGTAAGTCCGTACTGTTTTTTGCTACGGCCAATCTTTGGAAGTCCCAAAGGACGTTCAGGGGGATTATCTTCCTTTGAGTAAGCAACACTAAAATTAGTCACATCGACATAAGATCGGTAATCGTGTGCGACAGGGCGCACATTGAAAACCTCTTGAGCAGCCCTACTATAAAGAACCCCCTGCAGTTGCTGATGGGTAGCCTGTGACGCGAGTCCTGCAACGGTCACTTTGCGCTTGTAGTCAACAACAATCGCAGCCCTATCATCCTTGCGCACATCTACACGATCAATTGTCCCGCGCAAAGGCATTCCTAGACCCAAGTCGACAGGACCTGTCTCTGTATCACCAAAACGATGCTCAAAGTATGTGGGAATAAACTCTGGCGCATAACCAACTTCACCAATTAGGAATCTTCTAATCTGATGGTACATCTGGACAAGCTCCGCCTCTTCAGATGTAGTAAGGGATAGGCTTTCCTTCAATAAAGACTGTTCCTCATGAAACACCTGCTCATACAATTGCAGTGCACTGCTAAGGTTATCCGCATCAATGCGCTTGCCAATATCGCTACTTTGAAGCTTTTCATAAAAGGACTTCAGTACCTTATGGGCAAAGTTGCCCTGCTCCCTCGCATCAAACCCATACTCAACCTCTTTGCCCTGAGCATACCGGGCAAGCATCCACCGGTAAGAACAGTAAGCATAATCTTCCAAAGTGGTGGGCGACACAGACTTCTGAGCGCTGTAGCTAAAGTCGTACCGCGCCTCTATTCCATGTGGCGGAATACGAACCTGCGGAACAGACTCCCCGGCAAGCAGCCTACCTAACTCCTCTTTCTTTTCTTCACTGGCAGGGCTTTGATGGATTATTGCATCTTCATGAGTCACGAATTGCGTTATCTTGTCCGATGCCTCTTTTCCTAGACAAGTCTCTACCGCCAAAAGTAACTCCCCTGCCCGCAGCTCTTCTCCACTAAGGCTCTCATGCTGCGCCACAAGGTAAAGCTCTTTTTCTGCAGCAGAAATTATGCTTGAATAATCTAGACGTTGCTGCTGCCCAACATCAGCAAGATTCATGCCTGAAAAGCGTGCAATGAATCTAGCGTCAAGGGAAGGATCGCTTTTTTGCACACTGCTTTTCGCAGAAAGACCCCCTGCAATAACCGAATGAAAGCGTCGTCCGTAGACACGTGAAGGTTCTGCGATAAGGATGGAGGTACTTGCAGGACTAGGAGTCTGAACAACAGCAGCATCACGAAGCAAAGCATAGATATCTGCTGCTGTAACCCGAGGGTCATAGTCCAGTATCCTTTTTCCTGGCTGTTGATCTTCTTCTGCGCCCGTATCTGTGCCTGTGTCTTCTGCACTTTCTATGCCACCTTCTGCAATTGCATCTAGTGCTGCATGCTTTTCCTGAGTTTTCTTTTTCTTCAAGGCAAATTTTTCAGCAAGTCGCAGCTCATAGAGTTCCTGTAGAGCACTATTTGCAGCCTTCTGAGCTGCAGCTTCCTGCGCAAGGTCGAAGCTACTTCCTCCAAAAAATTGACTATCAGCAGCTATAGCATATAACTGTGTTATTAGACTGTTCCAGTCCCCTATACGCGCGCTCATGTCGTAACTGCGAATAAGCCCAATAGCCTCACCACTATCAGCCTCGGACAGACTAAGTTGAGACAGAATCGAAGTGTTGCTATTGCGATAGCGCCTCCAGCGAGTAGTAAGTTCTAAAGTTTCATCTGGATTCAACCCACTACAGCTTGAAGCAACAAAAGATATTGCAGACACCTGAACGTCCTCATTAAGGCAAACCTTAAGCAGCGCAAGTAGGGCTGCGCCAAAACCTGTCGCGCCAAAAGGTGTCTTTACGTCAAGCTCATAGGGTATTTCACGACGCTCAAGTTCTTGCGTCAAGGGCCGCAAATATGTCTGCACTTGCGGAACAAGTAGAGCTTTTGGCTTGTCAGGATAGAAGCGATGCATTTTTGCTGCAAAATTCCCCATTAAAAAGACTTCTGCATCTGTTCCTTGCGCCTTCCCCAGGGTTACTGCTCCTGATCTTGCAATATCTGCAGGAGAGGCGAGTTGATTGCGAGACTCTTTGAGAAAATTACTCTGAAGCCACCTTAAGATTTCAGATGAATTATTATCTGGCGACACCGCATCCTTGCTGTTTAGTGACATCTCTTTCCTTGGATCGGCAACAATCCTTGGACTAACTTCAAATAATTCTGCCCCATTTTCAAGCAGCAAAGACTGTGTATTCTTCAGATAGTCAGTTGCAGGATTATCCTTCTCCCAATCTAAAAGCACAAGAACCTCTGCAAGACCCGCACAAGCACAGATCATCTTCATTTGAGCAGCGGTAAAGTCCTTAAAACCAGTAACGATAATTTTGCTACTAGACAAGCTAAGATTATTCTTGCTAATTTTCTTTGCTAAGAGAGTTATAGCGTACTGATGTTCGACATATCCCTCCGCTTCTAGATACTTATGGTAGCGGCTAACCAAAGATCTTATCGTTCGGTCTTCCTGACTTCGTGGTTCATGTGAATCATTCTTCTCTTTTGCACTTGCTTCCCCTTTATCCCCAGGATTATACGATGCTGCAATGCTAGCTAGAAGGGCTTTCCCTCCATCACTAAACAGTGCCTTCGGAATCGTTGTGCGTTCCTTACTTGCACTGTCGAGCAATTCCTCAATTATCTTCATGCGAATGGAAGGGCCAACTAGCTCCCTATCATCCCCCCACCTACCCCATAGAGCAGATGCAAATCCTGAAAAACTCTGCACACGTATTCTAGGAGTATTCACCGAATGGGACATCACCTTCTGTGAGCAATCAGCAGCAGCATAATGCCTGCCAATATCCCCTTCTTGTGCTGCTGTAGCACAGATTATAAGAACTTCATCTTTAACAGCCGCAGTAGATTCAAAATATTCAATTGCTTGTGCCAGCTTACCAGCTTGAGCTGGGCCAGATAAAACGTAAAACGTCATTGTATCTACACTTTAGAAGTACCAGCGATTAATCAACACTTCTAACAAGAGGCCTCTCATCTTGAGTAATCAGACGATATATCCTCTCTAGTTCCTCTTCATTAGCAAATTCAATTTCAATTTTACTTTTATCCTTTGTCTGTTTTACTCTTACGTTACCTCCAATAAATTTGCGCAACTTCCTTGCTGCTGCTTTGTAGCTTTTTGGCGAAATAGGGCGCTTTGAAGCACTGGGAATAACTCCTCCGCCAGATAGGCGAGCCAAAGATTCAAGGGCACGTACAGACAGACCTTCCTCTATCGCCTTCTGAGCAAGTTTAATTCTAGTAGGATCATCTGAAACAGTTAGAATCGCTCTTGCGTGTCCAGCTGAAAGCGAGCCTTCGTATACTAATTCTTGAACCTCTTCTGGCAAGTCAAGAAGACGAAGTGCATTAGTAATTGATGCTCGTGATTTTGCAAGCAAGTCTGCAAGTTCGCTTTGTGTTAATTGTCTCTCATTAATTAAGTTTCTATATCCATAGGCTGCTTCAATAGCATTTAGATCTTCACGCTGTAGATTCTCAATAAGCGCAATCTCAAAAGTTTCACCATCATCAAAGGTTCTAATATGAACAGGGATAGCCTCAAGGCCTGCCATGCGTGATGCTCGCCATCTGCGCTCTCCTGCGACGATCTCATACTTTTCACCCTTTGGCCTTACGATGATTGGTTGCAAAACTCCTCTTTTAGCAATCGAAGCACTAAGCTCTGCAATTTTTTCTTCATCAATATCTGTCCGTGGCTGCAGAGGATTAGGCTCAATCAAAGCAATGCTTAGTTCGTTTACACTATCCCCAGCTGTTCCTGATTCAACAGCTGCACTTGAAATTAGGCTTGAAAGACCTCTTCCTAGACCACTATTACGACTAGCCACGATTCATCACTTCCTCTGCTAAGCTACGGTAGGCCACAGCACCTTTACCTTTGCCATCATATTCAATTACTGACTGCCCAAAGCTTGGGGCCTCTGAAATGCGCACAGAGCGCGGAATCAATGTTTCAAAAGCACCGTCACCAAAAAAGTCACGAACTTCATCCACAACTTGCTGAGCAAGCTTTGTGCGCCCATCATGCATAGTCATTACTACACCAAAAACTTCAAGATCAGGATTTAGGTGAGTCTTCACCAAACGAACACTATCTAGCAGCTTTGAGAGTCCCTCTAACGAATAGAACTCACACTGGATAGGAATGAGAACGCCATCTGCTGCTGTTAAAGCGTTAATGGTTAATAAGCCTAAGGACGGAGCGCAGTCAATGATTACATAATCATATTTGCTTCGTAGCGGATCAATTAATCCCTTAAGGCGCGTCTCTCGACTCATCGCTGTTACTAGCTCAACTTCTGCTCCAGCCAACTGGATAGTTGCAGGAATAACATCTATAGGGAAATCAGGATGGGTCTCTAGCATGTTTTCAAAGCTGGCTTCTCCCAACAAGGCATCATAGATACAGAGTTCCCTATTACTCTTTGACAGACCAAAACCTGAAGTTGCATTGCCCTGTGGATCCATATCAATTAGGAGTATCTTCTTTCCGGCCTCTCCAAGAGCTGCGCTAAGATTTACTGCTGTTGTACTCTTTCCAACCCCACCTTTTTGATTAACTACTGCAAGAACCTTTGCCCTTTTTCCAGGCTCATCATCCTTTGTCTGGAAAGACTCGCCTTGCGGTTTTTTGCCTATTTCATTTGCATCCCTGCTCATACTTCATTCACCATCTTCCACTCCTTTTCCCTTTTATGGCACGTCTAATCATATCTTCTTTATCAAGCCAAAGGCTTTCTTTGAGCGCGACCAGATCTTCGCGGCAATTCAATTTGGGCTGCCGTAGTTTTTTCAAACACGTATACTGTGCGTTGCTCTGCTCCGCAAGGAAGATTGTACTCTCTTTTATTGAGAAAAGATATCCCTACTATATCTGCAACTGCTAAGGCTCTGATAAATTCATCTTCATCATGTGGGCCCTTATGAACAATCAGTTGACCATCCAACTGAAGCAGGGGGGACCCTAACTCTATTAAAGAGGGCAGAGATGAAACTGCCCGCGCCAGTATTACTGAATAATACTCAGGCCTCTCAAGTGCAAGCTCCTCAGCTCGTAATCCAATAGTTTTAAGCTCCAAGTCCCCAAAGTAATCCTCTTCAAGAAAAGACTCTATAGCTCTAGCCTTCTTCTTAACAGAGTCAAGCAAGTCAACTGATCTGTCAGCAGCAATCGCGATAGGAAGACCTGGATATCCACCGCCTGTGCCAATATCGAGCATCTTACCCCCAGGTGCAGAAAGCACTTCAGGCAAAACTAGCAGAGAGTCTAAGATATGAAGGCGTTCGCCCTCTTCTTTGCCATGAATAGCTGTAAGTCTAATTGAGGAATTGATTTTAAGAACACAATCAAGGTGAAGAGAGAGAAAAGCTATCTCTTCATCAGAGAGATCAATTCCATATTCCTGCAGATATTCTTCTAGCACGCATTCTCCCTATTGCTTCACGTGAAACATCTATTAGTTCATTCCAATTGTTTCACGTGAAGCAATTTTAAAGATTGTCCTTAAAAATAATTGCAGAAACTAATAAGTTTCACGTGAAACATCCTAAACTGAATAATACTCTACATTTCTCTTTAGCCTACTGCTTGTTATCCTTGCGTTTGCATTCTGTTGATTGTGCTTCTTAAATGCAGCCATCCGTACATGCAAGAAAATGCTCATTTGCTCTACACACCTCAAGTTTGCCAAAAGTTCTTGTCTCACAAAGTTTTGGCAAACTCTAGTAAAAAAGGGACTGCTTTCACAGTCCCTTTTCAGGCCACACATTCTTCTTCTTTTACTTATGTAGGCATGATTACAACGTGTCTATAAGATCCTGATCCTTCACTTGTAGAAGTAACATCATCCATATTCTTTACAAACATATGAACAATCCTTCTTTCGTGTGGCGTCATAGATTTAAGCGAAACTGGTCGATTGGTACGTCTTGCTCTGTCTACAGCGCGGCGTGCAATATCTACGACCTTTTGCTTACGCCTGTGCTTATATCCTTCTACGTCAACTGAAAGAGGATAACGAATGCCCGTCTTTTTAGTTGTCATTGCTGACACTACTGCTTGTAGAGCATCAATGGTGCGTCCATGGCGTCCAATAAGCACGCCAACATCTTCGCCTGTAACATCAAGAATAATCTCACCCTCGTCACCTTCGAACTCTTCAATGCTGATTCCGCCATCTGTAAGGTAAGAGATAAGCTTTTTTAGATGGTCAATACCTGCATCAGCAATAGCATCAACCTGTTCATCACTGAGCTCTTCAGCTTCTACAATTTCATTGATTGCTTCGTCGTTCTGAACTCTAGTAAGTGAAGCTTCTCCCGCCTCTGTCTCTTCTTGTACCAAATCAGCTCCTACAATTACCTCATCAATAACTTGATTCCTTGCGGAAGAGCTTTCTTCTTTAACTGTTACTTTAACAACGGCATCCTTGCGCCCCCCAAAAAGCCTCTTTCCAGGCTCCTCTAAAACCTGAACAAGTACCTCATCTTCTGTTACTCCAAGTTCAGAAAGAGCTAGGGCAGTAGCTGCTTCAACTGTATCTGCATTAGCAATATGTTCTTTTAACATTAGTTTTCCTCCCTGTTATACATGCAAGACACTTTTAGCGCTTCTTGTTCTTTTTAGCGTTAGGATTCTGTTGTTGGCCTTTCTTCTTTTCAGCTTTTTTCTTAGCCTTAGCCTCCTCTACAGCAGCTTCTGCAGCAACATCCTCTTTGTCCATTTGGCGCTGAACAAAGAACTGTTGCCCCACTGCAAAGAGTGAAGATGTGGTCATGTATAGCAATACTCCACCAGGGAAAAAGCTCCATCCCAGAATGACCATGAATACTGCCATGGAGTAGCCGATAAGCTTTTGTTGCTTTGCTTGAGGACTATCCTGCGCTGACTGATTCATTAGCGTCGGCAGAAGTACGCCAACACCCGATAAGATCAATAAAATAATATAGGGTGCTGCAACCACAGGTCCAATCTCCCACATCATGCTAGGAGTACGCATAATGTCAGGAAGAATATTAAAGAAAGAAGCAACTCCAATATCAAGACTATCAATGGGAACATCAGCTACATAGCCTAGATATTTTGGCAGTGGCCCAACCCCATAGAGTGGTGGGGCAATAACAATACCATCTTCAATACGAGGTGCCATAAGTACTGCAAAAAATCCGATAAATAAGGGCATCTGCAGCAATACAGGCAAACAGCCAGCAAGAGGATTAACCTTATGCTCTTGATAGAGCTTCATCATCTCCTGGCTTTGCTTTTCGCGATCATCCGCATACTTCTTCTGAACCTCTTTCATTAAAGGTTGAATTTTTTGCATAGACCGCATACTACGAACCTGCTTGACCATTAAAGGCCATACCAGGAACCTAAAGAGGAGCGTAACAATAATAATTGAAAGTCCCCAATCACCTATGAAATTATAAAAGAAATGCATAATTCCAAAGATGATATCAAGATATCCATCCCAAATGGCTCTCATTTACTTTCCCTTCTTTGTCGTTTTTACTTTCATTGGATTCAGTTCAGAAAGATTTCTATAGGAATCTTTATTCACTTCACCTATATACCAAGCTCAGTATTCACAAAATAAATACTAAAAACACTAGGGAAGAGGATCATACCCTCCAGGATGAAAGGGGTGGCACTTAAGAATTCTTTTAAGTGCTAACCAGCCACCCTTAAATACCCCATAAGTACTTATTGCTTCTAAAGCGTACTCTGAGCAAGTTGGTAAAAATCTGCAGGTGGGCGGGAAAAGAGGGGAGATAACCTGCTGATACCCTCGTATCATTAGTACAATAGCTTTTCTAGGTAAACTAAGTACTATTTGCCTAATTTTACTTTTTTCAAAATTTTGTAAGCGATTCATTATATCAGTTACCTTTAATCTTATTGAACCGCGTAGATGTTCTCAATAATTTCTATAAGTTCTTTTGTTACTTGATCCGAATTCAGTTGGAAAAGATTAAAGTTAGCCATCAAAATGATATTATTTTTATCATATATTTCTCTAACTTTAGGACTATTAAGCGCAGAAGCCATTCCTTCACGCAAAAGACGCTTGCAGCGATTCCTAAATACTGCGTCTCCTAACCTTTTTGGAGCAATAAACGCAATTTTACCTAAACCATTTGAGTTCTTAATATCACATGAGTGTATAGCCCTTACAAACACAAGAAGCGATCGACCTTTATAGCGTCGACCGCCTTGTAATGTAGCTGCAATATCTTTAGAACTTAAAGTATTAAATCGAGTCATAATTAATAACTTTAAGAGGCAAACCCCTAGAAACTAGAGGAATAAGCCCACTAATACAGTTTATTTGGCACTAGGACAAAGTACGCGACGACCCTTGCGGCGACGACTTGCCAATACGGCACGTCCACCACGTGTCGACATGCGCGCACGAAAACCATGCACCTTTGCACGGCGCCGATTGTTCGGCTGATAAGTTCGCTTGCTCATGTTTCCTCCTTTATAAAGTGTTGCTCTATATATTAATGTATAGATTATTGAAATAGTCATACACAATAAAATAATCACCGTTACTTTTAGGTGACTTTTCACAAGGCTACTCATCATAGTATGAAATAGCAGACTGGTCAAATTTCATAGCTTATCTGTAAGATTATTCATGGCAGGAAATTGCTTTAATCTGTGGATAATGTGGAAATCGCAGAATTTACACAAGGATAACTTGTGGAAAACAATTTTAATGTATCTGGTTGCGTCCAAATTGAAATCTTGCTTTGTTAGCATACTTCACAGGTGTTTTAGGGTGTGGAAAAGTATTCCTTTATACTTAAAAATAATCTTTACCTAAAGAACTTTGACAATAGAAGAAAAGCTTTCTTTATCCCCAAAATAGCATAATATGTGGAAAAGTATGAAATCCCCAGTACAATGATGACGAACACAGTTTCGCTTTAAAAAAACTGCAGGTCAAGCATGCTATTTCACAAAGGATAAAGAACTGAATTCTTCTGTGAGTAACGTGGATAACCAATAAAAAACGAAAAACTGTGGAAAGTGAAACAATGTCTGGACTTGCTGAAAAGCAAATGAAATATAAAAAGAAAAGAGTCTTAGGCTCTGACTTTGAAATTCTTAATTTTTCAGGGATAGAAGAAGGTAAAGAATTTCCTCATGCTTCTAAGAAAACAAAGGACGAGCTTTTAAATAACTTTTCCAAAGATTCGAAAATTGCAATCTATGAATCTTTTTATAGTGAGCCTAGAGTTGTAACTATTAAATATCACGAGGACCATAAAGAGTATATAGAAATACTTAGCCAAAAAACACATACATTATGTCAGCAATTTTCCTTTGTCTTTCCTTATCCTATAATTAAATCACTCGTTGAAAATTTTATTCATGCTAATTTTTTTGAGCCTATTATTTCAATTCTCGATGAAGGAAAGACACTTAAATTATCTGATCAAGGACAAGGAATTACTAATAAGTCTGCAATCCTTAAAGTAGGATTCACCACTGCTAACAGCTATCATAAAAACTTTATTGCTGGTGTAGGTTCAGGATTTCCTACGATAGAACACTATGCAAATATGTCAGGCGGCACCCTAACTATAGAGGACAACCTTATTCAGGGAACTGTAGTAACTCTAAGTTTAATCCCATATAAAAATAACCTTAATTTAAATAAAGAACCTTATCAAGATATTTGTAAAAATGAACCCTTCTCTATTCATACAATAGAGATTTTTAATTCTCCTTTACCAAAGTCTTTATCAGAAAGGCAACAAGAAGTTCTTGTAGCAGTAACCGACTGTGGTTTTATTGGACCGAGTCAGCTAGCCGAACTTTTTGAAATTAGTGTAGCAACTGCCTATAGAGATCTACAGTACCTAGAATGCCAAGGATATGTACACTCTGATGCAGGAAAAAGAACTATTACCAAAGAAGGACTTCATTACTTAGAAACTTATATTTTTGGAACAAATTAAAAATAGTAGTAAATAAATGTTCGTATTTAAGTTATACAATAGGAAAGGTAATACATAAGTGTCAGACTTAAGCGAAAAAAATGAATTAGTGACAGAACTAGATAAAAACGACATGGACTATCTATGGGAAAAATCCTTAGAAATATTAGGATCTCATCCAGATATACCTGAATCACGATTTAAAAGCCTTTTCTTACGCATGTCCCCTATTAACTTCAGCGAAGATGGAATATTTTCACTAGGAGTTCCAAATAAGTTTAATCAGCGCCTTGTGGAAAAAACCTGCCTTCCCCCTATAGTGGAAACTTTACGCCAGGTAAGTGAACGTAATGATCTTGAAATTATAATAGAAGTAGATGAGTCTGTACCATCAAGTTATAACGTTGCTCCCTTACCACCAGAACTAATTACCACTAATCTAAGCGAAACTAACAATACTAGTGAAAATCCTAATGTTGCCTCTATAAATATAAATGACGCAATTAGAAAACCTATTACCGAAACTCCCAAAAAATCACCTCTTTCAAAAAGCGATTTTAATGATCTAAAACTAGACTCAAAATATACCTTTTCTTCCTTTATCGTAGGGGATTCAAATAACTTTGCATATACCTCTGCATTGGCTGTTGCGGAATCTCCAGCATTGAGCTACAACCCTCTTTTTATATGGGGTGCCTCTGGATTAGGTAAAACTCACCTTCTTCATGCCGTGGGAAATCATATTTCAGAAATATATCCAGAAAAACGTATCGTATGTACTACTGCTAAAAACCTTGTTGAACAATTTGTTAGAGCAACCACCAATATCTCTAAAAAATCTCATCGTCAAATACGAAGCGCTTCTGCAGAAGAAGAAATGAGAAATCATTACAGAAATGCTGACCTATTACTTGTTGATGATATTCAAGATCTTAAAGGAGAAGGAACTACTAATAATTTCTTCCATACCTTTAATTATCTTATCGAGAGAAGAAAACAAATTGTTCTTGTTGCAGATAGATCCCCTGAAGAACTCAAATTAGACGAACGGATCACTTCACGATTTAAATCTGGACTTATGGTAGACGTACAGCCTCCTACCTATGAAATGCGCTGCGCCATTCTTAGAAATTTTGTAAAGGATATGAGTATTCCTTTTACTGATGATTCAATCGATTTAATAGCGGAAAAATCATCTGATAATATTCGAGAACTTGAAGGCGCTGTTATAAGAGCAAATGCCTGGGCAACTATTAACAAGCAACCCATTGCAAACCTAGAAGTAGTAGAAAAGGCTATTGCGGGCTATTTTCCAGAAAAAGAAGCTCGCCCAATATCAATATCTGCAATACAGAAAGAAGTTTGCAGGTGCTTTGGTGTTACTCATACCGAACTAACAGGATCAAAAAGAAAGCAGGAGATAGTTTTTCCTAGGCATATTGCTATGTTCTTATCTGCCGAACTAACTGACTCGTCCACACCACAAATAGGAAAAGCTTTCGGAAATAGGGATCACACTACAGTAATGCATGCCGTTGACAAGATAAAGAAAAAAATGAAAACAGAAACGGAAACCCTTGACCAAATTCAATACCTTACAAGAATTCTAAGAAATAAAGCAATGTAAAACACTCGGGGAAAAGTTGTTAATAAAGCAGAGAAAGGAAAGGATAAAATAGCCACTTATCCAGATTAGTATCACTACAAAACTGATTCTACGGTAAAACACAAGTACTTATTAACATGTTTACCTAATAGGACACACCCATATCACTAAGCTGATTTAGACTTTTACACATTTCCACATTCCCAATTACAATTACAAATTATATATATAATAATTAACTAATAACATCGACGATAGGGGATCCATCGTGAAAATTAATACCAATAAGCAAACTTTACTTACTGCTCTTAATAGAGTCATAAAAGCAACAGCATCAAGACCTTCTGTTCCTTACCTATCGGGAATATTAATTACAGCTACAGAATCAGAAGTAAGTTTGTTTGCATCTGATCTTGAGACATCTGTTCAGACAAAAATTGAATGTTTGGTAGAGGGTGTAGGAAAAGTAGCAGTCACAGGAAAGATTTTATTAAATATTGTTAGTGCTCTTCCTGATACTAATGTTCAGATAGAAGAAGATGGTGAGTTCCTAAAAATTACAGCTGGGCAATCAGAATTCGAAATAAGAAAAATAAATACAGAAGATTTTTCATCTTTTCCGGAAATACAAAGTGAGCAGGAAGCTCTTATCCCAACAGATAAATTAGTAAAGATGGTTAAGAAGGTAAGCAAAGCTGTAAGTCGTGATGAGAGCCGTGTTGTATTAACAGGTGTCCTACTTACTGTTGAAGGTGAAATTATTACTATGGTTTCAACAGATAGTTTTCGTCTTGCTTTAATAGAACAAAAACTTGAAAATCCTATAGAAGGATCTTTCGAGGCACTTGTTCCCGGAAAGGTACTTGATGAAATTGCGCGCATGATAAGTGGGGCAGAGGCAGTACAAATAGAGGCTTCAGTAAATCAGGTACTCTTTAGTTTTGATGATACTAAAATGCTAACGCGTAGATTGGAAGGGAAATTTCCCAATTATAAGCAGCTTATACCAACTAGCTATACTACTAAAGCTATTATTGATCACGCAGAATTATTAGATTCAGTAAGGCGTGTATCTTTACTTGCTCTTAATAATGCCGCAATTAGTGTTGAAGTTTCTGCTGAAGATCAAACTCTTTCATTAAGTTCAAAGACGCAAGAACTGGGATCAGCTCAGGAAAGTATTTTAGTGAAAGCAGAAGGGGAAGATAATTCTATTGCAATTAATTATTCCTATTTTATTGATGGTCTCAGTTCAATAAATTCCGATACGGTGTATTTAGAAATTCAAGACCCTTTAAGACCAGGGATAGTTCGTGCACCAGAGGAAAATTTTACCTATTTAGTTATGCCTGTTCGTGCTCAATAATTTAAATTGTACAAAGTATGTCTTATACGGTTGAAACATTAGAACTTAATGGTTTTCGCTCTTATAGGAAAGCTAAAATAAATTTTGACCCTTCACTGACAATTCTGTATGGTCCAAATGCGGCAGGGAAAACAAATATTATTGAAGCATTACAGCTTTTAACTGTGGGAGAATCTTTTCGTAAGCCTTTGAGGCAAGATTTAATTTATTGGGAGTGTAATCAAGCACATGTAAAGATGAGGGCAGTTGATAAGTCTTTACAACGCGATGTTGAATTGCGTATCTCGGAAGAAAATAAAAATATTTTTGTAAATGAAAAGAGAATACGATCGTTTCATGATTTAAGTGTTGCTTTACCTTGTGTTATTTTTACTCCTGATGATCTACGTATAGTAAAAGAATCATCGCAGCGCAGACGGCAAGAGATAGATACTTTAGGTACTCAACTTTCGTCCACGTATGCTCGCTTAGTTTCCGAATATAAGAAAATTATCATACAGCGAAATAAATTACTTAAAGATAATCAGTACGGAACGGATATTTTCCTCGCGTGGACAGAGAGAATGATTGAGGCTGGGGTAATACTGGCAGAAAAACGCAGTTCTCTTTTTAGTAAATTGATTGATCCTATGACTCATTTTTATACAAGATTATTGGATGAAAACCAAAAAGGGCAAAAAATAGGACTTCGTTATGAATCGTCTTGGGGAGAAGAGTGTAGTTATCAATCATTTTCTACGGCCTTAGAACTTCGATCAGAAGATGAACGTTTGCGTAGGCAAAGTTTGGTTGGGCCACATCGTGATGATCTTATTTTTGAGATTAATGGGAAACCTGCACGATCATTTGCTTCGCAGGGACAACAAAGGTCTATAGCTCTTGCTTGGAAATTGGCTCAGTTATCGGTAATTGAGGATATTACTCAATCGCGTCCTTTATTATTGTTGGATGATGTTATGAGTGAACTTGATCAAACACGACGCCATTATCTGGCAGGATTAGTAGGGGATACTGCTCAGACCGTTATAACTACAGCACATATAGACTATTTCGATAAAGACTTAATAAAAAGAGCAAAAACTATTTTTATTCCGGATGATGTTATTAGTTCGGAGGGAGTTTGATATGAATTCCGAATATGATTATGTTTTTGAAGAATATGATCTAGATAAAGTTAGTAAAACAAGTCCTTTAGGTATTGAAGTTTCTAAATTAATGGGAAGATTGGATCCTGATGGAAGTATGAGTGCTGATGGGCCTAGTATTAGTGCTGTACAAAGTGCATGGAATGATGTTGCAGGTAGCCAAGTTGCTGATATTACTCGTAGTGTTTATATTCGAAATGATGAAGTGGTAGTTATTTTGAGTTCATCTATTTGGGCACAAGAATTAGGTTTTCTTTCTGGAGAATATTGTAAAAAACTCAATGAAGTATTAGGGACTGACTTTTTGAAGAAAGTAAGTTTTCGCGTTAAATAAGATTAAAAAATGATTAAGTTGTTTTTAAGAGGACTTTAATCAAAAATGTGTCTGTATTATCGAGATAATTAAATTTTAAAAGTAAAGGGTTCCAGTAAAGTTTCTAATAACTTATAGTGACTTTGTTTTACTCTCACATTTTCGCACCGGTTAGGTGGCTTAATGAAAAAAGTACGATTGCAGCCAAGGGTTTTGTTTGCTCTTATTTTTGTCTTATTGTTTACGACTTTCGGGGTGCCGCAGTTTGCTCTTGCAACAAAGATGCTTCCCTCAAATGTAAAAATTCTTCTTGGATTTAAAGAGCGTTATGGAGAAGATAATAAACTTCATTATGGTATTGATGTTTATTCTAAAAAAGACACTGAACTTTATGCCCCTGTGGAAGGAGTAATTAGTTTCGCAGGGCGCGTTCCTGGTTCTGCTGGATTAAATGTAACAGCCCTTACTATTACAACGAAAGAAGGACATCAGGTAAGTATTAATCCTTTTGCTAGCACAAAACTTCAGCGTGGGGATAGTGTAATTCTTGGACAAATGCTTGGAACAGTAAGTGATGTGGGAGACCCCTCTTCTTCAGAAAGTCATTTCCACTTAAGTCTTAGAGAAGGAGGGATATATAAAGACCCAACACACTTACTTATGGAAACTATTACCTCTTCAAAAGAAAACAATAATGGTTCTAATGATGTTCCACCAGTAGTAACTCCAGCACCTACTACCCCTGCAGCAAAGCCCAGTGTGCCTTTAGAGGGATCTCCAAGCGCACAAGCACAAAAAGCAAAAGTTGGAGTAAGTAGTACAGCGAAACAAGAAGCCATTAATTCTTCTGAAAACTTGATAAAAAGTACTGCAGTAGAAAGAAAAAGTACATCGGCTGAATTAATTTCTCCTAAGAATGAAATTGTACTTCAAAGAGATAAAAAGCAAGTAAGAAGTAATTCATTAATTGCAGAGGGAAAAGTAAGAGGGCTTGAAACTAAGGAAATATTTCCTAGCTTAAATGCAGTAGAAAATGAGGAAAGTGTCGTAGATAGTACACAAAGGGGACTTTCTGCACAAAGCAATATAATTTCTTTGCAAAGTTCTGACAGGATAAGTTTTGGGGATAATCGTTTAGTGGATGAAGAAGGATCAAATTTACAATTTATTCAGGGGAAGAACTTAGGATTACGTGGTGAATTTATTAATTACATATCAAACTTGAGTCAAGTGCAGCTGGCAGCAGGGATTCTTAGCTTAGCTGCCTTATTTTCAGTTATTTGCTTAGGATCATGGAAAACTTTGCAATTAACAGGGTGTGACACTATCATCCTCAATGTAAGAGAGCGTTTAAGTTATGCTTTTATTGAAATAGTAAAAAGATGAAATTTGCGGCGCGATAATAAGGGTGCTACAATGTTTGGTCGCAGTTCAATTTAACTGCAAACAAAATAGTATCCTGCTCCAATTAACTCACAAAAGATTGGGGCCGCAGAGACCAGAGGAGGTGAATTGTGAGAACATACGAGTTACTCCTAATTCTAAATCCAACTCTTAACGATGAAGATCGCGCTACTACACTAGAGCGTATTGGTAATCTGGTTCGTGAAAACGGGTCAGAACCTGACACTGTTGAAGAGTGGGGAAAGCGTAAGCTGGCTTATGAAATTAATAAGCTGAATGACGGCGATTATGTTCTGTATGAATTTAAAGCAGAACCTGCCAATGTTGCAGAAATCGACCGTGTTCTAGGCATTACCGATGCTGTAGTACGCTTCATCATTGTCAGACGTGACGATAAGTAAAACAGACAAACTTTAGACAGAGGTGTGTTATGAGTATCAATAGAGTAATGGTAAGTGGAAATCTGACACGTGAACCGGAGCTTCGTCAGGCTGGCTCAACCACAGTGCTTCAACTTGGAATTGCGGTCAATGATCGTGTGAGAAATGCTCAGACTGATCAATGGGAAGACCGCCCGAACTTTTTTGATGTATTAGTTTGGGGAACACGTGGTGAAAGTCTTTCACGCATATTGACTAAAGGCATGAAGGTTGCTGTGGAAGGTAGGCTTCGCTGGAGTCAATGGCAAGCACAAGACGGTGGCAATCGTAGTAAAGTTGAGATTGTGGCTGATAGGGTAGAATTTTTTGCTCCTCCGCGTGAGGGTGGATCTCCCAGAGCAGCTAACGATAATTACTCTGCACCAGTAGCTACTGCTCCTAGTGTTGAAGTCTTAACAGAAGATATTCCTTTCTAACTAATAACACACATGAATGCATTTTAAGGAGGTCGTAGAGATGGCTGATTACAACCAAAATCGCATTCCTCGCAAAAAGTATTGTCAGTTTTGCAAGGATAAGGTTGAGTACATCGACTACAAAGATGCGCAATTACTGCGCAAGTATATGACTGAAAGAGGCAAGATTAAGCCGCGTCGTGTTACAGGCGTGTGCACCCAACATCAGAACAAGCTTGCATTGGCAATCAAAAGATCGCGTGAGATGGCACTGATTCCCTATGTTGTTCCTGTTGTCAGTGGCCGCATTGGTCGCGGTAGATAGAGCGAGGAGGAGAACAAGATGAAAATAATTCTTCTCACGGAACTTAAGGGTCGTGGAGGCGAAGGCGATGTTATCGAGGTAAAGACTGGTTTCGCCGTAAACTATCTATTTCCGCGTAAAATTGCTATTGAGGCTACACCAGGTAATCTTAAGCAACTAGAACAGCGCAGACATAACATTAGACAGCGCGAAGACGTTCGCTTGGCAGAGGCCGGGGATTTCCGTAATCTGCTTGAGGGCAAAAAGGTTGTTATCAAGGTAAAAGTTGGAGAGGCTGGACGTCTTTTCGGATCAGTTACCCCAATGATGATTGCTGAAGCAATCAAGGATCAGCTGGGTGTTGAAGTTGATCGTCGCAAGATTGAGACACGTGGAATGATTAAGACTACAGGATCTCACCTTGCAGAACTTATGGTGTACCGAGACATCAAAGCAGACTTTAGCATTGATGTTGTTGCAGAAGGTGAAGAGGCTGAAATAAGCGAAGAAGAAGCTGCTTTGGCAGCCGAAGTTGAAGCTGCTAAGTCTGGAGTAGAGCCTGAGCTAGAAGAAGGCGAAGAAACTGCAGAAAGCGGTGATGAGAATACTTCAGAGGCACAAGAAGATATTTCTGACTTGCCAGATGAAGAGGCCTCGAAGTAGGGTTAGATCAAGCAAAAACTGCACTTTGTTGAGCAGGTTGTATGAGCGCTTTTCCGTGAAGGGAAGGCGCTCTACTAAATTGAAGAATCTGTGGAAAACAGGGAAAACTTATAAAAGGGCAGCATAGGGTATTTACTTGTCTTGGAAAACATAATTCCCTTCTAATTTGATTGCTACTATATTTCACGGTAGAAAATAAGAGGAGTATATGTCTCAAAATATATCTAATAATCAGGGTACAAGAACGCTACCTCATAATCTTGACGCAGAGCGTGGAGTATTGGGCTCAATGCTGCTGTCTTCAGTGGCTCAAGATGAGGCTGTTAGTACTCTGACCTCGCAAGACTTTTATAGACCTTCGCATAAAGTCATTTATGATGCTATGGCTGACCTCAATTCAAGAGGGGTAAAATTCGACCACATTTCGCTTACTGACAAACTAGTAGCTGATGGCCAGCTTAATGCTGCAGGGGGTGCAGATTATTTAGCTGATCTTACTCTTAGTGTGCCTACTACCTCGCATTTTAAGCGTTATGCTGACATCGTAAAAAAGTTATCCACATATAGACAACTTGCTTTCGCAGGAACAGAAATTGCGTCACTTGCTTTTGCTACACCAGAGGATGTTGATGATGCGGTGGCACAAGCCGAAAGACGCCTTTTTGATGTTACAGAAAAACAGGTAAGCACTGATTTTAAGCATTTGGGTGCAGACGGCCCTCTTGAAAAGGCTTATCTGCTTTTGGAAGAATACGCGGCGGCTAAGGGTGGAATTGTTGGGGCACCCACAGGTTTCCATGAACTCGATGAACTTACACGGGGCTTTAGGGGCGGCCAATTTATTGTTCTTGGTGCACGTCCTGCAGTAGGGAAAACGGCGCTTGCTTTAAATATGGCATTGGGTGCTGCTAAACAAGACGTAAGGGTGGGTGTCTTTTCTCTAGAAATGACTTCAGAAGATCTTGCCTTGCGCATGCTCACTTCAGAGGCGGGCATTGGTGCTCAGAAATTGCGCGGGGGAAATATTTCTCCTGAATGGTGGGGTCGCTTTTTAGAGGTTAGTGATTATTTATCGAAACTACCTATCTATATTGATGATACTCCTGATCTTAACATTAATAGGCTGCGGGTTAAGGCAAAGCGTGTTTTCCAAAACGCAGGAAGTGGCAAAAAACTACTTATTGTTGACTACTTACAACTTATGTCGGGGGAAGGCGAAAATCGCCAGAATGAGGTTGCCAGAATTTCGCGTGGATTAAAGATACTCTCCAAAGACCTGGATGTTCCCATACTTGCACTGTCTCAGCTTTCAAGACCACCAAAGCTACAGCGTGATGGTAAGCGTCCGCAGCTATCAGACCTGCGTGAATCGGGGGCGATTGAACAGGACGCAGACATTGTTATGTTCTTGCACCGAGACATGGATCCTCCCAGTGAAGATGAAGAGGAAAATGAAGACCGCATGCCTCCCGATGCTGCGAAGCTCATTGTGGCAAAGCACCGTAATGGGCCAACGCGCGATATTCATTTGGTCTTCCGTAAAGAATTTGCACGCTTTCTCTCTATACAGCGATAAACAACTTAGGGTCAATTAGTTCACCGTTACACAGCACCGTTTGGCACGAGTAGATGCCTGATGCCGTCTTTACGGTACAATTGCCAAAGCAAATGATCCCACAATAACTCGCATTGCAGAGGGAAGGATACAGCATGAGTCAAGCATCACGCTACCTTGACGCCCTTACACATACTATTGGACCGCGCCCTGCCTCTTCTGATACAGAAAGACAGGCGGCTGAATGGTTACAGAGTCAATTTACTGAAGCTGGTGTTGCAACAGAACTGCAGGACTTTGATGCGCCCAGGTCGCCGCAGTCAGCGCGAATGCTCACCTATCTTGCTGCTCCTATTGCAGTTTTTGGTATCGGGGCAAGTTTTTTAGAGCAGATGTGGGTAATCCACTGGGCTTGCTGGTTGTTACTTGCAGCAATGGCTGTACTTACTTTGCTCGATATGTATGGCCCGAAGGGTCCTGCAGGGCTTATCTCTCTTTTACCAAAGGGACCTAGTCAAAATGTAATAGCAAAAAGCATCCCTAGTTCGTACTCCCCAGGAGAAACACCAAAAAAGGTGGTTCTTGTTGCAAACTACGACACCGAATTAACCAGTCCGCTTTCTGGTGAGGCTACGTCTAGCATATATCGAATAGTGCAATTAGTGGCTAACCTTGTCGTAGTTCTTATGCCCCTACTAGTGCTATTGCTTCTTCTTAATCCTGTTTTCCTGCGCACGATAACGGATTGGATATTTTATGCGTTGTTGGCGTTGTGTATTCCAGGGATGGTGTTAATAGGTAATCAGCTTATTGCACGTGTGATGAATCGCTATTCTCCAGGAGCAAACAACAATGCAAGTGGGGTAGCAGCTATGCTTGTCGCTGCAGAGAAATTAGATGAGGGTCAGCAAGGACATTCTGGTCACACTATGACAACCACAGCTATTAAGCTAGCAGCAGCAGAAGCAAAGGTGGCAGAGGCTGCGAAACAATCATCAAAAATGCCCGGTGTGGACTATAAGCCTGTAGGTGCCACTTCAGCTGCAACTGCTGTGGCTTCAGTCCCAGCTTCATCTTTAGATTTAGATCCAGAAAAAGCCCCTTTAATGACGGCGTCTTTTGAAAGTGTTGGGGTAACTGTTGAAGAGGACCCACAAGCCGATTATGAAAAGGAGTTGGCTACGGAAGCGGACTCATCAGCGCCATCCGAAGACCTTCTCAATCAGGGTCAACCAGATAAGGGCCAACCGGACGGAAACAAACTTAAGGAGGAGAGTGAGCCGGTTCTTCAAGATCCTCCAACTTCTGTTCCCGTCAGAACAGATAGGCTCTCGGAAGAAGAGGTAAAAGAACGCTTTGTGGATTTCGAGACAGTGGAATTCAGCAGTTTGGGTGATGATAGTAAAGTCGGGCTAACTACTTCTTATGCGGCCTTAGAGGATTATGATGCTCAGGCGACCTTTGCTGATGCCCCCGAATTGGGAACAGAGATGTTGGACGCTAATATAATTGGGGCTCCTGTAGGGGAAGTAGAAGTGGCCGCTGCTAGTAAGAGAAACAAGCAAAGTAGAAAGACTTCTCGTAGTGAGGGTTTGACTAAAGAGAGACGTGTCTCAAAAGAAGGAAAGCCAAAGAAGAAAAGATCTTTTTTTGGATTTGGTAAAAAGAACGATGCGCGCTATGAAGATGATCCTAGCAATTGGCTTGGGCTTGGTGACGACTTTAATGCACGAAAAGAAGGAAAGGCTATTGGTAGCTGGGATAACTTTGGTGAGGGTGCAGGGGCTGGAGAAGGCGTTGTAGACTTGACCGACAGCTTTGCCCCGATAGGCGGAAGTGATTCGACGGCAGAATCAATGGACTTAATGTCTGAACCGCCTCTTGAGGCAGAAGATGGTGTTGTTGATTTAACTGACAGCTTTGCTCCTTTAGGGGGACCAGGCGGCGAAGACGACGACCATTTTGCCTGGAAAGGTGGCTTTGCTGGAGACGACCCCATCGAGGACGACTCTTATGCCTCTGCTGAAGCAGCGCGCATCCGAAGAAAAGTTCTTGATTCACTTGATGTTGAGCTTAAAGAAAAAGAAGTATGGTTTGTCGCAACTGGTGCTCATTACGGTGAGCGTGCTGGCATTAGAGCTTTTATGAATGATTACGGTGATGAGTTGCGCGGGGCCTTGTTTATCAACATAAGTGCTGTAGGGGCAGGGGACCTTTACTGGTCAACAAAGGAACATGCAGGAAAGACTTATCAAAGTAGTGCACGCCTGACAAGCATGCTACGCAGACTGTCCCGTGAGTCGCATCTACGCATTAAGCCTTGGAAGAAGACGCTTATTAGTGATGCAGGCCCTATTCTTGCAGCAGGCAGAAAGGCAGTTACTCTTACCCGCTTGACTGACAAAGGGGTGCCCTTTGCACTTGCCTCACAGCAAGATACTGCTGCAAGATTGGATAGCAGCAAGATCGATGAGGCTGCCGATTTAGTTTGTAGCATCATCAGAGAAGTAAGCTAGAAAGTTCTATTTCAGAAAGCAGAATATAGTTTATGCGGTTCCTGCGACGTCTAAAACGTAGCTTCATCATTGCAAAGCGACAGCAGCTGACGCAAGATGATGTGAATGCTTTGCGCGAAAATCAACAACGCGTGTCTTTGATTATTAGCGCTCGCTGGCTTATGATTGTGCTTTTTGTCTTATTTTCAGTGGCAGGGACTGCGGTGTTTTGGGCAGAAGCCAGTGTGTCGGAGCTTAGCAGTATTATTGTGCCCCTAAATGCTCTGTTGCTAGTGATTGTTTACAATTTTGTCTTTACAAAGCTCAATTCGATGCTGTCAAACATCTCTGTTGCAAGCATGCTGCAGCTTGTTTTCGACGTGATAGTCGTAACGGTTTTGGTCTATTTTTCTGGTGGAGTCGAGTCGTGGTTTTGGGTAGTGTACTTACTTATACTCTTTGCTGCCGCGCTTATCAGCCAAAACGCAATTAAGATTTGGGCGCTTGCGATTTTTATCTGCGTGATGCTCATGGCAGTCCAGTGGGGTGCATTCTTTGGAATAATTCCTTACCAGCACCTTCCCTTTGCTGCAGGAGTCGAGTGGTATTCGACCCAATTTGTTTTGATGCGCAGTCTTTGGCAGGTATCGATGATATTAGGCACGGCGCTAATTGCAAGCAACGGAGTTAATTGGTTGCTAAATCTTGTGTCTTATTCGCGTGAGTCCCAGTTAATTGATGTGCGAACAGGTTTGTACTCACGTGCTTTTTTGCTGCGTACACAGGAAATTGAAGCTCACAGAGCCCTGCGTGATGGACGCTCCTTGCATTTAATGTTGATAGATATTGATAATTTTGGTGCTATAAATACTCGCTTTGGTTTTGAAAAAGGGGACGCGGTAATTAAGCAGCTTTCTGCCCAATTGCAGAGTGAGCTCCTTGCCTTTGATAACGATTATCCTTATAGCTCTAATATTGCGGCACGTATTAGCGGGGAAGAGTTTGCCCTGCTTTTAAGTGAAGACAGCAGCGAAAGTCATATGCGCGCGGGGGATCTGACTGCTGGACTAAGTATTGCAGATGTTAGTGGTTTTGCACAGCAGCTATGCAATACTATTGCTGCTACTGACTATGATGGTGTCTCCATTACAGTTTCTATTGGGCTTGCAAGCCTACCTCTTGATACCCTTGACCCAGATGAATTGGGGGACTGTGCTGACCAGGCTCTTGCCCGTGCTGTATCAAAAGGCGGGGGATGCGTTGCTGTTCCTGCGGTAAGAGATTTAGAGGTTGCTTTTAATGCAGAAATTGCCTAATCTGCCGTCCAATTCAGGGCTTGGCACAGAGTCTAAAGATCGTGCCCAGTTGCGCTATAGGTACCAAGGCCAGATGGGCTTTGATGCAAGCAATGTGATGACTCCCTCGACAAGTGCAACGCAGCAAGGCAGTGGGACATTTGCTGAGGGGAACAGTGAAGGACCAAATGCTGCAACTGTCCCGTCCCACACTTCAAAAAGCACGGACAAAGGTGCTGAGGATACTACAGATATGGTTCACCTGTTGCACAATGCTCTTGATAGCTTTGAGCCAAAACGTGATAAGCGCTACTACGTAAGCGGAGTAATCACGGTACTTTTTGCAGTACTGCTTGTGATAGGCAGCCTAGGGTCATCTTTGGCTTTCGTAGCATTTACTCCTACTAATGCAGAACTTATCGCCCACGCCCATGCAGGCTTTAGTCCAGAAGAAATCAAGTCACGGCAAATTGTTGCTGCAGAAATACTGCACTATGTGGTGATTTTTCCCTTTGAGCCCGTAACGGACATAGACATTAGTCAAGAAGACCTAGATACCTTGCGTCAGTGGAGCTTAGGTGAATATGAACTGTGTCATTTAACCGATGTGCGTATCTTATTGGGTAATTCTTTGTTGCTGAGTTTTGCAATTACGATTGTCTCTGCAGTAATTATTACTGTATTTAGGAATAAGCAATTTGTTCGTCACAGTCTGCTTGCAGCAGGTATTGCCTGCATAGCAATTCCTGCAGTCCTTGGCTTTTTCATCCTCTTTTTCTTCCAGCCGACTTTCGTGATATTTCATGAGATATTTTTCCCGCAGGGAAATTGGCAATTCGCCCCAGAAACTTTACTAATTTCGACATTGCCAGAAAGGTATTGGCAGGC
Source organism: Coriobacteriia bacterium (assembly GCA_009779855.1). Classification (GTDB taxonomy): domain Bacteria; phylum Actinomycetota; class Coriobacteriia; order WRKU01; family WQUG01; genus WRBW01. Next base: position 33,890 of record WRBC01000012.1, read on the forward strand.
CGCAGGACTCCTTTGGATGGGTCTTTTCTTAGTTAACGGACTTATTCTTACGGCTTTATCACGCTTTTGCGGGAAAATGCACGCATGGAGCGTGACAAATAACTAATTTCATGGCAGTATATGAGGGTTAGCTTTAAGCCTAACCACTGAAAAGGGTCGCTGTGCTTGGTTATCATGCAACAGTTTGACCGAAGTAGAAAATACAGGAGGCAAGAAAACATGGCAGAAGCATATTGCGTAAAGTGCAAAGCAAAAAGAGAAATGACTGATGCTAAAGAAGAAACAATGAAGAACGGTCGTCCGATTCTTAAGGGTAAGTGTCCAGAGTGTGGCACTACTATCTGCAAGATTCTTCCTTCAAAGAAGTAGCTCTTAATAACACTTAACTATGTGACCCGCCTTTCCTTTCTAAAGAGGAAGGCGGGTTTTTTCATGTCCTTACCAGACTGTTATGAGCCTGCTTGGTTTTAATCTATTCCTAGCTTAGCTTGTAGTAAACTAAATTTATGAAAAATACTGAAGAAGCATATCTAAGCTGTAATGGAAAAACTCTTAACTCGGTGCAGGCCAGTGGTATCGTGGACGCACGTCTTGATCTTGACCGCGAAAGACGCTGCGGTTTTCCTGAGGTAATTTTTAGCCTAGGAAAGACTCCAGAACAGGTTGCCCGCATTACTAAAGAGCTCTCTGGTCGCGCACATACAGTGCTAGCTACTCTGGCTGACCCAGAACATTTTGCTGTTACACAGGAACTGGTTCCTGATGCAATCTATCACAAAGAGGCTCGCCTTATCGTGGTTCGCCAGAAAGATTACAACCCTGGCAAAGGAACAGGACATGTCGTAGTGGCCACGGGGGGCACTGCTGATTTTCCCGTAGCTGAAGAAGCCGCTATCTCTGCAGAACTTCACGGTGCTCATGTTACTCGTCTTTATGACATAGGGGTAGCGGGGGTTCACCGTGCCTTAGAGCACACAGAAACACTGCAAAGCGCCCGTGTCATCATTGCTGTAGCGGGCATGGAGGGTGCTCTTCCTATACTTATGGCAGGACTTGTTAAGGTTCCGGTAATCGCTGTTCCTACCAGCGTTGGATACGGGGCAAACTTTGAAGGAGTCGCGCCGCTACTTACAATGCTGAATTCCTGTTCAGGGGGCATTAGCGTAGTAAACATCAATAATGGCTTTGGTGCCGCAGTAGTGGCAACGCGTATTAATGATCCTGAATGGGCGAAAAAAGACGGGGAGCAATCCCAGTGATTGTTGCTCATCTTGACTGTTTGTCAGGGGTTTCTGGCGACAAGTTCCTTGGGGCCTTGCTTGATGTTGGCACACAATTAGGAAAGTTCACAGCCGATGATTTGTCCAAACTTGCAGTTGCCTTAGCCCCAGAAGCGAGGGTAAAAGTTGGCAAGACTTCCAGCTACGGAATAGCTGCGACTACTCTTTGTGTGGGCACGGACGAAGCAAGGCCTGAAGATCAGCATAACCACAGCCATGAGCGCAGCTGGAGTAGCATTCGGTCAAATATTGAAAACTTGCCTGAGGATTTACTTTCACAGGCCGCACGTGAAAAGGCCCTCTTTGTTTTCTCAGAGCTTGCTCGTGTTGAGGCACAGATCCACAGCACCACGCCTGATGATGTGCATTTTCATGAAATAGGGGCAGTGGACTCTATCGTTGATATAGTGGGAGCATGCGCCGCCTTAGATGCACTGGACATAGAGCAGCTTTATGCAACACCCCCAGCACTTGGGAGCGGAACCGTGGACACACAGCATGGTATTTTGCCAGTTCCGGCACCGGCCACTGCAGCTTTACTGTTGGGCATCCCAACCAGTATGAGCTCTGCTGCGGGCGAACTTACTACCCCAACAGGCGCTGCACTGCTAAAGTTAGCTGCTGGTTTTGGGCCAACTCCTCCCTTGACGCCGTTTGCTATTGGGTATGGAGCAGGAACCTGTGACATTGGACAACCCAATATTTGTCGCATCTTGGTAGGACAGCTTGATGAGGTTGCACAGAAAATGATGGGTCATGAGCCGAAAGAAGGCTCAGGTGGAAACACCGGTAGAGGCCTTCGTGAAGAAAAGACTGTCTTGCTTGAGACTAATATTGATCATATTGCCCCAGAGGCCGTAGCTTTCGCTGGAGAACAATTATTGGCAGAGGGTGCCCTGGACGTATGGGTAACCCCCATAGCCATGAAGAAGAGTCGCGCGGCCCTAACTTTGAGCGTTTTATCAAGCAAGTCGGAAGCAGAACATTTTGCTGCGCGTATGATGAAGCTAACAGGAACCCTAGGGGTGCGTGTCAGTATTCAACCACGCTATATTGCAGAGCGCGAAAGTATGACCGTAGATACAAAGTGGGGGTCTGTCCAAGTAAAGGTAGGATCTGGCAGAGTACGCCCAGAACATGAAGACATAGCCCGTATTGCCCGCGAACACAATCTGGACTACGCTGAAGTTCTTGAAGAGATTTCGGTTATTGCAGAGGGTACTTAGTCTTTAACTACTTTGCTTACACTCTTACTTGTTCCTGCGAGAAATAGTTTCTTTATAGGCAGTCAAGGACAGTAGGTAGGACGCAATTCCTGTGATGATGAAAGCTCCAAGTACTGCAGGGACAATCCATAGATTGCTTGTCATAATATCAAGCATTCTGTCTATTCCTAGCGCAAGTCCATCCCCTGAAGCAATCCAGGCAAGCCCTCCTACCAGTGCGGCTGCTACTGCTAGGGGCATCATCCCCACAAAACGTGCGCGCATAAAGTCTATGCGGAAGTAGATGGCCAGCTGAATCATAATCACTGTTAAAAAGAGGACGATTATTACTAACGCAAGTCCTGCAGTGTTTGTAGAAATCGAAACGACCTCGATAGCCCTACTGAAGTGCGCCCCAAGAGATGCAAGTCCAAAGGCGCCCAAAGCAACTACAAGAGCAAAGCCCAGAGAGAAGAGGTAGCGACCAGCTACAATACTTTGGGGACTTATCCCAAGGGACGTATAGAGTTCAGCAGTTTTGTACTTTTCGCTGACCGCAAAGGGATAGCTCAAAAAGAGGATACCCAGTAAAAAGCCTGCAAGAAAACCAAAAAAGACATTACCCATAGTAAAGCCCAGCATCGCAGCGGCCCCACCATAGAGCACAATGTTTATAGTTTGGATATAAGGCTTGATGATTTGGAAATCTAGTAAAGCGCAGGACAGGGGGCTGCCTCCCTTTTTCTTCGTGGATGCAGCAAGTGTAGTTATGCGCTCTTTTATTTCTTCGAATCTTAGTGCGGCCTGGGTTGCACTGTCATCGTCTAGATCATCGTCGTCTAGTTGATCGGTGTCCTGTGATTCAGCGCTTATGGCGGTATCTCCAGTCTGGTCTACCCTTGCATTTTCCGCATCCTTGTCAGCGATATCGTGTCTATCAGTCTTGCTCATTCATAGCCCTCTCATTGTTCACTTATTGAATACGTATCATTATCGCACTGGATAAAGCCTTCTTCGGCCAGTGCTCGCAGTGCTTTTTCTGTATCTGCTAAATCGATGCTGCACTTGGTGGCTAGCTTATCCGCTGTTTGGCCTGACTCTGCTAAGATTTCGCGCAAGAGTTGTGCACGTTTTTGACGAAAAGACCCCTCAAATCGTGACTGCTTTGTGTGCTGCTTGCTGCGCCTAGAGGGATTGGGGAAGGTCTTTTTTAGCCACGCCCCATAATCTAGCAAGGCATAGTTCCAGGTTCGCGCATCGAGAAACGGAGCCTTTTGAGTTCTCTGCGTAGTCCGGACAGATGAATCTGCTGCTTGCTGAATGTCTTCAAGATACTGCGCTACTTGTTGCACAACCGCCATGATATCTTTATCGCAAACCTCATCATGATCTGAGAAGAGTTCATGCAGTACAACACTGCGCACGTTGGTTTCCAAATAGGGTGCAAATTCGTTGTGAGCGAAGGCCATGACTCCAGCTGCGGTAGCAGGTCCCACGCCAGGCAATTGCTGCAGTTCTTCATAAGATGTGGGCAAGATTCCACTCTGTTCTTCACTGACTTGAACAGCTAGACGCTTCAAGGCAAGGGCACGGCGATTGTAACCTAGTCCTTGCCAGTCAGTTAGTACATCTGCCGTATCTGCAGCTGCCAGAGCATCGATAGTAGGGTAGTGTAGAAGCCAGCGACCGAAGTAATCGATTACGCGCACAACCTGTGTTTGCTGCAGCATAACCTCAGATAGCAGAATGGCATAAGGGTCACGAGTATTTCGCCAGGCAAAATCACGGTAGTGTTTATGTCCTTCGGTAACTACCTGGGATGTGAAGGTTTTAAGCTGATCGTTGTTTAAAGGTGAGCTTTTAGACATGGTAATCACAGTGTAGCACCATTGCTGTCCTTGGCTGGTAGACAGGTTCTAGGCACGCTATAATAGATTCATGGATTCAATTGCTGTAGACATAGCAGGCTTTGCTTATAACGCACTCAATCGCGAGCCCGTTATATTGCTAAAGCGTAAGGGCGAGCTCGAACCTATCAAGAGCCTCGTTCCTATTGCTGTGGGTCCTGTAGAGGCTCAGGCAATTGTTTCAGCGCTACAGGGCTTTGAGCCCCCGCGCCCTATGACGCACGACCTGATGAACAATATCTTATCGACCCTTCATGCAGATGTAAGACGTGTAGATGTACATAGTTTTCATGAGGGTACCTTTCTTGCAGCAATAACCCTTGTTCAAAACGGTGTCACCTTTATTGTGGATGCTCGTCCCAGCGATGCGCTGGCATTAGCTGTTCGCTGCGGTGCACCTATTTATCTGGATCAGGACGTGTTCAACGCAAGCTCTATAGAGACTAAGTCTATGACGCAGCCCAATCCTGCCGATGACGCGCAGCATCCTTCAATACAGGAGATATACAATCAAATCCACAATTTTGCAGAGAATGTCCAACCTTCAGACTTTAAGATTTAATGCATGAATGACTCCCGGTGGCAGTTTCGTTTGTCGCTACAAAATGCTTTTTCTGATATGCGTGCAGCAGACTGTATAGGTGCAGTGCTTAGCGGCGGGTCAGATGCGCAACTAAGCATTCCTAGCTTCATTCGACCTGCATATATTGCGGCACAGTTTTTGGCAAATCCTGTCCCAACGGTAATTGTCTGTCCCACTGCGGTAGAAGCACATAAGCTTTCCGCTGCCCTTATGTCCTATGTGGGCAGTGATAAGGTTCTGCTTTTGCCTGACCGCGAGGACATGCCTTGGTCTTTGCGCAGTCCCGACCTTGCTGTTATGGCTGCTCGTGCAGCAGCTGTAGGTGCACTGCGCCAGCGCGAAGAAGTTGTCATTGTCACTTCTGTAGCAGTTTGGATGAGACGTTTACCTTCCGTGCAAAGTGGCTGGGAGCAGCGCCTACGCTTCAGAGCTGAATCAGAAGGGCTAAAGTCAGAAGGATCAAAAGAAGCACAGGGAACAGAGTTTAACCTAGAAGAATTAAGTCGACAGCTTGCAAATATGGGCTACCGTCGCCAGCAAAAGGCAGACGAAGAAGGCAGCTTTTCTCTAATTGGGGATGTACTGGCAGTGTACCCTCCCTATCCGCAGCGTCCTTTTATGGTGGACTTTTTTGACACTGAGGTTGAGAGTATCCGAACCTGGCTGGTGGGCAGCGGACAGCCTGTAGCTGCTTTATCAGAGGCGACCTTATTTAGTCTGCATGAACCAGGAACAAATGACTTCAATACAGATGCTGCAAGTAGGGTGGACAGCGGTAAGGGCAAGCCAGGACTTGTGACCCTTGCTACCTATATGAGCCCGAAAGTGCGCACTATTCTTATAGAGCCCAAAGCAATTTTTGACTGTGCGGTAAGAACAGACCAGTCTATTAGGTCTGCTGCACATGATGCAGGTTTCAAGAAGCCCGTTGAAGATTACTTTATACCGCCGGCACAGCTAGACTTTGGTCCAGCTAACAGACTCAGTCTTTCGACACTTGCAGGGGCAAAACGGCCAGATGCTGAAATAAAAGCACGCAAGCCCCATTCTTTCTCTTCCGACGATCAGCTCATAATAGCGATTCGAGAACTGCTGAAGAAAGGCATTGAAGTCTATTTGGCCTTGCCCCAGCCTAAGCATCAAGACCGCATTCGTGACGTGCTGGTTTTTGCGGGGGTAACGGTAGGAGACCGGATTCATATTGTGGATGTTGACCTGCCAGCAGGTTTCGTTTCTGAGCAGGCTCGTCTTGCTGTGCTGACTACAGCAGAGATTTTCCCGCGATCTGCAGGACAGGCATCTTTGTCAGATGACGAAGCGGCGAATGAGGGTAGCCTGACGCGTCTAGATCCCACGAAACTGACGTTTGAGTTTAATCCTGGGGATTATATTGTTCACGAAACACATGGAATCGCACTTTTCAAAAAAGTTGATCAGCGTGAAGTCGATGGCATTGTGCGCGATTATCTATTTTTGCAGTATGCAGATGGGGATATGTTGTACACTCCCGTTGAGCATATTGACAAGATTACTAAATATGTAGGGGCTGATGGGTCTGCTCCCCGTGTAAGCAGGCTAGGCAGCAAGGCTTGGTCGCGGGCTACGGCAAAGGCAAAGAATGCTGCAAAGCAGCTAGCTTTTGATTTGGCGGATCTCTATGCACGCCGTAGTAATATTCGTGGCTTTGCTTACAGCGAAGATACCTTGGAACAGGCAGAGATGGAAGCAGCTTTCCCCTTTGAGGTCACAGTAGACCAGAGGACTGCTATTCGTGATGTAAAACATGACATGCAATCACATCGTCCCATGGACAGGCTGATTATAGGTGATGTCGGGTATGGTAAGACAGAGGTTGCTCTGCGTTCTGCTTTTAAGGCGACCCGTGATGGTAAGCAGGCAATGCTGCTTTGCCCGACAACTATCCTTGCCCAACAACACTATACAACCTGGGCAGAACGCCTGGAGCCCTTTGGTGTTCGTGTTGAGGTGTTATCTCGCTTTCGTACTTCTAAACAACAACGCGAAGCTCTGGAGGGTTTTAAAGAGGGAACAGTTCACATCTTGATTGGAACCCACCGTTTGTTATCAGCAGATGTTGCCCCTAAAGACTTAGGGCTTTTAGTTATTGATGAAGAGCAGCGTTTTGGGGTAGAGCACAAAGAGCAACTAAAGCACATTCGTGAGCAGATTGATGTGCTGGCATTATCGGCTACTCCTATTCCGCGTACTTTGCAGATGTCTTTATCTGGCGTTCGTGATCTTAGCGTTATTGATACGCCACCTAAAGGAAGGACTCCTGTAAAGGTTCATGTGGGTGCTTATGATAACGATATCGTGTCAGGAGCAATTCGCCGTGAACTTCACCGCGGGGGTCAGGTCTACTACATTAGTAATCGTGTAAAAAGCATCGATGATGCGCTTGAACGCGTGCGTGAAGCAGCGCCAGAGGCACGTATTGCCGTTGCGCACGGACAAATGTCGGAAAACGAACTTGAATATATCATGGAGCAATTTTCTGCAGGGGAAGTTGAAGTTCTTATAGCAACGACTATTGTTGAGTCTGGTATCGACAACCCGCGTACGAATACTTTAATTATTGAAGATGCGCAAAGGTTGGGCCTTTCGCAGTTGTACCAATTGAAGGGTCGTGTAGGTAGAAGTCATAGTCGTGCCTATGCTTGTTTCTTATACCCGCCAGGGGATGCTCTTACCCCAACAGCGATAGAGCGCCTTTCCGCTATAGCAGAATATGATGAGTTAGGGGCAGGTATCAAAATTGCTATGCGTGACTTAGAGATACGTGGCGCAGGCTCAGTAGTGGGGGGAGCCCAGTCAGGACAGCTATCAGCAGTTGGCTTTGATTTGTTTGCGGGTATGCTCTCAAGCGCGCTTGCCGAATTGCGTGGTTCAGAAGAAGTTGTGCATCCTGATATTCGCGTGGATATTCCGTCCCCAGCGTACTTTGCAGAAGAGTATATGCCAGACATTGGGCAACGTGTATTGTGGTACAGGCGCATTGCGGGAACCAAGGATAGTGATGATCTGACCGTTTTCTTCGATGCACTGGTTAAGGAATATGGTGCGGCCCCAACTGAAGTTCAGAGCCTTTTCAGTATTGCCCGCATTCGCCTGCTTGCCGCAGAGCTTGGGGCAAAGAGTGTAGAAGTGGTTAAGGATAAGTTGAAAATTGCTGTGAAGACGCTTGATCCAGAAATAACAGAAGAGCTTCCAAAAATGGGAGCAAGTTTTGACCGCAGACTTAAGGTTATAACGGTAACTTTAGCCTGTGGAAAAAATGTGGCAAAAGAGACTGAATCCTTTATGCGTGCTATATTATTTGGTGGGGAATAGTCGAGAGTCTATGTTCGCTAATCATGAATAGAAAGTGATTCTATGCTTCAGCAAAAATTAGACAGAGGTAGAAAGTCAGAAAGTCGGGGGGACGGCAAGCTTGACCCCAGTGAAATGTCCTATGCGGCCCCTGGGGCCGAAGGCACTGACCAAAGGGAAGGCAAGCTTGGATTTGGTGAAGTTAGCGAGGGTGGTGGTCTACCACCTGTTCCCGACAATGATGATGAACTTGACCTAAGTTGGGGAAAGGCAGTAATGCCTGATTTTAGCAATGAAGAGAACGCAACTTCTTTGCCTACAGCGCGCATGGATCATAAAGATATCTATGCTGCAGCAGATGCGGTAGACTCTACTGATGCTGCGGTAATTTCTAGCGCAAAGCCTGAAGAAGGGGCAAGGCGCGACAGACCAGAGAAAAAGAAGCGCCCCGTGTGGATTCCTCTTGCGATTCTTGCTGTTGTACTAGCACTTGCTGCGGGCGCGTGGTTTATTACCGGCAACACCGATCTTTTTAGGGGAAATCCCGCTGCACGTGTTAATGGTGAGACAATTTCTGTCCAAGAGCTTGATCTTCGTTTTGACGCTGTCGCCATCCAAAATCCTGAAATGCTTGACCCGACTCTAGGGGGTCTAGAAGCAGGTGCTGCCCGAAGGCTAATTTTGGATTCGATGATAGACGACTTGCTGTTAATGCAGGAAGCAGATGCAGAAGGTGTCACGGTTAGTAATGATGCAGTGCAGGAACAGATTGATGCCCGCGCTGCTACGTTTCCTAGTGAAGAGTCATTTAAAGAAGAGCTGACTGCTAATGGTTTTACTCTGGAAATGTTTAGGGACCAAACCCGTTACGCCATGATTCTTGAGGCTTTACTTGAGCACCTAGTGCCTGCAGATAGCATGTCTGATGAGCAAGTTCGTGAATACTTCGACGCAAATATTGATTTATATACAGAACCTGCTGCAAAAAGAACATCGCATATCCTGCTGCCTCTAGCTGACGAAAGCACAGCTGCAGACTTGTTGGAAGAACTACAAAATTCAACCAATTTAGAAGAGGACTTTGCTGACGCAGCACAGGAATATTCGATAGATGCGAGTAGTGCTGACTATGGTGGGGACGCTGACTGGCCTAGAGTTCCTGACCAGCGCCATCCCGACTATATTGCTGCGGCAGATAGCCTAAATATTGGGGAGTTATCTGAACTTATCACGACGGAACTGGGACACTTTATTATTTTGGTTACAGATGAGCGAGCTGAGGCTACTCTTCCCTTTGAAGACGTTGCCCCAGGAATCCGTGACATGAAGCTAAGTACTGCACGCAATCAGAAACGTGTAGATCTAGTCGAGAGACTACGTGACGAAGCAAGTATTGAAATTCTTGATCCCGTAATTACTGAGGAGGAGTAATGTCAGAAATTATCGATGTGTTTGCCAGAGAGGTGCTTGATTCAAGGGGGAATCCTACCCTTGAGGCCCAAGTTGTTCTGTCTGATGGCAGCATTGGCAGATCCATTGTTCCTTCTGGTGCGTCCACAGGTATTTTCGAGGCAGCAGAGCTGCGCGATAACGATGCAGGTCGTTATCTAGGCAAAGGTACACGTGCTGCAGTCGAAAATGTTAATGAGTCTATCGCGCAGGCACTTTTTGGCATGGATGCCACCAATCAGCGTGCTGTTGATTTGACCTTAATAGCCCTAGACGGCACGGAAAATAAGTCAAAGTTAGGGGCAAACGCAATCCTAGGCGTGTCACTTGCAAACGTTTATGCTGCCGCACAATCAGTAGGACTTACCCTATCTAGTTATATTGGGGGAGTAAATACTCACAGGTTGCCTGTGCCCATGATGAACATCCTTAACGGTGGGGCGCATGCTGACAACAATGTTGACCTGCAAGAGTTCATGATTATGCCTACAGGGGCTGAAAGCTTCACAGAGGGTCTGCGTTGGTGTGTCGAAATCTACCACACCCTAAAAGATGTCTTGAAAGAACGCAAGTTAGGAACTGCTGTAGGGGACGAAGGCGGATTCGCCCCCGACCTTGATTCTAATGAAGCTGCATTGAAGCTGATTATGGAGGCCATTGAGCGTGCTGGGTTTGAGGCAGGTTCACAGGTTAATATTGCGCTTGATCCTGCTGCCAGCGAAATTTATGACTCTGATAAGGGTGTATATATACTGGCAGGGGAGGACCGCGAGTTAAGCCCAGAGCAAATGGTGGACTTCTGGGAAGATCTAGTAAATCGCTATCCCATCATAAGTATTGAAGATGGTATGGACGAAGAGGACTGGGACGGCTGGAAGCTGCTAACCGAAAGAATCGGAAACACTGTCCAACTGGTTGGAGATGACCTTTTTGTCACCAACACCAAGCGTCTTGCGCGCGGAATTGAAAATGGTGTTGCAAACTCAATCCTTATCAAGCTAAATCAGATTGGAACTTTGACCGAAACATTGGACGCTATTGAACTGGCACATCGCAGTGGCTATACTTCTGTTATTTCGCACCGCAGTGGCGAATCAGAGGATACTTTCATCGCTGATCTTGCTGTGGCAACGGGTGCTGGTCAAATTAAGACGGGAGCCCCCGCAAGAAGCGACCGTGTTGCAAAATACAATCAGCTACTGCGCATTGAGGAAGAATTAGATTTTACTGCTAGCTATTAGCTAGCAGATGCTTGTTAACTGTACGTGTGTTGTCAAGAATGAGAGCAAAACCATGACTAGAAACATAAACCCCTTTGCTTCACCAGAGCATCAGTACGGAACGACACTGGAGTCTTTGCTAGAACGCAGAGAGCGCGTCGCAAAAAGTGAAGGTGCCAATTATGGTGCAGGTAAGATGTTCGCAGGACTTACAGAGCGCGTCTTAAAAGAACTTCCTGCAAAGGGGGGTAAGGTCCTTGAGGTTGATGCTGGCGCAGGCCTATTTACACGCATGCTGCTTGCAGCGGGTCATGAAGTTACCGCGATAGAGCCAGCACCACTGCTGTGCAAAAAGCTAGAAGAAATCAATGGCAAAGAGCTTGCTGTTCACTGTGGTTTTATCGAAGATATGTCGTTTGATGACGATGAAAGCAGCGAAGGTGAAGACGACGCACCTCTTTATGATTCTGCTGTAGTTACCTTTCCTGCAAGGCGTGGACGGGGAATACTTGCCCTGATTTGTGAGCTGCTGCCCTTAGTAAAAGATAAGGTCATGTTAATTCTCCCCGATGATGGATCTGTTGACTGGACCTCTACTTTGCGGGCTATTTCACTGAAAGGCTACCATGCCACGGCAGAATTTGTCGTAGACAATGAGGCTCTTGAGAATGCTCAGCGCACAGGGAAATTTGAACTGGGTCAGATGGAAGTCGGGCAAATAAAGCGCACTATGCTTATGACTATCTATACGACCCCTCGTGTAGAGAATCCTTTGAACCCAGCACAGGTAATCACTGCATGGGGAGCATCGATCCGCTGTATTGAAGTGCCCTATCCTGTGCCCCGTGGTGCTGCGACCCGTTTAGTTCGCTATTTCAAAGCAGGAGGAGATCGCTCCATCCTTATTAAAACAGAGCCAGCTGGCATGCATCACCTTTACGGAAACTTGCGAACAGCAGCACATCGTCTAGCGCGTGATCAGATTACGGTAAGGCGTGTTGATGAGGGTATCCAGCTGATGCAGATTATTCAAAGTGAAATTAAAGCGCCCTAAAAAGAAGCAAGGAAAGCAGCAGAAACAGCAAAGACGTTTTTTAGCCCGCTGGTTTTTGCTTATTCCCGCGGTGCTATTGTTGTTCGCGGGTGTCTTGATGGCTTGGTACTATGAGCCTGCACAAATTTGGTATCGCGAAACAAGGCAAGAGCGTGTTTTGCGCGCAACACTTGCGGGCATTCAAGAGTATAACGATGAATTGCGTGATGAACTAGCCTCCCTAGAAACAACAGAAGGCGTAATGGAGTATGCCCGCAGAGAGCTAAACTTTGTTGTAGAGGGCGATAACGTCATTGTGGTCACCCGGGACGGAGTTCCTTTAGGTGAGCCCCGAAGTAGCAGGGAAGCTGTTGTAAGTTCTATTCCAGAAAATGCCCAGCCCTTTGGGGCGTGGACTGATTTCTTGGACACAGTCTTTGATATTGACTAGGGGCTACTAAGGGTCATGGATTCAGAATCAAAACTTGCCCGTATTGCCGCCGTTGATATAGGCACGATGAGCACGCGTCTTATGGTCGTTGACGTTATTGCGGGGCAAGACGGTGCGATATCCACTATTCGTGAAATATATCGTGATTTACGGATAACACAATTGGGTCTAGGCATGACGGTTAATGGGCAACTTTCGAGCAAAGGGATAGCTTCGGTTCTTGAGGCGCTTGAGGAATACCTTCAACTATTAGAGCACTTTCAGGTTGATGATACTTTGTGTGTTGCTACCAGTGCGATTCGTGATGCAAAAAATGCTGAGAAATTACTAGATGGTGCTGCAAGACGTGGGATTGATGTTGTGGTTATCCCTGGGGAAGTAGAGGCGCAATTGGCCTTTTTGGGTGCAACCGCTGGGGCGTCTGACGGTATTGCCAGTGCTGAAAGTGCTACCAATGCTGGGAGCAGGGGTCATAAAGGCGGCAAGGGTAGAGAGGACAAGCCTACTTTGGTCGTGGATTCTGGTGGAGGATCTACAGAGTTTGCCTTGGGACGACTAGGACACACAGGCAGGGCTGAGATACTGGCGCTGGATTCAATGCAGATTGGATCACGAAGGTTAACGGATATGTTTATAGACAGCGATCCTCCCAGATCGGTTGAGGTCAAGGGTATTCGCAGCTATCTACAGAAGGTATGTAGCTTTGACCTGAAAAAATATGTAGGGCAGTTTGACCGCATTGTAGCTGTTGCAGGCACAGCCACTACCCTGGCAGCAGTACTGGGCAAGATTGAGCCCTATAGCCCAGAAGAGATTCAGGGATATAAAGTGACCAGAGAAGACCTGGAGGAATTACTTCAATTGTTTGTGAGCAGAAAGCTGGCTTCCAGACAAAAGATAATTGGACTAGAGCCGAAACGTGCAGGTGTTATTGTTGCAGGAACCTTAATTCTTGAAGCAGTATTGGACGCTTTAGAGTGCGAGGAATTTTTCGTCAGTGACAGAGACCTACTTTATGGGATAATACTTTCTGCAATTGCTGCAGCACCTATGTTTTCTGATTAGGGCTTTTTGATGTTCAGAATGGCAGAAGCTTACCTGTTTTCGGGCATACTAGAATAGACTGCAGCTTATAAGTGGGGGTGTATTCCAACTGGCAGAGAAGGCGGACTTAAAATCCGTACAGTGTGGGTTCGAATCCCACCACCCCTACCATCATTTTGACCTGACCCATTTCTTGGACACTTCAAGGCTCTGACTGCAGGGGAGCTAAGGATTGCAGTCCCCTACTTTCCAGAGTATTCTGAAATTATCCTTGACCTAATCCCAATTAGTATGACATGATTGTCTCATGAAAAATAATAATGATTACTATTATCAAACAGGAAAGGGTTATTAATAATGTCACTAATTGGAAAAACTGTAGGTGAGTTTCAGGCAACTGCTTTCAAAGATGGCGAATTTATTGAGATCACCAATGAAGGCCTAAAAGGTCAATGGTCAGTACTTTTCTTCTATCCAGCAGACTTTACTTTTATCTGTCCGACAGAGCTAGGTGACCTGGCAGACAATTATGCTGCCTTCCAGGAAATTGGTTGTGAGATTTATTCAGTGTCTACTGATACGCACTTTACTCATAAAGCATGGCATGATACTTCTGACACGATTAAAAAGATTAAGTATCCCATGATAGCTGACCCAACGCATGTTATTTCAAATGATTTCGGCGTACTTATTCCAGAAGAGGGTCTAACCCTAAGAGGCACCTTCATTATCAACCCAGAGGGTGAAATTGTATCTTACGAAGTCAGCGACAACAGCATTGGACGTAATAGCGCAGAGCTGCTTAGAAAAGTTCAAGCTGCACAGTTCGTTGCACAGCACGGTGATCAAGTCTGCCCTGCCAGATGGCAGCCAGGGAAAGAAACTCTTACTCCTAGCCTTGATTTGGTTGGGAAACTCTAACCCTTTCGCCTCAAAAGGAACGCCTTAACACTAATTTTCCTTGGTAGTTGGTAACACAACTAAGCGGACTTGATTCACTGTTGGTGCTGGGTCTATTAGGCTCAGCACCACTAGAGATACTGGTGGCACCTTTTGAACATAAGAAGACTAGAGGGTATAATAGAATGTTCGTAGTCACAATTTATTCTTGTGGAGGAACCGTGAGCGGCAGAAATTATAGTAAAAAAAGAGAAGCAATATTAGAGAAATTACAGTCCACTACCAGCCATCCAACGGCGGAGTGGATTTATCATGAATTAAAGACTGATTATCCAAAGATTAGCCTGGCGACGGTTTATCGAAATCTGAACCAATTTCGTGATGAAGGGGTGATTTTTAGCCTGGGTCAAGTGTTAGGTAAAGAGCGCTTTGATGCCACTGTTGCGCGGCATGACCATTTTGTCTGTGAGACCTGTGCAGCAATCCTTGACATCCCTGTAACTGCTGGTAGCGATGATCTGGATCCTAAAGTTGTATCGGATATGAATATTTCTGTATCCAGGCATCATACGACTTATTTTGGAGAATGCAGCGACTGCTCATAAAGAGAATGCGTCAAACTGACGCATTCTCTTTATGGCACCAAAAAAGCTGCACCCATTAGGGTGCAGCTTTTAAATTGAGCGACATTTGGTTAGGAGTTATTCCCCTACAGTCCAGAAGATTAGGCTGTCGTCGCCACCCCAGAAGTCTGGAGTAAAGACAACACTTGCAGCCTCGTCTAGAGAAACCTCAAAAAACATACTGCCTGTTACTGATCCGCCTGGAGCAAGGTCTCCTGAGTTTAGAGAGTCAGCATCAGTAAGAGCGTCGTTGCTGCGAACGCCACTGGTATTTTCCACTTGCCAATCCCAGGGATTAAATGATGAAGTAGTATCAGATTCGTTTGTGAAAGTAACTACAACTTCTGTGGTGGGGTTGCCTCCCCAGCTTTCTGGTCCAGCCTTAACTTCGGTGACTGCAACTTGCAGGCCATCCAAGTCCACTACTGTCCCTACAGGTAGGTTTGTAAAGTCGGGTTCTTCTTCAATGATTTCTTCGACTTCGGTTGTTTCTGGAGGTGTCTCGACAACTGTTGGTCCCGAGTCGTCGCAGCCAACAAGTGCTCCAACGCTAAGCACAAGCAGAGCTGCTAGTAATAGCATGAGATATTTCTTCAATTTCTTTCCTCTTGATAGACAGCATTTCGTACTAAGTCAATTGGCATTTATTATAGCGTAAGTGCCTGAATAAATTGCTTAGCTTGTAGTAATATTAGAGCTCGTAAAGATCATTTATTTTTTGATGATATCTAATTAAATTTTGCGACATATGGTCAAGTGGAGGGAAGTACTATGAGTGAAGAGGTTGCAGCAAGGTTCTGTACTGTATGCGGAAATAACGTAGAGGGCGCACAATTTTGTACCCAGTGTGGAACTGCATTGGAAGCCTCTCGGTCTGAGCAGGTAGAAACAGCCTTTCCACAGGAGGGGCAGCCTGTTTTTGCGGCACAAGTCACGGATGTGGCTCAGCAAGAAAAGAAACCATTTTATAAGTTGTGGTGGGTGTGGGTATTAGGCATTTTTGGATTTCTTGTATTCTGCTGTCTTGCAGCTGTTGTGCTGGCCGCGATGGCAGATACTGATGAGACTGGGTCTCGAGCCGTGATAGTTGAAGAAAGTGTGGTGGAGGATACTTCCAGCGAACCAGGCTTGGATGAAGCTCTTAATCCTTATGATGAACTTGCTCTTCAGATTGCGGAGGACCATATTGGAGAATCTGCCGCAGACCTTAGGGCGGCACTTAATGAGGAGCTAAATCGCACAGCAATCCTTGTTGAGGAGGGAACTGATCTAGAACTCATCTTTGCTGATTCGGGCAGAGAGGGAACGCTCACTGTTGCAGAAGCGGATTTAGCAAACTGGATTGTTACCGAAGTTTTAGGACTCAGTGATATGGCTGGTGCAGTGCGCGTTTATGTAGAGCGTGAAGAGGTACCTGAAGTAACCATGAGTCAGCAGCAAGCAGTAAGGTCTGCAGAAAACTATTTGAACTTTATGAATTTTTCAAGAAGCGGACTTATAAGACAGCTGGAGTTTGAGGATTTTTCGACAGAGGACGCAACCTTCGCTGTTGATAGTCTAAGCGTAGACTGGAATGAGCAGGCTGCAGGATCAGCCGAAAACTACCTGGATTTTATGAGCTTCTCAAGGGACGGACTAATTAGACAGTTAGAGCATGAAGGGTTTACTACAGAGCAAGCAATATATGGGGTGAGCTCTGCTGGTTTATAAGGTGGGATTAATTTAGGAGTCTATTCTAAGGCTTATTGCTAAAAGATGTCAGATTTTGCTAGAATGAACACATAAATAAGAGGCAGCCTGATGTTTGGTCGCAGACGGTTCGCCCCTGATAAATCACAAGGAGAAACCGCTACGGCTAATTGAAGTGTACCCCAAAAGTTGAACTAGAAACAATACATCTAGAATCGACTTTAGGAGGTACACTTTTTCATGAAATATCCGATAGAAATTCAGCTCAAAGCAATAGATCTTCATTTGTCTGAA
>WRBC01000013.1 GCA_009779855.1 Coriobacteriia bacterium
ACCAGGACCTAAAACTGGAGACTACGCAGATCCATTAGGGATGTTAATCGCCATGGTAGTAAGTGCGGTTCTTTTCTTCTTCACTTTAGCTCTTATCTATATTGATAAGAGAAGTGAGAGAGACAGGCAGGTAGCTACAGTAGTTGCTGGTACGTAGATTTCATGTGTCCCTTTTAGCTAATCTTGTGCGCCTGCACACGCGTATAAGGTTAGCTTGAAAATAGGGAGGCACAAAAGCTAGGGTGAACTTATAGGCCATAAGAAACTAGTTTTTGTGCTAAAGAAGAAGTATCTAAGTAAGTCACCTACATTTAAGGAGTGTCTTGTTTTAAGAGAGTCTACCTCACATCTCTTAGAGCAAAAAGATGCTATCTTAAAGACTTTCTTGAGCTTCTTTTGCCTTGGGAGACCTAGCCATATATTGGTTGGGTCTTCTTTCTTTTTTGGAGGGAGATGGGACTAAAGGCGTTACTTCTGCCCTGTTTACCTAACCCCTCTTTTCTTGAGTTAATTGGCCGCAGGCAGCAGCTATGTCAGATCCGCGTTCTTTACGAATAGTGACATTGATCCCTGCGTCACGCAACTCTTTTGCAATTTGAGTTGTCTTGAGCTGGGATGCAGATTCGAGGTTTGAACTTGTTGTATTGAGCGGGATTAGATTAACGTGAGCCTTGGTTGTTTGTGCGAAGTCCTTAAGTGCTGTAATTTCGACTATATTGACATTGACCTCATCAATCAGCGCGTATTCAAGGCTGGGTCTACGGCCTGTCTGCTTATAGTAGTCCACGAGTGCCGTACGCAGTTTTTCAAGGCTTTGCCCGCGTAGTCCAGGCATTATCTTGTCGCGTGTGGTCTGTACAGCAGAGTGCAATGATACCGCCAGGGTGAACTGCTCAGGTTCTGTAGCCAGGGTATCAATGCCCTTAATGATTCCTGCGGTCGAGATAGTGATATGGCGTGCCCCTATGCCAAAGCCCCCATCGTCTGTACTTGTATTGAGTATACGTAGTCCAGCCAATACAGCATCGTAGTTTTGGAAAGGCTCCCCCTGTCCCATAATTACGATGCTGCTTGCACGAATGCCAAAATCTGCGGCAACAATGCGCACCTGTTCTGCGATCTCACCTGGCAATAAATTGCGCACGAGCCCACCCTGGCCTGTTGCACAAAAGGTGCAGCCTAGTGAACATCCTGCTTGTGATGAGACACATACACTTAGCCGCTGACGTTGTTCTGGCTTTACGTCATCAACATTGCTGGAGGGTATATTAGAAGGCAAGCCAACTGCTTCAACACAGACCCCGTCTGCAAAGCACAGCAAATATTTGCGCGTGCCGTCTTTTGAGTGCTGTACTTTCCGCACAGATGCCCGCTTAAGGGGTGCGGCTTTTACTAGTTGTGTACGTAAGTCCGCAGGCAGGTTGGACATCTCGTCATAATTTGTTGCTTCATGCACCCAAAGCCACTGTGCTAATTGCTTTGCTCTAAAGGCGGGCTGACCCAGCTCCTTCATCAAAGAGAGGTAATCAGAAAAAGTGAACACATCACAAGGATTTTGTATATTTGGGTTATTCATGTGCTGAGCTTCCGTAAGGTTAACTGCGTCCACAGATAAGTGAGATGTTTGCGCAGAATCTTACTGCAACTCGCAGGCGATGCGTTTTGCAGTAGGGGTAACGGCTAGCCCTCCCTTTGCAGTTTCGCGTAGCGATGGGGGAATGGCTGCTCCTACACGGGATGCCGTATCCACTACCTCGTCAAAAGGTATTGGAAACTTCAGTCCTGCTAGTGCCATTTGGGCACCTGCCAAGGCCACGGCAGCCCCCGTAGCATTGCGAGCAATGCAGGGTACTTCTACTAGTCCAGCTACAGGATCACAGACAAGCCCCAGCTGTCCTTGCATGGTGAAAGATGCTGCGTGCCCGACAGTTTCGTGAAGATTCTCCCATTTGGGGGTGTCATCCCTATCTGCGTAGGCACCGTTTTCGACACCTAGCATATAGGCTACAGCAGCAGCTGTCATGGCAGCTGCAGTTCCTACCTCTGCCTGACAACCTCCTGCGGCACCCGACAGAGTAGCTTGTGCGGCGAAGCAGGCTCCTATTGCACCTGCCACAAGAAGCCCGTTGATTAGGGCTTCATCACCTAGGCTGTGGTCACGATCAAGGGTTAGAAAAATCCCTGGCAAGACACCCGATGCTCCTGCTGTGGGTGCTGCAACTATACGCCCCATAGCGGCATTGAGCTCTACTGTTGCCATGGAAGCTGCAAGGATATGGGTAAAGCGCGGGCCTAAGACATTGATGGCCTCGAAAGAGTTCACTGACTCAAATAGCTTTGCAGCGTCGCCCCCTGTAAGACCTGTGCGCGACGAAATATCAGCCTTTGATCCTTGAAGAATGGCTTCGCGCATGATTTGTAGCGCCTCTGCTAGTTGAGCACGCACTTCAGCAACATCGATATCGCTGTCAAGAGCTTCACGATTTTGGATACACTCCGCCAGTGTCAGGCTGTCGCGGCGAGCATCTTCTAGCAGGGTTGAAAAGGAAGAGTAGGGCACGGTTGGGGCTCCTTTGTCTTATCTGTAGGTCGATTTAGCCACACGGTGATTTCTTAAGGTCAAGTACGTACTTTTGCTTCTATACAACAGGAATAACGCGGACCTTATGGACTTGCGGTATGGTCTTTAGTTCATTGATGATACTTTTGTCTGGCTGGGTATCGCACTCTAGTAGCATGAGTGCGTCGGCCCCTCTGCGCTTGCGTGACAACTTCATGCTGGCAACATTGATTCCTGCTGCAGCGATGAGTCCTGTGACGGCGCTAATGACTCCTGGCTGATCTGATTGAGAAACGACTATTACCGGCAAATCCCCCGTAGCCTCTACTTCGTAATCGCCAATCTGGGTAATGACAACGTTGCCACCCCCAATAGAAGATCCAACTATATAGAATTGCTTGTCACGTTCTGGATATTCTAGGTTAAATACGGCAGTGTTGGGATGGGCTTCATCAAAATGGGCTTCTTCAAAAGAGAAATCAAGCCCCATGCTTTTGGCTAGCTCATAAGAGTCAGGGATGCGGGGGTCGTCGACCTTTAGCCCCAGCAGACCTGCAACCAGCGCAACCATAGTTCCGTGTCCAACACCTGTGTCTGCAAAGGATCCGTAAAGACCAATGCGGGCAACTGCGGGCTGTTCCCCGAAAATTGCGCGGGCCAGTGCGCCCAACCTAACTGCACCAGCAGTGTGACTACTAGACGGACCCACCATAACAGGTCCAATAATATCGAATATGCTGCGTGTGCTTGCCATGCGAATCATAATAGCACTAAAATTTGCTTGACAGGGCACTGTATTAAGCTGATAATACAGATGCCGCAGGTGCAGGTATTTTTGATTCGTATGCGCGTTGCTGAGAAAATTCTTGCACTACGATAAAACAATGTTACACTATATGGGATAAAAGTGTAGCCGATGTATAGTTTTGTTTGAGGCAGCACTTTTATGATGGAGCGAACGTTTGCAGCAGGCAAGCTGCGACAAGAGAATTGATACGAGCAATAGATAAGGATGTTGTGGTGAAAAAGGACACGCCAAAGACAGAGGCCAAAGACAAGGGCGCAGCTATGGAAACAGCAAAGGCTGTTACACCAGCTAAAAAATCGACTAAGTCCCCGGCAAGAAGTACCTCGCTTAAGCCAAAAACAACAACAAACGGCAAAGATAAGAAGAAGCGCGGCAATAAGAAGCGCATTATCTGGATAGTGATTGTTGTCGTGCTTGCATTAGGCATTGTGGGTGGCTTCCTTGCACTGCAGGGTCTTGGTGTCGCTGTCGAGACAGCGGAAGCAGAGAACAACGATATAGCGATTACTGTATTTGCGACAGGCGCCGTTACTCCAGGAACCAGCCGTGACGTTTACCCAGAGACACAGGGACTTGTTGAGTCTGTTCGTGTTTCTGAGGGTGACATGGTTCAAGAGGGAGACATTCTGGCGACCCTTGATGGTGCTGCGAACATGGCTCAACTAAGCCAGGCACAGTCAGGACTCGCTTCGGCTAGAAGTGGCTTATCGCAGGCAGAGTCAGCTCAGAGACAGGCAAACGCAGGACGTAGCCAGGCAAACGCAGGACGTAGTCAAGCAAATGCTGGGGTAACTGCTGCAAATGCTGGGGTAACTGCTGCAAATGCTGCGCGTGATGCTGCTCAGGCAGGGCTAGATAGTGCGATAGCTTCCGAAAGAGCCTTAGAACAAGAGATCTCGACTGTGAATTCTTTGATAGCTGAGATGAGCGCGGCAGGCCTTAACGCCTCAAACTCTGAGGATTTTGTAGATTTGCAGATGCTGGTAGTTGACCTGGAAGACCATCTAGGCCAAGCCCGTGCAGGAGTAACCCAGGCTCGTTCTGGTGTTACGCAAGCTGATGCAGGCATTGCCCAGGCACGCGCCGGTGTTGATCAAGCCCGTGCTGGTGTTGAAGCGGCAGATGCAGGCATTGATCAAGCCCGTGCTGGTGAAACAGAGTCAGCGATTGCTGCTGCCCGTTCTGGTGTTACTGCAGCTGAAGATGCAGTTGCCTTAGCAGAAACTGCAGTAGAAGCAAGCATTATCCGTGCACCAAAAGACGGCATGGTGCTGTTTGCCCCAACTGCGGCAAGTGCGGCAGCTATGGGTACAGGCATTACTCCTATTAGTGGTGCAGAGCTTATGCAGGGATCGGCCGTTACTCCAGGTTCACCACTATTCACGATTGTTGATGAAGATACCTTTAGCTTTACAGCAGAAGTTGATGAAGTTGATGTTCGTAGAATTGCTGAAGGACAGCGCGCAGACGTAACTCTATCAGCTTATAGCGGTCGCACCTTTGACGCAGAAGTAAGAAGTATCAGCAAACTTGCTATGCCTACACTAACAGGCGGTACTGTTTTTGAGGTAGAGCTATCCTTTGCTGAAGAGGTGCCAGATGTACGTATTGGCATGAGGGGCGACACGACCATTGAGATTGAAACACAGGAAAATGTGCTGACGATTCCAATCGATGCTTGGTTTAGTGAAGCTGGCGAAGACTTTGTTTACTTGATTGATGATGACAGCCAGCTGGTCAGAACGCCTGTTACGGTTGGTGCAAGTACAGAGTTCGTTGTAGAGGTTATTGAAGGTATTGAAGAAGGCGTTGTTGTTGCTATGGCAGGTGGTGCCCCGGTGCCCCTTGAAGATGGCATGACTGTTACGCCTGTGCCGTAACTAGTGCAGTAGCTAAATAGTGTCAGGCACTAAGCCTTACCCAAATTCTAATAGTTAGTGAGAACATGGAACTACTTCACAACCATAATCACGCGACAAGTGATGATAACTTTCAGCAGGTAGATGAACACCTGCGGGGCTCTGATGGCCACTTTGGCAGCGAGGGCGAGGTTGTCCTTGAGGTTCGCGACGTTGAAAAGGTCTACCAAATTAGCGATGACGTTGAAGTTCACGCTTTGCGTGGCGTGTCGTTGCAGATTAGACGCGGTGAAATGATGGCAATCATCGGTCAATCAGGTAGTGGTAAATCAACCCTGATGCACACAATTGGCTTGCTTGATAATCCTACGAGCGGTGAAGTGTTTGTTGGTGATGTTGACGTAACCGATATGACGCAAAATGAACTTGCCCGTATTCGTAACAAAGAGATTGGTTTTGTCTTCCAGTCATTTAACTTGCTGGCCCGTACAACTGCCCTGGACAACGTGGCGCTACCTTTAGTTTATGCGGGCGTTGGCGCAGGGGAGCGCGCGGAACGTTCACAAATTGCACTTGAGCGTGTTGGTCTGGGGGAGCGCCTAGACCATGCGCCAAATCAGCTGTCAGGTGGACAGCAGCAGCGTGTAGCTATTGCACGCGCCCTTGTAACAGAGCCTGCGATTGTGCTTGGGGATGAACCAACAGGGAATCTGGATAAGCGCAGCGGTTATGAGATTATGACCTTTTTCCAAGAACTTAATGAACAAGGCATTACGGTAGTTTTAGTTACCCATGACCTAAGGGTTGCACAGCATGCCCAGCGCATTGTAGAGATTTCTGACGGTCTAATCGTCGATGATCGTTACGTCCCTGAAGATGAGCGCATTGATGCGCATGCGGAATTAGATGCTTACCTGGAAAGCATTGGTGAGCTACCAGACCATGATGACTATGAAGAGGAGGCACAGGCATAATGAATTTTGCAGAATCCTTTCGCATAGCTCTAAAGGCACTATCAGCGAATAGAGCGCGTGCCTTGCTGACCATGTTAGGTGTCATCATAGGTGTTATGAGCGTTATCTTGCTGGTTTCTATTGGTACGGGTGTGAGTGATGACATTACCGGCCAACTTGAGGGCCTAGGAACAAACGTTATCTACGTTATGCCTATGAGTGAAGACGACTTAGGCATGGGCATGATGATGCCCTCTAGGCAGTTTACTATTGATGATGTAAATGCTGTGGAGACCAGACTAGGTGGCATTGCTACTGTTACCCCCATGGTTGAAACGATGACGCGCTTTTCTGTGGGTAATAATGAAATGATGGGTGGCGTCACGGGGATGTCTGCTGCAGCAATTGATGTCTTTGATGTGAGTCTGGACAGAGGGCGCATGTACAGCTCTTCAGAAGTGCTTTCCGGTGCACGTGTTGCCATCATTGGTGCAGAAGTTGATCGTCTGATGTTTGCAAATCATGACTCTATCGGACAAGAAATTGTTGTAGACGATCAGCGTTTCACCGTTATTGGTGTGACTGAACTACAGGGTGGCGGGGCTATAACAGGTGGCGGCCTTGATAATGCTGTCATGATGCCCTTTACCTCTGCCCAAAGAGTAACGGGCTCGCAAGACGTTAACATGATTGCCGTTAAGACCTATGACGTAGAAGATATGGACCATGCCCAGTCGTTGATTAGGCAGGCACTGTTACCGCGCATGGGTACAGACTTTTCCTCTATGACACAAGACGAAGTGACCGACATGATGGGGGCTATGGTTGCCGTTCTGACCTTCATGCTGGGTGGTATTGCCAGCATTTCGCTACTGGTTGGTGGTATCGGAATCATGAACATCATGCTGGTAAGCGTGAGTGAACGTACGCGTGAAATCGGCATTAGAAAAGCAATCGGTGCAAAAACCTATGACATTATGTCGCAGTTTGTTATTGAGTCTGTGCTGCTATCGGTTCTTGGCGGGCTGATTGGTATTGCTTTAGGTGCCCTAGGATCATGGGGGATTGCAGCATCAGGAGCCCTGCCCAGTGTCGTATCAATATGGTCGGTAGCGCTAGCATTCTTCTTCAGTATAAGCGTAGGTGTATTCTTCGGAGTGTACCCAGCTTGGAGAGCATCCAAGCTAGATCCTATTGATGCCTTGAGGTTTGAATAGGCTTAAAGCACACTAGATATCCAGGCTTAGTATCGAGATTTCAAAAGAGGGAAGTTCATGTAGTTATTGCGTGAACTTCCCTCTTTTCACTTATTCTTTATCGCGTAACTTCTTGCTAGCGAAGAGTCCTATGGTGTCAGCAGCTGCTAGGGCTACTAGTGACATTACTAAGATAGTTACCCACTCTAGGATATTGAGGGGGATTAGCCCAAAGAGGTTGGCTGCTGGGGGCGTACAGATAACTATTAGCTGCATGGCTGCAGTGAAGATGAAGGTTAAGTTGAGCCATTTGTTCTTGAAGGTTTCGCGTGAGAAGACTGTTGTGCTTCCGCTGCGGTAGATGAAAATGAAGAACATCTGGCTAAAGGCGATTGTCATTAGCAGAATAGTACGTGTTAGGGCTTGTGCGTCTTCCAGTGGAAGTGCTTCAGGGCGGAGGAGTCCGCCCAACCAGGGTGCGACTACGAAAGTTGCAAGTAGTGCGACTATCGTTAGTACAAGTCCTTGTGCCAGTATCTGTAGCCAGCGTTGTTTTGTGAGGATTGCCACGGCGACATTTCGTGGTCTGCGTTTCATGACATCTTTCTCTGCAGGATCGACTCCTAAGGCTAGGGCAGGAAAGCCATCAGTCATAAGGTTGATCCAAAGTATCTGTAGGGGTAATAGGTTGGCCACGGCTGCCCCATTGCCTAGTGTTGCTGCGAACATGCCTCCAAAAATGGCAATGAGGGCGATAATCATGACTTCAGCTGAATTCGAGGACATCAAGTAAAGGATAACTTTCCGCAAGTTGGCAAATACAGTACGCCCTTCTTCAACTGCGGACACAATCGTGCTGAAGTTATCATCCGCTAATACCATGTCAGCGGCTTCACGGGTAACATCGGTTCCTACGACTCCCATAGCAACCCCAATGTCAGCACGTTTCAGTGCAGGCGCATCATTGACTCCGTCACCTGTCATCGCAACGACTTGTCCGCGTGCTTTGAGAGCAGACACGATTCGGATTTTATGTTCAGGATTAACGCGGGCGTAGACGCGAATATCTGGTGCAACTTCTGCCAATTCTTCATCGCTTAGCTTTTCTAGTTGCGTGCCCGTCATAGTGTGCGTGCGACCATCTGCTAGGTCTTCTTCACTAACGATGCCAATCTCTTTAGCAATGGCAGTTGCTGTCAGCAGATGATCCCCCGTAACCATGGCAATCTTGATGCCTGCCCCTTGTGCGGTACGAACTGCTGCGGGAACTTCAGGTCGGGGTGGGTCTTGTGAGGCCATCAGTCCAACGTAGATAAGTTTCGACTCTATTGCACGGACGTCCTCATCGTCTTCAGGAAGCTGTGCATTTTCACGCATGGCAAAGGCAAGTGTGCGCAGGCCTTCGTTTGCAAAGCGTGTGTTTTCTGCTTCGAGTTGCTGAAGGAGGGTGGCGTCAAGGGATACAATCTGTCCGCCAATTAGAGCATGGCTACACACGGGCATAATGGTGTCAAAGCCACCCTTGACGAAGGTTAAGTATTTTCCGTTTTGTTCATGAGTGTCTAAAGTAACCGACATGCGCTTGCGGTCAGAATCAAAGGGAATTTCTGAAACGCGCTTCATTTCCTGTAGTTGCTGCGATAGGTCAGGCAGTAGGGCACGGACACAGGCAACCAGAGCTGTTTCAGTGGGATCGCCAACCAATTCTTCTGCTGCCGTATAATGAGCATCATTGCATCCCTGCGCGATTGAAAGCAGAGTTTCCAGTTCAGTGCGATTGACGATATGCGCATCGGTAAGTTCTTGAACAGAGGCTAGCGAGAAGGGGTCTTTTGCAGGTGAATTGGCATTGCTATCTTTGGTGTTGTCATCATCCACCGCAGCAGAAGGTAGTATGCCTAGTTTATCCCCTTCAACGCGGATGACTTGTGTACCTAGTACCATACGCTTAACGGTCATCTCGTTCATAGTTAGCGTACCCGTTTTGTCGCTGCAGATATAGGTAGTTGACCCCAGTGTTTCAACAGCGTGTAGGCGCTTCATGATGGCGTGGCGGTTAGCCATGCGCCTGACCCCCAATGATAAGGTAACGGTCACAATGGTGGGAAGACCTTCAGGAATTGCGGCAACTGCCAGGGCGACAGCTACTAGCATGGTTGCCGTTAGCATTGTGCGGAACTCAGGGTTGCCAAACAGCTCTCCAAAAGTAAGTGAACCATCAGTCATTAAGGGCAGTCCGCCTGCAACAACACCCTGCACAAAGATAATAGCAGCAATGATAAGGATGGCCATGCCAATGTGCTTGCCTGTGCGTTCCAGTTCGATTTGTAGGGGAGATGCGCTTTGTTCAGTAGTATCAAGTAATGTTGCTATCTTGCCCATCTCTGTATCTTGTCCTGTGCTTGTGACGACATACGTGCCACGACCAGCACTGACGGTAGTAGAGGCAAAGACCATGTTTTCTTGGTCGCCCAGTATGTCATGATCCCCCTGTAGAGGGTCAGCACTTTTTCGCACAGCTTCAGATTCGCCAGTAAGGGCAGACTCAACAATGCGTAAGGCTCCAGTTTCTAACAGGCGGCCATCGGCAGGTACGGTGTTACCTGCTTCTAGCATGACAATGTCGCCAGGGACAAGCTCGCTTGACAGCAGGTGTTGCTGAACTCCATCGCGCAGCACATAAGCCATAGGCGCTGCCATTTGCTTTAGCGCATCAAGCGCCTGCTCACTGCGATATTCCTGCACAAAGCCCAGCACACCATTGACCAGTAGAATGATAAGGATAGCAATCGCTTCAATTATCTGACCCTGTAAAGCAGCGATGACTACCGCTGCAAACAAAATGTAGATGAGGAAGTCCTTAAACTGCCCCAGGAAGACTTTCCAGAGTGGAGTAGGGGGTTTCTCATTCAATTTATTGGCGCCATATTTTTCCAGACGGCGCTTAGCTTCGTCCCCTGACAGACCTACCTGCGCGTCTGAGCCCAGCTTTTGTAATGCTTCTATATCTGTAGCGTTATACCAGCGCATGTGTTGTGTCTCCTAGTAACTTTGTGGCTTTAGTCTTCTTGGCGAGATCTTTATCAAAAGTCCAGAGAGGTGAAGCGTTCATGTATTCTGCACTTGCGGCAAGATAGCAATCAGCATAGTAGTTCAAAGCTTAATGTTCCTCGTTCTACACCGTTAACTATGAGTGTGATGGCGTGGATGCCTGGGTAATGCTTGCGTGTGCTGAGGTCTTTAAAGTTGTGTTTCTTCGTGTGAGTTTTTGTTTCATCTGCGCCTAGCTCACCCTCTGAGATTTGAAAGACTTTTCGGCTGGTTTTGCCGTTGGCTTTTACGAAGTCAATGCCGTATTCTAACCTTAGCTTTGTTGATTCTTTAGTGTGGACTGCAAAAGAGAAGGCCAGGTCTTCGCCCGTGGTGATAGTGGGCATATTTTGTTGTTGATTGGATGAGGGCTCTTCTAGGTAAAATTCTGTAACGTCAAGCGTGGCGTCATCGTGGAAGCCAAACAGTGCCAGTGCGTCACGGTTGCCCTGCTTAAGTAGAGTGCGGCAAGCATGTTTGATAATCCAGTCGGTGTGGTCAGATTTCCCCTGCCAGTCCTGCGCTAATTGAACTACGAGTTCAGGATGAGTCTTCGATATATCGTTTAGATTGTTGGCGACACTTTTGCGTACATAGGCTGACGGATCATCTTTGAGCTGTTCCAATATTGGCAGGACAGGGGTGGGATCTTGCTTAAATTTGGAGAGTGCTTGTGCCCAGGGAAGGGCTGGACGACTACCCTCGCTGGACAATCTGCGGACGTGTTCATTGTCGTGCCTTGACCATTTGCGCATCTGTGCCATCATGCGATCTTCGTTGCTGATAATAAAGGGACGCACGGCGAATTCTGCTGATGCGTATTGGGTATAGTTCTTCATTGCGGCCATAGATAGATCCCAGTTGGCCTCATCCTGACCAAATGATTCTACGAAATAGGGGAAGACCATGCCGTACACACCGTCCCAGCCAGAGTAATTTGCGACAACCTGGTCAAGGATGGCGAGGGCTTCCGCGTAGTCTTGCGGTAGATAAGATGCTAGGACATTTGTGACTTGTTGCCAGCGTCCTTTTAGTTCTAGGTCATCCCATGTATCATCCATAACAGAGGCTACGAATGCGCCGATGGGGAATTCTGGATATACAGATTGGAAGTCCCTGCCGAAATCGTGCAGACTATCAGCATTAAATAGATTCTTGTACGTTCCCGACATGTGGAGCCCTTTCGTTTTGCTCATGAATAGCAGAATAAGGTTCTTGCATTGTCGTATCTGAGCTCAACAATTGTCCTTGGATATCCTCAAGTGTATGGTATACCTCAAGAATCTTGACTAAGGTATCTGTAAATTCGTAAACTACTACATAGTTACCACATATGATGAAGCGTGAAGCTAAGAGGTCTTGTGGCACTCTGCTTAAGACTGAAGATAGTAGTTGCCCCATTTCAGGAAAAGTTCTTAAGCGCGCTACATCTTCACGAATTGTTGAGACAAGCTTTTTTGCGGCAGGCACATTATCTAAATGGTCTGCAATATATCCGTAGGTATCTTCTATCTTATTTATTGCACGAGGGGCATAGACAATTTCTACCTTGTTGCTTTCTGTGCTCATGCGGTTAGTGCATCCATCCTGCTGTCGAATTCTTCTTGGCTTATCCAGCCTTCAGTGTCTGCCTGGTCGCGAGCACTTCGCAGTTCACCAAACAGTCGCTGCCATGATTTTTCTACCAGCATGCTGTAGTCATCAATTTCCACTACAGCATAACGGCCTGTTCCGTTCTTTGTTAGGAAAACGGGTTGTCCAGTCTGAACATCCTCAAGAACCTTTTGGTAGTTGCGCAGTGAAGAAATACTTTTAATTTTTGGCATAATAGTGACCTCCTGTATAAAGGGTAGCAAGAAGGTGCTGCAAATTCAACAACACAAAAATTTTACGCAATTGTTGTAGATTAAGGCGACGAAGCCCGTCCATTGCTTGCTTCTTTGGTTATTCAGTCTCACTTGCTGGAATCGTATGATTCAAAACCACTAACTGCTTAGGTAAAATAGCTTTGATGAAAAGGGATCAACAAATAGGGAAATCGGCAATTGCTGCACTTATTACGGTGTCTTTATGGGCGTCGGCGTTTCCTGCTGTCAAATATCTGCTTGACTATTATTCTGCAGAGTCCATTATGGTGCTGCGCTTCCTTATTGCCTCGCTGGTGGTAACTGCTGTTATTCTCATAAAAAAAGTGAAGTTGCCCGACAAGAAGGATATTCCTCTGTTTGCGCTCGCAGGTCTCTTGGGCATATTTCTCTACTCATGGTTCTTTATCACGGGGGTCAACACCGTTCCTTCTGGAGTCAGCAGCTTCCTAATAGCGTCTGCTCCTGTGTTTGCCACACTGTTTTCGATTGCTCTCTTGAAAGAAAAGGTCAAGCTACTTTCTTGGATTGGGATAATCGTCAGCTTTTGCGGTCTAGCAGCGGTTACGGCAAGCCAGATGAGCGGCTTTGTCATGAATATTGGTGCTGTGTTGCTGGTGGGTGCGAGTATCTCCACAAGCCTCTACACTATCATTCAGCGCAAGCTTACAGAGAAGTACACGCCCTTTGAGGCAGCAGCTTATTCAGTTCTTTTTGGAACCTTATTTACGTTGGTGTTTTTACCAGGCTTAATTAGAGAAGTGTCACATGTGCCACTGGTAGTTAACCTTATTCCTTTGTACCTGGGAATTTTTCCTGCCGCAATCGCCTATCTGTCCTGGTCATATGCACTTGCGAAGGCAAGAAGCACTGCCCACGTGACGATGTTTGTCTACCTGATACCGTTCCTAGCTACGCTGCTCGCCTTTTTCTGGCTAGGTGAGAGTATCACACCAGCTGCCTTTGTCGGGGGAATCATAATCATCGCAGGCATGCTCATCTCAAACTTGACGAAGAAAGACTAAGAGATGTATGTGCTCTTATAGCATAGAGACTGGATGTATAGTAGCAAAAGATTGAATGGGGGCGTAGGGAAGGCTGTTACTTCTACTGACTGAAGTCACTGTTCAATCTTTTGCAGTCCCAGCGCTAGGACAGATATCAGCCAGTATGCACTTTCCACAGAGCGGTTTGCGTGCGTCACAAATCTCGCGTCCAAAGGCAACCATGTTGTGGTTGATGTGGTACCAGTCTGTGTAGTCGAAAGCTTTGCACAGGTCACCTTCTGCTGCTGCAGGGTTTTTTGCACGGGTCAGACCCAGTCGTGTCGAGATGCGGTATACGTGTGTATCGATTGCGATGCCTTGCGTGATGCCAAAGCTTTCAGTCAGCACGATGTTGGCAGTTTTGCGTGCTACCCCTGGTAGGCGTAGTAGATCAACCATATTTCCTGGGATTTCTCCGTCATAGTCGTCAACCACGACGCGCGCCATACCCAGCAAGTTGCGTGCTTTTTGTCGGTAGAACCCCAGTGAATGAACGACCTTTTCCAGCTCTTTTTGGTCAGCTGTGATGAGGGTTGCACAGTCTGGCCAGCGTTCAAACAGTGTTGGTAATACTTTATTGACGTTCTCATCGGTGGTTTGTGCAGATAGAGCAACTGCGGTTACGCACTCGTAGGGGTTAGTGAAGTTCAAGAACTGTTCCCGCGTACCATCATCAGGTATAGGATAGGCGACCTTTAGACGAGCCGCGACTTCAGCCGCGCGCGCCTGGATCACAGGACCAATGCGACTGACAGCTTTTGGGAAGGGAAAGTCCAGCTGAGACTCGCGTTTTGCATGCTGTCTGTCGGCGGCTTTGTTTTTCACTTTAGTCATATCGCCATTCTAGCACCCTGCTTGTTGGGTATGGTAAAATCTTAAATATATGTATTAATTGTGTACATTATGTATAAACTTTGTTCCGGACTGCTATGCCGAGGAGGAAGCTCTTATGGGAAAGTCTACGACAGAAACAGCCATTATTGAGGTAGCAAACCTTGTGAAGCACTTCGGAAAAGTTGAGGCCTTGCGCGGCATCACTTTTACGGTTAACCAGGGCGAAGTTTTTGGCTTTATCGGGAATAATGGTGCAGGAAAATCAACCACCATTCGTTGTCTCTTAGGGACTATTAAAGCAACCAGTGGGACGGCAAAGGTCTTTGGGTTGGATGGGTGGAAAGACCCCGTCGAGATTCATCGTCGTCTAGCTTATGTTCCAGGGGATGTAAATTTTTGGCCAAACCTAACAGGTGGGGAGGTCATTGATCTTTTTGTGAGCTTGCGCCATGGCAAGGCAAAGAGTGCTGATGTGCGTGCGCGCCGCGATGACCTTATCAAAAAGTTTGAGCTTGACCCAACGAAGCAATGTCGTACTTATTCAAAGGGAAACCGTCAAAAGGTAGCGCTCATTGCCGCTTTTGCAAGTGATGTTGAGCTGTATTTGCTGGATGAGCCTACGAGTGGACTTGATCCCATTATGGAGCAGGTTTTCCAGGACTGCATTCGAAATGAGGTCAAAGAAGGAAAAACTATATTCCTTTCAAGCCACATTATGTCAGAGGTGCGCGATCTTGCTAATCGTGTTGCGGTAATCAGAAAAGGACAGCTGGTCGAAGCCGGCGCAGAAACGCAGGCGGCCATCGCAGAGATGGAAGCGGAGGCGAAGCGCTATGCACAATCTATGGCTTAATTCAAAAGGCTCACTGCGCCTAGCAGTGTTCTTTCTGCGCCGGGACTGGCTAAACATCGTTGCCTGGATGGTAGGATTGCTTATCTTCGCAACAGCAGTGCCTATGGCGATTCACAGCATTTACGGTGCTGATGGCCAGACCTTGCAGGCAATGGTTCCCATGCTGCAAAATCCTGCCATGATTGCACTGGTGGGACCGGTATTTGACGCCACCAATTACACAGTGGGCTCTCTTATTGCAGGCGAGATGCTGTTGTTTACTGTACTCGCTGTTGCGTTCATGAACATTTTGTTTGTTGTGCGCTATACGCGTGCCGATGAAGAGGCAGAGCGTGTCGAAGTCATTCGTTCTTTGCCTGTGGGCAGACTCGCCCCACTTAATGCTGCATTAATTGGTGCCTTGAAGATTAATTTCTTAGTGATAATCATCACCTGGGCAGGACTTGTGATTATCAACATTCCAACAGTGACCGTGAAGGGGTCTTTTCTTTATGCGGCTGCCTGTGGCGTGATTGGTATGGTTTTTGCAGGTGTTGCGGCAGTATGTGCCCAGCTTGCCAGTACTTCGCGGTCTGCACTTGCCTATAGTGGTGGTATTTTAGGTGTGCTCTACTTGTTGCGCGCTGCTGGTGATTTGCTTATGGCGCAGGGGGACAGCTGGGCAAAGGTTTTGTCTTATGCTTCCCCGTTTGGGCTTGTTTTGCGCGTTGAGGCTTATGTGACCAATCAGTTCTGGCCTTTGCCTTATTTGCTTGTGCAAGTTGTTGTTTTAATTGGAATTGCGTACTTTTTAAACTCTCATAGGGACTTAGGCGCAGGACTTATTCCAGCGAAACCTGGCCCAGCACATGCGGGGCCTTTGTTGGACTCAAATCTAGGGCTTGCATTGCGTCTATTGCGCAATACCCTTATTGCCTGGCTGTACGTGGCTATCGTGTTAGGAGCTAGTTATGGTTCGATCATGAACTATATTGCAGACTTCATCAAAACGAGCACCTTTTTTCAGGCTGCTTTGCAGACAACACAGGGATACAGCACAACAGAGGCTTTTGCGTCCCTTATCATGGTGGTGCTTGCAGCAATGACTGCGGCAGGACCTATTATGATTGCGCTTAAGGCCTGGCGCGAAGAAGAGGCGGGCCGTACAGAGCTGGTGCTTGCCGCATCTGTATCACGTCGCAGTTACCTGGCATCTTACGGTGGCATCGCTTTGGTGCTGGCTACAGTGCTCCCCCTTTTGGCAGCAGCGGGACTTTGGGGAGCCTCCGCAATTGTGATGAAGAGTGACCCCATCAGCGCAAGTTTCTTCTTTAAGTCAATGGCGGTCTATCTGCCTGCAATATGGCTTTTTGTAGGGGCGACTCTTTTGCTGATTGCGGTCTATCCGCGTATAGCTTCGGGCGTTATATGGGGATACTTCGCCTTTAGTTTCTTCATGGGCTATTTCGGTGAACTGTTTCCAAAGATACCCCAGTGGATTCCAAAGCTGTCACCTTTTGGCTTAGTTCCTAATATTACAAAGGACGCAATCCACTGGCCAACCTTAGCCATCATGACAGGCATTGCAGTAGTAATGATTGTGGCTGCTTTTGTACTGTATCGTAAGCGTGACCTTAGTAACTAAATGCTTTCAATCAAGTAGCCTGTACCCTGCTGTATCTTAGTGGCGTATAATAGCAGGGTTGCGCTTCATGCGAGGCTTGCAGCTTGCAAGTGCAGGCATTTATATACGGCACGATGCACCTGAGCCTTGTAGCGACTCCGCGCACCTATAGAGAACAAAGCGGAAAGTAGGAAAATTGCGAGGCTTGCTCAACATAATAAATGAACACAAGGGCTTCAGTAGGCAAATCTGGAAGCTTGCTGTACTTGAAATACAGAGAAGATTTAAGGGATCATTTTTGGGTTCAGCTTGGGCTGTCATTGGACCCTTCACCACGCTCCTTCTATTTTGGTTTGTATTTACCATTGGCCTTCGTCAGGGTAATGAGATTCATGGCGTGTCGTTCTTCCTCTTTTTGATGGTGGGACTTGTTCCGTGGTTCTTTATTCGCGATATGATTGTTGGGGGAGCAAGGGCAATCCGGGGTAATGCCCAGTTTGTTACGAAAATTAATTTTCCTGTCTCGACTCTTAATACTTTTACGGCTGTATCCCACCTTATTGTGCACGCACTTCTCTTTGCCTGCATGTACGTCTATCTGATAATAGCTGGCTACGCCCCTTCTATATACAATCTGCAGATATTCTTTTATCTGCCGCTAGCCTTTATCTTTTTCCTTGCACTGGGTTGGACAATTTCTACCTGGGCTGTCTTTAGTCCAGACTTGCAGAGCCTAATCAGTTCGCTTATGACGGCGATATTTTGGCTTTCTGGGGTACTTTGGAACAGTTATGACTTGCAGGTTGTCTGGCTGAAGAAGCTTCTTCTTTTTAACCCCGTTACCTTTATCGTTAACGGTTACCGCAAGACCTTCCTCTACAATGAGTGGTTCTGGGAAAATCCTCTAGAGGTGTATGTGTTCCTAGGGATACTTGTCATAGTAATCGCCTTTGGGGTATTTAACTACACACGACTACGTAAGGATATGGCAGACGTATTATGACGCATGAAAAACGTGAAGATTCCCCCGTCGTGATTAGCTTTAAGAATGTCTCAAAGGAGTACATTCTATATAAGTCTGACCAGGAACGCTTTCTGTCCCTATTTTATAAAAGCAAGAAACTTAGGCGTCACCAGGCCCTAAAGGATGTTTCTTTCGAAATACGCAAGGGTGAGGCCGTAGGCATCATTGGTAGAAATGGTGCGGGTAAATCGACGCTACTTAAGATTGTCACTGGTGTAACCTTCCCCGATGGGGGTGAGGTAACAGTAAATGGTAAAGTGGCAGCTTTGCTTGAGTTGACAGCAGGCTTTTCTCAGGAAATGACAGGCAGAGAAAATATTTATCTTAAAGGTTATATCCTTGGGTATTCTAAGGAAGAAATCGAAGAGATGGAAGACAGGATCATTCAGTTTGCCGAATTGGGAGAGTACATTGATCAGCCGCTGCGTACTTATTCAAGCGGTATGAGTATGCGTCTAGGGTTTTCCATCAACGTAAATTCTAATCCGGATATTCTTGTCGTTGATGAAGCGCTTAGTGTGGGGGACGCAAGATTCCAGAGCAAGTGTAACGACAAGATTAATCAGATGGCCTCTGAAGGCGTTACGGTAATGTTTGTCAGCCACTCAATGGGTGGAGTAAAAGCACTTTGTGAGCGCATAATCTATATTAAGCAGGGTGAACTGGTCTTTGACGGGGCTGCTGACGAAGCCATCAAGGTTTACAGCGAAAAAGAAGGCTAGGATTTTCGGCTTTTGCGCGTGCGAATCTGATTTGCATGCCTGTCGTCTGTGCTGTCTGCGCTGGCTAGAGAGTCTGCGCTGAAACTTCTTCTGCATGATCTATGAGCAAATCAACTAACTGAGTGGTTGAGTTCCCTTGAGTATTTTCTATATGCTTATTCTTGAAGGCTTCTAGGACAGCGTAGTTATATTCATCGGTCTTGATTGCGGTAAAAAGACTATTTGCGTCGTCGAAAACAGCCCCTGCTAATTCTTTTCTTAGGTCTACATTGAGCCCGTTTTTATCTGTGTATGTGTTGTAGTCATGATGATACAGGTAGGTAGGTGTTCCCAGTAGGGCGCTTTCGAAAATGAAGGAAGAGTAGTCGCTAATGACATAATCCGCAACGCTTAATAGGTCTACGGTTAGTATGTCTTTACAGCGGTATAGGCCTTCGACTTGATCAAGTAGCTCATCATATTCTGGATGAAGCGTATATATAACGGGATGCAGATGGATTATGACGTTAAAATCATCCAGCGGTAGGTGCTGGGTAAGTTTTTCAAGATAATCATTTTTATAGGTGCGAAAAGTCGAAACGTAAAGAATGACAGGTTTATCTGCGAGCCCAGGATACTTGCTTAAAACTTCATTTCTTTTTTCCTTAACGCGCAGAATGTAGTCAATTTTAGGTGGACCAAAATTAAGCATAGTGTCTGTACTGACATTAAAAGCTTCAGAGTAGTGCTTGCTAGACTCTTCGGAAGTAGAGATAAGGTAATCATAATTTTCGTGCATTCGCATGAGGCGAGACACCTGTTCATTTCTACCAGATTCTCTGTCCAGTGCCTGGTAGCCAAATTTTTTGAAGGTACCGACCCCATGGCAAAGTTGTACAATCAGCAGGTTATTTTTATGGTTTAGTACAGAGACAGGGATGATGTAGGTATCAATGACACAGGACGCAGAGGTTGCTAGATGATACATTTGTCTGTACAGGTGAAAGTAGTAGGGGATAACAGAGCTTAGTTTTTTCTCAAGAGTTCTTGCTAGTACGACTACTTTAAAGTTGGGATAACGATCTGCAATATCGTTTTCAATCATTTGATAATCAATGCTTGTGTATGAGTATTGCCTGCTCATAAGAACGATTTTTTTATTGTTGGTGGGTAAAAGCTTTAAAAAGAAGTAAACCAGGCGCAAGTGAAAAACGAATAGACGTATCAGTATGCCCATAATAGTGCCTGCCCCCTCTCAAGATAAAGTACTATAAGATATTACTACAGCACACCTACGGTGGACATATTACTTGCGCTGAAGTGATTTTAGAAGGACTTTTACAGAGGGCAGGGCGCATAACACAAGGGGACCACAGGCGATTTATGGTAGACGAAATTAAGAAAATAGGGTCAGTTAAAGATGTAAAAAACATCTTTATTCAGCTGTTCCCGATTTTTTTTAGGCGAAAGGACTTCCTAGGAGTACTTTCACTTTGCGCTTATCGCATTGAGGAAGATTATCAGAAAAAAGAATTTGAGAAGTACGTTAAGTTAAATGACGATTACTTTGAGGCGAAATTTTTACTAAAGCGCGGGCTGAAGGTTCTTAATTTTAGAGGCTATAGTTATTTCATAAACATATATCGTGGCAAGATCGATATGAAAAGGCTTGTTAACTATAACCCGCAAAATCTGTACACCATTGTCTTTAAGGACAACGAGGTGGAGCTACAATTTCCCGTAATCTATAACTTACTGTACTACACGAAAAATTTAGGAATTAACGCTAAGGTACAGCATATTAATGGGCATGATTTGGTCTGTTATTTTAGGCAAGCGAATATGAACAGTGTATCTGTAGTTGTACGGAAGCCAAATGTTACCGATGCAGCAAGTAAGCAGCGATTGATTTTTTGGGCAAAGTTTCTTTCCTTATTTTTGCCCAGTAGCAATAAAGTGCTTCTCTATGAAAAAGAAAGTAAGAAGTATGAGGAAAGCGCCGCTTATCTTTTTGAGCAGCTCATTGACAGGGGCTACAAGGATTGCTCCTTTGTTTTAAGCAGGAATAGCTTGCAGGCTGACCTAGTCAAATCAGAGTATCAAAGCAATATTATATGGGCTCATACATTCAAGCACTATTTAAATTACTTTAGATGCAAGAATTTCATGGGCACTGAGTCTTTACCTCACATCGTAGAGTTACGAACAGCAAATGGATATGTTGCGAGGAAGTTTCTCAGCAAAAAATATCGCTTTGTGTTTTTGCAACATGGTGTCATGTACATGGTCTCTCTCGATTCCGAAGGAAGAAGCTTTTTTATAAAAGGTGTACAGATGCCTATTGATGCAAAGATTGTTGTATCTTCGCAGGTGGAGGCTAATCACTTTATTGATTACGCTGGCTTTTCTCAAGACGACCTTTACATTACAGGGTTACCTTTTTACGACAGAACGATTAAGCGGCCAGGTGCTGACAAAATCACAATCATGCTTACGTGGCGTCCTTGGGAGTATAGTACATTGGCTGCGGACTATGAGGATACAGGCTACTATCGAATAATTAGAAATATTGTCAGTAGTGTACCAGCAGAACTTCAGGATAAAGTCTGCTTATTGCCTCATCCACTA
Source organism: Coriobacteriia bacterium (assembly GCA_009779855.1). GTDB lineage: Bacteria > Actinomycetota > Coriobacteriia > WRKU01 > WQUG01 > WRBW01. The sequence goes on from WRBC01000013.1 coordinate 21,021, forward strand.
GTTGCTGACAAGTTAAAGGCGACGAACCTTAAAGGATTAATTCCAGATAACCTTACCTATGATCAGGTGCTTGAGGATACTGCACTTCTAGTCACAGACTACTCATCGATTGCCTACTCTGCTTTCTATAGAGGGTCTAATGTCATCTTTTGCTTTCAAGAGCTAGATGTCTGCATGGAACATTATGGTGGACACTTGATGCTAAATGAACACAATATCTTCGGGGACATATCCTATGAATATAGGGATCTAGAGGCGCTTATCAAGAAGAATTATCTGAAGCCTCAATCGGACATTTATCTAAGTCGTTACCGAGAAATTGTTGAATTTCATGATGGGAAAAATGCAGAGCGATTAATCGAACGACTAGAAGAGGATGGTTTCGTTGCGAAAAATTAGTGTCATAGTCCCCATCTACAATACAAGGGATTACTTAGATGAGGCTATTCAGAGCGTAGTCAGTCAAAATATCGGATTTGAAGACAATATTCAGTTGATTTTAGTTAACGATGGCAGTACCGATGGTTCTGAAAAAATATGCTTGAAGTATAAAGAACTTTATTCAGACAATGTTGTGTACATAAATAAAGAAAATGGTGGAGTTAGTACTGCGATTAATGTTGGGCTGGAATACGCAGACGGAAGATACGTTGCAATTATGGGCTCAGACGACAAGTGGACTGAGGACGCTTTTAAGCAAGGACACGATTTCTTTGAGAGGCACTATGATGAGATTGATGTGCTTGGTTTTAGAATGAGGTACTTTGATGCCCGCAGTGATTATCATGGGCTTGACTACAAATTCGATGGAGATAAAGTAGTCGATATTCTTAAAGACTATAGCTACATACAGTTACACACTTCAGCGCTTATTAAGCGTGAAGCAATTGGTGAATTGCGCTTTGATGAGAACGTTAAGTTTAGCGAGGATAGCAAATTCCTAGGCACTCTGATTCTTCAGAAGGGAAAGTTGGGACTTATTTCCAGTGCACAGTATTTGTACAGAAGAAGGACATCTGCTCTGTCTGCAGTCCAAGAGTCTGCAAAGGACAGAGCGTGGTATTTTGATACCCCTACATCAGTTTATGACTATCTTATAGAATTATCGAAGCAAAGGTTTGGGCGGGTAATATCCTATGTGCAATATGTCATTATGTATGACTTGCAGTATAGGTTAAAAGAGGGTCTTCCTAATGACTTTAGTGACAGTGAGCTAGCATGCTATAAGAGGCATATTGAAGTTCTTTTGGACCAGATTGATTATGAGATTATCTTTGCACAAAAGAACCTTCCTCTTGAATATAAGTTGCACACAGCAAGGATGAAATACGGTGGAGAGTCGGCTCCTTCTATAAAGATTAAGAGTGACGAGTTATGGTTTGGTGATCTTGTTGCCTTAAATGTGAAGGACAGCCCTATAAGAGTTATTGCGCTACGCAAAAGTAGCAGCCGCCTTAAGATTGAAGGCAGAACAAGTATCTTTATGTTGCTTGATAAAAAGACCACTAGGATGTATTTTTTAGTAGGCGGGTCAAAGAACGAACTAAGGAAGATAAGTCTTGACTATTTTCTATATCCTAAATCTGAAAGTTTCAGCCTGGGAGAAAAATTGGGTACTGTGCAGCGCTTTTGTGCGACTCTTCCGGCAGGCGAAGCTGAGGAGGCACAGCTTGTAGTCGAGGATAAGGCAGGTAGAGTAGTGCTAGATTGGGAGCTTACTGAGTCCAGCGGAATTCGTAAAAAATTCAAGGTCCTATACTGTTTTTATCTAGCCTGCATCACAATTCCTGGAAAGATCTTTCGTCGCCATGCTGTATAATTTGACGAAATCTGAAAATGCTGTATAGTAGAACGTCGCTGCTTTTATGGGGGTTTAGCTCAGCTGGGAGAGCGCTGGCTTTGCAAGCCAGAGGTCACCGGTTCGATCCCGGTAACCTCCACCAGAGAATTAATAGGTTAGAGGCTAATCCCTCTGGCCTATTTTACAATTTTAGTAGAACCAGTACCGGGAATGAGCAATGAACACATTTAAAATCTCAGTAATAATCCCTATCTACAATACAGAAGACTACCTAGATGAAGCTATAGAGAGCATCACAAGTCAAAGCATCGGCTTTAAAGAAAACATTCAACTAATACTGGTAA
>WRBC01000014.1 GCA_009779855.1 Coriobacteriia bacterium
ATAGTAACAGTAGGACCTAACGGAGGTATTGCAAGTATTGTTCCAAGCGGTACTACTCAACCAATCTTTACCGGTGGTCCAAGCAACTGGAGTGTTATAAATACTGAAGATGAGATTCCGCCACACCCCGAGGCAGATTTGGAAAAAATATTGCGCATGCCAGAAGGGACAACACCCCCCCCGGCAAGCTTCTACTTCAGCTTTGAGGCCACACAGGTTCCTTTAAGTGTTAGTCCTCCCATTTCTTCGAGGCCAGTGAGTCAAGTGCCAGCCATTGCAAATCAGCCAGTCACGGTAAATCTGGCATCAGCTGTGACTGTTCCAGGTGTTCCTCCTGCGGCAGGAACAACTACAGTTACAGGAAGTCTTGATCTTTGGGCACTTTTGAATGGCCTTACCTTCCCTGGTGGCGGAGTATTTGCCTGGAACGTGCATGAGATTGTAGGGTCATCTAACACAACAGCACCTTCACACATGACTTATGACAGTGCACGCTGGCAAATTCTGGCATTTGTTGGCTTAAATGGCACTCTTGAACGAGTAGAGATGCAGAGGTTAACTTGTAGTGGAGGACAATGGACGCCTTCTGGAAATAAAACAACCAGTATTACTTTTACTAACACCTATACCAGAGATACTGCTTTAGAAATCACAAAGACTATCCCTGACACGACAGACAATGAGTTTGCGACACGGAGCACGCTCTTTGACTTTACCGTGAACTTGACAGCTCATGAACTGGCGTCACTGCCTGATCCTATAACGGCAACTATCTATGACAGCAGCAATAATCCAGTTAGCAGGCCAATAACAGTAACGGTTACTGCGGCAACAGGGACTACTCCACAAACAGCTACAATCACCTTCCAATTAAGGGATGGAGAAAGGCTGTCAATGCCGACGCTTCCTGCGGGGACTACCTTTGCCGTGACTGAAGCTGCACATCCTGAGTTTAGTGCAAGCGCTGTAGTTATTGTAGGTGGAGTAACCAGTCCACCAGCAGGCACCTATCCTAGCGGTACCCCTGTGCCTAATACAGCATTGACTACGGGTAGTCATATTTTGACTGATCCGGGCAGAAATGCGGCAGACTTTACTAACAATCATCAATTTGTGCCGCCTACTGGCTTAACTTTAGGGAATGCGCCTTTCATAGCAGCAATACTTGCCGTTATAGCACTTGCTTTGTTTGCCGCAACGCGTAAGCGCAAATCCATTGAAGAGATGCCATTAGGTTAAGAGACGCCCAATTTTTAAATGAAGAGGATAACAATGATGGATAAGTTCAAAAATCGACTACAGAGCCTTTCGAAGAAGAAGCTGTTCGCAATTGCCTTAGCATTGGTGTTAGCTGTTGCTGTGGGCTCAATTGGCTTTTTGCTGTTGCAGGATGATTCATCATCTTATCAGGTAGCTGCTGAACCTGCGATAGTTGAGGTAGTAGACAGCACAGAGATGGATCTAGCAACACTGATTGCAGAACTTGAACAAATTGAGGCGGCAGAGCTTGTCCATGTGAATCCAGACGGTGCTACATGGGATGACCTGCAAGAACAACTTGAACTTGCTCGTCAAGCTTTAAGCGAATACAGGGATGCACGGATACTGCTTGATATGCCTGCAACGATTCTTGACGACGAAGAGCCTTCTGTCGACATTGAATATAGGGAAACCTGGCTCTACGTGTGGGTGGAGGTTTTAAGTGAAGCCCATGAAAACCTTTCAACTGTGCATGAAAGCGCTGTGATTGGTGCCACTATTCCAGCTATGGCAGCTGTGGCAGATGTAGAAAGTGAGTCAGCAGCAGAAGTAGTAGCGGGAACTGCGGACGTGACAGCAGAGTCTGAACCAGTGGCAAGGACAAGCAATCTTGAACTGGTAAATCCAGCTGCAGCAGGTATTGCACCAGTGGCAAGCCTGGTTACTCCTGGACCTAATCCCGTAGCAAATAATACACAGTTAAACAATGCAATTACTGCAGCCCCCACTGATGGTACTCTTACGATAATCACGGTGACACAGGATATTTCTGTTCCTTTGACGCTTCCACTTATTGTTAGTCAAGGACGCAATATTGTCTTAGTGGGTGCAGAAGGAGTAATGCCCAGTATCTTCAGACAATCTGGCAATCAGCGTATGTTCACGGTTAATGGTGGTGCAAGCTTAACGCTGCAAGACATTATTTTTGATGGACAAATTGCCACAGCTCAAGCACAGGGACATGGCGTGCATGTTACGGGGGCACATGCAACTACGGGCGAGCCTTCTAGACTTATCTTGCAGGGCGATACTGTTTTTAGAAATATTATTCGTCCCTTTAGTACGCCAGGTGCAATCCACGTAGCTAATGGTGCAGAGCTTATTATGTACAGCGGAAGTCTGTACAACAATTCAACGGGCGTTACTGCTTCGGGTGGTGCTGTTGTGGTAGATGGTGGTAGTCGGTTCACCATGTACGACGGAGAAATTCACAATAATGAAGCTGGCGCTGGTGGCGGTGTACATGTTCAGGGGGATGACTCTGTCTTTACTATGTACGATGGAGTGATTCGTAATAACAATGTGACCGGGGCAAGCAATAATACTACCCAGGGTGGTGCGGCGGTTAGAGTCCATAGTGGCTTGTTTGAAATGCATCACGGCATTATTGCTACCAACACAGCAACTGCTGGTGCTGGCGGTGTTCAGATGGGTAGTGGACTTGTTGCTAATCCAACAGGACAGGGCAACTTCATCATGCACGACGGGGAAATCAGAGGTAACACCACAGGGACCTCGGGTGCAGGGATTCACGCGGTGTATGGTTCGTTCGAGATGTATAGTGGGCTCATTGCAACTAACACTGCAGATTCTGCAGGTGGTGGCATTAGAATCTCTAGGGGAGAGCTGACTATACATGAAGCAGAAATTACAGGCAATAGAGCCACTCATGCTGGTGGTGCCATCAATGCAGGTGCGAGTTCTACCTTTGGTGGTGTGGTAACCCCGCAGCCAGATCGCTTACAAGTTACGCTGCATGATGGAGTTCACATTCATGACAATCACGCTCAGACAGGTGGCGGCTTGCTTCTCGCAGGTATCCATTCTGATGATGCGGCACAGATTGATGGTGTGACTATTGAATTCAATTCGTCCACAGGGGCAGGCTCTGCAGGTCCAGGTGTAGTTATATCTAGGGCAGCAGTAGACTTTAGAGATGTTGAAATTCGTGAAAACTGGCAGGGCGTTTTTGGCGTAGGTCATGGCGGTGGTCTTAATATAGGCTTTGATTCGCAGGTCACGCTAAACGATGTGATCATAGAGAATAATAGGTCTTCTACAGGTGCAGGTATTGCTGTTTCAGGATCATCGCTTGAGGCAACTAATACGGTGATTACCTTAAATAGAGCAAGTGCCTCGACGGGGGGACTACATTCCTCAGGCAGCAATATCACCATGGCTGATTCAGAGATTACCCATAATGAAGCTGGCGGTTCTCAGGGTGGTGCCATATTTTTTGCTGGTGCTGCAACAGGGGGCGGTTCTGTAGTAACGTCAGAGGTATCTCTTGATAATGTTGAGGTCAGTCACAATGAAGCCTATACCACTGCTGCAGGAATCCACATCAATGGACAAACATCATTTTCAGGTGAAACTGCCACAAGGTCTTACACGGTTTTGACAGTAAGAGACAGTGAGATTAAGTACAACGACGGAATAGGTGATGGAGCCATCAACGTTGCAGGTGGTCTGTCTATTAGTGGATTGGGTATTGCTCATGTGTATGACACCACCGTTAGAAATAATAGTGCTGGGTCTGTAGAGGGTAACGGTCTGGGTGGTGGCGTAAGAGTTGATAGTGGAGAACTGCACTTCCATGATGGCTTCATTTATGACAATTATTCCAACAATCAAGCTGGCGGTTTACGTGTAGGACCTTCAGCAACTGCAAACATACACAATACTGTCATCAGAGACAACGAAGCAGGTAATGACGGTGGTGGCATCATGTTCTGGGGTCATGATCCGCAGTTACACTTATTTAACACCCTGGTACATGATAACGAGGCTGGCCGTGACGGTGGCGGTATTGCAGCGATGAACAACAATGCCGGTATTATAGCGATGAGCCGCAATATGGGTACTCTGCTTTTCGCAGATGATAACGTGAAAATTTTCGATAACGAAGCCGGTCGCAACGGTGGTGGTGCTTATCTGTTTACCCCTAATCACAATGCGGGCAGACCAACTTTTAATTTTGCTGGTATAGAGGTCAGCACTAACGAAGCGGGCAATACTGGCGGTGGTTTCTACTTTGCGAATGTTGCCTTGTACCTTAATAGCGTAGACGTACTTGAAAATGAAGCTGATGTTGTGGGCGGTGGTATTGCGGGAACATCAAGTTTACCTACTGAATTTGTTATGGCAAATAGTCTGGTCGAAGATAATGAGTCAGTTCGCGGTGGCGGTCTCGCACTTTGGTCACTGCCGCGAACCAACTGGCTAGAAGTAAATACTTCTAGCATCCTTGATAACCATGCCAGCCTTAACGGCGGCGGTATCTGGATTTCGGATGTGTATCTACCTGTGCATAATTCTATCTTTGAAGATAATACCGCTGATAACCATGGTGGTGGTATCTACGTTGTTGATAGTGCAGAGCTTGCCGTGAATGAGGGATCTTTTACAGGCAACATTGCTGCGTTAGATGGTGGCGGTATCTTTACTGAGGATTATGACTACACCGATATGATGTCAGTTGGTTCATATGGTAATCTGTCGATTGTTGACGCCTACTTTAATGATAACGTGTCTCGCCAGACCTTCGTGCCCCCAGGGAACTTGCATCTTGTTGATATTGCAGCTACTAACACCAGTGTTCATGCTCATCCCTTGAACAATGACGATATTAACCACAGAAGTGGGGAAACCTTCCAGTTTACAAAGGTAGAAGACGACGGAGTAACCCCCTTAGCAGGTGCTGTCTTCAGGCTGTATGAGCAAAATGCGGCTGGGACAGGCTGGGAACCGACTCCTCTTGCTACAGCAACGAGCAGAAGTACTGATGGCATGGTGGTATTTGGTGGTCTTAGCCTAGGTGGCCAGTATCGTCTAGTAGAGGTCAGCGCACCTAGTGGATGGATTACCCCTCCTGCAGGTGGCTATTGGATTATTGATGTTGCCTTAGTAACAGGGGATATTACGATTACTACCGTTGGGGCAGAACAGCCAGACTTTGGCTACAACAATGGGCACTATGTAGAAAATGAGAGAGATCCAGAGGAAACTCCTGAAGGCGCTTTGGGCAAGATACTAGAAATGCCAGCAGGCACTGAGGTTCCTGCTGCCACTTTTGCCTTTGAGTTTATTCCGACACAGGTGCAACTAAGTTTTGCTCCTAATCCTGTTGTGCATTCTGTTCCTGTGGCACAGGTGCCTGCGATAAGTCCGAATCCTACGATTACCTTGAATCCAGCCAATGCAAGCACATCAGGTGGCATTACGACCGTAACAGGACACCTTGATTTATTGACCGTGCTACAGGCACTGTCATTCCCAGATGCAGGTATGTATATCTGGAACGTGCGAGAAGTAACAGGCTCGTCAGGGACTACCTCTCCGTCTTACATGACCTATGACGACACGCGCTTCCAGGTGCGTGCTTTGGTCGACAATAGCGGGGTCATCCGAACTTTGGATATCCTTGAACTTGAGTATGTCAGCGGACAGTGGGTAGCAGGTAACAAGATTGACGTTATTGAGTTTGTGAACGTCTATCACAAAAATACTGATCTAGAGATAAGTAAAACGATCCCACTAAACGCTTCTAATGAGCTTGCAAATCTAAATACACTTTTTGATTTTACATTGACGCTCACACCACATGCTTTAGCGGCGCTTGACTTGCCTATCACGGCAACGGTGGTAGACACCGCAGGAAATCCTGTAGTTCCTGCGAGAACAGTAGATATTACAGGAAACACCACTACCTTCCAGCTTATGCACGGTGAGACTTTACGTATACCTAACCTTCCCATAGGCACTACCTTTGCGGTTATTGAGACAGCACACCCAGAGTTTACCCCGAACGTTACCGTAGTTTTAGGGGGAAGTAGTTTACCTGTAATAAACGGTACTCTTAACACCAATCTATCTACAGGAAACCACGTACTTGCAGACGGGGGCAGAAATGCTGCTGACTTCGAGAACAATCACCAAAACACCATCCTGGCTGGACTGGGGATAGATGGAGTACCTCTAGCCCTTATAGTACTCGCAATACTAGCCCTAGTGGCCTGGCTAGCACTAAGAGCAAGAAAGCGGATAGAGAGTCTACCTATTGCTTAAATGCGGTTAGGCAGTTAGAAGTAGATACACATAAAAGAAACCCATATCAAATGATATGGGTTTCTTTTTGAGATGAGGTGTAATTAAAAATACCCGCCCATTCAAGAAGGATTGGAACGCGGGCGGGTATTTTTTACCTAGTATGGGTCGTGCGTAAAAAGAGGTAGACTACATAGGCTACAAGGAGTTATAAGGAGAAGGAGCAAGTTACTCTTCCTCAAATCCTACATTCACAAAGCCACGCACCTTTGCCCCGTGGCCTACTGCTAAAGATCCTGCCTCTACATCCCCTGCAAGCTTTGCTGTGCTATGGACATTCATCTCGCGCCTTACAGCGGAGTTACCAACTAACTGTCCGCGTAAATCCATGCGCATAGCAGCAACGTCGCCTGTTAGCACTGAGCTATCACTTAGGCGTAAATCACCATATGTTGCAACATCACCTTTAATCTCTGCATTTAGCATGTCAAGGTTCTTTGCAACAACATCACCTGTGATAGTTCCTGTATTGGTTAGAATGTCGTCTTCACTTACGACTTTAGCGTTTAGCGTACCGTAAACTTCGGCATCTGAGCCAAACTTTACTTCACCTGTAATCTCTGTGCCTTCCGCAATGATAGATGAGCGAATGGGACCCTGTGGCTCTGCAGCTTCTTCAGTATCATCGTTAGTTGGTGCAGTGACATTTCCACTAGTTGGCGCAACTGCCGGGATAGTACCCGTAGTTTCCTCGCCAGTGCCCTGTTCAACATCAGTAAATTCAGGTGTGAGTCCAGACATGTCTTGGCTCATTCTGGCAAGTTGTGCTTCTGCTGGATTTTGCTCGACATGTCTGATAACTGTAGAGCGACCTGTTACGGGAATACTTCCTGTAACTGAGCCTGCAGGAGCATTACCACCTGTTCTTGCTGCAGGTGCGACAGGTGCGGGGGCTTGCTGTGCGGGATTAGGTGCAGCTGGTCTTGGGGCTGCCGTAGGTGCTACAGGGGCTTGACGAGGCTCATTCGCGCTTGAAGTAACACCAGCAGACACAGAAGCATCTGCATTCTGCGGCTCTGCCTTTTTATTATTTGGATCGTCGCCCATAAACATTTCTGACATCGCTTGCCTAAAGCTGTCTCGCAATTCTCCTGCCACTGCCTTTTCCTTTCGCCACAAAATCAAGCCTCATACCTAGTAGTACGGGCCGGAATTTGTTAGTTAATGTAAATATAGTAGTATAGATTGTAATACAGATTATCTAATTTCCCCAAATTATCTCGTTAACGCGTTGCTGAATCGCACTGGAATTGTATCCTGCATCATTTAAGCTAAGCACGCGGGCAAGCCCGTTCCCCCAATTTCCAATGATAACTTGACGTGCAAGTTCGTTTAATTGAGCTTCGTCAGGAACAGTGCCAACGCCCCCTTCACCCCCATTTTGGGTGCCGCCAGAGGACTCAGTGGGGGTACCGCTCTCAAAATATTCAGGATCGTTGCTGGTGTCCCTAGCGGTGCGTTGTAGAACTTCTTTTTCTTCAGTTATCTCTATAATCTGCTTTTCAGCTTCTTCGATTTGGATAAGCATGTCTTCTCTTTGCCCTGTGAGCGAAGAGACACGTTCCTGCAATTCATCGACATCCTGATTAAAGCCTGCGGCAGAGTTATAGAAACTTATTCCAACCAATACTGCCACAACCCAAGGCACTATTAGTACAGCTACAATCAGCACCTTGAAAAAGGCAACCAATCTGCGGTTGCCAGGTTTATTTTTTGACGGTCTTGCGGGCACTTGCATGCTCCTTACTATTCCGGCGGTATGATTTGAGGCTGAGTAATTCCCGCCTGTTTAAAGTGCTGCTGAACTTCTTCTAGGTATTCAGATGTTACCCTACCACGCATTTCGTAGGCAACTACGGGCAGGATAGTTGCAAGCGATATGCCTCGTTCAGAGTTAGCGGTTACCAAGATACGGGGCATCTGTTCTTTGTGAACGTAGTGGGACCTCTCCATCAAGTCATGGGCAATTTCCCTCATGATGGTAATCACTTTATCAATGTCATTATCGTAAGAGACTAAGGTTGGGATTATTAGATTGAAGGCTTCAGCATTGCGACTGAAGTTGATTACTTGTTCGCGCGCAAGGTTTGAATTGGGCACGATGACCAATTCGCCTGTGATACGTCTGATAGTGGTATTTCGCCAGGTAACGTCTTCTACGACCCCTTCTTCATTTGATTCTAGGCGAACAAAATCGCCAGGCTCAATTTGTCGCGAAGTAAGGATCTGTATTCCAGAAAAAAGATTATCAAGCGTTGGCTGCAAGGCAAGACCGATGGCAATACCAGACACACCTAAGGCACCTAATAAAGGGGTCAGAGAGTTAGTTGTTCCTGTTGCAACGACAGCAATGCTCACACCTAAAATCCAAATGAGCGCTGCGACAATATTTCCAAAGATGGAACTAGAGGGAACTTTAATGTTTTCACGGGCAGTATAAGCACTGATGAACCGGTTGGCGACGCGTGCCAGAAAAAAGGTGATGATTGCGATCGTGGCAGCTTGCAATATGGGACGAGCATTTACAATAAAAGCGACAAGTTCCTCATCGCGCGCATTCATGACAAGGATGTTATTGTAGGCTGCCCATATACCAATTATTCCCCCAACCCAGGCGATACTACCGCGTGCGGCAATTACCAGTGCTTGATTGGCGCGTGATTGGTTTTTAGTGGCAGCATTGCGCAGAAAGAAAGAGATAATCTGCTGGACAATCAGACCACCAACAAGCCAGCCACCGAAAATTAGCACGGCAAGCCCGTATTGAGCGATTAATGTGGCAAAGGTCTGTTGCATCGTAGTCTAAGTTTAGCCTAAGACATCGATGGATGCATTATGGGAAGCGTATTATAGTGCTAGCTGATATGCTAGCTGACAGAATCAAGGTTTGCCAGTAAATCATGCGCAGCATCGGTGTCAAGCACTACCGTGACATTGCGGTGCATCTGAAGCGCTGAAGCAGATACCTGCGGATCGATGCTTCCCAGAAGTGATTCGTAGACAATTCGACTTTTCTTAGGGCCTGTAGCGATAAGCAGGACTTGTTCTGCCATCATGATTGTTCCAACACCCATAGTAAGTGCATGCTTTGGCACATCCGCCGCAGATTCAAAAAAGCGAGCATTGGCAGCAATAGTAGATTCGGTTAGTTCGACATAGTTAGTTTTGGCGGGAAAAGTGCTGGCTGGTTCGTTGAAGCCAATATGACCGTTTTCGCCGATACCTAGGATTTGTAGCTTGAAGTCTTCTTGCGTGCGAATGGCCTTTTCATAGCGCAGGCATTCGGCTTCTGGGTCAGGGGCTTCCCCGCTGGGTATATCACGATTTTCAGGTTTGACGTTGACATGGTTGAAGAGCTCTGTAGACATGAAATAGTCATAGCTTTGATCGTTTTCTTTTGTGATGGGATAGTACTCGTCAAGATTAAATGCGGTAATACCGCTCATGTCTAGCAATCCTGCTTTGTAGCGAGCAATGAGCTCTTTGTATAGGCAGACAGGGGTACTACCTGTAGCAAAGCCATAGGCTGCGTTAGGGGCCTGTGTAAGAGTGGTGCAGAAAACATCCGCCGCGCGCTTTCCAACGTCTGTATCGTTAGCTTCGATATATACTGTGATGTTGTCTAAGGTGATTGTCCTTGGTGCGCTCATGTTAGTGTCCTCTCTCCCAGATAGAAAATACTAGTGCGGTCATGTGCCTTTTTGGTCGCTAACTATAATAGCTAGAAAGTGGCGCATGAATACACTCTGTTAGTGAGATGACTGCGAAATGTTGAAATAGTTAATTGAAAATAGACTAGGTTTCTCTGCCAAGTAGCCTGTCAGTTGTGACCCCGTAATAATCGGCAAGCTTTACCAGATTTTTGCTGTTTATGTAGTGACCAGCCTCAAGACGAGCAATAGTACGTTCAGTGATTCCTGTTGCAATAGACACCTCGCGTTGCGTGGTGCCTTTTACGTAGCGGATTTCTCTTGCAGCATTCAACACAGCCACCCCTTTCAAATAGGGAATATGTTTGTTTCAAATATATAACATAGTGCTGATTATGACAATAAAAATAACATCTTAACTGGTGTTTGTCAGGAAATATTTTTCATGAAAAAATATGCTGCATATTTGAAAGGAATGATAATGCTGGTTAATCTCAAGCAAATAAGGCGCGGATCTGGCCTGACTCAGATAGATGCTGCAGAAAAGCTAGAGGTACCTTTTCCTACCTATCGTGCGTGGGAGCAAGGGATAAATGCTCCAAGAAGTGGCGATTTAATCAAAATTGCAGAGTTCTTTGGGGTTACCGTAGATGATTTGCTGGGGCGCAATGCGTCACTGCCAGCTAATGCTATTCCTGTGAGGTCAGGTAGTTTTGCGAATGCTCCGCTATACGGAACAATTGCTGCGGGCAGTCCCATAGAGATGAGCGAAGTCCTAGAAGACGTTGGCATACTTGAATCAATTAGAGAGAAACATCTTAATGGCTTTTTTCTAAAGGTGAGCGGCGACAGTATGGATAAGGTAATCCTGCACGGCGGATATGCTTTTCTTGATCCCGACAGACAGCCCAGAAGTGGTGATGTTGTGGCAGTTAACGTTGATGGTTCTGATGCTACTTTAAAGCGCTATAGCAGAACAGGTAATAACGTAGTGCTTTTGCCAGATAGTACCAATGCGACCCACCAGCCAGTGATGGTAGAGGATGAGCGTGCCAGAATATTAGGGACAATGGTTTGGATGACGTACCCAGCTGGGTTTAGATATTAAAATGGCGGAGGGGGTGGGATTCGAACCCACGAACGGGGTAAACCGTTGCTGGTTTTCAAGACCAGTGCATTCAGCCGGACTCTGCCACCCCTCCAGCGACGTATTAGTCTATCATAATGCGCGCAGTCATGGCACAAGGAAATTAATCTGTACAGCCTTTGGGTCGTGACGACCACTGGGCAGAGGTACGTGTGCACACTTCTTGCACACCTCGTCAACATGCAGTAAGCTATTACTCAACTGAATAACGCACGGTGAAGGGAATATGCGGGCTCATAGTCCATTTAAGAGAGCAGTCGGTTGCTGCAAGACTGTATGGATAGGCCAAGCGTCTCACCCCAGAGTGCAGGCATTTTTGAGTGGGCGTTGTTAGACGTCAACAAGAGTGGTACCGCGGAAGCATTCAAGCCTTCGTCTCTTGATGGTGCAAGAGCGGGGGTTTTTTAAATTTCTTAAAGATTGTCGCCTTGTACATCGGAAGGTAAGTAGGATCCAAGTTAAAGGAGGCACTACCCATGAAGCACAAGCACAAGTACACCCCTCAATACCACTTGCCGCCAGAGGAGCTCTTGGACTGGGCAAAGCAGGATCGCCTGCTTAAGGCTCCCATTTGGTGTAGTGTTGACCTGCGCGATGGTAATCAGGCACTGATTACCCCCATGCGCCTAGAGGAGAAAATCCGTTATTATGAATTTCTGCTTGAAGTTGGTTTCAAGGAAATAGAAATTGGATTTCCTGCGGCTTCTGAAACAGAATTTGCCTTTGTGCGCCACCTGATTGACAACGATCTTATTCCTGATGATGTGGCAATACAGGTGCTGACACAGTCAAGGGCTCACATTATTGAGAAAACTTTTGAGGCTGTTCGCGGGGCAAAGCGTGTGATTGTTCATCTTTATAACAGCACTTCTACAATCCAAAGACAGCAGGTGTTCCGTAAGACTGAAGACCAGATTATAAGCATCGCAGAAACGGGCGCCCACCTGTTCAATGAATACGCAGAAAAGATGCCAGAGACTGAATTCATTTTCGAGTATTCTCCTGAAAGCTTCACAGGTACAGAGCCCGAATTTGCTCTGAAAGTCTGCAACACACTTATAGATATTTGGCAGCCACAAAAGGGTAGAGGTGTGATTATCAATCTGCCTGCGACAGTAGAGCATTCCATGCCTCATGTTTACGCGCAGCAAGTGGCTTACATGAATAAGCACCTGAATCAGCGTGAGCATATTCTTATCTCTCTGCATCCCCATAATGATCGCGGAACAGGTGTGGCAGCTGCAGAGATGGGAGTGCTGGCAGGGGCTGACCGTGTCGAAGGAACCCTTTTTGGCAACGGGGAGCGCACAGGAAATGTTGACCTTATCACCCTAGCAGGAAACCTATACACGCATGGGGTCGACCCAGGACTTGATCTTTCTGATATGCCTCGTATCGTGCGCATGCATGAAGAAATCAATAAGCTGTCTGTACCAGAGCGTCATCCCTATGCAGGATCGTTGGCATTTGCGGCTTTCTCAGGATCTCATCAAGATGCGATTGCAAAAGGGATGCGCTTCCGTGAAGATCAGGACAGCAATAATTGGACCGTTCCTTACTTGCCTATAGATCCAAGGGATGTAAGTCGTGAATACGAAACAGACATCATCCGTATTAATAGCCAATCAGGAAAGGGTGGAGTAAGCTACATCCTTGAACAGAGCTTTGGCTACAATCTGCCCATGGAATTCAGGGAAGAGCTGGGCTACTTTATTAAGGACATTTCTGACCGTCTGTCAAAAGAACTTGTTCCTGATGAAATCCACACCGCTTTTACTGATGAGTATGTTAACGCTGCAGACCCCATTAAGATTCTGTCCGTTGATTGGCACCGTGACGGCGAAGACACTATTGCTGATGTGACCTTTGAGGCAGAAGGTGACACTAAAACAGAAAGCGGCCGCGGAAACGGGACTCTGGACGCGGTACGGGACGCACTAAAAAAAGTAAAGCCAGATCTTGCCTTCCAGTTCGAGGACTATGTGCAGCATGCTCTTGAGGGAGAGTCTGATGCACGCGCCGCCACCTATGTGAAAATCTCTAGCGCTGAGGGAACACCCGTATGGGGGGTTGGGATACATCATGATATCGCCACAGCTTCAGTATATGCGCTGCTCTCTGCTGCAAACAGGCTAGAAGGGAAGGAATAGCCATGGCAGCACGACCTATGACTATGACACAAAAGATTCTAGCTAGCGCTGCGGGCTTAGATGAAGTAAAAGCAGGGGAGCTTGTCCAGGTAAAGTTAGACCTTGTTCTAGGTAATGACATCACGGCTCCCGTCGCGATCCAAGAGTTTTATGGCGCAGACTTTGATGCCGTATTTGATAGTGAAAAAATCGCCCTTGTGATGGACCACTTTACGCCTAGTAAGGACATCAAGGCCGCAGAGAATTGTAAGGTCTGTCGTGAGTTCGCACGCAAGCACAAGATTAAGCATTTTTATGATGTAGGAGCAATGGGTATAGAGCACGCACTGCTGCCAGAATTGGGTATTGTTGCTGCAGGAGAGTGCATTATTGGCGCTGACTCCCACACCTGCACCTATGGTGCATTGGGTGCATTCTCTACAGGTGTTGGTTCGACTGATATGGCAGCGGGCATGGCAACAGGGGAAGCCTGGTTTAAGGTGCCAGGTGCGATTCGTGTCAACCTAACAGGGAAACTAAGGCCTATGGTGTCAGGCAAGGATATCGTCTTGCGTCTAATAGGTATTATTGGTGTAGACGGAGCACTCTACCAAAGTCTGGAATACACGGGTGAAGGTGTTGCTAGTCTGACTATGGATGACCGTTTCTGCATCGCAAACATGGCCATTGAGGCAGGCGCAAAGAATGGCATCTTTCCTGTAGATGAGGTAACACGTGACTATATGCAGGATCGTGTAAACCGGAACTACCAAATCTTTGAGGCAGATGCTGATGCTCCCTATGCACGCACGGTGGAGATTGACCTTTCAGCACTTGAGCCCACGGTTGCCTTTCCTCACCTTCCAGAGAACACGCGCGCGATAGGGGATGCCCGCGATTCTTCCGGAGGTAGCCTTGCTATTGATCAGGTTGTCATAGGTTCTTGTACCAATGGATGGCTTTCTGACATGCAGGCGGCCGCTGAGATCCTGGAAGGTAAGAAGATTCATCCAGACATTCGCTGCATAGTGATTCCGGGTACTCAGCAGATTTATCTGGACGCTTTGGAGAAGGGCTATATCAAGACTTTTGTTGAGGCAGGATGTGTGGTTTCTACCCCAACCTGTGGTCCCTGCTTGGGCGGTCATATGGGGGTACTTGCTGCGGGGGAGCGCTGTGTAGCAACAACTAATCGAAACTTTGTGGGACGTATGGGTCATGTAGATTCTGAAGTCTATCTAGCAAGTGCACAGGTAGCTGCAGCATCTGCGATAAAAGGAGCAATCTCTGACCCCCGAGCGCTTTCTGAAATCCAGCAGGGTGAGGCTGAAGCTCAGAAAAAAGAGGAAGGTGTCTAGCTTATGGGGACGGAAGAGTATGTGAACACGAAAGTGTCTGCAGATATGCAAGAATCTAAGGCGCGCTACGCCGCGAAAGGAATTGCCCACAAATATGGCGACAACGTAGATACTGATGTGATTATTCCTGCGAGGCACCTAAACATTACCGATAGAAAAGAGCTTGCAAAATACTGCATGGAAGACATTGATCCTGACTTTGTAAATAGAGTGCAGGCAGGTGATGTCATAGTTGGCGGACAAAACTTTGGCTGTGGATCATCCCGTGAACATGCCCCTATGGTCATCAAAGAGTCAGGAATATCCTGTGTGATTGCAGGGAGTTTCGCACGGATCTTCTACCGCAATGCTATTAATATTGGACTGCCTATCTTAGAGTGTGTAGAGGCAAGTGAGAGAATTGATTTAGGGG
The DNA here is from genome assembly GCA_009779855.1 of Coriobacteriia bacterium. GTDB lineage: Bacteria > Actinomycetota > Coriobacteriia > WRKU01 > WQUG01 > WRBW01. The sequence continues at coordinate 15,063 of WRBC01000014.1, forward strand.
ACAGGGTAGAGGTTGATTTTGATACGGGAATTATCACCAACCTCACTAAAGGCGAAAGTTATGAATCCATCCCTTTCCCAGAGTTTATTAAGGAAATCATTGCCGCGGGTGGCCTATTGGCGTCAATTAAGAAAAGACAGGAAGGTTAGTGAGCATGAACCTTACTATTGCAGTTATCAAGGGTGACGGGATAGGTCCTGAAATAATGGGGGAGGCTCAGCGTGTTCTGGATGCAGTAGGTGCACGCTTTGGACACACCTTTACCTATAACGAGGTTTTAGCTGGCGGTTGTGCCATTGATGCAGTGGGTACCTGTTTACCAGCAGGAACAGTCGAGGCCTGCAAAGAATCAGACGCAGTGCTTCTGGCTGCTATAGGAGGCTGGAAGTGGGACACGCTTCCTGGGGACCAGCGTCCTGAGCAGGCCTTGCTAGGGCTGCGAAAAGAACTGGGTCTTTTTTCAAATCTGCGCCCTGCAATCCTGATTGAAGAACTGAAGGATGCCTGTCCGCTTAAGCCTGAGCTTATCGCGGGTGGACTTGACCTTATGGTGGTAAGAGAACTTACAGGGGGTATCTACTTCGGAGACCGCGGTCGTCAAAGTGTGGGGGAAGACAAAGAAGGCACAGAAGGTGTTGTCGCCTATGATGTCGAACAGTATAGTGACGCAGAGGTTCGCAGGATTGCGCACATTGCTTTCGACATGGCGCGCAAGCGCGGAAGTAAGCTTACCAGTGTAGACAAGGCAAATGTTCTAGAAAGCTCTCGCCTTTGGAGGGAAGTGATGGAAGAGGTCGCCCCGTCCTACCCCGATGTAGAGCTAAGTCACCTCTATATCGATAACGCGGCCATGCAATTGGTGTGTGCCCCGCAACAGTTCGATGTAATAGTGACAAATAATATGTTTGGCGACATACTCTCAGATGAGGCAAGTATGATTACGGGTTCTATAGGAATGTTGCCCTCTGCATCTTTGCGTGAAGATAGCTTTGGTATGTATGAACCCGTGCATGGATCTGCCCCAGATATCGCTGGCAAGGATTTGGCCAATCCTATGGCGATGATTCTTTCTGTTGCTATGATGCTGCGTTATACCTTTAATCTTGAAGAAGAGGCCACTGCTATAGAGACAGCAACAAAAACGGTACTTGAAAAAGGTTACCGTACGGGAGATTTGTATCAGAGAGATACGGGACAGACACTGGTCGGAACAGCAGAGATTGGTCGCCTTATCGCGCAGGAGATCTAACCTTTTCTGCGGGTAGTTTCATGAGCAGTCTGTGTGCAGATAGTGTGTCACCTGTGCCTAATAGCAGGAAAATTGTATCAATTGCCTATCTTTTGTCGCATTTAGATGAATAGGTATCGAAATTTGTCTCAAATCCCTGTATAGTACATACTGAGTAAATTCTGTGCTTTCTGATGGAAATCATGGCAAGGTTTACTGCTTTGAGAATATCTGACACTCAAGATGAGTGAGCTATTGAGTAAAAATGTGAGGTTAAAAGTGGGGCTAAAGAAATTGTATAAAGGAATATGTACGCTCAGTCTTGCTTTGGCAATGATTGTGATAAGCCTTATGCTTGTGTTTAGTGGAACTATACCTGAGGCAGAGGCTACTTTTGCTGCCAATGGAGGCATGCCCATGTATTCATGGGGCAATAATTTAAATGGTCGACTGGGACTGGGCAATGAGGGTACTGATACCAACAGAAATACTCCACAGAGAATAGGGAATGAGGCGAACTGGGTCTTTGCAGCGACTGCAGGCATGGGCTCTTTTGCCGTTAATTCTGATGGTGAGCTTTTTGGTTGGGGAAATGGCTGGAACCAGGCCAACATGGGGCAGGGCGCTAACCTAAGTCCAGGTACAGGAAATATACTTGAACCTACAAAAATAGGGACCGCAGATAATTGGGTACAGGTTTCCGCAAGATCCTCTGCGGTGGCTGCCATAAATTCCAATGGTGAACTTTTTAGGTGGGGAACTTTGGGGGGAACAAACCACGTGCCTACCCGAATAGGAATTGCCACCAATTGGGAGGATTTTGCAGTAAGTAATTCTTCTCTTGCTGCCATTAATTCTCTAGGACAGCTTCATATAGGATCGAGTGGTTTGTCGCGAGTAGGCGACAGGAGTGACTGGACAGTAATCACGGCGGATGCAGGCACTTTTCGAGGTGTTACTGAGTCAGGGCAGCTTTGGAATATTTCAGCTGCAGGGGTAGTCACGCAAATAGGCACTGCAAACAATTGGGTGGATGTAAGGACTACAGGTTCAGCGTCTGCTGCGATTAACGAAGATGGGGAGCTATGGACATGGGGCTCGGGTCAGATTGGCGGACGCCCAGTAAATGCTGAAAATCCATCTCATCTTCCTGGGAAAGTACTTGGAACCGCAGATAATTGGGTATCGTTGCATGGTGGGACAAATCATTTCTTAGCTTTTAATGAAGACGGAGAGCTGTGGGGTTGGGGCAGTAATGAAAGCGGACAATTAGGGGACGGAACCTTTACTGCGAGGGTTGCGCCTACGTTCATCCTGCAGACCTATGGCTTCAATACCGCAGCAAGGGGCGGAGGGATACAATCTATCATGCTCCTTCGCACGACTCCTGCTGAAGGTGAAAGCCTTCTTACTAAGTCCCTTCAAATGCCAGAAGGAACACCTATACCAAGTCTAGACTTTGAGTTTACTTTTACACCAAAAAGC
>WRBC01000015.1 GCA_009779855.1 Coriobacteriia bacterium
TGCTGCATAACAGGCTGTCCTGTATAGGGATCGACAGCAGGAACCGCAGGAGCAACCGGTGCTACAGGCTGTGCAAAGGGATCAAATTGCCCTGGCTGCCCTGGTTGTGGTGCCTGTAGGGGCGCAGGTGCCTGAAGATCCATTCCCTGTACTTCAGTTGCTGAAGGCTCTAGTTGCTGCAGCCATTGCTCATTGCTTTCTGGCATAACATTAGGTGCAGAAGGCCCTAGTGGTAGCGGGGCAAACATATCCTGAGAAGAACTTGCTCCTTCTGGTGCAGCCTGGGCAGCTGCCCCTGGAATAGCAAAGTCTGGAGTACCTACAAGGGGCCCCTGATCCGCAATAGTTGACACTGCGGGTGCAGGAACACCAGGTTGTGATGCGGCGACTGCAGGTGCAGCTGGCGGTGGAACTTGCCCTGGCTGGCCTGTTTGTGGTGCCTGTAGGGGCTGACCTGTGTAAGGGTCAATAGCAGGAGCAGCGGCTGCGGGTGCAGGCTGCTGTGGTACAGGTTGACCTGTTAGAGGGTCAACTGCAGGTACAGGTGCTGCTGGCATTTGCGCAACCTGAGCCTGCGCGACAGGATTAGGCGCAGCAGGGTTAACAGGCATTCCCGTTGCAGGGTCTATTGCAGGTGGAACCGCAGCTGCAGCTGCAGGCATTCCAGGTACAGGTTGTTGTGCGGGTGTCTGCATAGGCTGGCCTGTTTGTGGATCAATCATCATAGGGGCTCCTGTCGTGGGATCTATTGTTGGCACTGCTGAAGCGGCAGCTGGGTTAATAGGCATTCCTGTGGCGGGGTCAACCGCAGGCATTACATTGGTCATATCTGCACCAGCCGCTGTCACCGCAGCATCTCCTACAACGGCAGGAGCAGCAACTGTAGGGTCAATAGGTGTTGCAGAGTCTTGCTGCATGCCCTGCTGAAGAGTATCGCGCGAAGCACGCTTTGCAGCTTCCTTAGCACGCAGATAATTTTCCTTTGATCCAAAACGCTCATCAATAGCGATGCGACCTCGTGAATACTGAGTTGCCATAAACCACATGATCCATACACAGCCCAGTGCAAGCAGGAACATTTCGATAGCAACAGTGTAAGGATAGTTCTCTAAGAACCTTTGCGCTTCTCCAACAAAGTAAGCATAACCAACGATTGCGGCAAAGCCAACTACAAAGAACCAGGTGATAGTGGCAGTGTATTTTGCCGCAGCACGCCCACCCTTTGTCGAACCGATAAGGTATGCGCCCGCAAAAAGAATCACGCTGCCTATCACCCAAACAAGTCCCATCTGGAGAGAGACAAAGCTAGCCATGCCAGCATATCCGTGTGCCATTCCCATTATTTTGCTCCTGCCGTATCTTTTAGATGTATACCTCTGATCTGTTTTAGTTCCCCACTACAGGCCCAGAGGATTATGCCTTAAAGTAACTTCTCAAGTAAACGCACAGGTCATTCACAAAATGACCCATTGCGACTTTCACAATTTTACTATACTATTGGTAGCGCGTTAGCAAAGGTTGCCACAAATTGCGCCATTTTGTTACGCATTAGGTATGGCTGGGTAGCTCAGTTGGTAGAGCAGAGGACTGAAAATCCTCGTGTCGCGGGTTCAAGTCCCGCTCCAGCCACCATTTCTTTTATTCCAAATCACTTAAATAGAAAGCTGTTTAACTACGGTGCGCGTGGCACTTTATGCGTCATGGGTACTATAATAGGTGCCAGTGCCCAAAGAATGCAGGAGGAGATACCGCTTTGACCCTACCTATTGATATCAATAACTTTAGCTTTGGGATTGAACACGAATTTGCAGCCCTTGATAAGCACAATCAATTTCTGGATTTTTCTAATGCGTCCTTTGAGGATTTTGCGCGGGTTATCGAAGAACTTCCCCTTATTGATTCTGACGCACAAACGCTTCGTACAGGCGACCTAGGAATCAAACTTAAGCGGTGGTATATCGAAGGCTTCGAGCGCTTTTCAGAGGACGGAAGCTACGTACACACCCTTCCCAAAGGCTTTGAGATACGCACCCCCATCTGCAATTCTCTTGACCAGGCAGTTGATACACTTACCCGTGACTTGGCTCTTTGGTCTGAAGCTGCTAAACCCTATGGATACCGCGCTGCGTGGACCGCTCTCAACCCCTTTCAAGGCGAATTTGTGCCACATCCGCCCCTTAATGATTGGGAGGTCAAGGATCGCTCAACCCCTGAAGAGCAAACTGCCTACATCCACATGATTACCTATGGACCAGATATATCGTTCTCTCATCCTGATTTTGATGTTGATCAAACCATTGACATCGCTAAGAAGCTGACCTATTACAGCCCGTACACGGTGCCCTTTTCTTATACTTCGCCTTTTTATGAAAATGAGCTCTGGCAGGGTCTTTCTAGACGCACCTACTACCGAACAGGAAATCGACCTTCTGTGCTAGTTTTTACCTCTAACGCGTCAAAAATTGTTCCCTCTTCTCCTACCCTGACAGACACTGCGCGCATTCCAGCAGAAGCAGGACGTATTGAATTCAAAGCCTTTGACTGTCCGCCAGATTTAGAGATGTATCATTCGCTTGCTGCGCTTCTCATTGGCCTGACCCTTGATAATACACTTTCGGGGCGCCTACTTGTTCCCGATTCAAAGCTGCATAAACATTCGGCTGTTCATGCCTTCAGTGCACGGGATATCCGCGACGGGTCCGCTGAGGTCCTTGCTGCAGCACGCGCAGCACTGCCGCCTGCTTGGCGCAAAAAACTTGATCGTCTTGACAGCATGCTTGCCTCAAGACAAACCCCCGCCCATGATATGATCCAGCGCTACAAAGAAAGTGCCAGCATAATCGCTGCAATCCAATAGTGCCTATCTATGTAAAGCAAGATAGGACGAAGTACTCTCTTGCCTAACTACCTTGCTTGAACTGCCCTGCTCAACATCAGAATTACTTTGTACCACAACTCTGCCCGTCACCAAACATAAGCTCTCTTTCAGCACCTGAAAGGGTGGAGCGCGCTTGCTCACGTAAACTATTTAAACTAATACAATATTGGCGATATATTACTGAAGCAAGGTAACGACCCTTAAGTGTCAGGGTCAGTTCCTCGTCGTTATCGGTCTCAAAAGCTTTGCTCATGCGCATAAATGCCATCTCGATAGGAAGACCTGCCTCAACACTACAACCAAAATCTTGCTCGAACTTCTTCTTATCAAGACGCAAATCATAAAGTTGTCGCATAAAACGAAAGCGCAGATAATTAATCCGACTAATCTTAGTCTCTGCCATTAACGACATCCGCCCGCTCTCAATGGCATCGTTATATCCGCCCAAGCTAAAGTTATTGACGTACAGGCGACCTCTTAGATGTGAAATAGCGCCACTTCCTATAGCTGGATACTCCTCATACGCAACCCCAGGATCATCAACAAGTAGCTCGTCATTAGGCTTTCCACTTTCACTGACACGATTATACGTCCATACAGTCCTGCGCTCAAAAGGCGGATTACTGCCACCTGCAAGCACATCGTCAATAATTTTATAGAAGTAAAATTCGCGACTGTAGTCTACCTTGCCCAGGGTAGCCTTCATCTTTTTCAGTGTGTCAGACGATGCGAAAAGTGAATGATAGGTTATCTGTCCACACTTACTTTCAATCAACTTCTCTAAATCATCCCTCAGAATGCCTTCGTCTTGTGCAGGCAAGTTATATATCATGTCAACACTCAGTGATTCAAAGTACGATGCAGCCTGTGCAATGCGCTCAAGGTTCTCTTCACCACCACCATACTGTTCGTAGCGATCCATCTGCTTCAGCAAATCGTCATTGAAGCTTTGAACCCCCACAGAAAGCCGCTCGACGCGACCTTTTAACTTGTCCAGATAATACGGGGTCAAATGGTTTGGATTGGTCTCGGTAGAAACCTCTTTAATACTAAAGGTGTCGCGGGCCAAATCGATGGTTTCGCAAAGCTCATCAATCATAACTGTGGGGGTACCACCACCAAACGTGATATTTTCAAAGTCATAACCCAGATCTTTTAACATCATCATTTCTTTGCGCAAATTCGCGAAGTAGCTCGTGGCTGCCTCTTCACAAAAAGGATAACGATTATAGCTGCAGTAGGAACACAGACGCTCACAGAAAGGCACATGTAAGTACATCATGTATGCCCGTCCTGACTCAGGAGCAGGCAGATGGGTTTCGTTGGTTGGCGACAATAATGTTTGTCGTTTTGACAGAACTTTTACGACGTTCGAAATCATACGTTCAGATAGCACGTGGAGGTCCCCCTCTTACAAAGACGAGTATTAAATTTTCTTCATGGAATTGAACATGATAGGCAACTAGGACTGGGGTGTCAACAGACCTAGCCTTGCGAACACCCAGAGACCGCTGTTCTATTTATCTCTATCTGCGCTCAAGTCGGCTAATCATTCAGCCCAACTTAATACTCTTAATTGTGCTCTTTTTTATGCATAAATCACCATTGTCTTGCACAGACTCCTGCCAAAGACACAGCCTGATAAACCCCTCTTCAAACTCAAGACAGGTCACACCGTTAGGGTGCATTCCCGAACCACTGTTGATGTATCCCTCTTCTGGCGAAAGGGTCGGTTTATGGGTGTGTCCCGCTATAATTGTCGCACTATTTTCACGTGCCCACTTAATCAGCTTGCGCTCTATAAAGTTTCTTTTGGCGTAGTTCTTTGCAGCCTTCGTAAAGTCTGCCATTCCTAGTAACTGCAACAGGCGATCAGGATAATAGTTTACCCATCGCATCACCTTCCAGATTGTTGAATCAAAGAAGTCTGCCTGATGTCCATGAATTAAAAGAAAGGGATGAGATCCGTAGTGAAGATGCATCCCCTCAAGGATGTCATTATTGAAGTAGTTATTTTCTGCACGCCAATTTGCATCAAGCTTTTCAAGGTCATGGTTGCCCGCAAACTCATGAAACCTTCCCGTAGTCTGAAACTTAACCCGCAGGCGCATTATCTCAGGATATCTATTCTTGATAAGGCTATAGTCGCGCACCTTCCAAAGCTCATCACCATCACCTAGCTCAATATAGAGGTAACCCTCATCCCAATAATGGCGCAAGGCATGTAGATAATTGTTCCTATTTAGGGAAAATCTATCGTCAATGTTTCCGTCACCCTTGTGAAGGTCACTAAATATTACTAGCTTGTCATCCCCTTTAAGATGAAGTTCTGGGGCATCCTGAATAATCTGACGTATTGACCTCATGTAGCGGGCGTCCTTCCCGATGTCTACTTCGCTTAACTGGAAGTTTTCTGCGAATTTCTCATCTTGCGAAGTCTTCTATGATAGACTTTACCTCACTATGAAAAACGATGCTACTACATACTCAATCTCGACATCACTAACACAGGGCCTATTTACAGGTCTTTTTGTCGTGGTTATTAGCATTGTCGTCCTCCTGGTCGACCACTTGGGAAATGGAGCCTAGTAAAAACGCTAGTAAAAGACATTAAGTTACTTACGTCAAGGCTCCGAAGCATCGGAGTCTTTTTTGTTTGTCCGCTGTTCTTAGTCCTGCTGAAAGGAATTGCACGATGAAACTGAATGGTTCACAAATACTTATGGAATGCCTGCTGGAGCAAGGCGTTGACACGGTTTTTGGCTATCCTGGTGGGGCAATCATGCCTGTCTATGATGCGCTGCACGCCTATTCAGACCGAATCCAACATATTCTTACTGCGCACGAACAGGGAGCATCTCACGCAGCGGACGGATACGCACGCAGCTCAGGAAAAGTTGGAGTCTGCATGGCTACCTCTGGTCCTGGGGCTACCAATCTGGTCACTGGAATTGCCACTGCTTACATGGACTCCTCCCCCGTTGTTTTTGTCACCTGCAATGTCAATGAGCACTTGATTGGTAAAGATTCCTTTCAGGAAGTGGATATCACAGGCATTGCCATGCCAATCACAAAGAATACCTATTTAGTGCGAGACGTAGAAAAATTGGCAGACGTAGTGCGTGAGGCTTTTGCTGTTGCACGTGGGGGCAGGCCAGGACCTGTTCTTATCGATATTGTGCGCAACGCAACCCTGGCACAGACAGACTATACCCCGCTACCGCGCGAGAAACACGCAACAAGCGGACGTCTGGGAGCGCTCATCCACCGTGCTTCGCGTGATAACTTATGCAGGCTTGGGGCACCTGAACCCGACAGGGAAGACATTGACCTACTGGTCGACATGATCGATCAGTCTAAAAAGCCGCTTGTTATCTGTGGGGGTGGCGTTGTAAGAAGTCGAGCTGACGAAGAATTCAAGACCTTCGTAGAATGCATTGATTCGCCTGTTGCCGTCACTGTCATGGGTGGTGGCGGAATCTCTGGCAGGAATCCCTTGACTACAGGCATGATTGGAATGCACGGTACGCAGGCATCCAACCATGCTGCAGACCGTTGTGATCTACTAATTTCTGTAGGATGCAGGTTCTCTGACCGTGTAGGACTGAACTTCGACAGCTTTGCACAAAATGCAAAAATTGTACATATTGACATTGATAGGTCTGAAATCGACAAAAATGTCCAGACGGACCATCACATTATTGGGGATGCAAGGCAGGTGCTCGCCTTGCTTAATCAGAAAGTTTCACAACGTGACAACAGTGCATGGAAAGAAGAGGTCTTTTCCTTCCCCGCAGAAACCATCTATGAAGATACAACAGACACCCTGACCCCAAAGCAAGTACTTAGCTCTATTGCAAAGATACTACCCGATGACACTATTGCGGCAACAGACGTTGGCCAGCACCAGATGTGGGCAGTCCAGCACTTCCGCTTTGACTATCCGGGACAACTGATAACTTCTGGCGGATTTGGGGCTATGGGCTTTGGATTAGGTGCCGCCATTGGGGCAAAGGCTGCCAATCCTGAAAAAACAGTACTGCATATCACGGGGGACGGATCCTTCCGCATGAACAGTCAGGAGATGTCAACGGAAGAATATTACGATTTGCCCGTAATCACGTGCATCTTTAACAATGGCGTACTAGGCATGGTAAGACAGTGGCAGCATCTTATCTTTGAAAAACGCTATTCGCAAACAACCCTGGACCGTGGCCCAGACTTCGTAGCCCTAGCTAATGCCTACGGTCTTCCTGCCCGTCGCGTCAGCACTGTGGAAGAGCTAGAAGACGCTCTACATGAAGCAATGGAACTGGGAACAGGATACGTAATCGACTGTGCCATCGGTCAACATGAAATGGCACGCCCCATGATTAGTGCCGGTGACCACATTACGCAATTCCTGGTGGATTAAAAGGAGGAACTATCGCTATGAGCGAGAAAAAACGCCATACCCTAGCAGTCCTTGTAGAGAACGAGGCAGGAGTCCTGTCACAAGTCTCGCGACTTTTTTCGCGTAAGGGTTACAACATCGAATCTCTTGCCGTGGGACCCACAGATACACCAACAATCTCACGCATTACGATTGAGGTCCTAGCAGATGACAAACGCGCAGCATTGCTATGCAACCAACTGCGCAAGTTACTTCCTGTCCATTCAGTAAAGCTCATTGAAGCCGTCAACATGCTTCGCAAAGAACTCGTACTAATCAAAGTAAACGCCTCTACCAGCGAAGTTCGTAATGAGATTATCCAAATCACTAACGTGTTCAGGGGATCCATCATAGATGTATCAACCCACACTCTTACGCTGTCAATAATCGGCGAAGAGCAAAAAACAGAAGCTGCAAGAACTCTGCTTCGTGAATTCGGCATCATCGAACTAGTGCGTACGGGAATGATCGCACTAGAGCGTGGTCACTATACTATTGATGAAAGCACAAAAGAAAAAGGAGAGTTCGATTATGGCAAACATGTTTTATGAAAAAGATTGCAATATTGAAAAATTAGATGGCAAGACCATTGCGATTATCGGTTACGGCTCTCAGGGACATGCCCACGCTTTAAATCTGCGCGATTCTGGCATCAATGTCATTATCGGCGCACGCGAAAACGGCAAGGGCTGGTCTGCAGCAGAGGCAGATGGATTCTCTGTTATGACAACAGCAGAGGCAGCTAAAGCTGGTGACATTATAATGCTCCTTGTCGGCGATGAGATGCAGCAGGCAGTCTATGAAAACGATATTGCACCGAACCTCACTGCAGGTAAGGCGCTTGCATTTGCGCATGGTTTTAACGTTCACTACAAGCAGATTGTGCCTTCTGCAGAGGTAGATGTCTTTTTGGCAGCACCAAAAGGACCAGGCCATACCGTACGTGGTCAATTCATGGCCGGAAAAGGAGTACCTAGCCTTGTTGCAGTTCATCAAGACGCTACAGGCAATGCCAAAGAGATTGCTCTTGCTTATATTGCTGGCATTGGCGGAGCACGCGCAGGAGTCCTAGAGACCACCTTTACCGAAGAAACAGAAACTGACCTCTTTGGCGAACAAGCTGTTCTCTGCGGTGGCGTTGTGGACCTTATGCGCTGCGGTTTCGAGGTTTTGACAGAAGCAGGATATTCGCCAGAAAGCGCGTACCTTGAAGTAATCCATGAACTAAAGTTAATCATTGACCTGGTGAATAAAGCTGGTGTCTCAGGGATGAACTACTCAATCTCTAATACTGCCGAATACGGTGAATATGTCTCTGGACCGCGCGTATTACCCGCAGAAGAGACAAAGGCTCGCATGCGTGAAGTCTTAGCCGATGTCCAAGACGGCAGCTTTGCTGAAGCATGGATCGAAGAAAACAAAAATAGTCTTCCCAACTTTCTTGCAGATCGTGCAGCTTTGGAAAATCATCCTATGGAGGTTGTTGGGCGCAAGCTACGCGAAAAGATGCTGTGGCAGGGCGACGATAACCTGGACACCGCCTCAAACTAGTATCGCAACGCAATAGAAGGAGAAACCCATGCGTCCAGACTATCGCTCAGATCAGATAAAAAAAGGTGTAGAACGTGCACCCCACCGTAGCCTGCTCTATGCGCTCGGACTTACTGATGAAGAGCTGTCACGACCAATCATCGGTATAGTTAATTCCCACAATGAAATCGTGCCCGGACACACGCATCTTGATAAGGTAGCTGAAGCTGTCAAAGCAGGAGTGCTTGCGGCAGGGGGCACACCTCTTGCCTTTCCAGCAATCGCTATGTGTGATGGCCTGGCAATGGGGCATGTGGGAATGCACTACTCACTTGTTACACGTGATCTAATCTGTGACTCGACCGAGGCGGTAGTCATGGCGCATGCTTTTGACGGGCTTGTCATGATCCCCAACTGTGACAAGAATGTACCTGGGCTGCTTATGGCAGCAGCAAGGCTTAACATTCCGACTATTTTCTGTTCTGGCGGACCAATGCTTGCAGGTAAAGTTCAGGGCGGAAAAAACGGAGACCGGGCTGCCCTCGATGATATGTTTGAATTTGTTGGTGCCTATCATGGCGGACAGATGGACGCAGAGACCGTTCAAAAGCACGCAGAAGACGCCTGCCCTACCTGCGGGTCATGTGCCGGAATGTACACAGCAAACTCTATGAACTGCCTGGCAGAAGCCATTGGTATGGCGCTTCCTGGCAACGGGACCATTCCTGCTGTGTACTCTGCTCGTCTACGCCTAGCAAAACGCACGGGCACGCAGATGATGAACCTTGTCAAAAACGACATTAAACCTCGCGATATCATGACGCCAGCTGCGTTTACTAACGCTATGACCGTAGACATGGCTTTGGGATGTTCAACCAATACCCTTCTTCACCTGCCTGCCATCGCCAATGAAGCACAGGTTCCCCTTACTTTAAGTGATGCGCATGACATCAGCGCGAAAACACCCAATCTTTGTCGCCTTGCCCCCGCTGGACCTACCTTCATCGAAGATTTGGATGCAGCTGGTGGCGTATATGCTGTCATGAAAGAGCTCACAAAGCGCAATCTGCTAGATAAGTCTGTCCTCACCGTAACTGGCAAGACCATGGGTGAAAACCTGCAAGCTGCAGAAAACTTTAACCATGACGTAATTAGACCCAGCGAAGACCCTTACTCAGAGTCTGGCGGAATTGCCGTGCTACGCGGAAACCTTGCAGAAGATGGCTGCGTGGTGAAACAGTCCGCCGTAGCGCCCGAAATGATGCAACACACAGGACCAGCACGCGTCTTCAACTCAGAGGAAGCCGTTACTGAAGCAATCTTTGGGGGCAAAATCCAAAAAGGTGACGTAATTGTTGTGCGCTATGAAGGACCAAAAGGGGGTCCCGGCATGAAGGAAATGCTCACCCCCACCGCAGCAATCAGTGGCATGGGTCTAGGTGAACATGTTGCCCTTATTACAGATGGACGCTTTTCAGGAGCAACCCGCGGTGCCGCCATTGGACATATAAGCCCTGAAGCAATGGAGGGCGGTACTCTTGCGCTTGTCGAAGAGAGTGATCAGATCGCAATCGACATTGCCGCAGGCAGTATCTCGCTAGAGGTTTCTGCAAGCGAACTTGCAAAACGACGCACGATATGGACGGCTCCCGAACCAAAGATTAAACACGGCTATCTGGCACGCTATGCAAAGCTAGTTAGCTCTGCAGATAAAGGTGCAATCCTGCCTTAAGAATCTGCTCTAAAACTGCCTGAAGCAGCATCATTTTATGCAGGATGATAAAAGGAAACGAATATGCTTGATATCGACATCACTCAAACAAGTACACCCAAGGAAAAACCCCGTGGTGATCTAGGCTTTGGACACATTTTCACTGATCACATGTTTTTGATGGACTATACAGAGGACCCTGAAAAGGGTGGCCACTGGCATGACGCACGTATTGTACCCTACGGGGATTTTACGCTCTCGCCTGCTTCTGCAGTATTCCACTACGGACAAGAAATGTTTGAGGGTATGAAGGCTTACAAGGGCAGTACAGGGGAAGTCTACCTGTTTCGCCCTGAAATGAATGCTGCCAGGACAAATGTCACTAATGAACGCATTTGCATTCCCCCAATTCCAGAGGCAGACTATGTTCAGGCAATATCTGCTCTTGTGACGCTTGACCGCGATTGGGTACCAGACGACCCGGGAACGTCTCTTTACATTCGTCCTTTTATCATCGCCACCGAACCCTATTTGGGGGTGACTCCTTCAAAGAATTTTCTTTTTGCCATCATCATGTCACCCAGCGGACTGTACTATAAAAATGGATTAGAGCCTGTCTCCATCTGGGTAGAAGACGCCTATGTCCGTGCCGTCCGTGGTGGTGTTGGTTTTGCAAAAACAGGCGGAAATTATGCTGCGTCCCTTGCGGCGCAACAAAAGGCTTACAAAGCAGGCTTTGATCAGGTCTTGTGGCTTGACGGAACTGAGCGCACCTATATTGAAGAAGTAGGATCCATGAATGTCTTCTTCAAGGTTGAAGGCAAGATTGTTACTCCGGCTTTAAACGGCAGTATCCTACCTGGGATTACTCGTGATTCTGTCATTACTCTCTGCCGTGACTGGGGCTACACTGTTGAGGAGCGACTCCTGTCCATTGACGAACTCATAGCAGCGCAGCAAGAAGGAATACTGGAAGAAGCCTTTGGCACAGGGACTGCTGCTGTGATTACAGCTATCGGCAAACTTCACTACAAGGGTGAGGATTTCTCTATTGGGTTAGGTGACACTCAAGGCAAGATAGGTCCGCTTAGCAAAAAGCTTTACGGTGCACTCACGGGTATACAAAGCGGAGAACTTGAAGACAGGCACTCATGGAGGGTGGCCGTATGATCAGTCTAGAAAGAATCAAGCATGCAGTATACGTCTTAAAAGACGTTGCCAGAAAAACAGATATGATTGATGGCCATGCTCTAGGCACAGATACTCACGTTTATCTGAAGACTGAAAACCTGCAAACTACCGGCAGCTTTAAGTTGCGCGGCGCCTATTACAAAATCAGTCAACTAACTGAGGAACAAAAAAAGGTCGGGATTATTGCCTGCTCTGCAGGAAACCATGCACAGGGAGTCGCCCTAGCTGCTGCAGAAATGGATATCCCCTGCACAATCTGTATGCCTGACGGTGCCCCTATTAGCAAGGTCGAAGCTACGAAGGCACGGGGTGCAGAAGTTATCTTAGTGCCTGGAACCTATGATGATGCTTATGACTGTGCTCTTGCCCTACAAAAAGAATCAGGTGCCACCTTTGTTCATCCCTTTGACGATGAGGCCGTGATAGAGGGTCAAGCGACCATTGGCCTTGAAATCTTACAGCAACTGCCTGATGTAGAGGCCGTTGTCGTTCCTGTGGGCGGTGGTGGACTCATTGCAGGAGTTTCCTTTGCACTAAAGAGCCTTAATCCTGATATTAAAGTATACGGTGTCCAGGCAGAGCAGGCCCCCTGCATGCATGAGAGTCTACGGTACGGGGATACCACAACCATCGAAAGTGTCTCTACTTTTGCTGATGGAATCGCGGTAAAAACACCAGGCTCAAAAACTCTGGAGCTCGTGAAAGAATACGTGGACGAAGTGGTCACGGTTAGCGAGGATGAAATCGCTGCTGCAATACTAGCCCTTATGGAGAAAGAGAAGCTAGTTGCAGAAGGGGCAGGGGCAACCAGTGTTGCAGCTGTCATGTTTAATAAATTGCCCCTAAAGGGGAAAAAGACTGTCTGTATAGTTTCAGGGGGCAATATCGATGTAAATATACTCTCCCGGGTAATTACACGTGGGCTTGTCACAAGCGGTAGAAACGCCACGCTGCACATTGCCCTAGAAGACAAGCCTGGTCAGCTGGTAGGCGTAAGTAGCATCATATCTAAGTGCGGTGGTAACGTAATAAACGTTCACTACTCGGGCTCTGACCCCAGCATGGCAATTACCAGCTGCTACTTAACTATAGGACTAGAGACCAGAGACTTCGAGCAGCTTCAGAAAATCAAGGAAGCCTTAACGGAGGCTGGATTCCACCTCGTGTCTAATATAAGTGGAACATAAAATCCCCACTAACGCACTACTGGCGTCCCCTCAATAGCTCTTCTCTTCTTAACTACTAAGGTAGCAGCAAGTATGACAAGAGCAGTAAGTGCAGTAAGAGCAAGGGTGCTTTGTGTGTTAAACCCAGTAGGCGGTACAA